>JBMOMJ010000041.1:0-336571 GCA_049324695.1 Myxococcota bacterium
GGTTTGCGCTCGTCTAGCCGAACACCGGTCGCATGATTGCGCCAACGCCGCCCGCGTAGGTTTGCGCCGGCTCACAAAAAGCAAAAGCCGCGAAGCGCTTTGACGGCGCCTCGCGGCTGGCTGTGTCTACTTGGGCTTATTCGGCGGCAGCGGGCGCGGGCGCCGTTTCTGCCATGTTGCTGATGCGCATGCCGTAGAAGGAGCGCCACACGAAGAAGAGGGTGGCGGCGCCGAAGACGGCGGCGAGCAGCGAGCTGGTGCTGCGGTCGAGTTGGATGGCGAGTTCGACGGCAAGGAGGCCGAAGAGGGTGGTGAACTTGATGATGGGGTTCATGGCGACACTGGAGGTGTCCTTGAAGGGATCACCTACGGTGTCGCCGACGACAGCTGCGGCGTGGAGGTCGGAGCCTTTTTCTTTGAGGTCGACTTCGACGACTTTCTTGGCGTTGTCCCAGGCGCCGCCCGCGTTCGCGAGGAAGAGCGCTTGGAAGAGGCCGAAGAGGGCGAGCGAAATCAGGTAGCCGATGAAGAAGAAGGGCTCGATGCACGCGAACGACAAGGTTGCGCAGAAGATGGTCATGAAGATGTTGACCATGCCTTTTTGCGCGTAGCGCGTGCAGATCTCGACGACTTTCTTGCTGTCTTCGATGGAGGCTTTGGTGGCGCCTTCGAGCTTCATGTTGCGTTTGATGAACTCGACGGCTCGGTAGGCACCAGCCACCACGGCTTGAGTCGATGCACCGGTGAACCAGAAGATCACGGCGCCCCCGGCGATCATGCCGAGTAGGAAGGGTGGGTGCAGAATGCTGAGCTGGTCGAGATTTTCGGTGAGACCCTTGGTGAGCAGCACGATGATCGAGAAGATCATGGTGGTGGCGCCCACTACGGCGGTGCCGATCAGCACCGGTTTGGCTGTGGCTTTGAAGGTGTTCCCGGCGCCGTCGTTTTCTTCGAGGAGCTCCTTGGCCTTTTCGAAGTTCACCTTGTAGCCGTGGGTCTTTTCGACTTCCTCGGCGGCGCCTTCGATCTCGGTGATGGTGGAGAGCTCGAATACGCTCTGCGCGTTGTCCGTCACGGGGCCGTAGGAGTCGACTGCTATGGTCACCGGTCCCATGCCGAGAAAGCCGAAGGCAACGAGGCCGAACGCGAACACTGCCGGCGCCGTCATCAGCATTTCGAGACCGAGTCCGCTCACGCCGTAGGCGATGGCCATCAGCACGGCGATCACCAGACCCATCCAGAACGCGCTGTAGTTGCCTGCGGTGAGGCCCGAGAGCACGTTCAGCGATGCGCCACCTTCACGCGAGGCCGTCACGACTTCGGAGACGTGCATCGATTCGGTGGAGGTGAACACCTTGATCAGCTCGGGGATGATCGCGCCCGCCAAGGTGCCGCAGCTGATGATTGCCGACAGCTTCCACCACAGGGTGCCATCACCCAAATCCGAAATCAAAAGCGACGACACGAGGAAGGTGAGGCCAACCGACGCGAGCGAGGTGATCCACACCAACCAGGTGAGGGGAGCTTCGAAGTTCACCTTTTCGCCCTTGCCGAACAGGCTTCTTTGAAGCACCTCGTTGAACAGGTACGAAAGCGCGCTCGCCACGACCATGATGACGCGCATGGCGAAAATCCAAACCAACAACAAAACCTGCGTGGCCGGATCCTTCACCGCGAGCAAAATGAAGGAAATTAGCGCAACGCCCGTTACGCCGTAGGTCTCGAAACCGTCCGCGCTCGGGCCGACCGAGTCACCCGCGTTGTCGCCCGTGCAGTCGGCAATCACACCTGGGTTGCGTGCGTCATCTTCCTTCACCTTGAACACGATCTTCATCAGATCGGAGCCGATGTCTGCAATCTTAGTGAAGATACCGCCCGCGATGCGCAGCGCCGACGCGCCGAGCGACTCGCCGATGGCGAAGCCGATGAAGCAGGGGCCTGCGTAGTCGCCCGGCACGAACAGCAGAATCGCCAGCATCAGCGCGAGCTCCACGCTGATCAGCAGCATACCGATGCTCATGCCGGCCTTCAGCGGAATCGTGTAAACCGGGTGCGGCTTACCCGCCAAACTCGCGAACGCTGTGCGCGAATTCGCATACGTGTTGATGCGAATCCCGAACCACGCCACGCCGTAGCTGCCCAAAATACCAATCAGGCTAAACGCCAGAATGATGATGACGCGATCGATGCTGAGCTGCTGCAGCACGCCGAAGTAAAGAACGATCACGGTGCCAATCAGCACCTCGAGCATCATGATGAACTTGCCCTGCGTGATCAGGTACGTCTTGCAGGTCTCCCAGATGATGTCGGAGACCTCTGCCATCGACTTGTGAGTCGGCAGGTTCTTCACCTGAATCAGCGCCACCACGCCGAACGCCAGCCCTGCCAAGGCGACCAACAAACCGAGCAAAAGCAGCGAGTGCCCGGTCATGCCCAGCACCTCAACACTCGCCAGATCAGGCAACACGAGCGAGGCTTCACCGCCGTGGTGCGGTTCGTCGGCGAAGGCTAGCGATGGCAGGAGGAGCGATAGCCAACCCGTCAGGGCGGCAGCGACATTCCGGAGGGAAGAACCTGAGCGATTCAATGGATGACTCCCTGAAAACGGAGGTCGGCACGCATAATTACCGACCGCCTCACTAGAGCGGGGGTGATTAGCCCACCCGGCGAGGGGCTGCTAGCTGCATTCCTGGCCCCCTCCAACAGCCCGGTTTTTCAGGGAAAATGCGTCGATACTCACCGACGCACACCTTTACTCACCAAGCCACGCGATCAGCCGCGCGGCGCCCATTCGGGACCCGACTAGCCGCGCAAGGACGGATCGTTGGCGCGACGCTCGGCCTGCTCTTCCGACGTCAGCACCGAGAACGCAATGATCGCCCCCAACACTGGCAACAGCCAAATCAGCTTGGCTTGCGCAGACTTCTGAGAAGACTCGTAGAGCCGCGAACGAAAGACCCGCACGGTGACCCACACCTGAAACAGGACAGCCCCTATAACCAAAAGCGCTCCAACGATTCCGGCTCGTTCCATATCGGCTGCCTATCTTGTGTCCGGGGTGCTACCCACGCAAGGCCACCACACAGCATCTTCGGGCGATTTCTTCCGCGGATTCGGGCGATTTCTTCCGCGGATTCGCAGCGCTTTGCTGCGATCTCGCGGCGGTTTGGCTGCGCCTTCGCGACAGGCCGGCTTAGAGGCCGAGTATGTCTCCAACCCGCGCGGCAGTCCGCTTTGCGACAGCGCGCGAATCTGGAAAGGTGATTCGCGAATGGATGAAGAGGTCCTCGTCGCGGTGTCTCCCCGACACTCCGTACGCCTAGCGCGCGAATATCAAACTCTCCTCGAGCGTCCACCCGGCAAAGACTTCGTCGTGCGCAACATCATGCATCGCGAAGCCCAAGGCATGCCCCTCGTCTCCGCGGACATCGTGATCGCCAGCTACGAAACTCGCAACGCTTTCCCCCTCGCCAAACAATACCCACTTCACTTCCGCAAAACGTACTACCCCGGCCGACTCCACGGCGACCCCAAAGAGGAACACGATCGCCAACAAGAGGCCACCACCATCCTCGGCCTCCCGCCACCCATCGGCTACACCGACTCAACCTTTCGCAGCTGCTTCCTCCCCGGCACTCCCTACAGCCGCCTTTCGCCTTTCACCACCGACACCGAAGAAGGCAACATCGCCAAAGCCCGGAAGCTCCAGCTCGCAACCGCCGCTGGCCTCTACACACTCCTCGGCAACGCCTTCAACTCCCTTCGCCGCCTTCACGAAGCCAACCTGTGTCACGGCGACGCCGAGCTCCACAACTTCATCGTCTGCCCGTCTCCCTTGGAAATCTTGGTGATCGATTTCGAAGCTGCAGCACGGCGTGATCAGATCGGCGACGAAGAGTTTGCGAAGCGCGTCGAAGTCGACTTCGATCCGCTACTTCGCGAAGCCGTATTGTTGATGTGCAGCCTCGGCCCGCAACAAGGCGCGATGGCTGATCTCGCCCGAGAGCGATTGACCAAGCTATTCAAGAATCCAGATCGCTTTCGAAAAGAGATGGACGCGAACGAGAGCCCGGCGGCGTAACCCTGCGTCCGCGATTGCGGTGAGTCGTCGCAGTGCGGTCGCTCGGGAATATCATCGCGAATGACGGCCGATCGGGGAACCAATACCAATCGGTGACGAACCCCCATTGATTTGGGCCGCCGGTACCCGGCGAGTCCCTTCGGGCCAACATCTCTCGTCCGCGCACTCGTAGGTTGCCTCGTGAGCGCAGCCTTTCACGCGATATGTTTCCTCCTGAATCCAGCGCACGGAGATCGCCTCCGGGTTGCACGCGAATTCCCTCGAGGCGCGCTCGCGCGCAAAGCGAGCAAGCCATCCTTCGCGCCAGCACGTGCTCGCGCATTGGTAGATCTGGGTCCTGCCGCAGCCCCGGACGCGATAACGATCGTCTTCCAATTCGTCAACGCCGATGTTTTCGGCGGGGCACCGAAACTCCGCCGCACCTGTGCGCGCCGCTAATGGTGCCTGCGAGCAGGAGAAGCAGAATACGCACGGGGCCACATACAATAAGCTCCTAAGCATTTCGGCTAACCTAGAGGGTCTCGCGCGAGGTATCAACCTTCGGATCTCGCGGGCTCTTCGAACGCGCCGCAGGATCTTCCTCGTGTTTTCATCGACGAGGTCGAAGAGGTGAACGAGAGCGAGGTGCCGCAGATCGTTCAAGGGCTCGCATTCTTTCCTGACGAGCAGGAGCTCGACAGCCGACAGAGTGCGACTGCCCACGTGGGAACGCGCAAGCACGACTTCAAGTGCGACACGAATTCCTGGTTCTGAAACCTCGTGCTCGAACAAGTCAGGTGGTACCAGATGAGCGAGCTGGCTGGCATACGCGAAGACCCCCGCCGCCTGAAAATATGCCTACGTCGCTCGCGCACCGGCGACGCCAAAACTGCCGATAGCGCGCGAGGTGCCGACGGTGTTAGATGCTCGCCGGCTGAGGCGCCAGCGTAGGTACCTCGGAGGGCTCACAATGTTCGTGACGACTTTATATCGAAACAAGAGCGTGCTCTTACCAATTGTCGCATTGGCCGTTGGAGTCGTGGGCACACTGGGTGTGCAGCGCGTGCGTGCGGCGGGCATTCCGGCGACGGAAGTGCTCACGTACTCTGGGCAGTTGTTGCTCGCCGACGGAACTCCGGTGAACGGCCCGAGAAACATTGCTCTCGCCGTTTATGATGCTGCCGTTGCGGGCAATCGAGTGTGTGATGTCGTCTCATCGGAGGTCGTGATTGTCGATGGGCGTTTTCAGATTCCGCTGGGCGATGCTTGCGTTGTGGCGGTGCGTACGTTTCCAGATTTGTGGGTGGACGTTCAGGTTGATGGCGCGACGGTGGGGCGCAGCAAGCTAGGGGCGGTGCCGTATGCGGTGCAGGCCGCGGAGGCGAGCGCTGCAGTGGGAGTGCTTGCGCAACAGGTGGTTCCGACTGGCGCCGTCATGGCGTTCGACCTGGCCAAGTGCCCGCCGGGATGGACGGAGCTCGAGGCGGCGCGCGGCCGCACGCTAATCGGAGTGACTGCCGGCCTTGCTCGAGGAACTCCCGTGGGCTCAAATAGCGTGGCACTCACGGTGGCGCAAATGCCAGCGCACTCTCACACGGGCACGACCGGCGCCGGGAATGCGATGTCGTATCGGGTCGTGGGCACGACGGGCCTGGCCGCCTCTGGCAATCACGTCAACGGTTGGACGGGCACGGCGAACTTTACGGATGTGAAGACAACAACTGGCCGCTGTCGTTGCACACGCATTCGTTCACGACAGCTCCCGCGGGCACCGGCGCTGCATTCGATAACCGGCAAGACTCGCTTCCGCTCTTGTATTGCAAGAAGAGCTAGCTCGCGTTCTCCCCACTTTGCGCTCAGTTGAGCGTCGGCGTGGTCCAGTCGCGCCATTCGGTGAGGTTGCCGGTGGCGGTTGAGCGCGGGTTGATGGCGCCGGCGGTGGCGTCTTTCTTTGAGTAGGTTCGAGCAATATCGCGCTCGTGCGTGAGTCAGCGCGAACTCACGGCAGCGGCGGTCCAGATGCCCCGTCTTGCGGGTTTGGTGGAGCGCTCGTGTACGGTCGTAGGCAGTGGGGGCAGTGGTCCAGCGGCGCGACGGGTTCGGCTTTCGATAGTTGAACGCTCACGGCGCTTTCCATCTCAATCAGGTGGTTTTCGGCCTGACCAAGGTCATCGAAGGCGCTCTCGATGGCGCGCATGACGCCCGTCTTCAACGCCGGAGGCAGGTCCGGGAGCAGGTTCAGCACCGAGTCCAGCTCGACTTGCGCTTGCCTTAACCGCGACTTTGCCGCGTCCACGTTGGCTTGAAGCAACTCGATCTTCGTAGCTTTTGCAGGTTCCATCGTGCGTCTCCGGCCGGCAAACTACGACGACCAACGCAGCAGCTCTTCCGACGCTCACAGCGTAGCACGCCCGCTCTCTCGAGTTTCGCGAGCACGTGTACGACGAGACACGACGAGCAACGGTTCTCGTCACGTCCACGGAATCTCACGCGACCCGCCGTCGCTTGCTCCGATGTGCTTTGTGTCTCGTCGAGCGCCTAATTCGGCTGCGTGGATCGGATGCGCAGAGCTGACATGCCACTGGGCACCCTTTGACCGCGAGGGGAATGCGTAGTAGCATCGGCTTTCGAAGGGTCAGGTCGCGGTAACCGTTTGCGACCCTTCAGGAGAATCACCCTCGCTGTGCCGAGGTGAGCGCGCGTTTGCGCTTCACTCGATGCCTCGGGGATGAAACGAACGAGCCGTTTTTGGCTTCAGGAGAAGTCCGGCTCGAAGTCCCGACAGCTTCCATTTGCGGAAGATGTCGCGCCCGCACGTGCCGAGTTTGGAATGAGCTCGGTTTCCCACACACCAAATTTACCGAGGTAGAGCCATGGGCGACAAATCACCAAAGTCCAAAACCAAGTCGAAAAAGCAACACGACCTCAGCAAACAGAAGAAGCAGGCCCTATTGGTGGCGAAACAAATGCCTCGGAGCAAGTAGCGCATGTCAGCGGTCGAGAGCCCGGCGTCTCAAGCACCGAGCAAATGGCCGACGAGCGGCCCAGTTCGGTCCATCGCGATGCTCGGCAACTATCTGCCGAGGCGCTGCGGGATCGCGACCTTCACTACGGACCTGAGCGATACGATCTCTGCGGAACTGCCGGAGGTCGATTGCTTCGTGGTGGCGATGAACGATTCAGGGCGCACGTACGCCTACGGCAAGCGAGTCCGTTTCGAACTCGCGGAGAGTGACGTGGCGTGTTATCGGCGCGCCGCTGATTTCCTCAACGTCAACGGCGTCGACGTGCTGAGCCTTCAGCACGAATACGGAATCTTCGGAGGCAAGGCGGGCTCCCACGTGCTCACGCTATTGCGTGATCTACGTATGCCGCTGGTCAGCACGCTGCATACGATTCTCCCCGAACCGAACCCTATCCAGCGAAAGGTAATGGATGAGCTCGTCTGGCTCTCCGAGCGGATTATCGTCATGAGCTCACACGCTGCCGAGCTTCTCAGCAGGGTGCACGCTGTGCCGAAGGAAAAGATCGATATCGTGCCGCACGGGATTCCGGTGTGCCCCGCAGCTCACCGCAGCAAGTACCGGCTCGGTGTCGAGCAGAAACGGGTCATTCTGACGTTTGGCCTGCTCTCACCCGACAAAGGAATCGAGTTCGTCATCGAGGCGCTTCCGGCCATCGTGAAGAACTTTCCCAACACACTCTACATCGTACTCGGAGCCACTCATCCCCACGTGAAGGCGCAGCAGGGGGAAGCCTATCGCCTCTCGCTCGAAAGCCAAGCTCAGCGCTTGGGCGTGGACGCGAACATCGTTTTCCACGATCGCTTCGTGACGCAAAGCGAGCTCAGCGAGTTTTTGGCCGCGGCCGACATCTACATCACGCCATACGTCAAGGCCGAGCAGTCCACCTCAGGAACGCTGGCTTATGCGGTTGGCGCTGGCAAAGCAGTGATTTCTACGCCGTACGCCTACGCTTGCGAGCTCCTCGCGGAGGAAAGGGGGGTGCTCGTTCCCTGGCGCGATCCGGTTGCGATTGCCCGTGAGGTGTCCGAGCTCTTCAGTGCCGAGCCGAAGCGTTTGGCGATGGCCGAGCGCGCAGCCGCGTACGGCAGGGACATGGTCTGGCCCGTCGTCGCGAGAAGCTATTACGAAAGCTTCACACGCGCGCAGGGCGAGCACGCCTTGCGCAGGCGCACGAAATTCGAGGCGGCCACGCTGGCCAAGCGCTCACCCGAACTACCCGAGACGAATCTGGATCACGTCGAACAGATGACGGACTCGACCGGCATGCTGCAACACGCGCATTTCAGCGTCCCTCGCTACGAGGATGGCTATTGCCTCGACGACAACGCGCGTGCCTTGCTCTTGATGGTCATGGCAGAGGACGCGGGCACGGAACATTTGGAGACCGTGCGTCGACTCACGTCGCGCTACTTGGCTTTTGTGAATCACGCGTTCAACGAGGCGAATGGGCGCTTCCGCAACTTCATGAGCTACAACCGCTCGTGGACGGAGCAGTCGGGTTCGGAGGATTCTCACGGTCGCGGCGTCTGGGCCTTGGGCGCGGTGGTGGGACGTTCGCGCGACCCGAGCAAGCAAAGCCTCGCGGGCGTGCTCTTTCAGCGGTCGCTGCAGGCGCTCAGCGAGTTTTCGAGTCCACGCGCCTGGGCCTTCGGTTTGCTCGGCATCGGCGAATACCTGCATGCGTTTCAGGGCGACACCAAAGTGGAATCGCAGCGACGGCTCTTGACGGATCGCTTGCTCGGGCTCTACCAGCGCACGAGCACGCATGATTGGCCCTGGTTCGAGGAGTCTGCAACCTACGAAAATGCACGCCTCTCACAAGCCTTGCTCACCGCCGGCGCGCTCAGCCGCGACGAACACGTCACCGCTCTCGGCTTGAGATCGCTCGGCTGGCTCGCCTCCGTACAAGGACTGGAGAGCGGTGACTTCTCGCCCGTGGGCTCGGATGGCTTCTACCAGCGAGGTGGCTCGAAGGCAGCATTCGACCAGCAGCCCGTCGAGGCCTGGGCCATGATATCGGCGTGCCTGGAAGCGCGTCGGGTCACGAGCGACGAACGCTGGGCGCGGCACGCGCGTCGTACATTCGGCTGGTTCCTCGGGCAAAATCAGCTTCAGCGGCCGCTCTATGACGCAGCTAGCGGAGGTTGCCGGGACGGCCTTCACGCCGACCGCGTCAACGAAAACCAGGGGGCTGAGTCCACGCTTTCGTTTCAGCTCGCTTTGCTCGAGATGCGCAACTTAGAGCTCACGCCGACCGTACGCCTGGCGGCGTCGAGACAATGAACATGCATGAGCGATATCCGGTGCTCTTTCGACGCGCCGGCGGCAATCCGATTCTGAGATCCGAGGATTGGCCGTATCCTGCGCACACAGTCTTCAACCCTGGGGCAACGCGACTAAAAGACGGCACTACCTTGCTGCTTTGCCGCGTCGAGGATCGCCGCGGTCACTCGCACCTATGTGCGGCACGATCCCAGAACGGCGTAGATGGCTGGGTTATCGATCCTGAGCCGACGCTAGCGCCGGATCCAGAAAAGTATCCTGAAGAGCTCTGGGGCATCGAGGATCCTCGTATCACGTTCGTCGACGATCTCGGTAAATACGCCATCGCATACACCGCCTTCAGCACGGGCGGCCCGGGTGTCGCTCTCGCACTGACGGAGGACTTTCGGACCTTCGAGCGCCTCGGCCTGATCATGCAGCCCGACGACAAGGACGCTGCTCTCCTGCCGGTGCGGATCGACGGAGCGTTCGCCCTGATTCACCGTCCCATCGCCGATTCGGGCGCACACATCTGGATGTCTCGCTCACCCGATCTGCGCAATTGGGGACGTCACCGCATGATCCTTCCGGCACGTAAAGGCGCCTGGTGGGATGCAAACAAGATCGGTCTCTCGCCACCGCTGGTCAAGACCGAGCGGGGTTGGCTCATGATTTACCACGGCGTGAAGCACACGGCCGCGGGGTGCCTCTACCGGCTGGGCCTCGCCCTGCTCGCGCTCGACGCTCCGGAACACTGTCTCTTACGTGGCGATAGCTGGGTGTTCGGGCCCGAAGCGTCATACGAGAAGGCGGGCGATGTTGGCAACGTCACGTTTCCTTGTGGCTACACGCTCGGGGAGGACGGCGATCGGCTGAACATCTACTACGGGGCTGCAGATACCAGCATTGCGCTCGCTACCGCGAGTATCCGCGAACTCCTCGGATGGCTCGACGAAAACGCAACGGCGCCGCTTGCGTGAGCGTCCCGAGGGCATGGGATTGATTCCGTATCGAAACACCGCCAGCAGCTTATCGTGCGCGAACATTCCCGCACTCCGAGGCAAGATCGCGGGCAGCATTTGCGATGTCGATTGCGCCGGCCCAAATTCTTGGTAGCTCTCCGGCGGCAGTCGTCATGGTCTCAATGCCGGAGCAGTTGTTGAAGCGCCTTCTCGAAGTTCGAGACGTGCTGATGTTCAGCTTCGATTTCGAGCCGCTGGATGAGCCGATGGACGCGAGCGCTTACGGTAGTCCGTCGCCGTGGTTGCCCTCGTTCCCGCAGCTGGGCAGTTCCGTCGAGGTCGTCGCTAGAGACGCGCTGGGTGGTGTGTACGTCAGCAGCGCGCTTCCGGCCAGCACAGCCCACTGCTTGCACATAGATTCGAGCGGGCAAGTCGCTTTGCTGGGTGAAGACTTGGAGCCAGCTCTGGCGCTGTTGGTTGCCCTGCCGTATTGGCGCGAGTTGCTCGCCCAATCCGCATCGCTCGACGTGATGCGCACACAAGCCGCCGAACTAGAACGCGAGGTGTGCGACGATCTGCCTGCCTTGCCTGAGGCCCGTGATTTCTTGGCAGGCTTTCTAGCGCTTCCGCAGTTGCCGGATCCGGTCGCGCTCTTGCACGAGCTGGCCTCCCGCGCTCAGCCCGCAACGCTGCTCGGCTCGCAGTTGGATGCGACGAGTTTGTGGCCACGCACTGAAGAGTGAGCTCGACCTGGCTGTCCGATCAGCTCGGACTTTCTCGAGGCTTCCGCGTCGGGTTTATTTCCCTGCGCCCGATCGAGCGCGACGCACGTCCTCTAGGGCAATCGATAGGCCCCAAATAACTCCGAAGAGTTTAGTAATTTTCGTGAGAATTGCTGCTGTGACGCTGTGGCTTTGACGTGCGCTGCGTGTGTGCCGAGGCTGTGTAAAAAATGAAAGCCAATGGATTGCTGTGTGCGCGATCGCGCGTGACCTCGTGGATGCGAGGCTTCCCTTTTTTGCTTCTTCTCGCGTTGGGAAGCTGCACGACGGCGAGCGGAAGCAAAGCTGAGGCGAGCGGTGGCGAGCTGAGTGTAAACGGTGGAAACGCAGGCACGCACGCCGGCGGCGCGTCGAACGCTAGCGCCTCGAACGGCGGCTCTTCAAATTCGGGCACTTCGAATGGCGGCTCGCCAAACGCCGGTACTTCGAACGGCGGCGCTTCGAACAGGGGGGGAAGCAGTGCGGGCGGCACCGTTGGCCTCGGCGGCGCCGGCGGGAGCAGCGGCAACCTCAGTCGAGGAGGCATGAGCAGCGGCGGGGGAGCGAGCGAAAGCCTGAACGCCGCGAGCATGGTGCCCGCGATGGGCTACGGAACCAACATTGGCAATACGCTGGAGAATACAACAGCCTGGGAAACCGGCTGGGGCCAGCCGCTGATCACGCGCACGTTCATCGATGGCATCGCGAGTCGAGGGATCAAAACGGTGCGTGTCCCGGTGGCTTGGAACACCTACGCAACCAACGGCGTGATCGACGCCAGGAAGATGAGTCGAGTGAAAGAAGTGGTCAGCTGGATCGAAGCGGCTGGCATGCACTCGATCGTGAACATTCACTGGGATGGCGGCTGGATTTTCAACGAGACGAACGCGAACAAGTATCGGCTGACCGACGACGTAAAAACCAAGTTCGCCAGCTACTGGACGCAAATCGCGTCGGCGTTCGAAAGCGTCGGGCACAAACTCATCTTCGAAGGACTGAACGAAGAGGGCCAGTTCTACCTCAACGGCGATCGCGCGCAGGCGCCGGACTACGCCGCATTGAACCAGTTGAACCAGCTGTTTGTAACCACCGTGCGTGCGCAAGCTGGCTACAACAAGACGCGCGCGTTGCTCATCGCCGGCTTCGTCACCGACATCGATCTGACCTGCGTCGAAGCGTTCAGCGTGCCCACCGATCCGGCAGGAGCGGGCAAGCTGTTCCTCTCGATTCACTACTACACGCCCTTCACCTTCTGCGGGCTCGAGCGCGTCGAGACTTGGGGCTCTCCGGCTACCACATGGGGTACAGCGGCAGAACAGGCTACGCTGGACGGCTTGTTTACGAAGCTTGCGAGCTTCAGCGCTCGCAAAAACATTCCCGTCATCCTCGGTGAATTCGGGGTGACGCGCGGCGAACGCTACGTGCGCGAGCCCGCTTCGCGGATTCGCTGGATGGAGGCTGTTTCGAAGGCGGCGCTATCACGCGGCATGGTTCCGGTGCTGTGGGATACGGGATCCGAAATCAAGCGCAGCGACGGCTCCTTTTCGCCCGAGTTCCAAACCGTGATGGATAACCTGAACTAGGCCGCGGTGTGATCCCTCGTGGTCACTTCGCTCTTGTTCGCTCCGTACGATGATGCCGCGTTGAGTCGCCATGTGCCGAGCTGTGCCAGTGCGGTGAATCTGCGTGGCATTCCGAGCCCACAATTCGTCGGCATGCTCGTTGCTGACGGGTGGGTATGAAGCTTCGGAACCTCGCTTTGCCGACACGGGTGTTCTTGGTTTGCGCAGTGGTGCTCTTGCCTTCTGCGTGCGTAGGTTCGGGCAAGAGAGAGGGAGTTGGAGGTTGTCAGGAAACGGTCGCTTCAGGAGGCGCACTCCAAGCGGTGAACGACGTTGAGGGAAGCGCGGGCGAGTTGAATGGTGGTGAAGGCGGCTCTGCTGGAAATCCGAGCGACGGCGGAAAATCGTGGGACGTCGACCTTTGGATCGACGGCATGCCGGAGCAGAGGGCTCCGGACCAGCACTTCAGTATGCGACTCACACCGAATGGGAAGCGGCTCGACGCAGTGTTCTCCTGCGACGTAGGGCTGCCCCTGCGCTACGGAACGATCGACTCGGGAGTACGCACTGAGGTGCTGGAGCCGCTTGCGACGGACGGTGGCGCCACCCCCGTTGTGTTCACGATTCCATGTAACAAGCCAATCTCGCTGACTCAGTTTGCGTGGCACGGTGTAGATACGGACTCAGACGGTGAGTTTGACCTCATCGAAGGGAGTGGAACCGGCTCGCAATTGCTCCATTTCGACGAAGGCAATTCCCTTTATGACACCGTGCAGCTTCAGCTTCGTGCGCGACGCGATTTGACGCCTCCGCATTTGAACGTGCCGAACGCTGCGCACCCGTTGGACACCATCCAGTTATCAGCGTCGGAGGCCATTGCGCCGCGGAGTCGTGTCCGGCTCGACCGCCTTGGAACTCAACTAAACCTGCCGGCGAGGGCGGGCGGTTCGCTCGGAATCTACACGCAGTTCCTATCGGGAGTGATTCTACCCTTCGGCAGCGAATGGAATGTGACTGCGACGGGGCATGATTGGGCGGGTCTCCCATTGAAGGGTCCGTTTTCCACGCTGAGTGTCGTCCCCGATCCTGGCATCCTTCCGCAGGATGGGTTCGAGAGCATCGCAACGAACCCGAACCCGCCAATCCGCCTGAGCGGTGCGAAGTTCGTGAACGCGGTCGGCACCATTCCAGCGTTGAACGGACAATGGTCCTTGTTCCTGAACCAGGGTGACGAAGCAACTTTGCACCTAGTCCGCCAAGGTTGCCAGCGCCGCCTCCGCTTCAGTGCGCGCGCATTGTTCGTTAGTTCACCATCGTACGCCAGCCGTGAATTCACCGCCGGAGTGATCGGCGGAAGCGCTCGTCATGCCGCATCGTTGGGATCCGCGTCGAAAGCAGCCACGGGAGATCCGACCTGGCCGGTTGCGGAACCCGTCACCGAACACACGCTCGACTTGACCGACGCGGGTGCCGACGTGGTGGTGCGCATCGCTGTTGGCCCTCAAAGCACGTGCTGGCCGAGCTCCTATTGCTACGGACGTATCGCACTCTTGATCGACGACGTTCGAATCGAATGAGCAGGCTGTGCGCCGGTGCCGCGCCGCCGCAAGAGGATCGATGTCACCGAAAAATGAGCGATCGGTGCGCACCGAAGCCGGCGCGTGCTCCGTCGGCAACGGCGAATGAAACGGAGCCGGCTGCCATGGTGGCGTCGCCGCAGGCGAAAACTCCCGGTACCGAGGTTGCCTTCATGGCGTCGGTCTTGATGATTGCGCCGAATGGGCCATCTTCCAGTTCGAGGCCGAGATCAGAAACGATGCGGCTTGCGATGCGGTTATGTGGCGCGAGGAAGAGACCGGCGAACGGGAGGGTGCGACCGTCTACGAGGCGAACGGTGGCATGGCCTTCGACGCTGACGAGGGGAGTTGGCTCGATGATCACGCCGCGGCGTTCGAGCTCGACTCGCTCTTCGGCGCTGGGCTCGAAGCTGCGAGTGAAGTAGGTGGTGTCTCCCCAATCAGGGAGCAGCATGCCTTGATGAACCGAGAGCGGATGCGTGGCAAGCACTCCAATCTTTCCGCCACCAAGCTCGTAGCCGTGGCAATACGGGCAGTGGAAGATGCTGCGACCCCAGCGTTCCTCGACTCCGGGGATGTTGGGCAGCTCGTCGATCACACCGAGGGCGAGGATGAGGCGCTCTGCTTGGTAGCGCTCGCCGTTGGTGACGCTGACGGCGAACCCGTTGTGGATCGCGGCAGCGGATTCGGCGCGCGTCTCCAGCAGCTTTGCGGTTGGATATGCCAGAAATTGTGCGCGCGCATCGGCAGCGATTGCGGCGGGATCGCGCCCATCTTGGGTGAGGAAGCCATGCGAGTGTGATGCGTTTCGATTGCGTCGCTGCCCGGCGTCGATGACCAGCACGCGGCGACGGCCACGAACGAGCTGCAATGCCGCAGCCAGACCTGAATAACTTCCTCCAACTACGATTACGTCATGCATGGTGTACCTTCTTTGGAGACGCGTTGCGATGGCCGAACTTGCCGTGCGGAAAACGTGGACCGACATCGCGCGCGAGGGCTTCGAGCGTGACGCTGCGCAGCCGCTTCACGAGCAATGCTTCGGCTTCCTCGAACGCGCTCGCCAGCGAGCGGTTGACGGCTTTCTCGACAGCACAACCAGGACTCTCCGTACGGTTCGCGATGGCCAAGATGGTTGGCTCGCCCAACGCACGATAAATGTCGTACAGCGTGATCTGATCGAGGCGGCGAAGCAGTGACCAACCGCCACCGTGCCCCTTTTCCGATTGCACGATGCCCGCGGCGCGAAGGCCCGCCATCGTTCGGCGGATGACAACGGGGTGCGTTTCAGCCTGCGCCGCCATCTGCTCGGACGTGAGCAGCTTCGCGTGCGCCATGTGAAGCAGCGCGTGCAACGCGACGGAAAGCCGACTGTCACGCTTCATGTAACTTCATTTGATACTTGAATGTCCCGCCGTCAAGGCGCGGGCGCAGTTAGGCTAGAAATTTCCCTGCAGGAAGCTCCGGCGGGCCCTCGAGAATGACGTGCTGCGGCTCGCGAGACGGAAACGCGCGGCGCTCACCACTGCGAGATGACGCCGATGCGAATGAGTCATTTTGATACGTGTGTGCTCGGCGTGTTCGTTCTCGCGTGCTCGGGCGCCGGCACGAGTCCAAACAATGCATCCGGAGGGCAGGCCAATCGGGGTGGCGCGGCGGGCACTGGTGGTGCCACCACGTCGAACGGCGGAAGCTCTGGCGGTGGAGGGAGCTTTGGGGCTGGCGGGTCGAACAGCGCTAATGGCGGGCAAGCTGCGGGAGGGGCTCAAGCGCAAGCAGGTGGAACTTCAGCTGGCAATGCCGGTGCGGGCGGATCGGGTGGATCGCATCTGGGTGGCGCGAGTTCAGGCGGTGCGAGCTCAGGTGGGAAGAACGCTGGCGGCGGTACGGCGACAGGCGGTAGCGTTGCGACAGGTGGGGCCAACAGTGGTGGCGCGAAAGCTACAGGCGGCGCTGTCGGAAGCGGCGGAGCGACGGCCACGGGTGGCGCGGCTGGCGCAGCGACATGCCCAACGAACTATCAAAATCCAGTGATCTGGGAGGATTTGCCGGATCTCGAAATCGTGCGCGTCGACGACACGTATTATTACACCGCTTCGACGTTTCACTATTCACCCGGCGCGCCCGTGCTGCGTTCGTACGATCTCGTCAACTGGGAGTACATCGGGCATTCGGTGCCTGTGATGGATTCGCACGCCAGCTACAACCTCAATGGTAGCCGCGCGTACGTGAACGGCATTTGGGCTTCGTCGCTGCGTTATCGCAAGAGCAACAAGACGTTTTACTGGATCGGGTGCATGCACAACGCTGGCGGCGGATACGTCTACACGGCGACCGCTCCCGAGGGACCGTGGACGAAGCATTCGTCGCAGGGCTGCTACTACGACGTTGGCTTGCTCATCGATGACGATGACAAGATGTACGTTGCTTACGGCAACTCGACGCTCCACGTTGCCGAGTTGAGCGCCGACGGCTTCAAGCAGGTGCGCTCGCAACAGGTGTTCACTTCGCCGTCGAATATCGGGGCGCTCGAAGGCTCGCGCTTCTACAAGATCAACGGCGACTACTACATCTTCGTCACGCAATACGCGAACGGCGAGTACGTGCTTCGCTCGACCAGTGGGCCCTTCGGGCCGTACACGTTGCAGCCGTTCGCCGTAAAACTTCCGTACGCCGGCTCGGGCGCGGGCGCAGCACCACATCAGGGTGGCATCGTGGATACGCAAAACGGCGACTGGTATTACATGGCATTCAACGATGCCTATCCCGTCGGTCGCATCCCCGTTCTCGCGCCGATCACATGGAGCAACGGCTGGCCTTCCGTCAATCTGGTCAACGGCGCCTGGGGCGCTTCGTACCCGTTTCCGAAGCTGCCGTGCGGCGCTGGCAAGGTGAAGCCACGTACTGGAACGGACACCTTCGCCGAAGCCACGCTCGCGCACCATTGGGAGTGGAATCACAACCCCGACAACACCAAATGGTCCGCGGGTGCCGGCCTCACGCTGCAAACGGCGACGGTTACCAACGACCTCTACGCCGCGCGCAACACGCTCACACGGCGCACCATCGGTCCCACTTCTACGGCGACCATGCAGCTCGACTACAGCACCATGCAAGACGGCGACGTGGCTGGCCTCGCCGCGCTGCGCGATTCTTCAGCGTGGATTGGCATCAAACGCAGCGCCGGTGCCTACAAAGTCGCGATGGTGAATAACCTCACTCTCGACGCCAGCTGGAACACTTCTTCCACAGGCACCGAAGTGGCGAGCGCGCCGGTCTCCGGGGGCAAGATTTGGCTACGCATCGTGGCGAACGTTCGCACCGACTCGGGCGGCGGCAACGCCAAGTTCTACTACAGCACTGACGGCAGCCAATTCACTCAGCTGGGCGGCACCTTCACGATGAAGAGGGAATGGCAGTTCTTCACGGGGTACCGCTTCGGCATCTTCAACTACGCCACGCAGTCGCTCGGCGGCTCCGTGAAGGTTTCGTCGTTCAGCCTGGTAACACCGTGAATTGCCTGCTCGCGGCGCGAGCTACGCCGTCCGCTGCCCAATGCGCTTCAGCAATTCAGGGTCGTCGTTGTGTGAGTGGGTGAAGCCAATCGAGCGCTCGTAGCGCACTGTAGCTTCACTGCGGAATGCGAGCACGTAGCCGCGTCGCCAGCGCGAGCTGGTGTTGCCGCCGGAGCCGTGCACCGTGCGCTCATGGTGCACCGTCAAGTCGCCGCGTGAGAGCTCCGCGATGTCGATCGCCTCGCGCGCTTCGTCGACTAGAGCAACAAGCGTGTGACTCTTGTCGCGATCGCCGAGCAGCGTTGAGTGCCCGCGCAGCCGCGCTTCGCGATGGGAGCCGCGCACGAAGCGCAAGCAGCCGTTATCCACGCGCGTTTCGTCGAGCGCGAGCCAAAACGAGGCGGTACGCGTGTCCGGCGTGGTGGGCCAATAGCCTAAATCTTGATGCCAGTGAAACACGGCGTCGGACTTGCCGGGCGGCTTCGCAACCAGTTGGTCGTAGTCGAGCATCATATCGTCACCCAGCAGCTGCCGCGTGATGCTCGCCGCGCGTCGCTCGTAGACATTCCCCTGCAGCGCCGTGTGATAGCGCCGAGGCAACATCACATTGATGATCGAGTAGCTCTCGGCCGGCTTGTCGTAGTCGCCGGTCATGTCGCAGTAGTCGCGCCCCGGCACGGCAATCTCGCGGTGAACGAAGGCCATGTAGAGGCGCTCGAGCTCGGCAAGTTCGTCCTCAGTGAGCACGCCCGGTAAGCGCAGCCATCCGTCGTGAGCGAACTTTGCCCGCTGTTCCTCGCTTACCAGGTACTCGTCGCCGCGAATCGAGCCAGCCATGGCTCGATCGCTATCGCGAACCGAAAATTCAAGCAATCAGGAGTCGCCGCGGAGCTGAGGTTGCAGCGTGCCCGGCGACGTGGGATGCGCCCGCCCTCGCCCGATGCCCGAAACGCCGCTTTACGATCGCCTGCCTCCCGAGGCGGAAACCACGCCCGATACTATTCTCGAAGGTTTCCTTCGCTACGTGTCCGAGCTCGGACTGCAGCTCTATCCGCATCAAGAAGAAGCCATCTTGGCGGTTTTGGCGGACAGCAACGTCATCCTCAACACGCCCACCGGCTCGGGCAAGTCGCTCGTGGCCGCAGCCGTGCACTTCAACGCGCTCGCGAAGGGCCACCGATCGTTTTACACGTGTCCGATCAAGGCGCTCGTCAGCGAAAAGTTCTTCGCCCTGTGTCGAGAGCTCGGGCCGGATCGCGTTGGGATGATGACCGGTGATGCGACCGTCAATCGCGACGCGAGTGTGATCTGCTGCACGGCCGAGGTGCTCGCCAACATCGCGCTGGCGGAAGGCGAGAAGGCGCTGGTGGATTGGGTGGTGATGGATGAGTTTCACTACTTCTCGGATCGCGATCGCGGTGTAGCGTGGCAAATTCCCTTGCTGACGTTGCCGAATGCGCGCTTCGTGTTGATGAGCGCGACGTTGGGTGACGTGAGCGAATTCGAACGCGTGTTGCGCAAGCACACTGGCGCGGACGTCGTCACGGTGAAGTCGGTGGAGCGCCCGGTGCCGCTCGAATTCGAGTACCAGGAGCGGCCGCTGCACGAGGCAGTGTATTCGCTGGCCCAGAGCGGCCGTGCGCCGGTTTACGTGGTGAACTTCACGCAGCGGGCCTGCGCCGAAGCTGCCCAGAGCCTGCTGAGCCTCGACTTTGCGAGCAAAGAAGAGAAGAAGAAAATCTCCGAGAATTTAGCTGGTGAGAGCTTCCGCAGCCCGAACGGGAAAGACATGCAGAAGCTCTTGCGGCACGGCATCGGGTTGCACCACGCGGGTCTCTTGCCGCGCTATCGCCTGCTGGTAGAAAAGCTCGCGCAGCGCGGGCTGCTCAAGATCATCTGCGGTACCGATACTTTGGGGGTAGGGGTGAACGTGCCGATCCGCACGGTACTGTTCACGAAGCTTTGCAAGTACGACGGCGACAAGGTGAAGATCCTCAGCGTGCGCGACTTTCAGCAGATTGCGGGGCGCGCTGGGCGCAGAGGCTTCGATGAACGTGGCTACGTGGTCGCGCTCGCGCCCGAGCACGTGGTGGAGAACTTGCGGCTCGAAGCGAAAGCGAACTCCGACAAGTTCAACAAGAGGAAGAAATTCGTTCGCAAGAAGCCGCCCGAGTGGGGCTATGTGCACTGGGACAAGAGCACCTTCGAGCGCCTGGTGGAGTCGCAACCGGAGCCGTTGGTGTCGCGCTTCAGCGTGAGCCCGGGCATGCTGCTGCAAGTGCTGGGGCGATCTGAAGGTGGTTGTCGCGCCATGAAGAACCTGGTCAAGGACAGCCTCGAGCCGGAGGCCGCCAAGCGACGTCACGGCAAGCACGCGCTGGTGTTGCTGCGCTCACTTTGGCAAGCAGGGGTGATCGATTTTCGGCCGCTCAGTGAAGGTGGCGGCATTCGCGTAAACCTCGAACTTCAGGAAGATTTTTCGCTGTTTCATGCGCTGGGTGTGTACCTGGTGGACGCTGTCGAGCGCCTCGAGCGCGAAAGTGAGACCTATGCGTTCGACGTGCTCACGTTGGTAGAAGCCATCATCGAAGATCCCGAAGTCGTGCTTGCGCGACAGGTCGACAAGTTGAAGACCGAAAAGCTCGCGGAAATGAAAGCGGCAGGCGTCGAGTACGACGACCGCATGGCAGAGCTCGAAAAGATTGAACACCCAAAACCCAACCTCGAATTTTTGAACGCGAGCTTCGAGCTGTTCGCGAAGGACCATCCTTGGGTTTCGCGCGAGAGCTTGCGACCGAAGTCCATCGCGCGCGAGATGGTCGAGTACTTCTACTCGTTCAGCGGGTACATCAAGGAGTATGGGCTGGCTCGCTCGGAGGGCACACTGCTGCGTTACCTGTCCGAGGTTTACAAAACCTTGCTGCAGACCGTGCCCGAAACTGCGCGAACGCCCGAGCTCGAAGAGCTGATTGTGAGCTTCGGTGCGTTGGTGCGCAGCGTCGACTCCAGCTTGCTCGACGAGTGGGAGCGCCTGCGGGATCCGTCGCGTGCCCAAGCGCAAGAGGTGGAACTACCGGAGGAGCCGGCGCTCAGCCCACGGACGCTCACCGCTATGCTGCGCAACATGCTGTTTGCATTCCTGCGTTCGATTCGGGCGCGCGACTTCGAAAGTGCGCTCGATTTGGTCGAGCCGAGCGAAGACCACGAATGGTCGCCCGCTGAGCTCGAGCGCGCTGCCCAGCCCCTATTCGCCGAGGCAGAATTTCAGCTAGACCAGGCTGCGCGAGCGCCTGGCAACACACAAATCGAGCGCGGCGCCGAGTACTGGAACGTTACCCAGAATATTTTGATTGAGGGCGAGGTGAGCGAATACGTCGTGCGCGGGCGACTCGACGTGAAGCGCTCGATGCAAGAGCGTCGCGTGGTGCTCACGCTGGAGCACTTCGGGGTTTGACGCGCCTAGGGTTCTTGGGGCTTCAAATTGTGAACCAGCACTTTGCCCGCAAAGTAGGTGTGCGCTGGTTCGACTTCGAGATTGTAGGTGGTGACGTCGCCGGGGCGTGACGAAATGCTGAGCAGCGGAGCCGCGTTCAGCGCCGTCGCTTGCGTGTCCAGGTGCAACAGCACATCGATGCCGGGAGCGAGCCGACGCGCTTGTTTCCACGCGCCATCTACGTAAAAGCGATGCTCCGGCGTTGTCAGCAGCGAGCCATCGACCAAAACGAGCAGGGGAGTGCGAGGGTGAACGAAGGTCTCCGTCACGGTTCCGAGCGTTAGACTGCGCGTGGTCTCGTCGAACGAGAGCACTTGGTCGCCAATTCGAATCGAGTCGATGCGGCGCTCGCTGCCGTCGGCCATGGTCACCTTGGTGTCAGCAACGAAGCAGCTGCCGACGTCGCCACTGCCGGTATCACCGGTGTTCAGGAATCCACCGCGCCCCACGATGATTTTGCCGCCCAAGCTGGAGCTAGCGCCGCCCTTGGGTGCACCGCCGCTGCCCAACACGTCTCCGCCCGCGCCCGTGATTCCGCCGGCACCCGGTGCGCCGCCTGCACCAACGCCGCCGCTGGTTCCGGCTGCGCCTTGCACGCCGGCTTGGCCTCCACCTTGAGATAGCCCCCCCGCGCCGCCTTGAGCTTTTCCGCCCGCCGCGTTTGCCCCGCCCGAACCACGGCCGCCCAGCGCCGTTGCACCACTCGCGCCGGCCTCGCCTCCGGTTGCTTCGCCGCCCGCAGTTGCACCGGCTTGTCCAGCAGACGCGCCGCTCGCGCCGCCCGAAGCTGTACCAGCGCTCGCAGTGCCGCCCGTACCTAGAGCGCCCGCGTCGTTGCCGATGCCGCCGACTTCGGATGAGCCGCCCTTCGCATGCTTGCCGCCGTTCGTTTGCGCGCCGCCGATGCCGCCTGTGCCCGCTCCGCTACCGAGTTGCGGATCGTCTTCGAAACCCAAGATTTGCGCACACGCAGTCACGCTCGCGAGCCCAAACGCTGCAAGCTGCAGGCGTGCGCGCAGAGGACGAACACGCAGGCGGTTCATAGTGAGCCTCCGATCATGACGCTGGAAAGGCCGGTGCGAACTTCGAGCCGCGGCGCGTTGCCGCTCTGCTGACGCGATGGAGCCAGCGCCCACAGAAGCACACCGGTCCCAGCCAGCGCCGCTCCCAACACGAATGTCACGCTTGCGGCCGTCGCCTTACCGAGAGCGCTGTTGCGATCGTCCAAGTCGTTCTGGGTCGCACACACGTTGCGCGGGCAATTGGCATCGTCGTACTGCGATTTGGCGACGGCGCCGAGCACGACGCTGGTGCCCACGGCTGCAGCGGCGGTACCAAACAGCACCCACGATGCGAGCGGAGGGCCATGACTCGGCTTTTCGACGCTCCTAGGCCGGGAAAGGTCGACAGTAGTTGGCGCGGTTTCCGTGGGCGGCTCTGCAGTGCTCCGCGGAGTGTCTTCAGCGTCGAGCGCCGGCACGGTGACGGTCACGGTTCCGCCGCCAGCACTGAGGGTGACGCTGGTTTTCCAAGCGCGGTGCCCAGGTGCCGACGCGTGAATTTCGTATTCGCCAGGATCTAACGCAAGCGCGGTGCCCCAAGCGGTGCCAGGTACGGCTTGCCCATCGCGCTGCACGCTGAGCGTGGGTTCCTGCGCGGCGCGACTGGCGATCACCAAAAATGGGACACGAGGCTTGAGCGCTTCAGCGCGAGCTTGGGCAGCACGTTCAGCCGCTGCTTGACCATCGCGTTGGGCAACCGCTTCGGCTTCGCGAAAGGTGCGCCACGCGCTGGCGAGCAAGCCGATGTGCTCGTAACAATCGGCGAGATTGAGCAGGGTGCCGAGCGCCGGTTCCAAGCTTTGGCTTTCGCGCAGCTTGGGACATGCGGGCGCGTAGTTGCCGGTTTTCATCATGCTTTTGGCTTCGTCGAACAAACGCTGGGCTTGCTCGCTGGCGCTCGGTGCGGCGTGAGCGAGCGACGCGAACGGCAATTGAAGTGCGATCATGAACGCACATAGGGCAGCTCGGGAAGTCGACGTTGGGCTCATGAGCGGCTCAGCGGGGCTTGTTGCGTGGATCGCTCTTCGGAAAGACGCGAGTGTCGAACACATTGTCCGTGGTGGCGGCTTTGGGCGCGGCGGGCTTGGGCGTTGTAATTGGGGTTGGGCGCGAAAGCTTTGGAACGGGGGCGCGCGCGGCACTGGCGGACGGGGGAGGGCTGAGAGCGATGGTCGGCTCCGAAACACTTGGCGCCGAAACGCTCGGCTCCGAGCTCGGGTTCGGCGTTGCGGCCACTTCGCGCACGTTGGCGCTAGGAAGCGGCTCCGGCACGACGCTAGCAGCGGTCGCATTGGTTGCGTTCGGCTCGACCGCCGTGCGTGTGCGCAACGCCAAGCCGGCGAGCACGAGCACTCCCAGCGCGCCCGCTGCGGCACCAGCGGCGAGCAGCAAACGCAGGTGCTTTCGCGATTTCGGTGCAGACGTGCTGCCCCATGACGCAGCCGTGCGCGTCGACGCCACTGCGCCTCCCGGCTCGGCTCGCGGAAGCTCCACCGGCTGCAGCGAAGCGCCTTGTGCCGCCTGCATCACCGCCACGATGTGTTCGGCCGATGCACGCGCCCGCCTGGTTCCGAAGCGGCACAAGTCCGTTGCGAGCTCACCGACATGACGAAAACGCCGCTCGCGATCCTTCTCCAAGCACTTTTGGATCACGGCTTCGAGCGGCGCAGGAATGCCGGCGCGCAGCTGCGCGATCGGTGTTGGCGGCTCGACGGCGATCTTCACGCTCACGTCGGGCAACGTTTGCCCCTGAAACGGCGCGCGCCCGGTGAGCAGCTCGTACAAGATCACGCCGATGGACCAAATGTCGGTGCGTGCATCGACCTCGCGCGACGCGCGAATCTGTTCAGGAGACATGTACAGCGGGGAACCCATCACTGCCGCGGTTTGCGTGGCCGTGAACTCACCGACGCGCCCGACAATCTTGGAGATGCCGAAATCGAGCACCTTGATCCAGGGCGAGCCGTCGGCGCGCCGCGTGATGAACAAGTTGGCTGGCTTGAGATCGCGATGCACGATACCGTGCACGTGCGCTTCGGCGAGCGCTTCGCAAGCTTGCAACACGAAGTCGACCGCTTCTTCCGTGGGAAGCGAACCGCGGCGCGACAGCTCGGACGACAGATTGATGCCGTCCAAGTACTCCATCACGATGTACGGCGGCCCACCGTCGAGCGCGCCTACGTCGAGCACGCGCGCAACGTGATCGTTTTTGATGCGCACGGCGGCGCGCGCCTCTCTCAGAAAACGCGCGATGGCTTCTGGCTGGTTCGCGATTTCTGCGCGCAGAAACTTGAGCGCCACGCGCTCTTCGAGCTGCAAATGAAAAGCGGCCAGCACGACGCCCATTCCACCCTCCCCGAGAACGGCATCGACCCGATACTTGCCGGCGATGACCTCGCCCGGCCTCGCATGAGAGAAACCTTGCATCTCGTCGGCTCGAGAGAAATACGAGCGCGCGCGGAAATCGGACGCTTTGAAAGACCCGTCGGCTGCTGTCCGCGCGAACCGCTTCAAGAAACCAGAGCTAAGCCCAGAAGACCACCCTCGATAGGCAGGTTTCAGTGTGGCGATATTCGCCGCGGGCCGAGCCCAAATGCGAGAACGCCGGGCTGCCCGCCTCCACGGCGCGCGCCCGGCGCTCATCATTGGTGGCCACCCAGGCCCGTTTTACGAGGCCTGCGCAAAACCACTGCTTTCCACTCAGCGAACGTAGAGCATCTCTTGGTAGGTCGGCAGCGGCCAGAGGTCGTCTGCCATGACCGACTCGAGGGCGTCGGCCGCCGTACGCACCTGCAGCATGGCCGGTAGCACCTTGTCGCGCAGGTGCTTGGCCTCATCGAGTGGGCTCGACGAGCTGTGCGACGCGGCCGACTCGAGAGCGGCAATGCTCTTCTCGAGATCGACGATGAGCGAGCTCACCTTCTCGGCGGTGCTGGTGCTCGGCGTGAGCCCCGCGGCCTTGACGGACGCGACGTTGTCGGCGAGCTCCTTCTGGTAGCGGAGCGCCGCGGGAAGGATCTGCGTCTTGGCGATCTTGGTGCAGAGCTTCTCCTCCACGAGCACGGTCTTGATGTACTGCTCGAGGTAGATCTCGTAGCGGCTGTTGAGCTCGCGCGGCGACAGCACGTTGTACTTATCGAACACCTTGACGGTCTCCGGCGCCTGCAGCACCGCGAGCGACTCCACCGTGGTCTTGTAGTTCGGCAGGCCGCGCTTCTCGGCCTCCTGGTGCCACTCGTCGCTGTAGCCGTTGCCGTTGAAGGCAATGGCGAGGTGTTCGTTGGCGAGCTCGGTGAGAAGCTGTTGCACGGCGGCGTTGAGCGTCTTGCCCGAGCCGATGGCGGCTTCGAGCTTGGTCGCTACGTGATCGATCGACTCCGCGATGATCGTGTTCAGCACGATCAGCGAGCCGCCGATCGACTGACCCGAACCCACCGCGCGGAACTCGAAGCGGTTGCCGGTGAAGGCGAACGGGCTGGTGCGGTTACGGTCGCCGGCATCCTTCGGCAGCTTCGGCAGCACGTCCACGCCGATCTCGAGCACGCCGCCAGCCTTGGAAGACTTGGCACCGCCGCCCTTGATCTGCGTGAAGACGTCCATCAGCTGGTCGCCGAGGAACGCCGAGATGATGGCGGGCGGAGCTTCGTTGGCACCGAGGCGATGATCGTTGCTGGCCGAGGCCACCGCAGCGCGCATCAGGCCGCCGTGCTTGTGCACTGCGCGCAACACCGCCGAGCAGAACACCAGAAACTGCGCGTTCTCGTGGGGCGTGTCGCCGGGGTACAGCAGGTTGCCCTGCGTGGAGTTGCCGAACGAGAAGTTGACGTGCTTGCCCGAACCGTTCACGCCGGCGAAGGGCTTCTCGTGCAGCAGACACTCGAAGCCGTGACGCAGCGCGATCTTGCGCAGCATGATCATGATGAGGTGCTGGTGATCGGTCGCGAGGTTCGCACTCTCGAACACCGGAGCAATCTCGAACTGGGCAGGGGCCACCTCGTTGTGGCGAGTCTTCACGGGAATGCCCAGCTTGAAGAGCTCGGCCTCGACCTCTTCCATGAACGCCAACACGCGCTGTGGGATGACGCCGAAGTAGAGATCCTCGAACTCCTGACCACGCGGCGGCTTGGCGCCGAACAGCGTGCGGCCGGCGTTGAGCAGATCCGGACGCGCCAAGAAGAAGTTGCGGTCGACCAGGAAGTACTCCTGCTCGGGACCGGCGTAAGCAACCACCTGCGCGGGATCCTTGTGGCCGAACAGCTTCAGCACGCGCTGTGCTTGCTGGTTCAACGCCTGCATCGAACGGAGCAGCGGCGTCTTCTTGTCGAGTGCTTCGCCGGTCCACGACACGAACGCGGTCGGGATGCAGAGCGCCGAGTCCAGCACGTAAGCAGGGCTCGTCACGTCCCAGGCCGTATAACCACGCGCCTCGGAGGTCTGACGAATGCCGCCGCTCGGGAAGCTCGACGCATCCGGCTCGCCCTGGATCAGCAGCTTGCCGGAGAACTCGCTGAGCGCGCCGCCCTCGCCATCGGGCGAGAGGAAAGCGTCGTGTTTCTCAGCGGTGGCGCCGGTGAGGGGATAAAAGACGTGCGCGAAGTGAGTCGCGCCGCGGCTCATCGCCCAGTCCTTCATCGCAGCTGCGACGGTGTCCGCGATGGCGGGGTTCAGCGGCTCACCTTTTTCAATGGTGCGCTTCAGGGAACGGAACACCTCTTTCGGGAGGTGTTGCTTCATCGCGGCCATGCCGAACACGTTGATGCCAAAGAGCGAGTCCGGCGTCGGCGCTTCGGGGTCCCTGGTCTTCGGAGTGAACTTGGATTTCGCGATTTCGGAGATCGCCTGCTTGCGTGTTGTCATGTGCGTTGTTCCGTTTCCTTATTGCTGATGCGCCGGGTGGGTTGCCGAGCGGCCGGTCTTTCCACGCCCGTGACGTTCATGTACTCGCCGCTATGCTTCGGGAATGTTTCGGGCTGATGCGCGGCAATGATCTTGGTGAAGGTGAAATACGAATCAACCTATTTTCAAATCACCGAAATTATTAATCAAATTCTTGATAACGCGATGCGTTGTTTGCCGTCAGGGAGCCGGGCCGTCTGAGGCAATCGGGCAACCTGTGGCAACAACTGTCGTCACCGCGGCGGTCCTAGCGCTGTGAGCTTGCCGGCGCCAACAGCATTCTAGGGGGCCGCGAAAACCGTTGGCAGCACGCGGGGGTACGACATTGTGCGTGCGTCGTTTAGGCGGTTTCTGCGACGAAGTCGGCGATGCGTGTGACGATGCGCTCGTCGATTTCCTCTTGGGTGGTGCCGTTACGCTTCAGGTTCGCCTTGGTCACGAGCAGTGAATGATCACCGCCGTTGACGACGTATTTCTCGCTCCGGGCGTGCATGCGACTTCGCAGCTCGTCGAGGCGGTCGAGCGGGCACATCTCGTCGTTCGAACCTTGCACGAAGAGGATCGGCTTCTCGAGCGCGAGCAGCACGTCGTCACGCACGGATCCGTTCTGCCCGATGAGAGGATAGCCGAGGCACACCAGAGCACGAATGCGATCGCTCGCGAGCTCATTGGCGAGGTGGCAACCAATGCGACCACCCATGCTCTTACCGATCAGAACGATTGGTCCCCCGTGCTCCGCTGCCAGCGACTCGAAGGCGGCGCGGTGAGCCGCAACTAACGCCGGCAAGCGATCGGGCGTGCGCCGCCCCGCAACTTGATAAGCGTAGTCGAACGCCACGACGCGTCCGAGTCGCTCCAAGCGACTCCGGAACGCTTGCATCCAAGAGGACGATGACGGCGCGCCCGCGCCCGGAGCCAACAAGAACGCGGGCGGCGCCGTCGAGCTCAATACGGCAGCTCCAAACGCTTACCGCTGAGCTCGAACTCGACGGAGAGCGGCGCCTGGCCCGTCAATGCGAGGCTGCGCGCATCCGGCTGGCTTCCGCCCACACTAATGCGAAAACTCCCGGGCTCGAGTTGCCGACGACCTTGCTCGTCGATCAGCGACAGGTCGCGCGGTGTGAGCGTGAATGTCAGCTCGCGCGATGCGCCCGGCTCCAAGCGATAACGTTGGAAGCCGCGCAAACTGTGGTGCGGCACCACGACGGAAGCTTCCAGATCTTTCACGTAGAGCTGCGTTACTTCTTCGCTCGCCACCTTGCCCACGTTCTTGACGGTCACGCTGACGTCGACTGAATCCCCCACGGCGGGCGTGGACTTCGACAAACGCAGGTTCGAATACTCGAAGCGCGTGTACGAAAGGCCGTATCCGAAGGGATAGAGCGGCTCCTTTTCGAGGTAGCGATAGGTGCGGCCCTTCATCGAGTAGTTGGTGAACTCGGGCACGTCCGAAAGGCTCTTCGGGTACGTGATCGGCAAACGCCCGGCGGGGCTTACTTTTCCGAACAATACGTCGGCGAGCGCGGTACCGGTTTCGCCACCGGGGTAGAAGGCCTGCACGATGGCGCTCACGTGGTCTTGCGCCCACGTAACGCTGAGCGCGCTGCCGCTGATGAGCACCAGGATGGTCGGCTTGCCGAGCGCGGTGACGCTTTCGAGCAGCTTCTGCTGCAACCCGGTGAGCTCGAGGTGCGCCTTGTCGCCCGCGGCTTCGGAGTTGCCGGCGTCGCCTTGTTCGCCCTCGATTTCTGCGGAGAGCCCGAGGCACAACACGACAGCCTCGGCGCGTTGCGCAACGCTGAGCGCCTCCGAAAGGATGCCCGAGCGGCCGAGGCCCTCTTCCTTGGTGCCCTGCAACTTGCAGCCTTCGGCGTACCAAACCTTGGTGTCTTTGGAGACGGCCTTGCGAATCGCAGCGAGCGGCGTCTCGGCGCGCGACGGCGTGCCGAAGTAGTTGGCGACCAACACGTGTGGATCGTTTGCGTTCGGTCCGATCACCGCGATGCTCTTGATCGAGGGCGACAGCGGCAACAGGTTGTCTTGGTTCTTGAGCAACACCAGCGAGGCGCGCGCCGCGTCCAGCGCAAGCGCGCGGTGCTCGTCGCGATCGTTCACCTCGTACGGAATCTGCGCGTAGGGCACGCGCTCCGCCGGATCGAACATGCCGAGCTTCATGCGAGCGAGCATCAAGCGTTTCACACACACGTCGAGATCGGCCTCACTGAGCAAGCCCTGCTCGACGGCGCTCGGGATGTGCTCGTAGGTGCAGCCGCAGTTGAGATCGCAGCCCATCTTCACCGCGAGCGCCGCCGACTCTTCCCACGTCTTGGTGACCTTGTGGTTCTCGTGAATGTCCTTGATGGCCCAGCAGTCACTGACGACGTAGCCATCGAAGCCCCACTCTTCGCGCAGGATCTGCACGAGCAGCGTCTTGCTGGCGCTGCAGGGTTCGCCGTTCGTGCGGTTGTACGCGGACATCACGCTGTAGGCGCGCGCTTCAGTGACGCACTCGAAGAACGCGGGCAGGTACGTTTCGCGCAGATCCTTGGTGGAAGCGATGGCATCGAAGCTGTGTCGCAAGCCTTCTGGGCCGCTGTGCACAGCGAAATGCTTCGGCGTCGCAACTAACTTAAGATATTTCGGATGCTCGCCTTGCAGGCCTTTACACATGGCCACGCCAAGGCGGCCGGTGAGGTAAGGATCCTCGCCGTACGTCTCATGACCGCGCCCCCAGCGCGGATCGCGGAAAATGTTGATGTTGGGGGTCCAAAACGTAAGACCCTTATAATATCCGTAGTCACCGTGGCGCGCGAATTCGTGATGCTTGGCGCGCGCCTCGTCGCTGATCACCACCGCGATGTCGTACAGGCGCTTGGCGTCGAACATCGCCGCGAGCCCGATTGCTTGTGGGAACACGGTGGCGATCCCAGCGCGAGCTACACCATGCAAGCACTCGTTCCACCAGTTGTATGCGGGGATGCCCAATCGCGGGATCGCTTTGGCCTCGTGCAACATCTGATCGGCCTTCTCGGCCATCGTCATGCGACTCACCAAATCGTCGACGCGCTTCTCGAACGGCAACTCGGGATTTTGGAACGGAAATTCGTAGCCTGCGCTGGAGCTCATGGGAAAAAGCCGTTACCTCAAGTTGGGGCCTGACTCTATCTGGTCGTTCATAACGAAGAGTACCGGCCCGGCCGCACTCAGCGGGCAAAAAAAGTGACCCGAAACTGCGGCGGTTTGGTAGCGCGAGCCCGGGAAAGCTCGCAGCTAATGGCGACGAATTGAGATACCCTCGCTGGCCCGATGCCTTCCAGCGCACCGATTCCTCCGACGGACGATGACGGCTACCGCTTGTGGTTGCGCTACGAGCCGCTTCCGGAAGGTCCAATCCGCGCGGCCTACCGCAAGGCTTTCAGTGCCGTCGAAGTGGAAGGCGCCTCGGCGACCCTGCGAGCCGCGCGCGATGAGCTCGGGCGTGGCCTCGCCAGCGTACTCGCTACCCCGGAGTTGGTGCGGTCGAGCGGCGACGGGCCAGCGGTAGTTGCTGGAACTCCGGACAGCTCGCACACCATTGCGCGGCTAGGGCTGGCCGCGGAGCTCGCGCAGGCCGGCGAAGAAGGCTTCGTCATCCAGCGCACCTCGCTGGAGGGGCGCTCCTTGGTAGCCGTGGCCGCGAACCGTGACGTGGGCGTGCTGTATGGCGCTTTTCACTTGTTACGCTGGGTGGCAACTCAAGGCGACCCGCAAGCGCTCGACATCGTGAGCGCGCCCAAGATCCGCCACCGCCTGCTGAACCATTGGGACAACCTGGACGGATCCGTCGAGCGTGGCTACGCGGGCCCCTCCTTGTGGGACTGGCACAAGCTGCCCGACTACGTTTCGCCGCGGTACACGGACTACGCGCGCGTCAACGCTTCCATCGGCATCAACGGCAGCGTGCTCACCAACGTGAACGCCAACGCGCGCGTGCTCACTCCGGCGTACCTGGCCAAGGTCGCGGCGCTGGCGGAGGTGTTTCGGCCTTACGGCGTGCGCGTCTACCTTACGGCTCGCTTCAGCGCGCCGATCGAGATCGGTGGGCTTGAAACCGCGGACCCGTTGGATGCACGTGTGCTCGCGTTTTGGCAGGCGAAGGTCCACGAGATCTACCGCTTCGTTCCAGATTTCGGCGGGTTCGTCGTGAAAGCCAACTCAGAGGGGCAACCCGGGCCACAACGCTACGAGCGCTCGCACGCAGACGGGGCCAACGTGCTCGCTGAGGCGCTCGCTCCGCATGGCGGCATCGTGCTGTGGCGCGCGTTCGTCTACGACAACGAGGTCCCCGAAGATCGGGCTAAACAAGCTTTCAACGAATTTCGCCCGCTCGATGGGCAGTTCAAAAAGAACGTCTTGGTGCAGGTCAAGAATGGCCCCATCGACTTTCAGCCCCGCGAGCCCTTCCATCCCTTGTTCGGCGCAATGCCGAAGACACCACTCGCGCTCGAGGTGCAGCTGACGCAAGAGTACCTCGGCTGCGCGACCCACCTCGCTTACCTCGCGCCGCTGTTTGCTGAATGTCTCGACGCGGACACGTATGCACGCGGGCCCGGCTCAACGGTGGCACAGGTCGTGGATGGCACGTTGGAAGGGCACGACGTCAGCGCCATATGCGGCGTGTCGAACATCGGAGCCGAGCGCAACTGGTGCGGGCACCCGTTCGCGCAATCGAACTGGTATGCCTTCGGACGCCTGGCTTGGGATCATCGCTTGAGCTCGGGCGTAATCGCCGAGGAATGGGTGCGGCTCACCTTCAACAACGACGAGCGCTTCGTGCGTCCCGTGAAGGATATGATGCTCGCGTCGCGCGAAGCGGTCGTGAACTACATGACGCCGCTCGGCTTGCATCATCTCATGGCCTGGGATCACCATTATGGGCCAGGCCCTTGGATCGATCAGGGGCGCGCCGATTGGACGTCGGTGTATTTTCATCGCGCCGACGCCGAAGGTTTGGGCTTCGATCGCAGTCGCCGCGGCAGCGACGCCGTGAATCAGTATGCGCCGCAGCTGGCGGATTTGTTCGGCGATCGCGCGCGTTGTCCCGAGCAGTTTTTGTTGTGGTTCCATCACGTGCCTTGGAGTCACCGGCTCAGCTCTGGGCGCACGTTGTGGGAGGAGCTCTGCGCCAAGTACCAAGCCGGCGTCGAGAGCGTCCGCTCCATGCAGAAGACCTGGCAGTCGCTCGAGGGGCTGGTGGATCGTGCGCGCTTTCTGCACGTTCGCAGCCTGCTCGCGATTCAAGAAAAGGAAGCGCGCTGGTGGCGCGACGCCTGCCTCTTGTATTTTCAAACCTTCTCGGAGCTGCCGTTTCCGAGTGGCTCCGAGCCGAGCGAGCGCACGCTCGATGAATACCGCCGCATCGTGCACTACTACGTGCCCGGTACACCGCGCCCGGTGTGACGCGAGCAGAGGAAGTCATGAAGATCACGAACGCCAAGGTCATCGTCACCTGTCCCGGGCGCAACTTCGTTACCCTGAAGGTTGAAACCGACGCCGGCATCTACGGTCTCGGTGATGCGACCTTGAACGGCCGCGAGAAGGCCGTGGTGAGCTACCTCGAGGAGTACTGCATCCCAGCGCTGATCGGTAAAGACGCGCGCAACACGGAAGACATTTGGCACTACTTCTATCGGGGAGTGTACTGGAAGCGCGGTGCCGTCACGATGAGCGCGCTGTCGGCGATCGATCTTGCGCTGTGGGACATCAAGGGCAAAGCGCTGGGCACGCCGCTTTACAACTTGCTCGGCGGTAAGAGCCGAGAACGCGCGCTGGTGTATGCGCACGCGACGGGGAAAGACTTGCCGCAGGCACTCGACAGCGTTGCGGAGAAGCTCGCCAATGGCTTTCAAGCCGTGCGCGTTCAGGCGGGCGTGCCGGGCGTGCCCGAGAGCTACGGTGTGCCCAAAGGCGGCGCGGCATACGAGCCCGCCGCGCGCGGCTTGCCGCGTGAAGAGAGCTGGGACACCGCCAAGTACCTGCGTTTTGCGCCGCGCTTGTTCGAGCGCGTACGCGAACGCTTCGGTAACGATGTGCATTTGCTGCACGACGTGCACCATCGTTGCACGCCGATCGAGGCCGCGAGGCTCGCCAAGGAGCTCGAGCCATTTCACCTATTTTGGCTGGAGGATCCCGTCAGCGGTGAGCTTCAGGAAGGGCTGCGGCTGATGCGGCAGCACTCCACTACGCCCATCGCCATCGGCGAAGTGTTCAACACGGTCTACGACTACACGACGCTGATCAGCGAGCAGCTGATCGACTACGTGCGCATGCCGATTTCTCACGGCGGCGGCATCACACACCTCAGCAAGGTGGCGGCGTTCGCGTCGATTTACCACGTGCACACCGGCTTCCACGGCGCGACTGATCTCTCGCCCGTCAACTTGGCGGCGTCGATTCACTTCGATCTCGCCGTGAACAACTTCGGTATTCAGGAGTACATGCCGCACCCCGAAGTCGTGAACGAAGTCTTTCACGTGAACTACCGCTATGAACAGGGGGCTCTCAGCGTGGACGACACACCGGGGATCGGTGTCGACATCGACGAAGAAAAAGCCAAGAAGTACCCGTACTCGATGGCGTGCTTGCCGGTGGCACGCAAGATGGACGGCACCCTCACGTACTGGTGAGCTCTAAGCGCCGGCTTCTGGCGCGCTTCGCCGAACCGAGGTGTGTTCGAACGGCAGCAAGACGTAGAAGGTCGCGCCGCGGCCCGGGTGCGACGTAGCCCAGATCTTCCCGCCGTGCAGCTCCACGATTTCACGGCATACAGCGAGGCCAACACCAATGCCGGCGCGCTCGCGTCCGACCAGGCGCTGAAACATCTCGAAGATGCGCGAAGCGTGCTCCGGCGCAAAGCCGATACCGGAGTCGCTCACGGTGATCAGCGCTTTATCTTCCTGGCTGCGCGCCGCCACCACGATGCGGGGCACGGACTCTCCGGCGTAGCGAATCGAGTTCATGAGCAGGTTCTGGAGCACCCGGGCGAGCAGCTCGGGATCGACGAATAGCTTTAGCTCGAGGCCGCGCTGCTCGATGACCGCACCGCTCTCCTCCGCAGCCAAGCGCACGTCGCCGAGCGCCAGCTCCAGCACCTGCTTCACGCTCACACGCCGCGCGTTGATTGCCGTGCGCCGCACGCTCATGAACTCGTTCAGCGCGTCCACCATGTGTTTGAGCCGGCTCGCACCTTCGCGCACGAAACCCAAGAATTCCTGGCCGCGCTGCGACAATACCGCGCGCCCTTCGTCCTCCAACAGCTCAGAATAGCTGGAAACCATGCGTACCGGCTCGCGCAGGTCGTGCGAGGTGGCGAACAAGAAGCGCTCGATCTGCTGGTTGACGCTGGCGATGGCACGCGCATCGCGTTCGGTGCGCTCCCGCGCCTCTTTGATCTCGGTAATGTCGACGCACGAGCCAATGTAACCGGCGAAGCTGCCGTCCTCTTCGAACCTGGGTGTCCCTCGATCCAAGAGCCAGCGATAGGCGCCGTCGGCGCGCTGCAGGCGGTACTCCATCTCGAACGGCCGGCGCGCGCTGAACTCGGTCGTGTAGGTGTTCATGCACTGCTCGAAATCTTCCGGATGGATCCCCTCTGCCCAGCCGTAACCCTGCTCTTGCTCCATGCTGCGACCGCGAAAGGCCAGCCAGCTCTGATTGAAGAAATAACAACGCGCGTCGGTGCCGGCCATCCACAGGAGCACGGGCGAGCAGTCCGCCATCAAGCGAAATTGAGCTTCTGTCATCAGAACTCCCAAAAGTCGCGCAAGCTTCGTTCGAGTGCCGTGCTCTGTTCGCGGGAAATCTTCAATAGCTCAGTGAGCGGCGCGATGGCTTGAAAAATCAATGGCTGCCATTGCTCGACGAGCCCACGCAAATGCTCGCCGTTCGCGGGGCTGGATTCGACGATCAGGTGAAGCAAGCGCTGTGACCAAGCGGCATGCCAACGCGAGTCTTCGTAGAGCGCGGCCAGCAGATCTGCGCTGCGCGCATCGCCGGCGAGGCGGAGTTCTCCTCCGAGCTCGAGCAGGAGCAAGCGCGCGCAAGCCGGGGCGACCATTCGTGTCAGAGCGAAAAATGCTTCGCTGAAGTCGTACGTTACGAGCAGCTTTTCGGTCAGCGCACGTAATCCTTGCCAGGCGCTGTCTTCGAGCCATGCATTTTTGCCGCTCGTCGCGAGGCCCAGCGAGCAGTGCGGTTCGAGCTGTGCGAGCCGGTAGGCAACGCGTTGAATGCAACGAAGCTCGTCGGCAGCTTGGAACATCGCGCAAATCGAGATCTTGGACGCGGGCGCGAGGTGCGCGACGTAGGCGCTCGCCATTTGCAGCGCGTGAAACGGAAAGCGCACCGGCGCGAGCGCGCGTTGCCACAAAAGGGCGAGTTCAGCGGAGGCCGGCCCCGCCAGCGGAGCTTCGGCGTCGAGCAGACGTTGCACGAACATTTCGTCGTCGCGTCGGCGTGCCACGTACGTGGCGTAGGTGAACCCGCTCGGATCGTCGAAGCGCTCCCAGTCCACCTCGGACAGCGTGCGCTCTGCAGCGTACTGCTCGAACCAACCCACCAAAGGTGCATCGACTTCGAAGCGCATCGGTCGGTAGTAGTCGAGCCGGCTACTACGGATCGCGTATTCACTCGGCTTGCGTGTGGATGACAAAAGGTGCCAATAGCTGCGCTTGCCGCTGTGCTCTAGGCGCGCCATTGCCAGCTCACTTCCGAGTCCGACAGCACGAGTTTACCTTGAAACGACGGCATGATCGCTTCGAGATCCGAAGGCAACCGAAACGCGCTTCCGAGTCGCGCTTCGATTTCGCTAGCGCTCACCCGGCACGGAGCCGGACACGAGACGCGCAGGTAACCGCCCTGATCTTCGACGCGCACATCGTCGTGGCGGTCGCGAATCGCAGCAATCACGGCTTCACTCGCCGCGCTCGGAATCAGAATCGGACCAACACGCGGCGCGCTCATGTTTCGCTCTCCACGTCGAGCAGCACCTTGCCGTCAACGACTCGCACCGGATGCGAGCGGAGCCGGCAGCTGCCGGGGTTGATGCCAAGGCCGGTCTCCACGTCGAACACCCAGCCATGCGCGGCGCAGGTCAGCGTGGTGCCCTCCAAACGGCCTTCGCTCAAGGGAAAGCCGAGGTGCGGGCAGCGATCGTCGTAGCAGACCACTCGATCTTCCAGGCGTATCACTAGCAAGCGCAGCTTCCCCTTTCTGAGACCGCGCGCTTCGCCGACCCACAACTCGTCGAGGTCCAGCAGCGCGGTCTCGCTCGTCACGCAGCCACTCCTGCTCGAAAGCGTAGATCGACGCGTGCCAGCACTTTGAGACCGAGCTCGCTGACGGTGCTCTCGGGAGAAAGTCGTTGCTCTCCGCGGTACAGGTCGTACTCGTCCGTGCGCGTCACGCGCAGCGCGGCAGCGTTGCGTAGTCGCTGCGCCACATCGGCCATCGACATGTCTTCGTGAGCCAGCACCAAAAGGCCAATGGTGTCACCTTCCACGAAACCGTACAGCGGCACCAAGCGCTCGCTGGCTGAGCGCGCGTGCGGAGGTGGTGTCGAAGACGTGCGCAGGGCACTCGCATCTCGCGCGAGCCAGTCGTATTCACCGCGCTCGGCGTCCTTACCCCAATCATCGAAGCCGAGCCCGGAGTAACCAAGAAACGCCAGCAAGTTGCCGGGCGCTTCACCACACAGTACGCGCGTGACCACGTCGTGGTGGCGGGCGTAGCGCTCCGGCTCTTTCTCGAACAACACGCGGCAAACGCCAGAGCAGAACGCATGCTGCCGACCCTCGTGTTCGATCACTTCCGTGTCGTTGTGACCGGGCGTGCCGTGCGAAAGCACCAAGCCACACAGGCTGCAAAAACTGACGATGGCGGTGCCGTGAACGGCAAAATCCAAGCCCGGATCCGTGCCGCGCCAACGCTCGCTGATGGCTTCCCAGATCGGCTCGAACTCCGGAAAGCTTTGCGGGTACTTTTCGCGCAGCCAGGCGCGTTCGGCCGGCGACGGCACCACCATGTCGAACCAGACTGTGGCGCGGTAGCTGTAGGCACTGGCGTAGACCATGTGGTGGAAGTACTCGAGCGAGCGCTCGAACTCGGCCCAATACCATGGGCGTTCGAGCCCGAAGTTCGAGAGCGTCGCGTCGAACTGTTCCGTGACCCACTCCTGCACGAACTCCTTGAACGACTTCTTTCGATGCTCGAGCGGCGTCAGATAATCCATCGTGAACCCGGTCACGACCGAGAACACCAACCAGCTCCGCCAAAACCATTTGTCGACCAGCGCCTGCACCCGCTCCCGATCGTGCTTCAGCACCACGTCGAGCACGGCGTGCCCAATTTGCGCGTGGCGCGCCTCGTCGGTTTGAATGCTGGTGAGGAGCCGTTCGAACAGTGAGTCGCCGACCTCGTGCGCTACTGCCGACAGCCCGATGAACTGCAGGTTCGTGAACGCTGTCTCGAACACGAAGTGCGTCGCGATCGAAAATTCGACCGGATCGGAGCACAACAACATCTCATCCATCAGCCGCCGCGCGGCGATCGCGACCCAGTTGTTGCTGTGATAAAAGCGGTGTGTCCAATCGAACTGGCCATCGCGCGCCACGCAGTCGTGTCCGAGCGCGAGCGGGATCTGCGCATGGCGGAGCTCATCGAGCGCGCCCAACAGCGAGGCCTGTCGCCACGCCGCCGTGCGCCCGAAGCGCGCTGCGCGCAGATTACCGATCGAGGCGGCGAACTCTGCGAGAGGTAGCAGCGCGAAGTGCAGCTTGAGCGCCGAGATCCAGCGCACGTCCAAGCGATCCAGGCGGTCCTTGCGCTGACTCAGGAGCTCGCGCACCGCTTGCAGCGCCGCCTCCTTACTGGCCTGTTGCTCTACGTATTCCGCAAAGGAAGTCTTGAACGGCTCCTCCCACTTGGCCCACTCGGCATAGCTCAGCGCAGGCGTGCCGGCGGCGAGTTCGGGGAAAGCCGAGCCCGCGGAGACGTACGAGAACTCCCAATCGAGCTCTCGCGCAAAGGGCAGCCACTCTTCTCGTTTCAACATTGAGGCAGCGTGACGGTTTGGAACCAAAAACGCGCTAGTGAGCGCATCGACTCTTCCATGCTCTTCACTTCGTCGAGCTTGCGTACGAAGGCGTTGGCTTGCAGCTCGTAACAGCGGTTCACTTCACTGGCGGACGAGGCGCTGCTCAAGCAGACGACCGGAATCAGCTGCGCTTCCGGGTGAGACTTGATGCGCCGCAGGACTTCCCAGCCGTCGACTTTGGGCAGGTTCAAATCGAGCAGGATCACGTCTGGAAGTGGCCGTTCACGTGGTTTTCCGCACAGCCCTAGAGCGACTAGCGCCTCTTCGCCATCACGCGCGATGCTTAGCTCGTAGGTGGTGCCGGCGGCGCTTCGTTCCAGCAAGAGCTCAGTCAGGTAGATGTCCGCTGGGTTGTCTTCCACCAAGAGCACGCGAGTCTTTCCCGCGGCGATTGCAGCTTTCGCCATCCTCTCGCGAAGCTTAGCGTGCCGCGAGTGTTCATCGTTAGCGACTCCGATAGGCAATCGTTTGCGCTGACGAATCTCGCCAGGATCAGCGTACGAGATCGCTGAGAGTCACCGCCGACAGCTGTTTCGCGCGTAAATCTGCCCCAATTCGAGGCAATGCCAAAATGGTGGCACTTCGGTCAGCGACGTATGGGGGCTGAACCCTGTCGGCGTCGGCTAACGCGTCGTGCAACAGAACGATAGCTCCGGGGCGCAGTCCCGCGGCGACGCGCGCGCGAACGGCTTCGGCGCTCGCTGCGCGGCTGTCGTGCGAGCTGTAGGTCCAGTGAGCAATGCGCAGGCCATGTCGCGCTTCGACCTCGCGGCAACGCTGGCGGCCGCGCTCACCGTACGGGAAACGGAGCCATACCAGCGGCTCGCCCAGAATGTCTTCGTGCTGGCGCCGACAACGCGTCAGCTCTGCATCAAAGCTCTGCGCATCGAACACGGTTTCTCGCGCGTGGCTGAAGAGATGGCTACCAACCTCGTGCCCGCGTCGTCGCGCCTCGCGTACGAGCTCTGGGTGCTCGGCGACGCAGCTTCCGACGACGAAAAAGGTTGCTCGCGCTCCGGCTTCGTCCAGCGCGTCGAGCACGGCGGGCGTGAACTTCGCGTGTGGACCGTCATCGAAAGTGAGTGCTACTTCGCGGCGCTTACCAGGACCCTGACTCAGCGCTCCGTCGCGCGCGAAGCGGCTGACCCAGCGCACCAACGTCGGCTGCGTCGAAATGCGCATCAACGCATCCGCTGCGTTCATGCACCGTCCAGTTCGAGCGAGGGCACGCGCTGAATGCGCTCGGCGGGAAAACGCTCGAAACGTAGCGCTTCGGGCAAAGCCAGAATTACCTCGAAGCTGGCGCGCAAGCGCTCGCCCAAGGAGCGATCTGCATTGTCCGGATCCCAAATCCAAACGATGACCTGCTCCAGCCCGCGTAACCAAAATAGCGGCGCCAACCTGCGATAGCGCTCTGCGAAGTAGTGGCCCACCACGTGTTTGTAGAAGAACAAGCGCCCTTCGAGCTCACGCACGTGCCAGTCGTTCCCCGCGCGTCGGCCGAGCCCGCCGGGTACACCGGTGCGCCGCCACATCAGCGCGCTCGGGTCGAATACGAAGCGTTCCCCCGGCCGCTTGTGGAGCGCAAACTTGAAGGCAAAGCTTTGCTCCTCGTGCATCGGCACGCCTTCGTCCCAGCCGCCGACGCGTTCGAGCAGGCTGCGCCGCACGGAAGCGTTCGAGCCAATCAGAAAGCTGATGTCTTCCTTGCGCAAGGTGTTGTGTGCCAACATCACCGTGTCTTTGAAGAACGTGTGGCGCATCGCCATCGCGCGCACCAGGCGTGGAAAACGCGGACCTTCGGTATGCTCCGGGTCGCGCAACAACCTGCCGACCACACCCATGCAACCGGTATCGGCATAGTTGGCCACGTGGCGCTCGATCCAATCCTCGCCAACGGGAAGGTCGTCGTCGTCGATGAAGAGCAGAATCTCTCCGGTCGTGTGGCGGATGGCCGCGTTGCGCGCTGCGGGCGGGCTCAGCGCCGGACCAGCGACTACCTTCAGGCGTGCATCGCCGAGCGCGTTCAACTGCGCTACCAGCGCCGGATCGTCGCTTTGCTCGTAAACGACAATCTCGAAGTTGGGATAACCCTGTTTGAAAAGCCGTCCCAGGAGCTCGTTCAGCGCTTCGGGGCGGTGAAACGAGCGAATGGCGACGGACACCTTCGGGCGGGCTGACGGGGACGGCAAGAGCTTGGCCGGCTTCTAGCACATCGCGCCCACTCCACCGAAAGCGCTGGGCGCCGGTTTGTGGGGGCGGCACGCGCCGCCCCCCTCTTCCGAAGTGAATTCGGAAGAGACTCCCCCCACGCGGGTCCTCTGCGCGAATCCGTTTTCCGCAGTATGCGGCGCTTTCCTAAGTCACTTGCCTCCAGCCGCGCTAACTAGTGGAGGTTGGCTAGGCCTTCAGCGCCGCGAGCTCGCCAGGGTTGGTGATGCCTTTGGCTACGTCGCTCGTGTCCATGGTGCCGAACGACTGAATCGGCATACCATTTTGGGTGGCGCCGAGCGCGTTCAACAACGTCACATACAACTTGTTGAGCGGCACGTTACCGGTGTTCGTGCCGGTGTTGAAGCCCACGCTGGTTCCGCTGCCGCAGCTCGCTTCGCTGTTACCGGTGGTCAGCGTCTTGGTATCCACGTTGACTGATTGCCCCTGCTTCAAGTAGCCGCCTGCGCTGCCGGCGATCACGATGGGCAGGTTGTTGTTGTTGTGAGCGTTGCCGTCAGCCAACTCGGGCAACCACATGACCATGGAGTTGTCCAGCATGCTGCGGTCACCCTCCTTGATCGAGTCGATGATGCCGACCAGCTTCGCGTATTTGGCGGCGTACCAGTTGTCGATCTGCGCGATCATGTCGATAACGCCCGACACGCAGGTTCCGCCGACGGCCGCGCTGCCATTGCGATGCGAGAGGCCGTGGTGATCGTACTCGTGGTTCATGCCATCCCACTTGAAAGTCACGAAACCAGGCCACTGCATGATGATCATGCGGTTCGTGTCGCACATCATCGTGAGGGCGATCAGGTTCAACATCAGATCGCCGCCGGTGGTGAAGGCCGCGCCCATGTCGAAGCCCTGCGTGGTTTTGGTCGAAGCTTCAGTCAGACCCAGCGATTGAGCCGCCGTCGCGTTGCACTGCGCGGACACCACCTTCACTTCGGTCTGCCGCAGCAGCGACGCCCAGTCGTCGATCTTCTTGTAGTCGGCCGAGCTCATCTTCGCGCGGCGCAACGTGTCGAGGTCGCCCTTGACGAGATCGAGGATGCTGTTGCCGCGCTTGACCTTGTAGTCGGCGGGCGTGGTCGCCATGCCCGTGCCGCTCGAAAACGCGGAGCTCAGCGTCTTGTACACGTTGGCAGGCTTCGTCTCTGGCGGGTACGGCGTGTTCGCTGCGCTGTAGGAGAGAATGCCCTTCACGTTGTTGAAGGCATTCCCCACCGAGAGCACCAGCGGGCTCTTGGTGCCCGGGTTCACTAGCTCGGCGGCGACGTGATCGAGCGAGCGCGAGGTTGCCCAGTGGCTGCCGGCGGCATCGATCGGTGCGCAGGTGAGCTTGGAGCCCATGCCCTGATCATGCGGATCGAAGTATCCGTTGATGGTCCCTTTCGGGAACATCGCGAGCCCGCGGGGAAACAGCAGCTTGGGTGCGTAGGAGGCGAGCTTCTCCAGCGTGGTGCCCATCAGCGCCGCGCTATCGATGGGACCCGACTCGACCTTTGGGAACCAGCGGTTGGTGAGGCAGCCGTTCTGGGTATAGAAGATCACCAGGCGTTGCGGACCGGTGCCGCGCTGGGTCGCTGCGCGGGCGGTGCCCTCTTCGAGCGAGCTCAGAAACGGGGCAGCGAGCAATGCGCCACCCGCGCCTTGTAGGAATCGTCGTCGTTTCACGGCGCCACCTCGGTTCGATAGCGGAAGGAATCACTCTGCGTGAGATCGGTAATCAGGTTCTGAACGGTGTAGCCGCCTTGAGTCATCTTCTGCGCCATGGTCTGGACAGTGCAGACGTCTTGGCTGGTCATGTTCCGTTCGTAGGCGAACTCGACCCAACGTTGCGCGTAGCAGCGCTGCGCGTCGGGAGAGGCCGCGATCTTTTGCATCAGCTCGATCGGGCCATTCACGCGCACGATGCTCGAGCCCATCAGAATGTCGGCGGTGGCGTCGATGGCCGCGTTCGTGCCTTTCTCGGTGGTCTGCCACACGCCCACGCCATCGTAAGACTCCATCGCGAAGCCGGTGGGATTGATGATGGTATGGTGGCAGCCGACGCACGTTGAACCAGCCGTTTGCGCGTCGACCTTCTGGCGGTTGGTGACGAGGCTGGCGTCGGTCGGTACCGGCGTGTTGAGGGCGTCCGCCGGCGGTGCGCCGACTTGCGTGCAGAGGATCTGCTTCTGCAAGAATGCGCCGCGCAGAATCGGCGAGGTGCGGTCGAAGGATGAGTAGGCGGTGAGGAAGCCTGCGTGCGTGAACACGCCAGCGCGCTTGGCCGGATCGAGATCGGCCTTCACCAAGTCGGTGCCATAAGCGCCAGCATCGAGCCCGTAGACCGGTGCCAGCGCTTTGTTCACGAAAGCAACCGGCTTCAAAATCAGGTCTTGGAAGGTGCCGCTGCCCTCGAACGTGATGTAGTCGAAGAAGCGCTTGGTCTCCTCCGACAACGTGGTCACGAGCGAAGCATTGAAGGTCGGGAACTTGCTCGTATCGCGTGAGATCTCCGACCAACGTGTGGCCGGCCCCATCAGCGCGTACGACTCGTGGAACGCGCTCACTCGGGCGCGCGCCTTGCCGTCGGCGAGCATGCGCTTGGCTTCGGCCAAGATGCCTTCCGGCGTCGACAACCCGTTGGACGCTGCCTTCGAGAACAAGGCATCGTCCGGCATCGAGCCCCACAACATGTAGGACAGGCGCGAGGCAACCTCGTAGCCGTTCAGCACGTAGTACGAGCCTTGCGTCTGCGCCGCAATCTCCGCGCGCGTCAGGAACGAAGGCGACTCCAGGAAGGCTTCGATGATGAGCTGCGCTGCTTCGTCGAACGTGCCCGTCGCAGTCAGGCTCGCGCGATCCGTGTACAGCTTCATGAAGCGGGCCACCTCTTCCGTCGAGAGGGGCCGCCGGAACGCCTTCGCGCCAAAGCTCTGAATCATCTGCTGGGCACAGGCGCTGCCATCACCGCTCGGCGTGCACGGAATCACCTTCGCCTTCGCCGTTGCGTTCGCCATGATCTGCGGAGCGAGCGCTTGTGCCGCCGCCTGATAGCCATCCCACGCGCGCTGATCGACACTGCCTGGACTGTCCGGCGCCAACAGCGACGATGGGTTACCCGTAATCCCCACCAGATCGCGAATCGTGTTGTCGTATTGAACGTGCGTCAGTCGCGGCAGCTGCGTCGTGCCGGGCACGCCTGGTGTACACGTGGTCGGAGTGACTGGCGGATTGCCATTGTTCGGGTTCCCGTTACTGCCGCCAGAGCCCGTGTTGTTTCCCGCGCCCGTGTTGCTACCGGAGCCGGTGTTGCTGCCCGAGCCGGTGTTACCAGAGCCCGTGTTGTTTCCCGCGCCTGTGTTGCTGCCGGAACCGGTGTTGCTGCCCGAGCCGGTGTTACCAGAGCCTGTGTTGTTCCCGGCGCCGGTGTTGTTTCCTGCGCCGTTGGTCGAGCCAGCCCCGTTGCCCGGGTCCTTCCCGATGTCCTCGACAGCCCCCGTGCACCCCGTCAAGAGCGTGGCGGCTGCGACTATCCTTCTCGTCCAGGTGTACATTCTCTCACCTCGTCCCAGGCGTTACAGCGCGAAAGAAAACGACAGCTACGCCGGAACCGCTCCCTCAGTGCGCACTCGGAGCATTCCGACCGTCTTCCATCGCGGAGCACGCTCCCGCTGTGCGAGGTTCAACTCTTTTGGCGCTTTCGGTACCGCCACAACGTTGAAGCTGCGGCACCAAATCCGCGGAAAAATCGCGGGTTCGAGCCACCGATGGCAAAACCCCAAGCGCCGCTCCCGAACCGCAGAGTCGAACCTGTCTCTCCCGATCGACCTGCTCCAGGCCAAAGCCTAGCTTGGCGCCGGAAGCCTGCTTCGCACCTCGAGTCGCTGATGCGCCGGGCGAGCCCGCGCCGAGATCACGTCCGCCGTGGTGCCGCGTTCACGAGCGTTACGCGCCGCAATTACTTACAAAGCGTTTAGATCTTGCATCGCGCGTTCGGAGCCGTGCCGTTACTGGACACAAGCTTCGTTGGCGAGCGCCTCGAGCTCGGAGCACGCCGCACTTCGAATGCGCGAGACCGGGGATGGGTCGCACAAGAAGGAGTGATTGCTATCCGCAACGAGGCAATCGAGCAGCTCCGCACGACGCGCGACACACGCGGGCGCCATATTCGAGTTCGGACAATTGTTCGCGATCTCAAAGCCAACGTGCTGGTTCTCGGTGACGACGACAGCGATTCCGTGAGCGCAAGCAGTCTTCGCTTGGGCTCCCAGCTGCGCACAGGCCTGTGTGAGCACTGGCTCGTTTCCAGCGCCGCCCGCGCCGCCGGCACCGCCCGCACCCGGATCGGGATCCGGCGCTGCGAATAGATCAGCGCACTGAGTCGACGGCGAAAAGCCTTGGGCCGAGAAGTTCACACGGATTGCCGGCCCCGCTGCAGCGCTCGTATTTTCCGATGAGGTCGTTGGTGCCGTGCACGTTCTGCATGAAGAGCCGCACGCTGCGACCGCAGCTTCGGGCGTCGTATAACACCAGTTGGTGGCTGCGCAGTGATACGGAGCCCCAGCGGGACAGCACAGGTAGGCGTATTTCCCGCTCGACCGGTGAGACGACGGGAGCGCGAACCAAATGAAAACGCCATGGGTGAGCGACACAACGGCTCCTAGAGTGTGAACCTAAACAGCAATTGGGGCGTGCAGCTCATTGGGATGCAGTTCGCTCTCACCAGCACGGACCAGCGAATCCAAGGTGCTCATCGCAGGCGCCGTAGACGCTGATTGGGGCTTGCAGCCGCGCGCAGCCTACAGGGTGAACGTTGTGTAGCGTACCAACGCCTCGGCCGAATCTCGTTTCGATACCCGAGGCGTTCGGCGCAGCGTGATTGCCGCCTTCACGCTTACGGTCGATACAGCCGTTCGACGTAACGGCGAAGCAGCTCTGCGACGGCGCCGCGCGCGGGGAAATTCGTGGCCATGCCGTAGACGGGAGCGGTGCCTTGTTGATCTTTGGGCAGAGCGCGCACGGTTTCGACGGCGGCGCGGAGATCGCTGAGGAAACGCTCGGCGGCGTTGTTGCGAGTGTGGGGGAGGGTTACGCAGATGTGGACGCTGGCAGGGTGTTGCAAGCCGTTGAGTGAGTAGCCGCGGCGGCCCATTTCTTCGAGCACTCGATAGATGTCGAGGCTGCGCGAGGCGAAGGCGATGACCCAGAGCGGATCGCCGAGGACGTAGAGATCGGGGATGCCTTCGATGCCACGCCGAATGGCAGCGGCAGTTTCGAGGATTTGGCGAGTAGCGTCGAGGTAGCCGGATTGACCGATGCTGACGAGCGCGGCCCAGCAGGCGGCGCTGAGTGCACCGGGGCGACTGCCAGCGAGAGTGGGAGAGAAGTAGAGTCCACCCGACCATTCGGTGCTGACGAAGTACTGTTGGCGAGAGAGCTCGGCGCCGCGATAGAGGACTACGGAGGTGCCTTTAGCTGCGTAACCGTACTTGTGTGTGTCGATGGACATCGACGTGACGCCGGGCACACGGAAGTCGAAGTCCGGCACTGGGTAGCCGAGCTGCCTCGCGAACGGGAGCACGAAGCCGCCGAGGCACGCGTCGACGTGAAGACCGACGTCGTGTTCACGCGCAAGCTTGGCCATGTCGGCGACGGGATCGATGACACCGTGTGGGAAGCAGGGTGCGGAGGCGACGGTAACCAACGTGTGAGGCCCAATCGCGCGGCGCATGGACGCGAGATCGGCACGGTAGTCCGGCCCGACAGCGACGCGCACGAGTTCGAGGCCGAGCAGTTGTGCGGCCTTGTCGAAGGCAGCGTGAGCACTTTCTGGCGCGACGATTTGGCGGCGCGCGCGCTTGTGTGAGCTCCAGGCGAGATCGCGATAGGCCTTCATCGCCAAGATGATGCTTTCGGTGCCCCCCGAGCTCACGGTGCCACCGATGCGGTCGGCTTCGTCCTCGGGCTCGGCTTCCGGTGCGCCGAGCAGGCGTGCGCACATGCTTACGATTTCCGCCTCGAACTTACTCGCGCTGGGCCAAATGTCGGTGTGAAGCGGATTGCTTTGCGCGGTGAGTGCGTAGACCTGGTTTTGAAAGGCGATGTGTGACGACTCACCGTGGTACACCGCGCCGGAGGCGTTGCCCGCGCTCCAGTGCGCGCCTTCTTTTTCCGAGAGCTCGCGCACCAACTTCAGGATCTCATCGCGCGGCACGCCAACTTCCGGCAGGTGTTGGAAGCTCGTCAGTTCGCGATACGGCCGCAGGCCGGCGACCGCAGGCTCGAGCATCGTTTCGAGGCGATCGTCGATGCGGCGACGCAGTGGGCCGATGCGGCGTGCGTTGTCGTAGGCGAAATCGAACAGCCGCGAGCGTACGCCGCGCGCGGCCTTGCGGAGGATTCCAGAGGTGCGACGGATCACGTTGACTTGGGCTGCGCGGGAAGAAGCCCGCGGTTCAGGCGGCGCAGAATGGCACGGTTTTTCGCGTGAAGCTCCAAGAATTCAGCGAACAGCTCGGCGTACAGAGTCCGGTGCTCGGCGCGCGGTTCGAAGCGCGCTTCGATGGGAACTCGTTCGGCCGCCGTGTCGAAATCTAACTCGCCGAGCCCAACGAATGCGATGAGCGCAGCGCCACGCAAGTTGGACGAGCGGGGAGCCTTGACGCGCAGGATCGGGCGATCCAGCACGTTGGCAAAGATTTGGCACCAGAGCTCGGAGCTCGCGCCGCCGCCGATGAAACGCAGCTCCTCGATGCGCCGCCCAACGAAGCCCTCGATGTGACCAAACAACCAGCGCGAATTGAACGCGACGCCTTCGAGCACCGAGCGGATCACGTGTGGGCGACCATGCTCGAGCGAATAATTCACGAAGCCGCCGCGCAGGCGCGCGTCTTCCACTGGCGTGCGCTCACCGTAAAGCCACGGCAAGAACATGAGTCCGCCGCTTCCGGCTGGAGCGCGCTCGGCGATGCGGTCGAACAGCTCGAAGGTGTTCGCGGGCGCGCGCGTCCCGAGCTCGTCGTCGGCGAACAATAGATTGTCGCGCAAATGGGTGAGGCATGCGCCCGCCGTCTCTTGCGCATTGAGCAAGAGGTAGCGGCCCGGGATCGCCGCCGGCAAAGCGGCCATGTTGTGCAACACGTCCGTTTTCTTGCGAGGCATGTGGCACGAGATCCACGAGGAAGTTCCTACATAAAGGTGCGTCGCGAAGTTCTTGCTGGTACCCGCGCCGATCGCCCCGGAGTGCACGTCAGGCGCGCCCCCCATCACCAGCACGTCGCGGCTCAAGCCGAGTGCATCGGCGTGCTCGGGTAACAAGCTGCCGATCACGTCGGGCGCGGCGCACAGGTCGGGAAGCTTGTCGCGTTCGAGACCAATCATGCGCAGGAGCCCAGCGTCGTAGGCGATGCGCTGCGGATCGCGGTTGTCCGTAACCCAATGCATCGCGATCGAGTCGTACGTTGCCGTAAAACGACCGCTGAGCCGCTGCGTGAGATAGTCCTTCGGCTCCAAAAATTTATGTGCGCGCGCGTAGAGCTCGGGTCGCGCTTCGCGTAGCCACAAGATATGACCAATCGGATCCTTACCGGCGTGGGTGGGAGCTCCGCCGGTGAGCCGCATCCAACGAAACAGCTTGTGCAGCGCGTAGCCGGAGATCTCTGGAAAGCCGGAATTCAGCCGCTTCACGGCTGCGGCGCCGCGTGTATCCATCCAGATCAACGCATTTTCCAGCGCGCGACCTGCGCTGTCGACGACTACGGTGCCGGCCCATTGCGCAGTCACGCCGATCGCCGCGATGGACTCTTTGGGGACCAGGTTGCGCGCCAGCAAGCGCTGAGTTGCGCGGCAGAGTGCGTTCCACCAATCATCGGGGCGCTGCTCGGCTCCACCCCCATCGAGCAGTAACTCGACCGCTTCGAATTCGGTGGCCAACACATCGCCGGACGCCGTGACCAACCCCACCTTGCCACCGGAGGTCCCCAGATCCCAAGCGAGCACGTGGCGAGCGGCCATCGATCCGAAAGCTTAGCCGGAGCCGCTCTCCGGCACCATGCACATCAGGGCGGCGCTCCGCAGCGCACCCAAGTCAGGATCTTCAGCCTGTCTTCGTTGCTCAGGCGCACGCCCGAATCCTTTGGGGGCATCGTGCAATCGAGAATGTTGGCGCGGATCAGCTCCTGCCAATCAGCGGCGTCTTTATATTCGTTGAACGGCCAGGGCGCGTTCGCGATGCCGGTGTGGCACGAGGCGCAATGCGTACTGAAGATGGGAGCGACGTCGGCGTAGGTTACCGCCGGTGTAGGACACGCGGTCGGTGCCGTCACCGTGCAGGCCTCATCTTCGGGCTCGGACGACGAACAAGCGAAGCTCGAGAGCAATACGCTCGCGCTCACAACCAACCAAACCCTGAGAAGGCGCCTCTTCATTCAGCTGTTTTCATACGCTGCGGTCAGAGCTCAGGCAATGAATCACCCGCCGAAGTAGCTGCGCGGGCGTCCACGAGCGCGCTGCGAAAATTTGCCGCATTGTCGGAGCGCCGCGTCCCCATTAGCAAAGGCGCATGCCAAGCTTGGTTCGCTCGCGGGCGGCGCTTTCTGCACTTCTATCCGTGTTTGCCGTGCTCGCGGCGCCAAAAGCCGCAAATGCGCACATCTCGATCATCTCGGGTCCGGCTTTCGCCAATACCACTCAGGAAGTGAGGTTCGGTATTGGACATGGTTGCACTGGGGCCGACACGTACAGCGTTCGCGTCGAGATCCCGAGCAGCGTGAGCGCGGTTCGCCCCGTGAGCGGCCCGTTCGGCAAAGCCAGCATCGAAAAGGACGCCCAGCTCAACGTCGTTGCGGTCAGCTGGCAGAAAGCCGACATCGACGTGTTGGATGCGGACGTCGAATATTACACGCTCACCATGCGGCTGAAGGTTCCGGATCAGCCGTTTTCGGTCTTGTACTTTCCTACTACGCAAGTTTGTCGTGCAGCCGATGGCACCGTCACCAGCGTGGGTTGGGTGTCCACGTCTGGGAGTGAATCGAGCGAAAATGATGAGCCCGCGCCAGCGCTGACTGTCCTCCCCGCACGGCGTCCGGGCTGGAACAAATTTGCTGTGCCTCGAGCAATTTCGAGTTTGGATGCCTTCTTCTCCGACGCGTTGATCGTATGGCGCGGGAAAGCTGCGTACAGCGCCAATCCTGGGACCACCGACTTGATCCAGTCGACTTCAGGCGTCTCAGTCTTGAGCGCTCTTTCTGCGGGGGATCAGGTGTGGGTGAAGTACTGATGGCGCGCGGCGCGCTCTACTGGTCGCTCCTTGCGGTACTGACCGCCTGCGCCAGCGACGATCCACCCATCGAGAACACGCCCAGCGAAACTGGAGGACAAGCCTGCTTGGAGCGCCCTGACGCACTCGAGCGTCCGCCTGAAGGTGGGCTGCCCTGCGAGCTCATTCCCCCCGGATTGCGGCTGGAGTGACGAAGCGTGTGTACGCCGGCCGAGCGGCGCTAGACACCCGCCTGCGCGCACCGAGCGGCGCTGTCAGACATCCGCCGAAATCGGCGGGCGCCGGTGGGCCCACGGGCGCGCATTTTCGAGCTGCGCGGCCAAGCGAAACAGCGTGGCTTCTGCGCCGAAGCGCGCGGTGAACAAGCTACCGATGGGCAAGCCCTGATCATTCCAGAACAGCGGCACGCTCATCGAAGGTTGCCCGGTTACATTAGCGATTGGCGTAAACGGCACGAAGTCGAACACGCGCTCGACCGTGGCGGCGATCACGCGCTTCAAGCGCAGGACGGAGCCGATGCCCAGATTCGCGATGGTACGATGCGCGAGCGCCTCGGCGCCGCGCGGCTCGAGTGCGCCGATCGGCAGCGGAGGCTTCGAGAGTGTGGGAGTCAGCAGAACATCGTAGCGCTCGTAGAAGCGCAGCGCGCGCCGCGCCACGTCTTGCAGCACTTCCAGCCCGGCGATGGCGTGCCCGGCGGACAGCTCCGCCCCCAACAAACCTGCCAGCCAGGTCGCAACTTCGAGCTCGTCGCGCGCGGGACGGCGACCTAGTGCCAGCGCCGCGCGTTCGATGCCCGCAGCTACCGACGCACAAATCACAGTGAAGAAGGCGTGGCCAAACTCGTCCGGATCCACGTCGAGGTTGGCTTCCTCAACGTCGTGGCCAAGCTCACGACACAACTCCGCAGCATCGTAGAGTGCGCGCCGGCAGTCCGCGTGCACGCCGGCGCGCAGGTGCGGGCGTTCGCTGACCGCGATGCGCAACTTCTCCGGCCCCTTCTTGAGCTCCTCCAAGTAGGGCATCGTTTGCGGCGGCGCGAAATAAGGTGAGGTGACCTCCGGTCCGGCGCTGGCGTCGAGCAACGCCGCGCTGTCACGCACACTGCGCGAAACCACGTGCTCCACCGCCAAGCCCAGCCAGTGTTCGCTCGCGTCGGGGCCCACTGGATTGCGCCCGCGTGTTGGTTTCAAACCGAACAAACCACAACACGAAGCGGGGATGCGAATCGACCCGCCACCGTCACCGCCATGAGCCACTGGCACCATGCCGGAAGCGACCGCTGCAGCCGAGCCACCGCTCGAACCACCCGGAGTGCGCGTGCGATCCCAGGGGTTGCGGCAAGCCCCATACAAAACCGGCTCGGTGATGGGCAGGATCCCGAATTCGGGCGTGTTGGTTTTCCCCAGTAAAACCAGGCCCGCCTTGCGGTAGCGGCGCACCAGCTCGGCGTCGTAGCTCGGCACGTTGCCGCGGTAGAGACGGCTGCCAGAGGTTAGCGGCACGCCAGCCACCGCCGACAAGAGATCCTTTACCAAGAACGGAACGCCGGCGAACGGGCTCGAACTGTCGAAGGGCTGCTTGGCACGCTCGCGCGCGCTGTCGAATAGCTTGACGACCACCGCGTTGATGTCGGGATTCAAGCGCTCGATGCGCGCGATGGCTTCATCACAGAGCTCGAGCGGAGTGACCTCGCGGCGCCGAACCAAATCGGCGAGGCCAATGGCATCATACTTGGAGAATTCCTTGAAGCCGCCCATGACTCGACCGCCACGCACACGGCGCAGCTAGCGAATTCTGTCGAGTATAGCGCGGCTTCGAGAAACCGCCCGCGCGCCGGCGCATTCCTTCCCCGCTCGGAGCGCCGGCACGCGTTATGCGATCAGCCGGGTGAGGGCGTGCCCTCGTCGCGCTTTCCGCCGAGGAACTTCTTCAGTGCGGCACCGATCGCAATCACGGCGATCACGATGAACTTCTTGCCTGCAATGAGCAGCCCGAGCGCGATCTTCCAAAATTTCGCGAGCAGCCCGAGCTTCACGAGCTTGGCAGCTCCGAGGCCCGCGCCAGCTGCGATCAAGCCGGCGAGGCCGTACTCAGCGACTTTGTCCGTCTTTTCGTCGAAATCTTCGTAGCGCGCGCCCTTCTGGAACTGGGTCGCGCTGAGCAACGTCGTGGCGTGATGCTTGTAGGTGGCAAGGCTCTCGGGTGCGGTAACGAGGTTGATCGAGACGTAGCCGCGGCGACCGAGAATGCGCGTGTTGAAATTCACCGACTTACCATCGGCGTCGCTAACGATCAGCGCCCACACCATGTGATGCGCGCTCTTCTCGTAGCGCGGCGGGTCCGACCAACCGTCGAGGTTGAGCGGCTTGAAGCCATGCTTCTGCCGCTCCTCGTTGGCTTCCTGCAACCCCTCGCGCAACGCCGAAAGAATCTCGTCGGCGTCGAGCTTCTCGTCGTCTTTGACGTAGCCGGAGTCCTCGTAGTTCAAAACCGCGAACCACTCCTCGTCGGGCTTCACGCTGGCGAGCAAACCAAGCACCCCGTCGTTGTGGAAGCTGCCGTTCTTCTCGAGCGCCTTCTTCGCTTCGGCCGGCGGCAGGTACATGTACCCCGCGGGCATATCGATTTTGATATCGTGCCCGAGGCTCACCTGGCGCGGACCCGGTTGCCACTCCGGCGGCGGGCCTTCTGGCTCCGCAGATGCTGCAGGAGCCGGCTCAGCGGACGCCGCTGGCGGAGCTGCCTGCACATGCGGCGAGCTGATGACGCAGCACAGCGCCAACAGAAACCCAAACCAAACCCACAACGGCGATCGAACAGAGCTTGTCATTAGTAGCCTCGTTGAATGCCGCAGCCCCACCAAACCACCCGGGAATGCAGCAAGGTTACGAGGGTAACCCGAGTTCTCTCCGAGTTGAAAGCACTGAAACTCGCGATGCGTCGCAAAGCTCAGACGCAACGCCGATAATTCATTGCACCTTCGTACATCTCACCCCTTCGCGAGATGCGCGAATCGCGCTGGCTCGGAAAACCAGTCTCACGCTGAGCCAGCTCGAGGCGTGGGCCTGAGTCAGCCGCAAGCGTCGGCGCGAATCAGCTGAGCGCGTCCGGCTTGAACACCGCCGGACCCTCATCGCGCCAGGTGAGCAGCTCGACCTTGGGACTGTCGCCATCATCCGCCACCACCAGGTGGGTGCGGGTGGCTGGCAGGTTTGGACGATGCCCGTCCTCAACGTCGTCTTCCGCCCACGCGCCGAGATTCACGTACGTGGTGGTCTCACTCGCCGCGTGCGTTTCCGGCAGGTGCGTGTGGCCCATGACGACCAGCGCCGCCGGGAATAGGCGCGCCACCAAAGCCGAACGCTCACGCAATTCCGCGCTCGGCTCGAGTGTATCGCGCAGGCGGCGCCAGGCGTGACCGGCGAGCAGCAACGCTGCGACGGCGCCGGCCGCGTAGAGCCACGTGGGCAAGCCCGAAGGCGCCCACAAAGCGATGGCCGCCAGCGTGACCGTACCGACCACACCGAGCAGTACGCGATCGAGCATCACGCTCGCAAAGATCGCAAGCAGGCTCTTGGTGATGGGTGGCCGCTGCAAACGCAGTAAGGCAGTGAGCTTTTCGAGTTGGATCTTTTGGGCGCGCCCCAAGCTCCGCAAGCGCTGCTCCTGCTCGTGTTGAACCCAGGCGGCGGCTTCACTCAAGTGTTCGCGCCACAACGAGATCAGCGCCCAGGTGCTCGCCGCGAAGCGCCGCGCCAGCGTGAACATGCCGCGTGCGCCGAGGCGGAACGCAAATCGCAAATAATCCAAAATACCGGCTGCAGCGTGACCTGCTTCCGTCATGCCGCGAGTGGGCCGCACGACATAGCGCAACAAGATATCCGAAAGTGAGCGCACCGTGCGGCGCGGATCTTTCGGCGAAACGGGGTTCAATACGTGCTCGAAGCTGCAATAAGCGTCGTATTGGTGACCGTGCTCGATGAAGACGCGCCCCTCCTCGTAGTAGAACCACGGTGCGAAGCTGAGTTGCTGAGCAGCGAACTCCGCGAGTGCATGCAGCTCCTCGCGAAATGCTTCTTGCACCGCCTCCCAATGCCAGTCGACGTCGTGATTGCCGCGCACGATCACGAGTGAATTGCCGGCTGCGATGAACCTGGCGAGACTCGACATCACTTCACTTTCGTGCCGCATCAGCAAGCGAAGCTTCGCGAGCGCGTGGTCCCAAGCGCCGCCGAGCCCGTGAGCGAGCTCCTCTTCGGTGGGCGCCGTTTCGTAAGTTGCGTCCGGCAGTACGCTCATGCCGGCGAAGTCGATGAAGTCACCGGCGATGACCAAGCGCCAGCTGCGCCCGCCCTGGCGGTGCTCGCGATAGTACTCGAGAAAGCCGACAAGGTCGCGTTTGCGTCGCTCGCTGGCGCGTGCTCGCTTCGGTGCATCTGGCTGGGCGTGATGAACCAGATCACTCCCGAGGTGCACGTCCGAGAGGACCAGGAGGTTGTGCGGGAAGGAAGCCACCCTATGAAATATGGTGCGAGTCGCGCGATTGACCACTGTTCGGTCGTCTCGAAATACGAGAAGCGTTTGCGGTTGAACCAGTCGAGCAAACAACGCTTGCGCTGCTCGGCCTCGGCATGGTGATTTCGTTCGCGAATGGATTCGCCGAAAGCTCACGTGCGCAGCCGGGCTCGGCAATTGGCTTCAGTTGGGGCGAAAGGCACGAAGGCCCCAGCCCTCGAAGCGCCGCTACGGCGCAGAGCGCAAATCGAACTAATCCTGGATAGGCGCCACTACGACGAAGTCATTTGCCGCGTGCTCGCCGAGGCGCGTGTCTCGGTTTGGATCGCTACAGCCAACCTGAAGGATGTCCATGTCGAGGCGCCAATCGGGTCGGTGGCGCGGGCACGCGGGCGATATGTATCGATCCTCGAGCGTTTCGAGAGCCTGAGTCGCGCAGGCGTCGAAATACGCATTTTGCACGCCGCTCTTCCGTCGCGGCCGTTTCGGGAAGCCTTGCAGCGGCGCCGTCTCAGCAAGCCGGGCAAGGCCAACAAGCTCGAGCTGCGACATTGCCCGCGTGTCCACCTGAAGATGATCGCCGTGGACGGCGCCTACCTCTACCTCGGTAGCGCGAATTTCACTGGTGCGGGTCTTGGCGCACGCGGCGACGGCCGTCGCAACTTCGAGATGGGGCTCGTGACTGACGACGATGTACTGCTCGACTCAGCGCAGCAACGCTTCGATCGAATTTGGACCGGCCGTGAATGTGGGGCATGCCGGCTGCGCACCGAATGCCCGCGCCCGCTCGATGTGTCGCGCTAGGGCTCGACGATCGGGTCCGAGCGCGCTAAAATTGGGCCCCAATGTCGAGGTGGTCGTTGGTGTTAGCGAGCCTTGCGCTCCTCGGGGTGAGCCACAATGCGTTTGGCCAAGCGTTGCCCACGCACGACGGCTGCGAGCTCAGCTCCGAGCTGCGCGCCGGAGCGAGTGAACGCGGGCGCTTGGTCGAGACCTGGATGGCATTGCCTGCGGGCGTGGCGTTCGTGGTTGCCCGTCCCGAAGATCGCTCCATCACGCTTTTGGTTCCGGCGGGCGATGAGTACCGTGAGATCGGGCTGTACTGGCCGACGCCGAACGATCCCAGTTATGCGTATCGGCGCATGTCGCGCTTGCCCTACAGCACAAACCTGTTGGGCAACGACTTCGATCAGACGCTGATCGTGTTGCGTGAGCCGACGGAGTTCGTGGTCAACGGCGAGACGCGTACGTATCGCCCCATCCAATACAACGGCTACACACTCGGCATCGACGGCTGCGGTGGGGACGACCAGCTGTACGGTGGCAATGGCAACGATCACCTGTTCGATTATGCGGGCAGCAATGAGCTGCGCGGTTACGACGGGCGCGATTGGCTCGAAGGCGTCGGCAGTTACTTCGGCGGGGGCGAAGGCGACGACTGCATCAGCGGTGATGGCGGCAGCGGCTTTGCGCAGCTCTTCGGCGACGCGGGTGACGACGCATTGCAGAGCGTGGGGGCGAGCGGTACCACACAGGGCGGCGCCGGAAACGATCGCTGCGCAGGCACGACTTCGGGCGGCTGCGAAGGCGACGAAGTACCGATTTGCCTCGGATGGAACTAGTGCGCTGTCTACTGAGGCGTCGCGCTAGCCCGAGCTCGAGGCGTCGACACGCAAGTCCATCTCGAGTAGCTCGCGTTCGGGTTCGCGTGGAAAGCGCTTGCGCGCGCCGGTGTATTTGAAGCCAAACGTTTCATATACGGCGCGCGCCGAGGGCGAATCCGCGTGCACCCACAACCTGAGCCTGCGCTTGTCACGTTCGCGAGCCCAAGCGCGCACGGCCTCCAGCATGCAAATGCCAGCGCGACGCCGGCGCTTGGTCGGATCGACCCACATGCCTCCGACGCGGCAAATTTCGTGATCGAACGGATCCTCTACCGCGAGCACCAATCCGGCGGGCCACTCGTCTACCTCGGCAATGAAAACGCGCGGCCCCGTCGGATCGGTAAGGGCGCGCGCTTGGTCGACCCACTCGTGCTCCGGGCGATTCAAAGCGTCTTCGAGTTGCTCGCCGAACGTATGAGGTGATTCTCGCAGCGCACCCACGCGCAGCTCGCGTAAGAGCGGGCCTTCTCCCGGACCCAGCGGGCGTACCCGCACGACGCGTTGACTCGGATCCACGAGGCGCGTGGAAGTTGGGCCCTGAATCACCGAGCCCATGGGCCACGACGGCATTTCGCGTGGCTCGTAAGGCGCGTCGGCGGGGTGGGCACGCGCGGCGCTCAAATCAGCGCGCCCAGTGTACGCAATGGAAGGCGGCGACAACGTCGCCTCGAGGAAGCGCACCTCGGTGTCGACAGCGGCAAGCTCCGGTGCGGAGGCAGGTGGCTCTCGGCTGTACGGGTTCTCGCTCGCGATCTCCATGAAGAACTCGGGCGCGGTCAAACGTTGGAAGCCGTGCGGCTCGTAGAAAGAGTGCGCGTCGCGTGTGGCTAACAGGAAGCGACGCAGGCCCGAAAGCTCTGGATGCGCGCGCACGACGCTTATGAGCCAGGCGCCCAGACCTTGTTTGCGATAGTCGGATTCGATGTAAACGTCCGACAGATAGGCGAACGTTGCGCGATCAGTGATGACGCGCGCAAAACCAATCTGCGCGTCGCCGTCGTACAACCCGAAGCACCACGAATTTTCGATCGAGCGCTCCACCACGTCGCGCGAAACGCCCTTCGCCCAATACGAGTTGGTGAGGTTTCGATGGATGCGAGCAACATCGAGGCGCGCCTTGTCATCCGAGATCTCGTAGCGGTCTCGTTTTTCGGCGATTGATGGCATCACTTACTCGTCGCCCCTGCGGCGCGACCCGGGTCAGCGAAATACCGCTGTTCGCTCCGAATTGCCACCGAGCTCGGGCGATGCCGCACCCGAGCTCGAAGGATCACCTATGTGACTCAGCCGGAAAGCCTGAGAGTTAGCTGCCGAAATTGCATGTTTCCGTTCAGCGCGCGCGGCCGCTGCGGCGAAAACGCGAACGCCACTGGCCGTCAGGGGCTTCCGCCCGCGGCCTCGGGACGGCAGCGCTGGGTTCGGTGGTGGACGGCGCGTCTGCGGAGGCAGCGCCATCGTTGGACGCAATTGCGGCGGTACCGAGTACACTCGCTACGTCCAAGCTCGGAATGCGCTTCTTGATGAGGCGCTCGATGTCGCGCAGGAGCGGACGTTCTTCTTGATCACAGAACGAAACGGCGCGCCCGCTTTGGCCGGCGCGACCGGTGCGCCCGATGCGATGCACGTAGCTCTCCGCGACGTCGGGCAGCTCGTAGTTCACGACGTGCGAAACGCCGCGAATGTCGATGCCGCGCGCGGCGATGTCGGTCGCGACGAGCACGTTGCTGGTGCCGCGCCGGAAGGCTTCCAGCGCGCGTTCGCGTGCATTCTGAGACTTGTTGCCGTGGATGGCCGCGGCTTCGATCCCAGCGCGCACGAGCTGCTTGGCCACGCGATCGGCGCCGTGTTTGGTGCGCGTAAACACCAGCGCCCGCTCGACGCCGTTTGCGAGCACGCGCTCGAGCAATGCGCGCTTGTTCTCTTTCGCCACGAAATACACGGCTTGATCGACAGTCTCGGCAGTGGTGGCTTGCGGTGTCACGGCCACGCGCTCCGGGTCTTTCAAGATATTGCGCGCGAGCTGCTCGATTACGGGCGGCATGGTCGCCGAGAACAGCAGGGTTTGACGCTGGCTCGGGATTTCCGCGACGATGCGGCGCACGTCGTGAATGAAGCCCATGTCGAGCATGGTGTCGGCCTCATCGAGAATCAGCACCTCCAACGCGCTGAAGTCGATGAACCCTTGGCGGAACAAATCGAGCAGACGTCCCGGCGTCGCCACCAAGAGCTCAGGGCGGCGCGAAAGCTCACGCTCCTGGGCTCGCTGGCTGACGCCTCCATAAATCACGGTGTGGCGCAAGCCGACGTGGCGGCCGTACGCGGCTGCCCGTGTTCCGATCTGCGCCGCCAGTTCACGAGTGGGCGTGAGCACCAGCGCACGCAAGCGACCGCGTAACGACGAGGCGCTCAGACGTTGCAAGGTGGGCAACACGAAAGCTGCGGTCTTGCCGGTACCGGTTTGCGCGCAGCCGAGCAAATCGCGCCCGCTGAGCACGCACGGAATCGTACCGGCTTGAATTGGGGTTGGCGTTTCGTAGCCCTCGTCGAGCACCGCGCGCACCAGCGCTGGCATCAAGCCGAGCTGGCTGAACGCTGAGGCAGCCACCACCTCATCAGTGTGCTTGGAGGGCGGCGGTGTAAACTTCGGAGGAGGCGCCGCGTGGGAAGGAGGCGGCGCGTGACGTGGCGCCGTGTGGGAAGGAGGCGGCGCGTGACGTGGCGCCGCGTGGGAAGGAGGCGGCGCGTGACGCGGGCGCTGCGGGTTGTGCTTGGGAGCTGGGGCGGGGCCACCGCGCTCGGCGCGAGGCATGGGTCGACGCGACGACTCGGGGCGTCGTTGAAAAGATTGCACTGATACGAACTCGGTCTGCGGTCGGCGCGGAGAGGCAACGCCCGCTGCTCGCGCACCGCTAGATGCAGACAGGGCTGGAGCGCTGCCTCTTGGAAAACGAAGCGGCGCCGTCGCGGCTACGATCTAGCGGGTTTTGCCCCTGGCCCGTCGCTTCCAGCGGCGGTGCACGGCGGGCTCGCCAAACGAGCTCGTGACGGCGCGGTACTAGCAGGTCGCCCTGCGCTCTGCAACTCCTCGCGCTATTTCAGCGACTTCCGGCGGTGTCCGACCGAACACGCGCGTGTCTCTCGCTGCACGCAGCAACGCGGGGGCCGGGCTTCAGCAACGCCGTCTAATTGCCGCGGTTTGCCCATGGCACACCGGCTGCACCCCTCACTACAATCGCTTTTGGAGAGGAGTTCGCTGGTGGTTAGAACAAGCTGGTTCGTGGTGGGAATGGTGTGTGCGCTGGTTGGCTGCAGTAAGCGCGAGGGCAACGCCGCTGTTGGCGCAGCGAGCGCGACAGCTCCGGCAATTGCGGCGGCATCGGCAATGAGTGCTGCGGCTGCGAGCCCGGCTCCGGCGGCGAGCAGCATCGCGCCGGCGGAAGCGAAACCCGAGGTGAAGCCCGAAGCGGCAGCGACGGTTGCAAGTGAGGCGCCGAGCTCGTTTGCGGGCGGCACCAAAGAGAACATCGAGGGTGCAGTTGGTCAGGGCTGTGAAGCGCGTAGCGCGCAGGGCTGGCTCGAATTTCTCTGTCGCAAGAAGAATGGCACCGGTGGGCATCCGGTGCGCGCCATTCTCGACGCCGAAAACAATCAAGAGGTGTTGGCTGACGAACACGGCGAGCTGAAACTCACGCTGCCCTACAACGGCAACGACACCAAGGACGTCACCATCGAGTGGAGCGACACTCGCTACGTGCTGCGCCTGAAAGGTGCGTCCGGCAAGCTCGAGTGGAGCGCGGGAGGGCTCGAGTTGCGGCGCGCGTGTGCTCGCGTTCAAGATGCAAGCAAGGCGCGGCTCAGTGAAGCGCAGAAGCTTGCGGCGCCGGCCGCTGTGACCGCAGCGGAGGCAGCGAAGTTGCCGCGTTTTGGCGTGTGTCAGCAAGCTGGTTTCGGCTCGTACGCGGTTGGTTTGAAGAGCCTCGCGGCCGATGGCGAAGGCAGCGAGCGGAAGCTGAAAGCGTCGCTCGAGGTCATGTACGTCTCCGATACCGGAGCTCAGCGATCGGCGGAGCTCGGTAGCTTCGAGTTCTTTCCAGGAGGCTTCACGCTCTCGCCGTTGCGCGTTTACGACTACGACGACGATGGCAAGGACGAGCTGATCGTAGCGTACGAGCTCACCGCTGCTCCCGAGAGCGAAGCGGCGCCGCCAGCTGTCATCTGGTCACTCACCGATTCGTCCATCGTGCCGTACGCCAAGAGCCCGACTTTCGGGCGGGGAGGTGTCGCCATCGAACAGCTCGATTTCGATATGCGACCGGATCTCGGTGACTATGGCCCGTACGTGGCCATGCTCACGGCGAGCTGCGGCGCGAAGAACTGTCCTCCGCGTATTACCGGTCCGCGCTTCTTCTTCCATTCTTTGCCCGATGGCGGCTTTGCGCGAGACGACAGCGCTGCCAAAGCGGCGCTCAAGCGCGCTTGCTCCAAGAAGCCGGAACCCATCGTGGTCGAAAGTGCCGGCGTCGCCAACGTCGTTCAAACGGCCAAGAATGTGGCCTGCGCATCAGCTTGGGGAGTGCCCGGAGCGACTATTTCTACGGAGCTCGCTGGTAAGCGTGGCGCCGTGTGCGGCACGAACGAGGCTTGCCCGCTGCTTGCCGCGCTCGAGAAGTGGGCTGGTAGCGCGCCGCCCGTCACGCTCGCCCAGTAAAAGGTGAGCGCCGCGCAACGTGCACGCGCTGGATTCTGTGGCCGCTCCGGCGTAGCTTTCGCCGCCGATGAGACATCTCGAGGCGTCGTGCACGCTCGCGGCCAGAATCACAGCGCTGCTCCTGCTCGGAGCTTCTACGTTGTTGCTGGGAGCTTGTCAGCGCAAAGCCGAAGACGCGCAGGTCGCACACGGGCGTGAGCTCTACGGGCGCATGTGCGCCGTGTGTCACGGCCAGAGCGGCGAGGGCTACAAAGCAGATCAGGCGCCACGGCTCGCGCAGGAGGGGTTCTTGGCGAGCGCGAGCGACGCTTACCTGCGCAACGTGATCACCTTCGGGCGCATGGGCACGACCATGTCAGCCTGGGGTAAGGAGCGCAGCGGACCACTCGGTGCGGACGACGTGAACGCGCTGATCAAGTTCATGCGCACCTGGCAGAAGGGGCCACCCGCGACGTTGGATGAGTCCGTTCTGCGGGGCCAAGTTTACGTTGGCAAAGTGGTGTACGACACCGAGTGTGCGTCGTGTCACGGCGCGAACGGCGTTACCGGACCCGAGCTTCGTATCGGCAACGCCGACTTCTTGAATTCCGTGAGCAACGGCTTTTTGCGCTACGCGATCCGCAATGGTCGCCCGAACACGAAGATGGCTGCGTACGCCGCCAAGCTGACGCCGGAGCAAATCGACGGCGTGATTTTGCAGCTTCGCAGCTGGCAAGCGCCGCCCGAACCGCCTCCACCACCACCTCCTCCTCCCGCGCCGTTGCCGCTGGGTCAGGTGACGATTCACCCGAAGGGTCCCGAACCCAAAGGCTTCAAAGCGCATCCGGCAACGACCCCTGTCGACGTCGTCAAGGCCGAGCTCGACCGCGGCGCCAAGCTAGGCTTTTTGGATGCGCGCGCGCCGTCCGACTACTTGAACGAGCATATCGAAGGCGCCGTCAGCGTGCCGTTTTACGATCCGTCGCCCTACATCGACAAGCTGCCGAAAGATGTATGGCTCGTTTGCTACTGCGCGTGCCCTCACGCCGAATCGGGACAGCTTGCCGAGAAGCTCCGCAAAGCTGGCTTCAAGAAAGTCACCGTGCTCGACGAGGGGCTGAACGTCTGGAGAACTCGCAACTACCCGATTGCCAAAGGCGAGCCCCGCAAGTGAGCGTGGGGAGGGCCGCAACGAATTCGCTGGATCAAGCGACGACGTTCAGAGACTGACCGATGCCGGGCGCAACGTTGGCAGGCGCTGCTGGGGCGGCCGCCTGAATCAATTTGAGAGCGTCTTGACCCTGTTGTTTGACGCTGTCGAGCGCCTTCTTCCCCACCGCTACCGCGTATTGATCGGCGAACGCAGCACCCGAAACGGAGCCTACTGACATGACGACTTGAACGACGGCGGAGCGCAGGCCTTGAGAAGAATCTGTGCGCTCGTACCCGAACCCACAGCGCCCGACGCGCTACTCGAGCGGACCATCCCATTGGAAGCGGCGCTCATGATCTGCGCTCTGGCCCATCTGAATGCGATCCATGGCTTCGTTGCCGAGCCGATCCACGTGCTCGTTGCCGGCGTGCCCCGAATGACCTGCGACCCAGCGAAACTCGACGCGGCGCCCGCTGAGCAGCTCGTCGAGCTTTTGCAACAGGTCGACGTTTTTTAGAGGGTCGCCCTTCCGCTTCCAGCCCTTGGCTTTCCACCCCGCCATCCATTGTGTGCAGCAGCCGATTAGGTACTTGCTGTCGCTGACCAGGAGCACGCGCGCCGCGGGTCGCTTGATGGCCGAGAGGGCTGCGATTGCTGCCCACATTTCCATGCGATTGTTGGTGGTGTTGGCTTCGCCGCCTGCGCGCTCGAGCGCCTTGCGCGTCTTGCCTTCCACCAACAAAAAAGCCCACGCACCGACGCCTGGATTGCCACGACAGCCGCCGTCGGTAAAAGCCACCAAATCGCTCATCGGCGCGAGCGTTGCGCGGGGGCGTCCACCATGCAAGCGTGGCCTGGATCAGCATGGCAAAAACGCAGTTCGACCCTAGAACGCCGATCAGTTTAACTGCTCGGCGTTCTAGCCTTGGTTTGTGGGGTCGCACGCGCCGCTCATACACCGGCGGGTGAAGATCAGTCGGCCGCCCTGCGCCGGCTGCGCCAGGCCATGATGATTGCCAACGCGGCCGTGGCGCTCGACGGTAAGTTTTCGGAATAGTCGCGGCGCGCGAAGGTTCGGCTCAGGGCAGAGGCTCTACGCCGAATTCGAAGCCGATGCTTTGCACGCCGCTCGGCAGCCGCGCCTGCAGATCCGACGTGACGAAGCTCTCGCAATCGAGCACCTTGAGCTTGCCGTCGAGCTCGAACACTAAGAAACGCCCGTCACGTGACCACGCGCTGTCGTCCGCTGGCCAGCTCAAGTCGTCCACCTCGCCGATGATTACGTGTCGATCCGTGGCGAGCTCGGTAAGCGCCAGCTCGTCAGTGCCCGGCCGTCGATGGTCGGCTTGATACGTGACGAAGCGACCGCGGGGAGACCACGAGAAGCTCCTGATGGTGGAGCCTGCTGCAGCGGTTCCGCTCACTCGCACGGGCGTGCTGGCTGCGTCCAAAGCCCGAACGAAGAGTTCTTCGCTTGTGCTCTGCGGCATCGTGGCGGCGTACGCAATGTAACGACTGTCTTGTGACCACACGAACGCAGGTGCGCGGTTGGCCGGTGACTTTCCTTCGATGTGCAGCACCGGGCGTTCAGCGTTGGGCGGCGCTGGACTCAACACCAGCTCTGCTCCACTCAATGCAACCCAGGTGCCATCCGGTGACCAAGAAACGCGCTGGGTTGCGATCGCATCGAACTCAGCGGCTACAGTCCCATCCACACTCGAAAGCTGCGCGTAGCCCGTGCTGGCTAACCAGGCGTACACGCCCTCGCTGCGCGGCGACCACGACGGAAACTGCCCGAGCGGTGAGCTCGGCAAATCGTGCACGTCGGTTCCACTCGAGTTCCAAGCTTGAATCACCGGCCCTCGCGGCGAGCCGCTGGCGGTCATGAGCCAACCGCCCTCGCTCGACCAGCCCTGAATGGTGATGAGATTATTGGCGACCGCGATGGGTTGTGGATTCGATCCGTCGAGGCCAGCCTTCATTACGCGCAGGCCATCTGCGTACACGACGCTCGCCTCGTCGTGCGTCCAAGTGATATCGCGCGAGGGGAGCTCCACACGCGCGCTGCCGTCGACTCGAACAGCGTAGTAGTGACCATCCTGGTGAAATGCCAAAGACGCGCCGCTCGGCGACCAACCCAAAATCGAGCCGAGGCCGTTGGCGAGCCCATCAGGGCTTACTTTTCTCATGTTGGTGCCATCGACATCCACGACGTAGACATCGAGCGCCGCCACGTCAGCCGCAGACGCCGTGAAGGCCACGCGAGCTCCAGTCGGCGAAACCGAAAACGAGAGCACGCTGCTGCCAGGCGGAAGCGCGTGGCTCAGCACACGCAAGCTGGCAGCGGCCGGGTGCAGCGGAAGGGCGTACAAAGCGTTCGGCTCGTTGGCGCTGCTTCCGGTCAACACCAAGACCGGCGCCGTGATGGCGTCGCCACCCACACCACCTTGACCAGCCATTCCGCCTGCGCCCGCTGCGGTGGTATCGCTGCCACCCCCACCCCCAGCGACGCTGCTGGCTCCGCCGAAGCTCGTCTCACCGGCTTGACCACCAGTGACCTCCGGCGCGCCCCCGCTTGCACTCGAACATTCCGCTCCGCCGGCCAGCTGTCCACGCGACGCGGCGCTACAACCCCCGTGAGCTGTAGGCGGATCGTTGTTAGCCTCCGGATCACAAGCGGGGGAGATGCCGAAGGAACTCAACAAGAGTCCCGCGGCGAGTGATCTCGAAAGTCTGCGTGTCACGGTTCAGAGCTCGGTCGAAAACGGCCCTCGATCAGCGACGGCCTAATATGGGTACGTAATGCCTCAAAGTGCAGGCGCGAGTCAAATCGTTTTGCGCGTTCATCGCGCAAAGTAAGTGGTTTGAGCTCCAGCGTCGCTCGCGTGTGGCGATAATCGACACTGTTTCGTACTGCGTATGATCAACGAACTGCCGCTTGGCGAGCGGTGAAATGATGATGGTTGGTACGGAAGGTCCCAGCGATCGACGATTGGTGGAACAACGTGATCGGCAATGCCGCCGTGCTCATCGTAGGCGATGATGATGGGCGTGTCAGGCGAATTGAGAGTGCTCATCAGCGCACGCACCAACTCCACCTCGTAGTCTTGTTCCTGCTCGAGGTTCGTGCGCTCCAGTTGCGCGTCGTCGTTGCCGGTCGGCTTGACGAACGAAAGTGCAGGCGAGGTTTCGTTCCTTACCTGCTGCGGAAAATCCTCTTCGTCTTTGAGGTGCTTCGCGCGACCTTGCGAGCCTTGCTTGTAGTTTTCGAAGTGCGCGCACACTGCTAGCCCGGCGGCGGACGCACGCCCTGCGAACCCTCGTGATCGAGTGCAAATGCTGGTAATTGGACTAACCCCGCTCGTGAAAGCGACGAGCCATCGATACGCCCTGCACGAAGCATAGCGCGTCGAAGCTGTTCGCAAAAGCTTTGCAGCGCACGTTCTCGCTCGCGCGGCACAGCACGTTCTTGCACTCTCGGCAGTGCGCGTTCGCGCTCGTGAGATAGTAAATTTGTGTCCTGGTCGGCGAGGCCCGCTCGAGAACGTTTCAGGTCGGCTCGGATTAGGCGCGCTCAACGACACACGCAGCGAAACTCGAGGCGAGTGCTCACTCCTGTGGAAGCTCTGTGCGCATCCGAGGGAAAACCTTCCTACGGCGCTGACTTCACTGCTTCGAAGCAAGGAGCCAGTGTCGTTGCTGGTGCGCGCCGCGAGAGATCACAGGCGGCACGCCTCCTACGGGGCCGCAATATCAACCCGCAAGGTGCAGCGTGCACGCACGCGCGGACGCTCCGCCGAAAGTATTTGGTCTGGATCGGATGTGGCCGCATCGAGGACCAAGGTGCTTCGCTTGAAGCATTTGCGCCTCAGCCCCGGGTCAAATCGCGAGATATGCGCTCTGCGAGTCTTGGCGCAATCCCTGCGAAACCTTCCGGTTGCGGCTGAAACCTACGCTCGAAGATGCTCGTTGAGGCTCATGAGCATTCGCGTGATCAGCGAAAGAGCGTTGCGACGGAATTGGCCATGGTCGAAGCCGGCGAATCGTTCGTACAAGGCATGGAAGTCTGGGTCCCAAAAGGCGACATGCTGCGCCACCATTCTGGCGCGTATGGTCGGCACGCGGAGTTTGCGCGTGTCAGCGCCAACAAGGCTTTCCGCTTCGGCGAAGGTCTACCCGGTGCAGTGTGGGCTTCGCGCCGTCCCGAAGTATGGAGGGAGCTGACGTCCCACTTCGTGCGCAGTGAATTGGCGGCCGCAGCTGGTCTGGATGCTGCCGTGGGCATTCCATTGTTTCGCGGTGACGAGGTGAGTGCTGTGGTGGTGCTGCTGTGCGGCAGCCGCGAACGCACCGGCGGTTGCATCGAGGTGTGGAACACGAATCGCGAGATGAACCTGCTGGAGCACGCGGCGGGGTACTACGGAAGGTTCGAGGACTTCGGGCGTATCAGCCGGTTGTTACAGTTTCAACGCGGCAGCGGCTTGCCCGGAATTACTTGGCTGAGCGGCGTGCCCCAGCTCATCGACGTCGAGAGCCCGGCGAATGCTTTCGTGCGTTCCTCGATTGCGCGCGAGTGCGGCCTCACAGGCGGGATCGCCCTGCCAATTCATCGCGCAGGCAGCGTTGCCCACGTAGTCATTCTGCTGTCGGCAGCGCGAACGCCGATCGCGCGAGCCTTCGAGGTGTGGACGCCGTACGGTCAGGAGCTCGTGCTGGAAGCGTCGCACTACACCGAGGGTTTGAAGGACTTTGCCGAAACGAGCCAGGATACGGTTTTTCACAAGGGAGAAGGGCTGCCCGGTCGCGCCTTTGCTTCCGAGTTGCCGGTTGTCTTCGATCACTTGCGCGCACCGCAATTCGCGCGCTACGCGGCCGCCGCGCGAGCAGGTCTCGAAGTGGGTTTGGCGTTGCCCATCGTGGATGACGTCGGCGTGCGCGCCGTGGCTTGCCTCCTCAGTTAACGGCTCGCAGCGGGTTTCGGCGTTTCGAGCTGGCGCAGGCTGCTACCCTGACAAGCGTAGCGTGTGACGTCGAGGCGGCGCGCCCGGCTCGAAACCACGAGCAGCGCCTGGCCGGTCCAAGCTGCACGGCTGTCACGCGGCGCCAAAGTACTGGGCAATACCGGCGCAAGCTGCGCGCGCGGCTCTTCGAGCAAGGTGTCGATGGGTCCAGCTCGCAGGCGCGCGCGACCATTCACGCACTCGAGTCGCGGTGAGCTGAGCTCACGCACCTCGATCGCGCCGTTGTCCGATCCAACGCGCGCTGCACGGCGCTGCCCATTACACTCTCCGACCAACCACGTCGTGTCTGCGGCCGTGAAGAGCCCGAGCGCGTGACAGCCCGCGAGCAATTTGTCGGCGCGTGCGTACTCGGGACTGTTCTGAATCGTAAAAAGGGTGTTCTCGCGCGCTGCGGAGCCACTGCTTGCCTGCGAGCACACGGCATAGTGCAGGCCCTTGTGTTCACGCAGCAGAGTCAGTGCGTGCTCGCGGCACGGCGTGGGCACGGACAATGGCAACCCGCGTGCTTCGGCTCGTGCATCGGAGAGCCTCCACCACGAGAAAGCGGTGCAATCGCGGCGGCCGGTCTCCACGCATTCGGCTTCGCCAGCGCGTGACCATAGACTGAACGCATCCGGCTTCGATTCGAGTACGAGCGCCAGATTACCTCGCCCTTCGTGCACGCCCGAACCGTCCACGCCGATCTCGATGCGTTGCAAGCTGGCGTTGGCGTCGCCTTCGGCCGCGACGAGCTTTGCGCCGGCCCAGTTTTTTTCGAAGAACGCGAGAGCCGTACGTTGGGCACCACGTATCGCGGCGAGCTCGAGCACCTGCCCGCCAACGTCGGATCGCGCGAGCAGTGCGCGGGCGCTGCCACGTGCGTGTGCATTGGTGTCGAACTCTTGGGCGAGTACGCCACCAAAGGAGCGCTCCTCAGGCGCCCACACCAGGAACGCGCCGCTGGGCGTTGCGACCAAATCGAACGCCGAAGCTCCAGAGAGCAGCGCTCCCGCAGGTTCGGGATGTGCTGATGTCTCTGGCTGCTTGCGGGCTTTGGAGCAACTGCTCAGCGCCGCGGCAACCAAAAGCGGAAGCGCGCTTGCAGGAGCTGTTCGGAGAAAGCTCGATTTCATGCTTCGATGCGGCGGTGTTCGCTCCGGTGTCATCGCCAGTTCCTTCGCTCCGCTCGGCTTTGTTACTCGTCGCGCTGCCGCTGTCGATGTGCGGTTGTTCCTTCGTTTTCGTCGATGGTCCACCGAACCATCCTCCGACTTACTTCGATGCAGCGCCGCGTGAAAAGGCGTGTACCACCAGCCGGCTTGCCCCGATCATCGACTCATCGTTGGCCGCGCTCGAGTTGGCGCGAGCCGGCGTCGCATTGGCGAGCTCCGAGGAATCCTACCGAAAGGCCGGGTTCAGCCGTTCCTGGGAGATAGGGCTCGGCGCTGGGTTTGCAGCCCTATTCCTGAGCTCCGCGCTGTATGGCTTCGTGCAGACGCACGAATGCGCGCGCTACTATCGAAGCGCGGGTCTCGTTGCCGCGGCCGCGGAGCCCAACGGCGCCGCACGCTTCCTACGCGGCGCCTCTCCGACGCAACCATGAGCAACGAAACGAGCTATGCTCGCGCAGGCCAAGGCGAGGGTTACCGTGCACGAAGTTTCGATTTCATCGATCGCTATCGGATTGTCTTTGATCGCGTGTCAGCCGGCGCGGCCAGCGCCTCGGGAGCCCGAGAAGATTCACGTGATGCCTGCCCAGATCGCGTCTTCGCCAGCCCCACCACGGCAGCCGGATCAGTTTCAATTCGCGATCGTGAGTGATCGCACCGGTGGTCATCGGGGGCACGTGTTCGAATCTGGGGTGGACAAGGCGAATCTGCTACTGCCCGACTTCGTGATGAGCGTCGGAGACTTGGTAGAGGGCTACACAACGGAGCCCGCCGAAATCGCCGAGCAGTGGGAGGAGTTTCGCAACATCGTTGCGAACTTCGAAATGCCGTTTTACTTCGTGCCCGGCAACCATGACCTGTCGAACCCGATCATGGCGGCGGCGTGGAAGGAACAGTTCGGGCCCAGCTACTACTACTTCGTTTATCACGATGTTCTATTCCTGTGCCTGAACACCGAGGACGGCGCGCCTTCACACGTCAGCGACGAGCAAGTCGAGTACATGCGCCGCGCTTTGGCAGATAATCCCAAGGTGCGTTGGACGTTGTTGTTCATGCACCGGCCGCTGTGGAACACGAACGAAGAGCCCAGCGGGCGCGCCGCGTTCGAACGCATCGAATCCTACTTGGTCGGCCGCCCCTACACGGTTTTTGCCGGCCACTACCACACGTACAAGAAGAGCGTTCGCAACGATCGCCGCTACATCGTGCTTGCGACCACCGGCGGTGGCAGTCAGTTGAAAGGACCGCTTTACGGTCAATTCGACGAGCTCGCTTGGGTGACGATGACCAACAGCGGGCCACGCCTCGCCAACGTGCTGCTCGATGGCGTGCTCGACGAAGACGTGCGCACCGACGAATCCGCCGCGCGCGTGGACGACATCAATAAGAAGCTGTTGGTGCGCGTCGACAACCTGTACTCACAGAATGGGCAGTTCGCCGGCGGAGCGACGCGGGTTCACGTCGAAAACCAGACGGCGGGGACCATTCAATTCGACGCACAGATCGGCGCCAGCGCGCCGATTGAACCGACGCCCCACCGGATCGAGCCAACCTTCGTGCCGGCGGGCCAGAGCTTAGTCTTTCCGATCAAGTTACGAATCCCAAAGCCTACGCCGCTCACGAAGCTGTCGGGCATGCCGATTCAATGGAGCGCCAAGATCTTGGATGGTGGTGCGCCGTTCGTGCTGCGAGACACGTTGGGTTTCGGCGTGAGCCAGCTCTACGACATTCAGCGGCGAACACGTCCCGTGGTTGTTGATGGTCGGCTCGACGAGTGGGGAAAGCTTGCTTTCGCACCACAAGGCGTGCTGCCTCCCGCCGATAAGGACGAAGCGTCCAATCGTATCGCGCCAGCAGATCTCAGCTTTAGCTTCGACCTGACGTACGATGATGAGAACGTCTACGTTGCCGTGCAGGTGCGCGATGACGTGGTGGTCTCCGAAAGCACGAAGTATCCCTGGTTGCAGGATGGCATCGAGGTGAGCATCGACGTGCGTGACGAACCGGAGCGCGCCGCAAATCGGCGCATCTACTCGGACGCGTGGAAGACTTACGCGTATCTCGCGGTGAGCCCGCCCGACGACCAAGGCGGAGTTTCGCTATTCGACCGTCAGAGGATTCCGAAAACAGTGCGTGTCGTTTGTGTGCGTACGCCAGACGGCTACGCGGCGGAAATGGCGTTCCCTCACGCCGCGCTCAACGCAACGCGTCCGCAGGGCGAGTGGCGATCACTTCGCTTCAACGTGGGCATTCAAGAGCACGATGCGCCGTCCGTTCCTGGAACCACGCTTTGGTGGCAGCCTGACTGGCACTGGGACAGCAATGTCCCGGGGTCCGGAACGTTTAAGTCCAGCCGTCGTAACTGATTTTTGTGGCCTGAAAGGATTGCCTCGACGCTCTGCGTTGCCCGAACGTGAAAGGCTCGCCTAGCAAACCGTACGAGTAAATTGCTGGCAAGTGCGCGCGTTTGATGGCAAGTGAGGGTCGAAATCGCAGACGGCACGCGGTGGGCGGCGCTCTCGCGCGGCTCGCGTTGACGCTGAAGCTCTCCGAGAGGATCAGGGTTTGACGGTCGAATCGAAAGAGACCACGTGGTACTGGCTACGGCCTGATCGTGAGCAGGTGCGCGGCACGCTCAGCGAGTTGAAATCGTTGCTCTCCGCACGAGCATTGCCGCGCTCGACCTTGGTTTGGACGGAGCCATGGCCTGAATGGTTGCCGGCCACGGAGGTGGGCGCGCTCGCTAGCGTGTTGCCGCCGAGCCCGCCGCGCAGCATCAGGCCTGAAACCAGCGCGCCGCCGCTCAAGAAGAACGACGACAAGCCCAACGTCGCCAAGAAAGCCGACCCAAAGCAGGCTGCACCCAAGATCGAGGCGATCCGCGTCCAAGCCGTTGGTGCGAAGGCGGAACTCCCCAGGACCACAGCGAAATCCGAAGTGCAGCGCTCCGAAACGCCAAAGCCTCAGGTTGCCAAGCCCGAAGCTCCCGACCCTCAAGTGGCGAAGGCAACGGAAGCTCCGAAGCCCGAAGCGCCCAAGCCTCAAGTGGCGAAGGCAACGGAAGCTCCGAAGCCCGAAGCGCCCAAGCGCCAGGTCGCGGCGGAGGTCGTTGGTAAACCGAGTGCCCCGCGACCCGAGCTCGCCAATGCGCGCCGACCAGCGCCGCCAAGTTCTCAAACTGAGCCGTCGCGCAAGGAGCCCGCCACTGCGGAGCCCGTCGATGCAGAGCCTGAGACGAGGCGCCTCGGTGCCGAAGCAATTCGGCCAGAAGTGGCCTCAGCATCCGTTCGCGTCGAGCCACCGCTTGCTGAGCCGGTCCGAGCGGAGCCAGCGGTCGAGGTAGTGCGCGCAGAGCCAGCGGTCGAGGCAGTTCGCGCAAAGCCAGCGGTCGAGGCAGTTCGCGCGGAACTGGCACCAATCCAGCCAGGTCCCGTCAATGCTCCGCCAAATGAAGCCGCGCAAACGGCGCTGGTGCGCGATGAGGTTGTGCAAGCCGAAGCGCCGCGCTCGGAAGTTGTGCAAGCCGAACTGGTGCGTGCGGAAGCCCTGCAAGCTGAAGCGCCGCGCTCGGAAGTTGTGCAAGCCGAACCACCGCACTCTGACGGTACCGTGTCGCCGCATGTGGATTTGGCCGCAAGCGACCGCATAGAAACGCAAGCGGCCGCTGCGGAAGCCGTGCAAGCGCCGGCGGCGAAATTCGAGCGTGTTCCCGCGGAGCCGGTGAGGCTCGGTGGCGCGCCCGCTGTGCTGGCGGAAGCGGTGACGTCATCGCCCGCAGCTGAACCGGTCGCTTCCGGCGAAGTGACGGCTCAGCCTGCGAGTTCTTCCGCAACGTCGGTCGACGTGGAAGAGCCCGCTTTCGATCCGCGCCGCGCGCTGACGAGCTCGGAAGCGCCGGTAGCGCTCGCCTCGCGTGAAGACGAGCTGCGCGTCGAGCCGCGCGCATCGACGCGTCGGGCGCGCACGGCGCTATGGGTGGTGTCTGGCGCGTGTGGTGTGCTCGCGTTGGCGCTCGGATTCACCTTGCGTGCGTTGCGCGCACAACCCCTGACCGTTGCGGTGCAGACCAACGTGCCCGCTCCGACGCCGACACCGGCAGCGCCGAAGCAAGCGGAATGCAGCTTGCTGATCCCCGCTGCGAAGCTCGCGCCGAGCATCGAGCGTTCCGTGGAGCCGACCGTGGTTGCGCTGAACGACGGTCGCGTTGCCGTCGGCTTTGCCTCCGCACCCGCACAAGCGCAGGGCATCGTCGTCGATTTGGGATCGCTCGATGTTGCTCGCGTTTTCGAAGATTCTGGCGATGCGCGCGTCTCCCAGGTGACTGCCTCGGTGGACCAAGCGCCGCGTTTTTCGGTCGAACGTGACGAGCTGGATTTCGGCTCGGCGCGCGTGTTGGGCAGCTCGCCGTTGCTCGCCGTAGGTTTGAGCAAGGAGGCGCTCGTCGGGCGAGTCGGCAACGAAAAGAAGGTGCTGTGGTCATTGCCGGTTGGTCACGGTGCAGAGCCGCGCGCCGCGCGCACCGGCGACGGAGCTTACCAAATCGCTCTGCGTCGCGGTGGTCCTGCCGGTGAGCTCGTGGTGGGAAGCATCGCTCCCGACGGGCGTGCACTCGGCGAGCTCGAGCCGATCGAAACCGGGGTGCGCCTGCTCGGTACGCCTGCTATCGCTGCAAGTAAGGATGCGCTGGTTGTTTTCGCGGGGCGCGATCGGCAAAGCGAACCGTACCGTTTGCGCGCGGCCGGCGTGCGCCCAGGTCATGGCGGAGCACGCGCCGTCGATGTTCCGTTGCCAGCTGCGGAGGGCAACGGCGCGATTGCTCCGGCGGTCGCGGCGCTAGGCGACGATGCCTGGGTGCTGCAATGGACCCAAGGTGAAGTCGGCAAGTACCGTGTGTTCGTGCAAGCCTTGAACGCAGAGCTCGCCCCGCTTGGCAGCGCTGTGCCGGTATCACCGATGGGAACCAACGCCGGTCAAGGGCTGGTGCGCGTGGTGGGTGAGCGAACCTTGTCTCTCTTCGTTTTGCCCGTCCCGGGCCATGACGAGCTTTGGGGTGCCGTACTCAAATGTCGATAAAATTCACTTTCAAGCTAGTTGTGCTGGTGGCCGGCTTGAGCGCGCTGGGCGCCGCCGGATGCAGCGCGAGCTCCAGTCAGCGCTCGTCCGAAGTGGCTCGCGGCGAGCGCTTTCGGTCCGGTAACGCCGACTATGATCGCTTCTTCGATGCAACCTACGCATTGCAGCTGAAGCTGGCTGCGGCTCCGGGCGAGCTCGCTGACGCGCGGCGCAACCTGACCGAAGCGGTGGTGATCGCGAAAGACGCAAACTCAGCGATGCTTGCCGAGCGCATCAAGAGCGAGCTCGATCGCATTGGTCGCAACGGAGCGTACGTGCACGTGGACTTGGTCACACCCGCTTCGCTGGAGCCGAGTGCGACGCGCGCGGTGCTCACGCCGTCCTCGAAGCCGCGCGGCCACGACGCCAATTTGGTACGGCAGGTCGAAAATGCGGTCACTCGCTTGCTCCGCTTGGAAGCGTCGATGCGGCTCGCTCGCTTGCAGCTCGATACGCTGTGTTCCAGCGCCGTGCGGCTCGAAGCTTCGCTGGAACAGAGCTTTCAGGATCGTTCTCAACGCGAGGCGGTCGTCGCCAATCTGCGCGACGCCGAACGTATGCTCGCTTTGATGCTGGGGCACGCCGACGAGGTGCAGAAGCCCAGCGCCGAATTTCTGAGCAAGTTCTCGGTCGCCGTCGGCACGCCGTGGCGCGCGGCGCCGTCGCGGTCGCGCGGCGAACCAGGTTCGGAGCAGCGCTTCGCGCGCGCTGCCAAAGCATCTGACGCCAAAGGTTCTGGTGAATCGAGCGCGGCAGCCAAGTCTTCTTCTTCGCTCGAGCCGGTCACTCGCGCGGACTTCGAGCCCTAGGTCGACGACTGCAACTCCTTCGGTTTTGCCCCAATCGATTCCCCTCGTTATTGCTTGATCGCAACGATATCCGCGACGATCTTGGGTCTCCCCATCGTATCGAGATTCGAGGTGTCGAGCGCGATCATGTGAAGTTCGCTCCCTTGCACGCAGAACTCGGCGTCCGCGCTGGAGCCATTCGAGGAGGTTTGAACGAGGCGAGTGCCACTAACGGAGTACGTTCCACTCTCCATGAGCGTGCGCGGCGGTGTCACGACCTTGCAATTGCAACCGCCACTCGTCGTGCTGCACGTGAGATTGCCAATCTCGTCGGACATTAACTGTGCCAGCGCGCTCGTCAGCTGATCGCAGGTCAATGTAAAGCCGGCGCGCGTGATACAGCTCGACGGAATCAAGAGCGTTGCGTCGAAGGTCGAGGAAGTGGAGGTAGTGAAGCTCTGATCCGCGTTGTAGCTCGCGTTTCCCGTGGTCTTCAGGTGGGCGGACTGCACGCTCGCGCTGGAACAGCCGAACATTTGGAGGCTCTCCAGCAACTCGTCTGCGAGCGCCTTATCGTCGAGGCAACTCTCGGCGATTTTCCAAGTGCCGATTGGATTGCCTCCGCATGGTTGCACCTCGCCACAGCTCGTGCTGCTCTCCGCGTTACCGCCGCAACCTGCGAGCCAAAGCACTTTCATAGCGAACACCCCGATCCACGTCGCCTTGCGCATGGCTCGAGTGTTCCGCGACTCGTCATAACGCGCAAGAAAGACTAAGGGCCCGCGAATGGATAAGTGATACTGCGCGGGCCGATCCTCTTGCTGCGGCGGGCGGGCTCGTCGCTGCGCTCCTCGACCTGCTTCAGCGGCTTCAGCAGGCCTGCGGTGCTCCTCACGCGCCCACCTCGCGGCGGTCTCGGCCCGCTCGCGACTGACTTACTCATTCGCGGGCCCTAAGTTTCGTCGAGAGCGTCATTCACCAGTTGCGGCGCTCGAACTTGCGCGACAGGGTAGCGCTCTTGAACCAATCGACACCCAAGCGAGGGGCTTCGGCCAGAGCCAGCCGGCGCACGGCGTTGGGTGACGCCTTTAGTGCGTTGGTGGTGCGTATTTTTCAGGCGAATGGGTATTTACTCGCGGCGGGCGACAGGCTGGCTGCGCCGGCTGGGCAAACTAGTGCGCGCTGGCAAGTGTTGGCCGCCGCCCAAGACGATGCGCGCTCTGTTGCCGAAATCGCGCGTCTCTTGGGGTTGGCTCGTCAAAGTGTTCAGCGCGTGGCCGACCTTCTGGTGTCGGACGGTCTCGCCAGCTATCGCGACAATCCCGCGCATCAACGCGCCAAGTTGCTGGAGCTGACGCCGCACGGCCAGCAGCAGCTCGAGCTCATTGCCGAAGCGCAAGCGGTTTGGGCCAACGAGCTCGGTGAGCGGCTTGGCGCGGAGGCGATCACGCAAGCGACAGCGGCCTTGAGTGCTCTGCTCGAACAGCTCGCGCCTGAGCTCGCACGCAAAGCGACTTAGTTTGCGTTTTCGAGCCGTGGGGGCCCGCCGCCCCTCGACTTCCAGGCGCACCGTACTCGCGTCCGACACGAACCACTGGGCAATATTCGCCCCGGCGTGCGTAAGTTCGCGAGAAAACCCACCCATTTGGCGTGAATGCGCTGCCTTCCGCTCAAAACCTGCTAAAGCCCGCGCTCTCCATGGCAACCATCCAGGTACAAGACGTCACCAAGGCCTACGGTCAGAAGCGCCTCTTTCAAGAGGTTACCGTCGGCTTCAACGCCGGCCGGCGCTACGGCATTACCGGGCCCAACGGAGCCGGCAAGTCGACGTTCTTGAAGATTCTGTCCGGAGAGCTCGAGCCCGATACCGGCACCGTGCAGCGGCCCGCCAAGACCAGCGTCTTGAAGCAGGACCACTTCGCCTACGAGTCGTGGCGTGTGCTCGATGTCGTGATCATGGGCAACAAGCGCCTGTGGTCTGCCCTGCAAGCCAAGGAGCAGCTGCTTGCCAAGCGTGAGCTCACGGACGCCGACGGCATCGAGCTCGGCGAGCTCGAGTCGGTGATCGCCGAAGAAGAGGGATACACCGCCGAGTCCGACGCGGGTGAGCTCTTGTCCGGTCTCGGCGTGCCCGAAAGCGACCATGAAAAGTGCATGAGCGAGCTGGCCGGCGGTCGCAAACTGCGCGTCTTGTTGGCGCAAGCACTGTTCGGTAATCCCGAGGCACTGCTTCTCGACGAGCCCACCAACAACCTCGATATCGACAGCATCCGCTGGCTCGAGCGCTTCTTGCAGAACTACCGCGGTGTTCTGATCGTGATCTCCCACGATCGCCGCTTCTTGAACCAGATCTGCACGCACATCGCCGACATCGATTACGAGACGATCATCACCTACACCGGTGGCTACGACGACATGGTCGAGGCGAAGGGGCAGACGCGCGGCAAAATCGAGCAGGAGAACACGGAGCGCAAAAAGAAGATTGAGCAGCTGCAAGACTTCGTGGCGCGCTTTGCTGCCGGCACGCGCGCCTCACAGGTGCAAAGCCGCAAGAAGCAGATCGAGCGGCTCACGCTTACCGATCTCAAGCGCTCCAACATCGAGCGCCCGTTCATCCAGTTTTTGGTGAAGAAGCCGTCCAGCAAGCAAACCCTGACCATCGATGGTGTGGACAAGGCTTGGCCCGAAGTGACGGTGTGTGAGCGCTTTCGCGCGGTGGTCACCAAGGGAGAGAAGGTTGCGATCATCGGGCGCAGCGGTGTCGGCAAGACGACGTTGTGCAAGCTGCTCATGCAGGAGATCCAACCCGACGCCGGGCGCATCGAATGGGGCAGCGGTGTGAGCCTTGGTTATTTGGCGCAGGACCACCGCGAGGGCATTCGTCCGGGAATGACCGTAACGGAGTGGCTGCACTCACATCAGCCGAGCGCGAACCTTCAGGAGATTCGCGGCTTGTTGGGCCGCATGCTGTTCAAAGGTGAAGAGGGCATGAAACCCACCGAGGCGCTCTCCGGTGGTGAAGCAGTGCGCCTAATTTTCTCCAAGCTGATGCTGACCAAAGACAATGTGTTGGTCCTCGACGAGCCGACCAACCATCTCGACCTGGAATCGATCATCGCGTTGGGAGATGCGCTGCAGAAGTACGAAGGTACCGCCTTCGTCGTCACGCACGACCGCGATTTGGTCGCTACCTTCGCCACCCGCCTGTTTGCGTTCACGGAGAACGGCCTCATTGACTGGCAAGGCAACTACGAGGATTTTTCGGAGCGCTTCGGCGACGCGGCGTTCAGCAACCGCAAATCGGGCAACTGACGCGCGTCACTCGCAGCCAGGCGTGTAGTACTCGTTGATCACGCGCACGTCGGCGATCACGGCGTGCGAGCCCTCACCAACTTCGATGCTGACGAGGCCGGGATTCGCGTCGAGGCCAGTCGATTGCCAGGAATACTCGGGAGAAAGTGGTTTGCCTGTGCTGGTCACGCCTTCGCCGCGCATCAAGATGGCGACCTCCACGTGGTCCGCGCTGGCTTGCACGTACTCTTCGACCGAGAAGCTGAACTTGCCTGGCGCGCGGCCAATCTCGACACCCAGTGAGTCCGGCGTGATGCCGCGAATCTGTCGCGCGCTGCCTTCGAAGATGCAGCCCCCGTCAGCACAAATCCGATCGAGGAGCCGCGCAGGAGAGTAGTTCGCGCCATCGGGCTCTGCAGGTGAGCAGGCCAAAAAGCAGCCCCAAACTACCCCGGCGAGCAGCACCCAGCGGCGCCAGCGCTTCACTTTCCAACTCCCAGTCCCAGCTGCAGCATGAGCGCGCCGTAGTCGTTTGCTTCCGCCGCGCCTTGCGACGGCACTCGTAACGACCATAAGCCGAGACCAAAGCCGAAATGGGCGCGCTGCAACAAAACGCAGGCATCCACGCCGAAAGCGGGACCGACGTCGTAGTCTCGCTTACCGCCGAACGATTGCGAGCCGAAGCCGACGCCGAGCCGTGGAGTGAACAACGCAATTGCATCGACACGCAGCTCGACAACTAACGGCAGCGACAGCCCGAATGCGTATACGTCTTCGCGCAGCGTGGGCCCGCCGTACTTCGAGTCGTCGCTGCGAAGCGAGGTGAGCGCGAACGCAGCCAGGACGACGTGTTCGCTGATGTAAGGCCCGGCCTCCAGCGCTAGAACCCAGCGTGGCGCGTCGTACCCCTCGAGCTGCAGCATGGAGCGCTGCGGAGTAGGGATGGCTGCACCCAGGCCAACGGTCATGCGACCGAGCCAACGTGACCAAGGCAGCCCGTCGGCGGTTTTGCGCAGAGGTGCGGGACGAACCTCGGCGGAAGGCGGCGGCTGAGCAGGCGGCTCCATGCTAGCGGGGCTTCGCCGTAAACGCGATGTTGAGGCGAACCTGCCCTTGAAGGCGCTTCGCGTACTCGCCAGCCAGCGCTTCTTGAATGGTCTTTATCTGCTTGCCCACGCGGTTGCGGGGATGCACGTCGTACTCGTCGAGATCGACGGCGAGTGGTTCGCTAGTCTGCACACGAATGCTCTCGACGCGCTCGCCGGCGTACACGAACGTGAGCGCGAGCTTCACGGATTTTTTGTTGGTGCGCCCGTGCAACACCAGGCTGCCACGCGCAACAGCGCCTACATGGCGCTCGGAGCCGCTCAGCGCCTGAATGTTCTTGGCTGAAGGGCTATCCAGCCGATCCAAGCTGAACTTGGGAAAACGGTTGCGTTTAGCCTGTTCGTCGGCGATTTCCCCCTCACGAGCCTCGAGTTGAAGCCACTCGCGCGCTTCGCGATTCTGTTGCGCGTCGGGTGAGCTTTCGGAGAAGGAGTGCTTTTCGTCTTTGCGCTTCTGTCGGAACAGCGCAAGCTTTTCGAGATCGACTTCCACACTGCCGCTCGAATTCTCGACGTCCGCGAGATTCACGTCGAGATCGCCGCGTAAACCATCTTTGAGTTCACCGCGGATCTTCTCCAGTGGAGAATCCATCTCGAAGGTGATGCTGCTGCCCGCGGTTTCAATCACGAAGTGCGTGCTCGGTGCGGGCACCGCGCTCGGCAGCGGGGCGGAGCCAGGCGCAATCGGTGTCGTTTCCGTCTTACGCTTGCAACCCACCACGAGCATTGCCGCCACGAGTGCGAGTGCCAGCAGCCGCGCGCCTACACCCCACGTGCGCCAGCGATGGCGAAACAGAAAGCGAGAATCAGCTAAGCCCGTCACTCTTCACCAGTTTCGAAGGGCCACGCTCACAAAGTCAAGGCGTCGTAATTCAGGCGCAGCAATCGCAAGGCCTAGTAGAACTCCCTCAAATGGTTCACCCTTCACTAACGCCGCACTAGGCTTGCTCGCAGACGTGAGCGGGAGACGCCATGTGGGTATTGCGAAATCGAGCTCCGAAAGTTGCCGTAGCTGCTGCCTTCACCTTGATTGCGGTGCTGGCACCACGCTCGACTCGCGCTCATTTCACGCTGCATGCACCAGCCTCATGGGCGAACCAAGACGCGGTGGGCAATCCGCAGAAGAGCGCTCCATGTGGCCAAGCGGATCCGGGCATGCCCGCGGTCGCGACGGGCAAAGTCACTGCTTTCTCTCCCGGAGAAACCATCACCATCATCATCGACGAGACGGTCTTTCATCCCGGTCACTATCGCGTTGCGCTCGCCGTCGAGGATCGCGGCGAGCTGCCGATGGATCCACCCGTCACCGCAGGCACGACTCCGTGTGGCAGCACTGTGATCGAGGCCAATCCCTCATTTCCAATTTTGGTCGACGGCGCGTTGAAGCACAGTGCACCCTTTACGAGCCCGCAGTCGTTTCAAGTCACGCTTCCCAGCAACGTCACGTGTGCGCGCTGCACGCTACAGGTCGTCGAGTTCATGTCGAGCCACGATCTGAACAATCCCGGTGGTTGCTTTTATCATCACTGCGCTGACATCTCGATTCAGGCTCAGGCCGGCAACACATCGGGTGGCGCTGCGAACGAAGGCGGTGCGTCTGCGAGTGGTGGTGCGCTCTCGATGGGCGGCGCGAGCGCTGGCCGCGGCGGGGCAGCCATGGGCGGCTCGACGACAATCGGAGGCAACGCTGGGTTTGCTGGGACAACTACCGGCGGTACTCTCGGCGCAGGTGGACGCGGGGGCATCAGTGGCGGGGGAGCCGTTGGGCTCGCTGGTGCCGATTCCGGCGGCCCTCCTGGTGACACCGGCTGCGGCTGCAGAACCAAGCCAAGGTCGCCCACCGCTACGATGGTAATTTCGTTAGCAATTATGCTGGGTTGCGCGGCACGGCGACACCGTGCTCGCCGGTGCCGAAGCTTGCATGCGTAGACGTTTCGAAGCGCGGAGGCTTGCGCGGTTGGAGACCTGGTTCATAATTGGTTGGTCAACCAACTTACAATGGCTCGTCCTTCGAACACTGCCGAACGTCGTCGCGAGATCATGAATGGGCTCGCCGCAGTGATGGCCGACAAAGGTTATGACGGCGCATCGATTGCTGACGTTGCTGCCGCCGCCGGTTTGACTCCAGGGCTGGTTCACTATCACTTTCGCAGCAAGCTCGAGATTCTCGTCGCCGTCGTCACGGAGCTTGGCAGGGCTCACCTCGAAACCCTAGAGAGCGCGCTGGCTTCGTCGCGCAAGGACGCGTGGCGCGAGCTCGAAGCGTTCATCGATGTGCATCTTGCTACCGGCAAGAGCGCCGACGCCAAGCAGCTCGCGTGCTGGATCACGATTGGCGCGGAAGCCATTCGTGAACCCAAAGTGCGCGCTCCCTATCGTGAAATTTTGGAGCGGCTCGCGAGCATGATCGAGCGCATCGTGCGCGATGGCGTGAAGAGTGGTGCCTTCACCACGCCCGAACCGCGAGCGTGTGCCGTTGCAATTCTGGCTGCCATTCAAGGTTACTTCGGGATCGCCGGCAGCGCGCGCACCCTGATTCCCGCACACAGCGCGGCGCCGGCGGTGAAGGCTATGGCGCGTGGATTGCTGCAACCCAGCTCGGTGCCTGCACGGAGGGCGAAGAAGTGACAGTCACGGGTGGCCGCTCGCGGCTTTTCACGTTCACGCTGCTGACCACGCTGTATGCAGCCCAGGGCCTCCCGTTCGGCTTCTTTTCCCAGGCGCTGCCCGTATTTTTACGCAAGCAGGGCCACTCCCTGCAGGTGGTTGGGCTTTCCTCGCTGCTGGCGGCGCCGTGGGCGTTCAAGTTCTTTTGGGCGCCGTTAGTCGATCGCTACGCGAATCAGAGATTCGGTCGTCGCCGTAGTTGGATCATTCCTCTGCAACTTCTGTCGGCTGGGCTCCTGTTCGTGTTGGGAACATTTCCGCAAAACGGTCCGCTGCTCGCGTTGTTGGTGGCGGTGTTTCTCACCAATCTGTTCGCCGCGACGCAAGACATCGCTACCGATGCGCTTGCTCTGGACTTGCTCCCAGCTGATCAACGCGGTGTCGCCAATGGGATTCAGGTTGCAGGCTATCGCGTCGGTATGATTTTGGGCGGCGGCGCCGTGCTGCTCGTTTTCGAGGCGCTGGGTTGGGCGGCTTCGTTTGCTGCAATGGGCGCGGTGATGGTGTTGCTGTCGGTTCCGGTGTTCTGGCTGAAAGAGCCGCAGCACTCGCACTCGCACGCGCCGGAGCAAGCAGGTGTTCTCGGAGGCCATTTCCTGCGACGTTCCGACGCGCTGCCGATCCTAGCGCTGCTTGTTTCGTACAAGTTCGGCGATGCGTTCGCGCTCTCGATGCTGCGGCCGCTGTTGGTCGATCGCGGCAAGAGCCTCGCTGAGATTGGTAGTTTGCTGGGTGTGTACGGCTTTTCGGCGGGTCTCATGGGTGCGCTCCTGGGTGGCGCGTGCGTGAACCGGCTCGGGCGTAAGCGAGCGCTACTCTGGTTCGGCGCGCTGCAAGCGCTCAGCGTTGCAGGCTATGCGCTGCTGGCGCGCGATGTTTTGCCCAACGTCGGCTTGTACGCGCTCACTGTGTTCGAGCACCTAGCGGGCGGCATGGCGACCGCAGCGCTGTTCACCAGCATGATGGATTGGTGTCGGCGCGATCACGCCGCTACTGACTACGCTGTGCAGGCGAGCGCCGTAGTCATTGCGAGCGCTGTCGCGGCGGCGGCCAGCGGCTACAGCGCACACGCTCTCGGCTACGAGCTCCACTTTTTGCTGTCCGCGTTGCTCGCGCTGCTGGTGCTGGGTCTCGTGCAAGTCGTCTTTCCGCGCGTAGCGCACAAGGAAGCCTAAGGGCCCGCGAATGGATAAGTCATACTGCGCGGGCCGATCCTCTTGCTGCGGCGGGCGGGCTCGTCGCTGCGCTCCTCGACCTGCTTCAGCCGGCCTGCGGTGCTCTCTCCTCACGCGCCCACCTCGCGGCGGTCTCGGCCCGCTCGCGACTGACTTACTCATTCGCGGGCCCTAAGCATGAAAATCGCACTGTACGCCGGCACGTTCGACCCGCTCACGTTGGGCCACCTATCGGTGATTCAGCGAGCTAGCCAAGTGTTCGATTCGCTCTTGGTGGTGCTCGCGGAAAACCCCAGCAAACGGCCATACTTCACGCTCGAGGAGCGGCTCGCGTTTCTTCACGATGCGATTTCCGGTTTTACCAACGTGGAGGCTTGTTGCAGCCACGGTCTCGTGGTGGAGCTCGCCGTCGCGCGTGGTGCACGTTTTCTGGTGCGTGGCGTACGTGGAGCAACCGACGCCGACTACGAGGCGGAGCTCGCCGCCGCCAACGCCGCGCTCGCGCCCGAGATCCAAACCATCTTATTGCCGGCCGATCCGCAGCTCTCCAAGGTCAGCTCTTCGCGGCTCAAGCAACTCGCGGCCACTGGCTGCGACGTTTCGGCGTACGCTACTCCGCTCGTGGCGCGCGCTCTGGCTGCGGCATTTGCGTCTCAGGAGCAGAATCATGCCTGACTTCAACGTAACGGCTCTGGGCGTTGGCGATACGTTTTCGGCACGGCACTTCCCAACTTCACTGTTGCTATCGTCATCCGGATTCAATCTGGCAATCGATTGCCCAGACTCCTATCGCCGCGCCTTGGCCTCGGCGCGCAACGTGAACCGCAACGTGCCGGAGCTCACGGACATCAACCACGTCCTGATCACCCACGTGCACGGTGACCACATGAATGGTCTCGAAGGCGTCGCATTTTTCAAGCGCTTCGTCGAACACAAGCGAGTAAAGCTATCTACCAGCGCGGAGGTGCGCGACGTAATTTGGGAGCAGCGTCTGCGTGCGCCGATGGAGCGCCTGTACGACGGTCATGCCTTCCGTGAACTCAACTTCGACGACTACTTCGAGCACACTCCGCTCGCCTGGGAGAGCGCGGTCGAGATTGGTCCGTTTCGCATTCGGGCGCGCCGTACGATTCACCATGTGCCCACCTCGGCGCTCCTGATCGAAGCCCATGGCAAGAGCCTCGGGTACTCGAGCGATACTGCTTTCGACCCCGGATTGATCGCCTTCCTGGAGCGCGCCGATCTGGTGATTCACGAAACGAACTACGGCCCTGCGCACACGCCGTTCGCTAGCTTGTGCGGTCTGCCTAGCGAGCTGCAGCGGCGCATGCGCGTGATCCACTACCCGGACGAGTTCGATCCAGGAAACTCGGCGCTTCAGAAGATGCTCGAAGCTGAAACGATCGCGCTGTAGCAGCGCCTACTTCGGCGGCATTCCCAGGCTGGCGCAGCCGAACACCACATCGACACTCAAGGCGGCGTCTTGCTGCACTTCCTTGCACGTGTCCGGGCACAACAAGATTTCCTTGTCGGCCGTCAACTGCCAGCCCTTCGTGCAAGCACCCTGATCATCGCGCACCACGAGCTGGCTTCCATCGCCGGAGCTCAGGATCACGTTGATGAGGTTGGGATCGATGGTCTGGCCTGCTGGCGGTGCCGGGAAGGTGTACGTGCAGGGCGCGATTTGGCCGGTGACGTTCGCGAGCCCGTTCGATAGCGCCGTGCTGAAGTTTGGCGCGGTGGTCATGTCCATGTGGCAGTAGTTCGGCCCGTTGTCATTGCAGCCGGCCGTCGCCGTGCCGCCGATGCGCGCAGCGCGCGACATCCAATTGCGGTTGGGTTCGCTACCCGGCGAGCCGATGAGGAACGTCTTGACCCCGGCGTTCGCGGCGGTCTGAATCTGAGCGACGATTGGCTCCGGATCGACGCCGTTGAGCTGCCCGCTCGGATTCATGCAACCGAGCGAAAGCGTGGGTGTGCCGTCCGTGATGAGCAGCATGAAACGTTTGCCCGGCAGGTTCGTCTTCTGAATGCCGTTCTCGAAGGCGTACTTGAAGGCGTCGTGCGTTGGAGTGCTCTGTTGCAGCACTGCTTGCTGAATCGCGTTGCGAACGCGGGTGCGCTGCTGAGCGTTGGCGGCGCCAAGCAAAGCGGGCGGAACGATGGCTTCGGTATTCACGCACGCGGTAATATTCTGCGGCGACGTCCCAATCGTTGCGCGCGTGTTCGGATAGAACAGCAAGCCGACGCCGATGCCGGCGCCGAGGCCACCGCCGCTCTGCGGGCCGGGGATGGCGTTAATCAGCGCATCGCGAGTCACAACCCATTTGGATTGGTTCGTGCCAGGCGCTTGCTCATTCATCGAGCTGCTCACGTCAATCACTAGCTCGAGCACTGCGGGCAGCGATTCACCCTCGACCGACTGGCCTGCGCACGATTGATTCTTGATCGAATCGACCTGCGACTTAGTGATGGGCACCTGCCCACCGTTCAACATCCCGTTGCCGGGCACGATGCCGCCGCCGGACCCAGATCCACCCAAATCAATAGGCGTGTTGGGCGAAGATTTCTCGGAATCCGAGCCGCAACCCATCGCTGTCAGAGGCACGGCCAAGGACAGCAAAATCGATGCGCGCAAGGTGTTTCGCTTCGGCATGGGACTGCCTTTCTGAGGGGTCGGCGGCGGATCACCGCAAAGCTTGCCTGAAGGAGTGCACTTCAGGGGTTATCTCACTAGGTGTCGAAATTAGGGCAATTGGCTCAAAAAATCTGACGGAAGTGGGCCTTGGCCAAAACCATCGCGTGTCGGTTGAGGGCGTCGCTATCCCACATCCGGCGCAGTTGCTCGAGTGCAATGATCACTATAGCGCCTCTTTCGAGCGCTGTCGCGCGAGCACTCTACATTGCACCCCTACGGCCGATGGTTCGTCTACCCAACTCCTCTTACGCATTTTGCAGCCGAAACCGGCGTGCGTGCAGTGAACACGCGCTGTCGTGAAGCGCGTCGGTCTCGCATGCAGTGAAGGCGAGTAGCGGCGCAGCGCATCGGCTCTGCGCGGCGGCAACGGGCGCATGCCCACAGCGGAGAACCCACACACAAAAACGATGGAGCGCTCTCCTTGCGTTAACCGCTCGCGAGACCTCGTTGCGTTCGACTTACCGAACAGAGGATTCCAGCCCACGCGGCTTCTATCTCGATCAAAATCGGAAGCTTACTTCCACCATGCGAACGTTTAAGAGCGTACGACCGTACGACCGTGTGGAGAGCGTGGGTGTTCACGACGCGCCGTATGTTGCCTGCTGGTCAGAGGCTCGCGGCACCTTAACGCCTTGCGCTTTTCTGCATCTGGGAGCGGCAACGCAAACGAGCTGCGCGCCCTCAGCCATGTCCGGTGTCGTCGTGACGCGTCGCTCAGCGTAACGCCTCAGCGCCGCACCTGAGCCGCGCGGCGGGTTTCTCCGCGGCGGGAGACCGCGCGTGCACCGCCTCCACGGCACGTCGCGAGCGGATTCGACGCCGGCGGTTTTGCCCTATTTTCTTCGAGTTCCGGCACGCGCTGCAGGGGAACCATGGGCGGCGAACACCGCTCCTTGACAGTCCGGGGAGCTGCTGTCAGGCTCCACCAGCGCGGTCAATCCTTGAATCTAGATAAGAGGATGATTGGTGGTGGCCCCGCGTTTTCGCCAGGAGAACCCAGTATGTCCGAGTTGACCCTCTACAAGAAAGCTCCGGTCGGTAAAGACGGAAAGCCCGACTACGTCGTGCGTGATCTCTCGCAGGCGACCTTTGGTCGCAAGGAGATCGATCTGGCCGAGACCGAGATGCCCGGCTTGATGGCGACGCGCGAGGAGTTCGCTCAATCGAAGCCGCTGAAGGGCGCGCGCATCGCGGGCTCTCTCCACATGACGATTCAGACCGCGGTGCTGATCGAGACGCTCGAAGCTTTGGGCGCCGACATCCGCTGGTGCTCTTGCAACATCTTCAGTACGCAGGATCATGCTGCGGCCGCCATCGCCGATCGCGGTGTGTCCGTCTTCGCGGTCAAAGGCGAAACCCTGGAAGAGTACTGGGATTACTCCTGGCGCGTGCTGCAATGGGCAGACGGCGGCACTCCCAACCTCATCCTCGACGACGGTGGCGATCTGACCCTCCTGGTTCACCTCGGCGTGAAGGCGGAGAAAGACGCATCCTTCCTCGATCAGGACCCCGGTCACGAAGAGGGACGCATCCTGTACGCACTGGTCAAGCGCGCCATCAAGGAGCGCCCTGGCTTCTTTGCCCAAGCCGCCAAGAACATCAAAGGTGTCTCCGAGGAAACCACTACGGGCGTGCATCGCCTGTATCAGATGGCCGCCAAGAACGAGCTTCTGTTCCCGGCCATCAACGTGAACGACTCGGTCACCAAGTCCAAGTTCGATAACCTCTACGGCTGCCGTCATTCATTGCCCGACGGCATCATGCGCGCCACCGACGTCATGCTCTCGGGCAAAGTCGTCGTCATCGCCGGCTACGGCGACGTGGGCAAAGGCTGTGCGCAGGCCATGAAGGGCCAGGGCGCTCGCGTGATCATCACCGAGATCGATCCCATCTGCGCGCTGCAAGCCGCCATGGAGGGCTACGAGGTCACCACCATGACCAAAGCCGCGCCGCGCGGCGACATCTTCGTGACCACCACCGGCAACGAGTTCGTGATCACCGAAGAGCACATGAACGCGATGAAGCACCGCGCCATCGTGTGCAACATTGGCCACTTCGATTCAGAAATCGAAATCGCCAAAATCAAGAAGCACAAGTGGGTCGAAGTGAAGCCGCAAGTGCACGAAGTGCTCTGGCCCAACGGCAAATCGATCATCGTCCTCGCCGAGGGCCGCCTCGTGAACCTCGGCTGCGCCACGGGTCACCCCAGCTTCGTGATGAGCAACTCCTTCACCAACCAGACCATCGCGCAAGTCGACCTCTGGCTCGCATCACAGGGCAAGCCCACGCTCTCTGGTATCAACGGTTACGAGCGCGGCCGCGTCTACACCTTGCCCAAGAAGCTCGATGAAAAGGTGGCGCGCCTCCACCTCGCCAAGCTCGGCGTCGAACTCGAAGTGCTCACCGATCGCCAAGCAGCGTACCTTGGCATTCCCAAAGAAGGCCCGTACAAGCCCGAGCACTATCGCTACTGAGCTAGTCGCGTAAAGCGAAGACGGCCCGCTTGGTTGATGTAACCCGGCGGGCCGCGCTGTTTTGTCGCACTTCCTATTTGAGCGCCAGCCGGTTTTCCGCCGCTCACAGGCGTTACCGCCGACGCGGCCAGCTAAGCCGACATTTTCGGCGCCTTCTGGGGCGTTGGCCGGCGTGTGGACCTTCGAGTCGCAACACCACACGCGCTCAGAAGTTACAAGAGTGTCCCGCCGAAGTGTCTCGCGCGTGAGTTATTCGCACGAGCTCAGAATCGACGCGAGATAGCGGAGGGAAGCACATGCCTCAATTCCAGCGATGGCTCGAACTTTGGTCGACGCCTTGATGTTGCGGCGCACGATCGCGCTGCTCGTGTGTGTGAGTGGCTGCGCGCCCGAGAGCTCGAACGGATTCGCACGACTTGCCCTTGATGCGGAGTCCTGCAGCGTGGACAATCCATGCCCGGCTGGTCTCGTTTGCGTGGAGGCAGCGCAGGGTCCTGACGCCAATCGCTGCGAAGAACCACGCGCGCTGTATTCGTTCTTGGAGGTGGACACGACTGAAGACGGCTTGGTGCGAGCTGTCGATCAAGTTTTGGGTAACTGGGCTACGGAACGTGCCCTGACGCCGCTCACCACCCGTACGTACCCGATGGTGCTGGCGAGCGGTGAGCGCGTCAGCTGCTACGACAGCGAGGGCGGACCTCCACGCGATTGTTGGGTTCCCGAGTGGGCGAGTTACCTGCGGCCGACCTCCATTGCCGACAAGTACGATCGTTTCGCGTTGTTTGGGCTGCGCAACTTGCGCTTCCTGGTGTCCGGGTGGCGGAACGCAACTGACGCGGAGATTACGGCGGCCGCTAGCGTGCGCGGCGTGTCGCTTTCGCCGCTCACTTGGCGAATCAACTTTAGAAATACCGTGCTTGCCGCGCTCGACTCATTCACCAAGGTGCATTTTCCGTTCGCCTTGACGAGTGACCCAGCGCCGAGCACGAGCGCTGGCTGGTTGAATCCGAATGGTGCGTTCGATCCGGGCATGGCGCTGTGGGATCCGGCATCGAATTACAACTGCAAAACCGCCAAGACCGGCGTGTTGGTGCCCGGGTTTTCCGACCTCTATTACTACGATCTGCGTTCTTCGATTTGGGATCGACATGCCAGCGCGTTTCGCGTGATGACGCTCATCAACGCGTACTTCCAGCTGCGCGGCGTGCTCACGTTGGAGCAACGTGAGCGTTGGTTGCGTGTCCTCCGAGAAAATGGCGATGAACTTGCGATGAGTAGCTCGTTCGAGCCGGGACAGAACCATGGGATTTCGGAAGCCGCTGCGCTCTTGCAGCTCTCGATCGAGTTCGAAGGTCATTCGCCGAGCTTGATTCCGGACTCGACGTCGCTGAGCACGAGTTGGAGAGCACTCGCGACGAGCCGCCTGAACGACGTAATCAGTGACACCATCTTGAGTGACGGCGCGCAGAACGAACAGTCGCTCTTTTACCATCATTACGAGCTCTCGTTCTTGATGGAAATCGAGGCATTCCTCGCGCGGCATCCCGAGGTGGATCTGGGGCAGGTGAGCTCGAATGTGTATGACCGCGCAGTGTGTGAGAACGGCACCGTATTCGATCATCAAGTGCGACCAACGCAGGGACTTGCGCTGAGCGAGCTGCTGTCGTCGAGCGTGCGCGTTGCGGTCCACACCACCATGCCCTCGGCTGCGATTCCGATGCTGGGATCGAGCCCAGATGCGAACCTGCTCGAGTTTTTCGATACTGCGTACGACCGCTACAGCGCAACGCATTCGACGGTCGCGGCGCGTCAGCTAGATTTCGTGCGATCCTTCGGAGCGCGCGGCGCGCCTCCGCCGATCTCCGAGCGCATGCAAGTCTTCGACGCGTCGGGATACGTGACGTTGCGCTCCGCGTTCGTGCCGCGGCCCGCTGCGCAGACACACGTATTCTTCAACACGGCGGTTGCCGCGCATGCGCACTCCCATCTGGACACGTTGAGCGTGCACGTTTACGCCGCGAATCGCGCTACCGCCCAGCTCGACGACGGCTTGGCGCTGCTCGTCGACTCCGGCTGGTTCAGCTACGCAAGTCCCGAAAGGCATTACTTCGAGAGTACCCAAGCGCACAACACCGTGAGTGTAGACGGACTCAACCAGTGCTCCTGGGATCCAACTGACAAACGCGCGGATCCGGCGGACGCGAGTTCGGTGCTGACGAGCTGTTCTGCTCTGCCGCAGGTTCCGCAAGGCAGCCCTGGTTGGCCCGCTGGAGGTTCGCAGCGGGGTGCGACCCTGCGTGACGCATCCGGCACGTCCCGAGTATTGTACCAGTCCGCTACAGCTTCTGCGTACCCCGGTGTCTCGCATGCCCGCGGTGTGGCCTTGCTCGGCAGCAACATGCTGCTGGTGTTGGATCGCGTTACCGGCAGTGCGCCGCACACGCTGCGTCAGAACTGGCACTTGTCACCGGCAATCAAAGAGGTCGAACAGCTGTTGGGCACTCTGGGGAATCATTATCAGTTTCGTGATGCAGCCGGAGTCCCGCTTTTCTCGGGTCATTTCGTTGGGCCGGGAGCTACGCGGGCGCTTGCGGGCGCTTGCGGGCCCTGTTCCGGCAACCTGTGTGGGGGCAACGCGTGCACCGATCCGCGCCAAGGCTGGTATTCGACAATCGAGAACCAGAAGGTCCAGGCCTGGGTCGTGGAACGTTCGGTGTCCGCGTCGGATGTTACGTGGGCCAGCTTGTTTCTGCTGGGAGAGGTCGCGCTGCAAAGTGCCGAGCTCTCGCTGGAATCTTCAGCCGGCGGACGTGATATCCGCGCAGACTTCACGCTGAGCGACGGTCTCAGCGCCGGAGTGCAGGTCACCGACTTCGGCGTTCCCGGCGAGCAGGTGGCCGTTGCTTATCCGTTCGGCGCGGTTCTGGCTTCGTATTCATTCGAAGCGGAGCCGGCTGCGGACAGAGATCTCGCGGAAGCATTGGGCGTGAGCGTGACAATTCCTGGAGAGACGAGCGGTAACGTAAGCGCTGTCGATGGCGTGGTTGGACGAGCTTACCGTTACGACGCCGGCAGTACGTTGCTCGGGAGCTCCAACAGCTTCTCGTTCATGCACCAGCCGCGTGCGGCATTTTCCATATCTTTCTGGATGCGCATGAACTCCGTGTACTCGGGATCGAGCGGCGGAATTCAGGCCATCTTCAGCACCGCTACTTGGTCGAGCGCAGGTACCGGAATTCAGCTTTACTTCGACGACGAGGCTCCCCGTAACAACGCGCTCAAGCTCGTGATTCGAGGCAACGGTGGCACGCCGCTCTCGGTGGGATCCAACGGCATGGTCCCCGACGATGGACTATTTCACTACTACACGGTCACGTTCGACTCGAAGCTCTCGCAAGGCCAAGCGCGCTTCTATCGTGACGGCGTCGTGGTCACCACAGGCGGCGTCGCGGGCACACTCTCTTCGGCCGCGCCTGATACCACGGCGGTGATCGGGAAAAAGCCAGGTGGCAGCCTCGTGTACCCGCTGCACGCTACGCTGGACGAGCTCGTTGTCTTCAAGCGCGCGTTGAGCGCGTCGGACGTGACTCAATTGTACAATGGGGGTCGCGGCGTTCGCGCCCACTAAACGCGGCTCCGTTCATGGCAGCGCCAGCGTGTCGCCCACCGTTTGCACCGGAATTCCGATGCTGTTCGCGTAGGCCATGATGCTGCCGAAGTCGTCCGGATCGTAGTCGTTGTTAATGACTGGTGTGTCGGTGAGATTGTGGAACACCAGAATCAGCCACTCTTTATTGGCCTTCGCGCGGTCGAGTGCAAGCTCTACGCTTTCGACCGTCACTGGTTTGTTCACGAGTAGCACACGAAGTTTGTAGGGGTTCGAGGGGGGATACGCCTCACGGTGCTTTTGATGCACCGTACGACACGCGGAAAGCCGTGCGGCGACGGTCGAGAGCACATCGGTAGCGCCGCCAGTGAACGCGCCGTGAGGATAGGCGCAGTCGCAGTGACCTTCGAAGCCGTTGTCGTAGAGCCAATCCCGGGCGAGATCGATGTCTTGCTCGAGGTCGAGCGCCGGCGTCGAAGGAAAGCCCGCCGTGTGCACGTCGGCATCGTACGAGTGATAGGCGATCTCCCAATTCGAGCTATTCTGAAGCGTAGTGAGCTCCGCGAGCGTCATGTAATTCGGTGCGCCAACGACCCCGACGATCACGTACGCGGTAGCAGGGTAGCCGTACGTATCCAGGATGGGCTTGGCGAGGCTGAACTGGCTGGCGAAACCGTCGTCGAAGGTGATGCTCAAGAGGCCGTTTGGATATTCGGCGGGCTCGTCCACCATGCTGATCTGATTGGCATGTAGCTTCACCGGGGTGCCCGTGTTCTCGTCGATGGCGCGCAGCTGCACGTCGGTGATTGCGGCGCGATTCGGGCTCCCAACGGTGCTCACGTGTTTGGCTGACCACGACATCGAAAAGGCGACCCAATCGCCTTCGGTGGTCCATTGTTGACCTTGCGTGCTCTCGAAGGCGAACTTGTAATGGTCCGCGAGGTTATTGGAACCGAGGTAGAGCTGTAACGTTGCGGCGGCGGTGACGCTGTCGAGCTTGACCCATAGCCGAGGCATCTTGCCGGTAAAGTCGAAGCTTCCGAGGCTCGTGCGTTTCAGCGTTTTTGCCGTGCCAGCCGCGTTGGTTTCGATCCAAGCCGACTGCGTTCCCAGCGCGAAATCGACCACATCGTTCAGATCGTGCGAGCCACCCGCATTGGCACTGAAACCGTGGCCCGCTTGGAGCTGCGATAGCAACGTGCCTTCGCCTTCGGTTACAGCTTGCGTGCATGCCGGCGGGTTACACGCCTCGTCGGCAACGGCATCACAATCATTGTCGATGAGATCGCCGCAGGCTTCGGAAGCATCCGGATTGATGGCAGCGTTCGAGTCGGCGCAGTCCTGTGAGTTTTCCACGTAGCCAGCCGGAGCGGGGCAGGTCACGACGGCCGTGGCAGGGTCGCCGAAGCCATCACCATCCGCGTCGGCGTAGAAGGTCGAGGGCTCGCACGGAACGTCGATGTAGTCGTCCACTGCGTCTGCATCTGCATCCGTTGCTTCGGCGGCGTCGCCTACGCCGTTTCCATTTGCGTCGGAGTCACGCCAGTTGGCGTTGCCGTCTGCATCCGCGTCCGCGACACCGAGAGCGCTGCTCGCGGCGAGCTCGTTTGCAGTCGGAATTCCGTCCCCGTCGTCGTCTTGGGACGGCGTCACGCACACTGCATCCTGCGGCGTGAGCTCGACGCGCGCCGAGAGCGGACCTTTCTGAAAGCCCTTTTGGAGCAGCCGCAACACGACGCGATTGCTGGTGACGATGCTGCCAGCGGTGACGCCTGGCTCCTTGCAGCTCACGAAGGTGAGGCTCGACGCACCGGCGCTGGCTGCCGAATACGTGCAGCTCGCGGTGCGCGTGCTTCCCGACCAAAACGCTAGCTCGGCGGTCTGGCCTGGTGCAACCGGCGTCGAGCCTACAAATGGAACCGAGGTTGGGATCGCGAAGTGGTAGTTTGCGTCGAGACGAGCGTTCTCGAAGCGCTCTGCGTTGGCGTTGAAGCGCGTTGCGGTGCTGCGAGCCAGCGTGCAGTTCTCCATACTGAATTGGTTGCAGCTTCCGCTCTCCACCAAGTCGATGTCACCCGCTACGCGCGTGCCGCGCTCGAGGCTGTCGCCGCCTCCCAAGCGGAATCGAACCTCGCGAGCGTGCACGGTGGTTCCCGCTGGAACGGCGTTGGTAACGCCGGCGCGCGGAATCTTGCAGCCATCGAGGTTCCACACCGTGGCGCTCGAGTTCGGTGGCGAATAGCGGCAGCGCACGTCCAGCTTGCGATCGGCGTCGCGGAAGAATAAGAACCCATAGGAACCCGCAGCCGCCGAGGTCAGCCGAATCGTGTTCGGTAGGACGAAATCGGCGGTTCGACCGAAGTCGTGCGATCCGAGCTCAATCAAATCGTCTTCCTGGGTCACGGTCTGCGAAGCGGACAAGCGATAGGTGGCGCACGGAAGCAGAGCGCGGCGCCTCTCGCACTTGGTCCCGGGTCCGCAGTTCGTTACCGGCAGCGGTAAGTCGACGACGTAAGCGGCACCGCCATTCGCTGCCTGGTCGTCGTCTCCGTAAGCGCCGACCACGCCGATGTTGCCGCGAAGCGCAACCGAATAACCGAAATAGTCGGTCGAACCGAGAACCGGCGCGATGAAGCGATCTTCAGCGAATGAGCCGTTCGGATTGCGCGTAAAGAGATACGCCGCGCCGTTGTCGCTGCGCGGCGGATCGTCCTGCAAGTAGGCGCCGACCAGCGCGCGGCTCGAGTCGAAGGCGACTGAATTGCCGAAATCGAAGCCGACGGGAGCCGCTGGCAGAGCGCTCTGTACGGACCAATTGCCTGCCAGGTCGCGCTTGATCAAACGGGCTGCAGCTTGCAAACCGACCAGCGCCGTCTCGCCCGAGAGCGCCAGCGAACGACCGAAGCGCTCGCTCACGGCCGAGCCAGTGATTTTGGATTTGAACTCCCACACTCCGAGCGTAGATAACTCGAACACATAGACTGCTCCGCGCTCGCTTTGTGCGTAGGGCGCACCCACCAGCAGCCGATCCTGTTCGAGCGAGACCGCAGCACCAAAGCGATCGCCGGGGGCTACGTCTGGCGCGAACACGGTGCTCTGCAAAGTCCAACTCCCCGCGCTCCGCTCGAACACGTAGACTTTGTTCACGCCGAAAGATCCGACCACAGCGCGATCCCCACCCAGCGCGACTGCGTAGCCCTGGTACGCATTGGGCTGCGCCGGACCGTCCAAGCGCGCCGCTTGTGCCCAGACGCCGCTTCCGTTGCGCTCGAACACGTAAGCCGCGCCCGGGTTCGCAAGACTGGCGCGATCGAGATACGGAGCTCCAATCAGCGCACGATTACCGCTAAGCGCCAGCGAATAGCCAAACTGCGCCGCTTGAGGAGCTTCGTTGGCGCGTAGCCGCGCTACTTGAGAGTACTCACCATTCGGCTGCTTCTCGAAGACGTAGGCAGCACCCTCCGAACCAACGCTATCGCCCACGCGGTTGGCGCCGATCAAGACGCGTGCGCCATCCGTCGCTGCGGACCAACCGAAGTTGGCTGGTCCGCGAAGATCACCGCTCGGCTTGAGCTCGTGCAGGCTCGACGGCGGCAACGCCTGCTGTATCCGGCCCACGGCGTGCTCGTTCGACGACTGCGGACTCGAGCACGCGCTCAGCGCGAAACCCACGGCCGCGAAGCTCAGCCAATTCGGTTTCATCGGTGCCTCCTCCCTTCGAGCCAGAATGTGCTGGTGCTTATTGATGGCAGGCGCCGGCAAGCGCCCACGCCACGACGTTCGCGGCGTATGCACGCATGTTCGCCTTCAGTGGCTCGTTTAGGCTGTGCTCCGCGAGGTAGTAGTCGAGCGGAATGCTCGAGTAGATCACCGCGCCGATGCCGTGCGGGTAGCAGAACGTTACGATTTCGCTGGCGCCGGTACGGCTCAGAATGTTGCGTGAGGTGGCTGGTAGCGTGCCGAGTACGGCAAAGCCATGACTCGAGGAGGTGCCGTTGTCTAGCGAGTCATTGTCGATGAGGCCACCGGGACCATTGGTCACGAGTGTGCTTGCGTCGAGGACTTGAATGTTCCGGTCGTCGGCGAAGTTACGCAGGATGCTGAAGCTTTCGCCGCCTGGCAAGTAGCGTTGTGCATTGTCTACGTAACGATCGTGGATCACTAGGACCAAGCCATTTTGCACAGCCGCCGCGATGTCCGAGAGTGCGCTCGTGTACTCGAGTCCGAAACGATCGTTATCGGGATTTTGAGCCACCAACACGGACAGGGAGCCCAACGTCGCCGGCGAAAGCTCGGTCACCAACTGAGGAGTGCCCCCGCCCGTTACGATGGAAGCCACTTGGGTGGAATTACCGGCACCCACGAGCATGTCGTAATAGCCAACCGTGCCATCACACACGTCGCCGCGACCGTCGCCATCTTCGTCCGATTGATCTGCGTTGGCCGTCAACGGACAGTTGTCGACCGCGTCACACACGCCGTCTGCGTCGACGTCAGCTCCCGGCTGTGTTGGGCAAGCGTCGCAAGCGTCACCCAGCGCGTCCCCATCCTGGTTGGCCTGATTTGTGTTCGCGACGTTCGGGCAGTTGTCGACGTTGCCGCAAAGCCCGTCAGCGTCGGCATCGTTTTCTGGATCGAGCGGACACGCATCGGCGGCGCCGCACACGCCGTCTCCGTCCTCGTCTACGGTGGCGGTGGGATCGTTGGGGCAGACATCGTACGGATCGGCAACTCCGTCGCCGTCACTATCGATATGCGTAGCGGAAACGACTACGCGCACCCATTGATGGTCTTTTTCCGCCGGCTCACGGCCGAGCTCGAGGCGAGCCTTTTGCCCGCCAGTGAGATGCACTCGGAATGCTGAGCGAATCGATTCGCAGGCACCACCGGTCACGCTGGCTTTGGTTTCGGTGGACAACCAATGACCACACGTCACCGAAGCGTCTTCTCCACCGCTCGTCACGCGGGTTGGAATGAACGGCGTGCCGAGGCTCACCAGATAGTCGTCTGTGTAAGGTGGAACAAACTCGACGGAGCCTTCGTAAGCGCCTGCGAGGGGCTGCAAATGCACCCCATACGCTGTATCCAGGGCCAAGTCCGGAGCGTCCACAGTTCCAAAGTCGCCGGCGCGGATCGGAGTCGTCGCATCGGCCACGGAGCACGCGGTCGTCAACGCTCCGAGCTCTGCGTTACTGCATTCGCGCGAGCCCACGCCGACGAAGTCGCTCTCATGGCGCCGCTCGGCCACGAGTGTGATGACCTCTACGCTCGGATCGATGGGACCGAAATGCAGGAGGAATGGCCCACCATGCAAGTCCGCCACATACGCGCCTTTCAGGCGGCAGTCGCGACCGATGAGTTCGTTGGCTAGCGTGTCGGAGACGTAGCGAGTACAAATCGTCTGTTCGCTGCTGCTTGCATTCGTGATGGTGAGTGGCACGTTGGGCGTGCCGAGGTAAAACGCCCACTCTCCCTGCGCGTTGGGAGGCGGATCGAAACGAACGTAGCCCTCGTTCATTCCGTTCACGTTCCAGAGGTGAATGCTGGTAAACGTGTCGCCCGCCAAATAGGGTAGGAAGGCGTTGGGATTGTCTCCCGCCTGAACGACCGTCACGCGACGTTCGGTCACCGTGCAGGCGCGATCGAAGGTGTCGAGTCGTGCGTTGCCGCAGCGCGCGAAGTCGGTGAGCACCGCTTCGCCTGAGACGCCGGTCGTTTCCTGTGAACTTGCGCTCGAGCACGCCGTTAATCCCCACGTCAACACCGCAGCGACGACGCCCCCAATCTTCATATTGTTACTAAGCATGGCACCTCGCTCAGACGAGCCCACTACGGTACTTGGTCTCGGAGGAGGACTGATTGCGTTCTCGTAACTTCTCGAATCTCGAATGCTGGCCCAGTGTGACATTCGAATGATTTTGATTTCGGCTCGATGAGCTATGAAACATTAAGCGCTTCGTGCTCGAATGGACTAGCCAGAACGAAATCAAATCAGCGAATCTTCCGCTTGCGTCGGGGTCTGTTCGATTGCGACGCTGAGGTCGAAGCAAGTTCGACTCGGAGGTGTTCATGGCGAGGACGTCGTGGCGCGGTTGGACCGCAGGTGCCGCAGCTTGGCTGGTTCTTGGCGGAGCGCTCGCGAGCTGCGCGCCGGGAGGCGAAACCGAGGATGAGGATGGCGCGAAGGGCTCACTGACTCAGGAGCTAGACGTTTGCGTCGAGGAGCAGCTCGAGCCGAACGACACACGCCGATCAGCCGCAGAAATTGCGTTTGGCGGCTCTCCGGTGGAAGGCAGCCTTTGCTTTCGCTGGGCGCAGGATTGGTACACGTTTCAGGGGCCTCCCGCAGGCGAGCTCTTCAGCGTCCGCCTTGATCAGGCGCCGGAAACGTATCCCAGATCAGTCTCCGCGGTTCTTTTCGATTCGGCGGGCAACACCGTGCGCGCCGAGAGCAGCCCCACGCCGCTCTTGACCGCAACTTCGAATGGCGGCCGCTATTACGTGCAGCTTCTGTGGAACAACGTCGAACCGAGCGGTGTGTACCGGCTGACCACGGCGCTCGGAACTTTGCCGCGCTGTGACCAACAGGACCCACTCGAGCCGAACAATTCTTCCTCGACGGCTACGCCGCTTGCGCTCGAGCAAACGCTTTCGGGCTTCGTCTGCGGGTACGACTACGACTACTTCCGAATCCCGGCGCCGCCGACGGGGACCGAGTTCACCGTGAACGTGCGTTTCGACGGGCAAAGAGCCCCGCTCGCGACTCGATTGTTGTGGAACGCCGTATCCAGGGTGAACGCGATCCCGAGTCGCGCGGGCTCCAATAACGAAAGTTACGTCCTTACCTCGAGAGGAGGTTTTTACGAGCTGTCCGTCGCGAGCTCATACGGAGGCAACAACGACTACCAAGTCGAGGCATTGACGGGGTATCACCCTGCTTCGTCCTGCGCGGGAGAGGACGCGTTGGAGCCGAATGATCGACCCGAACAAGCGAGCGAGCTCGTGTTGGGATCTTCGGCGTCCGCGCTGCTCTGCGAATCGCTGCCGGACATTTTTGCGGTTCAAGGTCCGCCAGCTGGCACGCCGTTCTACGCAACTGCGAACTTCACGGGTCCCGTCAACGCGGATCTCGAGCTTCTCCAAGTGACACCGACAGGAACGACATCGGTTGTCACCACTTCGATTCGCGTGCCCGCCGAGTCGACGAGCCCTGCGGCTCATTCGCTAGGTGCTGTTTCGGACGGCAGCCGTTATCTGCTGCGGGTTACAGGCGACCCGTGGGCAGAGCGAAGCTACACCGCCGCTTTCAGCCTGACGCCGCCGGCCTGTGATGGCGACGAATCAGGAGAGCCCAATGACGCGCTGGCCACTGCGCGCGCTGCGGCACTTCCCGGAAGCTTCTCCGGCGTGGCGTGTGCAAACCCTGATGTTTTCCGGTTTCAGGGCCCGCCATCGAAAACGCGGTTCGAAGTTGAAGTGCTGTTCCGCGAGCTCGGTCGAGGCGGAGCTCGCGTCCAGCTTTTCGATACGCGCGGTCGAGTCGTGTCGAGTCAGTATGCGACGTTTGGTCGCGTGCTGCTGCAAGCCATCTCGAACGGCGGACGCTACTACGTCGGGATTGACCCCCTCGCCGGTGAGACGGCGCGCTACGAAGTTGCGCTGCGTGAACCCGCACGTTCGTGCTCGATCGATGCCGAAATCTCCTCGCTCGGCGCCGCTTGCGGCATCTCGAACGCGGGCCCGCTCGCAGCGGTTACGGCCACCGACGCGGCATCCGCTCCCACGCTCAGTGAGAACACGTCGTACACCGTAACGCTGAGCCCGAGCGCCGTGGGCAACGGGGGATCGTTGGCCTTCACCGCGACACGCACTGGCTCCTATGCTTTCTTCGTCGGCTCTCCGGGCGTGCGCCTAGAGCTGCGCGACGCTGCGGGGACCGAGCTTGCACCAGCTTGCTTGTCCTCGTTGGAGCGTGAGGAATGCAACAAGCTGCGGCGCGTGTACCGCTACGAGCTGATTGCCGGCGAACGCTACCTGATTACGTTCGGACCCACGCTTCCGCAACAATTCGTACGCCTTCTCATCGCAGAGACCGAGGTCAGCGCCATCGTCTGCGAGAACCCGGACCTTCCGGAGCGCGGGCGCATCTGCGATCTGAACTTGCCGGCGACGTCGGTGAAAGCGGCGGCGCTCGGTGTAGATGGACCTACGCTCCCGAAGGAGCAGATGACGCTGGTCGAACTTCAGCCGACAGCGGCGGGCTTCGGCGGCAGCGTCAACTTCGTGCCGGAGGTTTCGGGCACCTATCGGCTCTACCTATCGGCCCAACTCCCGGCCAAAGTCTTCGTGAACAACGAGGAGCTGGATCTTTCCTGCTCGCGTGACCTCACTGCCGAAGAGTGCGCCTCTTTCCGCAAGGGCTTCGCCATGCGGCTGCGCGCCGAGGTTCCGGTGCGCGTCGAGCTCGATGGTTCCAGCGTCGATAGCACGCGAGTCTTCTTGACTGGCGCGCTGCTTCTACCGGAGCCGGCCTGCGGCGAAGGAGAACTACCTGATCTCGTCAGCACGTGTCAGAGCCCGTCGCCCGCCGCGCTGTCGCTGCAGGCGGCGCCGTTGAGCGCGGAGGCACCGCCCGCGATCACCCCCGAGGTGACCACTCTGGTGCGCTTGGTGACGGGCGCCACCACCAACGCCGGAGTCGTGACCATCACGCCACCGGCGAGCGGGAGCTACCAGTTGTACCTGAGCGCGCCGCATCTGCCGTTCCGCTTGTACGACGATCTCGAGCAGATTGCGGCAACCTGCACGCAACCACTGAGCTCCACCGAATGCATCGACTTCCGTCGCGGCAGTCGCTTCGAGCTGAGTGCGGATCACACATACCGCCTCGAACTCGGTCCCGTCACGCCGATGCAATGGGTCCGAGTGCGTTTGGACTCCAGCAACGATTGAGCCTGCCGACAAGTAGGAGACCCGTGATGAAAAAGCTCGTTCGAGCAATCGAGAAAGCTCTGCTGTTGGGCTCGCTTTTGGCACCCTTGGCCTGCGGTCAGGGAGGCCCCGAAGATGCGATGGGCCGCGATGCGAAAGCGTTGGACCCCTGTGTCGATGACGCTCTGGAACCGAATCAGAGCGCCGTTCAGGCCGTAAACCTGCCTTTCGGTAGCTCGGTCGAGGCGGTTAGCTGCCCGCAAAACGTCGATTTCTATCAGTTTCAGGGGCCGCCGGCGGGCACACCGTTCACGGTCTCGATGCTGTTCGTCAGCGACGATTTCGAGTACGGCACCGATACGGGCGATCTGAACGCGCTGTTGCGCGATCAAGCGGGCAACCTGCTGTTCATCGGCGACCGCGTTGCCAAGGACAACGAATTCTTGCCGGCTGTATCGGATGGTGGCGTGTATTCACTCGAAGTGCAGAGCGCTCAACGCCGCGTGCCCTACACGCTGGCCGTTACGCAAGGTTCGCTTCGCTGCGGCATCCTCGAGGATCAGTTCGAGCCGAACAACAGCTCGCTCGAAGCCAAACCGATTGACGATCTCGGCTCGGTGACGAACGGCTACATCTGCCGCGGCGACTCCGATTTCTATCGGATTCAGGGGCCAGCTGCGGGTCAGACGCTGATTGTCAGCTACGCGCACGATGAAGCGCGAGGCAGCTTGAACGCACGCGTTTGGGACCAAGACGGTGAGTTGGTCGGTTCTGGCTCTTCTTCCGAGACGGTCGCCGTACCGTCGGACGGGAGGCAGTATTGGGTCGAAGTCTACGGCTACGGCAAGCAGTCAACGAGTTACCAACTCTCGTTCGCCACCCAGACTCCAACCTGCGACATCGGGCACGATTCACTGGAGCCGAACGATCGTCTCGAGGACGCAACTCCGCTCGCGTTCCCGTCGGTCACTGATGCAACGCTGTGCTCTGGGAACGCAGACTATTACCGCTTCACCGGTCCGGGTATCGGCCTGCCCTTCGACGTGGATGTGCAGACCACGACGGCGCCGGTGACCGTAGAGATTCGAAACGCCGCGAGTGGCGAGGTCGAGTACGCACGGGCGTACCACTACGGCGGCTCGATTCGGCTCGTTTCACGCGGCGTCGACTACGTCGTGCGCATCGGCAATCCCACTTACTACGCCCTGCAGAGCACGCCGTATCGTCTCACGCTCTCGGAGCCAGTCGGTGGCGCGCGACGCTGTGATCTCGAACGCGATCTCGGTTCACTTGCGACCGCGTGTGCAGTTGCCAATGCCGGGCCGGTTCACGCCACCAATCTGGCAGTAGACCCGCCCCCGCAGCTTCAAACCGGAAATTCGTACATCATCAAGCTGCTTGCGGAGCTCGACCCGCTCACGAATCTTTACAATCACCGGGGGCAAGCATCTTTCACGGCTACCACTAGTGGCACGTACGCTCTGTTCAGCGGGTCGCCTGGTGTGCCGCTCACGTTGCGGGCAGGCGCGGAGACAGTGTCTGCGCAGTGCTCTCTCTCGTTTAGCAATCGCGATTGCAATAAGCTGCTACGCGGTGATCGCTATGAGCTCGTCGCAGGGGTCCAGTACACGCTAGATATCGGGCCCATCGTTTCCGGTTCCGCGGATCCGCGTTCGGTTCGGCTCGGGATCGAGAGCACGACGCCGGATGATTCGACGCGCGCATGCGCCACCTTCGAGCTGCGCGGCTTGGACGCGACTTGCCAGGACGCTTCGCTCGGTCGCACCTTGGTCGCGGCTGGCAGCCTCGAATCGTCGGGTGGACCGGCGATTGAGCAGCAAACGATCTACGGCGTGCGGCTGAACGAGACCGCTACGGGGAACTCGGGTGCGCTCACCTTCACGCCGCCGGTATCTGGCGAGTACGTCGTGTACACTTCGATTCCCAAGCTGCCCTTGGCGGTGCGGGACGAAGCTGCGGTCTTGGCGCCGCGCTGTGGCGGAGCGCTGAACGTCGAGACTTGTACCGAGCTGCGCTTTGCTGCCACCTACTCGTTCGAAGGTGGTCGTACCTATCGTTTCGAGTTTGGACCGACGAGCCCGCAGACGTACGTGCGTTTTTCGGTGCAGCCCAACGTAACGTACGTCGCTGAGTGCGATGTCAGCGAGCTCGAGAGCTTGACTCGGGTGTGCCCGAGCGCAGCCGCCCCCGACACGATCGTGAGCGCGATTGCTGGTTTCGGAAGCGAGCTGACCACCCTCGGATATCCGCCACTCTCGGCTGCCAACGTCCGCTTGGCTGAGCTCGACGGCTCCTTTGGCGGTAGCATTGGTTTCGTCGCGTACACGTCACGCATGGCGCTCTTCACGGGCTCCGCGGCGGTGCCCATGCGGATGCGCTCGGGGAGCCGCACGATCCAGCCGCTGTGCATGGCGAGAATTCCGTCCAGCACCTGCGACGTGCTCAAAGTAGCGTATGTCTATTCCCCCGATACCTATCGTAGGCTCGAGCTCGATTTCGGTCCCAGCGACCGACGTTGGGTGCGCGTTGCGTGGGGTCCGGAGGAAAACGCGCCACCACCCGAAGCTCCGTGAGCGACTCGCTAACTCCACACGCTCGTGCCAATTCGGGCACGAAATCTTGGCGAACGTGTCACGAAGTGACCGGAATTGTTGCACGGCGTTGCGTGCGGCTCGCGCTATGTGGCGGCTCCCATGTCGACCCCGAACCGCGCTCGGTTGCAGACGCTGGGCGTCCAACCGCTCTTCATCGCGCTCATCTTGTTCTTGGTTGGGCTGGCTGCACCACGGCCGGCTCACGCCTTCGCTTGGACGCTGCGGCACGGCTACCAGCAGTGCAACGCTTGCCACGTCGATCCCTCGGGCTCCGGCGCGCTCACTCGTTATGGGCGCGGCGTCGGCGAGGAGGCCTTTCACACGCGATGGTTTGCCGACACCGGTAGCGCCGACGAGGATGAGGACGGAGCGCGCATAGCGGGCTTCGCGTTTGGCGCCGTCAAACTGCCGAAAGCGCTCGTGCTGCAGGCAGACGCTCGCTACATGCGGTTGACGCAAAAGGTCGAAGGCGCGCCGCTCATGAAGCGCGATATCTGGATGCAGCTCGATTTCGCTGCCGCGCTGAAGTTGGGCCACTTCACCGCCTTCGGAGTGTTGGGGTATGCGCCGGAAGGCGGGCGAGCGGCAGCGCTCACCGCTGGCCGCACCGATAACCTGATTTCGCGAACTCATTGGCTCGGCTACGGCTTCGCCAACGATAGCCTTCAGCTGCGCGCGGGACGCATGAACTTGCCCTTTGGACTGCGCATTCCAGAGCACACGTCGTGGGTGAGATCGTTTACGCGCACCAACATCAACGACCACCAGCAGTACGGCGTGTCACTTTTTTACGGCGGGAGCGCGCTTCGCGCCGAGCTGATGCTGGTGCTGGGCAACTTCGCGATCAGCCCGGACGACTACCGCGAACGCGGATACAGCGGTTTTGCGGAGTGGTTCGTCGCCCCCAAACTGAGCCTCGGGGCTAGCAGCTTGATCACTCACCGCGCGCTCGACAGCGGAACCCTAAAACCAACTTACCGCCACGCGCACGGCATCTTTGGACGCTGGGCAACGCCGTGGGAGCCCCTGGCGATTCTGTTCGAAGGAGACTACGTGCTCGAGTCGCCTGAACACGCAAATCGGCGTAAGGGTGCGGTGGCTTTCTTGCAAGCGGACGCCGAGCTAGCGCGCGGTATGCATGTGATGCTCACGGGCGAGGCTCAGAACGTCGGGGTGAAAGGGCCGCCGCTTTCGTACGGCGCGTGGCTTTCTTACGCTTGGTTCTTCGCGCCGCACTCGGATCTTCGAGTCGACTCGGTGTGGCAACGTTTCGCCTCGAAAGCGGGTGATGTGGACGCGCTCGCGCTTTTGCTGCAAGCGCACGTCTACCTCTGACGAGCAGGAAGCGTCTGCGACGCACAAAAAGAGAGCGGCGCCGCGCTCCACAGTGGGAGTACGGCGCCGCAGTTTTGCTCTCTAGATTTCCGCTGAGCTCTTGTCTCAGCCCGCCGTCGCCGGATCGTAGAGCGCGAGGTACTGACCGTCTTCGACTAGCTCACCGCCGAGCGAGTAGTGCGCTTGCATATCCAGCAGCCACCAGCCGGGACCGAGCAGCGACGAAGCATCGATGATGCCCGAAGCCTCTTCGTCTTGCGTGAGGAAGCCGGGAGAGCCCGACGTGAACCGCGCCGGATCGGCCGTGGCGACCACGCTGAGCGTGTCCGAAGCAATGTCATAGCGGAGCACGCGGCCGAGATGCGGTTGGTTTCCCACGTCTTCGACGGCCATGATGTGGCCGCTCGAATCGATGCCGAGGTTGTCGAGCATCCTGTGGCCTTCGCTGCCGTCGAGCAGCATCTCGATGGTTCCGCCAAGCGCAGGATTCGTCGCGTCATTGAAACGCAAACGCCAGAGCCGGCTGTTCGAAGTGAACGACGCCGTCGTCACGAAGTAGAAGTCGTTCGGATTGCTGGGATCCCACAAGCCGTCTTCAGGTCGTTGGAAACTAGTGACGCCCGCAGCGACGCTGGCTGCGTCGAGCGCTGCGCCGGTTTGGTTTTCGACATTGCCGAGGTCGGCTAGCTCGAACGCGCCTGTCGCGATTCCGGTCGCAGGATCTTCGACAGGGACACCCACAACGCGGATGCCATACAGGGTACCGTTCGTGAGCCCCGCGCGCTCGACGGGGCTGCCACTGGCTGTCTTGTCGCCCACGTAGACGTAGACTTGACCGCCGGTGCCATCGTCGGTGCTGATGACCACCGTCTTGTCACTCTGTGCGGGGCTTGCGAGCGAGTTCTCGAATGCCATCTTGCCGATGCGGGGTAGCTCCCAGCTGGTGCCATCGAGACCGTGCGCGAAACCGCGGCCTTCAGCTCCGGACTCCTCACCATTCAGGAACAGGCGACCGTCGAAGCCGAGGCCAGTGCTGGCGTTGTAGAATGCGCTCGGCGCGGGCAAGTCGGCTGAGCAGAAACGGCTCATGGCGACGCCGGTGGTGGGTGTGTAGACGCCTCCGCTGAAGAGCTGAACCTGCTGAATCAGATCTTCGCCGTGCAAAACTCGCAGATCTGACTTGCGAATTTGCCAGCGCGAAACGAACGCGCCGGTGCCGCCGTGAGCGCGAGGAATGCCAGCCGCAGCAGTGAGCTCGTGGTTGGAGAGCAGGGTAAACGTGCCGTCGCCGTTGTCGAATGCGCCGAGCCCATCGGGAATACCGACCATGCGATACGGCTCGCCGCTGGGCTTCAGATTGGGGCTATCACCGACGGTCAAAATCGCCTTGATTTCTACGCCTTCGGCGACCGGAATGACGTATGGCGTCTGCGAGCTCGTTACACCTGCCGGTTGGCAACCCTCGGCGCCAATGCCGTCGCCGATGAAGCCTTCCGGGCAAACGCAGTTGAAGCCTTCGGGTGTATCGACGCAGGCTTCGGGCGCGTCGTCGCAATTGTCAGTGTTGAGCGCGCACTCGTTCACGGCTTCCGGTGCGCAGCCGTCGTCACCCACGCCGGTGCCAACGTAGCCCGTGGGGCAAACGCAAGAGAACCCCTCGTCGGCGTCGACGCAGGCGTTCGGGTCGTGGTCGCAATTGTCAGTGCCGAGCGCGCACTCGTCTTCGACGCTGCGACGGATGGTGGCGCGGACGAACTGGGTATTCACGTTCGGGCCCAACGTGAACGAATACGTCACGCCGCCTTCGAGTGTGAGACGGTCGCCGCGGCGCAGCAGCTTGCACTCCGCGGAGGACACCAAGCGACTGCAATCCGGGTTGACGGGGCTCGCGCCGACGGCAACGGCTACCGGGATCTTCGGGGTACCCAGCAAAAGCTCGTAGTCGCCGCTCACTGCCGGGCTAAACGAGAAGGTGCCCGCGTAGGTGTTGGTGCCGACGGTCGGAAGCGTGATGTTGTAAACGGTGTTCAGAGACACCGGTGTGCCCACGCCCCCGTTGCTGGCCGTGATCTTGGTGCTGCCTGCTTCGGCGTCAGTGCAGGCGACGGAAAGGCGCGTCAGATCGTCGGCATCACAGGTGGCAACGGGCTCGAGGCGGGTCTGAATGAACAGGCGGACCCAGCTAGCAGCCGTGGTCGGTTGCACCTCTAGGCGGTAGGTCTCGCCCGCGACGAGCTGATACGTGTTGACGCGGCGGAGCTTGTTGCACTCCGTCGAGGTCAAGGTCGAGCTGCAGGAAGGAGCTACCACCTGGCCGCCCGGACCCACGACGCGGAAGGGGAGGTTGGGGCTTCCCAAGTAGATGTTGTAAGAGGTCGTTTGCAGCGGCACGAAGCGCAGCGCACCTTGATAGGAGCCGCCGACGTTAATCAAACGCACGCCATACGCCGAGCTATCGGCGACGATCTGCGCGGGATTGGGGTTCGAGAGCGCCGAGGCGGTGATCGACGCCTCCGAGTTCGCCTTGCTGCAGGCGCCGGACAGCGCCGTGGTCAGCCCGAGATCGCAGGTCAGGGCCTGACCTAGGTTTCCGGTTTCTTCTGGGCCTGCGGAGCTCGAGCATCCGCTGCTGAGCCCGGCGCCGCTCAGCAGCACCGCGCAGATTCCACTAATTCGTCGAGTCAGCTTCATTCTTCCACCTCGTGAGTTGGGAAGAACGCTTGGTACACAACTGTGGTGACGCGCTGATGCGGCCTTCAAAGAGATATCGTGAAAGTGGCGAACATCGGCGACCCTCCCGAATCGCGCGTCAATTCGCCAAGCTGCGGGCTGAGCGCGCAGCAACAGACGTATTTTTCCAGGCCATCGTAACCCGGAATCAAGATGCTGCTGCGCGCCCGGATCCAATAAACGTTAGGACGCCAATCAGAGCCCATACACATGCGATCGGTCGCCCGGGAAACCCCGCAGCGCATCGCGTGTATCGATGATTAGTTTCGCTTCACTGAGCAAGCGAGTTCGTTCGAGATCAGAGTGGTCGGTGACGATGACCACGGCGTCGTACTCGGCAAAGCTGCTGCGCGGATCGACCGATTTCAGCTCGACGCCTTCTTCGTGCAAATCGGGCACGTAGGGGTCCATGTAGCTCAGTTTCGCGCCGCGGGCGTGCAGCAAATCGATGATGCCCAGAGCAGGGGACTCGCGCACGTCACTTACGTCGCGCTTGTAGGCTGCTCCGTACACGAGCACGCGCGAACCGCGCACCGCTTTTCCGTGATCGTTCAGGGCGGTCGTCACGCGCTCGACCACGTGCGCAGGCATGCCGCTATTGACTGAGTCGGCGAGCTCGATGAAACGAGCTTGGAACGACAGGCTGCGCATTTTCCAGGAGAGGTAGAGCGGATCGATCGGAATGCAGTGCCCACCGAGCCCAGGTCCTGGATAGAACGGCATGAAGCCGAACGGCTTGGTCGCTGCGGCGCGGATCACCTCGAATGCGTCGACGCCCAGGCGCCGGCTCATGACCGCAATTTCGTTCACCAAACCGATGTTGACCGCGCGGAAAGTGTTCTCGAGCAGCTTCACCATTTCGGCGGTCGCCGTGTTCGAAACTGGCACTACGCGATCCACGATGCGTGAGTACAAACGTTCGGCTACGCGCAAGCATTCCGGCGTGCATCCACCGAGGACCTTTGGTGTATTGCGAGTCTTGTAGGTGGAATTACCCGGATCGACGCGCTCGGGTGAGAAGGCAACGAAGACGTCCTTGCCGAGCTCGAAGCCGCCCTCGGTGAGTTTCGGAACCATCACTTCGCTGGTGGTGCCCGGATAGGTCGTCGATTCGAGAGAAATCAACATGCCGGGGTGTTGGTGCGCAGCGATGTCTTCCAACGCCGAAATGATGAAACGCATGTCGGGATCGCGCGTCTTGTTGAGCGGCGTCGGCACGCACACCACCACCACGTCGGCCTCGCGCAGTACCGAAGCATCGGTGGTAGCGCGTAGACGACGCGAGCTCACGTGCGGCGCGATGTCGGCGCCGGGCACGTCGGGGATGTACGACTCACCCAAGTTCAAAAGCTCGACCTTGCGAGGGTCGCGATCGAGCCCGGTGGTGCGGAAGCCCGCGCGCACGAATTCGGCGACCAGCGGCAGGCCCACGTAGCCGATTCCGATGACTACGACGTGGGCGGTGGTTGAGTCGATCTTCTCGATCAGGGTCGACATTCGAACTTTCCTTTCTGAGTAACGGCACGCGTCTCGGCGCCGCTGCTCGTGAGAGCGGCGGGACCTTGCGCATTGGCCGCGGCGGTGTAGCAGCTCGTGCGCAACCCTCTCGTAAAATCTAAGTGGCAACTAGTTGCAGACCCAACTTGCAGCCCCAACTGAGACACTCGTGCTGCATGTGGCGCGTTGCACTCCGGCGATGTTTCTCGAGTTCATTGAAACGTCACCTCACCAACCGAAACGTTGCCGATCGCCTCGAACCCATATGTTAAGTGACGCGCCGAGGTTGGCGGCGCATGGAACTGCCTTTTTTTGTGCTGGTATTGGTAGCAATTACCAATCGTTACTTCGGCGGCGCGCTGGCCCGGCGGCTCGCGGGCAAGCGGTTCGACGCGCGTAACGAAAGCTACGAGCCCACGGTGGCAATCGTGATCCCGATGTTCAACGAGGGAAAGGGCATCATGGACACGATTCGCAGCTTGCTCGCGCAGGACTACCCCGCGCACAAGTTGACCGTTACCGTCGTGGACGACTGCTCCACCGATGACAGCCTGCTGTGGGCGCGGCGCGCAGCCGAGGAGCAGCCCGAGCGCGTGTTGGTGATTCGCAACAAGTACAACGTCGGAAAACGCATGGGCATTGCTCACGCCGTGCGTCGCTCGCAAGCCGAAATCATCGTGTCGGTCGATTCGGATGTGGTGGTAAGTCCAACGGCTGTGCGCGAGCTGGTCTCCCGCTTCGTGAGCCCCGACATTGCGGCTGTCGGCGGACGCGTTCACGTTTCGAATCCGAACGAGAACTGGCTCACTCGGATGCAGACGATCAAGTACCACTTCGGCTACTGCTACTTGAAGAGCCTCGAGCGAGCCTGCCGCACGGTGATGTGCCTGTCGGGTTGTCTCACGGCGTACCGTCGTGAAGTGCTGCTCGAGCTGGAACCAATTCTCGAGCGCCGCAACGTGCTCGGTGTACCGATCAAGTACGGCGAAGACCGCTTTCTCACGCGGCAGATCGTCAAGGCGGGCTACCGCACTTTCATCACGCTCGACGCGGAATGCTGGACGGTCGCGCCCAATACGCTGAAGAAATACTTCTCTCAGCAGCTGCGCTGGCGCCGCTCGAACTTCATCGACTACATGATGGGGATCTCCCACGTCTGGAAGACGAACCCGTTCATTTCGCTCCACTACTTCACCCTGTTCGCGCTGCAGCTCGCGTACCCAGTGCTGCTGGTCGAACAAATCGCGCTCGGGCGCTTCTTCGAACTCGCCGCGTTTCACATCTTGGTGTTGGGCGGCATGGGTGCCCTGTATCGCCTCGAGACGCGCAACCTGCCGGAGGAACAGCGAGTGCCGGCGCTATCGTTCATGGCCATGGGAGTGGTCATGCCCGTAACGTATTTGGTCGTGAGTGCCTTGGCATTCTGGACTCTCGACTCGAGCAGCTGGGAGACTCGTGGGCATCAGCAGGCGAAACCTGCGCCCGCGCCGTCGGTGGAGGCGGTGGACGCACTGCTGTAGCGTTCCCGCGCGATCCTTAGTTCGTTTCGGAGACTAGAATGGCAATTGGTGTCACATCGATCAAGCCGAGCGCGCCTGCACCGCCGGCCTTCAGCCGCTGGATCGTATCCGCTTATCGGCTGCTCGGCTTTGTCGTGCTGGTCTGCATCCTCGTGGGAATCGTCAGCTATATCGGGCTGAACCTGACCTACTTCGTTCATCGCGCTTGGGTCGCGCCGATCGTGATTTCCCCCACTGACCCGCGTGTGCTGGATCTCTCGTCGCGCATGGCGCACGAGTCGTGGATGCGCGAGCAAGTGGAGGCCAGCCGCATCGAGCTCACCGCGCGCATCGACCGTGCACGCCGGACGGTGGAAGCCGAAAAGCAATATCAAGAGAGCTTCCAGGCAGCTCTGGAGCAAGATGCGAACGCGCGGCGTGTGGCCGCGTGGCAGCTCGGTCGCTTGCATCGGCAATATGCCGAGGTGAAAAAAGAGCTTCAGGAGACGAGCACCGCATTCTCGAAGGTCGCACGTGACCGCTCGGCGCAAGAGTTCCAGGCAAAGCTCATCGATGAGGATGCGATGCTGGCGCGCACACAAAAGCTTGCCGAGATGTCGCAGTCGAACCTGAGCCTCGACGACCGCGGCGTGGAAGTGACCCAGCGCTTGCTCGGCTCGACGCGCGAAGCCAGCGTGCTCGAACGGCTCGCCAAGCAACCAAAGCTCGGCGCCGAGGCACGTGGTCTGAGTTACGAGGGCGTCAACATTGCCAAGCAGTTCCAGGACTCGCTGCTCGCCGTAGGCACCGCAGAAGCAGACGCCGCCGCTGCTGAAAAGGCGCTCAGCGCGCTGGATAAAGCCGTCGAACGCTACGATCACCTCATCAAAACGCTGGATAGCGCGAGCCTGATGCGAGCGGCATCACATCGACTAAACCTCGCGTTCGTCCCCTACGATAACCAGAACCGCGCGCAGCCCGGCAGGCCAGTCTTCGAGTGCGTACTTCAGCTCTTGGTCTGTCGCCGCGTAGGTCAAATCAAGACAGTTCTGGATGGCGAAGTGATGGGGAAGCATCCCGTGTACGGTACCGACCTGCGCGGCGAGTACGTGGAGCTCGAGGTGGAAGGGAACGCCATGCATAGCCGCGTGCTGCATGTCGGCCGACCGCCGCTGCTCTTGTGATTGTCATGAAGCATATTGAGTCAATGGGCCTGGCACTCGTCCTGGCAGTGTTTTCGCTGCCGGTACGGGCGCAGGAGGCGGTGGATGTGCCGCAGGTTTCGAACAGCTCGCCGCGGGCCGCCGACGTCAGTACAGCTGACGAGCACGCCGTCGACGCATACTGCCGTTACGCCGAAGCTGTTGCAGACTCGGATAGTGCGCTCAGCGCGTCGCCGTGGTTGTTCGGCAACGTTGGAACGCTGGCTGCCGCGCGCGGAGCCCTGCCGGGAGAAGCGACCGACAACGTCGAGCTCGGCACACCGCGGTTGCGTGTGCAAGCGGGCGTTGGCGTGAGCCCGACCCGAATCCTGCGCAGCGGCAGCGCGCGCACGCTGGCGCGACTCGAGTGCCGCCAGTACGCCGTGAACGCGAAAATCAAGCGTGTGCTCGAGCTCCTGACCAAGGACGTGGGGCACGTGGGTGCTGCTCCGTTGCGCGAAAAGGCGCGCGTGTTGCGCGAAGCGCTCGAGCGCGGCCGAAAGTTGAACGAGCTCTACAAGCAACGTCTCGAAGCATCGCTCGCGACCGTGGACGACTTTCGTAAGCTCGTGCTGAAGCTGAGCGAAATCGAGCAAGCTCTGCACGCGACCGAGGACGAGCTGGCGCGACAGCCCGAGCGGGTTCCATTGGCCGAGAACTGGGCCGCGCTGCGCGCGGAGAGTGAGCGCGTGGCAGCCGAGTCGGCGCGCGTCGAGGGCGGCGTTCGCAAGAGTCAGGCTTTCGAAGTCGTGCTGCGCGGCGGTTACGATCGAATTTTCGGCGTTGACCAGCGCGTGCCGCTGTTTGCGAGCGCGACGTTGCGCTTCTCGCCTGGATGGTTTTGGCAGGCGCCAGCGGAATCGCGCGCCGAGGTAGCCGCCAAGGAGTGGCGTGCGCGCCAGGCCCAAGCGGCGCTTCCGGCTCCGCGGGAATTCATCCAGCGCATCGAGGCTCGCATGAAGGTCGCCGCCGATCGTAGGTCCGATCTGGCTCGTACCATTGGCGAGCTCGACCGCCGCTTGAACGATGTGAAGGCGGTGCCAGGCGAGGCAAGCCAGCGTTTCGCCGAGTTGCTCTGGTTGGATATTGCGATGTTGCGCGCCGACGAAGCGTTTGTGGCGAAGCAGCGCGAGGATTTGGAGGGCATTCTCAGCGGTTATCGGGAAATATTCCGTTGATGCGTGTCCTGCTATGCGCTTGTGCTGGTGCTTTGGCCGTAACCGGCTGCAAGCGCCCGAGCGCGCCGAGCCCACAACCGCGCTCGGAACCATCGCTCGCCAGCGTGCATCCGAAGCCCGCGCCAGTGCCGTCGACGGCTCCAGCGCCGCGTGAACAATCACGACGCTTCGCGGCTCGCGCGGATGGGCTGTGTTTTAGCGAAGGTGACGGCGTAGCGGGCGCTGGAGATCTGCTGCGCATCCGAGACCCCAAAGCGCGCGCAGTTCTGCCTGATAGCGACGGCGATTCGGCGCGGGTTTCGTTTCGTTATCACGGCCCGACCCAGGTTACTTCAGCCTTGAAATCCGGCGCGCGTCGACGGCAACTCGGTCTCAAGTTGCGGGCGCGCGACGCGTGCAATCTCATTTATGTGATGTGGCGTCTGGAGCCAAAGCAGGAGCTGGTTGTTAGCTTCAAGAACAATCCCGACGCGAGCAGCAGCTCCGAGTGCGGCAACGACGGCTATGTCACACTCAGAGCCGCACAGCGCGCTGCGCTGCCGCCGCTCGAAGCAGGGAGCGACCATGCGCTGGAAGCCGAAGTGGTGGGCAACGATCTGGACGTTCGCGTCGATGGGAACGTTGTTTGGCACGGAGCGCTCCCGACCGAGGCGCTCGCGCTTCAAGGGCCGAGCGGCTTTCGCAGCGACAATGTGGAATGGTCACTGCACGATTTCAGGATTGTTCGCGGCGCGCATCCATTCAGCGTGCGGCGCTGCCGTGCGCCGCTGGCTCACTCCGCGCCAACGTCGGGAACCTCTTCGGGCGCGAGCTCGGCATCTGGCAGGCCGAGTGAATAAACAGCTTGGCCCGTCGCGACGAAAATCCGCCCGCGCGTCACGATCGGATCCGTCACCACGCCCCCGAGCTCGATGCTCCCGAGCAGCTCACCGCTGTCGGCGTGCAGCATGTGCAGCTCTCCGCTGTCGGTTCCGACGTAGACAATTTGTCCTGCGATCGCGATTTGCCCGCTGAGCGCGCCTCGAACGGGCGACGAGTACAGGAGCTTTCCTTGCGCGGGCTCGTACGCCTCGACGATCGTCGTCTGTGCGTCGCGGCTTCCAGCGATCACAATTTGATCGAACGTCGCGGCGAGCGAGTGAATGGCGACTCTGGTTGGACTGCGCCACACGATCTCCCCGGTTTTTTGGTCGAGCGCTACGAGCGCGCCGCCATCTGCGTTCGCCGCGAACACACGGCCGGCAATCACGGCAACACCAATTTGTGGAGCCGCCGCGAGTGTATCTGCGTCGAGCACGAAGCTCCACCCGGTTAGGCCTGAATCCGGGTCGAGCGCAACGGCTTGCACGGCGTAGTCCCAATGCACGTTTGCGCCAGCGCTGCGCGGCACGAGCGTCGGAGTGTAAATTCGACCTCCGGTGATCGCGACCGGCGCGAGCGACACGAAATCCGAACGCAAGAGGCGCGTAAGACGTGTTTCCGCGTTGAAGATACGAAACTCGGTCAGGTACTCGCCAGGGAAAGCGGACCAGTTTTGAAACAGCACCGGGAACACGGCATCGCTGCCCTTCGCCGTAGCCGGGCCGAATAGCAGTTCGGCGTCGCCTGCAGCAGCAGGAATGTCGACACGATGCGCGCCGGTGGTCGGCTCGACGCCCTGGATGCCACGGTATGTCTGCAGCAGCACTCCGGCGCAGTACACGGCCGAGCGCGTCGAGCGCGAATTGGTCCAGAGCGGAGTGCCATCACTCGCTTCGAACGCCTCCACGTAGCTCGCGAAGATGCGGTGATCATGCTGAACCAACGGCCATGACTCGCTCGGTGAACGCCAGCGCACCACGAGCTCAGCCACCGTGTTCGGGTTCAATTCGCGCTCGTGCGGATTGTAAGAAGTGCCGCGAGGGTATCCGCGCGCCATCGCCCAGTTCGTGGAAGTCTCGTTCAAGTAAACTGTGCGAGGGTCCGTGCGAGGTTTGCCACCCGCGCCGCCCTCAGGGTGATCTCCCGCGCCGCCTTCACCGGCTTGCCCGCTGATTTGGCCGCCCATCCCACCGGTTTGTGTGACCGACTGCTTTGCGTCGTCCTCGCTGCTCCCGCAAGCCGAGAAGAGTAGCCACAAGGAAGTGAGCAAGTAGGCAGCAGTAAGGCGACTCATGACAATAGCCGCACATCTTCGACAAACGACGCGGAACTTCAAGCTACAACTCGATGACCGAATGCCGACTTTCGTGATCGTTGCGTGACGACGAGCGCGCGCGCTGCAGGCCACGATTGCTCCCGATTTGTTACATGCGAGCGCCGATCCCTCGAGGTAGATGAGGCGCCCCATGGAAAACCGAGCCCGTCGACTACTACTCGGACTCCAAGTTGTATTGGCTGCAGCACTCGTCACTTCGGTGTCGCTCGCTGCGCCAGTCGAACCGCGCACGCCCGACGACCTCGAAGAGCTCATGACGGCGATCCCGGAAACGCCGGGACTCGAAGCAGAGTTGCAGCGTGCCGACAAAGCCTTCGAGGCGCGCAACTGGCAAACTGCCCTGGATCTCTACCGGCGAGCCGCCGAACTGACGAAAAACGAGGTCGCATACCCGCTTCGGCGCCAATGCGAGGCGCTGACCGAGCTCGGGCGCCGCGATGAAGCGATGCGTGCGTGCAAAGGCATGCAAAACGCGAAGGTCTCGGATGCGGCGGATCTCAGCGCCGTCGTCGGTGCACTCACGCTAGGGCAAGGTTCTCTCTCGCCGAGCGAGCTCGAAATCGCCAAGCTGCTCGTGCGGCGCATCGAAAATATGGAGCCTGACAGTGTGTTTGCGCGCGCAGCCCAGTGCGATGTCGCGCGCCGCGTGGGCGACACCTCCGCGCTCAGCGCTTGTTCGCGGCAGCTGCTCCAAATTGCACCTGAACACCGTCTCACTCGCCGGTTTCAACAGGTTGCCAGTGAGCAAGGCAAGGGCCGCATGCTCCAGCTTTTTGCGCTCGCCCTGCTTGCTGTTGCGATCCTCGCAACGCTTGCCCATCGTTTTCTCCGCGGTCGGCGCGGCACTCGAGCTGCAGCGGTTGCAGCGGCGGCCTGCCTGATTGCAGCGCCTTCCATCGTTCACGCCCAGGCCGTTGGCATCGTGGAAGAGCCAGTCGATCCCAATGCCCCCGTCTACTCCGGCCCGCCGACGAAAGCCGATCTCGAACGTGATGCCGAGCTCGGGGCTTTCAAAGACGAGATGAAAATGCTCGACGAGCTAATGGGCAAGATCAACAAAGCCGAAGAGCACATCACCAAGAACGAATGGTCGAAGGCAGTCACGCTTTACAACGAGGTCATCACGACAGTGCCCTACTTCGTGAAGGGCTGGCGGCGCCTCTGCGAAGGCTATGTTTTCCTGAATATGCCTGAGGAAGGCGCTCACTCCTGCCGCCAAGTGTTGGAATCCAAAGAGGCAACCGCTTTGGATCGTGCCATGCTCGTGCATTATTTGATGAGCGGTCCCAAGCGCAAAGACGAAGCAAGTCGACAGGAAGCCAAGCGCGTTGCGGAAGAAGCCGTTCAACTCGCACCGACCGAGCGTTGGGGCTACGACGCTAAATGCGAAATTGCGATGGTTGAAAGCGATCGCACGGAGCTCGCCAACTGCTCGAAAAAGCTCCAAGAACTCGCGCCCGACGACCGCAAGACGCTTGCGTTCAACTGGACCCTCGCGATGATGGACAAGCGCTTCGACGACGCGCAGCGCTTGATCGAACAGGCCCAACAGCGCGGCCTCGATGCAGTTACTGCCAAGCGCATGCAGAAAGAGCTCGAAGCTCACTTGCCGCTCAGCGCGCGTTTGAAGCGAAACGCACCGATCGGCATCGCCGCCGGCGCGGGCGCTGCATTGCTCATCCTGGCGATCGGGCGCCTCGTGCGGCGTCGCCGCCGCGCTCCCGAGACCATTGAAGGATCGGCGCCTTCAGTCGGCGCGTAGGCTCCCGTCGATTCGCTGCTCGAGGGCGCGCTGAGTCGGCGCCCTCATTCGGGTTAGGCGCGCTGACTTCGTGCGCTCACTCAGCGCGCAATGTCTGCAGCACTGGAGTTCGGTTGGTCGTATCCAGCACCATCCAGGTGAGCGGCGCTGCCGGGCAGCCCCAAATCGGCCCGGGTTCGTTGGGGCAATCGTCTTGCTTGAGGCTGATATCGCCGTCGGGGGGCAAATAGTTCGGCGTGACCAATGCGCCAGTGTTCGGGTCGATTGCAGAGGCTACGAAGCCGTCCGCATCGATGTCGTCCGCGCGTGGATTCGCGTCGGGCGTGGAAGCGGGCGGCTGAGGGTAGCCGGCGGCGAGCACGAGCAGTCGTGAACCCGGCGATGGGTCGATCACGACGGTTCGGCGCAAGCGCGTGCCGAACACGACCGAGATTTCTTGCCGAGCAGCCGGCAGGCGAAGCACATCGCTTTGAATCCAGCGTCCAGAGGTTGAGGTGAACCCAGTGGCCTTCAAGCTGAGACTCGCCTTCGGTAGCTCGACGCTGACTTCATCGGTAACTCCGACCGATGTTCCGACTGCAAGACTCAGCTCGAACTCGTTTGCTTCGAGTGGCTGCCGCGAGATGCGTGAAAGCGGTACCCTGGGCGCTAGCGGTGGTATACGCAAGCGCTCATCCGCGGTTTTGCGCTCCAGAGTTAGCGTGCGATTGTCTCCCTGCAGGCGCCCCGAAGGCAGCAACATCAGGTACTCGCCGCCCGGAACCAGCTCGGCGCTGGGTTCTATTTGAGCTCCTGCGCAACCAATCGCGAAACCATCTCGCAGGCGCTGGTTGGGAACGAGGGCGTTGACCAAATCGAAGTGCAACGCCGACGGCGGGTCTGCATCCTTTGGGATCGTCAAAAAGATCTGAAACGCTGCAGGGCCCGGGGGTAAGCCTGCACTGGCAAGCGCGCCGAAACGCAGGTCGTCCGCCAGTTGCGCTAAATTCAAGGCTTCGTTCGGACGGAGGTCCAAGCTGCACGCCTCGACGCCATCACTGGCAAACCCAGTTAGCGGGTTACGGCGAGTGGCAAACACGTCCAACCCTGCGTGCCCGGCGCTCAGATGCAGCACGTGCACGACCGGATCGGGCTTTACCAGCACCGCTGACTTGTCCCCGACGAGCAGCAGCCTCAGAGCGTTCGGGTCTTCAGCCTCTCGATTCGGGTCGCCGAGCACCACGCCGGCCAGGAACTCCCCAATCGCGGGACGAGGCAGCGAGAAGGATGTGGTCGTGCGCCCGTTATCGACGAAGGCGAGCGAAGGGCGCGTCGGATCCATCGCTGCACCCGCGCTGGGAGCCACAGCGCCCGGAGCCAGCGCGAAGTCCGGCGTGCGCGCGTCGTCACTACCAACGTCCGCCTGGATTGTGCCGAGCGCGCTCGCTTGGATCAGCTGCAGCGTGGCCGAATCGGTCGGACGTTTCGGTAACGTGAGCACGACCAGGTTGGAGCCGCCGCCCGGCACGGGTACCAACAGCGCGAGCAATTCTCCGCCTTCAGGTGCAACGAAGCTGGCACTAGCGACGTGCTGCCCAGAAACGGTCACGCGCAAAATGTGGCGCCCTGGCTCAACGGGCACAGGTTTGGATACGTCACTGAAGTTCGCAGCAGCGACTGATGCGGCGGAGTCGATGTGCCACGTTGCATTCGGGACCCTCGGCTGCGCATGCGCCACTCGCAGGACAGATGCAGCGGCAATCGGCGGCGTGGTGGGTTCCCCGCCTTGTGGAATCGAGTCTGTGCCACCTTCTGGGAGTGCACCTGCACTGCCGCCGCGGCCCACATTGACTCGCCCGCCTTGCGCAATTGGCGAAGTCCCGGCGCAAATCAGCTGGGCGCTGGTGCTACCGGTTTCGGAGTAGCAAGCGTGCGCACCGTGCAACACGAGTATCGCGCAAGTGCCGATCGCGAATTGCCTTTGTGTCTGTCGCATCGCGGCTCGATTGAGCGAAGCCTCTATCACTTGGAGAGTCGGGCGTGCGTGACATCGAAGTGACGGCAACGCGCGCATTGCGCGGCACTCGAATGATCCAGATCTTATGCACAGATTGCTTCCCTTGCATGGGTCGATGTCGCGCGATATAGAGGCCGCGTTCGCGCGGGTGCACGATGAAGTCATCGCTGTCCATGCAACGGGCTGCGCTCGTTTTTTCCCTCACTCTGCTCTCGCTTGCGAGCTGTGGAGACGATGATGATTCGAATGGATCGCACGCCAACGGAGGTGTTGGTGGCGATGCGATCGCGTTCGGCGGCAGCACTTCGCTAGCGGGCTCTCCCAATGAGAGCGGCGGTTCGCCTGGCTCCGGAGGTTCTGCGGGCGCTTCTGGGGGCAGCACTCAGCTCCCTGACACTGGCGGTGCAGCAGGCGCCGGCGGCGAGGGCTCACGTACGCAGCACAATGTGCTGTGCCCCCCGGCTCGCACCAATCATCCCATTCCAGCGCGCGCGGCTCTGTACGGCGGGGCTTCCGACAGCTTCAGCAACGTCGTTCTGGTGCAGCAAATCGTCGAGCGCTTCGACGGCTACTGCGCCGGTTGCCACCGTGCTCCCAACAGTCAGGGCAATTTCAGCTACACGGCGGATAGCTTCGGCAGCGTCGTCGACCAGCGCGCGATCGATCGGATGCGCACTCCGGACGACTCGCTGCGCATGCCGCCGCTGTCGCCACCGCTCACGGGCGGTCCGCTGGGAGAGCTCGCTTACTTGCTCGAGCTCTGGATTCAGCAGGGGCGCCCTTCGGTGTCGATCAAGCTGCCGAGCGTGAGCACGAGTGCTCCTTCTGATTCCGTCTACGCAATCGACGAGACCATCGGTAAGAACCTCACGAACCTCGGCCATTGCATTCCGGTCGCCGCTGCAGTCGGCACCAAGAGCGACGATCTCGACGCGCGTTTCGCGGCGATGCAATCGTTCGAAGAGCTCCCCAAGAAGCTTTCGCAGACGGACCTTTTCACGCTGGATACCGAAGAGCTCGCGCAACACAACACCGTTGCCTTTGCCCCGAACTACCAACTGTGGTCGTTCGACGCCGGCAAGCTGCGCCACATCCACGTTCCGCGAGGCGAGCACGTTCAATACCAGAAGAGCACGCCGAACTACTTCAGAATCCCGGAAAATACGCGCTTCTACAAAACCTTCCTCAAGCCCGTGGTCGACAAGAACGGCAACACCGGCTGGCGAAAAATGGAAACCCGCCTGATCGTCGCGCGCAAGGCGCAGAGGGTCGACGGTAAGAAGGTCGAGCGCGCGCTCTTCGCGACGTACGTCTGGAACGCGAGCGAGACCGAAGCCACGCTGCTCGAGAAGCCGTACTTCAACAATAGCAAATTCAAAGATCAAATTCAGACTTACGTGGCCGACGAGCGTTTGTTCAAAGCCACGCTCGAGAGCTCGAATCAGTCGGGTCCAGTGGTGCTGCGGCAGCTCGATGGCACCAAGGAGTATCCGGTCCCGGGCGCGCATCGCTGCGTTCAGTGCCACATGGGTGCCGAGAGCGACGACTTCGTGCTCGGCTTTACGCCCTACCAAATCGATCGCCGCCAGCTCGCCGAGGGCGGAACCTACGAAGCACCAGGTGAAGATGAGCTCACGCAGGTCGAGCGCCTGATTGCCTACGGCGTCGTCGCGGGCGTCAAGAACGCGATCTCTCTCCCGAAGCTCGAAGACTCCGGCGTCGGGCGGCAGCCACGCAACCAATACGAGCTCAGAGCGCAGGCGTACCTGTACGGTAACTGCTCGCATTGCCACAACCCCGACGGGTACCCGACGGTGCTCAATCCCGGTCTCGAGCCGCTCAACTTTCGCCCCGGCGGCGTCGTATTCCAGTTCCCGCTCGATTTGGCGAGCCCTCTTCGGATCCGCGCGAGCAACGGCCTCGCGTACATCAATCCTGATTTGTCGTTTCGCCAGGCCGATGATGAACACATTCCGCGGGCGAATCCCTTGCCGCTCGCACCCTGGGACAGCCTAATCTATCGCAACACCCAAGCTCCAGCTACGTACGACGAAGACGGCATCATCTATCCACACATGCCGATGCACGTGGCTGGCATCGATTGTCGAGCGCAGCTCTTTCTCGGGACTTGGAATGCGAGCATTCCTTATCAGTTCAAATCCAGTCAGGACCACTCCAAGCTGGACTCGGCTCTGCCAGAGGCAATCGCTAGTGCGGACGACCGGGTGCGAACGTTCCTGACCCAGATGCCAGGCTGCAAGCCCGCGGACGACCTCCGGGATTGGGGTGCGCGCGGAGCCGACTTCACGGATTTGTCCTCGCCCTGGGGTATCCCGGATCGTCCGCATTTCTTCGAGGAAGACTTCACGGAAACGTACGGGGATTTTCAGCCACGTGGGGCGAACTTCCGCACGGCGATGCTGCTCCCCAAGTACCAGCTCATCCGCGACTTCCAGGCCAGCCAGGAGCTCATCGACTTCGTTCGCAGCGACTTTCCGTTGGACTTCTGGGCCAACAAACCCACCTGCGATTTCTCGCAAGCACCAGACTACTCCGGTCCAGTCGAACAGTGGATGGGCAACCTCGCGCCTGACAAGGCTAAGCGCGTCTATAGTACGTTACCAGGAGCGGCCGCCTTCGAAGCGATTTGTTCGAACTGCCACGGCTCGCGAGGCGACGCGCAAAGCAACCTGGCAGCTTCGATCGCCACGCTGACAGGCGGTCAGACTCGTGTCGCAAACTACGCGCAGGGCCTTTTCGGTCCGTTGTCGAACCCCACCGCGAATCTTGCCTTCTTCGATCGAGAGCCGTTGGCTGATGGCACTCTGCTCGGGCCACCGGACGGAGCGGCCAAGTACATGATGTGGATGGCGCTAGGCGGAACTCAGGCGCTGATCCCGGCCGCCGCGCTGCGACAGGTCGCCGCGGCTCCAGTGGCGTCGCAGACGCGCAAGAACGCCGCGGGGTTCGCGAGCGCGAACATGCTTCAAATTGCCGTGGAGATCTGCGCCAATACGATTCAATACAACACCGATCTTTGGGAGCCGGTGCGAGGCGTTAAATACAACGTCTCCACCGGCGATCCCGATGTGATTCCCGATGCTCAAAAACTCTTAGTCGCAACTATGAATGGCGAATATCCGCTGTACAAGCGGCTGTGCAGCATCGACAATCTGCGACCCGTTCGGGTGGTGGACTTCAGCGACTCGCAGATAGAGGTGAGTGGCTACATCGAGCGCTCGGTCTTCAGGGACGCGGGTCTGCCATGGAGCGGGAGTGACGATGCGCCCTACTGCTTTGATCCAGAATCGTTTGAGGACGAAGTGCCGCCCGGCACCGTCCGTTGCCCGCAGAAGCCTTCCACCCACACGGTTGCAGCGCAATGGGCTCAGCGGGGCGCCCTCAACGTCGGCTATGCGGTTTACGACTATCTGAAGCGCGCTTTCCAAGATCCTTCGGAGTGGCGCCCTCGCTACAACGAGTGCGAGCTGCGCTATCCCGCTAAGTAGAGTCGGACATCGCCGTGAGATATCGACAACGCTTCGTTTCTCTGCTCGGTTTGCTCGCCGTATGGCAAGGCCTCGCGAGCTGCAGCGACGATCCGCAGCACTCCGGCGGCCTGGGCGGATCGATGCCGGTCGAAGGTGGTGCTGGCGGCAATATCGCAATGACTGGCGGCGTCGCACATGCGGGCGGAGCTGGTTCCGGCGCCGGCGAGAACTCGGGCGGCGCGGGCGTTGATACGGGCGGGGGCGGTGCCGGAGCGAGCCCTTCGAGCGGGGATGCGGGCAGCGCCGGCGCGGGGGGAGCAGCGGCGCAAGCAATCAAGCCGGTCACCGCTTTGGTGGTCTTGGAAGGCCTGCGGGGGGATCTGATCTCGCCCACGACCACGCCGTACTTGTGGAGCTTGGGCCAACGCGGCGTGCGTTTCAGCCAGCACCGCGCGCCGCTGCCGTCGAATCGCATGGCTGCCGCAGCGACGCTCGCAACTGGCACATCCCCTGCGACTCACGGCGTGCTTGGCTCCCGCATGTATCTACCCGGCGCGACAGCGACCGATTCGGGTGGGCGCCAAGTCGATTCATCGCAGCCGCTCGACATCGAAGACCGCGGAACTCTGGAGAGCTTGCAGGCGAATCTGCCGGGAGGTTTGCTGCGCGCCAGAACCTTCTTGCAGGTCGCGACAAGCTACGGCTTGCGAACTACGGTCATTGGGCGTGTCGGTCCAGCTTCCCTCTTCGACTTGCCCCGCGCAGGCTGGATCCTCGATGACCACTACGTGTGGCCGCGCTCATTCGCCGATTGGTTGAACGATACCGCGCAGCCCGGCAAGGGCACTCTGCCCTTGAAGGTGGATCGACTCCTTCCGGATCTCGTTCCCGTCGAGAGCCCGTTTTCACCCCAGCTCGAGGTGAAGCTCCTAGCGTCTCCGGGGATCGTGGACGACGGTTGGACCGGATATCAGCGCAACACCGGCGTGGGCGTGGGTTGGTCCTACGTCGACGGTACGCGAGCGCGTCGCCACTCAGTCTTCGATCGTGCGGAGGAAACCGCGGCGACGGCGTTGTCGCACCTTCTAGAAACCGCGCGCCTCGACGTGCTCGTGCTGTGGTTGCGTGAACCTGGAGAGAGCCTCGAGCGCTACGGCGCAGGTTCCCGTGCCATGCTGGACGCACTAGTGCGTGCCGACAAGCGCTTCAACGACTTCATCACGCTGCTTCCACCTGGCTCCAACGTCATCGTCACGTCCGACGGCGGCGGCAGCACTCTCGCGGGTGATGCGCGACTCTTGCCGCGCTACGCACTATCGCTTCCAGTCCCAGGAATAGACGCGTCCGGTTGGCTTCCGATCGAGCTCTCGACTGGGATGCCGATGGACGGCGCGGTTCGTCTGGTTGACCTGCTCAGTCGAGGCGGTTTCACCGCCTACGATGGGCGCGCCTGCATCTCGGGTCACGCGTTCACGTCCTACCCGACCTTCCGCTACGACGCTTCCTGGCCCCCAATCTGTCAGTCCGTGAAAGGTGGCGAGCTTACCGGACCGGCAATTGCACCCGCTCAGCTAGGGCCGGGTGCAATCGTGGTCGCATCGAATGGTGGTTCGGAGTTCTTGCACGTAACCAATCACGATGCGCCAACCGTAAAGGCTCTCACCGAGTTTTTGCAGCAACGCCCGGAAATCGGCTCGATATTCGCCGCACCACGCTACGGTGACCTGCCGGGTGCTTTGAGCTCGGGCCTGCTTGGTTTTGGCGAAAACGCCCCCGATCTCCTCGTTACATACGCTTGGGACAGTGCGGACGTCGTCGCGGATGCGCCGTTTCTCGACGTGGGTCGCCCGCCAAGCACGTGGACACGACTCGGAGTGGACTGCTCCACCAAAGTCTGCCGCGGGGGCCTCTACTGCGCTCAGGTGGATTTGCCGTATAAGACCTGTCGCTTCTGCCCTAGTGACCGAGATGCGAGCGATCCGCTTTGCGGAGTGGCAAGCGACGAACTGGCGGCGGCACGCGCTGCGTCTGTCTACTTGCCAGCAGGAGAGCTGTGCGAATCGAGCGCAGTGTGTCGTGCACCACTCGAATGTTCGTTCGGCCGTTGTCGCGCAGTTGGAGCGACGCTCGGACATGATCCGCTTGCGGTTCCTCTGCCGCAAACCGTTCGGGGGAGCAGTTTTGGTGCGATGGCAGGGCTGCAGGTCGAACTCGATCCATATCAAACATCACTCGTGCGCCTCCTGTCTCGCGATGTTTCCGGCGTTCGCGGCGGAAGCGCTCCGAGCGATTTGTCGGCGGTGCTGATCGCGGCAGGTCCTGCCTTCAAAACGGGTTTGGTTGTCGACACACCCAGCGGTTTAGCCGACGTCGCTCCGACGTTGCTTCACGCGCTACAACCCGGTTTGGAGAACGAGCTCGAAGAGGCTGAGGGGCGTTTACTGATCGAAGCCCTCGCCGATCAAAGCGGCAAGCCGAGCGTCACGGACGCCAGCGTCGAATCGAAAGCTTCGGGTCGCACTTTCTTCTGGCCGGGTAATCCAGCGTCTACGGCCGACACGGCGCTAGCAACGGGCGACTACACGACCACGCTGAAGACCGTCAGCGTACGTCAAAAGAATGCGACCTACCGCTACGTCGTGAGTGCCGGAGCCACGCGCACGGGCCTCACCTGCTCTAAGCCTGCCGATTGCTTGAGCCACGTTTGTGGCGCGAAAGGCGTTTGCGTCGCGTCGACATGTAGCGATGGCGTCAAGAACGGGCTCGAGACCGCCATCGACTGCGGTGGACCGACCTGCAAGGCTTGCCCAAACCAGGCCTGCTCTCTTCCAACCGAATGCGCGAGCGGCAAATGCACGACCGGTAAATGCGTCGCCGCCACGTGCAGCGATAACGTGCGAAACGGCAACGAATCGAGCATCGATTGCGGCGGCAGCTGCACGCCCTGTGCGGCCAATAAGACGTGCCGCGCCGACGCAGACTGCGCCAGCGGCCGCTGCGGCGTCGAGATGGTGAGTCGCGTCTGCCGCTGAGTTCTGACCCGCGGTTGAACCGGCAAGGCCAGGCACAGACGCCAGCGCGTTGACGCCTAACTCTACGGCAATGCTGCCCAAAGCATGTTGGGCCGTGCAAACGTGCCCCAGATTGGGCAAAACTGAGGGTATTCTCCGAGAGTTCAGCCCAGGAGAGACTCCTTTGGAGAGCCCGGACTTCCAACTTCTGTTCGAGGCGTCACCGGAGGTGCTGCTCGTTCTTCTACCAGACCGACCGCGCTTCACGATGGTGGCTGCAACGCAGGCGCGCTTCGACGTTACGCACACGGACAGATCAACCCTCGGCAAGGGGCTCTTCGAGGTCTTTCCGGACAACCCGGATGATCCTGAAGCGACGGGCACGAACAACCTGCGTGCATCCCTCGATCGCGTGATTGCAACCAGGCGGCCAGATACAATGGCCGTGCAGAAGTACGACATTCGCGCGGCGGACGGGACGTTCGAGAGGAAGTATTGGAGCCCCAAGAACATCCCAGTACTTGCGCCCTCCGGTGAGATTTCCTACATCCTTCATCGCGTCGAGGATGTCACCGGGCTCGTGCAGGCAAGCGAGCTCGGGCAAGAGCTTCGCGACCGCACACGCGAGATGGAGCGGGAGGTGGTCAAGCGAAGCCGCGAGCTCGCCGAGGCCAACCAACATCTGCGCGAGGCCAATATCAAGTTGGGAGAGCTCGACGCGGCCAAGACGGCGTTTTTCAGCAACGTGAGTCATGAATTTAGAACGCCCCTGACTCTGATCCTGGGCCCGCTTGAAGCCGCGATGAAGGTCCCGAACGGTGCACTCGGCGGGGCGGAGCTGGCGACGGTGCATCGAAACGCGGCGCGACTGCTGCGGCTCGTGAATAGCTTGCTCGATTTCTCGCGTCTCGAGGCGGGTCGGGTGGACGCAACCTTCGCGCCGACCGATCTGGCTGCGCTCACGTCCGGCTTGGCCGGAGCGTTTCAGTCGCTGCTCGAGGATGCCGGCCTTCGTCTGGTCGTCGATTGTCCGAAGCTGCCCGCACCGATCTACGTCGATCCTTCACAATGGGAAAAGATCGTTTTGAACCTAATCTCGAACGCGTTCAAGTTTACGTTCGCCGGCGAGATCACGGTTCGGCTGGAATGGCACGGCGATCACGTCGAGCTGCACGTCCAGGACACGGGCACAGGCATCCCGGAATCCGAGCTGCCGCATATTTTCGAGCGGTTTCACCGCGTCGAGGGGGCGCGCGGGCGCAGCTACGAAGGCAGCGGCATCGGGCTGTCGCTGGTTCACGAGCTCGTGCGACTCCACGGCGGTTCAATCCGCGTGACGAGTACGATTGATCAGGGTTCGACGTTTATCGTCTCCTTGCCGGTTGGCTCCGCGCATTTGCCGCCGGATCGAGTAGTGGCGAGCAGTGGCAAGAGCAAGAGCGGCGAAATGGTGCGGGGCCACATTCTCGAAGCCATGCAATGGACCGGGCGGCCCGATACCGGAGGGAGCTCCGAGCCGGTGAACGACCAGATTCAGAAAAAAGCGCCGGCGGTCAAGAAGGGACGCATCCTCGTCGCGGATGACAACGCCGACATGCGGGAATACATCACGCGCTTGCTTTCTCCCGACTGGGAGGTCACGGCCGTTGCCAACGGGAAGGCGGCGCTCGCCGCGGCCGAGGCTAGCGTACCTGAGCTGATCCTGAGCGATGTCATGATGCCCGAGCTCGACGGCGTTGCCCTGCTGGCTGCGCTCCGTGCCAATCCGAGCACGCGCTCGACCCCGGTCATCTTGCTTTCAGCGCGCGCTGGCGAGGAAGCTCGCGTCGAGGGCCTCGAGACTGGCGCAGACGAGTACCTCGTCAAACCGTTCTCCGCGCGTGAGCTCGTAACGCGGGTCAACACTCAAGTCGAGATGGCCAAGGTGCGCCGGCAAGCAGCCGACGCTGCCCGGCAGCTCGCCGACACTCGCGCACGCCTGGTCGAGACATTGGAGCAGAAAAACCAGGAGCTCCGAGCGTCGTACGACCAACTCGCTACGGCGCAGGCGCAGTTAGTCCAGTCTGCGAAGATGGCCTCATTGGGCGAGCTCGTCGCGGGCATCGCTCATGAAATCAATAACCCGCTCGCGTTCCTGCTGAGCCATCTAAAGACAATAGCGCGCGTCCTCGTCGATCTCGAGCCGCGCTCAAACGAAGGCGAGGCGGAGCTACCGGCCGTGGCAGGATGGCGTCGTGCCCGTGAACGGCTTCAAGAAATGGAGCTAGGGCTCACTCGCATTCACGACCTAGTACTCAAGCTCCGGACCTTCTCGCGGCTCGACGAAGGTGAGGTGAAGCGAGTCAGCATCCGAGAGTGCGTCGAAGCCGCCCTGACGATATTGGGCCATCGGCTAGACGACAGGATCCAGGTCACTACGCGCTTCGCTGAACCGGATGACGTGGAATGCTACGCCGGTCTCCTGAATCAGGCGCTCGTGAACCTGCTCACGAATGCCATCGACGCGATCGACGGGCCCGGCAGCATCACCATCACGACCGAAATGGATGAGGATACGTTTACCATCCGCATCAGTGACTCCGGATGCGGCATTCCTGAGCAGGTGCGCGAGCGCGTCTTTGAGCCGTTTTTTACGACTAAGCCATTGGGGCAAGGCACTGGCCTCGGTCTTTCGATCACCTACTCAATTGTCAAAACGCACCACGGGAGCATCGAACTAGTGCCCGGCGAAACGGGAGGGACGAGTGCGATCATGAGGCTGCCGCGACAAGTGCGATAGCGCTTCGCGAGCTGCCTTCGCGAAACGACGTGCGGACAAAAAGAAAGACGCGGCGCCCCTACTAGAGGGGACACCGCGCCTAATTTGACCGCTCTAGATCTGAAGATCAGAAGCAGGTCTGATCGGTGATCGCGGCCGGGAGCGGATCGCTCGGCAGGGCCGTCATCGTGACGAAGCCCGCGGCCTCGACCTTGCTCGTGCCAGCGGGGGTCTCCATGAACGTGCGGTTCGTGTAGCAGCCGAGGGCTTTGGCCTCGTCGCCGGTGACGGCGGCGTTGCCTACCAGGTCGTTCACGAACAGGCGGCGCGTGATCGGGTACGCCGTCGAGGTGCCGAAGGCGCGGATCGTCTTCACGCTCGGGGTGACGTTGCCCACCTTGAGGTAGGTTGCGCCCGAGACCTTGGTGGCTTCGAGACCGGCGAAGCCAGTGGAGTACGGGCTAACAGCGACCAAGCAGCCGATTTGCTCGGTGGAGTCCGCGCGGCGGCAGGCGGTGGCGCCCACGGCGAGCGTGAGACTCTGGTGCAAGCGATGGAACTCGGTGTTGGCGTAACGAGCCTGACGATCAGCCTGCGTGTCGGGCGGTGCACCGGCGCCGGGGTACGGGCTCGTCGCGGGCACGCTGATCGCGAGCACAACGCCCAAGTCACCGTTCGGCGAGCAAACCTGCTCGTTGGCATGGCAGGTACGACGAACCGGGTCGAGATCCTGGTTGCCGCCGGCGAGACCGGTGGCAGCGCCGTTGCAGAAGCCGCTCACGCCGACGAGCGACTTGAAAGTGTCGGTCGTGCCCGACTTGTCGTCGCGGCGGAAGGCGTGACGGATCGGGTTGCCGGCGTGGCCGCAGGTGGACGAGGTGAAGTTCGTCCAGTTGTTGAGGATGCTCGTGCGGAACGTGCTGGTGCAGTTCGCGGCGCTGCCGGTTGCGGTGGCGGTGGTGCCGTCGCCGCCAGAGAACACGGCGCGAATGCGGTTGAAGGGAGCGCCGGTGCTGAACTTCACGCCGAGGCAGGTCTTCTGCGTCGGATCGGTGATGACCGGAGCGGTGTAGGCCGAGTCGACAACGCCAGCGGTGCCCTCGCGACGAGCCACGAGGATCGAGATCGCGTCGAGCGCGACGGGGTTCATGCGGTAGTTCGGGTTGGACGCGCAAACCGACGCCTTGAGCGGGCGCGACATCGGGGAGATCTGCTGCGTGGCCGCGATCATCGCGTTCTCGCCGTTGGTGCTGCCCGTACCGGCGTACGTGAGCGTGCCGGCAGGCGTGTTGTTCGTGCCGCCACAGTCGGCGGCCGTGTCATTGAGAACGAGGTTCGTGAGAACTTCCATCGTGTCCGAGCCCAAGAGAGCCAGAGCGCCGGCGCCAGTGACGCTGGCACCCACGACGGTGAACGTTCCGAGTGCGAGTACGTGTTTCATCATAGGAGTGAGATCCTTTTGCTGTTCCCAATCTGCTCGCCACGCGGATTACCTCCCCACGCGGCGAGGAGGGTTCTACTCGACTCGACCGAAAATCAAGGAGTCAGGTTTGTAAATTAACGGCGCAGCGAATGCGCTTTGTGTGAATCGTGCGAAGTTCAGCGCATGGCTCGCACTCTTCGCGTCACTCGCAGTCACTCGCGAGGTTGATTTTGCGCGATCTTCGCCGCGCGCTGCGAATTGAGCGCAACTTGCGATCTCGCGCTCAAATGACGCCATCGCGCGCTCACTCAACGAAGTCTCCACGCGAGCGTCATGGGATGCGCACACGATCGCGAACAACCCGCGAGAATGACGAGATTTCGCGTTGAACTAACGCACTCGCGTTCAAGCGATTTCGCGATTCAGCGCAATTGTCGGCCGAGGAGCGAAATCAGAAGCAGGTCTGATCAGTGATTCCGGGGGCAATCGGATCCGTCGGCAGGGGCGTCATCGTGACGAATCCGGCGCTTTGGATCTTGCCCCACGAGTCAGACGTGGTCTGCGCCTCCATGAATACGTGCTTGATCATTGGAGTGCGCTCCTTTGCTTGTTCCCGCTCTTCTCGCCGCGCGGATTACCTCCCCCACGCGACGAAAAGCTTCTTACACGAATCCATTCCGAGTGAACGAATCACGTTTGTAAATTCACAGCGTGGCTAGTGCGCTTCGTGTGAATCGTGCGAACTTCAGCGCGCGACGTGCAGCGTTCGGATAAACCGCATTCACACAGCGGGCTGATGCCGGCTGCTTGCCTCGCGGATCTCGCCGCGGACGTCAGGGAACGCGGCGATACAGCGCGGTGGACGTGGCCGAAAGCAGCGGATCGTAAGTGATTGCGACCGCGTATTCAGCGCCAGTGCCGAACCAAGTCCACGAGCGCTGCACGTTGATGGTCGACGGCCAGACCGTCTGAGCGTAGCCGAGCGCGTTTGCGTTGGAGTAATCCGCGAGCACCGTGCCGGTTAGGTTTCCGTTTCCGAAGTTGTACCCCGCGTCGCCCACTGTTGACGCGATCAAGTAGTCACCGTTGGCGGCGAGGCTCGCACTAGTTACGCTCTTGAATGGCCGCGCGGCGGTCGTCGCGCCGGTCGAGTCGAGCTTCGCGAAAAACATGGCCAGACTGCCGATGCCGCCCGGGTTTGAGACGTCGGTCGCGCCAACTCCCAGCTTCTCGCCATCGAAGTAGCCCCAAAGCGCGAGCGTTGTGCCACCGCGCGCGACAGCGCAACCGCCGATCACATCCGTAGATGAGTAGTCGATGCTGGTGTCGTCGGCAGAAAATGAGTGGCTCCATTGATGGGCACCGTTACTGGCTGCGAGTTTCGCGGCGAACATATCAGTCACACGGTCGCCGCCAACAACAACAGATAGTGCTTTCGTCGCATCAGAAGGAGCGAAGTTGATGCCCTTATCGAATTGACCGGCCAAGAGCACGTCGCCGTTTGAATCTGCCGCGACGCAGAGCGGCCGTTGATCTGCAGCACCGGAGGTTCCGAATCGGCTCGCCCACTTGTAGGCACCGGTGCTCGCAGAGAAAGCACCAGCGAGTACGAAAGATTGCTCGGAGTCCGCGTTCGCCTGCGAGAATGTACCGGTGCCAGTAGTGCCTACGCCCAACTTGGTTTTATCGAGGCTTGGCACTGAGAGTCGGAACGCGAGCGCGAGATTGCCGCCGCCGAGACCGAGGTAAATGGGGAAGCTGTCGTCGGCCGCCGAAGCTGCGAAGCTGAATCCCCAACTGTAGTATCCGCTTGCGTCGAGCTTGACGACGACTGCGTCAGCGTGTCCAGAAGCGTTGTTCGACCAGCTCACCGTGCGTGTGCTGCTGCTCATCGGCAACGTGGTGTCGCCGATGAGGCCCGTGCCCGCTAGGAACACGTTGCCCGCGTCGTCCACGATGAGGGAGCTTGGTGTCGGGGAAGAAGCGCCTTCGACCGTCGACGCGTTATTCATGGTCTGGAAGGAGCCCATCAGCGCGCCGGTTGTAGCGTTGTATCGAGCAACCACCCACGAACCCGCACTCGCCGACGTATACGTAACGGTATCGCTGAGCTTGACCGAACCCTTGAAGCGCCCCGCGAGCCAAATCGAGTCGTCACGTGGATCGATTGCGGCGGCGCTGGGAAGGAATGCGACAGTACCAGCTTTCACCCAGCCATTCGTGCTGCCTCCGCCTCCTCCGGTGCCTGCTGTGCCCGCAGTGCCAGCCGTGCCGCCCGTTCCGACGCTGCCGCCAGAAGTTCCTCCAACGCCACCGCCGCCCGCTGTTCCGCCTTTGCCCGCAGCGCCGGCAGAGCCGCTGGTGCCTCCGTTGGTCGCGCCGGCGTTGCCGCTCACGCCGCCAGCGGAGGTTCCGCCAGCGCTCGTGGTGCCGCCTTTGCCTGCGGTGCCGCCGTTGGTTGCGACGCCGCCGCTTCCGACGGTGCCGCCTTTGCCAGCGCCGCCTGCAATGCCACCGGTGCCGCCTTTGTTTGCGTTGCCGCCGGAGCTTCCTCCCGCACCGCCGCCGTTGCTGACTCCGACGCCGCCGCTGCCGGTCACGCCGCCGCTCGTGTCGGCGCCGCCCTCGTTGAAGTCGCCACCGATGCCGGCTGTACCGCCGAGATCACCGCTCTTGCCTCCGCTGGTAGTCGTGCCGCCAGAACCGGGATTGGGAATTCCGCCTGCGCCCGCATCTCCGGTCGTTCCGGCGATCGAAGCCGCGCCACCTTTACCGCTTTTTGCGCCGCCCTGACCGCCGGTGTTGGTGTTGTCGGACGAGTCGTCGTCGCCGCAAGCAGAGAGCGCGAGTACGCTCGTGAGAGAAATCGTCCACCAGGCGAAGCTCGAGATGCGAATCATGGTGTTCTCCTCAATCGTCGCGGGCGCACGCGACCTCGCGAAGCGGGCGGAACCTAGCAAACGAACCCGGCTGTGGAGTGTGAACATCCCGTCTTAATCTCGTGAAGGATACGTAGCTCCAACGTCATCTGAATGCTGCGTTTGCCTCGACCGCATTGGCAGTCGTTCGTGGCGCCAGTCGTAAACGATTCGCCTTCGCAAAGTCACGTGGCGCGCGAGCAGCTGCGTCTAGGGTGCGCCGCATGGCGAGCGAACCCTCCAAACCGACCCGCGCCGAAGGCGGGCTGTACAAGCTCGTGTTGTTCACACCTCTGGCGGCGCTGGCACTGGCTGGGGTGACCGCGTTCGTGGTTTTTCAGGCTCGCAACGTTCCGCGTGCCCGCGTCGAAGTGCAAGGCGACGAGCAGGAGACGCCGCTCTCCCAACCAGTAGAGGCAAGGTCGCGGCCAGTCACACGCAGCCCGAAGCGTCCGGCGACGGCTGCGGTTCCTGCTGCGCGACCGCCCGCTGCGGGCGAAGGCCCACTCGATCCAGAGGGACAAGCCCTGTACGAGCAGATGGTCGAGGAGGACCAGCAAACGCTGCAGCCCGAGGATCTCGAGGTCGATCCGACGCCGCCTCCGATCGACTACCGCACCATCAAAGCTTACCGCGACCAGAACATCGATGCCGATGGCAACCTCAACTAGCCCGGTTCAGAACGTGGGTACTCCTGCACGACTCCGCTCGTTCGAGCGTGTGCTCGTGAATTGGGCGGTGCCTGCGCTGCTGGCGACGCTTTCAATTTGGCTACTTCGGATGGACACGTTGCCATCCGGCGACGGAGCGCTTGGTCGTGCGGTAGCTTGGTTATTGGATCAAGTCTTACTCGCGTGGTTATTGCTTTTCGGCGTGTTCGCGGCGGTAACGCGGTATTGGGGTAAACAGCTGTTCGGCGAGATCAGCGTGAGTTCGGCCGGGGAGCGAGGGTCGCAGCGCTGGCTTTCCATTCTCAAAAGCAGCGTTTGGATTCTCGGCGCTGCGGCGCTCGCTTTGGCTCTGCGCGCGTTCGTCGGTGAGGTGTGCAAGGTGCGCAGCACCTCGATGCTCCCCACGCTATATCCGGGCGATCTCACGTGGGTCAGTCGGCAAGGCGTGAGCAAGCGCTTTCAGGGCCAAGCGCCGAAACGCGGTGAGGTAGTGCTGTTCGAGCCGCCCGACTCCGCGGTGCGCGCGCAGGAGCCGCTGCTCTTCAAGCGAGTCGTAGGTCTCGAAGGCGATATCTTGAGCGTTCGGGGGGGGGCGCCGCTAATCAATGACTGGGGAGTGCCCCGTTGTTTCGTTGGTCGGGTCACGCTGCCGTTGCGAAGCGTGGAGGCGCCAGTACAACCGCAGCTTTGGGTGGAGTGGTTGGGTGATGCAACCTATCTGACGGTGATCGACGGTTTAGCGCCTGACTCAGGGCCATTCACGGTGAAGCGCGGAGAGGTTTGGGTTCTGGGTGACAACCGGAACCACAGCATTGATTCGCGCAATTGGCTTGGCGGGCGCGGCGGTGGTGTGCCGGTCTCAAGCGTGCGCGGCGCGCCCAGCCTGTTGCTCACGAATTCGGAAGCTGTGCCGGGGCGGGGTCTTCAGCGCACTGAGACGCTGGCGCTGCCGCCCGGTTCGGAGGGATTGGCATCGGTGTTTGCGAAGTGCCTGAGCCTCAAGCCCAAAGTCACGACGCCGCCAGCGACGGCCCAATGAATTCGCGTATTGAATTCGTCACGCAGCTGTTACGTGCGCGAGGTATGGGGCTTCGCCGATGAACGCGTGCAGGTTTCGTGTTGGTAGCTGTCGAGTTGTGCTCGGAGCCGTGGGCTTTGCATTCGCGCTCGGGTTTGCGCCGGCGCCGTGCTTTGCCTCCAAGAGCTTCGTGACGAAACTCGAGAATGTGTGGGGCGTCTCGGCGCTGCCCGTGAAGGGCCAGGGCTGCGTCTTGTGCCACAAGAGCGAAATCGGTGGATCTGGTACGGCGACTCAGCCCTTCGGTCGCACGCTAGTTTCCAAGTATCAGCTCGGCGCAGGCGATTTGGCTGCTCTGGAGGCGGCGCTGGAGGCAAACAAGCTGAACCTCGATGACAGCGATCGCGATGGCGTCAGCGACTACGCCGAGATCGTCGTCGACGCGACCAACCCGAACGATCCCAAAGATCGTCGAGTGCCGCAGGGTTCGGGAGGAGAGGGGGGCGGCCCGGATGGTGTCGCCGGAGCGTCCTGCTTGATTGCGGAGCCAGAAACCTTTCCGGAGCTTCGCTACGGATACGGCTGTGGCTTTGCTTCGGGTTCGAGCTCTTCGGCGTTTTGGGCAATTGGGCTTGGGGCTGCCGCCTGGGTGTTTAGCCGGAGAAGGCCGGCGCGAAGCCGTCGTTAGCGGCGGGTTGGGCCGACATTCGAACACTCTAATAAGCTTCGGGCCCGAACACCGTTACGGCGTTCAGGCCCGAATACCTGTGCTGAAGAGCTGAATACCTATTGCGCCGCTTGCACCGCCGGAGGCGCGTTCACACCGAGGTAGAGGCTCGGGAGCGCGTTGCCCATCTCACCAGGTTGATCGCCGAAGCGCTCGCTCGCCAAGGCGCCCAGGCCGAGTTCACCGCGGTGATTGTTGCCCCAGCATTTGATGGTTTGATCATCGAGCAGGACGCAGACATGTCGATAGCCGACCGAGAGCGCTGTCGCGCGACGATTCGTGCCGAGCGCAACGGCTGGAAGCGCGTCGCCCATTTCGCCGGGAGCGATGCCGCGCGGCCGCGTGTCACCGAGACCGAGTTGCCCGAAACGATTGTCGCCCCAGCACTTGATCGAGCCGTCGTCGAGTCGTGCGCAAGTGAAGTGCTCGCCGGCGTCGATTTCGATCGCGCTGCGCCCGGTGCCGAGATCTACGAGCGGCAGTGCATCACCGACTTCGTCCGGTTCATCCGCGAGGTTCTCGGTGCTGCCGGCGCCGAGCTGCCCGTGAGCATTGTAACCCCAGCATTTGACCTGACCGCCGCTCACGATCGCACAGCTGTGTTCCGCTCCCGTCGTGACGGCACTCGCGACTTGGCCGCTTCCGAGCGCAACCGGCAGCGAATTTTCGGCGCCGAGCCTTCCCGAAGGGCAGGATTCCACGAAGCCTTGGCCCAGTTGGCCGAAGAGGCTGCAGCCCCAACAGCGCACGCTGCCGTTGGCGAGCGCGGCACACGTATGATGGCTGCTTCCACTCACGCTGAGCGCGGCTTGACCGCCGAGGTTCACCAGCGCAAGGCGATTGCCCATCGAATTCAGCTGCGCGCCGCGCGGGTTGCGGTGCGGCAAACCGAGCTGCGCGAAGGCGTTCAACCCCCAGCATTTGAGGCCGCCGGTGGTGGCAATGGCGCAGTTGTGGTGGTCGCCCAGCCCGAGCTTCGAAACCAAGAAGTCTGGCCCGAGGCTCACGTAGGCCAGCGCGGCGCCCATATCTCCCGCGTGACCTCCGCGATACACAGTGTCTTGGTAACCGAGCTCACCCACTGGGTTCGCTCCCCAGCATTTCGGGCGCCCATCGCTGGCCACCGCGCACGTGCGCTCCACCCCGAGTGCGAGCGAGGTCGCCGTTACCCCAGTGCCGAGGGCGACCGTGGACAACCCATCGCCGACGAGAGAAAGGTTGTAACCACGCGCATTCAAGTCCTCGAGCCCGAGCTGGCCGCCGTCGTTCCCGCCCCAACATTTGACGTCACCCGTGCTCAGAATTGCACAGCTGTGATCGTAGCCGGCGGCCACGGCCTGAGCCTTCATGGCACCCGCTGCCGGCAAAATCAGGAGGCGCACCCACGAAGCGGCCGTAGAAGGCCCGAAGCGGAGCTGATAACGCTCGACTGCCTGCAACGTGACACGATACACACCCGGAAACTGATTGGCACACGTTTCCGCGCCAGCTCCCAAAATTCGAGTCGTGACGGCCGAGGACAGGTACAAGGAGCAGCTGGGCGTGGCCGCATCGATAACGATGTTGATGTTCGGCGTGCCGAGGTAGATCAAGTAGTCGCCATCGAAGGGAGGCTTGAACTCGACGGTTCCTGAAAATCCTTCGGGTACCGTGCGGAGTTGAACACCATAAGACGCGCCCGGGTGCACGCGCAGCGAGGACACGGACTCATAGGGCTCGGCTCGAATCAAGCGCTCCTTACCGAGATCGCTTTGGCTGCAGGCGAACGGCAGCGTCGCTGTGACTGCACTGTCCGCGCAACGTGGCACATCCTTCAGGATGATATCGCTGGTGTGCTTGCTGATGCTTTCACGTTCGCGGTCGCCGCTCGACTGACAGGCCGTGAGAGCCAAAAGCAGCGCCCAGCCAAGCAGACGAAACATGAAGTGTGTAGACAAGGAAGAAAGCGCTTTCGACATGGAGTCCTCACCCCGAGAAGCCTGCATCATCACCCATTACAGAGCGCGCATGCGACAATTATTGGCAACAAGGGAGTGACGCCAAAACTAAGAACATGACGCAAACGAAAACTCGACATCGCGAGTGCGGTCTCTCTAGCGCAAGCTGTGTGTTGCCTAGTAGAGTCAGCTGTCTTGGCGGAGGTCCGGTGATGAAACGTTTGCGCTTAATGAACTTCGCTTGCTGGCTCGTCGCAGGGCTCGTGCCGGTGCTCGTATCCGGTCATGCCCGCGCCCAGAGCGTGGTGGTCTCGATTACGTTCGACGACGCGATCGACGATACCGTGACGGATGATGGCCCGGCCACGCAGCTCGACAATGTCTACCCGCTCGCCAGCAACATCCTGAGCGACGGTGATTTGATCCCTAATGAGGCAACCTGCCCGAACGTGGGAGGTCTCGGAACGGTGCCGCAACTCGCAGAGAGCAGTGATTGCGATGTGCCGGCCACTTTTTACGTGAACTGGCCGCGCCTCGACGAGAGCAAGTTCTTCTCCACGCAGGCTGTTCAGGAGCTCGACGCGATGGGCCACGAAATCGGCGGCCACAGCGCGCATCACCTCGAGTTGCCGAAGCTCGAGTCAGCCAACGGCGATAGCCTCGATTTGAATGAACAGCGCCTGCAAGTCTGCTGGGATCGCATGCGCCTCAGCCTGGTGCCCAAGCTCGATGGCAGCGGCACCCTCGACGTGGTGAGCTTTGCGTATCCATTTGGGGAGCACCAATGGCTGGGAGCAGTTGACCTCGTGAGCCGCTTTGGCGCGCCGGGGCCCACTCTGCTCGGCAACGAGACTCGCAATATCGTTGGCGCCGTGTATCCCGGCGAGTGCTCGTACCGCAACGGTCGCACCACGCTGGGTGCTGCCAACTCTCCCGAATGCACCGATCGCGATCCTGCTACGCCGTGTGTCTGGGCCGAATCGACACAGCCGCCGAACCCGTTTGCGTTGCGCGTGCCGAGCTCAGTGCAGCACCTGACCCCGATCGACTACCCGCTGGTGCCACCGAACGATGACGGCAACGGCATCTACGATCGACCGGAAGAGTTCGAGGCGCGCGCGAATAGCATCAAGGGTTGGGTGGAGAACGCCATCGCGCACCCACCAGCCAGCGGGAAGAACTGGGTCGTTCTCACGTTCCACACAGTGTGCTTCGCCTACCGCTGCAATCAGTACGGTATCGAGTATCACGAGTTCAAGAACCTGGTCACCTGGCTCCGACAAAAGCGCAGCGCGGGAGAAATTCAGCTAGCTAGCGTGCGTGAGGTGCTCAAACAAACCAAGGAGCTCAAGGTCAACGTGCCTGCGCTTCCCGCTCCGATCGTGAGCGTTCAAAACGGTGATCTTTCGCGAGACATCAACCGCGACTACTTGCCGGATTGCTTCGACAGCGCTGGCACGGGCCTCTTCTCGGGCGGGCTCGCGCTCTTGAATCCGGTTTATGCAGACGCGGACGCCGACGGAAACGGATTGGCTGACGACGGCTTCGGCGCCGATCGCTTCTACGGTTGGCTTTTGATGGCGGGCGGCACGACGCGAGGTCGCTTCTTCACACGTATGGACCTCGGCCACTGCGCGCCGTACGTAATGGCGGGCAACGCGTATCAACTTCGCTTCCGGTATCGCGCGCCGAACGCGAACGCCCCACGGCATTGCGGGTTCCACGACGCGCCCGATCAGCCGCCGTGCCCAATCAATCTCACCGATCAAGCTCCCACTGGACTTTTGCCGAATTACTACCTCATCTACGCATTTCGGCGTCCGGTGGGCATGGCGGGAGACCGCCTCGACGATGGCGCGTGGGGCGGTTTCGTTCGAGTGCCCTTGGCCCGACCCGTGGGAACTTGGAGCGACGCAGTTGCTACGGTTACCGCGCCATCGGGCACAGACGCCGTCACTTTCGGCATAGAAATCGAGCATGACGACGCCGATGGGCGCGTCGATCTCGACGTCGACGACTTCTCCTACTGTAGGTTGAGCAACGACGAATTTGACCTAGTGCCAGCCTGCAGCTTGTGAGCTCGTGCTACCACCGCTGAGTGAGCGGTCTTCACGACGACGGGTTTCGCCCTCGCCGGCGCGCGCAGCATTGGCTGAACCGCGCGCCGAGGCGAGCGCGAGCTTCGCTTGGCGCCAGGGCCGCAGCGTGCTTGTTCGCGAATGCAATCGCCCTCTGCATCGCATGCGGGAGCTCGTCCAAATCCGCGGATAGGGCAGGCGGCGGCGCGCAGAGCGGAACTGGCGGCAGCAGCACGCAGGGCGGAGCGCAAGCCGGTGGTAGCCTTGCGGGCGGTACTACGGCCAGCGCTGGCAACGCGAGCCTCGGCGGCACGAATGCAGGTACGAGCGCCGGCGGCGTGGATAACGTTGGATCGTCGACTCAAGCCATTCGCGGTGGCAGACCGGGCAACAGCGGCGGCGCGAGCAACGCAGGCGGTGTCAGCGGCGGCAATGCCGGCGGCTCACCAGCGGGCGGCACGGCGGCTTCCGGTGGTTCGAGCGCAGGTGGTGCTTCCTCGAAGGGAGGATCAACCGGTTCCGGAGGCACGAGCTCGGCGACGCTGGATCGTTTCGGGATCCGGATGCTGTATCCAACTCTTTCCGGGGGCAAAGAGTGGTACGCGCGCTGGGACGAATCCGCGCGCTCGTTTCCCGGCGAAGATCCGCTCGACACCTGGTTCGATGCCGACCACGGCAGCGCTTCGTACAAAGTCACCGGCGACGGCATCTTGAAAATCTCTGGCAGCGTTCCGCGCATGTACGTACACGACCCGGCGTTGAGCTCGCAGTGGCGCAACGTCGAAATCACGATGTACTTCCAGCGCGTCGCGGACTCTGGCACCGCTTGGGGTGGCCTCGTCGGTTATGCGCGCACGAACCACGGCACCACGGGCGATGAGAATACAGATAAGTGCGACACTCGCGGAATCGGCGCGCGCATGCGTTACGACGGTGCGTTCGACTTCGAAAAAGAAACCAATCATCCTGACTCGACCGCCGTCGCGCGGGTGGAACGCTGGTCGGGTGGCATGCCGTTCAATCGCTGGTTCGGCTACAAATACGTTGTTTACGATCTGACGAACGGCAACGTAAAACTAGAGATGTATCTCGATGAGTCGGACGGCGCGAACGGCGGCGACTGGAAGCTCGTAAACCAATTTACGGATACCGGTTCGAACTTCGGCACGTCAGGGCAAGCTTGCAAGAGCGGAGTCGATCCCGGCCTGCGCCTCACGGCGGCCTCGACGCGCACCGGCTCCGAAAGTGGCAAACCCAACATCACAGTGTACTTCCGCTCTGACAACGTCGGCACTGATGGCTTGTGGTACAAGCGCGGCAGCGTTCGCGAAATCGTAGCGCCAAACTGATCGTCAACGAGGCAGCGGGCCGGCGCGGCGGTCGCCCCCGATTGATTCACTGGACACGCACTGGTACTAGTGGAGCGTGTATGTGTGGCGACGCTTAGCAGTGGCTTTGGGTGCGGCTACAGGCTGGTTTGCTCCAGCGCCTGCACGAGCCGACGTGAATTTGGCAGTAACGGTTGTGCGAGCGCCCGGTTCCGAAGCCTGCCCCGAGCCCGAGCACATCATTGCTGCAGCGCGCCGCCTTTTCCCCACAACTCCCGTAAAACTCAGCAAGGATGCAGCGTCGGCAGGGCTCGACGCAAACGTGCTGGTCGAACCGATCGCGGGCGGACATCGAGCGACGCTGAAGATTGGTGGCGAGCGCTGGCGAGAGCGGCAGATCGTCGATAAGGACCCCGCGTGTCGAGGGCTGGCAGATGCTTTGGCCGTTGCTCTGGTGCTACTTCTCGAGCCCGACGCTCGCCCACTCACGCCAACGCTAGGGTTAGCGGCGCGCCGCGAAGCGAAGCCGGAGACAAGCCGGCAGCCGACCAGCGCACTGTCGGCCGATGTCGAGACCGGAGCTTTAGGAGCGCTGGGGTGGCTCGGGGCACCGGGCGCTGGCGGATTTCTCAGCGTGCTTGGTGCGCACTCTTCCGGCCTCGCGCTGCGCGCCCGAGCGATGCGTGTGCTGAGCGGCGAAACGGTCGTCGGGGCAGGGCCGGGCGCAGTCGACGTGTCGCTCTGGGCCGTTCTGGCTGGACCGTGTTGGCGATTTCGGTCGAACAAAGACTGGTTGCTCACTCCCTGCTTTGATTTTGGCTGGGGTCGCCAGCAAGGTGCTGCTAGCGGGCTGCTCGTCGAGAGTCGAGCGGAGACGCGCCCCTGGCTTGTGTCAGGGCTGAGCTTGGGTGTGGCTCGCCGACTCTCCGGCCCGCTTCACCTCACGCTTACGGGCGGGGGCAGCATCCGGCTGCACCAACAGGTTTTTTCGGTCGATGGTTCGCCCATCGTAGCCCAAGAACCGGTAGGGGCTTTCGTCGCACTCGGCGTGGCTAGCGTATTTTCTACACACAGGTGATCGCGGAGGGCGGTCCATTACACTCACGAGCGGGTATGCAGTTCGAGGCCGTCTACCGCGCTCACTATGCTGACATCTGGCGTTGCCTGAGACGTTTTGGCGTGAGCGAGCGAGAAGCACACGACGCTACGCAGGAAGTTTTCATGGTCGCACTCCGCAAGCTCGCCGACTTCGCTGGGCGCTCCAGCGTTAGAACCTGGCTGATCGGAATCGCGTATCGCGTTGCAGCCAATCGTCGTCGAAGCGCGGCGGGCATTCGCGAGGTGTTGGGCGATCAAGCGCTCGCCCTCGCCGAGGCTTCGCTCGATTCACGAGCCGACGAGACCGACAGCCTGCGCCTGGTAGAGAAGGTTTTGGCCAAGTTGCCGCTCGAGCAGCGCGCCGTGTTCACCATGTTCGAGCTCGAACAAATGAGTGGCGACGATATTGCGAGCGCGCTTGGCATTCCTGTGGGCACCGTGCGCTCCCGATTGCGGCTTGCGCGGAAGCATTTCGCGCTTGCTGCGGGTGAACTCGCTGCACGACAGCCATCACGAACCCGCGTAGGTGGAGCATGAACGACCCGAAGCGTTGGTTAGACCAACTGCCCCACTCCGAATGCATCGAACGGCGCCTGCTCGAAGCAGCAAGGCGCATCCACTGCCCGGAGAACGTAGATCAAAGCTGGGTCGAGTTCGTGCAAAGCGTGGGGCCACTAGCGCTCGCCGCATCGTCGAGTGCTGCCAGTGCGGAGACGCTCATCCTTGCGAATGACACTGCGACTGCCGCGACCACGGCATCCACGGCGGGTGGCGCGACCACATCGGTTGCCGCGGCGACACTTAAGGCGCTGATCGTCGGCCTCGCGCTGGGCGGCGTTGGGATTTCTGCAAGCCACACGTTGCTCGAACCGCGCGAGCGCCCGCCAATGCCAAGCGCGCCCACAGCAAACGTGGCTTCGGTGAGCGCGACGCCGGCGCGCAGCGTTTCAAGCGTTGACGCAACCGCTCGGCCCGAAAGCGCGCTGCCTGCCAGCCGAACTACGACGTCGACGGCAGCGCCCCGCAAGGTTCCGGACAAGCCTTCGGACGACACGAGGTTCGCGTTGCCCGAGGGCCGCGGCATCGCTCCCCTTAGTTCGGCGATCCCCGCGGGTCCGCGTGGTTTCGACCTCGACGACAATCCGCCAGAGCGCGCCTCGGAAAGAGAAAATCAGTTAATTGCCGAGGCACGTGAGCTCGCGGCCGCGCAAGGCCTGTTGCGTAGCGGGCAAACCGACGCTGCTTTGCAAATGCTCGAACAAAGCAGCCGTCGCTTCGGCAACGGCGGCATGGTTCAAGAGCGCGAAGCCTTGATAATCGAGGCCCTGCTGCATGGCTCGCGGCCTGAACTCGGCGTGCAGCGAGCGCGGGCGTTTTTGGCTCGGTACCCTGCCACGCCCCTTGCCGCGCGTGTCCGCGGCTGGCTCGAGCGGAAATAGCGCCCACTGAGCGAAATCTCGCGTGCAGTGATCGCGCGCTGATGGTCATGACACTCATGACCAATGTTGAAGCGAATCGGACTCGTTCCCGGAAGTTTTGCGGTCGCTTGGGCACTGCTGAACGCGTGCAGCGCTGATGACGCAAACCTCGGCTCGAACGCGGCAGGCGGAACCAACGCTCACGCAGACTCCGGGAACGGCGGAGCTTCCTCGGGAGGAACGGCGGGGGCGGGTGGCATTGGTGGCGCCGGCAGCCGCGCTGAAGGCGGCGCAGGTGGCAGCGGCGTTGAGGGCGGCGTCGCAGGCGACAGCACAGCGAGTGCGACGGCGGGCGCTGGCGGTGCCGTCGCGGCAGGAGGGGTCATTGGCTCCGGTGGCGCACTTGGAGGAACGGGCGGGGCACTCGGAGGGAGCAGTGGTAACGCCGCGGCAGGCGCTGCAGGAGAAGGCGGCGAGGGAGGGCAGCCCAGTGCCTGTGTACCCGACATCAAGCCATGTGCCAACGGCGGCATCTGCAACGCCGTCGATGGCGGCTACGCGTGCACCTGTAGCGCAGAGTTCGTCGGTGAGCGCTGCCAGTACCGCAAAATCCAGGTGCTCGGAGCGCTGCCCGGTTTCGCTTATGGCGAGATCAACGACCTGAGCAGCGACGGCGCTTCAGCTGTCGGTACGAGCTGGGACCCAGGACCTTGGGTAACTGCTTATAACCCGATGCGCTTCGAGTACTCCACGGGCAAACTGCTACCCGTTGAGGCGCCCAACAATCTTCAGTGCAGCGGGAGGTTCACGAACGCGGACGGAAGTTGGCTGGCGGGCGACTGCGGTGCGGGCGGCATATATCAATTGACCTCACAAGTCTTCGAATTGCTGCCTGAGCTCGATTCGAGGTTTCACGTCATCGGCGCCTCGCGCGACGGGAGCACGCTGGTAGGAGTGGTTCGCGAAAAGGTTGGCGACACCAAGCATCAGGCATTTCGCTGGACTCGCGCCGGCGTGCAGATTCTGCCGTGTGTGGGCATATGTTGCGAGCAGGGGGCTGCGATAGCTGCCAGCGCTGACGGTTCGGTGATAGCTCTGGACTGCGGAGACTTCGAGCCGCATCGCTGGAGCGAGGAAACCGGCATGGTACCGCTCCCACTCGAGTGGGCTTGGGCAGGGAATTATGTGAACGGTATCAGCGGCGACGGTCACGTGATCGTGGGCTCTGCCGATATTTCTGACTGGCTCTCGCCCAACGCTCCTATCGTCCCTTTTCGTTGGCGCGATGGAGAGCGGGAGGCCTTGCCAGCTGGAGCAGGACCGGCGTTGGGTTGCAACAGCGATGGCAGCATCGTTTTCTTTCGTAACGCGATATTTCGAGGAACGAAGCTCGAAATGTTTGAAGACTTGTTCGGTCCGAATCCCGAAGGCATCCCCGCTGGTCAATTTTCGATCCTTGCGATGTCGGCCGACGGAAACGTGATCGCAGGCGGCCTGTGGCGCGAATCCCAAGCGTGGATTGCCCGTTTGCGTTGAAGACAAGACTTGCTGCCAGGCCTTTGACAAACTTGGCGGGAAACGATGCTTCCCCCGCCATCTCCCGAACCCGACCTGCTCCGGGCCGGACATCGAATTTGCAGCATGATCCCAACCTTTCTTCGCCTATTTTTTGTTGGGTTGGCCCCCGCTGCGCGCGCGGCGCACATCCCGAGCACGTGGTCACCGAATCCTAGCCACACCCCGCGTCGCGATCCGCACCCCGCGTCGCGATCCGCACCCCGCGTCGCGATCCGCGCTTGCTGTTCACGCGCGAGGCACTGCGCTCGTGTTGGGTACCAGTCGGCCCAATGCGCGACGCAACAGCAGCGCTGCATCTTGCCAGCTGTCGTCATCAATCTCCTCTAGCGCTCGCGCCGCCTCACGCCGACCAAAGCCCATCCCGCACAACGCTGAGAGCACCTGCGTACGATGCGTGCCTTGTGCGCCAGCCTCAGCCTGCTCTGGGCCCGAGATCGGTTTTGCACGTGACATCCGTTTGGCAGCCATCATCAGGTCGGCATCTGTCATCGGTTTTGCGCCCGGAGTCGGCTCCGCAGTTGCCGTCGCTTTGGCAACCGGCGCTGGCTTCGCAGCTGGCCTCATCCTCGTGCGTGCCGTTGGCTCTGGCCGACGTACTTGCTGACGTCGGCTCTCTTGCTGCTTTCGCTCGATGTGTTCCGCGCCGAACGCCAGCTCGGCTGTGTACGAATTATGAGGCGAGCAGAGTAGACACAGATTCTCCAGAGTGGGAGCGCCACCCCGAGCAAACGGCAGCTTGTGTTCGATGGTGATGAACCTTCGTTCGCTACAACGCCGGCCCTCCGAATCGATGAAACTGCATTGGGCACCATCGCGCTGCCACACCGCGCGCGCCACTTCCACAGGAACATGCCGCGACCCTTCTTTGAGAGGCCGGCGCTTCCGCGGCACACCCGCTCCCAACCGACGCTTCTCTTCCCGCTGAATCAACTCCTCCACTGCCCGCTCCAAGACAGCTGCCAACTCGCCTCCCGGAATTGAGTGACTGAGCAATTCACGTGCGCGCTCGATTTTCGCGTAAAACTCACTCGAAGCGGTGAATTGCACCAAAACCGTCGATACCGAGAGCGGCTTCAGCCGGTCCGCACCTTTCGCGGTCGACGACGTCGCGCCGCTCGACGACGTCGTGGTTGGTGTGACGCTCTCTTCGACATCGGGCCGCGGAAAGTGCGCGGCAATCAGACGCTCGATTTCGCGCCGCGACTTGCCACGCGCTTCTCCAAGGAGCTCGTCCGCATTCTCGCGAGTCACGTACGGAGCCAAGAGAAATAGGCCCGTGAGGTGAATGTGCCCGCCCCGAAGCTCATCCAACACTTGCGGCAACTCCCGAGCCAGGCGCGCCACCCGCACCCGCTTGCCTGCCTCGTCCTCGGAATAGTCGAGACGCTCGCGACAGTACGCGCTCAACGAGGAGCACGCTTGCCCCAAGTACAACTTGCGACGATCGATCTCCGTCAGGTGCTCGATCACATCCGCCGTGGCACCGCGTTCGCAACTTGCCAACACAGGCATGCGTGCCAATAACTCAGCATTCGAGAGAGAAGAATCGAATTGCATGCGCTACTGAATACCACGCACATTTTCGACCTCGCAGGCGCCCCGTAGCGCGCGTTTCCACCCTGCAGATGACTTCGAACGCGTTCACTCGTCATTCGTTCGTCAACGCAGCAGTGACAGCCCATCGCGGCGAAACTTTCGTGCACCCAGCACGATCCGACCTGTTCGGTTCGGAAACTCGGTCAACAAGAATCGACGCGACTGTCAAAGCAAAGTGAAAATGTCACCTGCTAACTGCTCTGCGAAAATGTCACCCCACCTCATTCTTGGCTGTCGTTGTTCCTGTTGCTCCTGTTGAAGGCTGCGGCCGTGAGCCGCTAGCCCATGCGATGCATCTTCCCCGTAGAAGACGCGGTAGTCGGCTGAGAGCAGATGTTCGACGACATCCTTTCCCGCGTAGGTCGCGAGCTTCGAGACTGGCCGTCGAGAAATGTCGATGACACCACCGTGGAGACGAACGGTGTGGTTCTTGTAGACCTTCCTCGCGTAGTGCAGCGCGCAGAGGTCAAGCAGCCTGGTGTGGTCGGTAGGAGCTTGCCGCCACGCAGGCTGGCTGTCCTGCGCCGCTAACGCGAATCGCTTGTTGTGCGCTTGACGATACTCACGAGCACCTTGTTGGCCTGCCCGCAAGTTGACGCTCCCGCGAGCCTCAATTCGGAAATGAGCCGATCTTGCAGAACGCCCATGGACGCTCCACGCGACCCTTGGCCGGAGCCGACAGCGGCATAGCGCACCTCGATGCCCAGATTGGCTAGTGCCCGTCCCACCTGCGTCGGCTCTTGCCTTCCCGCCAGCTCCTCCGCGAGCGTCCCGTGCTTGTCGTTGCGTCGCAGGCTGCTGTGGCGATCGCCACAGACCGTGTGCGGAATGCATTTCTCTCGAAGAATGTCCCGCAACACGCGCAGATAGCCCACTGTGCTCTCCTGCTCTGTGAAGTGAGCACCCGGCAAGAACTCGCCCGTCGCGTCGTCGATTGCGCCCATCAAACACAACCGCGGCCCTCGCCCCTCCAGCCAGTCGTGCTCGCTGCCGTACCACAAGATCATCTGCCCAGCTTGGGCCTTCCGCTCTCGCCTCCGCCGATGCTTGGGCGGACGCCGCTTGCGAGGCGAGCTGATCCCTGCCTCACGCAGTATGCGTCGAACTGTTTCCCTCGAAAGCCTCAGTCCCTCCACCTCCACCAGCTTCTCCGCGAAATGTTGGTCATTGAACCCGTCGTACTTGCCTCGGCGCAACATCACCACCTGCTCACGGACTTGTGCCGGCGTCCTGTGCTGCGGACATCGACTGCGTTGCCATGAACGAGCCCTGCCGCGCCTTTGCCAGCAAACCGCTTCCTCATTCAGCGCACGGTGCGCGAAGAGGCGCCGCAGGACGCTACGTGAATCACCGCACGGTGCGGAAAGCAGTCCGCGTACAGTGCACGGGTGTGCGCGCGAAGCAGTCCGCGTACGGTGCACGGGTGCGCGCGAAGCAGTCCGCGTACAGTGCACGGGTGTGCGCGCGAAGCCGTCCGCGTACAGTGCACGGGTGTGCGCGCGAAGCAGTCCGCGTACAGTGCACGGGTGCGCGCGAAGCAGTCCGCGTACGGTGCACGGGTGCGCGCGAAGCAGTCCGCGGGACGGTGCACGGGTGCGCGCAAGCATTAGCGCGGCGCGTGTGAACGCCTCGCCGCGTGCCGCGCAGTTCCTCCAACGATTGAGCCTGTCCCGGGCCAGCTGGCAGCACGCCTCGGCCTACGCCGCTACGCGCAACGGTACGGCGTAGAAGTCTTTTTCCATGACCTAAAGCGTTTCTGCGCCTTGTGACACGTTTGAGAAGACTGCTCGCAATTACCTCGCGCTTCTGCAGCTCGCCTGCTCCGTGCTTTGGCTTCAAGACTTGCTGCCGGGCCATTGGCCAAACTTGGGACACCCCCTAGTGCAGCTCGAAATACGATATCGAGTTAAACTCGATTGTCAGAGTTAGTTCGAGTTCATACCCGTGATACGATGTGCGCGTTGCTGCTCGGCTTCGTCAATCCTGCTGACGTGCAGCGACTCGGTCACGACGTGCAGTTTGCGAGGCGCATGTGCCGTGAACATTTCACGAGCCCCGGCGAATAGCGCCAGCGCCTGCGGCAACGGCTTGCTCCCGGCTGCGCCGAGCAGATCTCTCGTTTTCTGCGCGATATCCTCATTTCTTGCGCGTCCGGCTTACAAGGGTGATTCCAAAATCCACCGAAGCGTTGGTGGTGTGTCGCGACGAAATTCGACGTTGGGGGTGACCCGGTTTCAGCAGCTGGCGGCAACTGTGTGGTGGCAGACGTTCAAAACCATCATCTGAAACCGCACCACGCGATGGACCGCGCTGGCATGGATCCAGCGTTGCGGCTGAGTTGTGCCCGCGCTGCTGACCGAAGCGTGCCTGCATGCCCAGAAATCGCTCTCGTGATCAAACCATCCATCGCATAGCGCGCTCTCATCGTGCAGGTTCGCCTCACGTTCAGCGCGCGTTGCGAACCACAGCGCGAGCGTTTGTGCACGCCCATGATGCAAATAGATTCGTGCTGTGCGGCGTCGCGTTGTGTGCCCAGTATCGCCACGTACCTATTGTGTGCGAACACGCTGTCGTGTTATTCGACTCGCGTCGAGTCAGGGGACTCGCGCGTTCCTGCTATCTGTTTGCAACTATTGCTGGTGAGTAGTGGGGCCGCTTTACGCAGCCTGAGCCTCGAGTTTTGTGCTGCTTCAGCGGTCCAGAACGAATAATTCTGGATTGGCTCGATCGTAGACGTTTGTCGCGTCCATGTTTCGAGTCGTTGTTGGTTCGCGTTGTGTCGCGGCCAACGGATTGCAACTCGTGGTTTGCCATGCGCGCCGTGTGCGCAAATGCAGTGGTTTGTCCTTTTCAGCTCGAGCGAGGAGAAGACCGAGATGAGGTGGAGTGTTCAGTTCGCGTGTATATCGCTGCTAGGAGTCGTGAGCGCCGCGCAAGCGCAAACGCCCGCTGGCGCTCAACCTTCCGCTGGCAGTAACGAGGCGACGCCGCCATCGGCAGAACCTGCCCCTCCTGCTGCAACGGACGCGACTCCAGCCGCTGCGCCGCCTGCCGAGGCGCCCGCACCAGCACCGGTTGCGGCACCTCCACCTCCTCCTCCAGAGCCGCCGCCGGCGGCACCTCCTGCGGCGCCGCCAGGGCCTCGACCGGCGCCAGCCGGAGCTTTGAAGATCGAAACACCGTCGAGCTCGGTGAAGATCGGCTTCTTGTTGCAGCCCCAGTACGAGATTTTGGGCAGCCCGACACTCGATAACGCCTCACACAACTTATTCGTGCGGCGCGTACGGCTTCTCGTTGGCGGCACCTTATTCAAGGACTTCGAATACTTTTTCGATACCGACTTTGCGGATCTGTTCAAAGCCAACCCGGCCACTGGCACGAAGAACACTCCTGGCCTCAACGTGCAAGATGCGTTCGGCACCTGGAAAGCCGTGGGCGATCAGCTGAAGGTCGACCTCGGTTACATGTTGCCGCCGCTGAATCATAACGCGGTGCAAGGCGCGACCACCCTTTACAGCTGGGACTACTTCAGCAACTCGTTTCGTCACAGCAACGCTTTCAACAGCAGTGGTCCCCCGGTTGGTCGCGACGCGGGCGTTCAGCTACGCGGCCTCCTGTTCGATGGCCATCTCGAGTACCGCGTTGGCGTGTTTCAGGGCCGCAGAAATGAAGCGAGCATGACCGACGTCGGCTCGCGCAACATGTTTCGCGTTGCGGGCCGCCTTCAAATCAACGTGCTTGATCCCGAGTCCGGCTTCTTTTACGCGGGGAGCTATCTCGGCGCGAAGAAGATCCTTTCAATCGGCGGCTCGTACGACTTCCAGGATTCGTACAAGCGTTGGTCGGTTGACGCCTTCGCAGATCTGCCGGCGGGTCCCGGCGTCTTCACCGGTCAGGTGAACTTCGTTCATGCTGATGGTGACGACTTCTTGGTCGCTGCCATGCCGCCACCCCCGCTGCCGAAGCAGAACGCGATCATGGGTGAAGTCGGTTACTTGATTGATGCTGTCAATTTGAGTCCCATCTTTCGTTTCGAGCAGCAGTGGATCACGGTGAATCCGGATACGACCCCCACCGAAACCCGGATTGGCGGCGGGCTCGCTTTCTGGCCCTATGGGCACAACATCAACATCAAAGCCTTCTTCCAGCGCGTAACCCCCGACCCCGCGCCGCACGCTTACAATCAGTTCAACTTTCAAACCCAATTTTACGTGTTCTAAGCCATGCAATCTCAAGTTCTTGCAAGTGAACACGCGGAGTCTTCCGATCTGGCCGTTTCGGATCCGGGGCTTCTGCGGCGGGTGATCGCAGCGTCGTCAGTCGGAACACTCTTCGAGTGGTACGACTTCTATCTCTATGGCAGCCTCGCCGTCTTCTTCGGCGGCCTGTTCTTCCCCAAAGGGAACGAAACAGCTCAGCTGCTGCTCAGCCTCGCGACCTTCGGGGCAGGTTTTGGCGTACGTCCGCTGGGCGCGTTCGTCTTCGGCCATATCGGTGACCTGATTGGGCGCAAGTACACGTTTCTCGTCACCATGGCGACGATGGGCTTGAGCACCGCACTCATCGGCGTGTTGCCGACGTATTCGAGCTGGGGCTTGGGCGCCACGGCGCTGCTCGTACTGTTGCGCTTGCTGCAGGGCTTGGCGCTCGGCGGTGAGTACGGTGGCGCCGCGACATACGTCGCCGAGCACGTTCCCGACGAAAAGCGCGGCTTCTATACGAGCTTCATCCAGACCACCGCGACGCTCGGCTTTTTCGTGAGCATGGGCGTCATCGGTTCTACGCGCATCGTCGTCGGTGAAGCCGCCTTCAAGGAGTATGGCTGGCGTATCCCGTTTTTGATGTCGTTCATCTTGCTGGGGATCTCGCTCTACATGCGCGTGAAAATGCGCGAATCACCCCTGTTCGCGAAAATGAAGAGCAAGGGCCAAGCCTCGAAGAATCCGCTCAAGGAAAGCTTTACGAACCCGGTCAACTTGCGTTACGTGCTGCTCGCTCTGTTCGGCGCAACGGCTGGGCAAGGCGTGGTCTGGTACACTGGCCAGTTTTATGCGCTCACCTTCATGCAGAGCGTGCTCAAAATAGACTGGAAGACGGCCTACATTCTGATGTCGACCGCGCTTGCGTTGACGACTCCGCTCTTCCTAGTCTTCGGGCACCTCTCAGATAAGATCGGGCGCAAGAAGATCATGCTAGCCGGTTGTGGGCTGGCGGCGCTTACATACGTTCCCATTTTCATGGCGATGAAGCACTTCGCAAACCCCGAAGGGCTGCCGGCAGCGAACCCAGATCAAATCAATCACGTCATGCTGGTGCTGCTCCTCATCATCCAGATGGTATACGTATGCATGGTGTACGGCCCCATCGCCGCCTTCTTGGTGGAGCTGTTTCCCACCAAGATCCGTTACACCTCGATGTCGGTGCCCTACCACTTCGGAAACGGTTGGTTTGGTGGGTTTTTGCCCTTGATTGCCACGTCCGTCACCGCCTCAGCTTGGGCCAAGGAGGTGTTTGGTCCCAACGCTATCTACACGGGCCTCATCTACCCAATCTTCGTGTGTGTCGTTACGCTCATTATCGGCGGCTTGTTCATTCACGAAACAAGGGGTCACAAGATCGACGCGGAGGTCCATAACGCCACATAGTCATCAGACCTAGTGTCCTGTCTCCGAGAACACCCCAGAACTTTCTGGGGCCCCACGGGCAAAGACCTAGCGGGGGGCGGTGCCGTCAAAGGGGTGCCGCCTTCGCTGCATTTAGCGAAACGCTGTAACCGGCTCGGGGTTCTCGCGTAGCTCTCCTACGAGGAGAACTCCGGATGCCGATCCCTTGGTTTCTGTCGATTTCCTGGTGGAGACGCTGGGTTTCGGCGCTGGCAGTCGTTTTCATTGGCGCCTGTACGCGGCAGGACCCTGCGGCTGCCTCCCTACCCGTAGTGTCGGCACCGGTGAGTCCGAGCGCACCGAACGCAAGCGCTTCGTCGAAGGCTTCGCTGCGTCCCAGTGCTAAGGAAAGGACGACGATGACCTACAAGAAGCCATCTGATGCCGAGCTCCGCCAACGTCTGACTCCGCTCCAATACGAGGTGACGCAGCACGACGCCACGGAGCCACCGTTCCGGAACGCGTTCTGGGACAACCACGAGGAGGGTTTGTACGTCGACGTTGCCAGCGGCGAGCCGTTGTTCAGCTCGCGCGACAAGTTCGATTCGGGCACGGGCTGGCCCAGCTTCACGCGCCCGGTGGAAAAGGAACGTATCGTCGAACATGCTGATCGAAGCCACGGCATGGTCCGCGTCGAAGTGCGTTCACGTGACGGCAACTCGCACTTGGGCCACGTCTTTGAAGATGGTCCGGCGCCTGTGGGCTTGCGTTATTGCATCAATTCGGCCTCGCTCCGCTTCATTCCGGTTTCGCGGCTCGAAGCAGAGGGCTACGGCGCGTTTCTGAGCTTGTTTTCCGGCGCCGCGAGTGGCGTATCCAGTTCTAGCGACAACGCGTGCGCTCGCCCGGCGCCGGGTGAAGCACCGGGTTGCACGGCGACTCTGGAGACCGTGATTTTGGCCGGCGGTTGCTTCTGGGGAATGGAAGACATTTTGCGCAAGATCCCCGGCGTGCTCGAAACCGAGGTTGGCTACGCCGGCGGCACCACCAAAGACCCAACATACAACGACGTGCGCACCGGTCGCACGGGTCACGCGGAAGCCGTGCGCATCGTTTTCGATCCCTCCAAGATCAGCTTCGAGTCGCTGCTGGAAAATTGGTTTTTCCGCATGCATGACCCCACCACCAAGAACCGTCAGGGCAACGACGTCGGCACCCAATATCGCTCAGCCATCTTCGTCACGTCGGAAGCGCAGCGAACCGCAGCTGAAGCCGTCAAAGCGCGCGTCGACAAGAGCGGGAAATGGCGCGCTCCCATAGTCACTGAAATCGTCGATGCCGGGCCATTCACGCGCGCCGAGGAGTATCACCAGGACTACTTGGTGAAGAACCCCGGTGGGTACACCTGCCACTGGATGCGCGACTAAACGCCGGCGCGCGAAAGCTCAAGGGCGCGGGAACGCCGTTGCGGTTTCTGGCCACGACGCACGATTGGCACCCAAGAAAGAAGGGTGAACCAAACGCCGTTGCGGTTTCTGGCCACGACGCACGACTGGCACCCAGAAAAAGAAGGGTGAACCAAACGCCGTTGCGGTTTCGGTCACCGGAGCTCTGGTGCTCGTGAGATTTGGCGGTCGATAAAGTCAATAATCTCAATCAGTTGCATCATCGGTGGGCTTGGTGATTGACGAAAAGAACGACCGGTCGTAAACATCGGGTCATGAGTAAAGGCGAGGCCACCCGCGAGCGCATTGTCGATCGCGCTTGGCGTCTCGCCAGTCGCGATGGGCTTGCGGGGCTGAGCTTGGGGCGGCTCGCGGCAGAGCTCGGTCTCTCCAAGAGCGGGCTGTTCGCGCACTTTGGTTCCAAGCAGGAGCTCGAAATCGAAGTGCTGCGCATCGCTTCGGAGCACTTCGTGAACGAAGTGATTCGCCCCGCGCTGAAGGCTCCGCGCGGCGTGCCGCGGCTTCGGCAAATTTTCAAGAACTGGATCGCCTGGGCCAACGATCCGGCGGTGCCCGGCGGCTGCGTATTTTTGGCTGCCGCAACGGAGCTCGATGACGCTGCCGGCCCCCAGCGCGACTTTTTGGTGAACACCCAAGCGGCTTTCATCGCGACGCTCAGCAAAGCCGCGCGCATCGCCGTAGAGGAGCGTCAGTTTCGACCCGATCTCGACTGCGACCAGTTCGCCTTCGAGATGCTCGGCATCGTACTCGCCTATCATCACACGCGCCGGCTGCTTCGCCTGCCCAAGGCGGAAGGCCGCGCTACGACCGCGTTCGAAGCATTGCTCGAAACCTCGAGCTCATGAAGGGCCTCCCGCAATGATGCACATCGCCGAAATTGAGTCGCAAAATAGCATGACCGGTCGTTCTATTTTGGAGGCTGCCGACCAGTGCAGTGAAGAAACGCTCGGGAAAGGCGAGGTTAATCCGCGCGATACGGTGAGGCCCGCTGAATCACGCGCAAAGCAGGCGCGCACTGAGTTGCCGCTCTCGTTGCGCGCCGCGCGCTTCGGCTTGAAGGCGCTCGAAGCTGTTTCGCCGCGTACCGCAGCGCGCGCGTTGTCTTGGCTCATGTTCCGCACTCAGCGCAGCACGCCGCCAGAACGCGAGCGCGAGACTCTCGCCGGCGGTGCGCGTTGGGAGCTCGCAGGTCCGCGCGGTCGTCTCGTGGCGCATCGGTTCGGGCAAGGACCGGCGGTGGTACTAGTGCACGGGTGGAATGGACGAGGGGCTCAGCTCGGCAGCTTCGTCGCACCACTCGTATTGGCTGGCTACCAAGTGGTGAGTTTCGATGCGCCGGGGCACGGCGAATCCGAAGGCTCCGAGGCTTCGCTCGTTTGGTTTGCGGACGCCTTCGATCGCGTCGTGCAGTCGCTGCGAGAAAGTGGAGTGACGATTCACGGCGTTGTAGCGCACTCGCTGGGCGCGGCTGCGGTCACGTTCTCCGAGGCGCGGCGCTTGCGTGCAGCTGCGGCTACGTCTTTCGTCGTCGAGTCGCTGCTCGGTAGGTTGGTGTTCGTCGCTCCGCCCATCGATGTGCGTGATTGGATCGATGAATTTACAGCTGTTTTTGGAGTGTCTGCGCGCACCGAGCACATCGTGCGCGGCCTAGTTCAGGCGCGGGTCGGCTATCGCTTTGCGGACATGTACGCGCCCGATTTGGCGCGTGAAATGCGGGCACCACTGCTGGTACTGCATGACGAACACGATCGCGCCGTGCCTTCCGAGTCCGGACGCTTGCTTGCAGAAGCATGGCCGCGCGCCACCTTGGTTGCCAGCTCCGGTCTCGGCCACATGCGCATTCTGCGTGATCAGAGCAGCGTGCAACGCGCCGTGGCCTTCATTCGCGAAGAAGCCGTGGAGCCCTCGAGTTCAGTGCGACGCGCAGGTTAGCTGAGCTTCGATGGCTTTGCCTTCGCGCTCACTGCGATGCGCAGGTTAGGTGAGCTTCGATGGCTTTGCCTTCGGTCACGCTGCACGGGCCCGCTGCCAAAAGGAGCTCGCCATTGGTGCGATCGATCCAATTCCAGCCGGTTGAACCGGTTGTATCCAAGGGCAGCTCGCTTCCGTCGATGGTGACCGAAATGGTGCCGCGTGCGTTGGGCACGGACGAGGTGAGGTATGTGCATGCGCCGACCTGGTCGCGAATTCTGGCGAGCGCGGTGCCGAGCTCTGCCTGGCTGGTAGCCCTGTAGTAGCGGCTTGAACCCCCGAGTTGTGGGCGGCCGCCAGCGTCCGCCATTGCGTCGAGCACGCTAGCGTTCACGCTGCTCACCCCGTCCTGAATGCCGATCACGTAGGTCGGCAGGCTGAGCGCGGCGGCGTCAGCAATGCGTTGCACGGTGCGTACGTCGTCCAAACAACGCCGCGCGCCGCAGGTGCGAGCGCCGTCCAAACAGCGGCACGTGCTTGGATTGAGGCTGGTGTTGCAGTCGGGGCCTCCGTCAGTCGCAAGCACCAACGCACGCGCGCTTTTGGCCGCTCGCACGGAGCGCAGCGCGCGAGCAGCGGCGGTGATCGCGTCAGCAGTTGGGGTGCTTCCTTCAGGACCAGTCTCGTTCACCAGAGCGAGCAAAGCGTCTACGTGATGCAGCGCCGGTAGCAGGTCGGGTGTACCTGGGACGCTGCAGCTTTCGCTTGCGTTGCCAGCGTGGGAGGGGAACAGCAGCGCTCCGACTTCGATCGAAGCGTCGACCGGCGGCAGGGTGTCGTGCAAGGCGTTGCTGAGCACTTCCCAGCGACTGCGCCCATTGCTCGGCAACGTCTGCATCATGGAGCGTGATCGATCGATCACGAACATTAACGTTGGGTTCGCGCGGCGTAGCGCGAACGTGCCCGTTTTGCAGGGAACATTGGGCGAGACGTCTCCGGACAGATCGGAGGCAGAGAGCTCGCTGCGCGCGCCGCAAGCCACCGCGATTACCGCCGCGCCCAGCAGTGAAAGCCGTCGAGCAAAATACGAGAGGCCCGCGAGCTTCATGCGACGTTCAGTGTGCATCGAGCCGCGTCCGTGCGCTCTGGCATTCGAGCGAGAATTGTCGGTGGGGCATATTCCAGGCGCATTGGGCGCACACGATGCGAGGCGATTCGCGAAGGAGTATTGCGAGCAGGCCTTCTTCAAGTACCGTATGGGCCGTGTCTTCAGTCCAAAAATTCTGCGCGCTTGGGGTTCTTTTCACATTGCTCAATGTGGCGTCCTGCGGCGGGAACGGCTCAAGCAATTCGAGTGGCTCCGGTGGCAATTCTGGTGGCGGTGGCATGGGAGGCGGAGGTGGTGCCCTACCGTCCGGCGCGGCGGTTGGGCAGGCTTGTTCCGCGATGAATCCGTGCCGCAGCGGTTTGACGTGTGTGGCCGGTACGTGTGCACCCGGTGGTAACACCAAGGTCGGAGGTGCGTGCTTGATCTCCCCTGAATGCCGCGACGGGCAGTGCGTCGAGGGTGTGTGCGCGGCGGCAGGTGAGGGCGATGTGGGCGCGACCTGCGAGGGCGATCGCGATTGTTTGTCGAGCCAACGCTGCCAATTGGCGGGGCTGTTTTCCGCGTGTGAGCCACAGGGGGTTGGCGACATCGGGGCGCATTGCGCAGCCAATCTAGACTGTTTCGGTGGGCTCTACTGTGTGAGCGGCAGCTGCGTGCGCCCCTCTCAAGCGGCGCCGTTTGGTGGTACGCCGTTTGCTGGCGTGGACTGCGGCAGCGAGGTGAGCGGTGATCCACGCGCATACTTCGAAGTGCCTGGAGCGAGCGAGAGCGCTCCCAAGGACTTCTTCCGCCTGCCGTTTCCGAACGATGTGCGCCGCGGCAGCGATGGTCGCTTGAATTTGTCGGGTTTTCCAACACCCGGCGTGGGCGCCTTGGGTTTCGATCCAGTCGTGCGTTACGTCGACGCTTTGGAAGAGCGAGCGCAGGGGTTCGGAACCGATCCGGTGGTGTTGTTTCGTTTTTCGAGCGCGCTCTCTTCTGGGTCGCTCGAGAGTGCGTCGGCCATTCACTACGTCGACGTTACCGAAGGAAGTGCCAGTTTCGGGAAGGAGGTGGGCGCGCGTTGGACCTTCTCGACGGAGCGCACGCCCTATGTGTGTGCCAACTGGCTTGCCATTGCGCGGCCGCTCGGCGCACCGCTCAGCGGCGGCCACGTTTATGCGGTCTATCTGACCGATGTTCTGACCACGAATAGCAAAGGTGTTAAGGCGTCGCCGAATCTGCGCAGCGTGCTAGCTGATGCGACTCCCAGCGACGCAGCTTTGGCGACCGCCCACGCGCGCTACGCCCCGCTGCGTTCGCATCTTGCAGCGGCGGGCGTCAACCCAACCGACGTCGTAGCGGCGACGGTTTTCAGCGTGGAAGATCCGCGCGCTGACATGTCGAAGCTAGCCGTGGCGGTGGAGGGTGCGCGCGTGCCGAAACTTCACGACGTGGTCAAATGTGAGGCGGGAGCTGTTTCGCCTTGTCCCGATCACAGCGGTCCACGTGCTTGCGAGCAATCGGAGAGCTTCGACGAGTATCATGCGCTGGTTGATCTGCCGATCTTTCAGCAGGGCATTGCTCCTTATGTTGCTCCCGATGACGGTGGCGGCGTGAACCTGGAGCGCGCGGTGCGTTATGAGCCGGTGTGCTTGTCGCTGACGGTGCCGAAGCAAGCCATGCCCGATGCGGGCTGGCCGCTGGTAGTGTTTGCGCACGGCACCGGTGGGAGCTTCCGCGATCACGCTACGCCCGGGGTTGCCGGAGCGCTGACGCAAGCCACCTTGGCAGACGGCACGCCATTTCCCATGGCCGTGCTGGGCATCGATCAGGTGGAGCACGGTCCGCGCCGCGGCGATTCCAATCAAGCCCCCGAAAACCTATTCTTCAACATCGCAAATCCGGCTGCCGCGCGCGGTAATCCGCTACAAGGGGCGGCCGATCAGCTCAGCTTGGCTCGCCTCGCCACGGCATTCGACGTCGAGGTGGCCGGCACAGCCATTCGCGTTGATGCGAACAAGGTAGTCTTCTTCGGGCACTCGCAGGGATCGACACAAGGCAGCCTGATGTTGCCTTTCTCCAGCGTGTACAAGGCGGCCGTGCTGTCCGGCAACGGCGCGAGCTTGCGTGAGTCGTTGCTCAACAAGAAAAAGCCGGCAGACGTGCGAGCCGTGTTACCCCAGGTGCTCTCCGATCGAACCCTGGAGAACGACTCGGTCGCGCATGCGCACCCGGTGCTCACGTTGCTCTCGCAGTGGATAGATTCGGCCGATCCACTCAACTTTGCTGCGGCGGTAGCGCTGGAACCGATCGCACCGGTGCCGGCACACCACTTGTTTCAGACGTACGGCAGCGGCGATAGCTACAGCCCTGCCACGACGCTTCAGGCTTACGCGATTGCCGGTGGCTTGAGTTTGGTTGGGCCCAATGTGCCAGAGCCGTTCGGTCTGACGCCGCTCGCTGCGCCGCTCGCAGGCAACGAAGGTGGTGTCACGTTGGGCGTTCGCGAATATGCTGCCAGATTGGGTAGTGACGGCCACTTCGTGGTGTTCGACGTGGCCGCTGCGAATCGCGACGTGGTGCGCTTTCTGGCGCAAGCCGCCAACGGCGATGTCCCAGCCATTGGTGAATGAGCCGAGCGCCGCAAAGCGGTGTTAACGTGCCCGGAAGGGTTAAAAAGCTTCCTGGCGGAAGCGCAGTCCGAGGCTCACGCAGATCCGCTTCAACTTGCGGCCGAGGCCGGGCGGGCCGCAGTAAAATACTTCTACGGGGTCGGGCGCGTGGCGTTCGGCGATTTGGCGTAGCTCGGCTTCGAAATCCGGAGCGGACAGGCGCGTTTGGGTGCGAAGACCGGTGACCAAATCAGGCTTACCGATGTCGTAGGAAAGGTGTCGCGCGAGATTCAGTGCGAGCGCTGCGATGTTGCCGCGACCGCCAGTCATGCAGATCTGAATGTCGACGAGGCCACGTTGATCGCGTTGTTCGAGCTCGAGCAAAAGCTCCGCGAACCATTCGAAAGAGCGCGACTCGCGATTCAGCCAGTAGAAATGCAGCTTCTCGAGCGGGCAAGCACCCGCGTTTGCGCGCGTCACGATACTTTCGAGCACACTCGCAAACGGAGTCACGCCGATGCCGGCACCAATCATCACGGCGTGACGCGCGGCGAAGATTTGTGCGCTGGGAGCGCCGTAAGGTCCGTCGACGTACACCTCGAGTGGTCGCTTCTGGGTGTCGGCTTGGCGGGCGTCGCAGAGCCTTCGCAAGGCTTTGGTCCAATCACCCTGCGTGCGCACGTGAAACGTCAAATGCTCGCGTTCCGGCGCGCTACTGATTGTAAATGGATGCCACTCGTGACGCGCCAGCTCCGGAATGCGCAAAAAGGCGTAGTCACCGGCGCTATGCGTGAAGCCAGCAGGCCTCGCTAGCGCAACGCGCGTGACGCCAGAGCTCAAGCCAGCCAACTCGACCAGCTCTGCAGGCTCCGCGCGACGTCGTCGACGCAGCAACCACTCACCCATGAACAGCAACACGGGCAGCGCGATCCACGCGCGGAACGTGGCCGAATGCCACAGAGCCAGCGCGAACCACGCCAAGTAGCCGAAGTGTGCGAAGTAGAACAGATTGAAGTGCCCACTCTTGCGAATGGGGGGCAGCGAAAACACCCACATCACGCACGAGAGCAAAACCAGCCCCACGCCGGTTTGTGCGACTGGCTTCGTCGCGAGCGCATGCGCGGTGCCGCCAAACTTGCCGGCGTAGTTCCCGAAATGTGCGGCGGTGTGCACCAACCCTGCAACGAAGATGCTGTGCCCCAGCAAGCGGTGAATGGACAGTGCATCGTCGAGCGGCAACCAGCGGCCGACGCGGGTGCTCCGGACGCGCGTGAGCAAGCCGCGCATCACCGTGAACAGAATCAACGCGCCGTTCAAATCTAGGGTCGCCCCGGCCGCGCGCGCGACCATGATGTACGGCCCTTCCGCGCTGTGAGCCAGCGCGCCGCGGATCGCGAGCAACACATTGAGCACCAGCCAGCCCGATAGGAACAGCACCCAGGGCAAGCGGTTCTCGAGCAGACGGATGAAACGTGGGCTCGACGGTTTCGAGCTCGGCTCCGGCGAGAGCAGCTCGCCGTCGGGCACGAGCCGGCTGGCTTCGCTCTCGGCGAGCAACGAGAGCAGCCGCGAATCGCCGCTGGCGATGCGTTCGAACTCCTCGTAGCTGAGGCTACCATCGCCATCTTGATCGGCGGTCAGCACGAACAGCTTGGCTAACTCTTCGACTTTTGTTTCGCGCAGGCGAGTCGAGCGTACGCCGGAAACATCGGAGCCGGCTTCTTCCGCGAGATTCAGCGCGATCATGCGTTTGATCTCGACGGGTTCGATTCGGCCGTTGCCGTCTAGATCGTGAATTTGAAAAGCCAGGCGGAGCTTTTGCCGAGTGCTACCGAACACCAGCCGACGCACCGCTTCCAAAAACTCTTCACGGTTGACGCGACCGTTGCCGTCGCGATCCAGAATCGCGAAAATGCGTTGCGCGAGGAACTCACTGCGGATGCGCAACGAGCGGCGCAAATCCTCGACGCTGATGTGATGGTCGTCGCCGGCGTGCTGCCGAAAAGTCTGTTCGAGCAAGTCGACCAGCGCTGGGTCGAGCGACGGACTCTGCCGGGACGATGGGGGCACGCCCAACGGGCTCTGCTTGGCTGCCGGGTTCACGCGAAGCATTCACGATTTCGCAAGCCGCCGCCCTCGTCAATGGGCATTTCGATGGCGAGGTTTCAGGGCGCCAAGGAGTCGTCAGCTCGCGCGAACGGAAGTAGGTGCCCAGGGCAGCTGGCTCGCATGGAGCGGAGTGCGCCACCTAGCGAATTGCTAGTGTCTTCCGCACTGTGACCGCTTCACCTACGAACGGGCGCACCTTCACTTCCGACAGGATGTTCTTGATGCACTCGCTCGAGTACGTGCCAGAGAACTGCGCTCCAGAGAGGCCGGCGCTGCTAGCGCGACCGCTTGGTGAAAACGTAACCGTTGCGACGATCGAGCCACCCGGTTCGCCGGGAGGGACGCAAACGCCAGCGCGTGTCGCGGCTTTGCCGAGTGCTGCCAACGCAGACTTCGAGTCGAACTCCATATTCGGCAGCTTCGCCGGTGCGGACACCGCGCCGCTCGGCACACCCGTGGCAGGAGCTTGGGGAGTTGCCGCAGCGGCGGCCGCGGCTACGGCGGGTGCAGCAGGAGCATCCGCAGCGGGGCCCGGGGTGTTTGCGGGATTGGCAGCGAGCTCGGTTTCGGGTCCGGGCAAGAGTGGCTCCGCAGGCGCTAGCTCGGTTACGGCTGAGTTCACGACGGCTTCGACCCGGTGCTGTGCTGCGGCGGCTTGTGCACGAGCTTCGCCAACGGAAGCTTTGGTGTCTTCGGGCGTGGACGCCGCCGTAGCCCGTGTGGCGCCCGAACCGTCGCGACCCATTACGAAGCCCAAGCCAAAACCGACGACGAGTGCGCAGAAAAGGCCGCCCAAGAAGGCAGACCAGCCGGGCGAGTCGGACTTATTGGTGGGCGCGCTGGAACGGGCAGGTTTGCTTTTGGCGGCGGTCTCACGAGCGTTGCGTATCGCGGCCGGCTTCGGGGCTTCGCGATCTAGCGCAACGGGTGCATCCGAAGCGGGGCTGACGCGTCCATGCGCGACGGTGCTCGAGATGGGCGTCGTGGAGCTTTCGGCCGAGACAGCGCGTGAGGCGTTTGCTGCAGCAGCCTCTTCGCTCCAATCGATGTCGCGCTCCAGATCGAAGCTTGGCATGCGCGGCCGCGCCGGGGGCAGCTCGAACGCTGGGTTTTGCGCGGGCATTTGAGCCGACACAGCTTCGTGCGTCGTTGTTTCCGCCGTTTCGACGGTGCGCCCCATAGCTGCAGCGAGTGCGCCGCTTGCCGGAGCTCCCAGAATTGCGGAGTCGACCGCTGCCAGAATCGCACTTTCGTGTGCGGCTTCAGGGTCGCCAATCAGCTTCTGATAGCGCTCGAACACGCCCGGGCTCACCGACTCCGCCGCGGGCGCCACTTCGCCCACGGGCGCCGTTTCGATCGGGGCCGCGGCGTAAACGGGTGCCGGCTCGATCGGAGCTGGAGCGGGCTCGGGCTCGACGGGAGCTGCCGCGTAAATCGGTGCGGGTTCGATTGGCGCGGCTGCGTAAACCGGCGCGGGTTCGATGGGGGCAGCCTCCGTCAGCGCGGGCTCGGGCGCAGGGTACGTGGGAGCGGGTTCGCTCGGTTCGACGCCGTACAGGTCGCTGAGTGCGTAGACCGGCACGGGCGCTGGGGTGAATGCAACGTCGAACTCAAGGGGGGCGACCTCGACCGGGGGAATGGGGAGCGGTTCCTGTGGTTGCTGCGTGGTCTCGGCGGCAACTGGTTCAGGAGTCGCAACGGGCGCTGCGAAAACGGGGCTATCGTTGGCGAAGGGATCGGCCATGACGAAGGCGTCGAGCTCGTGGGCCGTGAAGTTGCCGAGGGCGTTCGGCGCTTCCTGCGACGCTTCGAACCTTTCGGGATCCGGGACGCGCGCCACGAGCGCCGGATCGACGTTGGGATTGCTGTCACGAATGGGGGCAGGTTGATCGGTCTCGCTGAAGGACATGACGCCTCGACGGTTCGACGACCCTATTCTCTCGAATGTTCTAGTTCCTCGCTGCTCGCGCAAGCCAATCTTCACCAACATCGCTGCAGATCACGAAAGTTTTCAGAGCTACTTTCTGACCCACGCTGAACATTTCTGAACTCACGCGCACGGCTCGAGTCTCAGCAAGGGATGGGGCCGTGGGCCCATCGGGCAATCACCCGTAGCTCAGGCAATCACCCTAATGTGGTGGCGATTTTAACCCAGCCGTGGAATTACGAGCCGCCGAATTTCTTCGCTGTGTGGAGCGAGTCCCGGCGACTGCACGTGTCGCCGTCGGGCTCGTTTTCTGGGGTTCCGAGCATTGCTCGCAGCTTTCTGCCGAGCGCAGCGCGCGTGTACGGCTTCTGCAAAAAGTCGGCGCTTTCTAGACTGCTTTCGGCGCCCTCGGGGTACCCAGATACCAGGAGAGTTCGAATCTTCGGGCGGAGGCGCATTACTTCCCGCGCGACGTCGGGACCGCTGCGGTCCGGCATGGCGACGTCACAAAGCAGTAGGTCGATCGGCAACGGGTGAGTCGCTGCGATGTTCACCGCCTCGTCGCCGCTGCTGGCGAGCACCACGTCGTAACCGAGGCTCTTCAACAGCTTTCCCGTCGTTTTGCGGACTGCGTCCTCGTCGTCCACGACCAAAATGCAACCCGCGCCACTGGCTGTACCCGCTGGTTCCACGCGCACGCTGGTGCTCGGCATCGAGCGCGGCAACACGACGCAGAAGCGCGCGCCGTGCCCCGGTTCGCTCTCGACCAAAATGTCTCCGCCATGTTGCTGCACGATGCCGTAGCTGCTGGCGAGGCCGAGGCCGGTGCCGGCGTCTTTGGTGGTGAAGAACGGATCGAATACGTGGCGAATGGTTTCAGCATCCATGCCGCTGCCTTGATCCTCCACTTCCAGCACGACGACGTCGCGCACGACATCGAGGCGGAGTCGATCGGCACGCACGCGAACATTCAGCACGCCACCGTGTGGCATGGCGTCTCGCGCGTTGACGGCCAAGTTGACCAAAACCTGTTCGAGCTGGGCTGCGTCGGCGCGCACGGTGAGGCCGCGCTCCGTCTGAATGGCAAGCTCGATGGTGGGCCCAACCAGGCGCCGCAACATGCGTTCGATATTCTCGACCAGTTGACCGAGATCCACATTTCCGAGCACGATGGGTTGCTTGCGTGCAAAAGCCAGCAGCTGCGCCGTGAGATCGCGCGCGCGCTCCGCTGCGTGTCGGGCGGTGGCCAAGTCGTCGCGACCTGCTGGGGGACACACTTCCGCAAGCAGCTCGAGCGAGCCCAACATTGCCGCGAGCAGGTTGTTGAAATCGTGAGCGAGGCCACCCGCCAGGCGCCCGATGCTCTCCAGACGGTGCGCACGCAGCAGCTCTTCCTCGAGCAGGCGCCGCTCGGTGACGTCCATCAAGGTGCCAACCATGCGCACGTCACCTTCGGCATGCTCGATGCGACCGCGCACGCGCGCCCAGCGCGTCACGCCGTCGTTGCCCACGATGCGAAATTCGTGTTCGAAGGTCTCACCCTTCGCGCCCTGGCTCAGCTTGGATGCCAGCGCGCTGAGCGGGCCCACGTCATCGGCGTGAACGCGCTCGAGAAAACCGGCGAAGCCAGGCGCGCAGCCCGCGATGTCGAAGTGACGAAACAGCGATGACGACCAGCGGCCCTTGTCTGTGCCTGGTTGCCATTCCCATGTGCCCATGCGCGCCGCATCCAGCGCGAACTCCAAGCGATCAGCCGTTTCGCGTACCGCTCGCTCGGCGGTAATGCGTACGGTTTCATCCGTATAGAGCGTCACCGATCCAGCTACCGCACCAGTGCTCGCGCGCAGCGGTTCCACCGAAACTCGCACGAACTTGCGGGTACCATCAGCGCGCACCTGGGTGAACAACCTGCCTTTCACGGATACGCCGCTGCGAATCACCGTGAAGCTCGGCAGCTCTGTTTCGGGCACACGTTGACCGTGCTCGTCTTCGACCCACACGCCCGGACCGAGAATTTGCAGTTGACCCATCAAGTCAGCTTGCGACGTGCGACCACAGAGCTCGACGGCCACGTCGTTACACGCGAGAACGCGCCCGTCCGCTCCGCGAATCAAGACAGCATCCGGCACCGAGGCAACCAGGCTTCGATAGCGCTCCTGGCTCTCTTTCAACGCGGCTTGCGCGTTGCCCACCTCTTCGAGCTCACGCGCGTGGATCACCAGTCGATCGGGCTCTACGAACACGAATGTGAGGCGCTGCTTCTGATTTGCTTCGACGCGATCGTGCCGGCGTACCAGGATTTCGCGCACCACCACCTTTTTTTCATGCAGGCAACGCCAGGCGTCCGCGATGATTTCTGGCTGATCGCGATACAAGAGTGAGACCGGTCGGCCCAGCATGGTTTCTAGCGCCGGGCTGATGGCGCGCGCGGTTGCGTTGACGGCTTCCAAAACGAAGTCGTTGTCCACTGCGCGCAGCAAGTAAGCCGCTGCCGGCGAGTGCTCGAGTACTTCGATCAGCGTTGCCAGCTTGGGCGAGTCGGCGAGTCGACTCTCGGTCGTGCTTTGAGTAGCCAAGTCTGCCTTTGCCCTCGCGTCTCGCGCGTGTGTTCCGCCCTACGACGACGACAGGCCATCGCCGACTTTCGAGTGTACACCCGAAGTCTCGGACGTCGATCTGAACGCCGGGGCGTCTGCGTTCGAGTCGCCCCCGTCAAATTTTCGTCAACGCGTTCTGCGCCGAGATTTCGGCTTGGTTCGCTCGCGCGAGCGAGCTTTCGCAGGAGGGACACTAGTCTTTTTTGCAGGCTGCTTGGGTGTGTGCGATTCGCGTGATGGCCCGAGCCGCTGTGGCAGCATGCGGTCGGCTTCCCCACTCGACCACTCAACCACGGTATCGATGAAGGCTCGCAGCTGCGGCGGAATGAACTCGCGTTCCAGGTATACGATGAAGACGCGAGTCTCCGCTCCCACTTCACCCGACAACACTTCGACGAGCAAGCCTTCCTCGATATAGGATTTGGCGAGCAGCGTGGGAACCAGGGCGATACCGAGGCCGCGCAGCGCCGCATCGCAGAGCACCGCCATTTCGTTGGAGAGGAACGCGCCAGTTACCGGGATCTTACCGCCGCCCACCAGCGGCCAATGCGTTTGCGGCAACTCACCACGCACGAAACCGAGCAAGCAGCGGTGGTCTTTCAACTCGCGCGCCGACTTGGGTACACCGTGAGCGGCAAGATACTCCGGCGACGCCACGGCGACCAAGACGGAACGCAACAACGTGCGTGCGACCAGCCCTGGTTCAAGCTCGGTAGTTGCACGGATTGCGGCGTCGTAGCCGCCTCGCTGCAAGTCGACGTGTTGGCTCGACAAGTGCACGTGCAGGCGCACCTCGGGGTAACGCTTGGCGAAGCCTGAAATCATCGAAAGGAAAGCGTCGTTGAGCATCAGCGGTGCAGAGACGCGCAGGTCGCCGCGCACCGCGTGGTCGGCGCGCCGCACGCTGCCTTCGGCTTGTGCAACCGCGTCGAGCACGATACGAGCGTGGCGGTAGAGAGCGTCACCTGCGTCAGTCAGCACCAAGCTGCGCGTGGTTCGGCGCAACAGGCGCGCGCTCAAGCGCTCTTCGAGGCGAGCTAATCGCCGGCTGATCGTTGCGCGCGGCACCCCGAGCTCTGCAGCCGCGCGTGAAAGCGATTGCGCCTCCACCGTCTTGGTGAACGCGAGTAACTCAGAAGTTTCGAGCGGGTCTTGCATGATGTAATTGGGATCAAAATGTAGCGTATCCTGACCATTGTTGATGCATTGTCTCTAATGCGGCGGCGACCCAGAATCTCTCTCGTTCGGCTGTTTCAGGGAGAAGATTCAATGAAGACACGGAAAATTGGCTATTTCGTAGCAACCGGGCTGGTGGCTTTTGCGTTCGCGGCGGGAGGCATTTTCGATTTGCTGCGTGCGCCGGCCGTGGTCGAAGGTATGACCCAGCTCGGCTACCCGGCGTATGTCGCAAGCCTGTTGGGGATTTGGAAGGTGCTCGGCGCAGTTGCCGTCGTGGTGCCGCGTTTTCCGCGCCTTAAAGAGTGGGCTTATGCGGGCATGTTCTTCGATCTGACGGGCGCGGCTTTTTCGCATGTGGCGGCAGGTGATCCGGCAGGGAAGCTGGTTGCGCCGTTGGTGTTGCTCGCGTTGGTGCTGGCTTCGTGGACGCTCCGTCCCGAAGCGCGCACGTTCAAATCGCGCGAGGAGGCAGCGCCCGCGGGTCGCTTTCAGGGCGCGGTGGTTGCTTCGTGAAACGCTTCACGTTGCGAGCTGAGCGGCCGGCGAGCTACGCAATTTCGCCGGCCGTCGCCGCGAGAGGGCTCAGTTGAAACGCAAAGGCTCAGTTGAAACGCAACAGGATGCGCTGAGCCTTTCGCAGCAAAGTCTGAGCATCTACCTTTTCCATATAGTCTTCGGCGCCGAGTTCGAGCGCGATGCGACGATCCGACTCGGCTTCGTGTCGACCAGACCACACCAAGACGGGAATTGCTTGGGTGCGCTCATCGGCTTTGAGGCGCGCCAACACGTCGCGCCCATCCAAGTCAGAAAAAGCGACGTCCAGGATGATCAGATCCGGTTTTGCGTCGAGCGCGAGTGTGAGCACCTCCGCGCCGTGGGAGGTCTGCACGATTTCGAAGGAGTGCTCCCGCGCTACGCGGCGCACCGCTTCGCGCAGCTCGTCGTTGTCTTCCGCCAGGAGGATGCGCGCAGTTTGCTTCACCCAATCAGATTAGGCCCAAGCCTGTTACCCCTCAAGACTGAGGAGCGTCGAATCTGTACGAATGAACGCCGCACAAGCTAACCGAGCGCAGCTTGGTGGGACTGAACGCAAGCGACTGGCGGATTTCGCTAAGTGGGAGCGAAACCGTCGCTCAAGCGTTTGCTGCCGCGTCGTATTCTGCGATGGCTGGCGTGCCCAAGGCGATTCGTTCGAGCTCACGCACTATCGGAAGCTCGAATAGGTTTGCCGAATAGCGCTGCGCTGCGTCGGGTAGGCGCACGCCATACGTGCGAAAGCGCGTCGCAACGGGGAAATACATGCAGTCGGCAATGCTGAACTCGCCTAACAGGAATGGCCCGCCGGAGGACTCGAGCGAAGCCGTCCAAATCTCGAATACACGTGCGATGTCGGCTTGAACGCCAGGCCCATCGGGGGTTTTGGTGGTGCGAGCGCGCAAGTTGGCGTTCATGTAGGACCGCAGCTGGGTGAAGCTGCTCAACATTTCGCAGGAGATAGCGCGGCCGCGGGCGCGCAGCTTGGCGTCTTCCGGCCACAGCTTCGCGTGCGGATACAGCTCGGCGACGTATTCGCAGATGGCGAGTGATTCGTGAATGCTGAGCGAGCCATCGACCAGGATCGGTACCTTGCCCGCGCCAGAGAACGAAAGGATGCGCTCCTTCCAGTCTGCCTTGGTCTTCAAGCCCACGTCGTGAATTTGGAATTCTGCCTTGGCGTGCTTGAGCGCGAGCCAGGGGCGCATGCTCCAAGACGAGTAGTTCAAATTCGCGCAGACCAATCTCAACATGGCAACGACCTTCGATTTGGGTGGAAACTCGAGCGGGGGACTATCACAGAACCTGCGTGGGGCTGACGCTGGCAGCCCGCAGCGCGGGAAAAAAGCCGCCCAGCACGCCAACCAGCGCACCGCTCCCCAGTGCCCAACACAGAATGCTCACGTTGGGTACGAAGCGGAACACCAGCTGCTGCCCGGTGGCGTAGTTAATCGCTGAAAAATCGACGAGCGGCGTGAGCAGCGCCAGCAGCGCGCCGAGCCCGCCGCCCACCAGCGCGATCAGAGTGGACTCCAACAAGACGGCGAGCAACACGTCGGCGCGGCTGAACCCCAGCGCTTTCAACACGCCGATTTCGCGCACGCGCTGGCTGACCGCGCCGTACATCGTGATCGCAGCGCCGAGCAGCGCGCCGAACGAAAAGATGAAGGCCACCACGCTGCCGAGCCCGGTGATGAGATGGCTGAGGCCTTCGGACACTTTTTCGTAGTACGCCCGCTCGCGCTCCACGCCGAGACCTTGACGCTTGTCGGCCCGCAGCGGGATTGCGAAGGCATCGAAGCTCTGCGGCGACTGCAGGCGCGCCGTGATCGACGAGAAGTACCCTTGGAAGCCGAACGATGCGCGCACCGCGTCCAGATCGGCCCACACCTCGGATTCGTAGGCAGAGCCGCCCGCGGAGAATACGCCCACGATCTTGACGCTGCGCTTCTTCTGAAGCTCGAAGCCGCCATTCAACGTGAGACCCTGATACTTGCCGAGCAGGGCCTTGCCAACGATGGCTTCGTCCGTACCCGACTTCGGCAAGCGGCCTTCGATGATGCGCACGTCATCGCGCACTTGGAAGACATTGCTCATCACCCCGCGCACCTGCACGCTGGCGATGTCGGAGGTGTCTCGCGCGTTTTGCAGGTAGACATGCACCACCGTTTCGCCCGTCACGAGCGGCTTGCCTTCCTTGTCGTGGAGCACGCCCGGAGCCGCTCCGACGATACCGATCACCGCCTGACGCATACGCGAGTCGCCTTCTGAGTAAGCGTCGCCTTGCATGACAATCGCGCGATCCGGCCGGCCTGCGCTGCTGAGCGTGCCGCGTACACCCGCCGCGAGCATGAGAGTGGCCGCGAGCACGAATACGACCAGTGCGATGCCCGTAACGGTTGCGAACGTCGTGGCGCGACGCACCCACAGATTCCTGAAACTGTATTGAAAGGGAAGTGCCACCGCCGCCTCCTTCACCCCACGCGCCGCAGCGCGCTCGCCACTTCCAACCGGCTGGCTTCGTGAGCGGGAATCACCGCAGCCAGTGCACCAAGCAAGCCACCCATCACCGCTGCGAACAGAGCCGCGGGGGTCGGCACCTGCAAAGGCGCAAAGTGCATACTGTCTTCGAAATAACGGCTGATGGGATGCTCCACCAACGGATACGCGAGCAGCACGCCCACGACGCCACCGCAGAACCCGATGATGGCTGCTTCCGCCAACACGAAGCCCATCACTGACTTCGGCAAGAAGCCAATGGCGCGCAGCACGCCGTACTCACGGGTGCGTTCGCGCACGCTCATGGCCATCGTGTTGCCGACGATCAGCAGCACGATCCCCAGAATCAAGACACTCACCACGTCGAGCGCCTGCAGGATAGCGCCGAAGTTGCCGACGAAGGCCGCGTTCAGCGCTTGATCTTCTTGCGTGAAGGTTTGCTCGTCGCGGTCGTCGAAATGGATGTCGATGCCCTTCGCAATCTGCGCGCCCTGGCGCGGCTCGAAGATTTGGGCGGACACGATGTTGATGCGATCACGCTCCTCGGCTGGCAGGAGCTCGTTGAAGTACTCCCAGTGCAGCCACACAGAGCGTTGCGCGAAGCCATGGCGCGTCGAGCGATAAATCGCCGACACTTGGAACTGCCATTTGCCTGGGAAGAAAGTGCCCTCGAGCGGCACCATATCGCCCAGCTTCCAGCCGAACACGCTGGCGAGCTCTTCGCTGACCAATAGGCCCCGGCGGTTCTCAATGAAGGCCTGCTTCTGTTCCGGGGGCGCCACGATTTCATAGTGCATGTCGACGAACGGCTTGGCTTGTATGGCCGTGGCGTCGATCCACACCTTGGTGTTCACCGGGTGCTTGAGCCCTGCCCAGCGACCTCCCATCGCGTGTTTGATGCCGGGTAGCTTTCGAATCTCTTCGACGTAGTGCACCGGCATGGCGCGCTCCCAACCGACCTTGTGGCGACTGACCACGCGATTGTTGGGCGTCTGCCGGACTTTTTCTGTGTAATTCGCGGTTACCGTACGCAACAGCACGAAGGCAATCAGGCTGACGGCAACTGCAAGAACGGTGAGCGCGGCGCGCAAGGGGCTGCGCCGTGCATTTGCGAAAGCAAGCCGAGCTAATGTCATCTCCCCAGCTCCACTGGTTCCATAGCGGCGCCGTGTCTGCAAGTTCAATGCGCACGCGGAGAGGGAGCCTTTTAGCGCGAACGGCTGGCCTTCTATACGCGAATTTGCGCAAGTTTTTGCGCAAAAGAGACTTGCATGCGCAAGGAACGGCGCCATGAAGTGCAAGACATGAGTGAGCGCCGCGAGCTGCCGACTGGACGCCTCGGCCGCTTTGCTCGCTTGGCAGCTCTTGGAGCCAAAACATCGGTCAGCCTACTGACCTCGCGCGATGGGCGCGCTGCGGCGGAGCAAGCTGCGGAGGTGCTCGGGCAGCTGCGTGGCTTGGCTGCGAAAGTCGGGCAAATGGCCAGCTACGTGGATGGCGTCGTGCCGCCGGGCCAACGTGCGGCTTACGAGGCAGCGTTGTCCTCGCTCCGCGCGGCCTCGCCGAGCTCATCGCCCGAAGCCATTCGCGATCTGGTCGAGGTGGAGCTCGGCGCTCCGATTGACCGGCTCTTCGCGGAGTGGGAAAGCGAGGCGTTTGCCAGCGCGTCGATCGGCCAGGTGCATCGCGCACGCTTGTTCGACGGGCGCCAAGTTGCGGTCAAAGTGCAGCACCCGGGCATCGACCGAGCGGTCGAAAGCGACCTCCAGAACACCGGCATGATCGAGGCCTTGCTCGGTCGTGTGGTGCCGCGCGGGGTGCGTACGAGCCACGTGTTCGACGACATTCGGGCGCGTTTTCGCGAGGAGCTCGATTATCGACACGAGGCCGAGCAGCAACGTGCTTTTGCGGCGTTGCACGCGGGCGACGCTCACATTCACATTCCCGAGGTCGTGGCGGAGCGCTCGACGCGGCGCGTGTTGTGCTCGGAGTACGTGAGCGGTGGTTCACTCGAGCAAGCGGCGCTGGTGAGCGTGGAAGAGCGCCGTCACTTCGCCGAGACGCTGTGGCGCTTCGTGTTCAAGGGAACCTTGGTGGGTGGACGCTTCAACGCCGATCCCCATCCGGGGAATTTTCTGTTTCACGATTCAGGGCGCATCACGTTCTTGGATTTTGGGTGTGTGCAACTGCTCGACGCTGAGCGACGACGTAAAGCGCGCGCGCTGCATTCAGCTGCGATCGCGCGGGACGAGCTCGCGTTTCGCAAGGCTGTCGTCGCCTTGCTGGAAAGCCGCGGCGGAAGTTACGAAGAAAAAGTGGTGGCTTACACACAGCGCTGTTTTGCTCCGCTGTTCGCGTCGCCCTTTCACATGAGCACGGAGTTCGTGGCTGCCCTGGTCCAAGGCATCGGCGAACTCAAGGCGCAGCTCTTCGCGAAAGATCGGAGCTTCGTGATGCCGCCGCCGGGAATGGCCTTCATGAACCGGCTACAGTTCGGATTCTATTCGGTGCTCGCCAAGCTCGACGTGGAAGCGGACTACGCGGCCGTGGAGCAGCGTTTTCTCGGCGAGCCGGTGCCCGCGGGCTTCGGCGGCTAGCGACAAACCCGAGGCGTGCCGCCTTTGGCAGCGAAAAAGGCGTATAAAGCGGGCGCAAAGTCCATGCTTACGCCTTCGAGCAACCAGCGGCTCAAGCTCTTTTACGATTTTCCCGCGGTGGAAGCGCTCACTGAGGGCCTACCGCTCGGCAACGGAAAGCTCGGCGTGCTGGTTCTCGGTGGAGTGCCGAGCGAACGCCTGCTTCTGAACGAGGGCAGCTTGTGGGCGGCTGGGCCGTACGATCCCAGCAATCCGCAAGCGCTCGCCGCGCTCCCGGAAGTGCGCCGCCTGATCTTTGCTGGCGAGTATCGCGCGGCGTCGGAGCTTGCGGAGCAAGCGTTGATGGGCGTACCCAAGTTTCAGCCTCCATATCAGCCGCTCGGCGACTTGTTCGTTGATTTCGCCGGACACGAAGGCTTTTCGCAGTATCGACGCGAGCTCGACCTGGACAGCGCGATTCAGACCACCACTTATCGCGTCGGCGGGGTGGAGTATCGACGTGAGCTCTTCGTGAGCGCGCCTGACGAAGTCCTGGTAGCGCGTTTCACCAGCAGTCAGCCGCAGGCTTTGACGGCGCGGCTCAGGCTCGCCTCGGAGCAGCGTGGGCTCGCCGATTGGCAGAAGCGACCTGGCAGTTGGTACACGCGCTCGACGCTCGGGATGCGCGGCCGCAATCGGCCGGCGCTCGGGATCGACGGGGCATTACGCTTTGCCTTCGCTGCGCACCTGCGCGTCGATGGCGGGCGCGCCTTACCGGGCGAAGAATCGTTGAGCATTCGGGCGGCGACGAATTTCACGTTGGTTGCTGCGGCGGCAACCAGCTACGTTGGTTATCGCGATGTGGACGGCGACCCGAGCGCTCTCGTGGACGCCCGGCTGCAAGCGGCCGACAGCCGGGACTTCGAAACGCTGCGAGAGCGCCACCTCGCCGAGCACCGCGCGCATTTCCGTCGCTTTCACATCGACTTCGGTCGAGCCAGTGTTCGTGCGAACGAACCCACCGACGCACGCGTGGCCGCGTTCGAGACTGGTGGCGACGAAGCTCTCGCCGCTCTCTACGTGCAATACGCCCGTTACTTGTTGCTCGCTTGTTCGCGGCCCGGTGGGCAACCGGCGAACCTACAAGGTTTGTGGAACGACAAACTCGAGCCACCGTGGGGCTGCAAGTGCACCATCAACATCAACACGCAGATGAACTACTTCCCGGTGCAAACGGCCGCTCTGCCTGAATGCGCCGAGCCATTGTTTGCGCTGCTCAGCGATCTTTCAGAGAGTGGGCGGGTTACGGCGCGTAATCACTATGGCGCGCGCGGCTGGGTGGCGCACCACAATATCGATCTGTGGCGCGCGACGGCACCAGTCGATGGCGCCGAGTGGGGACTTTGGCCGACCGGCGGCGCCTGGTTGTGCCTACTGCTGCATGAGCACTACCAGTATTCGCTGCAGCGCTCGGACGCCGAGCGTGCCTACCCGATCTTGAAGGGCGCTTCGGAGTTCTTTCTGGATACTTTGGTCGTGCACCCCGAAACCGGGCAGCGCGTGACTTGTCCCAGTATTTCCCCTGAAAACCAGCATCCCTTCGGCAGCTCCGTGTGTGCCGGTCCGACCATGGACTCGGCGATTTTGCGCGACCTATTTGAGGCGACGCGCGAGCTGGCCGAAGTGCTCGACGTGGACGCGGCGTTTCGCAGCGAGCTGGCAAGTGCACAGCAAGAGCTGCCTCCATACCGTATCGGCGCGAAGGGGCAGCTCCTGGAGTGGCTCGAAGATTGGGATTTGCGTGCGCCGGAACTTCATCATCGCCACGTTTCGCATTTGTTCGGGCTTCATCCGTCGCAGCAGATTTCACCGCGCACGACACCGGAGCTCGCGCGCGCCGCTCGACGCAGCTTGGAGTTGCGCGGCGACGCTGCAACCGGCTGGAGTTTGGCTTGGAAAGTAAATTTCTGGGCGCGCCTGCACGATGCTGAGCGCGCGCACGAGCTCTTGACGCTGCTGCTTAGCCCCGAGCGCACCTATTCGAACTTGTTCGATGCGCATCCGCCATTTCAGATCGACGGCAACTTTGGCGGCGCCGCCGGCATCTTGGAGATGTTGCTGCAAAGCCGGCGCGGCTCTCTGCATCTGCTGCCGGCACTTCCCAAACTGTGGCCCGAAGGCAGAGTGCGCGGCGCTCGAGCGCGTGGGGCCATCGAGGTCGATTTCGAGTGGCGCGAGCATCGTTTGGTGCGCGCCACGTTGACGTCCAAGGTAACGCAGACGATCGAGCTCGTAGTGGCCGCCGGCGCGCCGCGCAGCGTGGATTTAAACGGCGATCGACCGTTCGAAGTAGCCGGTGATTAGCCGGCCTACGCGGGCTCAAGCGGCCGTCTTCTGCTTGCGATTCAGGATGTGAACGGCGCGCCCGAGGCCTTGGTCTGCGGCTTCGCGTACTGCTTCGCTGAGAGTTGGGTGGGTATGAATGGTGAGGCTCAAGTCTTCGAGCGTGGCGCCGACCTCGATCGCGAGCGTGAGCTCCGCGATGAGCTCACTGGCTTCTGCGCCCACGACCGCGGCGCCAACCAGCCGTCCGCGCTCTGCGATGAGCTTGACGAAACCATCACTCTCGCCGAGTGCCATGGCTCGACCTAGTGCCGAGAACGGAAAACGTCCCACGCTGACGTCGAGCTGGCGCGCGCGGGCTTCGCTTTCGCTGAGGCCCACGCTTGCGATCTCTGGGTCGCTGAAAATCGCGGATGGTAGCGCTTTGAAGTCGCGCACCGCGCGTTCGCCTGCGATCACGTCGGCCACGACTTCGGCTTCCTTGTAAGCCTTGTGAGCGAGGTAGGGCATGCCAGCCAAGTCACCAATGGCGAAGATCCCCGGTACACTCGTTTCACAACGTTCATCGATCTGAACGTGGCCGCGTGCATCGAGTCGCGGGGGCACGCCTTCGAGGCCGAGCTGCTCGGAATTTGGCACGAAGCCGGTCGCGACTAAAAGCTGCGAGCCAGTCAGCTCTTCCGAGCGCTCGCCTTGGCTAATACGCAGCCGAACGCCATCTGGGCCGCGGTTCAGCAGTTCGGCGCGTGCCCCGACGAGCACGCGAGCACCGGCCGCAATCAGCTTCTTTTCGACGACGCGTACGAGATCCGCATCTACCGAGGGCAGCAGCGCGTCGCTGGCTTCCACGATCGTCAACCGGGCGCCCAGGCGCAAGTAAGCTGTGCCTAGCTCCAGCCCGATGACACCACCACCCAACACGATCAAGTGCTCGGGCAGCTGCTCCAAGAAAACGGCTTCGCGCGCGCTGAGGACGCGTCGCCCGTCGACTTCGAAGCCCCGAATCACCCGAGGACGCGCGCCCGTCGCGAGTACGATGCCTGAAGTCGCCTCGAGCAGCGTTACCTTACCGGCGCCATCGACGACACGAACGACGCGCGGGGACACCAGGCGAGCTTCGCCTCGCAACAGCTCGCCACCGTTGCTGCGAATCAGGTTGGCCACGCCTTCGGTGTGATGGCGCACGATGGAGCGGTTGCGTTGCTGAGCGCGCGGTAGGTCGAGCTGGACGCCATTGACGCGCACACCGAAATCCTCGCCGTGGCGCGCCCAGTCGTAGCGCTGCGCCGTCGTGATCAACGCTTTGGACGGAATGCAGCCCCAGTTCAGGCACACTCCGCCGACGCTCTCGCGTTCGATGCAGGCGGTACGTATTCCCCGCTGCGCGAGCCGGATAGCCGCAGAATACCCGGCGGGTCCGCCGCCAATCACGATCGCTCCGAATTGCCTCTGCATGTGTTCTCTTGCTCCTTTTTGAGACCGTTCGGTCTCTTTTTTTACGAACCAAAGACGAAAGCTGCGGTTCACGCGGCGGCTCTACGTACGCCGGCTTGGTGCGAGATCGTCGAGCCAGGCTTCTATGTGAGCGGCCGTGTGCCGCATGGGTTGCTGACTGCCGTACAGCTTCGACAGCATCACGGAGCCTTCCAGCAGTGCGATGAGTGTGCTGGCCGTGCGCTCCAGATCCAGCCCTTCGCGGAGCTCGCCGTTCTTGATTCCGTTTCGCATCACGTCCTTCAAGAAGCGTTTGAGCTCGTTCATTACGTGTTGGGCGCGTTCACGCAGGGCCGGATACGCGTCGTCTGCTTCCACGGCCGCGTTCAACACCGGGCAACCACCGGGCACTGGCGGCGTTAACGGCAAGGTTGCGTATACGTCCACGATGGCTCGCAGCCGCTCGCGCGCGCCGCTCTTACCAGCGAGCGCCATACCGAAGCGCTCGCGCATTTTTTGGACGGAAAAGTCGAACGCTTCTAACTCGAGCTGCTGCTTATTGGGGAAGTGACGGTAGATGCCGCCCTTCTTGAGGCCGGTCGCGCTCATGATGTCGGAGAGCGAGGCGCCGTGATAGCCGAGCTGGTTGAACAGGGCAGCGGCGCGTTCGATGACCTGCTCGCGAGTGCGTTCGCCTTTGCTCATGCTGGGCTACCAAAAAAAAGAGACCGAACGGTCGCAAATGTGGTGCGATCGCATTGCGCTGTCAAGCGATGCGCATTTGGCCGACAAATCGCCGTTTGGTCGCGTGCTCTCGCGTTTACATCAACACAACCAAGTGCGTGTGACGAGCGGATAGCGAATCGACACGGGCAAGGGCGCCTCGCACTTATCGATGTGCGTGACGTGCGCGCGCGTGGTGCGTGAACTTTGGGTCAGTGGATGTCGGAAGCCGACACACACACTCGCGTTAATGTGCGCGATTGCACTTGTCATTGGCAATCGAAACTACTCTAGACTGCTCGCAACATGCTTTGGAATCGGAGCTCGGGCCTGGGGAAGGCCCTCGCGAGCGGGCTCGTGCTTTCGTCACTTGCCCTGTGTGCATCCCGCGCCAATGCGCAAAGCCTCGAGCGGTTTTCGCTCGATCGTTTCGATCCAGCGCCTGCTGGCGATCGCTTTTTCGGAGTGCCCGGCGGCGATAGCGGCGGGCACGGAGTAATGCGCGGCGTGCTGCTCGGCGAATGGGCGTGGCGCCCGCTCGTCCTATATCGCAACGACGGCGATGATCGCGTTGGCAGCGTCGTGCGCGATCAGGTGTTTTTGCATCTTGGTTTCGGCATCGGCTTGTTCGATCGCTTGAACCTGTCGGTGAACTTGCCGTTCTCGCTCGCTAGTTGGGGCAGCTCACCAAGCGCGAATGGCATCGACGTTTCTTCACCGAGTGGAGCTTCGCTCGGTGACATGCGGCTCGCCGCGCGTCTGCGCGTGCTCGGTGCGCCGCGCAGCGCTGCCCAACTCGACATCGGCGGTTCACTGTGGCTCCCCACTGGTGATCGGGAGCGCTTCACCGGTGATGGTTCGGTGCGCGGCTTACCGGCGCTCACCTTCAGCGGCGAATCCGGAGGCGTCGCCTACGCGCTGCACGCTGGCGTGAGCCTGCGTGAGAAACGTCAGTTTTTGGCCACCGAGGTAGGCAACGAGTTTGCCTTCGGTGGCGCACTCGGCCTGCTACTCGCCGATCGCAAGTTGCAGATCGGTCCCGAAATTTACGGAAGCAGCACGTTCAAAAGTGCTTTCGAGCGCGACACTACCAACGCAGAGGCGCTGCTCGGCGCCAAACTGCGCCTGGGCCCGGTGGTGATCGGCGCGGCTGCGGGACCAGGGCTCACGCGCGGCCTGGGGACGCCCGCAACGCGTCTGGTCGGTAGCGTGGCGCTCGCGCCCGAACCAGAGACGAAGAAGCCGCGGCTCGATCGCGACCACGACAAGATTTGGGACGACATCGATGCCTGCCCCGACACGGCGGGCATTCGCTCCGACGATCCGGCCCGCAACGGTTGTCCTGATTCCGATGAGGACGGCGTCTTCGATCGCGACGATGCCTGCCCCGAGGTGGCAGGTAAAGCCAGCGACGATCCCAAGCAAAACGGTTGCCCGCCCGATCGCGATGGCGACGGCATCATCGATGACGAAGACGCTTGCCCGGACGTGGCCGGTGAAGAAAACGAGGACCCGAAGAAGAACGGCTGCCAACCGGATCGTGACGGCGATGGCATCGTCGATAAGGACGATGCATGCCCGGATATCCGCGGCATCGTCAGTGAGGCCCCCACGCAGAATGGCTGCCCCGGGGATCGCGACAAAGACACCGTTCGTGACGATAAGGACGCCTGCCCCGACGAGAAGGGTAAGCCAGATCCTGATCCCAAGAAGAACGGTTGTCCGACGTTGGTGCGCGTCACCAAGACCGAAATCACCATCCTGCAGCAGGTGGAGTTCAAGACCGCGAGCGATGTGATCTTGCCGCAGAGCGATGAGCTCCTGACGCAGGTTGCCGATGTCTTGCGCGAGCACCCTGAAATCAAGAAGGTCGAAGTTCAGGGGCACACCGACAATCGCGGCGCGGCAGCCTACAACAAGAAGCTGAGCGACCGCCGCGCGAAGAGCGTGGTGCGCTGGCTGACGGAACGCGGGCAGATCGACGCTTCACGCCTGGATGCCAAGGGCTACGGCATGGATCAGCCCATCGACGACAACAGTACGGCAGAGGGGCGGCAGAAGAATCGGCGCGTGCAATTCAAGATTATTGATATCGAAAAACGACCGGAGCCGGCGGAATGATGGAGGCCAACATGCAACAACGAATGCAAAAGATTGCTGGCGGACTTCGTTGCGTCGGGCTCCTGTGCGCGCTCGCGAGCTTGGGCGCGCTAGCCGCCGGCTGCGGCTCGACCGATCGCGCGCCTTCTGGCGACGGTGGTCGCGCGGGGGAGCGGGTTGGCAGCGCGCGCCAAGCCGTTGCCGGTATCGACGGTTCGGCGACCATCAACGCGGCGGGAGCGATCGTGAACCAGTACACGACGCTGGCCGCGAACGTTGCGCTCAACGCAACCAGCATTCAGGTGAGCAGCCTGGCCGCCCTGGCGAACGGCGCCGACGCAATCGCCGTGGGCGATCTGGTGCTCATCATGCAGATGCAGGGCGCCACGATCAACACCACCGCTCTCGACCAAACTTGGGGCACCGTCACGGCGCTCGGTAGCGCGGGCCTTTACGAATTCGCCGAGGTGGTCGGAGTCGATACGGTCAACAACGTACTCACGTTGGCTTGCGCGCTACGCAACGTCTACACGACGGGCGGGCAGACGCAGGTCATTCGCGTGCCCCAGTACGACACGTTGACGATCGCCGCGGGCGCTTCGATCACCGCGCCCGCTTGGAACGGGACCGTTGGCGGCGTCGTCGCCGTGCACGCGAGGACTAGCATCGACCTGAACGGCGACGTGGTTGCGACGGCGCTGGGCTTTCGCGGAGGGACGACGGACAATTCGTCCGCTGCCGCGGGCACCGACACAGCCATTTACGCTTCGAGCGCAAGTGCTGACGGTGGGCGCAAAGGCGAAGGCATTGCAGGGCTTTTGACGACGCAGTTCGGTCGCGGACCGGCAGCGAACGGCGGCGGCGGCGGCAACGCGCACAACTCCGGCGGCGGCGGTGGCGCCAACGCGCGCAGCGGTGGTGCGTGGACTGGTCAAGGTGTGTTCGATTTGACCGTGACCGGCGGCGCAACCGCGTGGCTATTGGATCCGAACTTCAGCGTGACGGCGTCCGAAGGAGGCGGGCGCGGTGGTTACACGTACCTGGCAAACAACCTCAACGCGCTCACGACGGGACCCAACTCGGCCACGTGGGGCGGTAACAACCGCCGCGAACGTGGAGGTCTCGGCGGGCGCCCTGTAGACAACGATCCCGCCACACGCATTTTCATGGGTGGTGGTGGCGGTGCTGGCGACGGCAATGATGGGCACGCGGGTGCTGGCGGCCAAGGCGGCGGCATCGTGATCATGCTCGCGCCCACAGTGAGCGGCGCCGGACGCATTCTCGCCAACGGCCAGAATGGCGTGAACTCCAACTCCACGGCGGGCGGTGCGGCCAACGGTGACGCGCCGGGTGGCGCTGGCGCGGGCGGCACTGTGATCGTGCGTGCCACCACTGTCAGTGGAATCTCGGTGCAGGCTAACGGTGGCGTCGGCGGTTTGCAGATCGTGAACAACGGCAACGAAGGCGAGGGGCCCGGCGGCGGTGGCGGCGGCGGCTTCATCTCGATTTCGGGGACAGTAACGGCGAGCGCGACCGGCGGGCTTGGTGGAACTACCACGTCCCCGGCGGTGACGGAGTTTCCGAGCAACGGAGCAACGCGCGGCGGCGCGGGGCAGGTGCAGCTCGGCGCAACCAGCGTCGTGCCATATTGCGCGGACACGACCGCGCCCGATACGACCATTCAAACGTCGCCAGCGAATCCGACCAGCGATACGACTGGCGACTTCACGTTTACATCGAACGATCCGGGCGCGACGTTCGAATGCCGTGTCGACGCGGGCGCGTATGCCGCTTGCTCGAGCCCGTTCACTACGCCCGTGCTCGTGAACGGGTCGCACACATTCGAGGTGCGCGCCAGAGATGCTGTCGGCAACCTGGATGCCACGCCCGCGACGTTCACCTGGGTGGTCGACACGGTTGCACCGGACACGACCATTCTCACGAACCCAGGCGCAACGACGGCCGATACTACCGCTGACTTCACGTTTGGCAGCAACGAAACGGGTGTTACGTTTCAGTGCCGCGTGGATGCGGCCGCGTTCGCAACCTGCCCGGCTACGTTCGCAACGACTCCGCAGACGGGCGGCTCGCACACCATCGAAGTGCGTGCGATCGATGCCGCGGGCAACGTCGATCCCACACCGGCAACCTTCACGTGGGTGGTTGATACCACGGCGCCAGACACCAGCATTTTGACGAACCCGGGCGCGACCACGAGTGATCCGACCGGTGACTTTACGTTCGGCAGCAATGACACCGGCGCAACCTTCGAGTGCCGCGTGGATACGGCTGCGTTCGCCGCATGCCCTGCGACGTTCGCGACGGCGGCGTTGCCGGACGGCTCGCATACCCTCGAGGTGCGCGCTCGGGATTCGGTGGGCAACCTCGACGCGACGCCGGCAACCTTCACGTGGGTCGTTGATACGACGGCGCCGGACACGAGCATTTTGACCAATCCGGGGGCGACCACGAGCGACACGACTGGGGACTTCACGTTCGGCAGCACTGATACCGGCGCTACCTTCGAGTGCCGCGTGGATACGGGGGCGTTCGCTGCATGTCCTGCGACGTTCGCGACAGCGGCGTTGCCGGACGGTTCGCATACCCTCGAGGTGCGCGCTAGGGATGCGCTGGGCAATATCGATGCGACGCCTGCCACCTTCACTTGGGTGGTCGACAGCAGCGCGCCGGATACGAGCATCGATACCAAGCCAGCGGCGCTGAGCTCGGATCCCACCGGCGACTTCACCTTCACCAGCACCGACAACACGGCGACGTTCGAGTGCCGCGTGGACTCGGGAGCATTTGCGGCGTGCACGGCGACGTTCGCGACAGCTTCGCTCGCGGATGGTCCACACACCCTCGAGGTGCGCGCCAAAGATGCGCTCGGCAACGTCGATCCCACGCCGGCGACGCACACCTGGACGGTCGATACGACGGCGCCGGATACGGCCATTCTCACGAGCCCGGGCGCATCCACTTCTGACACTACTGGCGACTTCACCTTCGGAAGTACCGACACCGCAGCTAGTTTCGAATGTCGCGTGGACGCCGGTGCATTTGCGCCCTGCGCCGCAACCTTCGCGACGATGCCACTCGCCTTGGGTGCGCATCACATCGAAGTGCGCGCCGTGGATGCAGCCGGCAATGCCGACGCGACGCCTGCCACCTTCGACTGGGTGGTAACCGCGATGATCGTGGATACCGACGGCGATGGTCTCAGCGACACCGACGAAGGCACGACCGGCACCGATCCCGCTGACGCCGACACCGATGACGACGGCGTGCTCGACGGCGCCGAACCCGACGCCGGCAAAGACACCGATGGCGACGGCCTGATCAACGCACGCGATCCGGACAGCGACAATGACGGCATCCTCGACGGCACCGAAGCCGGCGTGGGTACGGCACCCGCAGGCACCGATACGACGCGTGGTCACTTCGTGCCGGACGCCGATCCCGCGACGAAAACCAACCCAATCGATGCGGATACCGATCAAGGTGGCGTGCCTGACGGCAGCGAGGACGCAAACCACAACGGCAAGATCGATGCCGGCGAGCTCGATCCCAACGACCCAACCGATGACGCGACGCCGCCCCTCGATACCGATAGCGACGGACTCAGCGACGACGAAGAGCGCGGCATCGGCACGAATCCGATGGATGCCGACTCCGATGACGATGGCCTCATCGATGGAGCGGAACCCAACCCCAGCATCGACAGCGATGGCGACGGGTTGATAAACCCCCTCGACCCAGACAGTGACAACGACGGCTTGTTCGATGGCACCGAACTCGGGCAAGGCTGCACCAACACGGACACGCTGGTTTTGCGCGGGCTCTGCATCGCCGACGCCGACGCCGGCGCTACGGTCACTTCGCCGATAAACCCGGATACCGATGGTGGTTCGGTGCGCGACGGTTCGGAGGATTCGAACCTCAACGGCGCAATCGACGCGGGCGAAACGAACCCCACCGTGGGCCACGCTGCGGACGACACGGGCGTTGTCGACACGGATGGCGATGGGCTGAGCGACGACACGGAAGGTTCGCTCGGCTCGGATCCACGCGACGCAGACAGCGATGATGACGGCTTGCTCGATGGTGACGAACCCAATCCGGGTGCTGACACCGACGGCGACCGTCTCATCGATGTGCTCGATGTGGACAGCGACAACGATGGCTTGTTCGACGGCACTGAAGCAGGTCGCGACTGCAACTCGCCGGCGACCTCGAAGACGGTGAGCCATTGCCGCGCCGACGCCGATCCGACGACGCGCACTTCGCCCGTCAATCCCGACACCGACAGCGGTGGCGTGAAAGACGGCAGCGAAGACGTGAACCTCGATGGCAAGCTGGATCCCGGCGAGACCGATCCCACCAGTGGGCACGGCAGTGACGATACGACCGTCGTCGACACGGACGGCGACGGGTTGAGCGATGGTACCGAGGGCACACTCGGCTCGGATCCGCGGGACGCCGACACCGACGACGACGGTTTGCTCGACGGAGAGGAACTCAACCCCTCCGACGATAATGATGGTGACGGCCTGATCGACGTGCTCGACAGTGATAGCGACGACGACGGTCTCTTCGACGGCACCGAAGCCGGGCGCGACTGCAGGAACGCCGCGACCGACGTAACCAAGAACCAATGCACGACGGACGCCGATCAGGGCGCCACCGTGACCGGCGTGCTGGAGGCCGACACCGATCGCGGTGGTGTCAGCGACGGGAGGGAAGACACCAATCGAGACGGTGCGCGTCAGGCCAATGAGCTCGATCCGCTCGATCCAGCCGACGATGCGACGCTCAGTCCCGAAGGTGGTGCCGGCGGCGTTGGGGGTGAAGCTGGCGCTCCTGCAACCGGCGGAACTGGCACGGGCGGCAGCGTCGCGACCGGTGGTACTACTGCCAACGGTGGTGCAGCTCCAAACGGCGGTAGCTCTGGCAGCGGGAATACCGGCAACACCGCTGGTGCCGGCGGGCGCGACGAGCACGTCGTAATCCTCGGCGGTGGTCTGTGCTCGTACCGTCCGTTGGGGTCCGCGAGCAACGGCGCGTGGCTGCTCGCAGCGATCGTGGGCGTGAGCGCACTGCGTAGGCGCCGTCGCACGTGAACGACTCTGGCCCTGCTGCGGGCGCGTGAAAGCGCGCTCGCGGCAACGGGAGCCCACGCGGCTGCGAACGGCGTTGACAGAGTCTGCGAGCTGGCGCAGCGTCCCGCCCAGCATGCAACCCCTGGAGTTTCGCGGTCGCTGGGTGCTCTTGACGGGCGCTTCGTCAGGCTTAGGTCACGAGATGGCGAAGATGTTGGCGCAACGCTACGGCGCCAATCTTTTCATTGTGGCGCGGCGGCGCGAGCGCCTGGAGTCGCTTCGCAGCGAGCTCGAAAAGAGCGCTGGGGTGCAGGTGGCCACGTGCTGCGCGGATCTCTCCAAGCTCGAAGATGTGGACCGCGTGATCCGCGAGGCCAGTGAAAAGGAGCTCTACGCCGCGATCCTGAACGCTGGCGTCACTCATTTTGGTTCGCACCGAAGCCTCGATTGGGAGGCTTTTCGACAGATGTTGGACACCAACGTGACCGCGGTGGTGCGCATGTCCACCGCGCTGATTCCGCAGCTGGAAAAGCACGGCGGCGGCATGATGGTGGTCTCCAGCATGGCGGGGATCCATCCGGTGCCGTATCAAACGGCGTACTCGGCAACCAAGGCGTTCTTGGTTCACTTCGGCGCTGGGCTCTGGCACGAGCTCCGAGGGCGTAACGTTTCGGTTACCACCTACGCGCCGAGCGGCGTCGTGACAGAGATGACCGCGGGCGAGAACTTCAACCCCTTGCGCAAGTGGCTGATGCCCGTTGAGCAGGCCGCCCTGGAGGGGTTGGAAGCTTTTCGTCTCCGCAAGTACATGCACATCCCCGGCTTCGCGAATCGTTGGGGCAGCATCTTCGTGCGCATGTTGCCGCAGCGCTTCACGACCAGCATCGTCGCGGCTCAGTACCGAAATGCGCTGTTGAAGCAGGGCAAGGAGATTTGAAGTCGGCGCGGGCCGCATGAGCATGCGCTACGGTCGCATTCCAGGCGTCGAGCGCGAGGTTTCGCGGCTGATTCAAGGCACCCTGCTGTTCGGGTGGCTCAGCGACGATCAGGCGCGCGCGCTGTTGGACGCAGTGTACGCGCAGGGTTGCAATGCGTTCGACACGGCGCTGGTCTACGGCGCCGGGCATTCTCAGCAGCTTTTGGGGAAGTGGCTGCGCGAGCGTCAGCTGCGCTCGTCAGTCGTCATCATCGATAAAGGCTGCCACCCGCGTGGTGATGTCGCGCGCGTGACGCCGGCCGACCTCGACAGCGACGTGCAGCGAGCCCTCGAAAATTTGGGCGTCGACTGCATCGATCTCTACTTGTTGCACCGGGACGATCCCAGCTTGCCGGTGGACGAAATCGTGTGCGCCTTGAATGAACAGCGCCGCCGCGGGCGGATTGCCGCGTTCGGGGGATCGAATTGGACACATGAGCGCCTGCAAGATGCACATGACTACGCGACTGCACATGGTTTGGTACCGTTTGCAGCGAGCAGCCCCGGGCTGAGTTTGGCGCGCCCGCTGCATACGTGGCCTGGCTGCGTCAGCGTCGGGCTCGAGCCTGATGCGCTCGCCTGGTATCAATCGAAGCAGTTGCCGTTGCTCGGATGGTCACCGCTCGCATCTGGTTTTCTATCGGAGCGCTTCGAGCAGGGCCCCCCCGCTGAGCCGTCCGCGTTTGAAAGCCGAGTCCTGGAGTTTTACGGCTCGCGCGAAAACTGGGCTCGCCTGGCGCGGCTTCGCAGCGTTGCTGCGCGCCACGGCGTTTCGGTTGCGCAGGCGGCGCTGGCATATGTTTTTCACCTCCCGGCGGATGTCTACGCGGTGCTTGGCTGCCGCGAAGCGAGGGAGTTCGAGGCATTGCTCGAGGCACTCGAGCTGCGCTTCGATGCTGCTGAGATTGCGGCGCTCGAGGCAGAGGTTCCGGCGTGAAGGACGGCGCGCCAGAGCTCGAGCTTGCCGGCGACGCGGGCTGGCTCTAAGAAGGCCGCGTTTTCATGGCGCTTCGTTCCTACCTCCTCGTTGCCTCGGTTTGGTTGGCTTCACTGGTGAGCTGTGCGAGCGAACGCTCGTCGCTGGTGCAAACGCGCCCTGAGTTCAAGATCGGAGCTCACCGGGTGAGCGTGGTTGGCTTGTTCCGGCATGGTCGCCTGGATGACGCCACGTGGCAATCGATCGCGCCGCGAGTAGTGCAACCGTTCGGCAGCGTGAACTGCGCGAGCGCGTACAATCGTTCGTTGCGTGAGGCCGATCCGGACACGTACGCCGCGTTGGATCGTCGCATCAAGGAAGAGGGGCTGAGCAACGAAGCCTTGGCGATTCTGGTTCCCTACACGCAAGCCGATTTGCTCCTGATCTTGGATTCGCGCGATCCGCGTGTGCGTGCTCCGCGCAAGCGCAAGGATCCAACCGACTTGCCGGGACGCCCTCAGCGCAGCGGCCACGCGCGCAGCGCGACGCGCACGCAGGAACCGACGCAGAACGCGCATCTGCTTGCCGGTTCAGGCTATTCGCTCACAGCTTCCTTGTTTTCCGTATCGTTACAGAAATTGGTCGCGCGCATCGACACACACGACCACGTCACGCTGGATGAAGCGGCTGTCGAACTTTCGCAAAACCTGCGCTCGCTGCTCGCGGGTTCGTCCTGCGCGACTTGGAAATGGCTGGAAAACGCGCCACCAGAAGCCGCCGCGAACGTGCCTGGCCCAGCCGGCGCTGATGCGGACGACGGCGCGGCGGGTGCAGCAGGCGCGGCCGGAGCAACTTCTTACTAAGATCCAGCCCCTGCTGGACGATGACAACGCCGCGCGCGACCGCTAGCATCGCGTCGAGAGCGAACACGTTCGCTCGGGGAAGCGCTCGATTTCCGAGTGGCCACGAACGATAGGGAGGACGCGATGGCGAAAGACGCTGGGCACGAAACTTCACCCGCGCAGGCACTGATGGGCATGTTGCTTGGTGTACCGGTGGCTCACGCGATCGCGGCCGCCGCCGAGCTCGGCATTTTTGCGCTGCTCGAAGCCGGGCCATTGGACGCTGCCGAGATCGCAAAACGAGCAAGCACTCTGGAGGACCCGACGTATCGCTTGCTGCGCGGCCTGAGCGCGCTGGGCTTGTTCGTCGAGCACAACGGCAGAGCCTTCTCTTTGACTGAGATGGGCAAGTGCATGCTGCCGAGCCGGCCGGGATCGTTCGACGCGCTCGCGCGCATGAATGGTTCCGACTGGGGCAGCGCGCCGTTCGCGCAATTCGTGCATTGCCTCAAGACGGGCGAAAGCGCATTTCGTCGACATCACGGGGAAGGCCTGTTTGCCCACATTTCTCGCTATCCGGAGCGTGAACAGCTGTTCGGCAACGCCATGTCGACGTTCAGCGGAATGGAGATCGAGCTGGTGCTCGGCGCCTATGACTTCAACAATGCGGGCACAATCGTCGACATTGGCGGCGGACACGGCATGCTGCTGTCGCGCATACTGGAGCGCGCGCCGGGAGCTCGCGGCGTGCTCTTCGATCTTTCCAAAGTGGTGGAGCGCGCCAAGGCAACTTGGCTCGGCTCGGCGCTCTCGCGCCGTTGTGAAGCGGTGGCTGGCGACTTCTTCGAACGGGTACCACCGGGAGGCGATCTCTATGTGCTCAAGCACATCTTGCACGATTGGGACGACGATCGCGCCGTCACGATTCTGAAGAACGTCGCCTCGGCAATGAAACCTGGCGCGCGCCTGCTCATCATCGAACAAGGGCTTGCGCCGCCCGGAGTGCCTTCGCCCGGCAAGATCATGGACATCGTGATGCTCGCGCTCGTGGAAGGCGGCCGAGAACGAGGCGCCGACGAGCAGAGCGCGCTGTTTCAGCGAGCTGGTCTGCGCTTCGAGCGCGAAATTTCGACGCCCGGCCCAATCACACTGTTCCTCGGCTCGCGCTGACGCGCGGCATCCACCCGCGTGCGAGCGCGTTTCTGACTCGCACGCCGGTCCAAGCGTTGTGCTCGAGGTCTAGCGCGTCACTTCGGCTTGAATATCCAGCGTAACGCTGTCGCCGACCACGACGCCGCCGGTTTCGAGCGCCTTGTTCCAAGTCAAACCAAAGTCGGCGCGTTTGATCTTGCCGCTCAGCGTGGCGGCTCGCACCTGCTTGCCCCAAGGATTTTTTATGGGGGCGCTCAAGGTCGCGTCCAGAGTTACTGGTTTAGTGACGTCGCGAATGGTGAGCAGGCCCGTCACCTTGTAGCCTTTGCCCGTCTTGACGACCTTATTGGAGCTGAACTTCAACAACGGAAATCGTTTGGTGTCGAAGAACTCGGGGCTTCGTAGGTGTTCATCGCGCTTGGGCTCGTCGGTAGTCACCGAGTCGGCTTTGATTTCGATTTCGACGTGGCTCTTCGAAGTGTCTTGGTCGTCGAGCACGATCTTGGAGGATTGAACTTCCTTGAAGCGACCGGAAACGTTGCTGACGACCAGGTGCGCTACCTTGAAGCCTATCTGTGAGTGCGCCGGATCCAGCGTCCACTCCACGGGCTCTGCCTGAGCGAGACCGCTGATGAACAGCAAGGGAACGGCGACGAGCAACGAACGCATGGCGGAATATCCTTTCGGCAGATGAGACAGCAGCGACGGGCGCTGTGAATCAGCTACATGCGTCGAACTCGTTGGCTTCACCAGTGATCGCGAATGCGCTTCAGTGTTGCAAATTTGCACCAATCGCCCCCCACTGTCAGTGCTACGAACCAATCAAAAATTGCGCGCAACGATGGCCACCGGAGCGGTGAGAACCGACTGAATCAGGCGCTGTCGATGCCCAGCAACGCGCTGCGCGGCTCGGCAATGGACGCGAGCTGCAAGAGCGAGAGGCTGGCGCGGTCGCGTCGTGCGATGAACGGCATGACTCCCTGCGCTAACACTGCCTCCGCCGCGCGTTGAGTGAGCGCGGCTTCGCTCGGTGGCACCAAGCTGCGTTCGCCGTCGTGCTCGTAGGTGTCGCTCGGCAGATCCGCCAGCGTGAGCCCTACGCTTTCGCTGTAGCCCCAACTATGCTCGCGAAAGGCCAAGCCCAAGAGCTCGGCCGCTGCGAAGGCGGCGCTGGTCCACAGTCGCTCGCGTGTCGCCAACGAGTCGGCGCCGATCTCTTCGAAGGGGAAGCTTTCGATCGAATCCGCTTTCTTTCCGTAACGAGCTCGCCCGAGCACACGTGGCAGCACGAGCCCAATGTGTGGAGCGAGGGGAGTCGCGCGCAGCGCCTGGAACAGCGGAGACAGCATGCGTTCGCTGCGGCCTTCCACGGCGACCAGCGCATCGAGGGACGGGTAGCCCAGCAACTCCGGCGCGGCGTCGGCCAACAACGCCGCTCCACTGCGAGCGCTCAGCGCACCCAGGGCGGCTAGTGCCTGGAGCTCGGCGTCGTCTCGCCCGAACGCGAAGGCTGCGCTCACCACTGTCCAGCCCGGCGCATTGGCTACCAAGAGCTGGTGTAGCTCACTCTGCTCGGGATCGACGGTTTCGGCAAACGTGGCGATCAACTCTTCGAGTGAGATGTCGAACAAGTAGATTTCGAGCGCCTCATCCGTATCGAGCGTGCGGATCACTCGATCGGCGCCGCGCCAGGTCGCTTCCAACGCGCGAAATGGCGGATGCTGCAGAATGCTGCGCATGGCTCGCCCCAGCGCGCGCACGAGCTCCGCTTTGAGCACGTCGCGTTCGCCTCCAGGCGCGTCCGTCTTGTGATCACGCACGGCGTCTTCCAACAAGGCTTGCAGCGGGCTGGCCGCGGCTTGCGGCTGTGCATCCGCCGCTGGCGTGCGCCCGAGTAAGCGATCGAGCGTCGAGGCGTCGTTGCGATCACTCGTGGTGGTTGCCGGCGCAGCGGGTTCACTCTGCAAGCCTGCCAGGTACGCTCGCGTACGTGTCAGCGTTTCGGCGCTTAGCGTGCGGGCGCCAAGTGCACTCAGTAGCTCGCGCGCCTCGCTGAACGCTTCGAGCGTTTCGAACAGCCGATCGGGATGCAAATCATCGAGCGATCGCGGGCTCAGGCGCTCCATCCCGAGTGGCACCGGCACCTCGAGCTCGGCGGAAAATTGGGCGAAAACTCCCTCGAGCTCGGCAATGTCAACTCGCCGCGGTCGCCGCAATGCTGGCGGCGCCTCGACTGAGCGCGCTCCGAAGTCCCCCACGAGCAGCAAACGAAACGGATCGTCCGCTTCGCGCCTCGGCGCTCGCTCGCTGCCCATGCGTCCCCTCACGCTGAACGATATCCCTGCACCTTTCGCCATGGGCTCTTTTAGCCCGGCGACGCGAGAATTTCGAGTCAGCTGTTTCCTGTCGCTATTTTCGCACTGAAGTGCGCAATTCTCAACGCTGCGCACTCGAACCGCATGCACCTGCGCCGGATCTCGTCCCGGAGCAGGCTGCGTTGCCTCCAGCAGGTACGCTGCTTGCTTGGGTTGAGTCGAGGCACACGAACATGCTTCACCACGCCCTTCTCAAAGCAGCAGTTGGAACTTTGGCGGCGTCAGTTCTCGTTCCGTTGCAGCGGAGTTGTCAGCGTCATCCGTTGAACGAGAGCGCCAATTCACCGCCAACCACGGCCGTTCATGCGAGTGTTACCAAACGTCACGAACCGATTCGCATGGAGCTGCTCGATGCGAACGAACGCCCACCGATGTACGTGATGCGCGGGGAACCTCGCGGTCCTGGACGGCTCGTGTTCCTGCACGGCATGTGCGGGCATGGTCTTGGTTACGCCCAGTCTTTTCAGTTTAGCGCGTCGAAGTACGGCACTTTGATAGCGCCGCAAGGTGATGTGTCCTGTGGCGGACCGTGGTCGAAGTGGTCCATGAACCTGGAAGCATTGGATGAACGCATTACCCGCACGTTTCGTGCGTTGGGCCATGGCGAACCAATCAACGACATCGTCGTGATGGGCTACTCACAGGGAGCGTCGCGTGCTGAGGCGCTCGTGCGAAAGTGGCCCCAGCGCTACACTCGGATGGTGCTCATGGGCGGCCCGAGCGCGCCGTCGGCGCGAGGCTTGGCTGAGCTCCGTGCGGCAGTTACGATGGCCGGGCAGCGTGATCGTCAGGATCTGATGCGCAACGGCTCACGCACGTTGTCTGCGATTGGTGTCCCGGCGACGTTCTTTCTGATTCCCGAGGCGACGCACGGTGCCATGGGACCCGCTCCCGAGCGCACCATGAACGACGCGCTCTCGTGGCTTTTCGAAAATTCCCGATCGACCAACGCCGAAGCCGAGCCCGGCTGAAGCCCGAACTTCGCGAGCGGCCAACAACGCAGCCGAGCTCGATTCAATCCGAGCTCGGCTTTTCACGTCGAATCACGAAGTCTTGACGCTACGCCTGCGGGTGCGCGCTTGTTCGGCGTTTCCGTCTTTGTCGTCAGCGCTACGCTGGTCAGCTTCACCCGGAAAATCAGATTTGGAGGCGTGCTCGTCCGCAGTTCCCTCGAACGGCAGCTTGGGGTGGCTCTGCGTTCGAGGAGGCCGTTGGTCGAGCCGTCGCTGCTTTTCGCCCGGCTTGCCCTTGTGAATGGGTTGCTTCGTTTGCATCACGGACCTCCTCGAACCTTAGAGTGCGTTCACGCCGATCGCGCCTGAATCAGGCATCCTCGTCGTCATCCTCATCTTCGTCGTCTTCGTCTTCATCCTCTTCGTCTTCATCTTCGTCCTCTTCCACGAGCTGGTCGGCGAGGAGCTCCTTCGCTCGCTTGGCGCGGGCGTTCTCCTCTTCCTGACATTCGCGGAAGAATTCCACGAGCTCGCTGGCTCCTGCGCGCTGTGCGTCTGCTATGTACTGCGCGTACGTCTCGGCGCCTTGTAGCGAGTGATAAAGCACGCTGATGAGCCCATAAGTCTCGTCGCGTGCTGCGGTCGCGCTGGTGGAACCGCTCGCGCCAGAACCGGTCGTCGCCGGCGGACGTCGCCCGCCTGCCTGCTGTTTGCCAGCGCCTTGCCTCGAATTATTCGGTTGCTGAGTGGCCATTTATCCTCCTCCTCGGAGCACGATCGAGCTCGAATCAGTCAATCTGCAGTTGGCTCATACAGGCGCGCGACGCCCAAAGATGAGAGAGACCACGGCGAGCACCAAGAATACGAAGAAGAGAATCTTCGCGATGCCAGCCGCGCCGGCAGCAACGCCACCAAAGCCAAAAAATGCCGCGATCAAAGCGATGACGAACAGTGTGATTGCCCAATGCAACATGATGTCCTCCAACGATGCAGCCAAAGAATGGTTGCTACGCATGGGATTAAGCGAAGCTCGTGCCAGCTCGGCCGGCGGTACTTGGTTTACGCCGCCCATTCCCCTCTGAGGCGAATGCCTGTGGCGTTTTGCCTCGAGGCTGGCGGGTTTGCCGACACGCGTCGCGACATTCAGCGCGCTGTCTGCGTTTCAGCCGTGTACTCGTTTGGTGGAGTCGCCGCAGGCGCGATTGGACGCACTCGCTCGAGCTTCTGCCCCTGTGCGTCGTACCAACTCGCAGGCGCAAACAAGATACGCCCGTCACTCGCATAAACGACCTTGGAAACCGCGTAACGAGCGTTGGGAGGCGCAACCGTCCAACCTCCACGGACCCAAGCGTAGGTGCTACCTCGGAAGACCCAATCTCCTTCCAGCCACACCAAGCCGCTGCGATTGGGGCGCGGTGGCAGGGTTTCGGCGAGCGCCGCGGGCGGCGGATACGGCACCTCATCGAACGCTTCGCTCGGATGCTGCGCTTTTGCGGGCTCAGGCAGCGAGCCACCACAAGCCACGCACACGGCGGACAACAACCAGGCTGAAACCGTCGCGAGCCGTTGGTGAAGTCCGGGTGGTGCGAGCTTGGTCGTCGCCATGCGTCAGCTTGGAACACCGATTGCAGAAGGCATGCCGTGTCGCCCTCGGCACCCTGGACTGTTCATTCTTTTTTGCGGTCGTGTCTCTTGCGTTGGCTTTGGTTGTTGCTCGCGTTCTCTGCGGCGCTCGCGTGTGCTCCGATTCCGCAAGGCCGTTACACGCTGGAGAAGCTGAAAATAGCCGGTGATCAGGAGGTCGAGGACGACGAGATCGAGGAAGTGATCGCGAGCCGCCCGAGCCCAAAGTTTCTGGGTTTGTTTTCGGGGGTCATCTACGACTACGAAATCTTCGATCGCTACGTACTCGAGCGTGATTTGCAGCGCATCGAGCGTTATTACCGCTCACGCGGTTTCTACGAAGCGCGCGTGCGGGCAGCTCGCGTCGTCTACAAGGGACGCAGCGCCAAGGTCTATATCGAGATTGAAGAAGGCCCGCCGGTATTGCTCGGGCGCGTCGATGTGCATGGCATCGACGAGCTTCCCGCCGAAGTGCAGCGGCGCATCACGCGCCGGATTCAACGAGAGATGGGCGGTCGCGGCGAGCCATTCGAAGAAACCAAATTCGAAGCAGCCGAAGCCGAGCTCAAAACGCGCCTCGAAGACCAGGGATACGCCTATGTGAAGGTACGGCGCTCGGCCAATGTCGATCTGCCTCGTCACCTGGCCAGCGCCGGTTTTTGGGTAGAACTGGGCCCCAAGGCGGTCTTCGGGCCTGTACGCATTCAGGGTCTGGGTCCCTTGCCGGAGCCGCCGGTGCGGCGCGCGCTCGATTTGAAGGAAGGTGATCCTTGGTCGCGTTCGGAGCTCGACGAGGCCAAGCGGGCCCTGCTCGATCTGAACGTGTTCAGCGGCGTATCGATTGAGCCCGATGTCAAAGACGGCGACGCGCGGCCGGAGCGCGTGCCGATCGTGGTGAAGGTCGAACGAGCCAAGCTGCGCAGCGTTCACCTCGGCTTCGGTGTGCGCCTCGACACACAACGCAGCGACTTCCACCTGATCGCCGGTTGGGAAGACAGCAATTTTCTAGGTGGTTTCAGGCGATTTTTGGTGGAAGCGATTCCCGGCGTCGTCTTCTACCCGACGCGTTTGCCAGATTTTGCGAAGCCGGAGCGGCTGTTGCCGGAAGCGCGTTTGCGCAGTGAGTTTCGACAACCGGGCTTTCTAGAGGCACGCACCAATGCGCTGCTGCGCGCGCAAATTAGCATTTACCCCCTGATTTTGAGCAGCAAGTACGATCCCGCTGCGAGCGTCGTCGGTTACGAAGACTTGCGAACCTCGGCCGGCCTGGAGCGATCCGTGTGGAAGCTCTACGGAACGCTGAGCCAAAACGTGCAGGTGAGTAGCCCATTCAGTTACAAGGGGCCACTCGATCCGAACCTGAATACGGTGGTGATTTCGTACCCGCAGCTCTTCGCGAGCTTGGATCTGCGTAACGATCGCGTTTCACCCCATCGTGGGGCTTACTTCTCCATGGACACGCAGGTCGCTGGGCTGGGCGGCGATGCGCGCGACGTGAAGTTGCAACCCGAGGCGCGGGCCTACGTTCCGCTCGCACGGCGAGTCACGCTCGCGTTGCGTGGCACGGTGGGCTTTCTGTTCCCACAGAACTATGGCGACACCGTTGCGCGCAACGCCGAGGGCCAAAGCGACGGCATTGATGATGCAACGCTGGTTCGCGACATCCAAATCATGTTCATGCGTGGATTCTTCTCTGGCGGTTCGGGCTCGAACCGAGGTTACGCGGCGCGCGACATCGGTCCGCACGGTCGGGTACCATTCTACAATCCAGGGCAGGCCACGATGGGCACTGGCAGTTGTCGCGAGGATCGCGGGAACGCTGGTGCTCCGCAATGTCAGCTACCGCTCGGCGGCTTCACCCTTTGGGAGAGCACGCTCGAGCTTCGTTATCCATTGATGGGACCGCTCACGGGCACGCTGTTTGGCGACGCGAGCGACGTTTCTCCCTACAAGCTGAACTTTCGCTGGGATCGCCCGCATCTCAGCGTGGGCTTCGGGCTGCGCTACGAGACACCCATTGGTCCGGTGCGTTTCGATCTCGGTTACCGCATACCGGGCATGCAGTATCGAACGCCCAGGGGAGTCCAGAGCAGTGGGGAAATCGAGCCTGCGACGATTTGGGGCCTGCCCCTGGCTGCCAGCTTCGGAATTGGTCAGGTGTTCTGATGGCAAACCCGCGTGGACGACTCGCAAGGATCGGACGCAAAGCGGCGCGCTGGTTTGGCTACGCGCTGCTTTCCATCGTTGGGCTCATCATCTTGCTGTTCGCCTGCATCAACTTGAAACCGATGCGCGAATTCATTCGTGCGCGTGCGAACGCAGCGCTGTCGACGGCGTTCGTGGGTACGCTCAGCATCGAACGTATCGGCTACATCAGTCCCTATTCACTGGGTGGCGTGGACGCGGTGATGACGGACGCGGGCGGGCGCAAGGTCATCGTGAGCCGCGGTCTTTCCGCGACATGCCGTTGGCCGAGCATCGTTTGGGATCTGGTGCGCAAGCGTCCCCTCACCATCACGCTCGAACCGGTGCGCTCCGATCACATCGAGCTCGTCATGATCGACGACGGCACCGGCAGCCCGACGTTCGCGAGCGCGTTCAACCCGCGTGAGCCCGCCCCGAAGGAAGAGCCGCCTTCGACAGAGCCGCCCCCCACGATCCGAATTCCGCACCTGGATGCTCGGCACATTTGGGTGCACGGCGGCCTCGAGGCGCTCCCCAGCATCGATACGGAGCTCTCGAGTTTGTTGGCCTCGCTCCGCAGTCATGGTTCTGAGCTGGATCTCAAGTTGGAGGGCGTGCGGGTACTGGCTCGCAACTTACCGGCGCGCGTCGACCCGCGGGGCAAGTTCGTAGGGCACCTGAGCTTGCGAGGCGAAAGGGAGACCAAGTTCAACGCCAGCGCCGACTTCGACGGAACGTTGGCGGGGGCAAAAGCCAAGCTCTACGCGGCGCTCGATGACAAGAAGCTGCACGCCAAGCTCAGCGCTCCCGACATCGCTCCGAGCGTGGTGAGCGCTCAGCTGCCCGGCGTGACGCCGCGCGGAGCCAGTCGCCTCGAAGTCGCGGCGCACGGCGAGCTGCCGCGCATCACGTTCGAAGGTGCCTTGAATAACCCGGCCGCTGAGGTGCGGCTCACCGGTCACGTCGCGCTGGAGGAGACCCTCACCGCTTCGGCTGCGTTGCACGCCGAGCACATCGACGCGAGTGGCTTCGTGCCGACCGCGCCGCCCACCCGCCTGGCACTCGAGGCGAAGGTCGACGCCAAGGTGCCGAAGGATGGCCCGACCACCGCAGAGTACGAGGTTCAGGTTCCGGTCGGCCTGGCTCAAGGCATTCCCACGCCGGCCCTGAACGTGTCCGGTAAGTTGGTGCAAACCAAGCAAACCGGGCTCAACGTGGAGGGCGCGCTGCGAGCCGATGAGCGCGGAGCCAAGCTGCTCGCGCATTATCGTTTCACGCAAGACACCGAGAATCGCCAAGCCGTGGATGCCGGTTTCTCGCTCGAGCTCTCTGACCCTCCGCGCCTGCGCCAGCTGACCGGCGTGAGCACCAACGGGAACATCCAGGCGAACGCAAAGCTCGATCTCAGTGCGCAACGAATCGTCGAAGCACGCGCAACGGCGGCGCTAGCTCCCGTGGCGCACGCTCCGGATCGCATCGCTTCGTTGAACGCGCTGGTCAACGCTCGCGGCGCGTTGAACGCACCAACCCTGGACGTTCGCGTGCAAGCGACTCGCGGCGTCGTCTCTGGTCAGAAGTTCCAAAAGCTCGATGTCTCGGGCGCTGGCACTCTCAAGCGTTTCGCCGTGCGCGGCGCTCTGGAGCGCGAGGACGTTCCCCGTCTCGAATTCGAGACCGCGCTGTCTTCCGGCAAGGCGACCGAGCTGATCTCCACGTTGGTGTTGCTGAAGCCGCGCGACGGAGAGCCGATTCAGCTGCGTGCACAGAACGTCAGTTTTGGTGCCGACCAAGTGCGCGTTGGTAAAGTCGAGCTCAATGGTGCAGGCAGCTTGGCGCTCTCGGGAAACTATCAGCGTGGTCGTGCCGAGGCGACATTTGAAATCAACGAGCTCGACGTCGCTCGCGTAACCCGCGCACTCGGAGTTCGCACGCCGATTCAACAGAGCATCGTGTCCGCGAAAGGTCATGTGAAAGGGCCGCTGGCACGCCTTCAGGGCAAGGTAGAAGCGCACGTCCGCAAGATCGACGTGCAGCAGATCCGCGGCGGCAGCGTGGACGTCGATCTGAGCATCGAAAATCAGATCGCGTCTGGTTCGATCGACGCTAAGCTCGGCGACTCGCGGATTGCTGCCAAGCTCGAGGATGTGCTGGTGCCGCCGCCGGGTGCGCAGTTCAGCCCAGCCTCGCTCCAGGGCAAGCTGGCCGTGAATGGCAGCGTCGAGCTCAAGCGCTTCGTGAGCATGCTGCGCGACGCTGGCGCTCCACTCGAGAGCGCTGACGGTCGTCTCGAGCTGCAACTCGACGCAGAGAAACCAGCCGAGCGGCGCGGCTTACCAACGGCGTTGCTGCGCGTGAAGACCAAGGCATTGAAGGTTGTCGAGCAACGTCCGCGCGAGAAGGATTTCGAGAACGCGGCGGAGGCGCGCGTGACACAACCGCGTGCGCTCGATGGCGTGGATATCGACGCGGAGCTGTCGCTGGATCCGGAGCGAAACCGAGCGACCTTGGCTGGATCGCTGTTCGACAAATTGGGGCCGATGCTCGAGCTCGATGCGGAAACACGGCTGCCCCATGATGGAATGCCCTCGCCACAGGAGCTGCAGCGAACATCGATCAAGATGAGTGCGCGCGTGCCGGCGCGTGAGCTCGCCAAGTTGCCGCGAACGTTTCGGCCGCCGTCGATGCACGGCGTGGTGCAAGCCAGTGTGGAAGCCGAGGGCACCGTGCGTGAACCCAAGCTGCTCGCAAGTGCTGCGGTGCGCGGATTCCGCACGCGGGAAGGCGGACGCCGTGCGCTGAGCGCCGAGATGATGGTGCGCTACGACAAACAACGCGGTGAGCTCCGTGCGGCAGCAAGCACCAAGCGCCAGCCGAACGCATTGTTCATGTCCACCAGCTGGGATGGCGATCTCATCGGCAAGATCGCGAACCCGAATGCGCCTCTCGACCTCGATGCGGAGGTCAAGCTGGACAAGTTCCCTGTCGCGCTCGTGCCCGTGCTCTCCGACCGAGCGCTGCGCGGTCCGGTGAGCTGCAACATCAAGCTCGAAGATTTGGGCAAGAACGCCAAGCTCAACGGCATGCTCGACGGAAGCGGCCTGAAGCTCGGTGGCGTGCAGCTCAGCAAGCTGGATGTTACCTTCAAGACCGAAAAGAATCAGCTGCTAGCAAGGCTCGATGCGCAGGAGCAGAAGGGCTCTCTGCAAGTCGATGTGACGACGCCGGTTACCTGGGGCCAAGCGTTAGCCCCTACCGTTGATCCCCACGTCAAAGCCAAGCTCTTGGCGCGCCGTTTTCAGCTCGAAACCATCAGCCCGTTCTTGGCTGAATACGTGAGCACGCTGGAAGGCGAGCTCAACGCCGACATGAACGTGGAGGTCGGCCAGGAGGCACCCAAGGTGCAAGGGAGCGCGGAGCTTCGCGAAGGCGTCGTGCAGATTCCGCAGATTGGGCAGCGCTTCTCGGATGTCACGGCCAAGCTGCGCGTCGACGAGGCTGGGCGCGTCAAACTCGAGCAACTGCAGGCTCGCGGTACTAGCGGCCGCATTACTGCCAGTGCGGAGGCTGCGCTGCGCGGCACTGAGCTTCAATCGGCAAAGGCGCAGGCACGCATCACGAAAAGCGAGAAGTTGCCGGTGACCTTCGAAGGTGTCGCGCTTGGTGATGCCTGGGGCAACATCAACGTCACTTATCGCAAGACCGACGGCAACAGCGAGATTCGCGTGGACGTGCCGAAGTTCCAGATGGAAATGCCGGAGACCGGTTTCGGTAACGTGCAGGGACTCGATCCCGACGAGCACGTCAAAGTCGGTGTCTACCGCAGCGACGGCAGCTTCGCTCCCTTGCCGCTTCAGCCGCTCCGCTCGGCGCCGTCCGACGCGCCGCCGGAAGAACCAGCCACCACGACGAAGCTTCATGTTCACCTCGGCGACTCGGTGTGGATCGAGCGCGGCACACAAGCGCGCGTGCAGCTCACCGGCGATCTCGACATCATCTCCGGCGAGGAAAGCAAGATTCTCGGTCGCATCGAGCTTCGCGGTGGGCGGCTCGACGTGAACGGCAAGACATTCAACATCGAAAGTGGTGTCGTCAGCTTCGACGGAGGAGATCCTGGCAACCCAACCATCACCGCAACGGCTCGTTGGGACGCGCCAGATTCCTATGCGGTATACGCCGAGTACGCTGGCACGGTGAAAGCCGGCAAGCTCACCTTGCACTCCGAGCCGCCTCTAACGCAGCCTGAAATCGTGAGCCTGTTGTTGTTCGGAAGTCCCGAAGGCTCGCTCGGTTCGAGCAGCGGCGGGGGCGGTGGTGCCGCGGCAACGGCGGTCGGTGTGGCCGGCGATACGGCAGTGCGTGGCTTCAATCGCGTCATGTCCGATTTCACTCACCTCGACGTGAGCGCCCGCATCGACACCAGCACCGGCAGCGCTCGACCGGAGTTGGTCGTGCAAGTCACACCGCGCTTGACTACTCGCGTAACACGCGCGCTGGGCGAGCCGCCGCCCGGCCAGAGCCCAGATCGCACGTTCCTCACACTCGAGCTGCGGTTGCAGCGCTCCTGGGCCGTGTCTGCGATCGTGGGCGATCGTGGTGCGTCGGTGCTCGACCTCATCTGGCGAAAACGCTATTAGTCGCGCATGCCGAGTTCCCCGCCACGTCCTCTTTCGAGTCGAGGCGTTGGCGAGCCGGGGTTTCGGCGCGTGTCGTTCGGCGAGGCCCTGAGCTTGTGGACCAAAATTGGCTTTTTGAGCTTTGGTGGTCCCGCTGGCCAAATTGCGTTGATGCACAGCGAGCTGGTCGACCGGCGCAAATGGATCGACGAGCAGCGTTTCTTGCATGCACTGAATTACTGCATGTTGCTGCCAGGGCCCGAGGCGCAGCAGCTGGCGATCTACGTTGGTTGGTTATTGCACCGCGTGCCGGGTGGTGTGGCGGCCGGCGTCTTGTTCGTATTGCCCGGCTTCCTCGCCGTTCTGGGTTTGAGCTTGATGTATGCTTTGTTGCGCGAGCTGCCGGCGGTCGCTGCACTGTTCTTCGGCTTGAAGGCAGCCGTGCTCGCGTTGGTTGTCGAAGCGGTGTTGCGCATCGGCAAACGCGCGCTCAAGAGCCGCTTTTTGGTGCTGCTCGCAATTGCTGCATTCGCGGCGTTGTTCTTGTTCGGCGTTCCGTTTCCCGTGGTCGTGCTGCTGGCTGGTTTGCTCGGGTATTTGAACAGTCGTGGCGAGCGAAACGGCGCCGCGCAGGCTCAGCACGTAATGGAAGAAGAGCCGGCATCGCTCATCGCTTGGCTTGCGGCGCGCGGTGAGCTCGAGCACACGCGCGCTTCACCAGCGAAGGCCCTGCGCGTACTGGTGGTGTGCATGGCGTTGTGGCTCCTGCCGCTTTGGTTTTTGGCCAGTCGGTTCGGGGTGCGCTCGGTGTTCGTGGAGGAGGGCGTCCTATTTTCGAAAGCCGCGCTCGTCACCTTTGGTGGAGCGTACGCTGCGCTCGCCTACGTAGCGCAGCGCGCCGTGGAGGTGCACGCTTGGCTCAGCGCCAGCGAAATGGTGGATGGGCTTGGTTTGGCGGAGACTACCCCTGGGCCGCTGATTTTGGTGTTGGAGTTCGTGGGTTTCATGGCGGCCTTCCGCGCGCCGGCGGGGTTGTCGCCTTGGATTGCAGGCGTGTTGGGCGCGAGCGTCACGGTGTGGGTCACTTTCGTGCCCTGTTTTTTGTGGATTTTCTTGGGGGCTCCCTACATCGAGGCGCTGCGCGGCAATCGTTCGTTGAGCGCGGCGCTGTCCGGGATCACAGCGGCGGTCGTAGGAGTGATCGCCAACTTGGCCATCGTGTTCGCCTCTCACGTGGTGTTCCGAGACGTGCAGACGCTGAGTTTCGGTCCGCTGCGCCTGCTGCGACCGATCTGGTCGAGTATCGATGTCGCAGCTTTCGTACTCGCGGCGCTCGCAATGGTCGCCATGCTTCGCCTGAAGCTCGGTTTGGTCTGGACGCTGAGTGGTTGTGCTCTTCTGGGCGCTGCTTGGAAGCTCACGCGCTGAGCCGATTCAACACGGGCAATCGAGGAACGGGACGGCGAACAGAGTATCCAGCGCGGGACCCTTCGCGGTTTTACGCCACAGGAGGGTCTCGTCACTCAGATTGCTGGAGTCGTACAAGAGCTCGAGCGAACCGTCACCCTCCAGGTCGAAGGCAGTCGTCGGTGATGCCGCTGCGGGCTGATCAAGCAACTCGAGTTCGTTGCGAGTCTCGTTGCGCAAGCGATACAGCGCGCTGAGCGAGCCCTCGAAGTCGCCGCAGCCGTTGCCGCTGCGTGCGAACACACTGACGAGCGGTGCGTAACCTGCAGCCCGAAAAACGACGACTTGCAGGTTCGCGTCGGTATACTCTTCCCAGCGCCCTTTTGGCGTTGCGGCCGTCTTTATGAATTCGCTCTGCAGCTTGGCGTAAGCTGGCAAAGCGCGAAAGGAACGCAGCGCTGCGGCGAGCAACTCGGGCGCCGGTGTTTGCGGCGCCGCAGCGATCGGCGGTGTACGTGCTGCGTCGAGCGCCCACAGCCCTTTGCAGCTCGGCTCGAGACGTGCAACGAGCGTGCGCCCGCCCGATTCGGCGAGCTGCCAAATTTGCTCGGCGATCTGCGCGCGATCGAGCTTGGGATCTCCATCCTGCCCACTCCAGCTCTGCCGCATTCCGAAGTGTGGAACTACCTCCGCGCGCACGAAGAATTCGGCGATCTTGCTTTCACAGGCCGAGCCGCTGGCATTCATCGTGCGCACGCCGCGTTCCTTCCAGGCTCGTAGTTCGGCGGGCAACGCGGCTTCGTTCACCGCACGCAACGCGACGTTCTCGTTAGCGCCGGGCTTGATCGGACCATTGGCCCAAGCATCGTCCGGGTTGGTGTGTAGGATCACGCCGTCGTCGCCGAGTAGCAGCAGGTCGCTGACGCCCGCGCGGCCTTCGTTTCCCACGATGCGTGAGCTCAACATTTCTTCGCGCGCGATGCGCGGCCCTTCTGTCGTCGAAACCACCACGATTTGTTTGGGACCGATGTCGCGGTAAGTGCCGGAAGCCCAGGTTTGCTGTAGGGTGATGCGAGCCGTGCTGGGCGTGACATGGAGCTCGACTTGCTCCGTGCTCACCTGCATTGGACGCGTGAACATACCTTCGCGATCGCGGAGCCAGCCCTTGCGATCGAAGCTCTTGCTGTAGCTACCCGAGCGCTTGACGCCCGTGAAACGCGGCGCGTAAAGCTCTTGATACGCTTTGAAATCGCCGCCATTCTGCGCGCTCAGCCAGCGGTCGAGCAGTGCGCGCACTCCGGCTTCGTCGAGCGGCGGTTCTGTCGGAGCTGCGGGTCGCGCGCTGGCCGCCGCGCTCGGCACGGCTGCCGTGGTACGCACGTTGGCACTCGGCTTGGGAACGGCTTCATTTTCGCGCGGTTTGGAGCACGCGAGTTCCAGCAAGCCACAAAGCACGAGCCCAATTCGGCAAGCTGCCATCCGCACCATGGCTCAGCTTAGCGCAGCTCAGCGCTCGATCACGACGAAACCACGCGGACCACGCAGCTCGATGCGACGCGACGAGAGCCGCTCGAATTTCGCAACCCAGCGCGAGCTACCCGAGCTCAGCACCACCTCATGCTCGTTCACTCGCTCAATCAGAAGTTCCCGACCAAGCGCTTCCGTGCCGCTGTACACACGCACCGTGCGGCCTTCGATGCGCACGCGCAGGTGCATCGAAGCGTAACGGCTCGGCTCGACTCGCGTCACTCGCCAGTCTCCGGAATACGCTGCCAGGGGCGCCGGCTCACCAACGCCGACGAGATCGCTCGGTTGAATCACCTGCGCTACGCCAACCCCCAAACCAACTGCGAGTGCGATGGGCAGAAGGTAGCGCGCACGCAAGCGTTTGCGCAAACGGCAGATGCGTTGACGCAACGTATCCGGAGCCAGCGCGCGCTCACGCGCGATTTCGTATAGCGAATCCCCCGCGTGCTCGCGCATCAACGACGCCAGTGTCTCGCGCTCTTCAGGCTCGTGAAGCTCCGAGTCGATTCGCCGTAGGAGATCGCTGGCTTCGTGCTGCGGTGTATCGCTCAAGTCAGGTAGCTCGCTCGACTTCCAACGCGAGCGGCGTCGATACTCATCGGCCACCTTGTTGCGCGCGATCCCGGTGAGAAAGCGCGGCAGCTCGGCGACCTCACTCGGCACGGCTTGCACGGCTAACGCATCACACAGCACCGTTTGGACCACGTCGTCGGCGCTGTCGCTCAAGCCGCGGCGCCGTACGTAGGCATGTAAGCGGCTCACGGTCGTAGGATCCGAGATGTACTGAAGCAGGGATTCGCGAGCGTCCGTCACGAGCGACTCCTTGGAGGAGCTTTCTTCTCTCGCATCGTTTGAACCCGGCCGGCGTGACCGCGAATTTCGAGAAACCTCTCACCCACGCCTGCTCATACGCAGCAACAGGCCGAAATATTCTCTAGAAACGCGAGGGTGCTGCAGTGAGGACGGAATTCTGGCTCAGTTTGGATAATTATCGATGTTGCTGTCCATCCAGCTCAGCCGCGCTTCGATCCAGCTTCGGAAGTGCGTGATCTCCTCGGCGTACGAGCTCACCGGGTAAAGCGTGTAGGGCGCGTAGATTTCCGAGAAGTCCACATCGGCGATCGGCCACTTCGCAAAGTTGGCGGCAATCGCAGATGCCTCGAGCGTCGTTTGATAGCGGTCGAGCTTCTGATTGATCGCGGCGTTGCTCAGCGGGCCGGCGCGCAGCGTGCGCCAACGAGGCCCGAGTGCGCTGAGCAGCGCATCCACCTTGATGAGCGCGGTGATAAGCCGTGTGCGCGTATTGACCCAACCCGTGCTGGCTGGGTTAGCTCCTGAGTTGCGAATCGTGGGCTGCCCATAGGCTAGATCCAAATCCCAAGGTACGAAGCGCGCTGGCTTGCCTGCATCCCGCGCGAGGAACAGGCTCAGGTTGTAGGCGTCGACGTTCTTGGAGAACTCCTCGATCAGCACGAAGTCGACGGCTTGCGTGATATCGATGAGCGCCGGCAAACCCGTGGTGGGGTCACCAGGGTTTGCGCTGTTCAAAGCCGTATCGAGTTGGTTCAAAAAGGCTTGCGCTGCCATCACCTGCGCAGCGGTAGCAGTCTCTTCATTCGGGTAGATCAACTGCCAGCGCGAGCCTGCACCGATCGACAGTCGCAAGCTGCCGTCCGAATCCTGCTTGAGCAGAAAGCTCGAACCGCTGCCGTCGTCCAACGTGAGCGCTACTCGGTCGTCGTCACGCTTGATCTTCTCGCGAATCTCGTAGATTCCGCGAGCCTCGCCGTTGAGGCTCAACGTGCAAAAGCGGCCGCGCGCGGCATACCAACCCATGTCGCGGAACAAGCTGAACGTCAGCATGTTGCGCATGAATGAGCGATCCACCCAGGAGCCGTCGAGCACCCAATCGGCTTCTTTGCCCATGCCCAGAACATTCACCGGGTTTTCCTCGCCCGCTTGTGTGCGCAGCTCAATCCCGTAGTTCGGCTTGGGGTATTCAATCGACGAACGCCCGCGGAGCTCGATGCCGACGTGGTCGGCGTAAACGCTGCCGCCCAAGCCATCGCCGATGCTCAGCTGGCAGGCGATCTTGGTGTCCTCCACGATTTCGGAAGGGCAGGTGAGCTCGAGCGTGCAGAGTTTCGGCGGCGCGTCGGAGCTGGTACCACCGCTCGCGTTCGCTCCGCCGCTCGTGCTCAGGCCGCCGCCGCTCGCGGAGCCTCCGCTGGAGGTGCCGCCCTGGTTACCGCTGCCGCCGCTGGTGTTCCCAGCGTTGGCCTTGCCGCCGTTCGAGCTTCCGCCGTTCGAGCTTCCGCCGTTCGAGCTTCCGCCGTGCGGTATCGCAATGCCGCCGGTTCCAGCGCTCTGCGTTGGTTCGCTCAGCTCTCCCTGCGAACAACCCAGCAGAGTGACTAACGTTGCAATTGCCAGGTGCAGGGGTTTCGCAGCGGCCAATCCGCGATCGCGGTAGCTAAGCAAAGCGTGGACTGTGGCTACTCTCCCCCCGCGGGAAGTAGAAGGTACGCGCATCGAGCTATCGGTTTAGCGCGAGCGTCACCAAATGTCCCTTGAGTCGTCGCAAATGCCCCGCCGCGCGGAAATAGCGTGAAGGTAAGTTTCGTAAAGAATCGGCTTGCTTCGTAGGCACGCGCGGATTCCGGCTTGCCGCCCGAGAGCACTTGCTTGCGGCGGCCGAACCCGCGTGGTCTAGCTGCGAGCTTCGCCCGCGTCTCTACTCGAGCTACGCGGGCGGTGAACAGGGTCGGTACATCCAAAGGGAGGAACGTACATGATTGGAGTTCAAGTCATGCGGCGTAGTGCTGCGCTCGCCTTCGGTTTTGCCTTGGTTGCATGCGGTCAACATGCAGACTCGGAACGCACTGGCACGCTCAGCATGGAGCTTGCGACGCAAGTCGGAGGTGTCTCGTATCGACTGCGCGACGCGCAGTTCGCCGTGGCAGGACCAGAATCTCTCTCCTTGAGCTCGGAAACTGCGCCGGATGCAGCCGCGATCGATCAACAGCTCGACGCTGGCGACTACAGCATCGAGCTACTGTCTGGCTGGCGTCTCGAGCGCCAGTCGAGCATGGGTTACCAAACGGTGCTCGCTTCGCTGGCGTCGACCAATCCGGTGACATTCAGCATCGGTGCCGGTCATGAAACCAACGTTGGTTATGCATTCCTCACGGACGGCCGCGTCGTTGGCATCGGCAAAGGCAATCTCCATTTGACGATTTCGGTGACGGACACCAGCACCGGGAGTTCGTGTGGTAACGGCGTGGTCGAGACCGGCGAGGTGTGCGACGACGGCAACACCAGCAACATCGATATGTGCAGCACGAGCTGTACGCTGTGCACGCAGGCAGCGGGGCCAGAGCTCACCACTGCCATTGGGGGGTGGCCCGACTCAGGGCTGCAGCTCACCGCCATCGCCAACTCGACCTTGTATCAGTTCACCTTCCAGAATCAGGGAAAGGCGGACGTGATCACGTTGCGCACGACGGCCGGAACGGTGATCGGAACCGTCAACGTTCCGGCGGGGCAGCCCAATTTTGTCGCCAATGTGAACTGGGCGCTCGATGGCGGCGCCACGTACACGTTGACCAACCAAGACAGTGCGAACGGCTACTGGGTGGGTTTCTCCAGCTTCCCGGTGCAATCGGGCGCGCTGCGCGTGGACGGTACTTTCGGCAACGGCGCGCTGCAGACCTCTTATTGGTTCTCGTTCCTCGGCCTGGCGAGCTGCGCTCGCTGAAGTCACCCGGGGAAGTGCTCGCCGCGGCGTCTCGGCGTCGCGGCGAGCTCCTGATAGACTGCGTGCGTGGCAGCTTTCAGTGTCGACCCCAAATCCGTGCGAGCCTTTGAAAACGATGCCGCCTTCGAGCGCTGGTTGAAGCAGAACCACGACCGCGCCACCGAAGTCTTCATCCGCATTTACAAAAAGGACTCGGGAAAGAAATCCGTCACCCACCAGAGCGCACTGGACGTGGCGCTGTGCTGGGGTTGGATCGATGGAATTCGCAAGTCGTACGACGAGATTTCTTTTCTACAGCGTTTCACGCCCCGCACGGCCAAGAGCCGCTGGTCTGATCTCAATCGCAAGCACGTCAAGCGCCTGATCGACGCCGGTCGCATGACGCCACACGGCTTGAAGCAAGTAAAAGCCGCGCAAGCAGATGGGCGTTGGGACGCGGCGTACGCCTCTCCAAAGAACACGCAAGTGCCGCCCGACCTGCTGGCGGCGATCCGTGCGGAACCGAAAGCACTACGCACTTTCGAAAAACTAAATCGCGTGAATTTGTACGCGCTCGCTTACCGTACCAACAACCTCAAGACGGCTGCAGGGCGCGAGAAGCGCATCAAGGATTTCGTCGAGATGTTGAAGCGCGGTGAAACGCCGCACCCGAACGGCGAACCTCGGACGCGGCGCTCGCGCTCGCTCACCCGCGAAAGATAGAGCGCGCGCGAAGGTCTGCCTGGGGCAGGGCTCTAAACGCTCGAGACCACGACATCGCTGGAGTTTTCTCGAGAATGCGAAACGCGAGCGTTTTGGAAGGCGCTGATCCGCGCGCAGCGGGCACGAGCGCCTCACAGGAGCCGATCGCCATCGTTGGCATCGGCTGCCGTTTTCCAGGCGGAGCCCACGATCCGGAGAGTTTTTGGCGCCTTTTGGCGTCGGGTACGGATGCGATCGTCGAGGTGCCGAAGGATCGTTTCGACATCGATCGTTTCTACGCGGCGAACCCGGAGAAGGCTGGAAAGTTGCGGACGCGTTGGGGCGGCTTCGTGCAGCAACGCGTCGAGGCGTTCGATGCTTTGTTCTTCGGCATGTCACCTCGCGAAGCCGCTTATCTCGATCCGATGCAGCGCTGGCTGTTGGAGGTGAGCTGGGAAGCCTTCGAAGACGCTGGGGTCGTACCGGAAGCGATCGCGGGCAGCGATACCGCGGTGTTCATCGGCGGGTTTACGGAAGACATCAAGCTTCTGCAAATGGATCCGAGCAATCGGCATCTGCTCGGTCCGCACGCGGCCACTGGCAGTGCGATGACGATGCTCGCTAACCGGCTTTCGTATTTTTACGATTTGCACGGGCCTAGCGTGGCGCTCGACACGGCGTGTTCCTCGTCGCTAGTGGCCGTGCATCTCGCTTGTCAGAGCATTTGGAACGGCGAAAGCGGACTGGCCTTGGCGGGCGGCGTGAACGCGATGTTTCGCCCGGAGTACACCATCGCCGAATCGAAGGCTGGCATGTTGTCGCCCGATGGTCGCTCCAAAGCCTTCGATTCACGCGCCAATGGCTACGTGCGCGGCGAGGGCGCCGGCATTGTCGTGCTCGAGCCACTGTCACGTGCGCTTGCGGCAAAGCGCCTGATTTACGCAGTGGTTCGAGGCAGCGCCGTCAATCAGGACGGTCGCACCAATGGCATCACGGTGCCGAGCGGCGTGGCTCAACGACGCCTGATTCGCGCCGCCTGCGCGCGCGCGGGAGTTGCTCCCAATGCCATTCAATATGTGGAAGCGCACGGCACCGGAACTCCAGTTGGCGATCCCATCGAAGTGAACGCGCTCGGTCGAGAGCTCGGTGCCGGCCGCCCGCCGGAAGCTGCGTGCTGGATTGGATCGGTGAAAACCAACTTCGGTCACCTCGAAGCAGCAGCAGGGATCGCCGGTTTGATCAAAACGGCGCTGGCGCTTTCGCATCGTGCAATTCCAGCGCATTTGCATCTCGTGCAGGCGAACCCGGCGATCGATTTCGACGCGCTGAACTTGCGTGTCCCGCGCTCGCTGACTGCTTGGCCAGACGCCGAACCGCGCCTCGCGTGTGTAAACTCTTTTGGCTTCGGTGGCACGAACGCGCACGTCGTGCTGCAGGCTGCACCAGTTTCGAGCTCGGCGGCTGCGCGCGTGAGCGAGACGCGACCTCTGTTGTTCACGTTTTCGGCGCGCAGTGAAGGCGCGCTCCAATCGCTGTTGAAGGCGCACCTCGAGCGATTGGAAGCACACAGCGAGCTCGAATACGGTGGCCTTTGCGATTTGGCGCATTCGCTGAGCGCGCACCGCAGTCATCATGAGCATCGTGTCGCGCTGCGTGCCGGAAACCGGCTCGAGCTGCAGCAACGGCTCCAGGCGGCCCTCACTCGGGAAACGACGCCGGGGGTCGTGAGTGGGCGACGTCAGCGTGGCACGGCGCGACCGGTATTCGTATTCAGCGGTATGGGTCCGCAATGGTGGGGCATGGGGCAGATCTTGCTCCAGAGCGAACCGATTTTTCGAAGCGCCGTGGAGGAGTGCGACGCGCTGTTCCGGACGCTTTCTGGCTGGTCATTGCTGGACGAAATGACGCGCGACGAAGCCGCGTCGCGCATGCGCGACACCGAGGTGGCGCAGCCCGCGAGCTTTGCGTTGCAAGTCGGGATTTATCGTTGGTGGCGAGCGCTCGGGATGGCGCCGGCAGCCATCGTCGGACACAGCGCGGGCGAAGTGGCAGCAGCCTACGCGGCGGGTGTCTATTCGTTGGGCGACGCCGTCAGCATCATCTACCACCGCAGCCGTTTGCAGCAGCGCACGACGGGGCAAGGCAAGCTGGCGGCGTTGGGCGTTTCGCTGACAGAAGCTCTGCAGGCGCTGGATCAAACGGACGGCCGCATCTCCGTGGCCGCAGTTAATGGACCGCGAACGCTTACAGTCGTTGGGGACGACAATAGCTTGAGTGCGTTCCTGAGCCCGTTCGAGCAGCGCGGCGTTTTCGTGAAGCGTTTGCAGGTCGAGGTCCCATATCACAGCCACTACATGGATCCGCTGCGCGAGGAGCTCTTGCAGTCGCTCGCGAGTATTTCCCCGGGAGAAGCGCAAATCCCGTTGGTTTCGACGGTCAGCGGAAAGCTCAGCCAAGGTTCGGAGTGGAACGCAGAGTATTGGTGGCAAAACGTGCGTCAGAGCGTGCTCTTCGCAGACGCCGTGACGTCCCTCGCCGATCTTGGTTTCGATACGTTCGTGGAGATCGGACCGCACCCGGTGTTGGGCTCTGCCATCTCGGAGTGCTTCAGCGAGCGCGGAGCCAAGCCGGCTCTGTTTGCTTCACTGCGGCGAACGGGCGATGAAGGCGAGGCGCTGCTGGATTCTCTCGCGGGTCTATATGTCGCAGGAGCGACTCCCGATTTGTCGAGCTTGGTGGGGGAGGGCAGAAGTTTCGTACGTCTGCCAAGCTATCCGTTTCAGCGCGAGGATCACTGGGCCGAATCGGAGCAGTCACGCGCGGATCGCCTCGGTGCTTGGTTGCATCCCCTTCTTGGTGAGCGCAGTGCGGCGGCGCTGCCACGCTTCGTGAACGAAGTCGATCTCGAGCGTCTCCTGTACTTGGCGGACCATGTCGTGCGCGGTGGTGTCGTGTTTCCGGGCGCTGGCTACGTCGAAATGATGTTGGCGGCCATGCGTTCGCTGGGCGACAGCAACCAAAGTTCGTTCGAACTCGCAGATGTTGGCTTCCACAAGGCGTTGTTCCTGCGGGCTGACGCGAACGCCACGCTCGAGCTCTGCGTCGAGCGGGATTCATTGCGCATTTTCAGCCAAACCAGTCCGGGCACCGGCTGGGTTCAGCATGCGAGTGGCAAGTTGCGGCCGCCCCGCAAGCCTCGCCTCAGGTTGGTAGAGCGGCCCGAGCACGCGGGCATGCGCCGAATCGATGCGGAAGCCTGCTATGGCTACCTGACCAGCTTGGGTCTCGAATACGGGCCGACGTTTCGCGGAATTCGAGAGCTGTGGACCACACCGTTCAAAGCCGTGGCACGTGTGGAACTGCCAAATGGCAATGATGCCAGTGGCTACATCCTCCATCCGGCGCTGCTCGACGCCTGCTTTCAAGTCATGTTGATGGCAACGGCCGACGCTTCGCCAGAAACCAGCGAAGCTGAGCCGCGTGTGTACTTGCCCACACACATCGACGCTCTGCGCGTGCACGTTGCATTGCCGCGATCCCTGTGGGTATTGACCGAGCTCTCGTCGTTCGACGAACGCGCTTTGAAAGGTGACTTGCGTGCGTACGACGAAGACGGCCGGCTCGTGCTGGAGCTCTGCGGCGTGGCGGCGCGCTCACTCGAGAACCTGAGCGCGTCGGGACCGGCGCTGCAAGAGGTGCTCTTCGAGGTGGCTTGGGAGCCGCGAGGCGAGCTATCGCAGCCCACGGAAACGTCGGCGGGCGCCTGGCTGGTGTTCGGCGACGGCGACGACTTCGAACGCGCTGTCGTGCGCAGCTTGTCGTACAACGGTCAGCAATGCGTGCGAGCTCGTTTGGAGGATGACCTGCGTGCGCTCCTCCATGAGGCTTTTGCAGATGCGAGCACTCCCTGGCGTGGCGTGCTGTTTTTGAGTCCGCGCGACGACGACGGCGAGCTCGGACTCGAAGCCAAAGCCGAACGCGCCGAGAGCCGCGCCGTGGCGCTGCTGCACTGCTTGCAAGCCATCGAGCAGCGCCCCGAGCTGGTTCGCGTTTGGGTCGTCACGCGCGGTGTGCAGTCGGTGAGCGGCTTCCCAGCGACCAGCTCGCCCCTCGCAGCGTCGTTATGGGGCCTGATGCGCGGCGTTGCGTACCAGGAGTTGCCGCATCGCTTCGGGGGGCTGTTCGACCTGAGTACCGATGCGAACTCCGACGAGATTGCTCAGCTGACGCGCGATTTGCTGGCGTCGCCAAGCTGCGAGCAAATCGTGTACCGGGGCGAACAGGCGTTCGTGGCGCGCTTCATGCCGCGACCCGATTTGGCGGAGCCGCTCAACGGCGTGAGCTTCCGCGCGGATGCGAGCTATCTGATCACCGGTGGGCTCGGCGGTCTTGGCATGCTGGTGGCCCGTTGGATGGTCCGGAATGGCGCTCGGCGCCTGGTCTTGCTTGGCCGCAGCGGTTTGCCCGCACGCGAAGAGTTCCACGGCGTGCCAGTGGATTCGCCGCTTGGTCGCAGAGTTGCGTTCGTGCGCGAGCTCGAGGCGCCTGGGAGCGAGTGTGCATGTCGAAGCGCTGGACGTCGGTGACGAGCGCGCGGTGAAGGAGTTCCTGGAGCGTTACCGGCGCGAAGCGTGGCCTGCAATCGCTGGCGTGGTGCACGCTGCGGGGCTCAGTGAGCCGCGACTGCTCTCCGAGCTCGGTAGGGACGATTACTTGCGCACGCAACGACCGAAGGTGCGTGGTGCGCTCTGGCTCGACAAGCACCTCAGTGAGCCGCTCGATTTCTTCGTGATGTTTTCGTCCGTGGCAGGCTTTGCGTTCACGGCGGGTCAAGGTGACTACGCTGCAGCCAACGCCGTACTCGATGCGCTGGCTCACGATCGGCGGCGCCGAGGTTTACCGGCGACCAGCATCGACTTCGGGCCGTGGGCAGAAGCCGGCATGGCGACTCTGCTCGGGGACTACTTCGAAAACCGCGGCATGACGCCGTTCGCGGTCGAGCTCGGCTTGCGCGCTTTACAGCAGCTCATCGAGCGCGACGTGACGCAAGCCACTGTGCTGTGGATTAGCGATGCAGTTGCGTTTTCAGAGCGTAACTTCTCGAGCAGCGCCGCGGTGCCGTTCATTCGCGAGGTGGTGCGGCGCGAGCAAGCCGCCCCAAGTGAAGAGGCGCGCCCCGGAGACAGCCTGGAGGAGATTTTTTCTGCGCCGACGCGGGAGGAGAGCGCCGAGCGCGCTTTCGCTGCTTTCCGCAAGCTGTTGGCGCGGGTTCTGCGCCTTTCTGCGCAGCAAATCAATGCGGATGCATCACTCAGCCAACTCGGGCTCGATTCGTTGCTCGCCGTCGAATTGAAAAATCGCATTTTGACCGAGCTGCGTGTGAATGTGCCCGTGGTCGAACTTTTGCGCGAGGTGCGCATTGCGGAACTCGGCGCATCGATTTTCGCTCGCATGCTGCCGCTTTCGGAATCAACTTCACGGAGCGTCAACGCTGCGACCAACGAAGTGCTGGAAGTGCCCCTGGGGCCCAATCAGTGCTGGTTCTTCGCGCGCCAGCTACAAAATCCCCACCACTGGAACATGGCCGCGTTGTGGGACACGACGCGCCCGCTGGACGCGCCGAAGTTGAACGCTGCAGTCGCGGCGGTGGTCGCCCAGCACGAGCTACTGCGCGCCCGATTCACTCGGTCTGAAGGCGGCTGGCATCAACGGGTGCTGCCCAACGAATCCCGAGTGCCCTGCCAGGTGGTGTCCTTGGCTGATGTTCCGGCCGAGGCGCGCGCGGAAACTATCGAAGCGCACATCATCGCGCGCCAAGCCGAGCTCGACTTGACGCATGGTCCGTTGCTCGACGTGACCTACTTCGATCCGGGCCATGGCGAGCCGGGCCGCTTGCTCACGGTGATTCACCACCTGGTGAGCGACGTGTTTTCGCAACAAATCGTGGTGGCAGATCTCGAGCTTCTGTACCAGCAGTTGGAGCGCAACGAAGCTCCCGTGCTGCCGCCCAGAACCGATAGCTACGCCGATTGGGTCACACGCCTCACTGACTATGCGCGCGGCGAGGTGGATCCACGAGAACGAGAATACTGGCTCGCACAGAAGTGGCCTAATGCCGCGCTGCCGGTCGACTTCGACGACGCTCACAAGCGAAACACCATCGCTTCCGGACGGCTCGTGACAGCGTCGCTTTCGATCGAGGAAACGCGCGCACTCACTGCTGCGGCGCCCCGAACTTTTGGAGCGTACACGTTGGATTTGTTGATGACGGCGTTCGCATTGGCGCTGAAGAGTTGGTCCAACTTGCAACACGTCGCGCTGGACGTGATCGTGCACGGGCGTGAGGCGCCGGGGCGCGACATGGATCTCGGGCGCACGGTGGGCTTGTTCGCGCATGGCATCCCGCTATCACTCGAATTGCCGGATGGAAAACCAAGCAGCGACGTGTTGGCTGGCATTCGCGCTCAACTGGCGCCGTTCCAGGCTCATGGTCGGAACTTCGCGGCGCTGCGCTGGCTCAGCGACGACCGCGAGCTGGTCGATGCCCTGGCAGCTTTGCCGAAGCGTGAGCTGATCTTCAACTACATTGGTCAGTTCGAATCGGCGCACGACGACGCGGCGCTCTTTCGCGTGGTGCCCTCCGTACCGCGAGCACTAGAGGCTCCCGAGAACCAGCGCGACTTTGTGCTTCAATGTCAGGTCGGCATCCTGAATGGGGAGCTCACGTTGCTCCTCAACTACAGCGAGAACGTACACCGGCGCAGCACCATCGAACGGCTCGCCGAGGACTTCCTGCAAGCGCTGCGCAACTTCGTAGCGGAAGACGCCGCCGTGAGCGCGGGCCGCCTGCGAGCATCTTAGAAAGGGAAAACAGATGTCGCCTCGGACACCAACGAACGATTCTCCCGCGACGCCTCCCAGTTTGTTCGATGCGGAGCTTTTGGCCGGCTACATGGCTGTTCTGCGCCAGCTCAGCCAAGGTTCCGACGCAGCTCACGCGATTGGTGCTCTGGTGGTGCTGCTGGAGCAGCGCCTGGCTATCGTCGGGCAACGTGCCGAGAGTGACGCGAGCCTCGAAAGCGTGCTCGCGCTGTTCAAGCGCGTCACGTTCGAGCTGTTGCAGCACTTGGTGCGCCACGCCGAACTCGGCGGTGCTCGCGCTGCGGTGGCGCGCTTGCTTTCGCGCGTCAGTTTGTTCGAGCCGCTTGCGCACGAGCGCTTCTTGATCACGCAGGACTGGTTCTCCGGCAACGTTCCGATCTGGCAGAAGCTCTTCAGCGAGCGCGCCGGAGCTCCCGGCTTGCGCTGTCTCGAGATCGGTTCGTTCGAAGGCATGAGCGCCTGCTGGCTGCTCGAGAACGTACTCACGCATGCAACGAGTCGCATCGTGTGTATCGATCCGTTCGACGCGCCGGGCCAGCCGCAAGCCGAGCGCTATTTCGATCACAACGTGCGAGTGACGGGCCAGGCGCACAAGCTGACGAAGCTCAAGGGGTACTCGAAGCAAGCTCTGCCGCTCTTGAGTGGCTCGAACTTCGACATCGCCTACATCGACGGCTCGCACCACCCGATTCACACGCTCGAAGACGCTCTCGCCGTGTGGCCGTTGATGGCGAATGGCTCGCTGATCATCTTCGACGACTACGCGATTGGGGCATCGTATCCAGCAGAATTGGCGCGCGAAATCGATCCCAAGCCGGGAATCGATGCTTTCCTGGGCTTCGTACAAGGCGAGTATCGCGAGATCTCGCGCGGCTACCAGCTCGTGCTGCAGAAAACACTTACATCTCGCCTGTCGTAGGGAAAACTACGAATCCTTCACGCTAACGCGAGTTCGCATGTCTTGTAGCGTCGGCGTGACTGCGCGAACATGTAGCCGTGCAAGCTCACAATGAGTCGCCGACTACGCCCGGGGCGATTCTCGCAAACAAGTACCGGGTCGAGCGGCTTCTGGGGCAAGGCGGCATGGGCGTCGTGGTCGAGGCACGCCATTTGACGCTCGACGAGCGCGTTGCACTGAAGTTCCTACTGCCAGAATTCGCCAAGCATCAAGAAGCGTCGGCTCGCTTTCTGCGGGAGGCGCGCGCGGCGGTGAAGATCAAGAGCGCGCACGTGGCGCGCGTTTCGGACGTCGGCACTCTGGACACGGGCGCTCCGTACATGGTCATGGAGTTTCTGGCCGGCGCCGATTTGTCTGCGGTGCTGCAGCAACAGGGCAACTTGGTGCTGGAAGATGCAGTCGACTACGTGATCCAGGCCTGCGACGCGATTGCGGAAGCTCACTCGCACGGCATCGTGCATCGCGATTTGAAGCCCGCGAACCTGTTTCTAGCGCGCCACTCGGACGGCTCGGCACTGATCAAAGTTTTGGATTTCGGTATTTCCAAAGTTCAAAACGAAGGCGGAACCGACGGGCTCACGCGCACGACGGCAGCGATGGGCTCCGCGCTGTACATGTCGCCCGAGCAAATTCGGCAGGCCAAGTCGGTGGACCATCGCACGGATATCTATGCGCTCGGCGTGACGCTTTACGAATTGCTCGCGGGGCGACAGCCGTTCGTGGCGGACACCTTTCCGGCGCTCTGCGTGGAAATCGCCACGGGCACACCCGCCAATTTGCGTACGTTGCGCCCCGATCTCCCTGAAGATTTCGTGCGAATCGTCGAAAAGGCGTTTGCGCGTAAGCTGGAGGATCGTTACCAGACCATCAGCGAGTTCGTGTTGGCGCTCGCACCCTGGGCGCCGTCGCATTCGCAAGTGCTGGTCGATCGCATCGCACGCGCAGCGGGCCATCGCGCGCCGGGATTGAACACCGTTGATGGCACGGGTCGGCACGTTCCGCTTCAGCATCGCGCTGCGCTGGCCAGTAGTGCTGGCGCACACGGCCATACGGATCTCACGGCGGAAGCGCCCGAAAGGTCGCGCACCAAACCGCCCTGGCTGTGGCTCGGCGCGGCGGCTGTCATTCTCGTCGGCGGTGTTGGAGCTGCGCTCGCCTTGTCGGGCCGCTCGGAATCCGCTGCTCCCGTAGCTGCGAGCACTGTTGCGCCCGCGTTGCCGGTTCCGAACGCAGCGCCAGAAGTAGCTCCGCCCGCACCGCCGAGCGAGGCCGCTGCCGTTAGCGTGGCCAGCGCAGCACCGAAGCTCGAAGTCGCTCCTGCGCCTGAGCAACCCGCGGCCGCGAAGCCAACGCTTACGCCCGCACCGCCGCGCGCCGTAGCTCCTTCCGTTGCCCCACGCGCCGTCAAGCAGGGAGCTTCCTCGAAGGCACAGCCAACTCCCGCTCAGGCCAAGCCAACGAATACCTTGAGGCCGGATGAGTATCGCTAAGCTTCGCTTCAAAACGGTTTCACTACTCTTCGTGTTCTCTCTGCCGCTCGTCAGCGCAAGCGTTGCGCATGCGGCCGATAAGGCCCTGGCGGAGTCGTTGTTCGACGCCGGACGGCAGTTGATGCAAGCCGGCAAATACGAAGAAGCGTGTCCGAAGTTCGCCGAGAGCCAACGCCAGGACCCGTCGCCGGGAACGCTGATTAACTTAGCCAAGTGCTACGAAGGCTTGGGGCGCACCGCGTCGGCCTGGGCCGAATACAAAGAAGCAGCCACGTTGGCGCGCACCATGGGTCGCGATAACCAGGCGACCTACGCGGACGAAGGCGCGAAGCGTTTAGAGGCCTCGGTCAGCAAGCTGCGCATCGACGCACCGAAGACACTCGTACCGGGCATGAGTGTGATGCGCGACGGCGTCGAGCTCGGCTTGGGCTCATTGGGGATCGCGTTGGCGGTCGACCCTGGTGAACATGTGATCGAGGTGCGCGCGCCGGGCTACAAGCCGTACTCGACGCGCGTCGCCGTCAAGGGTCAAGCAGACCAGCAGGTGATGCAAATACCAGAGCTCGAGCGCGACGCTGCTCCCGCGACTCCTGCGGTCACGCCGCTGCCGAGCTCGGCGACTGAGCCAACAGCGAGCACGCCGGCGAGCACGGCGCCGGAGCCAACCGTTTCGCGCGCGCCGGATCGAACGTTGGCCTACGTTTCTGGCGGCATCGGCGTCGCTGGCATCGTCGTGGGCAGCTTGTTTGCTCTTTCTGCCAAGGGCCAAGCCAATGCGGCCAGCGAAGATCCCAATTTGTGCCCGCAGAAGATTTGCACGAAGGCGGGACGTGAGGAAATCAACGCCGCCGAGCGTAAGGCGATGGTCGCGAACGTTGGGTTCGGTATCGGCATCTTGGGGATCGGTGCTGGGCTGTACTTTCTCCTCACCGAAAAGAAGGAGTCGGCGCCGGCTACTGCGCGCGTCACTCCTTGGCTCGGACCGAACGGCACAGGCGTGAGTTACTCGGGAGCATTCTGAAATGCGACGGCTTCTTGGGTTCGGGTGCAGCCTAGCGATCGCTCTCTTGCCGATTGCATGCGGCCAGGTCTTAGGGCTGAAAGACTTCAAGGACGCGCCGCGCGAAGGGGAGGGCGGAAACGTCAGCGCGAGCGGTGGCACGGCCAACACCGGCCAAGGTGGCAGCGATGTCACTCAGACCGGCGGCAAGCCCGATGTCGGAATGGGCGGCAAGGCGGACGTGAGCATGGGCGGCTCAGCTATGCCCGGCGCAGGTGGCAGCCTGACTGGCATGGGTGGCGCTCCGAGCGATGAAGGCGGCGCGGCCGGCGCAGGCGGAATGGGAACGACCGGCGGCGGGCCCGCCTTGAACTGCGCGCCCGACGGTTTGGCTCAAGACATGTTCAGTCCTCCGGAGATCGACGTGAACACGTCCTCGCAAGCGGGTTTCCAAGCGGAAGTCGACGCACAAACGCTGGTCGTCGTCGGTGATGCCGCGCGCGTTCACGTGGGCATTCAACGCACCGACGGGCAGTACCTGGTGCGCTCGCTGGGCGAAAACGCCGGTGGGCCGCTGCTCGTTTGGACGAAGGTCGCGGGCGACAACCATCGTTTCACACGCGGGCGTGTGCGTGCCGGCAAGTTGGAGTTTTACGGCTTCGTGCGCGACAGCATGGCGGTGTTGCAGGTTTCGCTCGGTGCGCAGGGCATCATGCCGGGCGTAAACAACAGCGGGGTGGTGGAAACGCTAGGGCGTCGGCCGTGTCCGATGGACATGTTTCCTAGCGACTTCGCCACGTCGTTCAACGGCGGCGACTACAGCTACGCAGTCACCTGCGAGAACAGCAACACCTCGCAGCGCTCGCTTCATATCTACGAGGGGCAGCTCGATCGCGTGTCACTGGTCGCCTCGGGCGATGTGAACGACAATTCGTTGCGCGTGCAAGGCTACGTCTACGTTCCCGGTAACCCATTGATCCACGTGGGCGACGGCGGCTCGGCCACCTTGCGTGTCGCTCCGGCAATGGCTGGCGCGACACCTGCTCCCTTCAATCTCGATTTTGGAACTGGCTTGGCTGCGCTCTTCGGGATCACCGAGAATGCCCAGCAAAACGGCGCCCAAATCTTGGTGGCCTCGCTCTCGAACCCTGGCTTGGTACCCGCGACCATGCTGTGGGCCTCGGTTCCTGCCGACAAGTTCGCGGAGCTCAGCAACTCGCAGCCAGCAGGCTTCAATGAAATCGGCGTTTTCAACTCGGTCTCCGAGGTAGGAGAGCCAGGGCACCCGACCGCAGGTGACTGGGGTATGTGGATGGTCGGCTACTCCAAGCCCAGCGAGATGAATACATCGCCGACAGTCATGCGTGGCACCTGGATCGGTCCGCAGGGAGGCACCTTGGTCTTCAATCAGACCTTGCGAACCGTTCAAGGTGCCGAGGTGTTGAGGCGGGCTTATGCCGTGCGCGTTGGGCTTGCGGCCACCTACGTCGTGTGGCTCGAGAACGTGCCCGATCCCGGCGATCCACTCGATCCGACCACGCCGAAGCGCCATCGTGTTCGCGCCCAGCGCTTCACGTGTGCAGCGATGCAGTGACATAGCGCCCAGGTGCAAACGCAGCCGCAGCCGGCGGAACGCACTCGAGCGCGAGCCAACATGCGCTAGTACTGCGCCCATGGTCGTCTCCAAAGAGCGCGGGTTCGCCGCGCTGCAGGTACCCGGTTACGTAGCGTACCTGGTCACGTTCATGCTCACGATGATGGCGGACAATATCGAGCACGTCATCAGCTACTGGCTCATGTTCCAGAAGTTCCACTCGGCCGCGCTCGGCGGCTTCGCGGTGGTCTCACATTGGTTGCCGTATCTTCTGTTCTCGGTACCGGTTGGTGCTCTGAACGACCGCTTCGATTCGCGTCGCCTGATTCAGATCGGCGCGGTGTTGTTCATGGCCGCGTCGCTCGGCTGGGGATACTTGTTTCTGACGGACACGCTGCAGATTTGGCATGCGATGGTGTTGCTCGTGCTGCACGGCTGCGCGGGCGTGTTCTGGATTACGTCGAGCCAAATGCTGCTTTACGATATCGTGGGGCATGAGAAGCTGGCTAGCGCCGTGCGGCTCAACGCCACTGCGCGTCAGTTGGGGATCCTGGTTGGTCCCGCCGTCGGCAGCGGCCTCATGCTCGCGCTCGGAGCGGTGAAGGGGATCTTTCTGAACGCGGCGTTCTACCTGCCGCTCTTCGTTTGGTTAATCGCGGCGCCCTACGGGCGGCATTATCGAGGAGACGGCGCGGCGCCGAAGCGCGCCGTGCGTGGACTTGCGGATATATTGCAGGCGTTTCGCGAAGCCCGCGCGCTGCCATCCCTTCTTGCGATGGTCGTGCTGGTTGGGGCCGCGTCGTTTTTCGTTGGCAATAGCTACCATGTGCAAATGCCAGAGTTCGCCCAAGATCTCGGGCACGGCGACCCGGGCGTCGCGTATAGCTCGTTGTTGGCCGCGGACGCGGCGGGAGCTCTCGTCGCGGGATTTCTACTCGAAAGCCGAGGTGGCCTGCTCCCGATGCGGAGTGAGGTGGCGCTCAAGCTCTCGATGGCCTGGGCGGCGTGCCTTTTGTGTTTCGGGCTGACGCGCTCTTACGTACTCGCGCTCGGCTTATTGTTTCTCGCCGGCTTCTTCGAGCTCAGCTTCAACAGCATGGCGCAAACGTTAGTGCAGGTGAATGCGCCGGACGCGACGCGCGGCCGTGTGCTCGGCTTGTTCAACATGTCAGCAGCTGGCCTGCGTACTTTCAGCGGTTTGACCGTCGGTGTTGCTGGCAGCGTGACGAGCATCCACGGTTCACTGGCGGGCTCAGCGCTGCTCTTCGCGTTGGTGGCTGTGCTGCTGCTGACACGCGTTGGAGCGCGCCGGAACGCAGTGAAAATTAAGGACTGATTTTTTTCTGCACTCTGCTGAGTTGCTTCGGGAATTGTGTGCCGACGGGTGCGAGCGTTACATCAAGAAGAAGTTCACGCGCTTTTGGGGCGAGGCATTCTTGTCAGCGCGATTGTTTCGACGAAAGCGAAAACACGGGCCAACCGATACTGTTGAAACGTACGCAAGCAGGCACAACTCGACGCGTGCGCCAGCTTCATCGATGCCTATAGTAGGCACCGTGAAGCAAAGAGCGCTGCCGTCGCTCGTCGCTTGCCTCGCCGCGGTCGTGTTCTGCTCGACGCCGGCGATTGCAGCCGACGTGATGATCGAAGACTTCGAAACCGATACCGCCCTCTCCCGTTGGGTTTTCTCGAACGGTGGCGAATTTCCTGGCGCCAAGGGCACACTCACTCGTGGCGGTGGCCACGCCGGTTCTGGTGCGCACATCGCGTACGACTTGATGGCCGGTGGTCGCTATGTGAGTGCGTCGCTCACGTTCGACAAGCCGCTGAACGCGAAGAGCATCGCCTTTTGGGTCAAAGAGCCGCCGCGCAGCCAGGCCAAGGTTCGCTTGTACGATTCGAGTGGGCAGACCTTGGAGTACGCCGTGCCACGGCCGCTCGAGGCGTTTGATGCTTCCTCGTGGTTTCGCGTGGTTTTAGACGTGTACCAACCAACCGGCTACTACGGCGGCGCCAACGACGGAGTGCCGCACGCGCCACTCACCGGGATCTCGATTTTGGCGATTCCGGAGTTCGAGATCGTGGGTTCGCCAACGGGCGCCATCGACATCGACGAGCTTGCCGTGGTCGATACGTTTCGTTCGCCGATGAGCCCAACCGGGTTGCGCTTGATTCCTGCGCCGGCCGGATCTGCGGATTTGAGCAAGAACTTCGCCGTCAACATCCATCAAACCAACGACGACCGCGCTCTCGATAGCGCGCGCGACGCTGGCTTCAGCGCGGTGCGTATGGATGTGGGTTGGAGCGACATCGAGACCACACGCGGCGTCTACGATTTCTCACGCTTCGACGCGCTGCTGAGCTCGCTCACCGCGCGCGGCATGCGCATGCACCTGATCGTCGACTATCTGAATCCGCTGTACCCGCTGTTCGATGGTCCCGACTTCATGGGCGTGACCGTGCCGGCGTTCTCGGCGATGGCGCGTGCGCTGGCGGCGCATTTCGCGGGCAGTGGCGTCACCTACGAGATCTGGAACGAACCGAACGGAGACACCTTCTGGAAGCGCTCCGCCGCTGATTTCGCCGCGCTGTGCGCTTCGGCGACGGCCGCCATCCACGCCGCCGATCCGGCCGCGAAGGTTTGCTCCGGTGGCGTTTCCGGCTTCGATTATCGCTTCGTGGACGCCTTCTTGGCGGCTGGTGGCGGCGCTGGGCTCGACGCGATCGGCGTGCATCCCTACCGAAAGCGCGGCGGAGAGACCGTGGCGCACGATCTCTTGTTGATGCGCGCCATCATCGGCGATCGGCTCACGCCCGTGCCGCCCATTTGGGACACCGAGTGGGGCTACAGCTCGACTTGGTACGGCGACGGTCACTCCTACGATGCGCGTTTGCGTCAAGCGCAGATGGTCGCGCGCGAGCTGCTGTCGGCGGGTTCGATGGGTTTCCCCTTCATCGTCTACTACGATCTGCGTGACGGTGGGACTGACGCTCAGAATCAGGAGCACAACTTCGGCCTGCTCACCAACGATCACGCCGAGAAGCCGGCGCTGGTCGCCGTGCGCACACTAACTCGCAACGTGAAGGATCATCGCTTCGTCGGTTTCCTCGAAACCGGCTTGAGCAGCCTGCACGCGCTGCGCCTCGACGGAGCTCGCGACCACCTGCTCGCAGTGTGGTGGGACAATCCGCGCGAGGACGTGGTGCTCGAGTTGCCTCCCCATACACGCGGCATGGATATGCTGGGTCGTGACCTGTCACTCGATTCTGCTTCGCCCTCGGAGCTCACCTGGCGCGAATCGTGGGGGCCTGTGTACTTGAGCTTCGCCATCAGCAGCTCGACCACCGCACCGTCCGGAACCGGCGGCGCTTCCAGTCAAGGTGGCGCGGCTGCGACGAGCACCGGCGGGTTCGCCGCGAGTGGCAGCGCGAGCTTGGGTGCAGGCGGCGCAGCCACGGCATCCGGCGGCGCCAGCAATGTTGATCCCGTCGCAGGGGCCGACAACGGAGAAAGCGGCGGCACCACGGCTGCCGGAAGCGGTGGCGTGACCACGGCTGGGCGTGCAAGCGCAAACCTCATTACTGGTGGCTACATGCCGACGCCTAATGCTGGTTCCGGGAGTGCACTCAATGCGGGTGCCGCCAACCAAGCCGATCCCGAAGCAAGCGCGGTCGGCGCCGGTTGTGGTTGCTCCGTGGTCGGCGCACCTCACGGCACGAGCTCGTGGGCTTCGCTTGTACTCGGCGCCGGGTTGCTCACTTGGATGCGCCGGCGGCGCGCTGTCGCCTGAGCGCAAGCAAAGCGCGGGCAGTCACTGTCGCTGCAACGTGAACGTTTCTGAAACGTCGTTCGACGTTGTCGAGCGCACCGTGAGCTTGAGCTCCTTGTCGGTTACGCAGTACTCCGCGCTGACCTGAGATGCAGCGCCCATTTGCGTCAGCCTGTTACCGGAAGTCGAGTACGTGCCCGAGTCAGTGCTGGCCTGTGACGACAACGTGAAGTCACACGTGCATGCATTACCGCCAGCGTCCACGCAAGTTGCCGATTCATATCCCGCAGGCAACGATGTCGTGACACGCTGTTCGACTTCGAGGCAGCTCAGCGAGCTGATGCACTCTGCGGGATAAGTGACGCGCAGCAAACCCGTCGTGGTGGTGTTTGCGCTGTAGGTCCCGTTGGAATTGTAGGTCACGGTGCCGCGCTGCTGAACTCGCGAACCATCTCCCACCAACCCTGGGCAGCTGGCGGTGCCAACCAAGCGCGCCACGCAAGATTCGGTGATGGTCCAGGTGCCCGTGATGTCCCCGCCGCAAGCCACGTTCGCTTTGCAGCTACCGCCGGAGGCACCGGTGTCCTTGTTATCGTCGTCACCACAGCCACACACGAGCGAGAGCGCGAAGAGAACGGATGCCCGGTATTTCACGGGACCAGCTTGTCAAAGCTGCAAGCTCACGTCTAGTGCACAGCTCGGGGTAGTGCACGGCTCTGGAAGTGAGCAATGCATCGCGAGCAATGAAGATCCCGCTCGGCGGTGCTTCAACGATTTCCACTAGAGACGCGGTCGTTCGTCGGCGAAGAGCAGGGCGCGCAGCTGTTCGAGCCATGGTTCGGGCGCCTTGTCGCCTAGGAGGACTGCCGCCATCACGTAGACGTGGCCGCGCGTCACTGGGCTCAATTGAGCCAAGAGCTGCTCGGTGCGAGCTGGATTCTTGAGGAGCTTTTCTGGGGTGAGGAACTCTCGCGCTGCTTCGAGTTCGCCCTCTTCCGTAAACTCTTGGAGCCGAGCAATTAGAGTGTCGGCACTTTGCTTGTTCTTCAGGTTGAGGGCGATCGCCGGCCAAATCGTGTCCGCATCGATGCCTTCTCGATCACTTAGCGTGAGGGCGTCGCGAACCTGCTCACTCGAAGCGCCCTTCGAGGCTGCAACCAGCCGAAGCACGCGGGCGCGGGAAGGCTCGTCGGCAGCTGCACTTTCTAGCGCACCACTCAGGTGACCGCGAATGATGGCGGCGTAAGGCGACTCGACCTTGGGTAGATCCGTGGCAACGGTTTCGAGCGCCAGTCGTTGCTTCACTGGCACTGAAGACTCCGCAAGTTGCTTCAGAGCCGAAGCACCTTCGCGACCCAAAACGCGCAGCAGGCGCGCCATGACCATGGCGAGCTCGTCCGACATACCGGGTGCCGAGCGACCGACACGGTAAGCGCGCAGAGCGGCTTTCCAATCGCCTCGGCGCGCATGCACGTTGCCCGCCGAGAACGCAAGCCAGGGATTTTGCGGGAAGCGCTCGCTTGCCTGCAAGAAGGCTCGGTCGCGCTCCGGCCCGGCGCTCTGACAACGCAAAACCAAGTACTCGAAATCGGGGTTGCCGTTGGCCGCGCCGGCGAGCTGCTTGTGCCGTTCACACACTTGGGTGCGCTCGGCGCCGCGCGCACTGTCTTGCTCGAGACGCAACGCCAGCACGTCGTTCGGCTCGCGACCGAGCCGCGCGCGCAGCAACTCACTGAACTCGGGCTGGCTGCTAGCCATGGCTAGCCATTCGCCGGTGTGCAGCTGGCCCGGCTCATCCCACAGCGCGTGGGCCCGCACCACACTCGAGCGTGAAGCCGAGTCCGTCAAGAGCGAGAGGATGCGCACCGGAGGTTCGTCGGCAGGGCCGCTCAGCACCTCGCGTGTGCTTCCGCGGCTCTTGCTGGACACCTTCTTGGGCGGCAGCTGGAACAGTACACGCGCGTCCGTCGTGGACCAGCGTGGCGTTCCGAGTAGCTTGCGTGGAGAAGTCTTGCCGCTGCCGTACACCGCGGTCCAGCGCACGAGCGGCGCTGCCGACGCCACGTTGTAAACGTATTGCTCGAACTTGCCGGACAGCTCGACGTCGAACTGCTCGATGAGTTCACCCTTCGTCGTTTCGGCGCGAACGTGGAGCTTGGGTGCGTCCACGTCCTCGAGCTGTTCGGCTTGATAGGCGGCAAGCTCGCGGCGTTGCTCGCCGATGCGAACCACGACTGGGCGACCAAGACCATTGTAGATGACCACCTTCGAATCACCGACCGAGGCGCTCGCCATCACCGTGGCCGCCACGCACCCGCCCGCAACCGTGAAGCGCGCGAGCGACGGACCCAGGCCTTCGGCGATCTGAAAGCGATCCCAAAAACCGAGCCGCCATTGACGCTCTCGTTCGCTGCCCGGCAACAATCGCGGATAATCACCGGGCACCCGAGCTGGCGCTGGAGACGACTCCGGCGCCGCTCCGATGCGTGCCCACTCGGCGACGCGTGCCTCATTCTTCAAGAGCGCTTCGAGCGTGCAGCGCTCCAGCGCATCGAATGGCGCAATGAATGCGTCGAGCCAGCTGTCGACCACCTCCAACCATTCCCCGATGTGATCCGCGTCGGGAAGCACCAAACCGAAGTTGTCCGGCAAGGCGGCAGCCCAGCTGTCGATCTCGAGCTCCTGAGCGATTTCACGTGGCAACACCACGTGCTGGCGTTGCTCGAACGCGCTCTGCAGCGCCATGAAGACATCAGCTCCTGCCGCCGCAAGGCGTTTGCGTTCCCCCTTGCTCACGCGCCCGTCCGCGGTGACCACCGAAAATACGTTGGTCAGATGGCCCCGCGCGTCACGCATGTTCGCTTCGGTGTGGTCGGCGTAATGCAGCAATGCCAAAAGACTGTGCAAGTACTCCGGCCAACCCTGCCCTAGGCGCTCCGCGAGCAATGCATGCGCGGTGCGATGCTGTCGATCGAACTCATCGAGCTCCGCACGCGCCGCAGCGCACTCCGCCGACACCTTGTCCAGCGTGGGAGGCAAATCCTGACGGCGCAGCACGCTGCCGCGAAACCGAATATTGCCGCCGCCCGCCTGCAGAATGCCGCGCTGCAAGCCCTGCAACATATCGCGCTCTTCTTCCAAGCTCTTCCAGCGCTCGAGCGCGTGCCGCAGCCGCTCCGGATACAGATCCGACAGATCGACTCCTACCCGGCGCTCCGTTGGCAGATACAGATCTTCCACGCGGCGTGTGTTGCGCACCACCGAGCGTCGCAAATAGGCACCGCGATAACGCGGATCGAGGTAAGCGCGATCGAAGCGTTGATCGACCGACTTCTGCGCCTCCTCTTCGCTAATGGGCTGCACACCTTCCTTCGGCTTGTCGAGAAAGCCTTGAAAGAACTCGGTCATCTGCTTGCGTAGCGCCGGCGGGTCGCGGAACAGCAACCACGGCGAGCGTTCGTCGAGCTCACACGCCACGTACACGCGCTTGGCGTTCTCTTCGCGCTCGTGGTTCGGCGGGTGCGACGACCACATGCGCGGCGGATGCGCCATGCGCTGCTCGAAGACGCGATGCTGAGCCCGACCGTCGCTAGGAAGCGGCGGCGCCACGCCATGGTTCTCGTCCGCCAACACCTGGCGCGCGCGCTGCATCACGCGCGTCTGCAACGTGAACAGGTCTGGCACCGACTTGCCGGAGGCGTACTCCCCGGCGCAAACACCCAGCGCCTGATCCCAGGCGGCGTCGGCTGCGGCGAGCTTGTGCAGCGCGTGCACCAACGCATCGCTGCCCGTCAGGGAAACCGCCACGAGATCGGCCTGCATCTCCATTTCGCGAGAAAGCGCGCGTTCGGCCAACACCACCAGCGCAAACGCGGTGTCGAGAATGGAGCGCAGCGACCAGACCACGATGCGCATCAACCAGCCGATCCAGGCGACGCGCAAATCGCTGCTGGAGATCACCATCAGAATCTTATCGAGCGCATCGCGCTTGTTCACGATGTGGGCGGCGATGCGTTGCGCTACGTACACCCAACGCCCGACCGCCATCGCACGCTGACCAAAGTGCCCGAACTCGTGAGCGAGCACCGCACTCACTTCGCCGAGCGACAGCGCGTTGATGAGGCCCAACCCAATATCCAGGTTCTTCTTGGATGGGATGAGCAGATTCAGAATCGATAGGTCATAGAAAACCGACGCATTCACCTGCGGCGACAGAAACACGCGGTGTGGCCGCGGCGCGCCCGCCGCATCGGCAATGCGATGCAAGTACTCGAAGACACGAGGTTCTTGCTCGGGCTTGATTTCGAAGTCGCGCGCGTGGCTGCGTTTGTCGCGAAAGAACAGCGCCTTCAGCATGAACAGCGCCAGAAAGGCCATCGGCGCGGCCCACAAGAACCCGAAGAAAGCGTCCTTCCCGCCGCCGAGCGCGCCTCGCACCAGGCGATAAGCGGACCAGGCGAACCAACCCGTGAGCGCCAGATACAACGCCACGAACAGAAGCAGTGCGGCTAGCGCGAGCCACACGTGTCGCTTGTACTGCTGACTTGGCCGACTCAGATCCTTGGGAACGCTGGTCGGCGCTGGAAGTGAGATCTCATCCACCCGTCCGCTATGTTCTCTCTTCGAGGTAGATCGAGACAAGCAAAATCATGATCTCCGCGACGCCTTCTGGAACTCGCGCTAACATGGCGCGATGGCTGTTGTGGTTTCAAGGGGTGCAGCCTCCCTAGCGACAATAACGTTAGCCTGCGAGCTACTCTGCGCATACGTGAGCGCAGGTTGTGCGCACGGAAATGCCAAGAAAAATGGCCTATCGCCGGCACGCTCACAGAGCGCAGAAGCCGCCGCGCAGGCCGCTCCCAACGATTGCAAGCCACCCAACATCGCCGAACTGCAGCAAACCTGTGATGCGGGGAAGCTGGATGACTGCGCGTCGCTCGCGCGGGCTTATGCGGAGGGAATTGGTGTTACGCGAGAGCCAGCGCTGGCTTTCGGAATCGCGGAGCGGGCATGCCAACAAGGATCGCTGCGCGCTTGTTCATCTCTTGGCGCTGCCTACCTACTGGGTGTTGGCATCGCTCGAGACGAGGCGCGGGGGCGCGCGTTGGTCGAGCGCGCTTGTCGCGAAGGCAACGTGCACGGCTGTCGGAATCTCGGAACGGTCTACGCACTCGGGATCGGGGTGCCGCGCGACATCGAACGCGCGCGTCACATCTTTGCGGACGGCTGCGCTCGTAACGATTCCGGCTCGTGTCGCAGCATGGGAGGCATCTACCTGGACGGTTTGGGCGTGCCCAAAGACGCAGCGCGCGCTGCCGCGTACTTGAAGAGCGCCTGCGACGCTTGTGACGGTTCCGCGTGCGGTCGGCTCGGCGAGCTCCAGTTTGCTGGCCAAGGCGTCGCGCGAGATGAAAGCTCGGCGCTCGCCTTGATGGAGAAGGGCTGCCAATTCGGAAGCGCTCAGGCCTGCTTCAACCTCGCTCAGCGCTACCTGCACGGCGACAAAGTCGCTCCCTCACGCGAGCGAGCAGCCGTTTGGTTCTCGATAGCCTGCGACCGCGGCGATCTTCCTGCTTGCTACAACTTAGGCACCATCCTCTTAGCCGATGGCCCAATGCAAGACTTGCCTAAAGCGGCGCGCCTCTTCGAGCGGACATGCACTGATCAGTATCTAAACGGCTGCGATTCACGTGACGCACTTCGCCGCCGCGGCATCGTTCCGGCTTCCGACCGCTCCGCCGGCGCAACCGATCAAGGTGCACCCCGCTGAACCCGCGCAGTCGATTTTCTTCGCAACTCGCACGAAAGGCGACCGACCCATGCGCCAATGACTGCCACTCAAAACACCTGGTTAGAGGTTTTCAGCGCGCCATTCAACTGGTGCGATCGGCGTTGTGAGCGCTGCCCCCTATCGGCGGCATGCCCCGTCCCCCTCCGCCGAAGTGAGCGCCCGCCGCCGTCTCCTCGAGGGCCTGAGCCCGACTTGCTGGCTCGCTTGATGAAAGACGTCACCGACGATCTCGAAGCACTCCTCAGTGATCTCCGTCGCCAAGCGAGCGAGGAGGGCGCATCTCTCGATCCGCCACCGCCGCCACCTGCGATCGTGCTCGACGCAGTGAGGCTGCGCGATGCGGGCCTCGCGCTGGCGGAATCGGTGGCGGACTACTCAGTGAGCGAAGCCGCCAATACGCAGGCGGGCAACGAAATCCTGAGTTGCGTCTTTCTCGTCGCGATGAAAAGCGCTCGCATTGCGGCCCACCTCGAAGGTCGCGGCGGCCACAATGAATGGTGGTCCGACGGCGCTCCCAACCTCTTGCTCTTGAGCCGCATCAAAGGCGAGCTGCGCAGCGGGCTTGCCAGCGCTGCAAGTTCACTCGACGAAGAAGCACGGCTCACCGGCGACGCGGCCCTGGCCGAGCTCGATCGCGTACTCGACCCCTTGATTTCGGCCATCGACCCACGCTTTCGCATCTTGCTCGATTACCTGATCGACAGTGGGCGCGCGCCGTCGCCGTTTTGCATCCTCGAGCGCAACTGAGCTCGGCGGGAAGGATCCACAGGCACGAGACAGTTGCCTCCCCCCAGCCGTGCTCCCGCTCGTGCTCGCCGTGCTCGGGCGCCAAACTCAGAAGCTCCGTGCGTCGCTTGCGCCCTGCGCGCGGCTTGCGCGCGAGCCGTCCGCGCGGCTGCCCCCTCCAAACGCGGCTCCGCCGCGTGGAAGGGGGAAACACCGGAGCACGAAGCCGAGTCGCGCCATGTTTGCCTCGGTCGCCAGCGACCGAGCTGAAACTGCGCACTGGAGGCAACTGATCACCAGCGCGAGCGGCGCGGCTGATTGAGTCGCTTCGATGCGTCTGAATCGCGTCGTTGTGTGCACGACACCGCTGCGCTGCGCGCACGCTAGATATCGATTTTGTTTCGGCCGACTCGAGGTTACGCGTTCGTAATTTGCACGGTGCTGCGCGCATCGGGATGCTGTCATCTCCAACACGGCGCGTGCACTCTGCTTCGATTTTTCCGCTAGGTCGTGTTCACGCAAACGGGCCACGTGCGGGGCGTAAGCGTGCGCGTTGGTCTCGCGCGGTCGCGGCGTGAGAGCCGCGTTTGCGTTCACAACGATTGCCTGGTATCAGCTCGTGACCTTTACTATTCGCTCGAGCGCAAGCGAGTTGAATATGCGCGAAAAATTCCTGTCGGCGCGATCGCGTCGGCGGAGTCTTCGCATTTGAGACGTAGGTTCGATCAGCCAGACGAGTTCCGCCGCGCGCAATGGCAGAGCTCGACGACTCTCCGAAGGCGCATTGGTCTGCGCCGTTGCACTCCATCCTGAGTTCGGTAAACCGATGCGACTTCATCTTTTCTCGACCCTGGGCTCGCTCTTCACCATCGCGACGGTCGCGTGCGCGTCCGGCAGCTTCGACGGCGATCCCGACGAAGGAGGCGGCAAAGGTGGCAGCACCAACCAGCCGAAGGGCGGCTCTACGTCCAGCAGCGGCGGGAGCACCAACACCGGTGGCGGCAGCGGCAGCGGTGGAGCCAATTCGTCGGGTGGCAGCGGCAATGGCCAAGGCGGAAAGCTCGCGTCAGGTGGAACTAGTTCCGGTGGAACCGGTACCAGCGGCGGCAGCAGTCAGGGCGGCAATAGTTCGGGCGGCCAATTTGCCTCCGGTGGGTCCAACTCGAGCGGCGGTACGACCTTCGGCCAGGGCGGCAACTCCGCTCGTGGCGGTGCAACGTTCGGTCAAGGCGGCAACGTTGCGCGCGGCGGTCAAACCGGAAACGGCGGCATGACGTTCGGTCAGGGCGGGGCGCAAGGTCAAGGTGGCGCGCAAGGGCAGGGTGGCATGCAAGCCAAAGGCGGCATGACCGGCTCGGGCGGAATGACACAAATGTGCACTCCGCCGACCGGTGGCACGCAAGGTTGGACCACGCGCTTCTGGGATTGTTGCAAGCCTTCGTGCTCATGGAGAAACAACGTTCCCTCCGGCAAGAACCCGGTGCGGAGCTGCAACCAACAGAACCAAACGACCGGCGCTGATACGGGCAGCGCGTGCAGCGGCGGCGGCGCATTCGCCTGCTGGGACATGTCGCCTTGGGCCGTGAGCGATACGCTTGCCTACGGCTATGCGGCGTTCAACGGCAGCCAATGCGGTCAATGTTACGAGCTGAAATTCACTGGTCAGTCGAATAGCCAAGCGAACGACGGTGGTTCGGCGGCTCTGTGCGGCAAGCGCATGATCGTTCAGGTCATCAACATTGGTGACATCACTCACAATCAGTTCGACCTGATGATCCCTGGCGGCGGCGTCGGCCAATTCAACGCGTGCACCAACCAATGGGGCGTATCCGGCTCCGCCCTGGGCGAACAGTACGGTGGCATTCAGCTGACCTGCCAGCGCCAAAACAACGAGTGGAACGCCAGGAAAACCTGCACCATGAACGCGTGCAACAACCTGTTCAAGAGCTCGAATCACGCGAGCTTGCTCGCCGGTTGCAAGTGGAGCGTCGACTGGTTGCAGGCCGCCGATAACCCCAAGGTGCTCTACCAGCAGGTCGCCTGTCCGTCGGAGCTCACGTCGAAGTCTGGCCTTCAGTGATCACTCCGCGGCGTGATGGGCGGGATCGACATCTCCGCCCGTCACCCGCATGACCTCGCTGTTCGGCCCCGCGGTTTCGGAGCCAGCAAAGCGCGTCTTCGGAAGGTAACGACCGTCCTCGAAACGTGTCAGCCAGGCAATCAACTTCTCGCGCAGCTCGGCGCGCAAATCGAACAGATTGCTGCCATTCTCGGCGGAGACCAACACGCGGATTTCCAGCGTGCGTTCGCGCGCGTCCGTCACGTGAACGGCTTTGGTGCGCAAGTCCCAGCGCGCGTTGCCTTGCAGCAAGCGGTCGAGCTCGGCGCGTAGTGCATCGACTGGCAGTGTGAAGTCCGCGTGGAGCATGACGGTGCCGTGAAGGCGACGCGACACCTTGGTCCAATTCTGGAAGGGGTGCTCGAGAAAGCGGGTGATCGGAACCACGAGTCGGCGCTCATCCCAAACGCGCACGACGACGTACGTGAGTGTGATCTCCTCGATGGTGCCGAATTCGCCTTCGACGAGCACCTCGTCACCGATACGAATCGGTTGCGTGATTGAAAGCTGAATGCCAGCAAAAATCGAACCCAGCGTGCGCTGTGCGGCCAGACCCAGGACGACGCCTGCGATGCCGGCTGAGGCCAACAGCGATACACCCACGTTGCGAATGATATCGAACTGTAGCAACACCAACGCTACGGCACACAGCGACAGCACCACGTTGACCACGCGGCGCAGCACGCGCACTTGAGTCTGCGCAGTGCGCACGCTGAACGTTGCGTCGACGGAATCGCGCGCCGCGCGCCGCTCCACGACGTTGGAAATCACGGCGACGACGCGGATTGCGGCCCAAGCCAAGGCCGTGACACCGAGAGTGCGCACCACGATGATGCAAATCAATCGCGCTGTTCCCGGGAGTGATAATAAATGCGCGAATGGCACGAACGCGAACACGCTGAAGAACAAGCGCGTTGGTGAGCGCAGCTCCTGCACTAACTCGTCGTCCCACAACATGTGAGTGCGTGATGCCAGTCGGTGGCCAATGCGATGCAGCACCCAGCCCATGACACGTCCAACGATGAACGCCACGGCAATCGCCGCGAAGAGACCGAGCCATTGCCAATACGCAACCGAAAACACCTGTCCGCGGAGTCCCGCCGGTACGTGGACTTCGAGCGGGCTCGGGCCGTAGCGAGCGTACAGCTCCGGCACGCGCGCTTGGGTACCGCGCGAGAAAATCCAATCGTGCGGAGCGACCTTCGAGCGTTCCAGAATGATCGGGACCTCGCGGTCGTTGCTACGCAGCGTCGCGATGCGCTCTACCTGCGCGCCGTCGCCGGGTTTGCCCGCGGGGTCATCGGAGATGTCATCCACATCGAAGCGCGCGCTCTTCGACAGCACGGTCGCAAGCTTCTTACCGGTGGCAACCGCCGCTTGCTTGCGCGCTGCGCTCGCGTTGGCCGGAACACCGAGAGAACGCGCGATGGCGTCCGCATCGTTACGTTCAACCGCGCTTAGAAACGCGGCCGTCGCTGCGCGCGGCGAGCCTGCCTGCTCGTCTTCGAACGACTGAGCATGGCTCGGAAGCGGCGCGAGCAGCAGCGCCGCGAACAGCGCGAGATGGCGATAATGGTACCAGCCTTCCATTGCCGCCACGCTCGTGCACGGCGCGTGCCTCGCCGCTGCTCCGCGTGCCTCGTCGCAGCTGCAGCATCTAGGCCGAGCGAGCCGCTTCAGGCGTGCAATTTGGCGTCCGTGTGTCGCAAACGCGCGCCACAAACGCCTGCCCGAACGCTCAGCTACCCGCTCCCGGAGCGCCATTCGAGCGATAACGCGCCCCATCACTCTCTGCTCGATGACCCAGCTCCAGCACGCCCGGATCGCTAGTGTGCGAAACGATTTCGGAACCAAGCCGCATCGGCGTCGAGATCCCGACGCGCCCCGCCGGTGGCAAGCGTCGCTCGAACAACGTCAACAAACGCAACATCAGATTCGGGGCCGCGCCGAACAATCGCGCTGACAACCAGGACGTCGGCGTCACCGAGCGATCTGCGTCACCGTGCTCGATGGCGTCCACCACCACACACGCCGTCCGCTCAGCGCTGGTTGCTGTCCAGGGTGAGGTCAGCGCCTTCGTGAACCAGCGAAACTCCTCCTGCACCTGCCCACCGAAATGCACGTGAAGCGCCGCGCCATTCTTGATGGGCGGAGGGGAGATCGTACTCACGCTGATTCCATCGCGCGAGACCTCCAATGCCAACGTGTACGACCAGCCCGTCGCGGCATGCTTCGCGGCTACGTAAGCGGCCTGATGCGGAATCGCAAGCCTGCCACCAATCGACGTAATGTTCGCGATGCGCCCGAAGCCCTTACGACGCATGTGCGGCAAAACTGCCATCGTTGGGTAGAAGTTCACCCAGAAGATGTCGCGCAATGCTCGATGCAAGTCTGCGGATCGCAGCTCTACCGCTGGCCCAACGAAACACTGGCCCGCGTTGTTGACGAGAATGTCGATGCTGCCGAAACGATCCAACACCTGTTGAACGAAACTGTTCGTCGCCGTCGGGTCGCTCACATCGCAGGACATCCCGAACGCGCGCGCACCTTGAGATTGCAGCCTCTCCACCATCGCCTGAATCTCGTGCTCATCCCGACCGCAAATTGCCACGTAACACCCGCGTGCCACTAGTTCACGAGTGATGGCCGCGCCGAGACCGCGCCCGCCGCCCGTAATCACCGCCACGCGCCCTTCGAGCGAAATGCGGCGGCGTTTGCGAACCAAAGCACTAGCCAAAATGCCCGCGCCCAGAAGTGCAAGCGCCAACTTGCCCCGAGTGATCTCGTATCGCATTGATTCGCCTCGCTCTGGGCAACCGCACGAAGCAAGGCGCGTACCGCGCTTTCCACTCGGCATATGGCCCTGCCCCCAGGGCTCCCACCGGACGCAATGCCGCCAACCTCACGGCTCGCCCGGCTCAGCTCAGCTTCTCAGTTTAGCGCTGGTGTCGTCCAGCTGATCCACCGGGACATGTCGGTGTTGTACGGGCTTTTCGCGATCGCCGTACTCGTCGCTGTCTTTCCGAGCAGGAACTTATCCACGAACGCAGACACATCCGCGGTCTGAGCGCCCGGGAACACACAGTGACCGGAAGCGGCCGTCTGCGTGTAACCAACGCGATCCGCAATCCCCAAAGCCTTGTACACCTCGGCGGCAGCCTTCATCGAGACGTAGCCAGCTTGGCTGCCCAAACGATCGATGCCTGTATTCGAAATCACCAGGATTGCTCGCGGCGCCACCATCGCGACCAACTCATGCATGTCCACCGGCAACTTCGGCGCGTCCGCGTTCTTGAACTGCTTCAGGTTCTGCGCGTACCACGCGGTCCCCTGCGCCGCTTCCAAATCTTCGGTTCCAGTTTGCGTTGCCATGAACCGCCATGAGGCTTCGCCGCCGCCGCCCGACTCCTGCGGCATCACCAGCGCGATGCGCTCATCGAAAGCACCTGCGTACAGCGCCATCTTTCCCTGATAGGAACAACCCGTCACCGCGATGCGCTTCAAATCAATCTTGTTCTGATCGGCCGTCTTTTGCAGGCCGTCAATCAAGCGGCTCACTCCCCAAGCCCACTCGATCATCGCGCCCGCATTCTTGTCCGGATACATCGCGAAGTACGTGCCCACGCCGCGCGTCACGTTGAACGCGTCCGGCACCAATTGCGAACTCGTGAACGACATCGTCGCCACGCCACGACTCGTAAAAATCGAAGCCGGTAAACTCCCCGTCGGTGTGTTCATGCCGATGACCAGCGGAAATGGGCCGTTTCCACTCGGCAACGTGATCGTACTGCTCAACGTGATGCTGGCCGAACCCTGTGTCACCACCACCGTCAACTTTCCGCCTGAGAAGGTTGCGGTCAGATTACTAGGCGGCGCTCCCTTTGGCCCGGATACCCAATGCTGCATCTGCGAACTGATCTCCGCGCGCCGGCACCTCCAGCCATCCCGCGTAGAAATCCGGCTCCCACTCGTCATCAGAAACGGATCGGGTAAATTCGGAATCGCCTGCAGCGCGCCAAACGCAGGTGGCGCAGGCGGCGGCGCACAATCCGCGCCCGTGTTTTCCGTTGGATACACCAACGGCATGTCGCCGGATCCAACCGTTCCTCCCAAACCAGTCGAACCACCCATCGTCCCCGTCCCCCCCGTCGTTCCACTGCTCCCGCCGCTAGCCGTCGCTCCGCCGGAAGCCTTTCCACCACTCGAGCTACTCGCGCCGCCGTTCGTGCTACCGCCGCTCGAACTACCACCGCTCGAATTCGCCTTTCCGCCGCTCGCCGTCATGCCTCCCGCCGAACTCCCGCCCGATGGCGAACCAGTTCCACCAGTCGTCGAGCTAGAGCCAGCAGCAGGCGATCCGCCTTGCGCCGAAGCGCCGCCCAAAGACGCGCCACCCGACGGCTGCATCCCGCCCGAATTCACTGCGCCGCCCTGCGCTTGCGTCGCGCCGCCCAACCCGCCTCCGCCTGCCTTCCCACCATTGTCGGACGGATCACTCGGACTCAACGCCGAACAACCCAACCCACTCGTAACAGCCGCGATCAAAATGGGCGAAATCGATCTCGGCCAAAACGAGCCCAACGACGACGACACCGGTAGCCGCGACCAAGACAACGACAACAACTTCATGCGTCCTTCGAAAATCTCGAGCTTTCAGGGCCAATCGAGCACGCGCGCAACACACCGCGCGGACTCCAGCACCTGCGCACCACGAAACGCGCACGTGCCAAACCGAGTGAATCGGCAGTGCTAAATCGGGTCAAAATCCGTTACCGAACTTCACGACCCGCCCAGTGGCAGCCCTGAAACCGCGCTAATGCCCGCTGCTCGCGCGCTGTATTTCAGAAAACGGATTTTTACGCGAAGATTTTCGCCGGTTTCGCCGGTAACGAGCGCACCCGCCCGGCGGAGCGACGTTGGACTGAACACTGAAAGTGGGCTTCAGCGCGCAAGGTTCAGCTCGGTCACGCTGCCCCCAGGCGATACCGAGAACTCACCGCGCCGCGCCCGCTTCCTCGTGCAGCATCGCGAACAAATCGGTGCTGCCCGGGTCGCGACCCTGTTGTGACAGCAAAGTCGTGATCTGGCCGCGATGGTGAGTCTGATGGTTGAAGACGTGCGCGACAGCCCACCACAGTGGCGATTCCTGCTTCTGGCCGCGGCGCATGTACACGAGCGGTGCCTCGAGCCGCTCGGTCGTGACTTCCGAAATCCATGTCGACAGTTCGGTGTCGGTAACTGCTCGCTCGCGACGGAGCTCTTCGAAATCGACATAGAGTTCCTGATCGAGCGTGCGGATGCCTCCAGGACCCATGAAGCCGGCCGGAACGCTCACGCCTTTGAAGCGCGCGAGCCAGACGCGATCGGCGAGCAAAAGATGATTGAACGTGCCGTGGATGGATTTGAAGAAGGCTCCGCGGTCGCGCTTGCGTTCTTCGTCGCTCAGCGTCGCGGCAATCCCATAGAGCTTGTCATTCATCCACCGGTTGTAGCGGGCGAGAGCGCCTAGCCATTCGGGACTCATCATTCGTGGCAACGTAGGACCGCGCATCGCACGACGCCAGCCCCGCGTGCACGCGCGGCTCGAAGACTAACGTCGCCGTCGCGGTCGCTCGCCCAAAATCTAACTTCTATGGGGCATGTTTCGGGTACCTCTTCATCAGCACCACGAGCACGACAACACTCGGTAATCCAACGAGCAATGCAAAGGTTGTGCAGTTCATCGCTTCCGAGATCCCTTCAGCGAGAATTCGCGCCTTCTGTGAGGGATCGACACTTTCACCGCCAACCGCGCCGAATGCTTTCACCAAACCCACGATCGCGCCCAGTGCCCCGAAAAGCGTTGATGCTGCCAGAACCCCAACCAAGACTTTGAGCCAGCGCGGCAGGTTTTTCCGTCCCTTCAACAGCCGTCGCGTCCACAGTGCCGGCGCGACGGCACCGACAAGCGCAACCACCAACCAAGCCGCGACGAGTCCGAGGCTGACCATCGAGTACATCGTTGCGCAAAAGGGAAGTTCTGTCACTTGGTGTGATCACCAAGTAGGCTATACTTCGCTCGAAGTTCTGCGGCGGCCTCGCCGCGCGCAACTAGTCTACATGCGTATTCTCGAACTGAAACAGAAGCCGATTCATCGCGTGCGGTACACCAACGCTGCCAAGCGAGGCGGTGTCGCTACAGGGCAGCTCGAGGTGTTGCGAGCAACCGTGGACACGCTGCCAGAAGGAGTTCGCGGCCTTCTCGCTACCAGCGATCTGCAGGGCGTCGTCGCACCGTGGCAACTCGGTGGTGAGACGGTCCTGCTCGGAGAGCACCTGCCCGAGCACTTTTCTGAGCTGTCGTCGGATGGATCGTTCCCGAACCCTGCGACGCTCGGCGCCATCCTTGCCGGCGACCTATACTCGGCGCCTGGAGGCGACGTGCGGGGGGCAACGGGCGACGTGCGCAGCGTCTGGAACGCCTTCGCCCAGCACTTCTCTTGGGTTGTCGGCGTTGCTGGCAACCACGACCTATTCGGCTCTAACCGAGATGCGGCCCGCTTCGCGGCGCAGCCGAACGTCCACCTTCTGGATGGCGAAGCTCTACTTTTGGGAGACGCACGCATCGGTGGTATCGGCTACATCATCGGAGATCCCGCCATGGTCGGTCGCCGCGACCGCGACGACTACCTCGCCGCGCTGAGCCTCGTCCTCGAACAACGCCCCGAAATCCTCATCCTTCACAACGGTCCTCACGGCGACTGGCGACAACGAGGCGACGTCGACATACGCGACGCCATCCTGAGCGCTCCTCCATTGCTCGTCATCTGCGGTCATTCCCACTGGGATGCGCCTCTACACGAGCTCGAAAATGGAACGCAGATCCTGAACGTTGATGCGAGAGCCGTGCTGCTCGCCACGTGATGCCATTGCGGCACCACCCATTGAAGACCAGGCAGCACTAGTACGCCTACTCACGGCGGTGAGGAACTGGTACTAAACGCCTCCATGAGCCGAGCTATTCTCATCACCGGGGCATCTCGCGGAATCGGGAGAGCCACCGCTCTTGCGTTTGCGGCGCGCGGCGATCGAGTTGCCATTCACCATCGTGACTCTGCCGCCGCTGCCGAGAAACTCCGCTTGGAGCTGCCTGGCGAAGGCCACGTGGTCGTGCAAGCCGACCTTTCGCAGCCGTCCGCGATCCCCGCGATGGTGACTGACGCAGCTACGGCGTTAGGGGGCCTGGATGTGCTCGTGAACAACGCGGCCCGTTCGGCTCCACACGCGATCACCGAGGTTTCCTACGAGGAGTGGCAGGCCGAATGGAGCGCGACTCTCGAGCTGAACGTGATCGGCGCAGCCAATGTGATCTTTTGGGCAATCAAACACATGAAACGCGGCGGTCGCATCGTGAACGTCTCCTCGCGCGGCGCATTTCGAGGCGAGCCGCGGCACCCCGCATATGGCGCCAGCAAGGCAGCACTCAACGCCATGGGCCAATCGCTGGCCGTTGCACTCGCCCCGCTAGGCATCGCCGTGGCAACGGTAGCACCTGGCTACGTAGAGACGGACATGTCCAACGCCGATCTGAAGTCCCCACGTGGGCCGGACATTCGCGCGCAGAGCCCATTCAACCGCGTTGCACGTCCGGATGAGATAGCGGCAGCCATCGTGTGGCTCTCCTCAGCTGAAGCGGAATGGGCGAGCGGCGCCATTCTCGATCTCAACGGTGCGTCGTATCTGCGCACGTGAATCGTGATTAGGCCGAGCAGATCGCGAAGGGGCTCGGGTCACCAGCCGCTGGTCGTCGTGAGCAAGCACTGAGCGCACTCGCGAGGCTGTGGTTCACCCCTGCAACCTGCTTCAAGCCGCGCGCGGATCAGGCGGTGCCGACCCCCGAGCCAATTGGTTCTCGAGCAGCTGCGAACAGCGCTCGAAGATGAGATTTGGACGGTGCGATGGAATGTGGTGACGGCACTGGCTGCCCTTCAACCGACCGAAGCGCTTCGGGAGGCTTTATGGCGCAGCCAGCCGCGCGAGCGTGGTTCCGGGAAGTACGAGGAATTCGAGCGCGCCGTCGCTTCATTGCGACGGTGCGGGTTGAAATGACCGATGATTAGTGACGAACGAGCGCGCCGACCGCAACAGGGTTGAGTTAAGGTACGTCCCTGATGGTTCCTGCGGACGAACTTGTAGCTGGTGAATCTGTGCTTGAGCCGTGTCGACGTGCTCTTGCGGCGCTCGAGGTGGAGGGCGATCTGCTTCAGCTTTCGGATCGGGGGAATTGTACGTTTCGCACGAAGCCGGTTCGGCAGTATTTTCGGACGGCGCAGGCGTTGGTGAATGGGATCGAGCGTGGGGATGTGACGGCGGTTGGTTGTCTGGCGCAGCTGACGCGCGCGGCCGGGTTGGCTTCGCATACGCGAGCGATTGTGTTGAGCGTGCTGGCGGAAAAGGAGTTGCACGCCGACGAGTATCTGGTTCTGGAATGTGCGCGCGAGTTGGTGGAGCACGATGATGAGGCGGCTTATCGCGCATTGTTGCCGTTCGCGGTGGGGAGCTGGGCGGGCGGCGGCGTTCATTTTCGGCGCGCGGTGTTTGCTCGGCGCGTGGAGGTGTTGCTGGAGTTTTTGCGCGAGGTGCGTCCATTCACGAATGCGTCTGTTCGATGGCCGACGTTGCGCGAAGCAGAACTGACGGGCGCTGAATTGCCTGAGCAGGGGGAGTGGGTGCGGCACGCGAGCATGATTGAAGACGTGTACGACGCGGGAACGAAGGAGCAGCGCGAGGAGTTGGTGCGGGTGGCCGACGAGCTGTTTCAGGGCGCGTCGACGCAACGAGCGCGGAGCGCGCTGGCGCTTACGTTGGCACGACTCGGGTTTGAGAGCGCTTGTTTCGAGTCTTGTGAGTCGGTGTTCGAGCACCAGCGGTTGACTGGTTTCATGGCGGCACAGAAGTACTTTGGGGCGCGGTTGGTGGAGCGGTATGGGCACCTGTTCGAGTCGGATGGCGAGCTGGAGCAGCAGCTGCGCGCTAGCTTCTCGAACGCACGCGGCAAGCGGCTTGGTCCGCCGGTGAGAAGCTTCGACCAAGCACAGTGGTTGTTCGTGTATCAGCGCTGTCGCTGGGACGTCGATAATCACTATACGCGCGACGTGCCGCAGGAACTTCGGTTGGCTTGGTATGATCCGAAGCAACGCCGCGTCACGCGCGATCACAGTTTCGCGCAAACGGAGTGGGAGCCGCAGGGCGTCACCATTACACATCCCAAAGAAAGCCGCGGGCGCTGGCTTGCGATCCAAGCGATTAACAACGTAGCCGCGGTCGAGCGCTACTATGTTACCTACGATCAGAACGAGAGTATCCTGGTGGCCCGCAGCAAAGATGAGCTCAAGGAGATCATGCGGACGAGCGCTCCAATGCGCGCTCAGAAGGCTGCCGTGAAGTGAGCACGCAGCCGCCAACCGCGCGATCGCGATTCGTGGTGCGGCGGGTCGGTGAGGGCGATTCCGCCACAGAAGGTAAACTGAGCGTTTCTGGTCACGAGCACCTTGCTGTTTTTTCTGCGGACAGCGGCGAACTCGTCCTAGCGCCGCCGAATAGCGTCTCCATCGTGTTTACCGAAACGTTGTGCCTGTCTTGGCGGGTCGACCGCCGCGCAGGTGTTAGCGGCGTGGGTCGAGGCGACTACGATTGGATCCTCGAGGTTTACTCCTGGCCCGAACAGCCCGAGTTCTTGCGTGGGTATGTGGTGCGTTCGCGCAAAACCATCGAGTGGTGTTGGCCGATCGAAATCACCTGCCCGAAGTCACACGCCCATCGCGTGTGTATCTTCAAAAGCCGAAGCGAAGATTTCAAGGATGACGTCTTCGTCGTGCTCCATGATGACGGCACCTTTTCGGAAACGCGCAACCGCGACGCTGCTCTCGCGCTCGCTAAAGGCAAGCTGCCGCCGGCGGACGCCGAAGTCGTTGCCGATCACGTCGCCGCTGATCGAAAATCTCAAGCCTTCGCCACGAGCCCGATCGGACTCACCTTCAAACGTTATCTCGATGCGCTCAAACGAATGCAATTTGTTCCCAAGCCGCGGGGCCCTGCATCTGCAAAAGCAATTCAAAGCTTGGAGTCAACGCTAGGAGTTCCACTGCCCGCCGTGGTCCGCGACCTCTTCTACGTCGCCGACGGCGAGTTCGAAACCGAAGGCTCGCTGTTTGGCGGCTACACCATCTTGACGCTCGAACGCATCGAACAAACCCTGCGCGATTGGGCCGAAATCCGCCGCGACAAAGGCATGAGCCTCGACGCTCGCTATTCCTCCGATCCACCCGACGCGATTCGCGCCGAATACTCCAATCCCAACTGGCTACCCATCGCCAAAGAGCCACTCGAACCCAACTACATCGGCCTCGACCTGGCTCCCGGCCCGGTCGGCACGATAGAACAAATCATTCCTTTCGGTCGCGACGAGCGCAAGAAGACCGTCCTTTTCCCACACCTCGAAGCTTTCATCGAGTGGCTGGCGAACGAAGCCGAACAAAATCGCTTCCGCATCTCTGCCGCGCGCGAGCTCAAATATCTCGAGCACATCCACGGCAGGCTACCCGAAGCCATTCGAAAAACGCGGGCGAGCTAGCGTGGATGCATGCTTCGCGCAGCGCTCGCAACGCAGTAGGCCGGTGCTAGCTCGTGAGCACGTGGAGCGCCGCGCGCAACATTTCCTCCCGAGTTACGTTGGGAGCAATCGTCGCCGCGCAACGATCCAACGCCGTTCGGCACTCGCGCTCTTTGAAGCCCATTCCGCGGAGCGCAGCGAAAACCTGAGCGTGTCGCTCTGCCACGCCGAGCTGCACGGTTCCGCCGTAGGCGCTTCCGTCGGCATGCTTGAAGGTGAGCGGCTGTCTTCGGAGGACTCCGTCCTCCGCCCCGCCCGGCGAAGCCGGCTCGGGGCCCACCTCCTGGCTTCGGGGCTCCAACCCCGACTCTTGGTGCACTGCGCGATGATGTGCAGCGCACAAGCACACGAGATTATCAGGTTCATGTCGACCGCCTTCGCTGCGAGGTTTCAAGTGATGCGCATCCACGAAAGTTGCATGCCGGCAACCGTTCACGACGCAGCGCCCGTTGTCGCGCCGCATGACTTGTCTCCGAACGGCCGGGGGTATCGTTTGCGATGCTCGTTGGCTCACGTGGGGTATGGCAGCATGCGGAACAACCTGCGCATCACAGGGGGCCATCTCCGCATCCGGAATGACCTGCGCATCACAGCGAGTCATCTCCGCGACCTCGGGAGCAAGGGCGTGACGTTCACCGCCGCCAATCTGCTCGCTGCGCCGACAGCTCTTACAGGTGGTCACCTGCACTTGGTAGCTGGCGCGCCCCGCGTCGGCCTTTGCTTCACCTTCGTCCGCAAGAATGCGCCGCGCGATCAACACGAACGTCGCGTCATCGTCGAGCGCTTCGCCCGCATCCCGGCGAAGCTTCGCGAGTGCTTCGAGCCACAGTGCCCGTGTTTCAGCGTGGACCTCGTGTCGAAGCACGTAAACCCGCAACGCCGGATCTGCCGCATCGCTGGGTAAATCACCCGGCGCCCGACCGGAGACGAGCTCTTCGACCTGCCGCACCGTCTGACCCCGCGCTGCATCTAACCACGCGCGCTCCGTCTCGGGTGTTGCCACGCGCGTCAGCTCGCGCACCGCGGACCAAGTCAGCTCACCGGTGCGCAACGCATCACTCATCTCGCGCAACGGTTCGAGCGCCTGAGCCACGCGCAATTTCTCCTTCACCAGCCGCCCGTTGTACCCCAAAAGGCGCTCTACATATTCGGAGAAGCTCGCAAATCCAAGGCGCCGATGCACACCTGCACGCAACGCTTCACAAAGCAGCTGACCTTCTTCCCACTCCAGCCCTGCGCGCTGCTTTGCGAACGACACAACACGTTCATGCACCGATTCCCATCCGCCCGCCCTCGATCCGCCTCCCGAGTTGTTTCGTTGATACTCGCCCGCCCGCCGAACATCGCTCACCAACAATGCCAAACCCATGACAACCTCCATGCGCGATCACGCATCGCGCATTCAGCGCGCCGCAGTTTAGGGAACCACCAACTCTCGCGAGTGAGCGGACTCTACCACATGGATTTTCGAGCGTCGCATTCGCGCCAGGACGCGCCTACAGCACACTTCGCACGTTCGAGAACGTTTTCCTCCGCAAACGCTTTCGGCGCTTATCCTCGCGCAAGTAAGAGCTGCAGTTCGCGCGCACTCTCGCTCGCGTGTCGCGGGCGCGGCAAAACCGTCAAGTTAAAAGCGCGGTCCAGACCGGCAACATGGAAGACAGTTCTCGCGTGATCGGGCGCAGCGTAATCTGCACCCGCCATCGAACTCATCCAATCGACTGAGCCGAGCCCTGCCATCACGCAAACCGCGCAGGTGACGTCGGACGCAGGGGACAAGTCGCGCGAACCGCTGCGAAGTTCATGTGACTGGAGCGATATCGCGTGGCACATCCGCAGGCTGCGCCGATGGTTCGAAATGTGACGAATCCTCAGTCCACATGGGCACGGCATTCCAAGCCAAACAGCGATTGAGGGCTGTTCTCGTAACGAACGCGCATGCGGCTGGCGAGCTGGAATGCAGAAGACCGCTCTGGCGTTTCGCGTGCCAATGATTCCACCTCGCGATCGGAGAAGACGTTGGCTGCGCCCCGCCTTAGCCTCGGTTGCCGCGTTTGGCATGGGTGGGTTCGCTACGCAGGAGCTCTATGAGGTCGTTCTCGTGCCTCTTCTCGACATGATTGGCTTCATGCCACTCATCCTTAAGGTCGTAGTCCTGATACCCCAGACAGTTCTCGGCTTGTTTGCAGCGTGGACTGTTAGATCTGTGCGAGACTTCGGCGTGGCGTCGCTCGCGGGCGGAGTCGCACACCACGCGTTGTTCGCATGGTTCGCTCTTGAGGCTCGTCCCGGACACTACAAGAGCATTGTCCTGGATGACTCGCAGGTCTGGTCCCCACTCGCATTGGTTCCATCCGTTCTTCTCGCAGCGCCGTGCTTGGCGTGCGGCTTGGCAGCGCTTAGGACGCTAAAGCGCGTACTTAGAGCTTTGGCAGTGCGTCAAAGTCGCCCGTCTCAGTCAACCTCATGACCCTCGCTTCGGTCCGAGCGGCGTGTCCAGGAACGGACTCTCGAGTAGCTCGAAGGAGTGGCTCACGTTCTGGTCGGCGTCCGTGACGAAGGTTTCGCTGAGGAACGGTGACTCGAATTCGTTCTCGAGTTCTCGCGCACTGGAGCCTTGGTTTGTGGAGCCTTGGTTTGTTGGGGGAGGTGTGACGGGTACACGTTTGCAGGTGTGGACGAGGCTGAGGAGGGCCATGATGCGGCCGCAGCTCATGACTTGGAGGAGGCTCGGGGCGGGGCTGAGGGGAGTTGGCGGGCTGGGAAAGTTGCCGCTGTCGTCTTCTTGGAAGAAGAGGGTGCCGTTGTCGATTTTGAGTTTGCCGGTGGCGGGGTCGAGGGGGTAGCGACGGCGGCGGACTGTGTGGCGGACGTTGCCGCCGATGGTTTGGGCGAAGGCGGGTTTGCCGTCTTTGAAGATGATGTCGACGACGATGTCACCGTGCAGGGCGCGTCCGGTGGCGAGGGCACTGAGGGTAATCGGTTGCTGGATGAAGTCGGTGCGATCGGTGACGATGATGTCGGCGCGTTGGACTTTGCGTGAGGTTGGGGTGAAGGCGCGGTAGCCGCCGCTGGTCGTCGCTGCGTCGCGGGCGGCGATGACGTAGTCGGCGTGGCGCTGGGTCATGAGGAGGATGGCGTTCTTGCCTTCGTGAGCTCCGCTGACTTTGGCTTCGAGTTTGAGTTGGATGGCTGCGGTGCGAACGCACGCGCTGACGAAGATGGCGCTCCACGCGAAGATGTCGGCGCTGGAGGTGTGAGCGGTGGTGATCGCTTGTTCGACGTCGGAGTCGATGTTTTGGGTGTCGGTAGTGGGAGCCGAGACGAGTTCGATGCGTACGTCGCGTTTGGCCGTTGCTTTGAGTGTGCTGGCGGGTTTTTCGAATGGTTTGCGCGCAGCGACGGCGGCTTTTTGGTCTTTGAGTGCTTTGTCGACGGCGGTTTTGGCTTCGTCGCGACGGGTTTTGGCTTCGTCGCGCGCTTTTCTGGCATCGCGTTCGGCGCGCTTGGCTTTGGCCAGTTCGTCGGCGGCAGCCTTGCGCTGGGCATCGCCTGCGGCACCGGTCATCGTGGTGGCAGCGGTGACACGATCGTTGGCGGCTTTGACCTTTGCTTGTGCGGCGCGAAGCGCGGTTTCAGCAAGGATGAGTTCGCGTTGGCGTGTGTCGAAAGTGCGGGACTTGGCGTAGACGTCGTTGGTTTTGCTGATGACTTTGGCTTCGGCCGCGGCAAAGTCGGCGACGGCACGGCGTAGGGTGGCGTTGCTGAGTCTTGCGTAATTGACTTTGGGATCGATCGCGCCAGCTTGGACGTCGAGCAGTCGTTGCGGGAAGATGTTGCTGTTGGTTCCGGCGAGTGCGTAGCGCACGAGGTCGCCGAAACGGGCGGCGGCAGTCTCTTTTTGGAGGGTTTTGCTGGTGGAGTCGAACCAGCGGGTGCGCTCGGCGTCGGCTGCGCTGACGACGGCGCTGCGAAGCGCTGCTTCGGTCGGGATGTCGCCCGCGGGGCCGAAGAAACCGCACTTTTCAACGGTGGCGGGTGGCTTCTTTTCTGGAGGAGTTTCCGCGCGAAGGTAGGTTCCAACTGGAAACTCGCCTTCTGTGAGAACGTTGGCTCCGGTGAAGACGTCGGCGCCCGTGCGGAAACCAGCTTCGGCCACGATGGTTTTGGGATCTTCTTCTTCTTCTTCACCGCAGGCGCGTTGCATGAGGCGACGCGCGGCGCGTTCACCGGAGCGTAGTGCGCCTTCCATGTAGCCGAAGAAGTCCGTCTGCGTGTGTTCGCCCGCAAAGAACAGGCGATCGTGGAACGCGACCGTCAAGCGGCGCGCGAAGCCGAGAATTTGGCCGACTCGAGGTGAGGCGTAGCCGGTTTTGATGAAGGGGACGTTGGGCCAATCGCTGAACAAGCGATCGTTGGGCGCACCGGCGCGGTTGGCTTCGTAACCCTTGTACAGCGCGCGCAGGCCGGTTTCGATCTCGGCGCGCGTGGGCGGGCGCGCGGAACTCGGCGTGCCGCCGACCGGGCCCGCGAAGACGCTGAGCACGGTGGCTTGCCCGCTGATGCTCGTTTGATTGTCGGTGCCTTCCCACACTTGGCCAACGCCGGACGCGCCGCCGTACGGTGCCGCCCCTTCCTGAATCCAAAATCGACCGCGCAACTTGCTGAAGTGTTTCAGCGCAGGACCCATGCCGAGCAAGCCGATTTCGCGCTCGGGAGCTGCGTCCTTGCCTCGATCGGTGATCTTGGGGACACCCCAAACGCTCGGGGGCGTTGCGAGTACTACGAAGTCGAAGTCGAGCGTGCTGAATGCTTTGGCGACGGTGCCTTTGGTGTCCACGCTGCGAAACGTGACTTTCGCGCCGCTCGGAGACAGATCGATTTCGGTCACGGCGGTGCTGCGATGCAGCTTCATGCGCAGCTTGGTCTCGCACTCTTCTCGGATTTTCGAGGCGAGCAGGTCGCAGCCGTCGGCGCACCGAAAGATCTCGAGCTCGGTCCAATAACGCATGAGAGCGTCTTGACCTGTCGGATCGTCGTTGGAGAATTTTACGTCTTGAGCCGCACGGATTTTGCAGAGCAGACCGATGAGGCTCATCTGCTCGAGTGGTGCCACCTCGTTGTTGACGAGCAAAAACTCGATGGCTTTCCAAAGCCGCGGGCGAACGGCGGGATCGATGCGGAAGCGCTTCTTCAGGGCCTCCGCGACGGTTATGTCGAGCGGGCGTAGCGTGGCCGCGTCGCGCCACGGCTCTGCGGGATGAGTGACGGACCGAGCCGCAAGCTGAGCCAGCGGAACCAGCACGTCGCGTTTCAGTTCTTCACCAACGGCGCGGATTTCGCTGGCACTGAGCGGCTTGTCGAGTGTCAGCTTCACGTCGAGCCGCGCGCGCTCGTACAAGTCGTCGTCCATGCGACTGACGAGCCCAATGCCGTACTCTCGAGCTAGGCGTAGCCAGGTCGTATGAAACGAGCCGATCAGCTCCGCGCCTTCTTCGATGACGCGGCCCTCTGCAAAGGTGCGATTGCTGAGCACACGCCCGCCCATACGACGCCGCGCCTCGAACAAGGTCACGTGCACGCCTTGGTGACCCAAGCTGCGCGCTGCCATCAGGCCTGCTAGGCCGCCGCCTACGACGGCGACCCGCAATTTCTTCAGCCGCTCCTGGCAGATGAGGCGCCGGGGCAAGAGCTCTTCGATGCTCGCCTCCGGCAGAACCTGACGACGACGAAGCAGCGCCTCCGCATCGAGCTCGGGCGGGCCGCAAAACAGGGAGTAGACCGGATACGACACGATGCGACAGTCGGGTTCGCGCTCGCGTTAGCTCGTTGCCACCTTTCGCGCCTTGACGTCGTGACCGGTGATGGCGGTCCAGTGCGTGATGATCTTGCGCAGATCGGGCTCGGGACCGTTGGGGAACGAGACGCGGTCGTACAAGGCGCGCACGGCCGTCGCGTTGTTGTACGTGCCGAGCTCGATTTGAATCAGAAGTCGCGACATCGGATCGGCGATTTCGAAAAAGCTCTTGGATAGCCCGTGTGCCGGCAAACCAACGCGCTCGGCAATCTTGAACAAGCGGTTTTCCACCCCTTCGGCTTCCGCACGCAAAGAGCGCAAAACCGGCGAGTCGAGCTCGAGCGTGAGATGGAACCAAGCCATCGTCGACACGAAGGCGAACTCTTCGCGCGAGAGGTTACCGCTGCGCCGGCGAGACTGCAGCATGTCGTGCAGCTTTCCAGCCAGATCCGCGATCTTCGAGTCATCCGTCGGATTCGAGCTGCTCGTAGCGGTCACGTAGGTGATACCAACCCAAACTTCGCGCAAGAACTCCTCGAAGGTAGACACGAACTCCGAGTTCGCCGACTCCGCCTTGATGTAGGGGTAGGGCTTTCCGTCGTCCGCGCCGTGGTTCAAGTCCATGCCGAACATGCGCTGATACGCGTTGCGACGGCTCGCGCGCAAATCCGAGCGAATGTGGCTCGCTACATTGGTGATCGTGAACGGCGCGGGATCGCTGTAGAAGAGCTCTTCGGTGATGCGCAGCCACTTCTGCGTGGCATCGTCGAGTGGTGTCCCGAGCTTTTCGCCGTGACGATACTCGTGCAATACGCGCCGGAAGATTTCGTAAACGCGCGTGTTCTCGATCATGTAAGCGTAGATGAGATGATCCGAGAGCAACACGCCGTCGCTGTCGCTAGGCTCGAAGCTGGATTTGACGAAGCCGCGCAACACTTCGTTATTGGGCAGTGGCAGCCGCGCTAGCGACTGGCCGGCTTCCTCACTGCGATGCTGCGGATGGCCCGTCGGTTGCGTGCCGGGTGGATGGCGCCGGGCGCGATTCCAGTACGCTTCCATGTAAGCCGCGATGTCCAAGGGGTGCCGTTCGAACAGCAGAGTGGCCGGATTGAGCACGTTCGCGGGCGGTTGGGCGGTGTTGAACAGGTACCTAGGAAGTTGTCGGAACATGGCAGCAGCGCCTCGCTTTCAGGGTTTCTCGGAGTGCGTACGCAGAATGGCTTTGATGTCGCGATATTCCTCGTCGGCCTTGGTCGCCGAATCGGCCACGCTAGACGCACGTGGCGCGAGGCGATCGATGGCTTCCACGAGCTTCGCGAGTAGCAGCTGAGTATCGGTGTGGGGTGGATAGTTGGCTTGAGCCGTCTCCGGGGGAGATTTATTTGGGTTGCTCATCGAGTCGAGTCCTCCATCGGTTGAATCAGGCGGCTTCCAGAGCGCCGCCCAAACGAAGCATCGAGTCTTCTTGAAGTTGCAACAGCTCAGCGGGATTTGCTGGCAGGCTCGCCAGCCGCAAACCAGTGAGCGCCAATACGCGCAAGCACTCGGTCCATACCCAGTGCATCGACGTGTATAACGAAGGGCCCAAGCGCTGTTCCAGCGCGTGCAGCTCTGTCGGGCTCACGCGTTCGGGACGCACCAGCGCGCGGAGCGAACGATTGCCGAAAGCGCGTTGTGGTGTGTCCAACGTGAGCCGCACGATGCGCGCCAAGAGCGGCAACGACTGCTCGATCAATCGGCGCGTGTTCGGGCTGGCCGCACCGAGCGGGTACGCGGCTTTCCACGACGCCGCGAGCCCATCCCAGGGCCCTGCGCCGTAAAAATAGCGACAGGCCTCCACTCCCAGCAGCACGCGCAGGTATGAAATGGGGTGTGGATCGCCGGGAGTGTGCTGGAATACGAACGAGCCGTCTCCCGCAAGCACATCGTGCAAGGCGGCGACGCTGGCGTAACCAGTGTGAACGAAGGCGAACGCATCCGCAGCGATTTCAGACGCCCAGCTGCTCCACGCATCGGCAATTGGATCCGACTCGTCCGCGAGCCCGCTTTCGAGCGTCGCCGCGAGCTCGCGATTCCAGCCCACGATGTGCGCAACCTGATGACCTGCTTCGTGAATCAGCGCGGTCGGCCGTTTCAAGTTGTGGCGCACGATCTTGATCACCGCGGCAGGGTTTTCAGCGCCACCGTCCCATAGGCGCAAGCCAGCTTTCAAAATCGAAGCGCCCAGGCCCTTATCGATATACGTGAGCACCACCGGCGCGTTTTGGCCGAGTTGATCGAGCACGAGGCTCATACTGCGATTCGCGAGGATGTCGCACGCACGCAAGAGCCCGGCCATGTGCGGGCTGGTGCGTGTGTTGATGGCATCTGCATAGAAGTCGAGAGTGGTCTCAGCGCGCATGAATTGGCGTCGAAACCGCAGCAGGCGCTGTTGCAGCTCGCGCAGCGCCGTCGCGCTTTCAGCTGCGCGCGATGTCGCCGTGAGCACGTCCGCGTCGCGCCGCAAGCGAGCGATCACGCCGTCGAGGTGCTTGCGAACCGAAAGCCCGAGGTAACGCTCGAGCCGATTCCAGGCCTCTTTCGATGCCAGATCGTCTGGATCGAGGCTAGCAGTAGCGGTGGCCCAATGACTCACTTGCCGCGCGAGCTGCGAGCGGATGGCGACGAGTTGCTCAGTCACACTTGTGCCCGGGGATGACCTGAATCGAAACTTCTGGCTTGGCGCCGGCCGCGATTGCCGCAGCGAGACCAGTTGCCTGCCCACCGGGGAGCAGCGCCTTGCCCAGCAGCGCGAGACCCGCCGGGCGAGCCAGCGCAAACTTGATGGTGATGCCGTCGGCTGTGTCTTCGGCAGCGGTGGTGAACTGCTGCGCGCTCCCCTTGGCAAAGTCGGCAAACGCTTGCACCAGGTACTCCTGCAACTTGCTGGTGAGCGCCGCCGTTGCGTCTTGCGGCAGCCTCTTCAACGCGCTCCCGAGCGAGTCGCTGGGACTCAATCCGGCCTGAATCACGCGAACCCGCGCTGGTCGATCACCGCGCAGAATCGCTGGCAGGCGCTTGGCCACATAACGGTGGAAGCTCGCCGCTACCGCGCCAGCGTGTGCTTGTCGGCGCAACCTCACGGCGAGCCGTTGCGCTTTGACTTCGCTCAAGAAGATGCACACCCGAATCTCGTCCTTCGAACAATCGAGCTGAATCCGCAGCCCGCCGGAACGCCGCGGACGCGCCCTGCCAAGCCGTCCGGGCGTGATGAGCAAACGACGGCCCGGAATCGCCAAGCGATACAAACGTTGCCCAACACCTACACCGCGCGGACCGCTGCCCCAAGGCAAGTCGCGACCGAGTCGTGGCTCCCCGAGCAACAAGCCGGCCGCGCGCGGCGTCAGCGGATGCAAATCCACCGCGCTCGGCTTGGCACCGTTGCTGGCTTCGCCTTCCTCGCGCGCAATTTCGGGAAGCGTCGCTCCGGGTAGCGCTTCGTACAGGTGCATTTCGGCTTCGACCTCTGCACCCTCCTCTACGCCGAGTTGATCGTAGAGGTAGTCGGCGAGTGGCCCTTCGAAGGATTCCACTTCGTCCGCGATGTATGGTGTGACGCGCACGTTGAAAACGCGCCCGCACTTCTTGTAACGCTTTCGGCGTCGCAGCGGCAGCATCACCCAACATGTCTTCGCGCCGCGTGCCTCGAGCAGATCCGGTCGCTCGCGGTACACGCTTTCAGACAACAGTGGCGGCAAGTTCGCCGCCGCGGCTTGCTCGAATGCTTCCAGCGCAAAACCTTCGAGCAGCTCCTGGTTGTCGAGCACGTATTCAGGCAACGCAGATACGCGGCGCACGGTTTCTTCCACGGTCGCCGCTACGGCCGAAGCACCCGCACGCGCCTCATCTTCCCCGGAAACTTCGAGCGAAATCAGCTTGAGCCCTGCATCCACGATCGCGCGTGACAGCGCGGGGGCGCTCGCAGGACCCGTGAGCTTGGCAATCATCTTGGACAGGAAGCCAGCCAAAAAACCGACGACCCGCTGCCGCCCGATCAAGCGAATGCCGAGCTTCAGCGCTGGAAGCACCGCCGGTAGGAAATTTTGAATATGGGGGCTGGCATCTTCGCCGTCCTCCAGCTCGTGCAAGCGATCGATGAACTGCTCGCGTGCAGCGTCGAGATCAGCGTAGACCGGTGTGAGCTGTTGACGCGACTCCGTGCGCGCGCGTGTGACCTCGAGCTCCATGTCGACCTCGTCGGACGCCATGATGAGGTTCGCCAGCTGGTAATCGAATTCCTGCTGCATCTCGGTGACTGCCGGCTCGGCTGGAGCTTGCACCGCGTTGCCTGCGTCTTCGGGCGCAGCGGGCGCTGGCTCTGCCGGCGCACTCGGATTCGGAGCGGAGGTCGTGTCTTGTGGCTTGCGCCCGGTCAACTTGGCCGCGAGCTGCTGCGCAGCCGGTCGCAACGCTTCAGGCAACTTCCCAATGGCGGTTTGCAGCACCTTGTCCAAAAGCGGGCGAACCAGCGCCTTGATCTTGGCGAGCACGGGGCCAAGACCGATCTTGGCGGCGAATTGGCCGGCCTTTTTGGCGAGACCGCTGACTCCCTTGGCCAGCTTTTTTGCCCATTTGCCGAGAAAATTCTCGAACTCAGGGCTGACTGCGCTGCCCGGTGAATAGCGCTCTGCAAAGGCTTCGAGCTCGGCTTCGCCCAAGGTCGAAAGTTCGCGCGCGCTGAACTCTTGCGCAAACGAATCGACAGTGGCTTCCGCTTCGCGCACCAGCTGATTGAAATGCTGGTTCACGAGTCGTTCGCCTTCGACACTCTTGTGGTTCGAAAACAGATGCTCTTCGTGTAGCGCGCGCGTATCGACCATCAGCTCGAACAGCGCCTCGTCGAACTCCTGATCGTACAGCTCCTGAACCAGAGTCGAATGCGCTTCCTGCTCTGGATTCAAAAACTCGGGCTGCCCTTCCAGCTCGTACACCGACACGAAGGGCGAGCCGAGCGGAGCGGCCTCGGCTTCCTGCATGAAGAGCTCGGGTTGTTCGCGCACGAAGCTGCGCACGTCCAAAAACGGAGTCGAGACGTTGCCTTGGGTCATGAACTTCTCCCTGAGTGCTCGCTGAACATCGAACCTTTCGCAAATGACGTTTTCACTTGTTCACCGTCTTTGCGAGGTTGCGCAGGCTCACCATCAAGTTCTTCCACTTCTCGAAGTGAACGGGAGCAAAACCAATGCGCCGCATTTCGATGGCGATGCGCGGCTTGGTCTTGTCCCAGCTGATCTTGTTGCTGAGCGGCGCGATCAGAATCTCGTTGCCCTTTTTGTGCTTCTTCTTGGGCAGATCATTGTCTTTTTCGACAATCATCGGCTTCTCGTCGATCACCGCTTCCACCAGGCGTTCCCACGTGGGTGCCGAATTGAAGAAGCGTTCCGGATCCCAGCGTGTGTAGCTGGGGAAAAGGCCTGTCGAACCGGCGCTGCTCGTCGCACCGCGCTTGGCCAGCGAATACAGGTTCACGCGCTTGGCCTTGTCACCGTAAAGTTCCTTGAAGACGAACCTCTCGCGATCGGTGAGGGCGAACTTGTGAATCTCCCAGAACGGCGTCTTCACGTTCAGGGGGAGGCTGCCTTTAGCGAACGCCTCGCGTTTCTCGTCGCGACCCTTCTCGTCTTTCACCACGCTAGTCAGCATGTACATGACCAAAATCGCGACCAAGCAGGTGATCGAACGTGTGTAGTCAGCGTCGCTGACGCTGCTGCCGTCGGAGAGCGCGGTGCCGAGCCGCTTCTTGCGATCCTCCATCGCGCGCTTGAGCGCCGTCCAAGCGAGGTCATCGCGCAGGCCCAAGCGGTCACTATCGCGCCCCGTAAACGCGACGCCGGCTTTGCCGTTACGGGTCTTGTGAATTTCCCACACCAATGAGCCAAAGCGATCGAGCGGCAACGTGATGGTTGCTTGCGGCGAGGCCCACAGCTTCGTATCGGTCGGATACTTGCCGCTCACACGGTGGACAACGAGCGGCACCTCGGCGAGTTGGTAGCTGGCGTGATCGGCGTCGCCTGGAAACGTCACGGTTCCGTGCGCGTCCACCTCGGGCTTGTTCACGACTGTGCGCGCATGCTTGAACGTCGTCGGGTGCCCGCTGAATCCTGGCACTCTGAGCCCGGTTTCCCGCTTCTTGGTTGCGTCGACCAGTTCCTGTCCGAAGGTGGTCACGCCTGCGACGACCTTGTCGAATTCACTATCGTCGTCGATATGGAATGGCGCCGTCGAAATCTCCATGCGCACGGCGTCCATCGACACCTGAATGGCGTCCTTCCAAGCTCCCGTAGAGTCTTTCCACTCATGGTCGGTGGCGCGCAGCCCTTCACTTGGCCAGCTCCAGCCGCTGGGCGGCGAAAGGCCCTTCGCGTCCGCGACTTCGAACTCGAAGCCGTAGTTCATGTCGAACTCGAAGCCCAACGTGGGTGAGCTCACAGCTGGCGGAGTTGCGTGCTCCAGAATGCCGAGGTGCTCGAAATCGACCTCGTCCATCTCGTCATCGACGAGCTCTTCGTGTTCGAGGTCGTCGCCTTCGCCTTCGCCCTCACCCTCACCCTCGTGGTCGAACTCGTTGCCTTCGCCCTGGCCCTCGCTTTCGAACTCGTCGGGCTCCTCGTGCTCCTGAGCCTCGTACCCCTCCGGGCCCTCGAGCTCATCGGTGCTGGCAGACTCCAGCTCGAAGTTATCCGCGTCGCTCTCGGCTTCTTCAGCCGAGCTCAGCTCTCGACCAAGATCGATACCCGGCGCTTCGAGCGGCTCCTCCGATTCGAGCATTGAAGGGGTTTCGCCATCGGCCGCCACCCATTCGCGGATTTGCCGCACGAACTCGCGTGTGACTCGCACCACGACGTTCGTGTGCTTGCCTGCGCCCGCAGCGATGCCGACCAAACAACAGCGCCCGTTTTGTACGATCCAAACCGGTGAGCCACTCTGCCCGTGGGTCGTGTCCGCCGTGATCCGCATGATGCGATCGCGCGGGCGTGCACCAACGATGATCCCAGCTGCGCACATCAGCTTTTTGGCACCGGCGCTGCGGGGATAACCTGCCGTGAACACCGATTTGCCGATCAATGTGCTCGGATCCGGCCGGGAGAAGACCGAATTGGCGCCGCAGCTCGGGCTGCCCCAGTAGCAGAGGGCCGCGCCTTTCAGTTTCGCGAAGGTTTTGCTGCCAATGGGGTCTTCCAACGTGAGGAGCGCATAGTCGAAATCGAGGCTGTTCTCCGCGTCACGCCGGTAGTTGCGCGGCAGCCGCGGTTTCTTCGTTACGAGGTAGGACCCAAACGGCTCATCCCCATAGTTGAGACCGGGTTTCACCTCGATCGAGAAGTTTTGCATGTTGGCGTACGCTTCGTAGACGACATGCGCGGACGTCAGCACGTGACGGTCCGAAACCAACACGCCGGTGCCACCGCGAGGCTGTGAGTCGCGATTACCTTTCACATCAACTCGACAGATCCAACGCCACGGAATGGCGGTCGTATTGGTGATGCGGACGCGATTGTCGCCTCGAATCACACCGGCTTCTTCTCGTTCGTGCTCGATCTCCTCTCGCTCGTGGTGGAGTTCTTCGCGTTGGTACTCGAGCTCTTCTCGTTCGTGTTCGAGCTCGGCCTTCTGATCGAACGCGAACTCGCCCTCGGCGCGTGACGCGTCGTACCGACGCTGCACGTCGCGTCCCTCCAGCGTGCTGTTGGCTCCAACGAACGCCGAAAGGAATGGACTCTCCCCCAAGATCCTGGCGGAAAATGGCTGAATTTCTGCTTCTTGGTCCGACTCCAGCGCGAGCTGCGCGAAGAACGGCGAACCAAACTCAGCCGTATCATCCACGGGTTGGGTGCTCCTTCCGCAATGAGATCAATGCCCGCCGAGCAAAGATCAGACCTCGAGCTCTGCCAGCTCAATGCCCTTCGCTGCTCGCGAGACGCCGCGCGATCGCACTTCTGCGACTTGAGAGTCACCATAACCCGGGCGCATGACACTCGTCTAGTCGACTCTGCGATTTTATTTCGCGGCGACATTCGTCACGCGCGTTCACAAAACTCCTACGTATGAGAGCTCACAGTGAATCATTCCGTAGGATGAAGTTCAGCGTGCATCTCACTCCCTCATTATGTACTGCCGAAAAAACTCACACACTGCATGACGAGTGAACACGTGTCGGTCGCGAGCTCGAACCGGCCCTTCGGTTTTGTGGTCACGCCTCTAGAGTGACGGCAAAGCTTCGAAGCCAAGCGCGGTGCGCCCGAGTTCCTCCGGCGCGACAGGGTTTCGACGCTAGGCGGAGCGGCACGTCAGGTGCATTGGAAGTCGGATGTAGGTGCTCGATTGCCCATTTCCGCCGCGCGTCTCATCGATGAACTGGGTGACGTCCGAGAGGCGACTCCACTCGAAACGCCGCCTTTGGGCGCATACTCGTACGAGCTCGAATACGATGGGCTTCGAGCCAGGGCGTTCAAGCGAGGTAAGCAACTTCGCCTCATCGATCGCAGGGCGCGCGACACGAGCGCCGCTTTTCCTTCGCTCGTGAAGGCGTTACGCAGGGCGCTCGCCGGTCACGACGTCGTGCTCGATGGAGTCGTCGTGGCAACCGACGAGCGCGGCGTTCCATCGCGCGAACGGCTCGATCGACGCGCACCCCCGATTTCTTATGTGCTCTTCGACGTGCTGTGGCTCGACGGCACCGACTTGCGCGCAGAGCCGCTGGAAAGTCGGCGCGCAGCGTTGGATGAGCTGCTCGGCGCGCCAGCAGCGCCATTGGTTCGCTCGATTGCTCTTCAGCAAGACGTACAAAAGTTATTGAAAGTCACGTGCGATAGCGGCTTCACTGCTCTCATTGGCAAACGACTGGGCTCTCCGTACCGTGCTGGCCACAGCTTGGATTGGGTTCGTCTGCAATGCGAGCCGCGCCCTAGTGCATCCACGACGCCTACCATCAAGCACAAGCAAGAAGATGCAAGCGTGCCGGTGGTTGCCGGCATTCGCCTGAGCCACGCAACGCGCGTGTTGAAGCCGCTTCCTCTCAACAAATTCGAATTGGCGCGATACTACGAAGCGGTGAGCGAATGGATGCTGCCCCACGTACAGCAGCGGCCACTCACGTTGATGCGCTGGGCCGAGGGCAAAGCTACCGAGAAGGGGGGCGTTTACTTGCGGCACCGACGCGCCTGGGGCCCGGCAGTACTCGCGCGCGCCCAGATTCGCGAACAGCGCAAGCTCGGTGAGTACCTCTACGTTACGAACGCAGCCGGCCTCGTTGCACTCGCTCAGATGGATATTCTGGAAGTGCACACCTGGAACTCGATCGTGGACGACGTCGAGCATCCCAATCGTATCGTTTTCGATCTGGATCCAGGGCCCGCAGTGGCGTGGCGCGAAGTGGTTTCGGCAGCTCGTGACTTGCGCACGCTGCTAAAGAGCGTCGGGCTCGAGAGCTTCTTGAAGACGACGGGGGGCAAAGGGCTGCACCTGCTGGTCCCGTTGCTGCCCGAGCACGATTGGGCGACCTGTCACGCGGCAGCACGCACCATTGCCGAGCAATTCGCGCAAAGCGACTCGAAGCGCTTTACCACCAACGTTCAGAAGGCCGAGCGGAAGCACAAGATTTTGGTCGACTATCTGCGCAACAGCCGCGGCAACACCTCGGTCGCAGCATATTCGACGCGCGCCAACGCCTCCGCGACTATCTCGACGCCAATCGACTGGGACGAGCTCGGGTCGACGCCAATCAATCAAGCCTTTACGGTGCAAACCCTGCCGCCGCGGTTGCAAGCGCTGCGAGTCGATCCGTGGGCGCGATACTGGAAGATGCAGCAGCGACTGTTACGCAGGCGAGCACCCTAACCCTCAACGTACCCCCGCGCCCGATCGCGAGGAGGGCTGAAAAGGACTCGTTCGGCGTGCGTTAGACACGAAGTTTCCGTTCCGCGATACGAACGTCACACTCGGCTGCTCCAAACGGAGTCGTGAACTCGTTCGGGCGAGCCGAGCTCCGACGTAGGCAGTTCCTGAGCGCGGGCAGCGCTCTGTTTTTGGCTCCAGCTTGCACGCGAGTTCCGAGTCGCGAGGCCGTCTTGGCCACGTTGGTCGACGAAGTGGTAGTGTCGGATCTCGACGAGGTCGAGCGGCGCGGTCGCGATCTCGTGCTGGCTGCGCGACGTTTGGAGCAAGCGCCCGCGTTACCCGAGCTCATGGCGTTGCGCGCGGCGTGGCGACGCGCAGCGCTGGCGTGGAGGCGAGCGGCTGCGTTTCGGGCGGGCCCACTGCTCGACAGCCAAGCGCTGACCCGTGTTTTATATTGGCCGCCACGTCGCGGCGCGATTGCAGAAGCACTCACGTCGACGCGTGATGTGGACGCGAGTTTCGTGGCGGAACTCGGCGCCGACGTGAAGGGCCTGTATGCGCTGGAATACTGCCTGTTCGACTCCGCCGAAGGATCTGCGTGGGCGAAATTGGGCGGCGGTTCTGCCCACGCACGCCGGCTGGTTAGCCTGTACGCGGAGGATGTGTGTGCACACGCCGAAGCCGCGAAGCGTGCTCTGGCTCAGGCTGGTTATGTAAAAGCATTCACGCGAGCTGGGCAAGACAGCATCAACTTGCTGGTGAGTCTCTTGGCGGAAAACGTCGAGCGGTTTGCGGTGGCGCGGCTCAATGTGGTCTTGTGGCTCGCTTCGATGCAGCGTTTGGGTCCGCTCGACGTCGAAGGCGGGCCAAGTGGGAGTTCGCACGAACTCTTGTTGGCGTTGTTGCTTGGTTGCCAGCGACTCTACGCGGGCAGCGTTGTGGCCAACCTGTCGGATTTGGTTCGTGGCTCGGCAGAGCGAATCGACGCACACGTCACGGAGCTCTTTGCTCGCGTGGTAGCCGAGCTGCGCGCTCTCCGCGCACCGGTGGAGAGCGTGGCGTTGTCACAGCGAAACCGAGTCGAAGCCGTGACTAGCAGTTTAAGAGCACTCGAGAGCGCTTTGAAGAGCGAGCTGCCGACCGCACTTGGTGTGACGCTCACGTTCGCTTCGCTCGACGCTGATTGATCGATCATGTTGCCGACTGAATTATCGCTTCAAGAAGTTACTGAATAGCGTCACGTGCGACACCTTGTGCTCGTAAACCTGGGCGCCGGCTCGACACACACTTTCGCTGCGAGCCGAGGAGAACGACGATGAGGGAACGACGTAGGGAAGGTCGTACGCCGCGAGCATTCTGGTCAACCCGCCCAGGGCTGGAGAAGCTCGCTGTGATCGCCACACTTTCAGCTTTGGCCGGCGTGAGCGTCACGTCTTGCAGCTCGACCAACGAGACGGAAGGAGTCGGCAGACTCGAGCAGCGCTTGGGTTCACCAGTGACTGTGTCATTCCAAAACGGAGTGGCACCAACGGCGTCGTACGCCGGCACAGTGGACACCTCTCTAAAACAAGTTTCTCCGAGCTCGAACTTTGGTTCGGAGACGACGCTCTACGTGGACGGCGACGATGGCAGCGGCGTCGATCTTTCGAGTCTGATCCAGTGGAATGTCAGCTCGATTCCCGCTGGGAGTGTAGTGCAGTCGGCTACCGTCACTGTGCGCATCAGCAACACCACCGCCAACACGTATCAAGTTTACGGTATGCTGCGGCCCTGGTCCGAAGCGCAAGCCACGTGGCAAAACGCGACCAGCTCCACGCCCTGGGCAACGGCCGGCGCGCTCGGCGCGACGGATCGCGGGGCTCAGGTCGGCACAATCACGGGCTCGACGGGTACCAAAACAATCACGCTCAACAGCGCTGGCGTCAGCCTGGTGCAGTCTTGGGTCGATGGCGGCACCAACGCCGGCATCATCATTGCGAACGCATCCAATACCGACGGCCTCGACCTGCGTTCGAGCGAGTACAGCACTGCTTCTTATCGTCCAATGCTGACGGTGACGTACCTTCCGCCCGACGGTGGAGGTGGCAGCGGTGGTAGCCCGGGCACGGGCGGCGCTCCTGGCAGCGGTGGCAGCGGCTCGGGCGGGGAAATCTCCACTGATCCCAATTTGAAGATCGCCTTCATCGGTGACACCGCCACGGGCACGAACTTCACCAACGTGCTCAACCTGGTGAAGAACGAGGGCGCAGCAGCGCTGGTGGTCGAAGGTGACATGTCGTACTCCGCGGACCCCACGGCTTGGTGGAACGCGCTCGAGGGCGTGCTGGGTACTACGTTCCCAGTCTTCATTTCGCGCGGCAATCACGACGATACCTCGTGGAGCGGCTACTTGCCCAAGGCGGCGAACCACCTCGGTGGCGCGACGCGCGTGGCAGGCGCACACGACGCAAACTACAAAACGACCTTCCGCGGCTTGGTGATTGCCACCATCAGGAAGGGCGACACCGGCTCCAACATCACGCCGTTCCTGTCGGGCGATCCGCACATTTGGAAGATTTGCAACTGGCATCAAAACCAAGCGGCCATGCAAGTTGGAGGCAAGGGCGACGAGATGGGCTGGGACGTGTACGAGACGTGCCGCAATCAGGGTGCCATCATTCAAACTGGCCACGAGCACAGCTACGAGCGCACCAAGACTCTGACCAACATGGCGTCACAGACGGTCGATCCTAGCTGCTCGACACCTGGAACTTTGTGTGTCGGCCCGGGGCGCACTTTCACCAGCGTGGTGGGCTTGGGTGGCAATAGCGTGCGCGACCAAACGCGCTGCTTGCCGAGCACTTATCCCTACGGCTGCAACGGCGAGTGGGCCTTCATCTACACCAGCAACCAAAACGCGACGCATGGTGCGCAGTTCATCACGTTCAACGCAGGCAACCCGAAGGTCGCCACCGGGTACTTCAAGAACGTCAATGGCGCAACGGTGGACACCTTCACGATCAATCATGACTGAGAACGCGTGGCGTGAACCGGGAGCCGGCAAAGCGTGAAGCTCTTCGCGCAGGCTGAACGGAACGCGCCGCTTGCGGCCGCGCTGATCGCCGTCGTTTCACACGCGACGGCGATCGGCGGTGGCTACGTGTGGCTCGATCACGCGCACATCGAGCAGGGCCTGGCGCTGGCCAAACCCGGCGCGTTTGCGTCGCTTTTTGCAAGTACGTTCGCAGGGACCGGCTTCTATCGCCCGCTGATGTCGCTTTCGCTATCGCTCGACGCGGCAGTCTCATCCGATCCCGCGTTGATGCACGTCGTGAGCTTGGCGTGGCACGCGCTAGCTTCCGCATTGCTCGTGCTGGTCGCGCGAGCGCTGGGTTCGTCCCAACGTGTAGCGCTGGTCGCGGGTGCGTTGTTCGCGGCTCATCCGCTGACGTCGCTCGTGGCGTCCGCGATTGCGTTTCGTTCCGAAGCGATGGCGCTGGTATTCCTCCTGGCGCTGATTCTGTTCCATCTGCGGAGTCGCCCGATAGCAGCGGCGCTGGCGTTGATCGCCGGTGCGCTCAGCAAAGAAACTGCCTGGTTGCTGGCGCCGCTCTTCGTCGCCGTGTTGGAACTCACCGCCGCGCCCTCCACCCAACCCAATTCCCGGCGCGCCCGGTTGCGTTTACTGGTCGCCGAGGCGATTGCGTTCGTCAGCGTGAGTGCGCTCCGCCTATCGATTGCACAACACCGCGCCACCTTTCCTTCGCTGAGCTGGGACGAGAACATCGGTACGCGTTTGGGTGCGCTGGGCAAAGGGCTGTTGCGTGTGCTCGTACCGGTTCCGAACACGATTTGTGATGCTTTTCCCGTCAGCAGCAGCGTGAGCGCGCTTTCGCTGTTGGGTGCGGCGCTCGTGTTTCTGCTGTTGGCGCTCCGGCTGCCGCAACGAAGGGTGTTGGGGCTGGCGCTTTTGTCACTGCTACCGAGTTTGCAACTCGTGCCGATCATGCGCTGGTGGTCGCCGCACTACTTTTACATTCCGCTCGGCTTTTTGGCGGTGTTGGCTACCGACTTGGTCGAACGGCGTTGGCCTAGAGTTTCACCGGCATGGCTTCTGACGCTGGCGTTGTATTCAGGGTTATCACTCGTCGACGGGAGGCGCTTTCGCAACGATGAGGCGCTCTGGTCGCCGGAGGTTGCACGCCAGCCTGCCTGTAGAGAGGGGCAATTTTATCTCGCTGAAGTCGCGCGGGAACGCGGCGACTGGCAGCGAGCAGCGCTTCACTACGAACGCGCGCTGCGACCGCACTCGAGCCAAATAGCGTACGTTGACGAGCTTGCCGCATATCAAAACTGGGGTGCAGTTCTGATCGCGGGCCGCCAATGGGCACAGGCTCGCGACGCGCTGCGTGAAGCGTTGGCTCGGTCCGGTACGAGTGACGAGCGCCGTCGAGTTACGCACAACCTGGCCTTGACCGAGCTGCGCAGCGGCGACGCTGCCAGCGCCGCTGAGCTCCTCGCTGCCGAGGTGAACCAAACCGAACCGCAGCGTGAGAGCCTGTTGGTTCGCGCGCGTGCCCTTCACGAACTCGGGCGGGAAGACGAAGCGCAGGACATGCTGCGCCGCTTCGCCGCACGTCGCCCCTGAAACAGGACCAGTCCAGCTAGGCCCCAAAGCCCGAGCTCACCGTGGTCGGAAGGTCGCCCTGAGTAGCTGCAGCTCTCCTCAGGCAAAGGGTTACACTGCGAGTCGAAACGGAGCTCGGAGGCGAAACTGCATTCGCCCTTGGTCGAGCGTCCTGGTGGATAGATCGCACAGATCCCCGCGACGTCGTCTTCGTTCAGCATGGGTGGGGAGGGGTGATCCGCGGCACCTGCGACCGAATACTCGCCGAACATGATCGCGCTGCGATGCGCGCTGTGATCGAGCCCCAGGAAATGGCCCGCCTCATGTGTGAGCACGTAGCTGAGGGTCTCGGGGCTCATATGGAAGTTCTGCGTATTGATCTCCGTATCCGCGCTGCGAATTTCGCCGCTATCTTCATCGAAGGTCACCGTGGTGAGCGCGATGGCTTCCGGGCCGTAGCTCCAGTCGTAGTCGCGAAATAGGATTGCGTTGGCTGGTGCGCTCGCACTGTAGCTGCGCATCTCGCAGGTCAGCGGACCGTCGCTCAACAACGCAATGGACGGCGTCCCGTTGTTGCACGGCGCGTTCACCCATCGCGCAAACGCCGCAGTGACTAGCTGTTCCGCCTCGTTGTAGTCGAGCCCCAGCGCTGAAGAGCCGCCTTCCTGAACCGCGAAGGAAACGCACGGCGTGGGCCAATACAGGGGTTTGCCCGAAGCGAGACAGCCGGTCTTCGCGTTGCGCCGAGACGAAGGACCGCCGCACGTTGCTGGCCCCGGCTCGACGAAACATGTAGTGGTTCGACAATAAGCAAAAACAGGCTCCGCCCACGCCAGCACTGAAACGAGCGGCAGGAACGACAGCGCCGAATGGAAGCGCTGGAACATCTAAATCTTCAACCCTAGCACGCCGCGCGCCATCACTCGCTCTAATCGTGAGGTGTTGAGTTGCGTTCGCGCTACGCGTGTCGAGTTCTGCCGTCGCGCACCGGCAACGAGGCAAATGGGTGCGTGGCACGCCGGTAGACGTGGCAACTCCGCCTCGGGGCTCGACCACCCCAAAGCTTGTCGGCACTCGAGTTGACCGCGAGGGCGAGCGTGGAAGACTGCGCCGTCATGAAGCGACCGGCGCTCGTGCTTTTGGCAAGCTGCATGGCGCTTGCGTGTGCTGGAGGATCGCCGGCAAGCGAGCCCTCGATCGATATGGCGCAACCTGCCGTGCTGGTGCTCTCGCGAACACTCGGGTTCAGGCACGATTCGATTCCGGCGGCCGTCGCTGCCGTACGTAAACTGGGCGCTGCGCGTGGATGGCGCGTCACCGCCACTGAAGATCCTTCAACGTTCAACGATGCCGATCTTGCGGCGTACGAGGTGGTGATCTTCCTGTGCACGACCGGCGATGTGCTCGATGACGCGCAACAAGCCGCGCTGGAGCGCTTCGTGCGCAGCGGCAAAGGCTTCGTTGGCGTACACTCCGCGTCGGATACGGAATACGACTGGCCTTGGTACGGCGCGCTGATCGGTGCCTACTTCGAACGGCATCCGACGATTCAGGCAGCCAAGGTGTTCGTCGAGAAACCAGAACATCCGGCTGCGAGCTCGCTGCCGAACCCGTGGTCGCGCACCGACGAGTGGTATGCTTTTCGTTCGAATCCGCGGCAGAGTGTGGAGGTGCTGCTGCGCTTGGACGAAACCTCTTACGCGCCCGGTGAAGCCAGCATGGGCGCGGATCATCCCGTCGCCTGGTCGCACGAGTACGATGGAGGGCGTTCGTTTTATACCGCGTTGGGGCACACGGCGGCGAGTTACGCGGAGCCCGAATTCCTCGCTCACCTGGCGGGTGGTATCGAATGGGCGGGAAAGCTCCAGCGCGACTAAGGGCGGTGATCAGTCCGGGGCGACCAACGGCCGTGCACCCACCAACTCACTGGCAATCCCAGCAGCAGAAAAATGTTTGAGTCGTGCAAAACCCGGTCGATGTGGACTTTGCTTTGTTGCAGTGCGGGCGAGCGGCATCTTTGCAATCCGCATCGGAGTTGCACGTTGTCGAGCAAATACACGATTGCGTGGGCCCACCCGCTGGACAGCACTGACAGCTCGTGGCGCCATCGCAGCTGAGAACGGAGCAAGTCGTAGCGCGCCCGCCACTGCCCGTGCCTCCGAGCGGTGCGCTTCCACCCTGGTTGGCACCCGCACTGCCACCCGCGCCAGAGTCGCCGGCATGTCCGCTTTCTCCGCCGATTGGAGATGCGCCGCCCGAGCCGATCGAGCCACCTGTAGCAACAGAGCCGCCAGCTGCGATGGAACCACCGCTGCTCTTTCCACCGCTCACCTGGGTGCTTCCACCGGCCGGAGACGCACCACCCGATGCGGTGCCTCCGACGGCTCCGCCCGCGCCATTCGCTCGGCCACCCTGCGTTGAAGCGCCGGCGATTCCGCCTGACGCTCCCACGCCTCCATTCGCTCCCGGGTTCGAATCATCAGAGCCGCAAGCAGCACCGACCACCGGGGCCGCGATGAGCCAACCCCCAACGATGAATCGATGCTGCATGCGCCTCGCCATGTAGGACCCCATTATGGGCATTGAGGCACGCGACGCCAATACCCAATCGAGCCGCTCAGTGACGTGACCGCCTCGCCATTTTTCCCCAACAGGTCGTTCGAGCCTACGGCGTAGTACTTCCCGCGTGTAACGATGGCGCGGCCGGCCGCGCGATGGTGCAGGTTCGTGTCGGTCACACACGTGCTCACGGCGGTTATGTCGAATGGAATCGGGGCTCCAAACGTGCTGACGAACCCAGCGCTGTCGAAGGCTTGTGCCCTGGCAGCGTATGCGCCCGCGGCCAATCCCGAAATCGTTCCAGAGAAGCTGGTTGTACCGGTCGCCACGACCGCGGCGACCACCGTGCCCTCCTGTAGAATGGTGACTTCGACTTTTTGGATGTCATCGTTCGGATCTGACGCGGTGCCGGCCACCGTGACGCTGTTGCCGTTGACGCTCACCGTCGTCGTGTCGATTACCGGAGGCTGTGCCTGCTTGACCTCGAAGTAGTACGGCCCGTTGGGTGCACTTACGAACCCGGCGCGATCGATGGCCTGTGCCGAGACGGCGTGCCAACCCACCGGAAGCCCGAGACTGAGCTTCCAGCTGCCAGTACCGGTCGCGTCGAGCGTGACCTCGGTGGAGAACGAGATGAAGAAGGTGAGCCGAACCTTCACGATGTCGCTGTTCGGATCCGATGCCGTGCCCGTCACGGTTGCGACGCTGCCTGCCACGCTGATGTTGACGCTGTCGACGTTGGGCGGTGCCGGGCAACTGGGTACGTGCCGCCAGTAGTTCCCGCTCCCTTGCAATGCGGTCACCGCGGTGGCGCTACCGAGCGAATCGTTGGAGCCGAGCGCGAAGTACGAATTTTTCTTGGTATAGGCGCGCCCCGCAGTTTGATGATTCGTGTTGGTGTCCGTGAAGCAGATCGGAATGCACTGGTTGCCCGTTTCGTCGCACTTTTCAGCGCCTGAACACGGTGTCCCTGTGGTGCGGCAGCCTTGGAAGCCATCACAATACTCTTGGCCTGTGCAGAACAAGCCATCGTCGCAGCGACCGTTATTGGGCGGGAAGAAGCAAGAGAACGTAGACTCATCGCACACGTCGTCCGTGCAGGTGACGTTGTCGACGCAGGGTGAACCCGTGCTCACGCAACCGACGCTGGGGTCGCAGAACTCCTGCCCCGTACAGAATAGCCCATCGTTACACACGTTGTGATCGATGACTTGGACGCAACTCTTCAAATCTTCGCGGCACGAACCAACCATGCACGATACGGATCCGCCAGGACACACCATGGGGGTCGCCGGCTGACAGCCCGAAGTTACGCTGCAACGTTCGAAGCCGTTACAGAACACACCGTCATCGCACTTTGCGTCGTTCGCTTTGTGCACACAGCCCTGCGCGGCTTCATCACACACAGCGTCGGTGCATGGCACGCCGTCGTCGCCCGAGCATACGAAGGGAATGCCTTTGCTGCAGAACCCGTTCTGACAAGTCTCCGTGCCGGTGCAGAACAAGCTGTCGTCGCAGTCCGCTGCACTGCCACAGGGCACCGGGGCGATTGCACCGAGCACCCGCACGTCGTCCACGTAGAACCCGGCGAAGTCGTTGAGCACGCCGTCGACCGTGTTGAAGTGGAAGCGCAGCTGAATTTGCGCTTGGCTCAGTCCAACGAGCAAATGCGAGATGTCTTGCGAAGCGTGCTGCCAAGCTCCGCTATTTTCGACCAGCGCGAAGCGCCCTGCTGGACGAGCGTCTGGGCGAGTGCGGTGCTCTGGCGGCTCATCGGGATCGGGTTGAATGAGCTGAGTGAAGTTGCCTGACACCACTTGGAACGGCCCGCCGTTGACGCTGATTTCAACGGAGGCCTGATCATAGAAGCCACCACCTTCGGTTCCGAGGAAGTACTCGAACTCGATGCTTGCAAAGCTCGCATCAGTGAGGCTGATGATCGGCGAGGTAACGAAGCCTTCGCTGCGCATGCCGTTGTAGGTGCACGTTGTGGGGTTTCCGTAGTGCAGCGTATGCGTTGCGCTGTGACCTACCAGAGCAGAAGCGCAGGTGTCGCTTCGGTGCCAGAGACCGTTGACAGCAGTTCCACCAACGCCGCCCCCGCCGCCGCTTCCACCGCTAGGAGCGCCGCCTTCTGCGAACGCGCCACCAGCACCCGCTTCGATCGCGGCTTCACTCGGCTTGCCACCGAACCCCATCGAACCTGCGACGCCAGCGCCGCCCGAACCGAAGGCACCTCCAGAGCCACTGTCGCCACCGAATCCGCCACCCTGATCACCATTGTCGATCACGTAGCCGCCGAGGCCTGCTTCGAAACCTTCGTTGGAGACGATGTCGAGCGTTTTGAAGGAGTAGCAACTGCCGCCGTTGTCATCGCGCGCGCTGTTACCGACCGCGTCCATTGCCGTGAGCGCGTAGTAGTAGAGGACGCCCGGATAGAGCTGCGTCAACGTGGCGCTGGGCGAGGGAGACAGTTTCGAGGTGACGCTTTGGTTCAAACTGTCGCAGCTGAAGCCGTAGTCGACGGTGAGAGCCGTGGCCTCGTTCGCGTCGACAGAGATGGTTGCGGCATCGCCGGAGAGGCCCGAAATTCGCGCGTTCGTCACCAGCGGTGGCGCGCAATCCGCGCGCAGAAGCGCGCTCACGCTGGCAGACTTGCCCGTGCCGTCGTCAGCGTCTTCGTAAGTTCCGGTAATGGTCACGGCGTCGCTAACTTGCAGCACGCCGTCGTTCGGGGTGGCCGCACCAGAGCTTGTGTTGATGGATGCCGAGAAGCTGCCCGGCTTGCTGCTATCCTCCGTCATGAGCAGGCTTTCGCTATCGCCGTTGCTCGTCGTGACTGAGATCGAGTGGGTGCCAGTGCCGGCGAGGTCCGAGTCGCTGAGTAGGAACGTGACGCTGCCCGAGCAGCCAATGGTGGGTTGCTGGGCCCTGAGCCGACCTGCGCGTGGGTTCACGACCCATTGGTCGTAGTAGATATCCGGATTGGGACCGCTGGCGGTTACGCGACGATCGTCCGACCAAATGACGTGCGCGAGGTTCCCGTTGACGACGATTTGGTCATAATCGCCGTGATAGCAAGTTGCGAGACCGTCGAAGTTGGGATTGGTCTGAGCAACCGGTGAGCTCACATCGCTCAACCTTTCATTTGGAGTCCAGCTGAAGCCACCATCCGTCGAGATTGTTAGATAGCGGTCGAACAGTAGGTTTCCAGTGGGGTCGAGGCGCCGGTCGTACCAGCTGGCGGCCAGGATGCCGCTCTCGCCCACGCCGATGTTCGGATAAAACTGGTCGGTGTTGGTGGTGTCGTCGTTCAGCTTGAATTCTGGCGACCACGTGGCGCCCGCGTCTGTGGAACGCCGATAAAAGACGTTCGAATGATCGGCGCCGCTGCCGTCCGAATCATAAGGATATACCGCGTGAATCACGTACCCAGCCGGCGCCGCCGAGTCCGCCGAAATAGCTATTTGCGGCGATGAGAGATTGCGAATATCGCCAGTCAGCGCTTGCCGGCCGCAACTAACGGTCGACTCGCCGTTCTCAGGCTGCAATTGATCCGTCCCGATGTCGGACACCTGCGTCCAGCTATCGCCGCCATTCGTCGACTTGTACAGCCATTGATCTTGATGGCCGCCCACGGTGAACGCGCGGTTTACGAGCGCCATGTACACGTCACCGTTCGGCGCGACAGCGGGATACACACCTTGGCCCGAAGTGCCAGAACCAGGAAATGCTGCTGGTGCGCTCCACGTGGCGCCGCCGTCGTCCGAGTGAGCCGCGACGTTGATGTCGCCAGGATTTCCGAACGCCGTCCAACCCACGTAAATGCGCCCGTAGAACGGACTGGTGGGTGTATTGTCGACAGCCATCAGCTCCTTATCGTCGCCACCGCTGCTGTGGATCGCTCCGACGTACTGAAAGCTTTGGCAGCTGTCGTTCGAACGCCAGAGCGACAGCCCGCGACTGCTGAGGGACGCGAAGTAAAAAGCATTGTCGCGTGCGCTGTACGCGAGGCTCGGGTCTCCGAAGCTCTGATCGTTGCCCGGCCCGGCCGGAAACGGCCCGCCATCAGTGAATGTCTGACCACCGTCCAGCGAGTAGCCGAAGCCCGCGAAACCGTTGGCCCCGAAGCCCTCGCCAGCGTCATTCCATGCAACACACACCACGTTGCCGGCGGACGCCGCCGACGTCTCGCTTTGTGTGGAGCCGCCGACGTCGAGGCTGGGATTGCTTACGGGGATGTCGCTGCCCGGTGCTGCTGCCAATGCCCGAGCGGCAGAGGGCGTCGATCTAACCGGTGGCGCTCCTTGCGCTGAGCGTTGTGCCCGCCCACACGCAATCAGCAGCTTGTTTTCGAGTGCACCGCCGAGCTTGCTTCGTGTCGCCGGATTGTCCAATAAGGAGCAGTCCGCATTGGTCGTAGCAGCCGGTGCGCTCGTTAGAGCCCGCGTTGCGCGTGAGCTCGGTTCCTGACGAGAACCGCCCGTTTCGCTCGAGCCACAAGCGACTCCCAAGAGACACAGCCCCAAGCCAACTAAAAAGGATGGTTTGAACATGCCCCGCGACCTCCCGCAGAGAGTATTTGAGTTTTCATTAGCATGCGGTGTGAACGCTGTCACGTCCATTCGAGTTCTGAAATGCAGGTCTGACTCCTGTCATCAGTGTTCGAATTCCGTTCTCGTGGGCTTACGCAATGCGTTCAATCCTTGATTGGGGTTAGCATCAGCAGATCTGTGGATACGACGATGCCAGTTAGCAGACTAAACCCAGCAACTGTGTTGGCGCGTGTCGCGCGGCTGAAGCAATTCAGTTCCGCAACTCAATTGGCGGCTCAGAGTGTCGGAGCGATACTGCTATTGGGAAACACGGTTACTTGCTCGTCAGAGCAGGGACGGAGGGCCGCAGTTGGTGGCACGCTCTCTAATAGTGGTGGCTCGTTCGTCAACGGAGGTGGCTCCGTTTCGAGTAGTGGCACGCCGAGCCGCGGTGGTGTCGCGGCTACCGGTGGAGGTGGCGGGCCAGCGTCGGGCGGATCCTCGAGTAGCGGTCGCGCGGGTGTCGGCGGAGCGACGGCAGGTGGTGGTGGCGGCGATCTCGTCGCAGGCGGAGGCGCGGGCGGTCAGCGTGCGGGCGGTTGGGTGGTGGCGCACATCGAAGACTTCTCCGGTGCGTCTCTCGGAACGGCAGCTTGGTCTGTCGATCCAATTCCAGACGACGGTCCCTTTGCGGACAACGGCGCATACTTTCGAGCCAGAGGCGTTCAGCCGCCAAAGGCTTTTCGGCTGAGCCAGCCATTTGGTGACACGAACTGGCTGACCCTCGAGTCCTACACGCGAGACGCCGCCGTTCCCGTTTCGGATCTCGCTTCCGTCGTTCGCGATCCCGCAGGCGGTGAGAACCGCGTGTTGCGCATTCGCTCGATGAAACATACAGACGCCAGTGTCGTGCGTCCGAGTGCGGCGCTGCCGCCGCGCTATCGCGTCAGTTTGCGAGTGGGCCACGCAAGCTTTGGTGACGGCGCTTCGGCGAACAACGGCTACGACACAGGCAACGAAATCGCCGAGCCATGGCTTGCTGCTTCGGCAACGAGCGAGAATGGATTCTACTGGCTAACCATCCTCGATGCTGTGCCCCGACCACACAACAATGTCTGGATCCATCACCATCGCAAGGTGTGTATCGACTCCGATAACACCACCGACGGATGGATGAACATTTGGAATGGCGCGAGCTGTGAGCAAAGTGGCACGCGCCCGGTGATGATGTTTGCAATCGACGGCAACTCACCCGGCTCGGTGAACTCAGGCAAGGCATTCCGTTCGTATCGCGGTGGCAGGTGGAGCTCCGACATTTGCGCGCTCGACGCATACCGTGACGCGCGTTGGTATAGCGTCAGCATCGAGCGCTTCGATGACCGCTTCACGTTGAGCGTCGCCGGCGACTTCGTGCACGGCGGTCAAGCCACGTACACGGGCACAATCGATGCCGCGAAGGAATGTGTTTGGCACTTCAACAATGCAGCGCTCCCCCAAGGACATGCCTGCGAAGATCTCACCTACTATGCAGCCCTCGGCGCCAACTACCCGCATTGGCCGAGCGGAGTTGCTTATCCGGATTACTTCATGTTCGGCGACCCCCACGTCAACTTCTACGAGGGCACCGTTTACTACGACGACGTGAAACTCGAGATTTGGACCGATGCTGAATGAGGCTCATCGCCTGAGGCATTGCGCCACACGCTGAGGCAACCGCGCGCCAAGTGCCGCCATCATTCGAGCACTTGCGCCGTGTCCGCGCGGCGCGCACCTTGCAACTACCCTGTCGCATGACGCTCACTCTCACAGGTTTACTCGTTCTCCTGGTGATTGCTGGTGTCTGCGGCGCCATTGGTCGAGCGATTGGTGGCGGCACGGGCGGCGGCTTCATCGTATCGATTGCCATCGGCTTCATCGGCGCCTTGCTCGGAACGCTGATCGCGGCGCACTTCCACCTGCCCGAGCTACTCACCGTCGCAGTCGAGGGTCGCGCGTTTCCGATCCTATGGTCCATCATCGGCGCATCCTTGTTCGTCGCTCTGGTGCACCTGCTCTCCGGCGGAACCGGGCGCCGTTTCCGCTACGATTGACGCTCTGCTAGCTCGTCGAGTTGAGCAGCCTACGGATTGCGCTCGCTAGCATCGTGGATTGTCTGCTCGGCCTAAAATCGTTGGCGCTGGTGTAGGCACCCAAGGATCGAGCGTTGGTGGGGGTCTGTGTCTGAGCTTGAGTCGGAGCAGTGGGTGCTGTACACATGTTGCCGGAAGGGCACGAGCCAGTCGGTGGACTAGGGCTCGGCGGGCTGAACGAATGCTGCGTTTGCTAGTCGGCTTGGTGCTGATCCTTGCGTGCGTTGGGTGTCAGGGCAAAGGAGCGCCGCGGGTTTCACCGAGCGTGACGTTCGCGGAGCTGCGAACGATCAAGGGAACACCGCGTGTGCGCAGTCCGGGGGAAGCGCCGCGCCCGCCGTATCCGCGTGAGCGACTGGTGGACGGCGAGCAGGTTACGCTGGATAAAGGAGCGCTCGCGTGGATGCGTCGAGATGGAGGTGCAACGTGGTTGATTGCGGGCGCCGCAGACTTCACTTTGCGTGCGAATCAGGTTGAGCTGACGCAGGGTCGCGCGTTCATTGATAACGAGCTCGGAGGGCCGGTGCAGGTAGTGACTCCGCGCGGCAAGTTGGAGCTGTCGGAGGCGCGATCGAGCATCGACGTAAGTCGTGAAGGCGGTGTGTCCGTTTATGTTCTGCGCGGTTCGGTGCGGGCGGCCGGGCATGAACGTGTGTCTGCGGGCGAGTTGTTGACGTGGGAAGTGAATGGAACTTTGCGGCGCGAAGCCAGCCGCGCCTGGGATGATTGGACTGGGGGGCTCGCAACGGCTGATGCTGCAGCGGAACCAGCTCCGTTCGGGATCGGCACGGTGGGTGCTCGCAAGGCGGGCCAACAGGGCCAACCGCGTTTTCCGCTGGTAATTCAGCGGCTCGACGTGAAGGTCACCGTCGACCGCGATTTTGCTCTGACGGAGGTGGACCAGACCTTCGTGAATCCGAGTAGCACTGAGGTGGAGGGGCTGTTCAGTTTTCGCACGCCGCCATCGGCTGTGTTGTCGCGCTTTGGTGTCGATCGGAATGGAAGGATCGTATGGGGGCGCATTCAAGAGGCGCGCGCTGCGGTCAAGCAGTACGAAAGCAACGTTTATGCGGGCTCACAGGAAGAGCCGGCGCTTCTGCAATGGGCCGGCAGCGGTGTCTACAACGCGCGTCTGTATCCAATTCGCGCGGGTGAAACGCGGCGCGTGATTACGCGTTACGGCGAATGGTTGTCGCGTCAGGGGCCGCACGGGGAGCGGCGCTTGTACGTGTATCCGATGGCTGCAGAAGGTGCTCGGACATCACTGCCGCGCATCGAAGAGATGCGTTTTACTTTGGATCTGTCGCAAGCCGGAGCGTTGCGAGTTCGAGCGGGCATGAATGGCAAGCGCGAAGGCGATCGCGTGGTCGTCAAAGCCTTCGATTTCGTGCCGCGCGCCGATTTGTCGGTCGAGCTATTCGATAACGGGCAGGCTACGGCCGTTGCGTATCGTGCTCCCCATCGGCTTCAGCGCGAGGACGTGCCCGAAGGTACAGAGACCGGCTTTGCGAGTGCGGTCGCAAGTGAAGAGGCCGACTACCTGGCGCTCCCGTTGCGCGCGGCCGGCAACGTGGTGCAAGCGGCTACGGGAGTTGACGTCGCCATCGTGGTGGATACTTCGGCGGCAACGGAGCCTTCCGCGCTGGCGCTCGCGCGCAACATGGCAGGTTCGTTGCTCGCACAACTCGGGCCGGAGGATCGGGCCGCGCTGTGGGCGGGCGATGCCAGCTTGCGTGCAGTGGCAAACGGGAGCGATGCGCTTGCGCCGGTAGACGCCGTGAAGCGCCGTGAGTTTCTGGCAGGGCTCGCCGCCATCGAGCGCGGGGGCGCTACCGATTTGGGAGCCTTGCTCAGCGAAGCGGCCAGCAAGCTCGATCCCAAGCGGCGCAGTGCCGTGATCTACATTGGTGACGGCTTACCTTCTGTGGGTGAGCTCGCGCCGAAGTCGTTGCAGGAGCGCCTCGCGCGGCTCGGGCCGGGGGTGCGAGTTTTGGCTGCAGGCATTGGAACGCAGCCCAACGTTGCGTTGCTGCAACGGCTCGTGCGCGGTGCGCCTGTCGAACGGGTGACGGACGCGTACGGAGCTGCCCAAGCCGCTTTGCGATTGCTCGAAGCTGCCAGCAAGCCGCTATGGCTCGGTGCACGCGTCGACTTCGGGCCCGGTATCGAGCGCGTATTGCCGCGCGAGCTACCTCCAATTTCTGCGGACGAAAGCGTGCTCTTGGTTGGGCGTATTCGCGGCAACTCACCCAAGTCGATCACGTTGCGCAGTGAGAGCGGCACCGTCACCCGTCCGATCGTCGTGCAGCAACTGAGCGATTTCGGCGATCTGCGGCGGCGTTGGGGTGAAGGGCGCTTGAACGAGCTCATCGCCGAAGGCGCCGGTCGTGCGTCGTTGGTCGAGTTGGCTCGCCGCTTCGGTTTGGTTTCGCCGTTCACGTCGCTGTACGTTCCGACCGAGCGCGAACAACACAACCCCGAGCTGGCTTCCAGCACCCAGGCAGCTCCGAGCGACGCCAAGCGCAAGCGGTGGCAGCCGTGGTCGCGCGGCGGCGAAAGCTCGGCTTCGCTTTTTTCGTTGGCGGCGCGCAGCAAAGAAGGTGGGCTCGGTGTGGCCGCAGCGCCGGCTCCCGCAGCGAGTGCCGCTGCTGGGAACATGTTCGCAAAGGGTGAGCGCGCCGTTCTCGACGCTCCAGAGGAAGCCAAGCCCGAGGCAGCGGCATCACCACCGCCTACCGTCGCTAAAGAAGCAGCCGGCATCGTGCAGCCACTCGAGGAAACGGAGATGGCGACGTTGAGCGGGCTCCAGGCCACGTCTCCGGCAGGTCCTCCCCCATCGAGACCCACGTCCGCTCGAGCCGGTGCGTCGCTTCGACCGGCATCCGGCGGCGGAGGGATAGGGCTGTCGGGCAGAGGGCGCCTCGCCGGGATGGATCCACTGGCTGACACTGGCGAAGAGGCAACGCTGGCTCGCGGAGCACGCAAAGCCAGAGCCGAAAAGCCCGCAGCGCCACCCTCACAACCGCCTCCTCAATCCCTCAAAGAGTCGCGCCCGAAGCCGGCGGCTTCCACGCTCGTCCAAGTGTCGACAACGCAGCTCGCCGTGGTGCATCACGAGCCGCGACCGTGCGGACCTGGCGCCGACTTACCTTTGTCCGAGCGACGCATCCTGTGGCGCGAACGCTTGGCTGACGCGAGCACGGCGACGCTGGCGCTCTCGGTTTATCGACGCGCGCTATCAGAATGTGAAGCGACGCGTTGGGACGAACGCGCGCTTCTCCTGGTAGCGATTGTCGATCGGCTGCCCACCATCATCGATCGCGTGGAGCTCTGGCGAGCTCTGTTGCGTATCAGTCCCGCTGCTGCCGACGCCGTGTATCGCTTCATGATGCTGCGCGTGCAAACCGCGGCCGATTTGAAAGCGGTTCACGATGCGTTGGGCCTCGAGCGCATCGATCCCGTCATTCTCGCGGAGATTTTGAAGCGAGCGCGGACACCCGTCGAGCGCCTGACCTTGTTGCGCGGCGCCGCCGAGCGCTTCCGCGACGATACCGAGCTCGCATTGCTCGTGCTCGATGCGTATGAGGATGCACACGACGACGCCGGCGGGCGAGCATGGGCGAGAGGGTTACGCCGCCGCGTGGATGCCACCGCGCACGTGCGTACTCAAGTCGGCGAATTCTACTTGCGTCTCGCGACTCGAACTAACGGAGCTCCTGCGCAGCGCGACTTGGAAGAGGCGCGCCGCACCTTCGGAGAGCTCGTCGAGTTCGCGCCCGAAGATCCGCTCGCTCGACGTCGATTGGGTGACTTGTTGCGCGCTCACGGCTGGTTCGAAGAAGCATCACGCCAGTACGAAACGTTGAGCGAACTGACACCGGACGATCCCAGCGTGCACCTGCTGCGAGCACTGGCCGCGAACGGCATGGGGCGTGTGGAAGAAGCGGTGCGTTGGGCCGAGAAGGCTGCCAGCACCGGCGCTGAGGACGGGTCGAGCCCGTTGTCTACTGCTGCGCGAGCTCAAGCAGCCACGTTCCTCGCTTGGGCACGCCGTGATGCGCTCGCTGCCGGTCGCAAGGACGAAGCGGAGCGCCTGCGGGCACGCGCCGATCGACTAGCTGCACGCGACAGCAGCAAGCTTCGCGTCACCTTGAGCTGGGCGCACCCCGAGCTGCGGCCCGCATTGTGGATCGGCTCACCACTCTTGCCGGCGCCGGACAACTTGCCACTTTACGGCGTTGCACAGGCGTTTGCGGCTCCCGAGCCCACACCTGAAATCGAGTTGCGGCTCGATCCAGAGGATGCTGCCAGCGCTGCGCGCCTAGATGCAAAGGCGATCGTGACAGCGCTCATCGCCGAAGGCGAACCCTCCGAGCGCATCCTTCGGCTGGAGGTTGGGTTCCGCGATCCCGAAGGCAAGCCCCTCGAGCGGCTCGGAGTGCGTTTGGAAAATGGCGAACTCGTGGCGTCTCCGAGGGCCAACGGAGGTGCGCGGTGAAGTCGCTGAAAGCCTGGCACGTCGGTGTCGCAGGCAGCTTCATCATTGCGATCCTCGCGGTCTTCGTGCTGCGTGGAGCCAAGAAGGTCAGCCGCGTTACACTCGCAGTGAGCGTCGGTGATCTGCAAGCGCAGCACGCCCCAGTGAAGGTTGGGCCGCGCGACGTGAATGGCCGCACGCGTCTGGTCGATGGTGATGAGGTCTCGACCGGTGCGGACGGTCGCGCTCGCGTACGTTTGGACGACGGCTTGGTGGTCGTGGTGGACGCGAACAGTCAGTTTCGTTTGAAGCCGTGGCGGCTAGAGCTGCTCAGAGGTCGTATTTTTACGCAGGGTCCTGCTAGCGCGCGCACCCAAATCGAATTTGCTGGGGCTGCCACCGAGGTTGCCGGTAGTGCAGCGGCGTTCGAGCTCGACTCGCGCGGAGCGGCCAAGGTGTACTGTGCGCAAGGCGAGCTGATGCTGCGCGCCGGTTCGCGTCAGGTTCGCGTCGAGAGCGGTGAAACCGCAACGTTGTCCGCGGAGGGGCCGCGCGTCTCCCCAGAAAAGGCGTTCGACGATTGGACCGGCGGGCTCGCCGTGCCGTGGGCGAATCACGCTGGGCAACGCGCCTTCGTGCCGGAGCTGCGCTCGCCGGACGAATCTGGTGTTGGCGCTCCGCTTTCCGTGCGTGAGCAACGCGTGGACGTCAGCGTGGACGGCGAATTCGCGGTGACGCGCACGCGCACGACCTACTTCAACGGCACCGAAAACTCGATCATTCCACAAGTGCGGGTCGCGCTACCGGCGTCGGCGATTCTAACGCGCGTGGCACGGCGTCTGCGGGGCGAGGAGGCCGAAGCACAAATTGCAATTCAGCGCCCCGATCCGAACAGCACCGGTTACGACTCGACGACGCCGCGGCTCGAGTGGTCCGGCAACGGTTGGCTGCGCGGTGTGCTTCCGCATGTGGAGAGTGGCGGCACCATCGAGCTGGCATTGACCTACGCCGAATGGCTGCCGACGCATGCCGGGCGGCGCTCATACCGCTTTCCCTTGGCTGACAGCGGTGAGCCGCCGCTGATTGGCGAGCTGCACGCCGAGATCCGGGCGGTGTCTGGGGAGACGCGTTTTCTTTCGACCAATGCGGGCGCGGAGCTGCGCTCGCGGCGCGTTGCGCTCACTCGCAGCGACTTTCGGCCAACTTCGGATCTGGTGGTGGAGCTGGCAGGTCAACGAAGCGACCGCCGTGCGGCGCGCGCGTACGTGAGTGAGGCTTCGCCCGAAGATCCGTACGTCTTGTTCCGCACCGAAGTTCCTGAGCGCACTGAAGCCGGCATAAGTCTCGCGGTGGTGCTCGACACATCGCTCAGTGTGAGCGCGGGCGTGTTGGAAACCGAGCGCGCGGTAGTCGAAGCGCTGTTACAGGGACTCGGTCCGCGCGATGAGGTCGTCGTGTTGGCAGCTGATCAAAGTGTGCGGCCCCTCGGCGCTGATTTGCCGCAAGCGGTCACGCCCGCGCTGCGCTCTGAGCTTTCACGCGCTCTTTCGTCTTTGCGCCCCGGTGGAGCCTCGAACCTCGGTGTAGCGCTCGAGCGTGGCGCCGATCTGCTCGACGCGGAGGCACGCGGAAAACGCGCTGGCTCCGGTGTCCTCATCTATATCGGCGACGGCAGGCCCACGATGGGGGAAGCGGACGCTGCTGCTCTGCGCCGGCGTTTGAGTCAACGCAGCGGAGGCATGCCACGTTTTGCGAGCGTTGCGGTCGGGAGCGGCGCCGATCGCGTCGCCTTGGCACAGCTCACCAATGGTGTGGGAACCTCCTACGAGGTCATCGATCGCGCTGACGCAGCTCGCGTCGGCGCCGATCTGTTGGCAGACGCCGTAGAGCCCAGCTTGCGCGACGTCGAGTTCGATCTCGGTCCCAACGTGGATCGCATCTATCCGCGCGATTCGCGGAGCGTGGTGGCGGGCTCCACCTTGAGCGTGATTGGTCGCCTGCGCGGTAGTTTGCCGAAACACATCGACCTGATTTTCCGAGATGGCCGCGAACGCGTGCGAGAGCGTCGCAGCGTGGACGCCATGGCGCTGCCGCACGGCGCGGACTTGGCGCAGCGTTGGGCCGCGGCGCGCATCGAAGAGATCACCGCTCGCGGCGATGGTTTGGAACCGGCGATCGCACTAGCAGTTTCGGCGCGACTGCTCACACCATGGACGGGTTGGTTTTTCGACGCAGCCAGCGGCGCCCGCTCGACCTCCTTTGCGCGCCGCTTGATCGACTTCTCACCGAGGTTAGACGCGCCGTTTGCGCGCTATCTGGACCGGCAACCACTGCAGGGCGCGACATTGTTGGAGCCAGCGAGCTTACGACCTGGCGTATCGTTGGGCGAGGCTGCTGCTGTCGCGGTCAGGCGCATTTTGAAGCAAGCTGCGCAGTCGGTGCGAGCTTGTCGCGATGCGCGCGCCGCCGTACGACCGGACGTAGCTCAAAGCTTCGTCATCGATCTAGCGTTGGCCGAGGATGGCCGCGTCACTCGTTTGCACGTCGAAGCCAGCGAAATCGCGCGACGCGACGCGGTGCTGGAACGTTGCGTGGAAGGGGTGGTACGCGCCCTGCCGTACTTCGCGGCGGGTGTCTTGGTGAACATCAAGGAAACTCTCAAGGTTCCGCCGTTGCGCGCGGCGAAACGCAGTGTGTGTTCACCTGCATCGCGCTTGTCATTGCCGATTCGACGGGCTGTGTGGAGGGAGCGCGGCGTGCCGAGCGTCGAGAGCTTCGCGCGCGCTCAGCAGGCGTGTGAGCTTGCGACATTTGCCGACAAACGCGAATACCTCCTCCTGATTTTGGAGGCGAACCCAGTTGGCTCGCAGCGCCTCAATCTCGCCAACTCTTTCGACGAGTTGGGGGAAACTGACGCCGCCACCTTCCTGCGAAAAGAAGCGTTGCGGCGCGTGAGGAGCTTCGCCGAGCTCGAAGAGCTCACCCGCATGATCCAGGCGGATGAGCCGGACGTCGACGCCGAGTTCGAGAAAGCCTACGCGGCGGCGCCGACCGACGAAAAGCGACTCGAGGTCGTACGCAAGTTCCTGCGCATCGCTCCGCACGCATCCATCATTCGGCGACGACTGTTTGCGCTGCTCGAGGCGCTCGGACGAAAAGAAGAGTTGGTCTCCGCCATCGACGCCGTGCGCAACGAGCCCATCGTGGACGCGGGGCTGCTCGCTCATGGCGCCTCGGCGCTGCGCCGAGTTGGGCTCGACATCGAGGGTCGCCGCGCCTTCGGTGAACTTCTAGAGCGCGCGCCGTCGGATCCCTGGACGCTGGCATTCGTGGGCGATCGCTTGCGCGCCGAACGCCTCTTCGACGAAGCGGCAGAAGCCTACGAGAGCTTGCGGCGACTCTTGCCCGGAGACGGTTCCGTGGGTTTGCGTCTCGGCTTGGCTCACGCCGGCGCTGGTCGACTCGATGTCGCCACGCGCTTGCTCGAAGGCGTTACGCGCACCGGAGGGCGGGACGATGACGGCCGCTTGGGTGAACTCGCGTCCATCACGTCGGCAGTGCTCATCGCGCAAGCTCGAGAGCAAACACCGAGCGCCGCCGAAGAGGCCGAGCTCGTGCGACGCCTCGCCGAAACGCCGCTGCCAGACGTCGCGAGTGTCATCTGGATTCAGAACAATTTGTCCGACGATGCAGTGCAGATCCGCGTGGCGCGCGAGCACACCGAACGCGAGCTGAGAGCCCCAGAGTTTGACGCGCCGGCACTCGGGCTATCAGCAATTCGTGTGGAACGTGGTGACGGCAGTGCTCGGCTGGTGTTCAGCCGCTCGCCCAATTCGGCCGCCTCGCGCCCGATACACGCCGAAATCGCTGCCCTGGTCTTGAGCGGCGAGCAAGGCGGAGTAAAGCTCGTGCGCCGCAATATCGAGCTCGGACGCGACGCGAAGACTCTCGAGCTTCGCTGGAACGGTGAGGCATTCCTATGAACGAAGCACCGTTCCAGTTGCCGCCGGAAGATGCCCACGCCTTCGCGCCGCAAGAGCCGCTACCACCGAATTTTCGACCGCGTGCGGCGTGGCCGCGCCTCGGTCCGGCACTATGGATCGCGGGCGTGCTGCTCTGGTCTTACGTGACCTTGGGACGCCTCGTCGTGCGTCAGGGTTTTCCCGAGGGAGTTGCGTTTATCGTCATGCTCTTCTGTCTGGGAGTCAGCGCCTACTTTTCGCTCGAGCCGTTCCAGCCCGCATCATCCCCGTTCGGCTCGGGCGGCGATCTCTCGCGCTTCGGGATGCCCGTAGCGCTCGCGCTGTTGTTGTTCGTCGCTAGCATTGTGCTTGCGGTGTTGATTGGGCTCACTAGTCGCGACGATCTGGGTGACCCGCTGGCCGCAGTTTTGACGCTGATCGCGTTGACTGCGTTGTTCGTGGGGCGCCGATCGAGCCTGCCCGCCTCCGTGCGCCCGAAGGATCCAGTGCGGCGAGCATTAGGCATATTCCTGTGGATCGGCGGCATCGCCCTGACCGTGCTGGCTTGGTCGGCGTGAGCGCTTCCGAGCGGTGCTGTGCTATCTTGCTCGGGTGGGTCGCGTCGCGGGCAAGCTGGCATCGGTCGTTGCCATCACCATTGTGGCGGCGCCGTGCGCATGTGGTCGCGTCGAGGAGTCCCAACACGCGAGCGCAGGTGGCAGCGCGGGCGTAAGCGCCAACCATGGCGGCAGTGTGAGCGTTGCTGCTGCGGGTAGCGGAGGCCGAAGCAGTTGCGGCGCTCCGTTGCTCGAAAACGGCGGCAAAGCAGGTTTCACCGTTCAATTCGACACGAGTGACTGCGCGCCGCGCCCCCAGGTCACGTGCGACATTGCGACATTAAAAGAAGAGCTTCGTGTGCTCAGTGGGCCGAACTTCACCTTGTGCGAGCGCTACATGTCGTACGACGGTTGCGGGCGGCTGGCTTTCTTTTTCGATAGCGACGGCTGCCTGCAGTCGGTGCTCACACCTGCGGACGCAAATGGGCGCGTCGATGATCACGTGGCGGGTCTAGGCGCCTGTGTCTCCGCGGTGTTTCACGTCTCGCGTTGGCCTTGTCTCGCTGACTCGCAAATCGATTGGTGCGAGAGCTGTTTCGTCCGCTAACGGTAGTGGGCACGTGCGCAGAAACGCCTCGGCGCAGTGTGAAAAACATCCGATGGGACTTCTCGGCCTCCGACGCTAGAGTCCGGCCATGTTCTTGCGCACGCTGGTTTGGCTTGGAGTTGGTGGACTTTTCCTCGCGTCGATGGAGTCCGGCTGCTCGAGCGATCGCCGTTTTCGTGAGTCGCACGGCGGCAACGCCAATTTCGGTGGGCAAGCCGGCACGTCTGGGAAGTTGGGAAGCGGCGGCGTATCGGGCGAAGCAGGTGAAGCGGGCAGCGCAGGGACACCCGCGCACGCTGGCGCTGCGGGTTCGTTAGCGGATGGCGGCGCTGCAGGAGCCGCTGGAGCAGGGGGCGCTGGGAAAGCCGGAGGCGAAGGTGGTGTGGGCGGCGAGAGTGGCAGTGGAGCAATCGGCCCAAGCTGCGCACGCCGGATTGATTGCCCCGAAGGCCAGAACTGCGAAGCGGGAACCTGCGTGCCGGCGTTGCAGAACTGCGCGCGCCACAAATCCAAGTATCCGAGCGCGTCTGATGGCGTGTATTGGATTCAAGGCGTGGCTGGCCCCCTGCTCGCCTTCTGTGACATGCGTGAGCGCAGCGAGCTCTGCACGCAGGAGCGTGGCAGCCGTTCGGGCCGACTACGCGACGCTTCCGGACTGGGTTACAGCATGACGTCCTTGCTCATCGCGGAAGAGTCGCGTTGCGAGATCTACAACCTCGTTGTTGGTGATGGCTACCCGCTTTCTCCAGCGGTCGGCACGAGCTTCGATACCTGCCAAGCTCTTGGCTTCGTGCGCGACTCGCTGATTCAACAGTGCCAATACGGAGACGCAATTGGCGGCGGCTCCACCAGCTACGCGGACGATTGCGGTTACGACATCGACGCTTATCGAATCTACGGAACCTACTGCACCGGCTGCACCGAAGAGGGGGATGGCGCCTACGACCACTACGTGCGCCAAGGGCCGATTCATTGGGGGCAAACCATCGCCACAGCGGATGGCTCCGTGCGCTCTTACTGCGCCATCGAGTGACGTTCACACCCCTTGCGGCGCTTCGAGTGGGCCACTCGGCGCCCGACTCGAAGTGGACGCCAAACAACCGAGGCCGCTGAGCGTGGTGCGCAGCGCCTGGTCGAGTTCGGTGTGCGGCTCCTCCCCCAAGAACGTCACCAATTTCTTGTTGTCGAGCAACAGTGAGCGCGACCACAGGTAGCGCATCTCCAGCATTTCGCGGAACGTCTCAATGAATGGAGCCAGCAGATAAATCGCAAACCAGGGAAAGCGCCGAATCGGCGCGTTGGGCACGCAGGCAGCGTTGCGCGTCGCCTCAGCCAGCTCGACCCCACGCTCGAAAGAGTGACCCGCGAAGTGAAACACCTCGAAATCTCCGAGCTCCGCGGAGCGCTCGAGCAAGCGGACCATCGTGGTCGCGAGATCAGGCAGATACGCCCAGGCGTGAGCTGCATCGTGCTTGCCCGGATACGTGACGGATCGCAACGTGCGACCCGCCTTGACGATCCCTTGACTGAACCAGCTGTTGCCAGCGCGCGGCCCAAAGAAGTCCCCGGCGCGTACGATCAGGACCTTGGCGCCGGAGCGACTGGCCTGGCGAAGACGATCCTCCATTTCGACGCGAATCTTGCCTTTGCGCGTCACCGGTCGTTGCGGTACCTGCTCGTCGATCACACGCGGAGCGTCGGGGCCGAAGTTGTAAACGGTGCCAGGCAGTACGATACGCGCGCCGTTGACCTTGGCAGCGGCGATGCTGCTCTCCAACATCGGCAATGCCAGGCCTTTCCAATTGCGGTACCCTGGCGGATTCGCGGCGTGCACGATGACACTCACGCCGTTGGCAGCAGCCAGGACGTCGCTCTGATTCATGGCGTCACCGCGTACCCACTCGACGTTCAGCTCCGGGAATGAGCCGCGAGCGCGCTCCGGATCGCGGTGGAGTACCCGTACCTTCCAGCCGCGTGTGCTCAAAGCGCGAACTGCCTCACTGCCGATGCCTCCGGTAGCTCCGATGATCAAGGCGACCTGGTTCATGATGTTTCTCCGATTTCTCGTGGGAGTCAGCGTTTCCAGGAGCAAGCATGCGCCAGCTCGCTGCGAAACGGAATTAACTGAATCAGCATAGATGCTATACATTTCTGTATGACAACGTCGGACGCCGGTTGGGAGCTCTACCGCTCGTTTTTGGCGGTCGTGCGCGAACGTAGCTTGTCGGGCGCCGCGCGCGCCTTGTCGCTCACTCAGCCCACCGTCGGCCGGCATGTGGACGCGCTGGAGCAAGCGTTGGGCGTTGCGTTATTTACACGATCACAAGCTGGCCTGATCGCCACCGAAACCGCCAATGCCCTCGTTCCCTATGCGGAGGCAATGGCTAGCGCTGCCAGCGCCATGGCGCGCGTGGCTTCCGGTGAGCTCGGCGAGGAGCGCGGTGCCGTGCGCATCACTGCCAGCGAAATGATTGGCCTCGAAGTGCTTCCGTCCTTGTTGGCAGCGTTTCGGCGTGAGCACCCGCGCATCGACGTCGAACTCGTGATTTCGAACCGCTCCCAAGATTTGCTGCGACGTGACGCCGACATTGCCGTGCGCATGGTCAAGCCCACCCAAAGCGCGCTCGTCGCAAAGAAAGTGGGCGTGCTGGAGCTCGGGCTGCACGCCGATGCCGGCTATCTGAAGGCGTACGGCGCGCCCCGCAGCGTCGAGGAGCTTCTGCAGCATCCGCTGATTGGTTTCGACAGCGCCGCTTCTCTGCGCAGAATTCCGAAGTCCGATGTGCCGTTGTCTCGCGAGATGTTTGCGTTCCGCTGCGACAGCGATATCGCTCAGTACGCGGCGTTGCGCGCTGGTTTCGGCATTGGCGTGTGCCAGGTGGCGCTTGCAAAACGCGACCGCTTGGTTCGTTTGCTACCGAGCGTGCTGCGTTTCGAGCTTGGAATGTGGGTGGTGATGCACAAAGACCACCGCTCGAGCCGGCGCATGCGGCTGATGTTCGATCATCTCGTACTCGGGCTCAGTGCGTATGCAGCTAGCGGATGAACGCCGCCTACTCAGGGCCGCTTGGCAATCGTGGTAGGCCCTAGCGCCGCCGCCGGCGTAGCCGTCATGGCTTGAATGTTGAACTTGGTGATCGCCGCCTTACTGAGGTGGGCGCGCGAAAGCCTCAGTGACGTGGGCGGCACGCAATCTTCGTCTTTCTGCAGCTCGACCTCGATCGGGTTCAAAGTGACATCCACCTGAGTGCCCGCGCCGGCGTCCGGTTGACCCTTTACGGCGCCCTTGAAGACATAACGCCCGACCACGCCGCCTGCGCCCTGATCGAAGCTATCGATCTCGAAGTCATTGTCGCTGTAGGAAAACGAGCTGCGACGTGCGTCCGTGTTGACGCGCGTGATCTTCCAGCCGAGCGGCGCCTTGTAAACATCGAAGTTGCCCTCACCACGAGCCGTGGCAGCCAAGATCCGCTCGAAGTTGTCGAACACGACGTTCATGCCAGGAAACCCTCGCAGGGCTTTGTTGGAAGCTAGAGTCTGCTCCAGTACCCTGCGGCCTTGCGCGTCGACCTCTGCGTTCACACGAATCTTGGCTTTGATGGCGTCATCGGACATCTGCAGCACCGTGGTGACGCCAACCTGCGGCCCGAAGAAGCGCGTCTTCGAGTCGTCTCCGAGGTGGAAGTCGCGGCCACCAGCTTGGTGCTCCGGACGCAGCGTCACGGTTTGAGCTTGCGTCTTCACCTGCTTGGATTCGCAAACCTTCGCTTCCGGTTGCAACACTGCAATCGTGTGTGGCGTGTCCCCTTCGGTAGTGATGCGGATGCGTTTGGAAGCTTTGTCGAGCAAAGGCGAAGAACCAGATAAATTGATGGTCAGGTGGTAGTGCGACGGGCGATCGATGCGATCGGTGATGTCTACCTGCGCGCCGCCGCGCTCGATGGTGGCGCGCACGGGTGCACGATCCATGTTGAACCCGTAGAGCTCGATGCGATTGCGGCTGTTGGCCGGCAGCGACATGTCGACGACCAAAGGCACGACTTGGCAGATGTGTGGAGGCGGCGGCGCACTCTCGATGCCCATCAGCTTGTCCTTGATGTAACGCAGCCCTTCCACGACTCGCACACGCAAGAAATCCGTCGTGCACTTGGCTTCCGTTCCGGCGGACGCCACGGCGCGTTGCATGAGGTTCGTGACCTCGCCACGGATGGTTGCGTTCACCTGCTCAGGCAGCTTGTTTATCAACTGCTGCAGAACGGACGTGACATCCGCCGTTGCAGAACCGAGGCCGCTGATGGCGTCATCGAGGGCATTTTTCGTGGTCGTTTGCCAGTCGGCAGACTGGGTTTCGACGCTTGCGCGTGTATCGTCCACGGATTTGAGGAGCTTGTCGGTCGTTTCTTGGACCGTTTGCTTGACCTCCTTGCCAACGTTGCAGCTCATCGAGAACGCTGCAAACACCAATGCCGCGATCGTCCCACTCATCGCTCGGAGCATCTTTTCTTCATATCTTCGATGAGCTCAGCGCGTCAAGCGCGAGCAGGCGAATCGGATGATGTACCTATAGCGGCTCTCGTCACTCGCTGTGAACAATGTTGATCGCTGAAACTTCGTACCAAGCTCACAGCCTATTCTTTCCCGCGGCTTGACGCTCGCACCCACCTTCAGCAGATACAAGCCGTGCTCTCGCCCATTCACGAGTATCAGGTCCTCATCATCGAGCGTCATCTCGATACCTTCGGTCACGTCAACAACGCGACTTATCTCGACTTGTTCGAAGCTGCGCGCTGGGACTGGATCACCAGCAACGGCTTCGGCCTCGAGCGCATTCGCGAGCTCCAGCAAGGCCCTACGGTGTTGGAGGTTACCTTGCTATTCAAACGCGAAATCAAGAACCGCCAGCGCATCGTCATTCGCTCTTGGGTCGAGAGCTACGAAGCCAAAATCTGCAGCGTCACTCAAGAGATGCGTAACGAAGCCGGCGAGCTCTGCTGCTCAGGCCGCTTCCTCTGTGCACTCTTCGACCTCCGCGCTCGACGCTTGCTGTCGCCTACGCCGGAATGGCTCACGGCACTCGGCATCGACGCGAAAAGTGGTTGACGAGCTCAACCTTGAGCGCAGTGTTTCGCGGGAGAGCTGCAGCTGCGCTCCGCTTGCGGCGGCTAACGTCGAGCGCGCGACTTCGCTTTGGGTGCCTTCTTCGCGCTCGGCTTCTTCTTGCTCGCGGTACTCGCCGTGCGAGCTCTCTTGGCGGTTTTCTTCGCAGCCTTCTTGGCGCGCGGCTTGGCGCTGGTCGTCGCTGCTTCCGGACGCGCGTGCCGCGGCTCGTATACCGAGAGCTTACTGCCGGAAGGTAACGTGATCTGCGCGACCAAGCCCCAACCTTGATCTTGAACCGCGCTGATGGGAATGCCCTGCGCATCCATTTCGCTAGCGAATGCCTCGATGCTGTCGCACATCAAATAGAGTTCGTGCGAGCCGCCCTTTTTCGCCGGGTGCACTGCCAGCTCGCTCGGCGGCAAACCAAAAATCAACCAACCCCCACCTACGTCGACACTCGAGAGCTTCAGTACGTCGCTAAAAAAGGCACGATCCTTATCTGCGTCTTTGCTGTAAACGATTACGTGCGCGCCACTCAACATGAGGCCCTCCTGTTGCAATGCCGTGTGAGGCGTTGCTGGCGCAGGCTATCATGCTTACCGGCCGTTGCGCGACTGGGCCCCTACGGCCTGCCAGGAGGCTACTTTTTGCACGCACCTTCGTGCTGAACCGCGACGCCTTCGCTCGCCGCCACACAATCGCTCGGGTACGTCTTTCCATCGCAGCCGCATACGGGTCGATAAATCTTCGTGCACATCTGTGGACGCTTCGTGCAAACGCCGCCGCTGTCGGTTGCGCCACAAGCGCTCTTGAATTTGCAGTACAGTCCTGCGCCGCACTCCCCGGCAACGCCACGCGTGCCACAGGTCTGTCCCTCGGCGAGCGCGGCCGGTGCTGCCGGTGCCGCCGGTGCTGTCTGCGCACACTCTCCGGTCTTGCCAATCGAGATCCCTTCGCGCGCGGCTTGGCACTCGTTCCCGTACGTCTTATCGTTGCAGCCGCACACCGGGCTGTACTGCTCGGTGCACATCTCTGGAATCGGCTTGCACACGCCTGACTGATCCGCCGCACCGCAGTGCGCCTCGATCGGGAACGCACAATAGAGTCCCGCCGCGCAACCAAAGCCAGCAATGCCTCCGCACATTGCTCCCGCTGGTCCGGCCTTCGATGGTGCGGGCGCTGCGCTCGTCCCATTATCCTGGGCCGGCAGCGTGCCGCTCGCGGGCGTGCTGGCCGAATCAGTGGGTGGTGCATCTGCCGCCGAGCTAGCTGGTGGCGTCGACGGTGAGCACGCAATAGAAAGCGTGGCGAAGGCCAAAAGGAGTCGCATGAGTGTCGAGCGCCTATTTGCCAGGATCCTCGCGCGGCAGCAATGCGACGCATATGCTGGACTGTGGCGGCGTTGACCGATCGCGCGGCCTGCGTCACCTTGGCTCGCGTTGAATCTTCTTGGCTTGAAACGTGCTGCAGCGGCGACGGTGGTGATCACGGCGGCGCTGTGCACGTGGATCTACACCATCAACCACGAAATCCTATTTTGGCCTGAACACTACCAACAGGCCCTCGGTGGCTTCGGTTTGGCCGCTACGCTGCTCGGCCTTTGCGTGTTTGCGTTTCTCCGTGGCTGGGAACGCCGCCTCTCCCAACTCGCGGTGGCCGTCCTCGCCTTATTCATACTCGGCGAGTTTCACCGCCACTGGCTCCGCCACGAATACCGCGCCCACACCGCCGCGCCCGCACGCTCGTGGCAACCCATCACCACCCTCGACCTCCAGCTCCGCCACTACGACCTTCCGCTCGCCGCCGTCGCGCGCCTCCGCATCCTCCACATCACCGACCTCCACATCACCGAAGCCCTCCCCTTCGCGTACTACGAGCGCCTCAGCGCAGACATTCGCGCTCGCAATCCGGACGCCATCGTCTTCACCGGAGATCTCCTCTCCCGTCGCGAACGACTCCCACTTCTCGAAAAGTGGCTCACCATCGTCCCCGCCGCACCACTTGGCACCTATGCCGTCCTCGGCAACCACGAATACTGGGCACACGCTGCCGACGAAGTACGCAACGCCCTCGAACACGCCCGCATCGCTGTCATCGCCGGTCGCTGCCTTCAACTCCCCGGTCGCAACCTACGCATCTGCGGAACCGAAGCACCCTGGGGTCCCAAACTCGATGTGAACGCAGTCACAAACTCCAGCCTCCCATTCGTCGCATTGAGCCACACCCCCGACAACATCTACGACCTCGCCGCCCTTGGCGCCGTCGCAGTGCTCGCCGGTCACACCCACGGTGGCCAACTGCGACTACCCTGGTTTGGCCCTATCGTCGTCCCGTCGCGCTTCGGCCGCCGCTTCGACGCAGGCCAATTCCAAGTCGGACGCACACACCTATTCGTATCCCAAGGCGTCGGCGCCGACTCACCACCACTCAGAATGTTCTGCGCTCCCGAATTGCTCGAACTCGAAATCACGCAGTAGGCGAGTTGTTAGGGGGGATGCTCCCCAGCCTCACGTCACTGCAAGACCGGCCGTGCTCGCTTCGCTGCGCGCGGCCGAGGCCCTCAAAGCCATGCTCGCGCGCGCCGCACGCTGTGCACATTTCGCCTTCGCGAAGAGCACGCCCGCGTCGCGCGCTGCGCGTGGCCGAGGGACCTCACGCCGCGGCGGCTCCACTGCGTGGCTCAGCGACAGGTTTGCGGCATGCAGAGTCAACGCGACGTCGATGTCGAATTCGGGTGTCGCGTCCTCCAACGACCCGTCCGCGTGCAGGAGGCCGTCACCGAGCTAAGACGATTGGATTCAGCTGAACGCCAATCAGGCACGGGATGGCTTCGACAGCCGAAATCCTGCTACAACGATTTCGCAGTCTGCTGGATGGCTCGGGTGAGCGCGACCGCAGTTTTTGCGCCATTTCCTGACTTAGTAGTCCAGGGAGAGTACTGAACGCACGACGAGGAGAACATGCCCGCCCGCAAGCAATTTCAATCGTCGCTAACAACCAAGCCCGAGTTGCAGCGTCTGCTTGAAGCGGCGCGCGAGAAGGGTGTGTCGGAGGAGGAGCTGAAGGAGCAGCGTATTAGCTTCGCTTACGGGAATGCGCCTGATTCAAAGTTGATCACGAAAGATTCCGTGAGATTCGCATCGACGCATATTCGGCTAAAGCCTTGATTCGCGGGGCGGAGATGTCTGTTCGCGAGGCCGAAAATCCAGAACTGTTTGCGCGAGTTCAGGAGCAGAACCTTCTGCGACAGTATGATCTTCTCGCGAATTGCATCGAGATAGGTTTGGCGAAAGGAATAGAGTCTTTCGACAAGTATGTTCTCCGGTCTCTAAATGCCGCGGCAGTGTCAAACATAGCCCAGTTTGGTGGCAGGTTTCGTGAGCACCCGATCTACGTGAGCGATCACATTCCTCCACATTTCGATGATGTGCCGAACCTCATCGATCAGTTTCTATCGATACATTCATGAAAACTGGGACGTCCTGGATCACCCGACACTGTTGCCCGCCTATGCACTATGGCGTTTGAATTGGATACACCCATTCATCGAAGGTAATGGGCGGACTGCTCGAGCAGCATGCTACTACCTGATTTGTTTACGCAACGGCGCGCTCCTTCCCGGTAAGAAGACGGTTCCCGAGCGGATTCGAGAGAATCGACAGCGATACTATGAGGCCCTGCAGGACGCCGATCGCCATTGGGCTGATGGTCAGTTTAATGTTGACGCTCTGGCAGAATACCTAGCGGATCTTCTTGAGGCGCAGCTCTCCGAATAGAGCGATGCGGGTGTCGCTGGGCTGCAGGCGCTCAACCTTGGCACTACTCGATTTACGTTGTTGGCTCACCAGGGTCACCGTCCCAGGACGGCGGCGTGGCTCGGGGAACACACGTTGTGGCGAGGGTTACTCGCGCTGAGCAGGCGTCGGTCGCTTGTTGTGGGAAAGTTAGCGGCGTTGGGGAGGCACGGGTGTTGCTGAGGGGCGCGCGTGGCTCGACTTGGATTGATTGGTGGACTGGCATTTGCTGCTTGCTCGTTCGCGCAAGCGGCGTTGGCGGAAGAATCGCTCAGCGAGGCGCTATGCGGTGGGCGCATCGATTGCCAGGTGACTGGCACATTGGGTGGCATGAAGGCGCACGATGGGACTCGGCGTGAGGTATGGCGCGCGACAGTGCCGGAGGAAGGCGAGGGCAGCCCCGAAGACGAGAATTGCACCTTCGAGGAGTTTTGGTTGGTGGCGCTCGACCGAGCTGGAAAGGTTGCGGACAAGCGTTTGTTTGCAAGCGGCTGTGCGCCGAGTAGTCCGGAGACGGCGTGGTGTGGTTTGCCACCCCGAGCGAGTGTGCGTGTTCGCGGTAAGGTGGTGGAGGCGGATTGGAGTGTGCACGCGCTGCGGTGCATGAGTGTATATCATTCGACCGGCAGCTACGCCGCATCGCTCGAGGATTTCAAACCGTTACATGCGAGCTCGCGCTACTTTCGAATGGTTGATCCGTGGGAGGAGCGGCGCACGAATTGGGATTGGTCACGAATGCGGGGGAGCTGGAGCTTTTCTACCAAAGACGCTGAGTGCCCCATGCTTCGTCGCGGGCCGATTCCGCGCATTCCTGCCTTCGACTTGGGAGAGAAGTTCGTCGGCGAAGCTTGGCGGACGGCGGATGTTAGCCGCTGCGCTACGCGAATCGACGCGGGCTACGGCTTTGCGCCGAAGGGAGCGGCTGCCAAGGTCGCGCTGCAATTGTTGGCAACAGCTGAGAACACGTTGTTCGTGGACGTGAAGCCGCTGGTTAGAGGGCGACCACTGCCGAAGAATGCTGTGGTGCGTGTTTGCCGCTCGGAGGAGGCGTTGTACTCCTACGCCTATTGCCATCCACGTGATGATGATTTCACATGTGGGAAGTTTACGCTCGATGGGCGCGTGCTCGAAGGCGAGCTGGAAGTGGAAGCGTCGATACCAAGCGAACACGGCGCGCGCCTGAAAGTCCAGTTGCCATCGGACTCGGCAAGTGTGACGGTCATGTACAGCGAACCATCGACGGGTCGCTGGTTGGCATCGAGCCAGCAGCGCCCGCTCGACTTCACGTACTTCAACGAACTACATCCAGTGGATGCCGACGTGGCGCGCTGCGAGCTCGAGGGAGCTGAGTTGCAGCTGCGTTTTCCAGGAGCACTGAGCCCGAATCAAAACAGTGTGACCGCACCTGCGCCATGACTTGAGGCGTCTCACGGAACGGCAAGTACGATCAGTTGGTGCGAGTTGTGCGCGGGCATCGTTGATGCGAGAGTTGTGCGCGGGCACGTTTGGCGACGCCACGGCGACGTGAGGTCCCTCGGCCACGCGCAGCGCGCGACGCGGCGTGCGGGTGCAAGATGCGCGCGGCGCAAGGGAGCGGGAGCGGTTGCGCAAAATGCGCGCAGTGCGCGATGGAAGGTGTGGTGACGCAAAGTGTGCGCACGCCGTGGCGCGCGCGAGCATGGCTTTGAGGGCCTCGGCCGCGCGGAGCGAAGCGAGCACGGCCGGCCGCGCGGGGCTGAAATGGCGCGGGAGCAACCCTATCTCGGGAATCGGCTCACGTTTCGACGCGCTGGGTGGCGCCGAGTTGATTCTTGTCAACTGCGCGGGGTGTTTGCGTGCGATTGTGGGTGATGCGAACTAGCTGTGGGGTAGCTTGGTCGAAGCTGCGAGTGCGTTTTCGTGGTCGCGCTTGCGCTGGGTGCTCGTTGTTGGTTGTTGGTTGCTGGTTACTCGTTGCTGTGCGGTGAAGTCATGCCGAAGCTGAGTCGCTGCTTGGTTGGTTGTTTGGTGATGCGTTGGACTGCGGTGCTGCACTTGGCGTTTGCAGTCGGCGGCGCGCTGGGTTGTTCGGCTGGATCGAGTGTTGGCCGCCCGCGCACGGATGCAAGTGCGGGCGGTGAGAGATCGGAAGTGAGCAGTGGAGGAAGCGGAAATGTTGGTTCGCGCGAGGGGCAGGGCGGTGGGATTGCGATTCCGATCGGCGGTGCCGCGGGCGGCGGCGTGCAGGCCGCGGGTGGGAATCCCGCGGATTCTTTTTATTGTTTGCCGGAGCCGTTTCCGAAAGAGTATCGATGTCAGGGCGCGGAAGGGCCGTGGGCGGAGGCGTTGCAGAAGACGCTGTGGTTTTTCAATGTGCAGAAGTCAGGGCCCGGTGTGTATTGCACCGATGTGCAATGGCGCGGCGATGCACACGTGGCTGACGGGCACATCAAGTTGGATGCAAGCGACGCGAACGGGGTGAATCTGCCGCGAGAGTTTATCGATAAACATCGCGCAGAGTTGGATCCTGATGGGAATGGCGAGGTGGACTTGGCCGGCGGCTATCACGACGCGGGCGACTACATCAAGTTCACGCTGACGACGACGTATGCGATTTCAATGATTGCGTGGAGCATGCACGAGTATCCGGATTCTTATCGGAAGACGAGCTTGGCGGGCGAAGCGCTCGGACAGATTCGCTGGGGCGCGGATTACTTGATGAAGGCGACGTTCCGCGATGCGCAGGGGCAGTTGGTTGCGTACGCGCATCAGGTGAGCGACCAGACCGATCATTCTTGTTTTTGGATGCCACCCGAGGTGCGCCGGCCCGATTTGTGTCCACGTAAGGCTTACTTCGTGTGGGATGAGCGCCCAGCAGCGGATGTGACTGCGTCTGCTGCTGCGGCGCTCGCTTTGGCTGGCTTGGTGACGCGCGAAAACGCGACGACGGACGCCGATCGGGCGTACGCCGACAAATGCGTGGAGTACGCGAAGTCCTTGTATGCATTTGCGGCTAAGTATCCGCTGGCGCGAGAGCAAGACGACGGCGGCCTCTACGTGTCGAACAGCTCGACGGACGATTTGGCGTGGGCTGGGATTTGGCTGTACCTGAACGATCCGGCGCGCAACGTGAAGTACTTGGACGACGTGGTGCACGGCGAACGGCCGTGGCTCTCGTTTGGATCGCAGAGCAATTTGATGATTCCGATCAACGGCGCCTTGAAACCGGCGTGGGCCGAGAGCTCGCCGCATTCGTGGGACGCGCTGCGTGCGGGCGTGATCACCAAACTGGCCCAAATCATGACCGAGCGCGGCGATCCACAGGGCAACGACTGGCGCGATATCGCGCGACAGATGGGGCAGGGCTTCGCGAACGGAGGCGCGACGCCGGACGGCTTCTACATGTACATGAGCTGGGGCTCGGCGCGTTACAACTCGGCGGCGCAGTTCACAACCTTGCTGTACGCGCGCTACTTCCCGGACGACGCGGCATCGCCCGCACTCAAGAGCTGGGCCGAGCGACAGATTGACTACCTGCTAGGCAAGAACAACCTCGGCCTCTCCTACATCATGGGCTACACCAGCAGCTATCCCCTGCAGCCCCATCACGCGGCGGGCCACGCTTCGATTTACGGATTGCCCGCCAAACCAGCCGAAAATCGACACATCATTTGGGGCGCGCTCGTCAACGGCCCCAACGGCCAAGGTGAACACGTCGACGCGCGCGACGACTACGGATCCAACGAAGTGACCATCGATTACAACGGCGCCCTCGTAGCTGCACTCGCCGCCCACCTCGCTTCACGCGGCCCCTCGCAATGCCCACTCAAAATCTTTCCGCCGCTCGAACCGCGCATCGATGAATTCTACGCGATGGCGAACCTCAACACGCCGCCCGCCGATTGCCGCACGCAAGTCAACATTCGCACGATGAACGAAAGCATTCACCCCCCGCGCTACGACGAAAACCTCTCCACCCGCTTTTGGTTCAACGCCAGCGAAGTCATCGCCGCGGGCCTCGACCCCACCGCCGCCGTCACCCTCAACCTGTTTCGCGACACCGGGCAAAACACCAGACCCGCCGAACCCGTCAAAGTCACCGGCCCGATTCAGTGCAAACAACACACGAACACCTTCTACTTCGAGTTCGACTACTCCAAAGCAAAATTCTGGGGCCTAATCCCCGCCATTGGCGCGCCGCGCGACGTCCTCATCGACTACGGCCTCGCCTACGGTGAAAACAAATGCCCTTGGGACGCCAGCAACGATTGGAGCCTCCAAGCCCTGCAAGTCGGCCAAACCGAACAAGTTGCCAAAACCCAATACATCACCGTCTACAGCAAAGGCCGCCTCATCTGGGGACAAGAACCACCGTGCGACGCCGTTCCCGACGTGCCGCGCACTCCGCCGCCACCGCCGCCGCTCGAGTATCCGCCGAGGTGATGGAGCAAGCGGCGGCACGCGGACCGTATTGGGGGAACTCCTCTTGCGCGGCGCGACGGTGTATTCTGAGGCGAGCTGAGAACTGGAAGCACATGCGCGAAGCGAAAGCGATTCGAGCCAGAGCCGCCGAAGTCTTGTTGGCCATGCTGCATAGTCCGTCGATGTGGGGTACCGGCCAGTCCGTTGAGTTCACCATTCGCTCTCAACTGAGCGATCTCGCGTTTATCGACGGCCGTGAGGACGACCTTTCACAAATCTTCCAGGAACTCGAGGACGAAGGCCTTTGGGGAGCTCTCGGCGCGTGGGGTATTCTTTGCGAGCTCTTGGGCCCCGGCGCTCATTCGGAGGTACTCGCTGCTCTGTACGCGCGAGCTGCGATGCGGCTTGGATACTTCGAGCCTCAACGAAAGCTGACCGAGGAGGAATGGCTCGATCTCCAGCGCGCGCCGGAGTGGGCAACTGGCGATCGCAGATCTCGCGCCGACGTCGAGCGCCGTTTCGGCGAGCCTTCTTACCGGGGGACGAGCCAACAACCACTCGCCTTGGGCTACGTTCGAGCGACGGATTCTGCGTGGCTGACGTTTCATTTCGACCGTAGCCCGAGCAGCGAACTGCAGTGGTTGCACCTGCCCACGACCCCGTTTCAGGACGCCGTCTTCGATCTTCGGGATGAGTCCGAAGTTTCATCCGAACCAGAGGATGCTTACCGAACTTTCCTCATCGCGTCACTGGCAGGTAATGAGGCTGAAATCAGGAAGCATCTTTTGGTGCACGCGGCCCCTTCTATTTTGTGGGCTGGGGCGTATCCGGTCGACGTGGCTCGTCTTTTGGCCGAGCAGTACACATCCATGAACGTTTTTCGCGTGCCGGCTCCTGACGACGTGGTCTACCTAGTTTCGGATGCAGTGCCGTTGCCACTCCCTGTCGTCAAGGTTGGTTCGGAATGGCGCGTTGATGCGGAAGCGCTCGTACGCATGCGTTCGACCGCTTTCTAGCGCACCTATTACGGCGTTGGCGCGTGCTTGAGACGAGGCACAAATGTCATTTCGATTAGAGTACGAAGTTGGGGAAGCTGGTTGGGCTAATTGCTGTGTCGCTTTCGACGAGCAACTGGTCAAAATGACCGTTTCTTACCTGCACGATTCGCTACACGAACTTTGCGATGTGGTCGCGAGCATAGCCGGCGGCGCTCAAACCGGAACCGTCGTGTTTATGGACGAACCTGGCGAACATCACATGAACTTGACTCGCGTGACAGACAATGACGTCCTCGTCCACATCGTTTGGCACGACGACTGGACGTCGTGGGGCATCGCCTCAGCGAATCGTGTCGTGCTTCAGGGCACTACCTCAATTTCTCACCTGCGTGACCAAACGTACTCTGCCGTGCGTGACATACTCGATTGTATCGGTCCCACAGAGTACCGACGTCGCTGGGGTGAACACGATTTCCCCGAAGCAGCGTTCCGTCGTCTTGAGGAGACGCTGCTAGATTAGAGCTGCGCGTTGCCTGGCTCAGCTTCATAAGCACGAGGATATTGAAATCGAGATCGCAGACGCCGCGGTTCCGCTCAAAGGAAGTCTGAGAGATTCATGCGATTCGCTCGATGGCAACCACCAAGCGACCCTTTGGGAGCTGGTATCAAGAGCATCGCTCTCAGTTTAGTTGGGCTGGCTTGCTTCGTGCTCTTCGCTCCAGTTGCTTTTGTGCCGTCGCTTTTCGCGGCGGTTTGTGCGTGCCGCGCTGCGTCCTCCGCAAAAACCACGCAGTCGCGATTTGTCGCGATAGTCGCCGTGATTGCGGCGATTCCCCCCGTGGGTTTGAGTTGCGCGGCTGGCCTCGCCGTCGCACTCGGGCGTTAGTGCGCGAGGTCCTCACAGTCCTCTCTGGCAGCTAAGGCTCTCGGCGAACCACTAATGTCTCGAAGAAAACGGTGGACGCGATTGGCTAGGATCGAGTCGGACCTGTATCGATGCCTGTCGAGGGACTCGAGTGTGTGGCGGCCGGGGCAAATCAGTGCTTCACGTGCTGAACGCTGCGAGAACATTGGAGAGAGGCGGCGCGCCGTGCCGGAACTGGGATCCAAAAAAGAAAACGCTCTGGCTCTGAACAATCTCGGCGGCGCTCACCTTGCGTTGGGTGAGCTATCCAATGCCCGCGCTCATCTGGGGCGCGCTGCTTTGCTCGATCTTTGGTTCAGTTCAACCTGGCTGTGCTGGCGTACGCTGAGGGCGACCACGGGACTGCGGACGCGCTTCGGCAGCGCGCCAAGCAGCTGGGGCTCGCGGGAAGGTGGGACGATCGCTTCGTTCAACTTTCACAGCGTGTGCTCGCAGCTGTCGAAGGGCGGGTAGCGCGTTGATGGCTGCCAGCCACGTTTGGCGTTAACTACGCCCAGCGTTCACGATGCGGACGGCGTTTTGAGTCGCTGTAGCAATCGTTCTTCGAGAGCGGTTGCGTCGATGCCGAGTGCTGCGGCAGCGGCGAGAAGGAGAGCGTGTTCGCGGGGGTCGAGGTGGTGGTCGATGGCGGCGGCGTCGACGAGTACGGCTAGGACGCGGGCTTGTGCTGCTGGGTCGAGCGCTCGGAGTGCTTCGGTGGCACTGCCGAGCGTGCGGAGGCTGAGCGGTGCGTCGGGGTCGGGAAGTTTCCAGCGTTGGGCGGCTCGTCGCACGAAGTCGCGCTCCTCGGGCCGAATCACGCCGTCTGCCGTGACGATGGCTTCGAGTAGCGCCGACACCTTGCTCCGCATTTCGTCGTCCATGGGAGGAGGATACTCGAGTTTCGACGGGTCTTGGGACCTACTGGCAGCTTCGGTAAACAGCGAGATCACCGGAGATTGAGACGGGTGTCAGCCATGGACGGGAGGGCAAGGGTAGGTCCACGCTGCACACGCGCACCGCACGTGTTTGGGCGATCTGTTCGATGTGGTCGAGGACTTGATCGATGCGGCTGCCGCTGAAGGGACAGTAGAGAAAGAAGACGGAGCCGATGACGATGTAGCGGGTGAGCTTCGTCGCGTCGCCTTCGACGGTTGAGATGCGAGGTGCGTTCAGGCGCGTGGCTAACTCACGTGAGCTGTGCACGAATGCCGACTGGACTTCGATTCCAATTGCGCCTGCGCCGGTCAAAAAGTGTGTCGCCGCCGTCGCGCGCCCAACGCCGGAACCGATGTCCACGAACACGTCGTCGCATTGGATGTCCGCGAGCTCGATCATGCGCAACAACGTATTGATCGAACACGGCAGATAGGGAACGCAGCCCCTTGGCAGGTCGCGACTGTCTTCCGGCAGCTCGCCAAGCTCCAAAACGCGATCGAGCCAGGCGTCGCGGTCCACGGCAGGTAGGCTCATCAGCGCTGCGCGAAACGCGAGCGGGCTCATTTGACTCGACGATAGCGCTGCGCGAACTAGGTTAGGGTCCAAGGGCGCTCTCCGCAAAACGCACGGTCAACGTAACGAATCCGCGCGTCCTCGTCACCCATTTCAGTGCTGTACCCCCTAGCTTCATCGAGTCAGCGTCGTGACCAAACCGAAATTCGATCAGGATTACTGGGAACTGCTGTGGTCGAAGACCTTGCGCGAACACGCCGACAAAGTCGCGCGTCGTCCTCCCAATGCACACCTCATCGCCGAGATCGCTGACCTCCCGCCGGGACGCGCGCTAGACGCCGGCTGTGGACACGGCGCAGACACGCTGTGGCTTGCCGCACACGGTTGGCAGGTCACGGCAGTAGACTTCTCCGCGGCGGCAATCACTCACGCTCAGGCTATGGCCGAAGCTGCGGGCCTCGACGTCGCGCAACGCATTAACTGGCTTCAGCGCGATCTCGCCACCTGGACGCCGGAGCCCGCGCACTACGATCTCGTCGTTTGCTTGTACGTTCACGTCGCCGGATCAGTCGAAGAAATGGTGCGCCGCATGGCAAACGGCGTCGCGCCGGGCGGAACCTTGTTCCTCGTCGGTCACCGCCCAATCGATCCGAGTACCGGAGCAGCCACTGCCGCGGCAAACCAGGTCCAAGTCTCGGTCGAGCAAGCGGTCGCAGCGCTGGACGCCAACCTGTGGGAGCTCGTTGTGGCAGAGGAGCGTCCTCGCGCCGTCGCCGGCACTGGTGTCGATGCGGTGATCCGAGCGCGGCGGAAGTGAATCGTGCAGCGAGCGTGCGTGGTCGCCGACAACGCGAGCCGCTACCTCGCTTGGCTGACGACTGACGCTTGCTCCGGTGTACATTTGTGCATACAGTAGAGCGTGGCATTTCAATGGGACCCGCGCAAAGCTCGCAGCAATCTTGCAAAGCACAAGATTGCCTTCGCCGACGCAGTTGGTGCGCTCGAGGATCCCCGCGCCATCACGCTCGACGATCCACACCCTCGAGAAGACCGGTACCTGACGCTTGGTCTGGACCTTCTCGGGAGGCTGTTGGTTGTCAGCTGGACACCTCGGGACGAGGACATTCGGATAATTTCCGCACGACGTGCAACATCCCGCGAACGCGCGGACTACGAAGGCAACGGTTGACCATGCGCAAACAATACGATTTCTCCGGTGGAAGGCGCGGCGCTGTCGTTCCGCCTGCTGGTCGCAAGACACGCATAACGATCCGAATTGATGATGACCTCCTCGATTGGTTTCGCCAGCAGGTCGACGAGGCGGGCGGAGGAAACTACCAAACAATGATCAACGCTGCCTTGCGCGCCTATGTCGGATCGAAGCTCGAGCCGCTCGAAACGGTTGTGCGTCGCGTTGTCAAAGAAGAACTCCGAAAAACGAAGGGCAAGCGACAACCCAAGGCACGGAGGGTCGCGTAATGCAACTTCAAGTTTTGGTCCGTTGTCGCCTCACAGCTGCTCGTGGCCTCACGTTTTGAGAGGTCGTGCACGCGTGGGCGTCGCAGCGGAACACTGCTAGAAGCTTCTCGGTGCCCTACGTAATTCGCGTGGCTCTTCTCCCGGCTCTTGAGCAGCCGTTGGTCCAGGCTCGGGAGCAGCTGGGTGCATCCGTTTGCGGGGATGAGGCTACGCTGCGCGACGTGTTGATGACGGGCCTCACGTCGATGAGTTCATACTGGTTTGAACTCGCAGTGTCGTGGATCGAGCAGGGGTTCCCCATCGACGCGGAGATTGCTGCTACCATTCGCGGTTCGAGTAGCAACGCGAGCCTGTCGCAGAAGTATCGACATCGAGCATTTCAAATGGTGCGTCGCTGGGAGCGTTCTCGCGAATCGGAGTAGTCGGTCAGGTTCAGCAGTCCGTGGGTTCATGCGAGTCCGTTTAGATAGCGCGCGAGTCGTACACGAACGCGCCGCTGGGCGTGGCGGACGGGGCCATCGCGTGCGCGAATTTGGGTCGGACGACGCCAAGCGCCCGCGATTAGAATCCTATGGGCGCGCGGAAAGGGCGCGGGATGGGCGCGGTTTCCGGCTGTGAAGAGGGGCGGGCCTTGAGTTTGGGAAATCGTCGTCTATACGGTCACGACGGGCGCCGCTTTTTGGGCGTCCACGAAAGCGCAGGCCATTCCGACGATGATGAACAACTTGCCGGAGTCCCGCTCCGAGGTAGCGGTTGACGAGCGAGCGCGGCTGCCGCGTATTTTATTCGTCGTAGACGGTTTTTATCCGGCCACGGGCGGCGCCGAGAAGCAGGTGCGCACGTTGGCGAAGGCGTTTGCCGCCGCGGGGCACGATGTGGAGGTGGTGGCACCGCAGCTCGATCCGAGTTTGCCGGTTTCGGATAGTGTGGATGGGGTTGCGGTGACGCGGCTGTCGTATCCGCACATCAAGTTGCTGGGCGCGGCATTGTTGTGTGCGCGCTACGGGTATTGGATTTGGAGTCGGCGTTCGGAGTTCGACGCGATTCACGTGAACATGGCGAAGAATTTGGCCGCGGTGTCGGGGTTGTTGCGGCCGTTTTTGCCTGCCACGGTGACCGTGAAGATTTCGGGGGCGTGGGAGTTTAGCGGCGGTTTGTTGGATCCGAAGTTGAGTCGGCGTCCGGCGCAGCGGCTGTACAATTGGTGCGTTCAGCGGGTCGATAACATTCAGTGCGTGAGCGAGTTCACGCGGGAGATGTTGCGTAGCGCTGGTTATCGCGAAAAGTCGTTGCTGATGATCCCAAACGCGGTGGATTTGGAGCGGTTTGCGCCGCCCGTGCGCGCGGTGAGGGCGAAGGGAACGCGCGCGAAGGTTGCGTACGTGGGGCGGCTTCGGCATGTGAAGGGTGTGACGGTGTTGCTCGAAGCATGGCCGGCGGTGGCGAAGGAGAGTAACGCGCAGCTGGTGGTGGCGGGTGATGGTCCTGAGCGCGAAGGTTTGTTGCGCGCGGCGCAGGAGGGCGGGGTCACGGAGTCGGTTACGTTCGCAGGCGAGGTGAGTGACGTTCCGGCGGTGTTGGCCGAGGCGGACATTTACGTTCAGCCTTCGTTTCAAGAAGGGTTGCCGAATTCGGTGCTGGAGGCGATGGCAATGGGCTTGCCGATCGTGGCTACGCGCGTGAGCGGCAACGAAGACGTGGTGGTGGACGGCGACAACGGCTTGTTGGTACCGCCGGGTGATCCCGCGGCGCTCGCCGCGGCGTTACGAAAGTTGATCGATGATCCCGAATTGGCGGCGCGGATGGGGCAGCGCTCCCGCGAGATGGTGGAGTCGCGGTTCAGTCTGTCCGCTGTGATGAACCAGCTCTGCAACGCCTACCGCGGGGACGGGTAAATTCCGCCGCTGGGCGCTCGGGCGGGCGCTGGTGCCCGGGAAAGAGGCCGAATAAATGCCTATTTCCTACGTGTCAGGCAAATTACCACATATAACTTTTTCTCGCGCCGCCGCGCAATACGTGGGTGCACCCAGCGTACGCGTCTTTGCGTGTGTGTCGTTACGGATCGCTTCGGCCGAAGGATTCACCGCGGCGGGTGACAGCTCCGGCATTGCTCTCGAACCCCAAACAACACGCTATTCGCCGTACCATGGGGACGTGGTAAAAAAGCAGACCAACGCCTACTGACCAATGCGTCCTCCCCGGGAAACAGGCCGATGAGCTTCGACGCTTTTCCGCTGCGCGGCGAGAGCGACCGCTCGGCGGTGCTGCAGTTGTGGCATGACAACTTCGGGGACCATCGCATCAGGTCGGCGATTGATCCACGCTGGCATTGGCTGACGGAGGCGAACCCTTCCGGGCCGGTGAAAATCTGCGTCGTGGCCAGGCGTGACACGGGCGAAATCATCGGCAGTGCCGGCGCGATGCCGCGAACGTTGCACATTGGTGGGGATCCTGTTTCCGCTGCAGTGCTTTGTGACTTCGTGGTGGACAAGCAGCACCGCGTGGCGGGCGCGGCGTTGGCGTTGCAGCGGAAGCTCGCGGAAGCGTGCTTTGCGGATGGCATCAGCGTGCTCTATGGGTTTCCCAACAAGAGCGCGTTTCCGGTGTTTGCGCGCATCGGCTACAAGACAGTCGGTGCGGCCATGATGATGGCGCGACCGCTTCGTACCGGGCGCCACTTGCGCGACTTAATCCCGCCGGTTTTGGCCGAAACTGCGGGGTTTTTCGTCGACTGTTTGCTGCATGCCTACGACCTGCAAATGCACCTCCGACGGGCGCGGGACCTCGACGACGTGGAGCGGCGCGCCGCGGACGACTCTTTTCAGAGCTTGTGGGACGAGGCGAACTCTGGGCGCACGATCGTGGGCGAGCGTACACCCGCGCACCTGAACTGGCGCTACGCCAAGCATCCCATCGAAGATTGCACCTTCTTTTGCTTGACCGAGAGGTCGAGCGGGCGGCTCCGCGGGTACGTGGCCTATTCGGTCGTGGACGGCAAGGTGAACGTCCTCGACGCCCTCTGGGCCTCGCCGCAAGCTCAAAAGTCCTTGTTCGCGCGCTTCGTGTGGCGCATGCGGGCGTTGGGGCACTCGTCCATCTCGGTTTGTTACGCTGGCGACGTCACGGTGGCGGGGGCGCTTCGGCAGCTCGGGTTCATCCAGTCGAAGGAGCGTAGGAATTTCGTTTGCAAGGTAGCGGCGCACGAGGTCGACCGGGTCGGTGCGGCTGCTTACGACCTCGCCCAGTGGTCGTTGTTCGACGGCGAGCTCGATATTTGAGGCGTTTGCCTTTGTGACGGGCGCCCTCTCATGGAAGGATGGCCATCTATGGTAGCGCTCTTGCGCATACTCACGGGCATTGCGGGTTTGGTCTTCACCGCCATCGGGTGCAACTCCCCCGTGCCCGAATCGCACACCAGCTTGGTGCGTTCGCCGGGAGCGGATCCGGGTAAGCCATCGCGTCCGCTGTCGATGGTGTGGTTGCATCACAGCACGGGGGATCGCCTGTTGAAAGGCGGGCTGCTCGATGCGCTGAAGCAAGACGGGATCGCGTTTCACGACATCAACTACGAAGAGGCGGCGGTCGACGGCTACGTGGTCGGTGATCACACCGACATTGATGATTGGCCGAAGACGTTCAACACGCCGAAGTACTTCGAGGTGGTCAAGCGTTGGGAGCTCACCGGCGACAAGCCGGCGCACGACATCGTGATGTTCAAGAGCTGCTACCCGAACTCGAACATCAAAAACGACGCGCAGCTCGACGAATACAAGCAGCACTTCAATTCGCTCGTGCCCACCTTCAAGGCGCACCCGAACATTCTGTTCATCGCGATGTCGACGCCGCCGCTCGTCAAAAAGAACACTACCGTGGCTGCGGCAAACCGCGCGCGTGAGTGGTCACGCTGGCTTACCAGCGAGTACGCCGCGGGCCTTCCCAACGTGAAGGTGTTCGATCTGTTCGACGCGCTCGCCATTGCCGAGGGCAACCCCGACGCGAACACGCTGGCGCCGCAGTTTGCGACCGGTCGCGGCGACTCGCATCCGTCACCCGAAGGCGCGCGCGCCGTCACCCGCTTGTTCATTCCCTGGTTGAATCGCACTGCACGTGCGGCTGGCCTGTCTGACTGATCAAAGGAGCGTCTCAGTACAATGTCCGGACTCAACATCGAAACCAAGATCCGCGAGTTCGTCGCGACGAACTTCGGCTTCCGCGGCGCCAGCAAGAACATGGATGGGAACCTGGATCTCATCCAGCAGGGCATTTTGGACTCCACGGGCGTGCTCGAAGTGGTCGCCTTCATGGAGAACGATCTGGGCGTGAAGGTGGACGACGAAGAGATGATCCCGGAAAACCTTGGCACGATGAGTCGAATGGTCGCTTTCGTCAGTCGCAAGCAAACCAGCTGACGTTTCGCCGACCATGATCCGCAATCCTCGCAGCGACGAGTTTTTGATCGATCAGCGGCTGCGAGTGCACGCCGCGCATCGACCGGATCATGCAGCTCTCGTGATCGGCGAGCGACGCGTGAGCTACGCCGAGCTCTCGGCGCAAGCAGATGCGTGGGCAACGATGTTTCGCGGCTTGGGGGTAAGCCGCGGCGATCGCGTGGTCGTAGCACTCGACAACAGCTACGAGGCCGTGCTCGCCTTCTACGGCAGCCTGCGCGCCGACGCGATCCCGTCAATCGTCGGGGCCGGGCGTCGTACCAAACGCCTCGAGCGCATCGTGGCGTTGTCAGAGCCGCGTGTGATCGTCACGACCACGAAGCTCGCGCAAACTCTGGAGCCGGCGCTGCTGTCGCTCTATCGCGTTGTTGTCGTCGACGATTCACCTCTGCCTGGCACCACGCCACTCTCCACGCCGCTCCACGAGTTCGGCAGCCGCGCTGGCAGCGCGCAGCGCCATTCGATCGAGTTCGACATTGCGACCCTGTGTTGGACGACTGGTTCGACGGGTGAGCCCAAAGGCGTGATGCTCACCTACCAGAACTTGCGCAATAGTGCGGCCGCAATCGCCAGCTACCTCGAACACGGCGACGACGAAGTCGTGCTGTGCGTGCTGCCGTTGTTTCACACGTACGGTTTATTCCAGCTGTTGGTTACGCATTGGACCGGCGGAACCTTGGTGCTCGAAGCCGGCTTTTCGCTGGCGTTTCCGATTCTCAAGCGCTTGCAGGAGCTCAAGGTCACCGGGTTTGCGGGCGTGCCCACTATCTACGCGTCGATTCTCGCGCTCAAAGATTTGGAGCGCTTCGATCTCTCCGCGCTGCGTTACCTCACGAACGCTGGTTATGCGTTGCCAGCCGCGCATTTGCAGCGCTTGCACGAGCTCTGCCCCCGGGCGCGCATCTACGCCATGTACGGCCAAACGGAGTGCACGCGCGTTTGCTACTTGCCGCCCGATCAAGTGTTGGCGCGCCCGAGCTCGGTTGGCATTTCGATGCCCAATCAGGAAGCATGGATCATTCGCGAAGACGGTAGCCGGGCGGGTCCGGGAGAAGTCGGCGAGCTCGTTGTGCGTGGGCCGAACGTGATGCGCGGCTATTGGCGCGATCCGGAAGCGACGGCGCGCGCGTTGCGGCCGGGTAGCATTCCGGGTGAGGTGGTGCTGCACACCGGCGATTTGTTTCGCAGCGATGACGAAGGCTACCTGTACTTCGTGGCGCGCGCCGACGACATCATCAAGACACGTGGCGAGAAGGTAGCGCCCTGCGACGTCGAGCAAGCCATCAGCACGTTGCCGGACGTCGTCGAAGTCGCCGTGGTCGGTGTGCCAGATCCCATTCACGGGGTTGCGGTGAAAGCCGTGGTCGTGAAACGCTCTTCGTCGAACCTCAGCGCGGACGACGTGAAACGCGCTGTGTTCACGCAAATCGACGAAATCGCAGTGCCGCGCGTAGTCGAATTCGTCGACGCGCTGCCGAGGTCGGAAGGTGGCAAAGTCATGAAGAGCAAGCTCTGATGTGCGGGGTAGCAGGGCTTCTGAACCTGGCGCAAAGCAAGCCGCCCAATCGCGAGCTCGCGTTGCGCATGTCCTCCATGCTGCATCACCGCGGCCCCGACGGCTACGGCATCTACCGCGACCAGCACGTGGTTCTGGCTCATCGCCGCTTGTCGATCATCGATCTCGAAGGTGGTTGGCAGCCCATGACCGACGCTAAAGAGCAGGTGTGGATCTGCGCGAACAACGAGATCTTCAACTACATCGAGCTGCGAGAAGAGCTCGAGGCCAAGGGGCACGGCTTCCACAGCCATTGTGACACCGAAGTGATTCTGCAGGCGTACCTCGCGTGGGGTAACGACTTCGCGCAGCACTTGAATGGGCAGTGGGCTGTTGCACTGTGGGACACACGCTCGCGCCGGCTGGTGCTGTCGCGCGATCGCGCCGGCATTCTTCCGCTGTTTTGGACGGTGCATGCCGGGGTGCTGCGCTTTGCGAGTGAAGTGAAAGCGCTGTTCGCGGATCCCGCTGTGCCGCGCGAGTTCTCACCCGAAGGTTTGGACGAAGCGCTCACGTTTTGGGCGGCCGTTGCACCGCTCACGCCGTTTCGCGGCGTTCAGCAGTTGCCTCCTGGAGTCACGGCCGTGTTCGAGCCGGGCGCAGCGGAACCTAAGATCGTAGACCGCGTGTGGCCACTGCTCTCGCAGCCGTCGCGCTTCGCACACGATAGTGATGCAGCGCGGGAACAGGCGCGCGTCAGCGCCGTGCGTGACTCGCTGGAGCACGCGGCGAAGCTGCGCTTGCGAGCCGATGTGCCCGTTGGCGCCTACCTCTCCGGCGGCCTCGATTCGACCATTCTCACCTCCCTGATCGCCGCGCGCCGCGAGGTGCCACTGCGAACCTTCTCGGTCGAGTTCGATGACGCTGAGTACGACGAAACCGAGTACCAAAAGGCCGCCGTTCTAGCGCTCGAAACCGATCACGCGTCGGTGCGCTGCCAAGCGCTCGACGTCGCGCGCGTTTTTCCGGATGTGGTGTGGCACGCCGAAGCACCGCTGTTGCGCACTGCACCGGCGCCGCTATTTCTGCTCGCCAAGTTGGTTCGCGACAGCAACTACCGCGTCGTTTTGACTGGCGAAGGTGCCGACGAAATCTTCGCAGGCTACGATCTCTTCCGCGAAGATCGCGTGCGTCGTTTTTGGGCGCGCCAACCCGAAAGCAAGGTGCGTCCGCAGCTTCTGCAGCGCTTGTATCCGTACATGGCCCGCTCCCCGGTAGGGCAGCTTTCCATGGCGAAGGCCTTCTTCGGCAAGAACCTCACGTCTACGGACGACCTCTTTTATTCACATCGCACACGTTGGGACACCACTGCGCGCCTCAAGTTGCTCCTCTCGCCCGACGTACGCGTCCCCGAGGGCGCAGCCGAAGAGCGCCTGCGCGCCATGTTGCCTGCAGATGCGACGAAGCTCAGCCCGCTCGCGCGAGCTCAATTCGTGGAAGTCGTCACGCTGTTGTGGGGCTACCTGCTCTCCTCGCAGGGTGACCGCATGCTGATGGCCAACTCGATTGAGGGTCGTTTCCCGTTTCTCGATCCCGACGTGATGACCTTGGCAGACACTCTGCCGGACGACTTGAAGCTCGCCGGTCTGCAAGAAAAAGTCGCACTCAAGCGCGCATTCGCAGAGCGCATTCCCCCTCAAATCCTGAAGCGCAAAAAGCAGCCGTACCGCGCGCCCGTCGTAAAACCGTTCATTTCCCCCTCCGTCCCCGCCTACGTCGAGGAAGCGCTTTCTCCCGAAGCCGTCAACGCGGCTGGCATCCTCAATGCTGAAGCCGTTGCACAACTCTTCGCCAAGTGCCGCGCGACCGGTGGCGAACGCATGAGCAACACCGACGAAATGGCCTTCTGCGCCGCCCTCTCATTACAGCTCATCGCCAAAGATCTCATCGGCGGCGCGCGCCTGAACTCGCCACCGCCCGCCGGAAAGTTCGGCGTCGATGTGGATCGCGTAGCTACAGCGAAGTAACTAGCGATCCAGCTCAGTGCGCCGCTGTGATTCGAGTGCGGCGCGCCACCGATTTCACTTCGGGATTTCGGCGATCGGCTCCACCAGCTCCGGGCGCGCGTGCAGGTAACGAGTCGTGCGGCGCTTGGCGTCGATGTCTCGGTACACGAGCTCCGCCTGTTGCTCCGTAATGCTCAAGGCAGCAGCCAGCTCGGCCGCGGGCAAGCCGTGGTTCTTTGCCCACAGCGCCAAGTCCATCTTCTCGTACGGCAAGGCGAAGTAGAACTCGTCTTGCCCCTGCTCCAAGCTGAACGTATCTGTCGTCGGGCGTGCGGCCACCACCTCCGCGGGCAACCCCAGGTGCTTGGCCAGCGCATACACCTGCGTCTTGTACAGGTGCGCGATCGGCTTCACGTCTGCGGCGCCGTCACCGTTCTTCACGAAGAAGCCCTGATCGTACTCGAGCCGATTCGGCGTGCCGACCACCAGGTAATTCAGCCGATCGGCGTGGAAGTACTCCAGCGTCTTCCGAATGCGTTGCTTGAAATTCTGCGCCGCGACGATCTGAAGGTACTCCTTGGGGCCCAGCCGCTTTTCCTGCCGCCGCCCGCTTGGATCCTCCACCACCAATTTGTGGAAGTTGATGCCGTGCTCCAGCCCGCCGGCGATCACGATCTTGTTCTTCCAACCCTCGCCGTAGTCCGGAAATACTGCGCGAATCGCGTCGTCGCGCCAGCGATAGCAGCCAATCGCCTCCAGGGTCGGCGCGATATCACACACGATTCGTTCCACACCCAAGTGCTCGGCCAACATGTTCCCCAAACGCCCGCTCTTCGCGGATGAATCGCGCTCGGGTAAAATCAGAAACAGCACGTGCTCGCGCCCCAACGCCCGCGTCGAAAGCGCGGCGCAAACGCTGCTATCGATGCCTCCAGAAATCGCAACCACCGCGCCGCGTTTTCGCATCGTCGCAACCGACTCTTTGATGCGCTCACAGATGCGATCCACGGTTGCTGACAGATCGAGGTCGAGTACCTTGGCGTCCATTCGGGGCGTGCCTCCGCAGTTCAGGGGAAGTTACCACGAGTGTGCTGCCGAGCGTCCACGCTTCCGCGAGCTACGTGTCGAAACGCTCACGCTCGAACCGGCCGCTGAGGAGGTGAGCGCTTGCACGGTTTACGAACACGCTTCAGCCGTGGCGAGCATTTTCGCTTGATATAAGTTTCATCTTATATTAGTGAATGCGCATATGAAGGTCGACATTCCCGCAACCGTTGGCAAAGTCACGCGAAAGCTCGACAAAATCGAGCGTGGAGGCCGCGAAGCCTGGCGCCTCACCGCCACACGCATTTACGAGACGAACATCGACGACGCGTGGGACGCGCTCACTAATCCCGAGCGCATTCCCCGTTGGTTCCTGCCAATTTCAGGCGATTTCAAAGTCGGCGGGCGTTACCAGTTCAAAGGCAACGCAGGCGGCGTCATCGAGCGCTGCGACCCCCCGCGCGTCGTAGCCGTGACTTGGGAGATGCACGGCGACGTAAGCTGGGTAACCGTGCAGCTCACCGAGCAGAACGGTTCGACGCGCTTGACGCTCGAGCATGTTGCACACGTGCCGGAAGCCATTTTCGATCAGTTCGGGCCGGGCGGTGTCGGCGTCGGTTGGGATCTCGGGCTCATGGGCCTCGGCGTGCACTTCGAGACCGGCGCGGCCATCGACCCGCAGGAAGGCGAGCAATGGGCCACGACGCCGGACGGACGCCGCTTCGTCGAGGGCTGCAGCAACTCGTGGGCGCAGGCATCGATTGCGGCCGGGACAGAGCCGACCAAGGCGACGGAAGCTGCGTCTCGAGTGGTCGAATTTTACTCACCACAGTAGGCTCATCCGATGCATGCCTTCGAGGTTCTCGCCGATCCCGTGCGGCGACGTATCCTCGAACTGTTGGCGCTCGGCGAGCTAGCTTCTGGAGAAGTCGTGGAAGTAATCGTCGCCGAGTTCGGAATCTCGCAGCCAGCAGTCTCCCAGCACCTACGTGTCCTGAGAGACAACGGCTTCGCCAACGTTCGCGCGGAAGGTGCCCGCCGCCTATACTCCGTGGAAGCGCGCGCACTGCGCGAGGCCGACACATGGCTGGACCGATTCCGCCGCATGTGGGACCAGCCACTCGACGCGCTCGATACGGAAATCGCCCGCGGAAAGCGCACACGTCGCCGTCGCGGCGCCTAGCGACGAGACGGGTGCTAGCTCGTGAGCACGTGGAGCGCCGCGCGCAACATTTCCTCCCGAGTCGCGTTCGGATCAATCGTCGCCGCGCAACGCTCCAACGCCGTTCGGCACTCGCGCTCCTTGAAGCCCATTCCGCGCAGCGCGGCGAAAACCTGCGCATTTCGGTCCGCCGCTCCAACCAGCAGCGCGCCGCCATAATGCGTTCCATCGGCATGCTTGAAGATGAGCCCCGTAGACGGCCGACCCTCGATGATCAACCGCCCTTGGTGCACTGCGCGATGATGTGCAGCGCACAAACACACGAGATTGTCAGGTTCATGCCGACCGCCTTCGTCGCGAGGCTTCAAGTGATGCACATCCACGAAAGTTGCCTGCTTGCACCCGTTCACGACGCAGCGCCCGTTCTCGCGGCGCATGACTTGTCTCCGAACGGCAGGAGGAATCGTTTGCGATGCTCGTTGACTAACAGGGCGCCCCACGTGGGTTGCGGTGGACGCTCGTTGGCTCACGTGGGTTGCCACAGACGCTCGTTGCCCCACATGCGTTGCAGCAACTTCCGGAATGACCTGCGCATCACACTGAGTCATCTCCGCGACCTCGGGAGCAAGGGCGTGACGTTCACCGCCGCCAATCTGCTCGCTGCGCCCACAGCTCTTACAGGTCGTCACCTGCACCTGGTAGCTGGCGCGCCCTGCGTCGGCCTTTGCTTCACCTTCATCCGCGAGAATGCGCCGCACCATCAACAGGAGCGTGGCGTCATCATCGAGGGCTTCGCTCGCATCCCGGCGAAGCTTCGCCAGCGCTTCGAGCCACAGTGCGTACGTCTCACCGTGAACCTCGTGTCGAAGCACATACAGCCGCAACGCCGGATCTGCTGCATCGCTGGGCAAATCGCCCGGCGCACGACCGGAGACCAACTCTTCCACCTGCCGCACCGTCTGACCCCGCGCGGCGTCCAGCCACGCGCGCTCTGTCTCGGGCGTTGCCACGCGCGTCAGCTCGCGGACGGCTGACCAAGTCAGCCCACCGGTGCGCAACGCGTCGCTCATTTCGCGCAACGGTTCGAGCGCCTGAGCGACGCGCAACTTCTCCTTCACCAGCCGCCCGTTGTACCCAAAAAGGCGCTCTACATATTCGGCGAAGCTCGCAAATCCAAGGCGCCGCTGCACACCAGCGCGCAACGCTTCACAAAGCAGCCGACCTTCTTCCCACTCGAGCCCTGCGCGCCGCTTTGCGAACGACACGACACGTTCATGGACCGACTCCCATCCGCCCGCCCCCGATCCGCGTGCGCCCGAGTCGTTTCGTTGATACACGCCCGCCCGCCGAACATCGCTCACCAACAATGCCAAACCCATGACAACCTCCAGGCGCGATCACGCATCACGCAATCAGCGTGCCGCAATCCGAGAACCACCAACTCTCGCGAGTGAACGCACTCTACCACATGGATTTTCGAGCTCCGCATTCGCGTTAGGACGCGCCTTCAGCACACTTCACACGTTCAAAAGCGTTCTTGTCCGCAAACGCGTCCACCGCTCAACCTCGCGCAAACAACAGCTGTAGTTCGCGCGCACTCTCGTTCGCGCAGGAGACGACGAACGAGCCGGCGGGCTTGGGTCTTGTCTAAGGCGTTGTCTTGGGCGTGCTTGACGAGGTAGCGAGCGAATTCGGTAAGGGCGTTGGCCGGGTCGGAGGTCTGCGCGGGCGGGCTCGAGGAAAGGTCGTAGCGCTGCTCGATGGCATGCGCGGCATCGGTGTAGGCTTTGGCTAAGGTCTCTGGCGTGATTGCGACGTAGCGTAGGGTCATCTGATAGTGGCGATGGCCGAGCAGCTTCATCAGGACGGGCAGGCTGACTCCTGCGGCCAGCATAGCGGTCGCATACGTGTGGCGCAGGCGATGGGTGGTCATGGGTTCGGCGAACACCAGACGACGGCATGCCTGTTTGAGAGCGAGGCGGTACTCGGCAAAGGGGATCGGCGTGCCGTTCTCGCGCTGGAGCAAGAGCGTGCGGCGCTTGCCGCGGCGCCCAGTGGAGCCCAGTGCGCGCAGCTTTTTGAGAGCACGTAGGGCGAGTTTATCGAGCGGAACGAGGCGTTCGCTGTTGAGCTTGCCGAGAGGGACTTTGAGGAAGTGATTGCCGCAATGGTCCGAGTAGAGGCAATGAAGTGGCAGCGCGCGCAGCTCGCCAATACGGAGCCCGGTGCGACGCATCAGGAAGAGGCCGAGCTTGGCAGGAGAATTCGTCTTGCGCAGACGGCGTTGCAGAACTTGGTCGATGTCCGCCGGGATCGGTCGCGGCAGGTATTGAGGTGCCTTTGGCAAGTCGCCGCGACGGAAGAGCAGATCGGCGGGAGGGCCCTTGTAGTCGGCTTGCTCTTCGAGCCACAGAAAGTACGAGCGAACGGCGACGATGACCTGGATGCGATGGCCAGCGCTGAGCTTGCGAGCGTAGAGCCACTCGAGCCAGCCAGTGATGTGAGCGCGGGTAATGGCGTCAATTGGGAGCTGCTGTCGATCGAGCCACATGTAGAACTGTCGAAGGCTCGTTCGGTACGCGCTGACGGTAGAGGGTTTGTGAGTTGGCTGGAGGCTTTTGGTAAAGCGAAGTGCTTGAGCAGGGAGCTCGAACAGAGCTCGCCCGTTGCTGAATTCAGGCCAGACGCTGCGGGGATTGAACGAGAGCAGCTTACGGGCGCTAAGCCAATCGAAGTAGCTGAAGAGACGCCGCCGACAACGTGTCCGTACGTCTGGAGTCTTCTGTGCAGCCAAGAAGGGCGTGAGAAAGTTGGCGATCTCAGCGGGCTGAAGTTGCATGATCGGCCTACCGGTGCGACGCAGCCAGGTATGGAAGCTGCGAAGGACCACGCGCGGAGTGCTTGCGCCGACGCTGGCGAGATACTCGAGCGCGAAAGGCGGCAAGCCCGCGTTAAGATCGCGACGACTCATAACTTCTGCGCGACGCCTCTGTGTAGCGACGTTCGATGATCGCGAGTGATCGCCGATACTCATCGGCGACGTCCACCATGGACAGCTCGATGTATTGGAGCGTTGTTTTCATGTCAGCATGGCCCATCATTCGCTGCAGAGTGGGCAATCCGACACCAGCGCGAGCCATGTCGGTCCCGAACGTGTGCCGAAAGCGATGCGGGTTAGCGAGCGCTAAGGTTGGCTGACGGCGTCGCTGACGAAATAGGCTGCGAAGGCCGGCGGGTGTCATGGGCCGTCCTCTGCGGGCTCCTTGCAAGACGAGGAATAGATGCCGCTCTGTGCTTCGCGTTGGTCGCTCCAGCCGGACGTAGTCGTGCAGGATGCGTAAGACTATGTCTGGTAGGGGAAGGACGCGATCGCGCTGACCTTTGCCTCGAACGTGGAGGCGCTTTTCCGCCCAGACCACGTCGTCGAGATGCAGTTGAAGGAGCTCTCGCGAGCGCAGGCCAGTCAGGAGCATCAAGTGAACGATGACGAGATCTCGATAGCGAGTGAGGCTCCGCAAAAAGGAACGAACTTGGTCAGGACCGAGTGGCTCGACCAAGAACCGCGGCTCTTTGACTCGGACCTTGCATGTGCGGCGATGCAAGCGATGCAGTCCAAGCTCACGCTCGCGGCCAGGGCCTTTGTAGTGCAGGGCCGGGCGGAGAATGCCTGGTCCTTGGTCGAGAGCGCGCCCGGTGAAGAAGAGAAACAGCTGCCGAACAGTCGTCAAGCGTCGGTTAATCGAGCGGGGTGCCGCACCGGCGCGTTGCTGCTCGGCGATGAAGTCCACCAGGTCGGCGGAGTGGAGATCCGGGAGCGCTCGCCCCGATTGATTGAGCCAGCGATAAAAGCAGAGCAGGTCGAAAGCGTAGGCGCGCACTGTGCGCGGTGAGAGTCCTCGAACTCGGACGGCGTCGAGGAATGCGTTGGCTTGGGGCAAAGCGTGCGCACCGTCGAACAACGCGCAATGGTCACCACTGACAATGACCCGCAACAGGAATGTCGTCACCGTCGAGTCGAGCTCCCGCAGGCGACGTGAGGCGAGAGAAACCACCACTCATGGCGCTCGCGCGGGCTGCCACCGATGACGTGGAACTGGTAATTTTCTCCCCCCATGTCTGTTAGCCAGCCGGGATAGAGTCTCGTAGCGAATGCGGGTGCCTTGGCGTCCACAACGAGCGCAGCATGGAGCGGCACAAAACTGCCAAGCCCTTCGAGTAGGCGAGGCAACGCACGTGCGTGCCACGGGCTCGGTGGCAGCGCTGCCCTCAACAGTGTTGTCCCCGACTGGTCTCGAGCAATCAAATGCGTCTGACGCTCGGACGGTGAAATCACTAGCTTGAGTTGGACCATGGTTGTGCTCCGCCTCAGTGGACGCATCCGCTGCAGGCGCGAGCACAATGCAAGTTTTCGACTCTGCGTCTGAACCGTGTTCCATCACGCGCTGAGAACGATGCCGCCGATACGCGCGATTGCGGTCCCGATGATCGAGTCGATCCTCCGGGCTGAGTCGATGTCGACGTCGCGCCTTGCGCAGGCTCCGTTGCCTGCCGCGTTGGCTACACCCCGGAGAGCAGTATCGGTTACCGCGGTCACAGCGCCTGCAAAGGAGAAACTCCTGACCGCAGTCTGGGTCCGCACAAACCACAAGCCGAAGAGAGTCCACGTCCCAGATTCGAGGAACGGGAGAAAACTTGGCGGACCGGGCCTATCTATGCGACGTAGCCGAACGCGACCACGTCCCGGTCGTTGAAGGCTCGGTGTTGTTTACCGGGCCTTCGCTCTTTTTGTCGTCCCTCGTCCTGATCTGACACCAAAGACGCAGCGACGCCCAAGAAAGTCGCGTTTGCCGAAGACGCCAGAAAAATGGGCCCCACCACGCATCCTCGTGCTTTGGCTCGAATTGGCCGGTTAGATCCGTCAATTAAAAAGCGCGGTCCAGATCGGCTACACAGGTGATAGTTCTCGCGCGATCCGGCGCAACGTAATCTGCACCCGCCATCGAACTCATCCGATCGACTGAGCCGAACCCTGCGTCACTGCGCCGATGGTTCGAAATATGACAGATCCTCCGCCCACGTGGGTGTCGGACGGACTGCCCACATCGGTGTCGCGCGGCGGGCCGGTAAATCGCGGCGTGCTCACGTGGGTCACGTAGTCACGTTGGGTCGCGTGGGTCACGGCGAGTCCGTGAACGCGCCACGTGCTCACGCCGGTCCCGGCGAGCCGGTGAATCGCGCCGCCAGCCAACGTGAGGTGTCGGGCGAGCGCGCCGATGTTGATGCCCCCGCGGCGTCCGTCACTTGGCGACGCGCCGTGCTCGGCTTCGCCTGCGCGCGGCGCGCGCCCCCAAGTGCGAGCCGAGCTCGCACGGGGGCGCTCAGACTCCGCAAGCACCGCCAGTTCCGGCCGCGCCGTGCTCGGCTTCGCCCGCGCGCGGCGCCAACACTCCGTAAGCGCGGAGCACTAGCGCCTGCGCGCGGCGCCAACACTCCGTAAGCGCGGAGCACTAGCGCCTGCGCGCGGCGCCCCCACTCCGCAAGCACCGTCACTTCGTGGCGCGCCGTGCTCGGCTGCGCGTGCGCGCGACGCCAATACTCCGCGAGCACAGAGCACTAGCGCCTTCGCCTCGTCACAATGCGTCGCGGCAAGGTTTCTCCGAGTTCACGTGGGAAAGTTGCTTGCGTCGACTAGTTTGCTCGCGTGCGTCGGGCGACTCGCCAGGCGGCATTTTCGAGGAGGAAACATGCGAGTGATGCTGCGTCCGCATTGCGTGTGGGGCTTTGTTCCGGCAATTCTGGCGGTTGCTTGTGGTGGCGCGGATTTCGACGCCGAGCGCGAAATTGCGCGAGAAGAGTTCGCCGTAACCATTCCTGCGAAGGGCGCTGCCACGACGCTCGACGTGGGCTCCTGGAACTTGGAGTGGTTCGGCGATACCGGCAATGGACCGAGTAACGAAGCGTTGCAGCTCAGCAACGCCAAAGACGTGATCATCGGCGCAGATCTCGACATTTGGGGGTTTGCCGAAATCGTCAGCCAAACACAATGGAATAACCTCGAGTCGCAGTTGCCCGGCTACACGGGCTTCATGGCCAAAGAGAGCGTCGTGGTCGGTGGAGCCACGTACTACAGCGACTTCAGCGGTAACGAACAGAACGTTGCCATTCTTTACAAGAGCTCACTGGCCACTCTGCAAGATGCGCGTATCATTCTCGGCAGCAACGACACTGATTTTGCCGGGCGCCCGCCGCTGCAGGTCACCCTGCGCGTCACTTTGAACGGCGCCACAGAAGACATCGTCGTGATCGTGTTGCACGCCAAGTGCTGCACCGACACAACTAGCTGGCAGCGCCGCCAAAATGCGTCGGTTGCGTTGAAGTCGTACCTGGATTCCAACTTTCCGACGCAGAAAGTCTGGGTAATCGGCGATTTCAACGACGACGTGGATACCTCCATCACGCCGCAGCACGCTTCCCCGTACGCAAACTTCGTAAATGACGCGGCGGACTACAAGTTCCCGTCCAAGGCACTGAGTGACGCGGGGATCTCGTCCACCGTTGGTTATTCAGACACGATCGACCACCACCTGAATTCCAACGATAGCAACGCGAGCTACATCGCGAACTCGGTCGAAGTCTATCGAGTCGACCAATACATCGCGAACTACAGCTCAACCACGAGTGATCACTTTCCGGTGCTGACTCGCTACAATTGGAGCGGCGGCGGCGCACCAGCCGACGTCATTATCAACGAGATTGGCGCCAATGAACCGGGCAGCAACACCGCCGGCGAGTTCATCGAAGTGCGGAACGCGGGCGGCACGGCGGCCAACATCGGCAGCTGGACATTGAGCGATGGCAGCAGCGTGCGGCACACATTCGCGGCCGGTACGACGCTCAATCCAGGCAAAGCCATCGTGGTGTTCGGTGCCAGCTCTGGCATCCCGGGTGGGCTCACCAACGCCGTGGCTGCGTCCACGGGTGGCCTCAGCCTGAGCAACAGCGGCGACAGCGTTACTCTCAAGAACTCGTCGGGCGTTGCGGTCGACGGCTTCAGCTATTCTTCGTCCCTCGCGAGCAGCGATGGCGTATCCATTAACCTGAGTCCCGATGGTGATCCCAGCGGCAGCTTCGTAAAGCACAACACCATCTCGTCACTCAGCAGCTCGCCCGGAAAGCGCGCGAGCGGCGTCGATTGGTGAAGACGGGCAGCGTCGAGCGAACACATCAGGAGGCGCGCGAGCGCGCGCGAAGCAAACGAACGGCGCCCGCCATCGCTCGAAAGCGAACGGCGGGCGCCTGCGTTGAAGTCGCTGGTTAGGTGTGCGGTTAGTGCGCGTTAGCGCGCGGTTAGCGTGCAGCGGTGGGCTTCGGCGCTGTCTTGGCCGCGGCTTTGACGTTGGCAACCAGCCGCGCGATGTCGCTGCGGAAGGTGTTTTCGTCGACGAGCATGCCGTTCAGCAGTGTGCTCATGTTGCGAGTGATGGCGGCCATGCCGACGGCTTCGGAGATTTCGGCGTCGCTCGCGCCTCCAGCCTTGGCGAATTCGGTTTCTGCGATGACGCAGGGGCGGCTCGGTACTTGCGAGGCGACGGCGAGAGCGATCAGCGCCTTGTTCTTGGCCGAGAGTGCAGTTGTAGGATCGAGCTTGAGATCTTTCATCTCACGCCAGGCGCCGGGCAGCGCGGGTTCGGGCACGGCGCGCAGCAGCTCCGGCACGAAGCCGAACGTGCGTTGGATGTCGTCGAGCGCGCTCTTGGCGTCGACGACGACGATGGAGGGAGCTGCGGCGCTCTTCTTTTGGTTGGGGGTGAGAAGACGCGCGACGTCGGCGCGCAGCTTGGCTTCGTCGATCTGGCGGCCCCACAGGATGGCGCTCCAGTGTCGTTCGGAGGCTGCCACCGCCACAGCTTCATCGATTTCGGTGTTGCTGGCGCCGTTGAGTTTTGCAAACTCGGTGTGCGCGTAAATGCAGTAGCGGCACGGCACTTGCGCGGCGACGCCCAGGCCGATGAGCTCCTTGACACGGCCGGAGAGCGCCGTTTTCGGATTCATCTGCAGGCCCTTCATCTCCTGCCAGGTGCCTGGAAGCGCCGAGTCGCCGAAGGAGTTGAAAAACGCGGGTACGAAGCCGAGCGTCTTCTTGATGTCTTCACGTGCGGCGCGGGCTTCGGCGGCTTTGCTGTTCGCGTCGGCGCGTGCGGTGCCGGCAAATACCAAGGCGCAGAGAGCAAGAAGTGAGAAAAACAGGTGTTTGATGTTGGAGAGGCTCATGGGACGGTTCCTTTGGTTGCGAATGTGGATGAAGAAGGGTTTGGAGTGATGTGTTGCAGGCGAAAGATCTGCTCGATCGTTGATGAGAGGTTGGCGAGCATTGGGCTCGAGCGACGCGCGGCATCGACCACGCGCTGAACGTCGGCCTCTGCTGCCGCACTGGTGATCACGAGATCGAGCTCCAGGCGTTGCCAGCCGATGGGCACGCTGTCGTCGATACCGAGTTGGCCGCGCTCGTCGTAGCTGGCGGCAATCTCGAGTTGGATATCGTCGAGGGCGATGCCGAGTCGTTGAGCCCACTGAGTGCAGCCCATGACCAGGCAGGCGCCGATGCTGGCGCGCAGCAGTTGACCCGGGTGAGGGCCGGTGGAGCCGCCGCCGGCGGAGCGCGGCAGATCGACGCGCAGGGTGCGGTCTGCGTGGCGGACGTCGCAGGCGATGCCGTAACTGCGCTCGACGTGAGCTACCTGTCTTTGAAGCGTCGGTTCGCTCGAGTTCGTTGGAAACTCTAATGGTTTCAGTGGCATAGCTCTCAGCTCCAAGTCGCGCGGCGCTTGCCGCGCGCTTCAATCAGAGAGGCGTGCCGTGCGACGGAACGGATTGTTCCGTGTCAGCGCCGAGCCGCTCAGTGAGCTCGGGACGCGCGGCAGCGCCGACCACTGGGGGCCAACCCAAAATCCCAAATTCCCCGCGCGACCGGTCGCCGTTTCAGCGTCAGAGCTCGGATTTATTGTGAGAGGACGATGCGGGCCGAGTGTCGCGCGCGATGCGAGACGATGCGTCAGCGCTGCGCGTGCTGTGAGAGGAAGATGCAGTCGCTGCCCGTTTTGACGCTGCGCTCGAGCAGAGCGGCGAGCTCCGGGCTGTGTTCGCGGATACGATCGAGCGCGTTTTTGATACGCCGTTGAACTGCGCTGCGCGCTCGCTCGCCGGCGCCCCCCGCGCGACGTGTTCTACCGCCGAGGCCAACAGCGCGGGACAACTCTGCCGTCAAGAATTCGAGCTCTTGGCGTAGGCGATGTGTGCGTCCCAAATCGGCGAACGCCTCCGCTTCGGCGAGCTCGCGCTGCAGTTCACGGACGCGCGCTTGGTAACTTTTGCGAGCAGGTTCGTCGAGGAGCTCTCCGGCGTCGCCCGCATCGACGAGACCAGTCGCTGCTTCGCTTGCATCATCGCGAACCGCGCCCGAGAGCTCGAGCGCCGAGATGGCGCGGTTTGGTGCTTCGAACAAGCGAGCCAAGTAGCGCAGGCCCAGGCTGTCACGTAGGCGAAACGATTGTTCGCCGAACGCGACGTTCCAGCTTTCGCCTTCGAGCTGGAACGTGAACGGCAAGATAAGTGGCGGCGGATTTGAACCGGCGCGCGGTGGTGTCGTGGCGGGAGCCGGTGGATTCGAACCGGCGCGCGGCGGATTCGGGTGCGCCGGATTCGATGCGGACGTCGGGGGCGCAACGCTAGCATTGAGGCGGCGTTCACAGAGGCGGGCGAGGCCGGGCATCTCGAGCTGGTTGGCGAGGCTCGCGGCGGATTCGATCAGCGCGCGGGCGCGGTGTGACTCCGAGTCCGCTCGGGAGAGCAATGCACGACCGTATTCATAACGAGTGCGCGCCAGGTATGGCTTGGCGTCGAGCTCTTCGAGCTTGGCCAGCGCCTGCTCGAAGAAGCCTTCGGCGCGCTCCCACAGACCGAGGCGCGCCGCCAAAAGGCCGAGCACGCGCGTCGCAGTGCCGTCCCAGATGAACTTGGTGTAACCCCAGCTCAAGCAGCGATGCGCGGCGGGCAGCAGCAAGTCGTACACACGTTGCACCGCGGGTTCGCGTCCCACCAGCGCGAGCGGCTCACCCAAATGCATGAAAGCAGGCGGATTGTGCACCAATGGCCAATCGTCGTCGGGAATGAGTTCGAGGTAAAGGCGCGCCTTCTCGAGATCCTCGACGCGCGAGTAGGTGAACGCCGAGCCGCCATTTTGCCAATGTGGTCCGGAGTAGAGCGCCGCGCGCATGCGGCGCGCTTCCACGTCGTGTTGCACGAGCTCATCGTGGCGTTCCCAGGCGCGCAACAGGCCTTCGCGATGGAATACGTAGCAGCGCTCGAGCAACGGATCCTTCGCGGCCTCGCCCAGACGCCGCGCTTCTTCGGCGGCCGTCTCCGCCTCGCTGAACCGTCCGTGGATCATCGCGCGCATCGAGCGAAACAGCGGCACACGCCAGAGGTAGCGCTCCGCCCGAGCTTGGTTGGCGATGCGCTCGAAGAGCGCAATGCGCGCGTCGGCAGCGGCAAAGTCGCCGAGCTCCATGTGATCGAACACGAGGCGTGCTTGGGTTCGGAGCAGTCGCTCGGTGTCGCCGCGTTGGCTCGCGAGCTGCTCGATTTCGAGATTCAGCGGCAAACGCTGGCGCGGATCGACGATATCCATCATCGCCGAGATCCCGGTGAACAACGCATCCAGCAGCGTCTCTTGTTCACCGAGGCGTCGCGCCGAAGCGATGGCCTTTTCGGCGAGCCCAATTGGATACGCGAGATCGGGGTGGGGTTGGAGCGCCGCTGCCAAACGCGCGGTGACGCGGGCCCGCAGCGGCGAGTCATGCTCAGGTAACGCAGCGAGAGCTTCCTCGAGCAATTGGACGAGCGTTGGGTTGACCAGTGCGGCAGTGATTTCGAGGCCGTAGGCCAGCGCTGCTTCGGCGAGCAAGCTGGGAACCCGGCGTTCACGTGCGATTGCCGCTGCGCGCTGGCAGTGCTCTTGACCGAGCTTGCCTGCGCCGCGGCGTAGCTCGGCGCGACCGAGCGCGATCAGCACTTTCCCGGCGAGCTCCGAACCGGGAAGCTGACTCTCGACGGCTTTGCGGGCGCGCTCGAGTAATGCAATCGCGTCCTCGAAGGCGAATACAGAGAGCGCGCGCTCCGCGGCGAGCACGGCGTGCGAAACGGCCTCCCCGAGCGCGTCATCGGGACCTTCCAACAGGTGATGTGCGAGCTCGGCGTGCGGAGTTTCGCGCCCCTGGTGAGCTTCGCTGAGCGCCTTTGCCGCGCGCGCGTGCAGCACACGACGTTGCTCGCTGCCCAAATCCGCTTCGAGCACTTCACGAACCAGCGCGTGCGAAAAGCGAAAACGCTGAGCTTCACGCGGAAGCAACAGCCCTGCTTGCTGTGCGCGGGATAACGCCGCTTCGATCACGCGCCCGTCGAGCCCAGCTGCGCGCGCCAGAAACAGTGCATCCGGTTCGTCACCGCTGACGGCGGCCAGATCCAGTAGGGCGCGGTCCTCCGTGCAGAGCAACGTCAAACGTTGTCGAATCACCTCGCGCACGCCGAGCGGCAAGCTGCGTTGAGCTGCTTCCATGCTGCCTTGCCGTTGAACGAGACCCACGAGTTCCGACAGAAATAGCGGATTGCCCTGCGTGCGACGGAAGATCTCCTCGAGCATTTCCGCGCTGGCCCCATCGATGCGATCCCGCACGAAGCGTTTGGCTTCCGGCTCGGCCAAGCGTGCGAGCGACAGCATGGTGCCTTCACGACTGAGGCGCCCGAGCGCTTCACCCACTTCGACCGAGAGCCGCGCTTCGACGTCGCGAAACGTGGCCAGTATGCAAACACGCGTGCCGCGCAGCTCGCGAGCGACGAAGTGCAACAACGAAAGCGACGACTCGTCTGCCGCGTGCAAATCTTCCAGTACAATCAGCAGTGCTTGCGCGCCCGCTGCGCGACGAAGCAACGCCAACACCGCGCGAAACAAGCGAAAGCGCGCATCTTCCGCGTTTCCCGAGATCGGCGCTGGCGTGACGCCCCAACGTTGCCCAAGTTCCGGCACCAGTGACAGCAACGTGCCCGTGCCATCACCGAGCAACGCCAGCTCCGCGTCCGCAATGCGCTCGAAGGAACCGCGCAGAACCTCGAGCCACGGCCAGTACGCCGGCGCGCCGCCCGCTTCCCAGCAACGCCCCCACAAGACCTGCATGCCTTGAGCCGCGGCCAGCGCGCTGGCTTCGTCGGCGAGGCGCGTCTTACCGATGCCGGGTTCACCCGATATTAGAAACAGGCGCCCACGCCCTGTTTGCGCTTGCCGAAAGGCTTCGCTGAGCTCGCCGAGCTCCGCTTCCCGCCCCACGAGCGCGCCGCGGCTCGAAGGCGCTTGCATGGTTGGACTCGCGGGAGCTGACTCCACGCCCCATCGTACAACACGTCCGCGCGCCGCCCAATCTACCCGCTTCAGTTCGCTTGGGCGCTCTAGTGCGCCGGGCGCAGCACTCAGGGCTTCGCGAGTAAGGCGGCGAGCTCCGCTGCGGAGCCAGCGAAAAATGAAACGTTGTGAAATGCGTCTCGTATGATGGCTTCCGCGGCTGCACGCGCTCGATCTGGGTCGTCTGCGACCACGAAGATGCGCGTGTTGTGATCGGACATCGGAAGCCGACCGTCGTCTTTGGCTTTGGTGGCTTCGCTCGGAGGGATCCAGCGAGCGCGCGGGAGGCGCGGCGTGGCGTCTTTGGTTGGGCGGGCGTCCACGAGCACGGCGGTACTGTCCGATGCAAGCAGGCTGACCAGCGCATCCTTCTCGACTTGTGTAACGCCGCCGAGCGCGCGCCACGCCGGAATTCCGAGTTGGTAGCGGCGTACGTTGCGATAGCCGAGCTTTTTCAGATCGGCAGCGAAGCGTTTACTACGCCCGCAGTACAGGCCATTGCAGTACACGATCAGAGGCCTATTGGTCTCCGGTACGAGTTTTTTCACTTCGTTGGCGTCCGACGTGTACTTCGACGCGGTGAGGCCCGGCACACCTGGCACGCTGCGCGCCGCCGGAATATGGCTCTTCGCGAACTCGTCGTAGGGACGCGCATCGAGCACGACTACACGTGGATCGTTCAAAGCATCGCGGAGCGCCGTGGTCGAGAGCTCGGGGACGGCGTCGTTGTCGTGCAGCGTCCCATCGAAGATGTTCGGGCCTGGTGCTGCCGACGCTGCGCTCGTAGGCACCGCTACCGAGCGAGCGGGTGCTTCGTGACTGGGCGCGGCGGTGAACATCCACACGCAGAGCAGACTGGCGGATAAAAATGGCTGGTTCATGGCGATCCTTTTGTGAGGTACTCACCTGTTAACACTCACGCCTGAACCGAAACCAAATCGAGTGTGTCTTGCTGGCTGCACGCAACGAGCGGCAAACTGAGGATGCACACGACCAAGTCGTTGCGTGTTGCGAGCTCGACTTCGCCGCCGTGCGCTCGTGCGACCTTGCGAGCGAGCGCTAAACCAAGCCCAAATCCTGGCACTTTTGCGCGATCTGGAGCGCGTTGAAACGGTTCGAACAGGTGGTCTGGCGAGGCGGGCAACGTGCCAGCGTTTTCGAACTGCAGCCGAAACGTGTTGCCGTCGATTCGGCCGGACACGGTGACTCCAGCGCGGGTGGCATGTTTGATTGCGTTGTCCAACAGGTTGGCAGTTGCGAGCCCGAGCAGGTGTTCGTCGCCGCGGACCAGGACTTCTTCCTCCAGGTGGCAGGTGATGGCTCCGTGCGGCTGGAGTGGCCGGCGTTCCTCGACTTGGTCGCGCACCAGATCGGCGAGATTGACGATGCCAATGCGATCGTCGTCGAGGCGCTCGTCGGCGCGCGCGAACACCAGGATCGCCTGGATCAGTGCGCGGACAATCGATCCAGCGCAGCGAGCGCTCGCTGGGACCCGGTCTCGATATCGCGGGTCTGGACGAGTGCTTCGATTTCGGCGCGCGCTACGGCGAGCGGTGTGCGAAGCTCGTGGGAAGCTTGTGCACTGAGCCGTTGCTCGCGGGCGAGCGCCTGATCGAAACGCTCCAACAAATCATCGAAGTGTGCGCGGAGCAATTCGAGCTCCAAAAAGTCGTTCGCCTTTCCGAGTCGTGCATGGGTACCAGGCGCAATGGCGGCAACTTGCTCTGTCAGCTGGGTGAGAGGCACCAGAGCGCGGCGCGCCAGGGCACGGCTTGCGATGGCGACGAGCAAGGCGCTGACGCCAGCGACGGAGAGCAACGCGAGCAACACGCGGCGGTGCTCCGCTGCATCGGAAGTACGATCGGTGCTTGCCACTGCCGTGAAGACGCCTACGGGCTTGCTGCAAATCCTGAGCGAACCACGGTCATGACAGCCGAGGTCGCTTTTCCCTAGGGACGCTCCGGAACCGCTGGCGGCCAGCGCAAAGCCGCTCGGATCCTGCAGCTCGAGGCGCACGTCCGCGGGTCGAATCTCGGCTAGCTCACGGTCCATCCATTCGCCGTCCTGCGCGTGGGGGCCTGCCATTCGGACGAGCTCGATGGTGCGCTGCGCGATCTCCTCGAGCATCGCGTCGCGCTTGCGGTGCAAGAGGGCGCTGACGAGAAGAGAGGTTCCTAACACTACCGCGGCCAGCGCAGCAAAGCTGAGTGCGGCTTGCACCCATGAGACTCGGGCCGCGAGTGTGCCGCGATTCATTCGGCCTCGAGCACGTAACCAAGTCCCCGCACGGTGCGAAGCTGCGAGCCTTGCGCACCGAACTTTCGACGAATGCGACCGATGAGCACCTCCAAGCTGCTCTCGGCCGCTTCATTGCTTTCGCCCCACACGGACTCGAGCAAAACATCTTTCGAGACCACGCCGCGCCGCGACGCCAGGACCTCCACGATGGAGATTTCTCTGGCCGTCAGCGGAACATTGCGCCCATCAATGCTCACCTTGCGTGCTGCCAAGTCCACGAGCAGCGAACCAAAGCGCAGCGCTTGGGCTCGAACGACCGGGCCGCGGCGCGCGAGGGCTCGCACACGCGCAGTCAGCTCCGCCAGTGCGAAGGGCTTCACCACATAGTCGTCGGCGCCGGCTTCGAGCCCCGCGACGCGATCGCGCACGTCAGCGCGGGCGGTGAGCAGCAGAATTGGCACGGCGTTCTCTTCGGCGCGCAGGTGCCTACAGAGCTCGATTCCCGAAGCGTCAGGCAACATGACATCGAGCACCACGACGTCGAACGCGCTTCCGGCGAGTACGGCTCGGGCGTCCGCGCAGCACGCAGCGGCGCTCACGACGTACGCGGCGCGCTGCAGATGCCGAACCACGAGCTCGCGTGTTTCAGCGTGATCGTCGACTACCAAAATACGCATTCGCAGCGCCTATGAATCCACCTGAACGCGGGCATTGCTCGATCATGGCAGTGCAGGCCTTGCTTCACTCTGGATCGGCTCGACCTTGAAGTCATCGAAGAGCACTTCGGAATCGGCCTTCGACCAAAGGCCGATGCGGCCCACCGGTTCCGTCTCGAGCGCCTTTTCGAAGCGCTTCTGTCCGTCGAGGAGCGCGCTCACGTGCTTGCCGCGCAGCTCGACCACAAGATCATGCCAGCTGTGGGTCGGCGTTGGGACATTGCGAACGGTGTCGATGATGGTGCGTTTGCCCTTCACGACTTTGAAGTAGAGCACGTTGTCTTCGAGCGCGTTGGCGCGCACGCCTCGGTAAGTTCCGTCGGGAAGAATTGCGAAGGCGATGCCCGCGGCCTGATCAACGCGCCCGGCGTTGGGATAGAAGCGCACCGAAATGCGCAGATCGCCGCTCGGAACGTCGCCTTGCCAAACGGCGAACGGAAAAAAGGCGAAGGCCTTCACGCCATCGAGGAACTCCGCGTAGCGTTCGCCGTAAAGTCGTTTGGCTTGATCGGCGATGTTTGCGGAGGGAGTGCCGTTGCGCCACTTGCTGCCGTCGACTTTAAGGCCTTGGGCTCCAAACTCGCGTGCGACGTACCAGTCGCCGACGACCGCTTCGAAGTCGGGAGCGGGAGAGCCGACCTGGGCGCCGTCGAATGTTATCAAGCGCGCACCCATCGACGCTGAGTTCGCCGAGGGGGATGGCACGACAGCCATGGCGCTCGCTGTGGGCGGGTTGTTCGGCGTTGGTGCAGCTGCTTCGGGTTTGCTTGCTTGCGCGCCTTGTTTCAATGCAGACGAGTTGGTAGGGCGGTCACAGGCTGCGGCGAGAGCTGCTACGAGCAGGATCCATGCAAGATGCGTCATCGCTTTCCTCTCTTTCGGGTGAGGAGCCATCCAAGGAAGAGGAACCCCGAAGGAAGACCCAGATAAGAGAACGCAAGCACGTTGCGGCGCGGCGCGCCTTCGATCACCGTAGGGAAACCCGGATACACCGGTTGCTCCCAAGCTGGCAGTGAGCGCCCGGAAGCCTCGAAAATTAGCGTGACCAGCTCGCGCCGGCTGGTGGAGCGCGTTTCGCGGCTCTCACTTCCGACTTGAACGCGGATGCGACCGTACTCGGGGTCGCGCGCGGCTTCGGTTACGTCGCGAGCGTCGTCGAGCGGCATGAAGATTTGTAGATCAGGACGCGCCAGGCGGAGCTTGGCCAAGGTGTCGGCCTCGAGCTGGCGGCGTCGTGAATCGTCGCGATCGAGAGTCACGTCGAGTTGGATCGGGTCGGCGATGGCTCGCAGCCCGTTGACGATGGCTGGCGGGAGCGATGCGCGGCGCTGCTCGCTCCAGTCGAACCCGCGATGGACCTGTGCGAGCCCGATCAGCGTGAGCAACGAGACCCACACGATGCCACTGGCCAGCACCAATTTGCGTTTAGGATTTACGAAGGAGCCGCCGACCAGCGCGAGCACGAATGCGCTTGCACTCGCGCCGAGCAGCCACCCGACGGCTCGTAGCGAAACGACGCCACGTTGAAAGGGCAGTAGGTAGCGCTCAATCGACCAATCCGCAGCGCCTCCGAGCCACGCCAGCGCCGCGAAACCCTCTGAAGCGTCGATTGCCCACGATGTCAGCGACGCCAGCACTCCGACCGTGACGGCTTGCGCGAAGCTCTGTGTCCACGCCGCAGCCGCCACGGAAATTACGGTGACGAGCAACAGGTGCAAGCCTTCGCCGCCTAAAGCGACCGCGGTTTCGATGGGATCGATGTGCCCACCTGCGGCGCGAAACAACGCAAACAGTAGCGCTGGGCTGATCAACAGGGGCGCTCCGGCGAGGAGGCCCGCCAAGCTCTTTTGTACGATGACTCGCGTCGTGGAGCCCGCGGCGAGGCACAGCGCGCCATAACTTCGGCGCTCTTTTTCGATCGCGAGCGGGCGCGCGGCGATCAGCGGAGCCAGCAGTGCAATCGCGAGGCCGACCCCGCCTAACGTCGGTCGAACGACGCCCGCGAGCGGATCCATTTCACGCGTTTGCAGCAGGCTGGCGAACGCTGAACGCGAGCTTGCAGAATACAAGTCGATTGCAAGGACGAAACTGTGCCCGACCAACAAAGCAGAGATGGCCGCTACTAGCCAGGTCACCCGAGCACGCAGCGCGATGGCGAGTTCACGCTCCACGCGCCCTCCATGCCAAGAGTCGGACGAAGGCCTCCTTCAACGAACGCTCGGCGTGCTGCGCTTCGAGCTTCAAGTTCGGTAGCGTGTCGAAGGCTACGGCTCGGCCTTCTGCCATGAGCAGCGCGCGATCGGCGATCATTTCGGCATCGCCCAGCTGGTGAATGCTGGCCACGACCGCGGTGCCCGCATTGGCGATGCTGCGCACGGCGCTCAGTACCTTCTGAAGCTGCAACGGGTCGAAAGCGCTGAACGGCTCGTCCAGCACGACGATGGGTCGCCCGAGCGCGAGCGTACAGAACAGCGCAACGCGCTGGCGTTCGCCGCGTGAGAGCACGCCGGCGCCGCGCTCCAGCAACAGGTCGATCGCGAGCAGCCGTCGCAATTCTTCGATTGCCAGGTGGTTTGGTCGGGCTTGCGCGAGCGCGTGCTTTACCAATGTGCCCACGCTGGTTTCGGCGGGAAGCTCGGCGTTGTCTGGCAGGAACGCAAAGCTGCGGGCGCGTTCGCTGAAGCTCGTCAGCGGCTTGCCGCCGGCGCGGACCTGTCCAGAGCTTGTCGCGATGACGCCGACCAGTGCTTCCAAGAGCGAGGTCTTGCCTGCGCCGTTCGGCCCGATCACCGCGGTGATTTCTCCTGCGTTCGCGCTGAATGTCACGCTGTCGACCGCCTGATGGCCGCGAGCGCGAACGCTGAGGTTTTCAACCTCGAGCAGCGGTGGAGCGGACGCGAGCTTCATGGCTCCAGTGTTGTACATCGGCGAGCGTGGAGTTTGCGGCACTGTCCAGGGTACATGTGTACCCTGGCCGTTTCTGCCTGCCGCCCGCAAGATGACGAGCGTGGCGCAATCAGCAAAACCAGCGCTTCCCGTTTGGCGGGCGTTTAGGTTCATTGTGGTTCTGTGCGGGCTTGCCGCCGCTTTCGTCGCCGTATTGGCTTACGAGATTCACTGGCTCACCACGCCGACGGAGGGGCAGACGCAAGGTGGAGCGCTGCCGGTTGGATCACGCAAAGCGCTCGTCGTTTTGGACGTGCAGGAGGACTACACCGGAACTACTGCGCGTGCTCCGTTCCCCTACGCGAGTGCTGGTGAGCTCATCGCGCGTTTGAATCAACTGGGCGCGCGCGCAGCCGCTTCCGACATTGACGTGATCTATGTGCGTCAGGTTTTCCAGCGGCCACTGAGCAAGGTTGTTTCGCACCTCTTGCTGGGTGGCACGGTGTTGCCAGGAAGTATTGGCGCAGAGTTCGATCGGCGCTTGCAACGAGTAACGCCACACGTGTTCGAAAAGCCGCGTTCAGACGCATTCTCCAGCAACGCGTTCGAAACTTTCGTTCGTTCACGCGACATTGGCGAGCTCATTTTGGTTGGCTTGGACGGTGCTGGTTGCGTCGACATCACTGCACGCGGCGCCAGGAACCGAGGTTTGGCAGTTACCATCCTTGCCGACGCGGTGGTCGCTCGAGACGCGGCGGACTGGCGTGCCAAACGGCAGGAATATCCCACGCTCGGCATTCGTGTGCTCGACAGCGCCCGCTTCGAATTCAGCGCGAGGGGCACGCGATGACAGCCGGAGCTCCTCGCGACACCAATCCGGCGAGCTCCGCGCGGGTGCTCACGTGAAGGCGCTCGAACACCGAGGCCAATCGATTGCGCACCGTATGCGGTGACAGCCCGCAGGCGTGCGCAATCTCCTTGTTCGTGTAGCCGAGGCACACGAGCGCCACCAACTCGCGTTCGCGCGGCGATAGGCTCGAAGTCGCGGCATCCGAAAGCTCACCAGGCTCAGCCGACCTCGCGGGCGCCTCGCGCTGTACCGCGGCTAGACCCAGCGCCAGCGCCGGTGCCAACTTGGCGAGCACGCCCTGCTCGGCTTTCGAGAAACGCTTGCGCCGACCGAGCACCAGCGCGCCCAACACTAACTCGCGCCGCGTCAGCATCACGATGGCATCCGCCTTCGCTCCCTGCACCGCCATGATCTCGCGGTAGTACGCCGAACGCGCCAGCTGCTCGCCCATCACCTCGTTGTCGACAGCTGCGCCCTGCTCTCGTGCCACGTTGAACACGGGGGCCAGCTCGGTGCGATACGCCTTCCAACGCGCGCGCAGCTGCTCCAGTACGTCAGCGGAAACGCCATCCACGTGCTGCGCTGACCAGCCGTGCTCGCCTTGCACAATCCCAAGCTGCGCGTCAGCGCCGATTGTGCGCGACAGCAGCGTGCAACCTTTGCGCAAAAACTCCTGCGCGCTCAGCGAGGCAACGCCGAGCGCGATGACTTCATCGATGAGCGAGCGCACCTTCGCTCAAGCTAACGTTTTCGACGACGCGCGCAAGCTGCGGGGGCGGTGGTCGCGAGCGGCGTCGGCGTGGAACACGAAATTGCAGGCCGTGCGCGGCCGCGGACCCGCGCGGCGTGCGGCAGAGTTGCCTTGCGTGTTCAGGGTCGGAGTTGCGCGCCCGTTACGGTGTAGGCCCCAATCTGAGTGATCGGAGGAGTGGGGGACTAGGGCTTGGCGTTGGCGTCGGGGGGTTTGGCTTGGCGTGCGCGAATGGCGGCGATGGCGTCTTCGAGGGCGGAATCTTTGCGCAGGCAGGGCATGCAGTCTTGGCGCTTGCGGCGACCGCAGCCGACTTTTTGGGACCAGTAGAAGAGTTGTTGGAGGCTGCGTTCGTCGGCGGCTGCTTTGGCTTCGGGGAGGAGGGCGTGGGCAGCTTCGCAAGTGGTGGCCGTGCGGAGATCGGCGGCGATGACTAGGGAGCGCGGCGCAACTTTGCGGAAGGCTGGGGAGCGGAGCCATTGGCCCGCGCGTTGTCGAACCCAGCTGGGCGCCGTGGGGAGTGCGGCGAGATCCCAGAGGACGACGGCGCCGGCGCTTGCCATGGGGCCTTGGAGAAGGGCAAAGGCGGGATCGGCGGCGACGTGGGTTTGGGCGGTTTGGAAGAGGACGGCGGCGAGGCGGTTGTCGCGGTTGGTATTGGGATCGAGGGCGAGGGCGCGCGCTGCTTGTCCGGTGGCACGCGCGGGATCTTTGGCTGCGAGCCAGGCGCCGGCGGCGGCGATCAGAGGTTCGGGATCGAGTGGGTGTTTGGCCGCGAGGGTTTCGAGGGCGAGCGGGCCTTCACTCGTGGCTGTTTGGAGTTCAGCGGTGGTCGCGCGTGGACCTGGTTTTGCAGCGCTGGCAAGGGTGGAGGGGGAGCTGGCGACTGCTGCTGACGGGGCAGAGGAGGGGCGGGAGAGAGAGCGGACGACGACGGTGCCGAGCGCGACGAGGAGGGCGACGATGACGAGGGCGGCGACGGCAGTGGCAGCGAGGAGGGTGCGCGCGGGGAGGGGGCGGAGTGACTCGCGGAGTCGTTCGGGTAAACGTTCGCGCAGGGCGTCGGCAGGGGGGAAGACGGAGGCGACGGCGCGAATGCCGCGTTGGAGTGGCGAGTCGTCGATGGGTTCGACGCGGCGGGTGGCGGCGTCGTCTGCCGTGTCGGCGTCGGAAGCTTGGGCGCTGCGTGCAGCTTCAGCGAGTGGTGCGGAAGATGTGTCTGGGCGTGAGCCGGGGGTGCCGTCGGCAAGGGTGAAGCGATAACCGCCGGTGTGTTGCGGCGGAGTGAGTAGGACGTCGAGCGCGTGGACTAATTCGCTGGCGAGTGAGAAGCGTTTGTCGCGATCGCGATCGAGGAGGCGGTGGACGAGTTGTTCGACGGCTGGTGGTACGGAGATCCCAGGCGTGCGTTCTGCCAAGGCGGGCGGTGGGTTAGCGAGTTGTTGTCCCAGGATGCCGACGGGGCTTCCGCTGCTGAACGGGCGCGAGCCAGTCAGCATTTCGAACAGGATGACGCCGAGCGAGTAGAGATCGGCGCGGCCGTCCACGGTTTGCCCGAGTGCTTGTTCGGGAGACATGTATTCGGGCGTGCCGAACACCATGCCAGCGCGGGTTATGGGCTGATCTTTGGGCGCATTGCTGGGCACCTCGGCGACAGGTACTTTGGCGATGCCGAAGTCGAGGACTTTGACGAAGTCGGGATCGGTGCCGCGCTCGACGAGCATGACGTTCTCGGGTTTGAGATCGCGATGCACGATGCTTTGGGCGTGAGCGCTGCCGAGGCCGGCGGCGATTTGGCGCGCGATGTGGAGAGCGCGCGTGACGGCCATGGGCCCCGCTGCGATTTCGTCGCGCAAGCTTTTGCCTTGCACGAATTCGAGCACGAGGAAGACGGACCCGTCGGAGAGCTTTCCGAAATCGGTGGCGGCAGCGACGTTGGGATGGTCGATGTTCGCGGCGGCCATGGCTTCGCGTTCGAAGCGCGCGACGACCTCCGGCACGCTGGTCAGCTCTCGCCGCAGAATTTTTACGGCGAGGCGCTTCTTCATCATCACGTGCTCGGCGGAGTACACGCGGCCCATGCCGCCTTCGCCGATGAGTGCGTCGATGCGATAGCGGTCAGCGAGCAACGTCCCGATCCGCGGATCGGTCGGAACCGAGTCGTTCATCGTGTGCTCACGAGACGAGCGACGCGCGGCGCAGGCAGTTGCTGGCGCCGCGCGAGCAGCTGAAGATCAGTACGGGTTGTCACCGCTCGGAGCCGCCGGTTTCGGCGCAGGCTTGGGAGCTGCCGGCTTGGGCGCTGGGGTTGGCTTGGGCGCTTCCGCCGGCTTCGTCTCGGCCGGCTTCGGAGCTTCCGCCGGTTTCGGCGCTGCCGGCTCGGTAGGCTCGGCGGGCTTGGGCGCGGCTGGCTCGCTTGGTGCGGCGGGCGTCTCCGCAGTGGGCGTGGTGGTTTTGCTGGGACGCGGCTTGGGAGCAGCAGGCGCAGCAGGTGGCGTGGGTGTCGCCGGAGGCTTGGGTGCAACGGCCGGAGGCGCTGCAGAAGGTGCCGCGGAAGCAGCAACCGATGCGGACGGTTCGGGCAAGGCGGCGCTCGGCGTTGGCACTGCGACGGGCGGCGGTGCGGGTTCGGGCGCGGGCGGCAACGCAGCTGCGGTGGGCGGCTCTGCCGGCTTGACCTCTTCGGCCGCAGGAGCTGGTGGAGCTGGCGCTTCGTTGCGTGTCGCGAGGAAGATTGCGCCGCCGACCACAGCGACTGCCGCGAGCGCGATCAGGAACTTCCCGCCGCCGCCGCTTTCCGGGATCGTGGCGCTGGGTTTTGGTGCAGGAGTGACGGCGCGTGCGGGCGCCGGCTTGGCAGCGGCAGCAGGCTTGGTGCTGACCGGCGCCGTCTTGGTGCTAACCGGCGCAGCCTTCGCCTCAGCGGGACGCACCGAAGCAGGCTTTGGCTCCGGCTTCGATTCGGGTTTCGCTTCGATCGGCTTCTGTGCAGGGCGCTCGCTGATCGGCTTGGCTTCCGCCTTTTCGGGCTCGGGCGCAGGCTTCGGGCGCTCCGCTGTTGGGATTGCACGCGTGGGTTCTTCGCTGATGTCCAAACCGGGCGGTGGACGTTGCGTCTCGGCTTCGTTCGCAGCGCTGGCAGCTTTTGCAGCAGGCGTTGCCGCGGCGGTGCCGACTTCTTCGAGTGAGCCGCCAGCTTCGCGTAGCGCGTCTTGCAGGAGCTCGGCTGCTTGCTTCATCACGGTGCGATCTTCGGGCGGCGGCATGTCGCTCGGATCGGTCTGCGGGAAGAAGCCACCGCTCGATTCCGCTGGCTTTGTGGAAGGCGGCGCTGCTGGCGTCGACGCGCGCGAATCCATTCCGCCGAGGCCAATCATCGTCGACTTGCGTGCCTTCGCGGCAGCTGCCGGAACTGCAACGGCTGCAGCTGCAGTCGCTGCAACCGGCGCAACCGGGGCGGGCTTCGTCGGTTCCGGGGCCGCCGGGCCACCGTTCACGCCGCGATCGAAGTTGCTCTCTGCTTCGCCGCGAGCCACCACCAGCTGATCGATGACTTTGCGCGACTCGTCATCGATCTTGATGAACTTCACTCCCATACCTGCAGGACGAGTATCGTTCGACTCGGAGGCTTCGCGCTTCCACACTACGCGCCCAACGCCTTGCATCACGCGTTGCTCGGCGGCGATCTTCACCTCGAATTTGAGCAACGTTCCGGGCGGGAACGGCGACGGAGTCTTGATGAACATGCCTCCGCGACTCACGTCGTGGGAATGGTGCTCGATGAACTCATCGAGGGTCGCGCTCTTGTAGCGGACCGTCATCGTAAGCACCTTGGCGCGCGGATCTTTTCGGGTGTCCTGAGTCATGGAAGCCTGCGTGGGCGATTAGGTTCGTCGCAAAATCGCCCAAGGGGGTAGTAGCCCACTATGGTAGCGGACCGTTTTCGGCGGGCCCAAGTAGTCGATCGTTTCTCTTCTTCTATGGCGTTCCGCTATCATCGGAATGGGTCGCACGTCACATGACATTGTCCCAGCGTTCCGCCCGTCCGCACTTTCGAGCCCTGGCACGCCGTAGCGTGAACTTGGCAACGACGGTAGTTGCAGGTGGCGGTTCCTGGCAACGCAACGGGCGAATTGTCGAGCTGGGCTTGGGTGGGGCGCGTATCGCACTTTCTGACACCATTCCGGTCGGCTCCCCGGTTGCTCTGGTCATCGACGCCCCGCACCTCTGGGATCCTTTGCAGGTGGACGGTGCGGTGGCGTGGGCAAGCGAGCCTTCGAACGGCGGCAGTGCGTTGCTGGGCGTTCGCTTTCGTCCGACTTCCGGAGTGCTGCTGCGCGCGTTGACCGAGCTGTTGGAAGCGGCCGCGTTTGCGTGAGCGCTACGGCGGTGACTCGCCGCGCAGTACGCGGTCGTGGAACAGGAGCATCTCGATCGCACCAGGGCCCTTATTGAAGTCGTAATCGTGAGGCCCGGTGACGACATCGAAGTACAGCGGCACGCTCGCGGCGCGCATCGCGTCTGCGATGGCAGTGTCGGGTCCCAAGAAGACGTCTTCGTCGCTGGTCAAGATGCGAAAAATCAGCTTGGGATTTTGTTCACGCGCCTGGCGCGCTCGCTCGGCGATCTCGTTTGCCTTGTCGGTGTGAAACGCCACCTGCAAGCCTGCCACGACGCCGAATGCGCGCGGGCGCAGCAACCCGACGCTGAACGCGGCGCGCCCGCCGAGGCTGACGCCGTCGATACCGGTCGATTCGGGTGTGCCCAGCGCCGGAGTTTCGCGGTACACGCGCGGCAATAGTTCGTCGACGAGGAACTGCGCGAGCGGGGGGGCCCTACCGAACGGATCGTCGCCCGTGAGCACATCCGGCGTGTAGGGGCACACGATGATGAAGCCGCGCCACGGCTTATCTGTGAGTGCGGCGTTGAGTCGAGAGCGACGCGACTCTTTCACGAAGCTCTTGAAGTCGTCGCGCATGAGCGGCGGGGTGCGTACACGCTTGATCGCGCGCAACAAATCGTAATCGTCGATCCACCCGCGCGCGCCTCGTTCTGGACCCTTCAAGGCTTCACCACGACCATGCATGGTGATGAGCACCGGCCACCTCGAATACGGAGTGCGCTCGGGCAGCACCACCACCACATCCATGCGACCGACGGGTGTATTCTCGAATGTCCAGGTGCGCTCTTCGGCGGGGAGCATGCGAGGGAGTTTTTCGGAATCCGAGCCGCGCGGAGCGGCCTCCGCAATCTCCGGGGCGACAGGGTTCGCAACTTGCGAAACGAGCGGCGCGGCTAACGAGTGTTCGCGCGCTGGTTTGCGCTCCGCGCTGGGCGGCTCACGTCGCGCACACGCGCTCGCGAGCGCCGTGAACAGCGTGAGCCCGAGCGCGGCACTCAGCTTCATCGCGCCTCGCTCACCGTCATTTGTAGCGATCCTTCGCGCGCCGCACTGCGCCCAACACTGCTGGCGGCGTTGCTTGCCCCTGCAAGTCGGCGCGCACCTGATCGATGATGGAAGGACTCTGGCAGCGCATGAATGGGTTGGTGGCGCGCTCCTCACCGATAGTGGAAGGCACCGTTGGTTCACCGCGCGCCCGTTTCTCCGCAACTCGGACTGCCTTATCACGGATGACTTGGTTGTCCGGCTCCATATGTGCCGCGAACTCGAGATTCTTCGCGGTGTACTCGTGCCCGCAATACACCCGTGTGCGATCCGGCAACGCTCCGAGCTTTTGATTCAGTGAGTCGTACATCTGCTCGGCGCTGCCCTCGAACAGGCGCCCGCAGCCCGCGATGAACAGGGTGTCACCAGTGAACACGCACTCGTCCCCCACGTAAGCCACCGCGCCCAAGGTGTGTCCCGGAATATGCAACGCGCGAAATCCAAATCCGTCGATTTCGAACTCCTGCTGATCGGCGAGCGCGTCGGTCAAACCTGGCAACCGTCCCCGGTCACCCTCGAACGCAAACACGCGCGCATTGGGGTTCTCTTTCAGCAGCTCTAGATTGCCCCCTACGTGGTCCACATGGTGATGCGTCGACAAAATTGCGCCCAGCTCCAGCCCCAACGCCGCCAGCCGCTCTCGCACGGGTGCCGCCTCGCTCGCGTCCACCACCACCGCTTTCCGACTGCCCGCGCGGTGCAGCACGTAAGCGTAGTTGTCCGACAAACAAGGTACGATTTCCACCTGCATGCCCGCGACTCTAGCGCACTTTGCCAGGCGATCCGAAAAGCCATCGCCTGCCCCCATCGCGCCGCCATTTTCGCCACGCTCCTTCTGCGGAAATCGATTCGCTGCGCGCAGTCATCCGTTCCGAGAGCGACACCAGCGTCGCATCGTGAAGTGTCGACGTCAGCACCAGCTGTGGAACAAAGTCTCCACCCTCCTGCCCCACATTCTTGTGCGTCGGACAATTGTCGACCGCGTCGCGCACGCCGTCTTCGTCCCAATCCAACACCGCACCCCAAATCCCAAACTCGGATACACCGCGTCCACCACACAACCACTAAGCCTCGCCACCGGCTCCACCGTCGCCGCCAGCTCCTACACCACCAGCGCCCGCTCCTGCTCCGGGCACGCCGCCGCCTCCTCCTTCGGCAACGCCGCCTTCACCTCCCAGCACTCCACCGGTTCCTGCTCCGCCCGCACCAACTCGCCCTCCGTTCGGCGGCATCTCGCCCGCACGCCCTCCGTTCGGCGGCATCTCGCCCGCACGCCCTCCGTTCGGCGGCATCTCGCCCGCACGCCCGCCGGAGCTCGCTCCGCCGTGCATCGCTCCGCGGACCGTAGCTCCGCCGCTCGCGTCACCTCGGTGCGACTCCGCGCGACCGCAGCCAGCCGAACTGAACGACGCGACAGCACCAGCCACGCCAAACGCGTACACCCCCACGACTCTCCAAGTTCCCGTCCGCACCCCCGAAGCTTAACCCGCCCCATGTGGGTCAGCATTCGGCAATTTCCCCGGAGTTTTTGCCACGCCGCTGCCTAGACCAGCGACGACGCTTCCCCATCGCGCCGCCCTGCGCTAAGAGTCTCGACCCCTTTGCGCCCGTAGCTCAGCTGGATAGAGCGACGGCCTCCGGAGCCGTAGGTCGCAGGTTCGAATCCTGCCGGGCGCGCCAATCTACGACGTCTGCAAGAACTTCTCCCTGGCCGGGTTCGGTTCGCGCTAGCGTCGGCGCTTTGCCTGCCATCATCGCGAGCGCAACGTTCGCGCGAGCCTCAATCGTAATCTCGTCTTCGCCCACAACGATGTGGTCCACGAGGTTTTGCAGGTAAACGCGAGCGGTAGAGCGGTCGCCGCTCAAGAAGGCCGTGCGGAGGCGCAGCTGGAACCTTTGAATGGTCTCCGGCTTGTACAGGTATGGCGGTACGGAAGTGATGGGCTTGAGCTTCTCAAGCGTTCGCAGCACCTCGGCGCGCTTGGTCTGGAGTTCGCGAATGCGCTCCGCACCCGCCGAACCGAGCTCGGGGTCCGTCTCGATGCGCTCGTACCAGCGATCGAGCCGTCGGGTGAGGTCATCCCGCTCGCGTTCGAGTAACCGCCGCTGGTCAGCGGTCTTTTGCCGCAAGATGCCCTCGTCCTCGACGAATTCACGCAGGATTTCGAGGCAGCGGTCTTCCGTGAACACCTTCTCCGCGATGTGGTTCAGGATGGCGGTGTCGAGCGTTTCGGTCGCGATGCGGTAACCGGCGCAGGCTTCCTTGCCGCTGCGGCAGAACTTCCGGCAGTTGTAGTAGCGATAGGGTTGACCGCTCGGGTCGAGCTTGCCGGAACTCTCGAGCTGACATGAGTCGCCGCACTTCGCACAGCGAAGCAGACCCGCCAGCAGCAAGGGGCTCGAGGGGGTGCGCCCAGTGCTGCGTCCCGGGTCGCGGCGGTTCCGCAGCTCTTGCACCATGTAGAACATCTCTTGGTCCACGATGCGCTCGACCGGGATCGCGATCCATTCGCTCTCTGGTCGCGTTTGGCGTCCGCGCGAGTCCTGCCGACCCCAGTGGTAGGTACCGACCGCCGCGGGTTCGCTGATGACTCGAAGCACCAAGTCGCGAGTCCAAAGATGCTTGCGATAGAGTAGGCCGCGCTGGTTGAAGTGCTTCGCGACCGACTTTGCACCGCGTCCGGCTAGGTACTGCTTGAACACTTCGCGCAAAAGCTGCGCTTCGGTCGGCTCGACCACGAGCTTGTTCTTCTGCCCGGCGGGCGTGGTCACCTTTTCAACGCGAAACCCAAACGGCGGCTTCGAGCCGTTAAAATAGCCTTGGCGTGCGTTTTCGTTCATGCCCGCGCGCGTGCGCACGCCGTTCGTTTCGCTTTCAAGTTGGTCAATGAGCTCGAACACGCCTTCGGCAAAGCGCCCGTTTGGATCGTCACTCACCTCCTGCTGAATGGCGACGACGCGAACGCCGCGCTTCCGAAGCGCTTCCTTGTGCACGCGCGCCTTCGTCGCGTTGCGCATAAAGCGAGAGCCATGCGTCACGATGATTGCCGACACGCCCGAGCTCGGCCGAAAGATGTCTTGCAACATCTGCCGAAACTCCGGGCGGTTGTCGTCCGTCGCCGTCACGCCGCGCTCGACGTACTCGGCCGCAAGCGTAAGCCCGT
>JBMOMJ010000042.1:0-13459 GCA_049324695.1 Myxococcota bacterium
CCTGGCTCTTCTGCGGCAGCGACGACCACGCGAAGAGCACCGCGACTCTTTTCTCCCTCGTCAGCTCCGCGCGCTTGCACGGACTCGACCCCGAGGAATACCTGCGCTGCCTCATCCGACTCGTTCCGCTCTGGCCTCCGGAACGCATGCTCGAGCTCAGCCCGTTGTTCTGGAAGCGCACTCGCGAACGACTCGACCCCGACGCTCTCTCGGCTGAATTCGGCCCTATCTGCATTCCGGCCGAGCCGCTCGATACGACGTGTCCGTCGCAGAACGAAGCTCCGGCCGCTGGCTAACTCGCTCGTCACGCACTCCACTCTGATGCGACCCGCCCAGCCTTGCTACACGGCGGCGTGAAGCGGATACGATAGTTTTCGACGTGCCAACGCATCGAAGTCACTACGACTACACGTTCTCTCTCACGCCGCACGGGCTGTATGCGGCGGAACCAAGTCAAGCGCTCGCGCCGCTCCTGCCGCGTGACAGCCGCGCTGAACTCGCGTGGCCACAGAAGCAGGAAGGTAAGACACCCAAGTTCCACGCTCGAAAAGTGAAGATTGGCGAGACAACCATCTCCTTCGATTTCGCGGGGGAGGAATTTACGGGTCCGCAGCGCCTCACTTTCGTGTACGTCTCACGCCCCAACAAGGCCATCCCTAGCACGCGCTTCGAAATCGAGAACTACCGTGTCGAAGCCCTCGGCGGCAGCGAGTACTCGATTCGTCGCGTTGATGACGGGACCGAGTCTGTCCGTGTCGTTGATATCACCGAAGACCCGCGCGAGCCTGATCGCGTCTCGATCAGCTTCCGCTGCTTGGATCACCAGATGACGATTCAAGACGGCAGTCGTCTGATCACGATGCTGATCGTGCAGGGCGTGCGTCGTGATCGCTATCTCGGTCGCGTCGAATACTTGGACTACAAGGAGGTCGACACGGACCTCGAGTACACGCGGCTTTGGAACCAACGAAAGAAGGCGCCTTAGAGTTTTGTTCGCAGGATCGGGGCGCCGCGAGTGCGCACTGTGTGCTCGCGGTAGTTTTCGCTTCGCGCTCGATTCGTCGATTCACGCGTTGGGCGCACGGTGACCAACGCAGGGCGAGTCGGCGCGGACCGCCTTGCGGTTGGCTCATGCGAAGGCCCTGACTCCGGCCGATGGGGCGCCACCCCAAACACCGGCGCGCGTTTCGCTCGAAACGTTTGCAACCAGCGGGGGGAATGAATGCTCAGTCGCGCGGGACGTGTGGAGGTGTGCCTGGAGAGCTAGCCGGGAGCTCGCGGCGCGGCTGCCTTAGGGGTAGACAAAAAAGCCAACCACCGCACACGACTGAAGTGAGCGGTGGCCGGGCGCCCTAACAGCCGACGGGACAATCGAGCGCGCACATCCCGCAACTTCAAGGGCGTCGTTTTCGTGAGCAACTTGGTCAGCGCTCACTGTCTTCTAAATGCCCGAGGTCCTCCGGATCGATCACGAAAGTTTGGAAAACGCTGCCTGTTGTTCGAGGGCTGCGGAGGGAGCCCTGGGGCCGGGGAAGGGGGCGGCGTTGCTTGCGTTGGGAACGGAACTGTGCTGGGGGGCGCGCGCCGACTTGGGAATTCGTGTTAACTCTAGGCGGGCTTTGCGACCGCGCGACGCGAGGGCGTCTTCGTTGCTACTGGTGTTCGGGGTAGCGATGTGTTTCGTGTTGTCGGCGCGTCGCGCGGCTGCGGAAACATGTCCCGATCGGCCGGCGGTCGAAGAGGCGGTGCGGACGCTGCTTGGTCGCTCGGAGTTGCGCTCGATCGAAAGGCAGTTCGACGTTCAGGATTTGGGGGAGCGTTACGTGGTGACGGCGCTCGATCGCTCGCGGAGTTATGATGACGCGGCTCGCGATTGCGATCGGCGCGCGGAGGTGGCGGCGGTGTTCATTGCGCTGACGTTGGCGCCGCCGGAAATTGCGCCGGGTTCTGCGGCGGCGGAGGGTAATCGGGCCGCGGTGGGGCAACGCGAGGGGAGCGGACGCGCGACTGGAGATGCCAAGCCTGTGTGGAAGGCGGCGTTCGAGTTGGGGACTCGCACGGCGTTTGCGCCGCGCAGCGATGGTTCCGAATTTTCGTTAGGCGGCGAGCTGGGGGCATCGCTGGGCCGCGGAGCTTGGGGAATGAAGGCGCTTGTTGGATTGGAGTCGTCGTTGGGTTGGGAGCTTGCGTCGGTGCCAGTGAACGAGCGGCGTTTGCCGGTTGCGTTGGCGCTACGTCACGAATGGGCTGTTGGCGGGCTGCGTGCGGCTGGGGAGCTAGGGCCAACGTTGAGTTGGCTTTGGTTGAGACAGGCGAACCAGGGAGCCGACGCGAGTGTTTCGCTCCGTCAATGGGGAGGGCGTGCTGCGGGTTCGTTGGCGCTGGCTGGCAAATGGGCTCCCTATGTAGCGGTTTCAGTTGAATATTTGCTTGGCGCGCACGATGTGCTGCTCGAACCGCGCGGCCGAGTGGGGGAGACTTCGGCGTTTCGAATGGGAGCAGCGTTGGGCGTAGTTGCTGCGTTCCCTTGAATCGTTGCGCGCTGTTGAAATCGCTCTTTTCCTCGCGAAATCGCTGATTCCCTTGAAGGATCGGCCATTGAGTGGTCCTTGTATGAGGTGCGAAACCAGCGAGCTACGGCGATAGCGGCCGTTTCACCGCCACCCGTGGCCGATCGAGGCAGCGTGCCGTCGAGTTCGTCCACCGACTTCGCCACGCTTTACGACCACTGGTTCCCCCACGTGGCGCGTTGGCTGCGAGCTTTGTCGGTGCCCGAAGCCGACATCGAAGATCTGGCCCAAGACGTGTTTTTGGTCGTGCGACGCCGGCTCGATGATTTCGATGGGCGCAATGTGCCGGGCTGGCTGTATCGCATCTCTGCGCGGCAGGCGCGGCAGCATCGTCGACGCCGATGGGTGCAGAACTTCTTTTCGCGTCATCACGGCATCGACATCGAAGACTTGCCCTGGAACGGCTCGAGTGCGATCTCGATGTTGGAGACGCAGGAGAAGCAGCGGCTGTTGCAGCGTTTGGTCGAAAAGCTGAGTGAGAAGCGTCGGGTAACGTTCTGGTTGTTCGAAGTCGAGGGCTACGGAGGCGAAGAGATCGCCGAGATCCTCGATGTTCCTCTCAATACGGTGTGGACCAGATTGCATCATGCGCGGAAGGATTTTTTCGTCTTGCTGGCTGAGTACCGGCGCGCGCAAAACGAGGAGGGTTGATGCGACCGCTAAAGCACGGTGAGCCTCGCTATCCGGTGGAAGCCGATGCCATCGAGTTATTGCGCGCGACGCCCCGCTTCGATCCTCCTCCCGGGCAAAAGCAGCGAATCACGGCGCGTTTGTTGGCCGAGCGAGGTGGTCGTCATCGAGGGCGTTGGTTCGGTGCACCCGTGGTGGTTGCTTTCGTTTTGTGCGCTGCCGGTGCGAGCGCGGCCGTCGGCGGAGGCTGGGTGACGCGCGGTTATCAGTTCATTACCGAGTCGTTGGCGCCGCCGCAAAAGGCACCGGCCAAGAGCCCCGCGCAGCGTACATCCGTGAGTTCGGCACGGCGTAGTTACGTCGCGCCATCACTCGTCGAGCGTCCTACGGATGCACAGCCGCTTGCTGTGCCCAGTACGGCGGCTCTGCCGATGCCGACCCCGCATGTCGACGTTCCCAAGCTCGAGTCCACACGCGGCGGGACCTCTTCCAATCCGCGCCGCGCCGAAGCGTCGGCCAGCAAGGCAGTCGAGCGCGCGCAAGCAGTGGATGCAGTGCCGCCAGTCGCCGAGTCCACGCCGAGCACTTCCGAGGCGTCGCCCGACAAAGAGACGAGCGCGCCGGCACGTGGCGCGGTTCCGTCGGAGGCGTCGAGCTTGGTAGTGGGCGCGATGCGCGCTCTGCGGCAAGAAGGTCGTCCCGATCGAGCCGCCAGCCTGCTCGACGAATATCTGCGACGTTATCCGGGTGGCGCGCTCGCAGAAGAAGCGTTGGCTTTGTCCGTCGAAGCCGCCACGGCGCGCGGCGATTCGCGCGCTCGAAACCTCGCCGAGCGCTACTTGTCGAGTTATCCACGCGGTCGGTTCCGGCAAGCGGCCGAACGCGCGCGCGCTCGATTCTCGAAGTGATGCGCAACGTCAAGGCCCTGCTGCTCGGCACGCTGTGCGTGGCCTGTGGATCCGAATCGGCTTATCTCGGCACGTCTCCCGAAGTATTGTGGTGGACAGATCACGAGACTGGGGATCTATCGGATTGGGAATCTCCCGGTGGCAAGACGTGGACGGCGGGCGATGGCAGCGTAGCCGTCGTTGAAGCGCCCGCGCGCAGCGGTTCGCACGTGCTGCGCGCTATGTCCACCTCGGCCGATCCGAATCAGCCCGCCGCGGCGATTGGGATTCGAGAAGGTTTGATGCCGGCGGAGACGTGCTTCAGTGCTTGGTACTACTTGCCGCAGCTAGTGGTGCCGAGCAATGTGTGGCTGTTCTTCAAGTTCCGTTCGCGCTCGCGCGTGACTGATTCGAACACCCATGTCGATACTTGGGACATCAACGTTGCGAACGAAGCAGCAAGCTGGAGCTTAGGGCTTTACAACCACGACACTGGCGTTCAGATCGTTTCGAAGGAAGCCAAGCTGCCCGCTGCTCGCTGGTTTCAACTCGAAGCCTGTCTGCGTGCGTCGAGCGGCATCGACGGCCGTTTGCGCGTGTGGCTCGAAGGTCAGCTGATCTTCGACGTCCAAAGGCAACCTACTGCTCCAAGCCCCTGGGTCGAGTGGAATGTCGGTAGTATCGCGGGGGGGATCTCGCCGGCGACTGCGACGGTCTACGCCGATGACGCTGCCATCAGTACGCGGCGACTCGGTCCTGACTACCCAATTTTCTGGCGCAAGCCATGAGCACGAAGCCGTTTCGCTCTCGAGAAATCGGCGAAATTTGCGGGTGATTCGAGGGCTGACGGGCGCTTCGAGCGCCGGCCGGCTATGGCTTCGGCCGCTCCAATTCCATGAGCCACGAAAGCCCTCACGTCCGCCGACCTGAAGTGCTCGCGCCTGCCGGTGACAGCGAAGCGCTCATGGCCGCGGTGCGCGCAGGGGCCGATGCGGTTTACTTCGGTTTGCAGGAGCTCAATGCACGAGCTCGCGCAAAGAACTTCGCGTTGGATGAGCTCGCCGCCGTGGTGCGCGAGCTGCATCGCCACGAGGTGAAGGCGTACGTTGCGCTGAACACGTTGGTGTTCGATTCGGAACTCGCTCTGCTCGAAAAGAGCGCGCTCGCTTGCGCCGATGCCGGCGTGGACGCGCTCATCATGCAAGATCTCGGTGCCGTCCAGCGAGTACGCGAGCTCGTGCCAGGTTTGGCCGTTCACGCCTCCACGCAGATGACCTGCACCGATGCCGGCTCGGTGAAGTTTGCTGCCGAATTGGGCGCGACGCGTGTCGTGCTCGCACGTGAGCTTTCGCTGGCCGAAATCGCTGCGATCAAGAAAGCAACTGATGTCGAGCTCGAGGTGTTCGTGCACGGCGCGCTGTGCGTTGCGTACTCGGGGCAGTGCCTGACCAGTGAAGCTATCGGCGGGCGCAGCGCGAATCGGGGCGCTTGTGCTCAAGCCTGTCGCTTGCCCTACGAGCTCTACGTCGACGGCGTGCAACGCAACCTCGGTGAGCGCGCCTATCTGCTTTCGCCCGAAGATCTGGAGAGCAGCCAATTGGTGCCGGAGTTGGCTGCCGCAGGCGTGAGCTCGCTCAAGATCGAGGGCCGCCTCAAAGGCCCTGAGTACGTTGCTGCAGTGACCGCGTTGTATCGCCGTGCGGTGGATGCGTTGGCATCGGGAGAAGCTCCCGACGACGCGCAACGCCGCCGCGCGCTGGTCACGTTCACGCGCGGCTCAGGACCAGGATTCTTGCGTGGAACCGACCATCAGAGGCTGGTTGAAGGTCGATCCTCCGATCACCGCGGTCCGCAGTGCGGCGCCGTGCTGGCGCGCAAGGATGTGCGCGGCCGCGCACGGCTGGTCGTGGAGGTGCAGGCCGAGCTGTCCCGCGGAGATGGCGTATTGGTCGAAGGCGGCTTGGCTGGGGAAAACGAGGTTGGCGGTCGCGTTTGGTCGATCGAACGCAACGGCAGGGAGCTCGATCGTGCGCACGCGGGCGAAGGCGTCGAACTCTGGCTCGGCCCTGAGGTACGTTTGCCGCCGGGACTCACGTTCCCGCGTCGCTTGTTCAAGACCAATGATCCGCGCATCGAAAGCGAGATCCGCCGCGAGCTGACGGAAGCTCCGGCGCACGTCGTGCTCGATATCCAAGTGCGTGCGCGTGTGGGTGAGCCGCTCGTGCTCGAAAGCGTGAGCTCGCGGGGTCGCAGCGCTCGAGCCGAGAGCGCTATGGTTCTGGAAAAGGCGCGCGCCGCCGGAACCTCGCTCGACATGATTCGCGATAACTTGAGCCGCCTTGGTGATACGCCGTACCGGCTCGGCGAGGTGAGCGGCGACGTCGCTGCGGACGTATTCGTGCCGGCTTCACTCGTGAATCAGGTCCGGCGAGCCTTGATCGCGGCGCTCGGCGAGCCGCGTGCTCCAGAAATAGCTCAGCCCGCTGCACGACTCATGAACAGCGCGCTGGGCGCGCCACCCGCAGCAGGGCTGTTTGCGCTGTGCCGCAATTTGGAACAGGCGCGCGCCGCACTGCAAGCGGGCGCCGACGGCGTTTACCTCGATTTCTTGGAGCTCACGGGCACTGGCAGCGCGTTTCGCACGTTGCGCGCCGAGTTTTCGAGCAGCACTCTCGGGGTCGCTCCGCCGCGCATTCGCAAACCTGGCGAGGAGAAAATCGACCGTTACTTGCGTGAGCTCTCGCCGGATCTGCTGCTCGTGCGTGGTCTCGGTGCTCTCGGTGAGTTATCCGGGAACGCAACCGGTATTCGTGCAGTCGCGGACTTCTCGCTGAACATCGCGTCGCGGCTGAGCGCTCGTGCGGTGCTAGATCGAGGTGTCGCAGCGTTCACCCCGGCGTTCGACTTGGACGCCACGCAGCTCACCGAGCTAGTTCAGTGTGAACTGGCGGCGTTCGCTGAGGTGGTGCTGCACCATCCCATGCCGCTCTTTCACATGGAGCATTGCGTGTACGCCGCGCTGCTCTCGAACGGCTCGGACTATCGCAGCTGTGGTCGTCCGTGTGAAAAGCACGCGCTCGAGTTGCGCGACCGTTCCGGGCGTGTGCACCCAGTGTTGGCGGATGTCGGTTGCCGTAACACGGTTTTCCACGGCGCTTCGCAGAGCGCGGCCGCGCTGGCGACGTCCTTGCGAGCGGCAGGTGTACGGCGTTTTCGCGTTGAGTTTCTACGTGAGAATGCTGCCGACGCTGACGCCATCGTGACGGCTTACCGCAAGTTGCTGGCGGGCGAGTTGAGCGGGCGCGACGTGTGGAAGCGCCTCAAAGCGGAGAACGGCTACGGCGTGGTGCGCGGATCGCTGCGCGTGGTTCTGTAGCCCCAGCTCAGCACGAAGGTACCAAGGTTTTGCGATGGAACTCGACGAACAACGCCTGCTGCGCATCGAAACGAAAATCGCCTACCAGGACAAGCTCATCGCCGACTTGAATGACGTGGTCGTGGAGCTCAATCGCACGGTCGGCGAATTTACGCGCCGCCTCGAGGCCGTCGAGCGGGTGATACGCACCGAGCTCGAACGGCGCGACATGCCGAACGAAAAGCCGCCGCATTACTGAGCTCCTGTCGGCGTCGGTTCGGGCATTTGTGGCGGTTTGGCCTTGAGCCGGCGCGAACGCAAAAGCCGCCGCATAATCCAGAACCCGGGTAGGCCCACCAGCACGAACGCGGGCAACAGATTACCTACGCTGCGCACGCCCATCACCAGCAGGGCCACCGTGTTGTCGATGGAATCCGCGTAGGCCTGCCGTACGGCGTCCCACAAGTCGCGCCACGACGACGTGACGAGCGGGGCTTGCTTCGTGAAGGTCAGCGTGATGGTCGAAAGGTCTACTTCGCGCTCGATCAACCGGCGCCGGCCTTCCATCTTCTCGACTTCGGCGCGCACCGTGGCGATCTCTCGCTCGACGCGCAAAGCATCTTCGACCTTGTCGGCGCGCTTCAAGATTTCGAGAAATTGTTGCTCGAGGGCGCGCTGAGTTTTGATGCGCGCTTCGAGGTCGACGTACTCCTCGCTGACGTCTTGTGAACCGATGTGTTCGCGCGCCGAGCCGCGGCTCAACTTGCGCACCTCGTTCAACACGGCGCTGAAGCGATTGGAGGGAACTCGCAGCGTGCAGGTAACGGATTCGGGGACCAGTGTGCGTTCGTCTGCGGCGGTGCTGCTGGAGTTCGCCACGAAGCCACCGTGGCGCTCGGCGATGTCAGTGACTTCGCGCAGCGCGTCCGCAGGTGACGCCACGTCGAAGCTGAGCTCCGCCTTGCGAATGATCTGCCGCAAGCGTTGCTCGCTCGGTACGCTTTGGTTGGCGGCAGGTGCGGCAGGGTCGGATGCTTGGCTTGTGTTCGCTGCTGGCGTTGGGGCTTGCGACACGGAAGCTGAACCTGCAGGTGCCTCGTGGTGTTTGCACGCTGCCAGCAGCATGAGAGAAATACCGAACAGAATTGAGGACTTCGTCGATGCCACGACAGCTTCCTTTCGGCGGAGGTTTCCTTACTCCCGCCGGAAACGCGATGGCGCGCCGCGCCTTACACGTGGAACCGCAAAAAGGGGTGTCGTGGTTTTCCAGGCGATTGTCGAATCTTGTAATTCATCGTCCAAACGCCGAAACGTTCCGGTTTATTGGTCACACTAAACATGTGATGCCTCGCGTGAAGCGTCCGTGGGTGGCTTTGATTTTGGGAATGTGTTGTCTGCTCTTGCTCGGCTTCGCGCCTCCCGTGCAGCGCGTTCTTCACGCCAAGCGATTTCTGACCGGGCTGGCTGAACCGACGAGCTCCACCCAAGCCGTGTTGATCGAAAGCGAGCTCAGCATCCCGAGCGGGACGCAGGCGTTTCGAGCCCGCGTCTACCGACCTGCCAACGGGGCGCGAGCTCCCGGCGTCGTCGTGGCGCACGGAGTGCACTATCGCGGCATCGACGAAAAGCGTTTGGTGCCCTTCGTGCGCGAACTAGCGCGCTCGGGCTTCGTGGTGATCACACCTGAGCTTTCGGAGCTCGCTGACTATCGTCTCACACGCGGCTCGGTGGATCGTATTCGCGATGCGGCGTTGTATCTGTCCAACCAACGGCAATGGGTGCGAGACGAGCGCGTGGGGCTCATTGGCTTCAGCTTCGCGGGTGGGCTCTCGCTCGTCGCTGCTTCAGAGCCCGCGCTCGCCGATCGGCTTTCGTACGTCACCAGTGTGGGCGGCCACCACGACTTACCGCGTGTACTGAGCTTTCTGCTCAATGACGAAATCGTTACGCCGACTGGGCTCGTTCACGCCAAGGCTCACGATTATGGGCTCGCGGTGGTGCTGTACGGAAACCTCAAAGAGTTCGTGCCAGCGACGGAGCTTGCGCGTGCGGAGGCAGCATTTCGCGCCTGGCTGCAGGAGGATCGGGCGCGCGCCAAGCAGCTTGCCGAAAGCTTCGCCCCGGGCAGCGAAAGCGCGCGACTGTTCGAGCTACTCGTCAATCAGAAGCTGCAGACTTTGGCGCCCCAGCTGAACGCGCTGCTCGAGCGCGACCGCCTGGCGCTGAGTGCGCTGTCTCCGAACGGAAAGCTTCGCCGCGTGCACGCTCCCGTTTACCTCCTGCATGGCGCACACGATTCCGTGATTCCAGCGAGCGAAGTGAGCTTTGCGGAGCTCGAGCTGGGTTCGGCGGCGCATGCCGCGCTGATCTCACCGCTCATCGAGCACGTCGAGGTCGGAAAGAGCGCGAGCTTTATCGACAAGCTCTCGCTCGTCGCGTTCATGGCACACCTTTTCTGAGCGCGCAGGTTGCGAGCAGCCCACCCGCTCGCGTAGCGTTGTGCTGCCGATGCCAGAGCCCGTGGTCCAAGTCGAGCACGTTAGCCGCGACTATGGAGCCGTGCGTGCGCTCGGGGACGTCAGCTTCACCATTCAAGGCCCTGGCGTGGTCGGCATTCTGGGCCCCAACGGCGCCGGCAAGACATCGCTGCTCGATTTGCTGGCCGGTGTCGCGAAGCCCACCACCGGCAAAGTGTCGCTTTTTGGACGAACGTTGACAGGCTCCGAGTATCCACGCCGAGACGTGGGCGTCGTGTTGCAGCGTGAGTTCGTTCCTGATCACATGTGCGTCGGCGAATACGCGGAGCTCTTCGCTGCCATCTACGGAATTCGCGGCGGTGGGGAAGTCATTCTGCAGCGCGCGGAGCTTGGTACCAAGCGGTCGTTGCGCGTAGCGCGCTTGTCCGGCGGCGAGGCCCAGCGGCTATTCATTGCGTCCGCACTCGTGCACCGGCCCAAGCTCGTTTTGCTCGATGAGCCGAGCGTTGGGCTCGATCCGAATCACAAGCGGGCTCTGGCGCAGCTGCTGCGCGAGCTCGGTCGCGACTGCACCGTAATCTTGACCACGCACGACTTGAACGAGGCTGACAACGTTTGCGACTACTGCTTGTTCATGGTTGGTGCGGTGCTGCGGGCGCACGGCTCGCGTAATGAGCTATTGAGTTCTGCCGGCGTCGGTGGCTTGGCAGAAGCGTTCTTTCACTATTGTGGTACCCGCGTCACCGCGAAAGGCGACATCGCGTGAAAGCGCTTTGGTTGCTGGCCCGCTTGCGCATCCTCGATGTAACGCGCAGCCTACCCGGCAGCCTCGCGTTTTTCGGACTGCCACTGGCGATTCTGCTGCTGCTCTCGTTGGTATTTGCCAACGGCCATCCCTTCGAGCGGCGCAGCGTTGCCTTCGCAGGACCTGCGCCCCAGCTTCGCGACCTGCAAGCGCAACTCAAACACACCAGCGAGCTGCGCGTCGAACTGGCACCCTCTGAAAGCCTTGCACGCCGCAAGCTGGAGGTGCGCGCTGTCGAAGCGGTGATCGTTCAGCGCACCGCGGAGCGCATGGAAGTGCTCGTGGCATCGCGATCGGCGATTTGGGGCCGCGGGCTCGCCGCGCTGCTGCCAGGCAGCCAGCTGAGCGAAATCGAAACCTCGAGTAGCGGCTATCTGCATTACTTGTTTCCAGGCCTGGTGTGTTCCGGCGTCATGCTCGCTGGCCTTTACGGCATGGGCTACGCGATGGCGCGCTACCGCCAAAACGCGTTCTTGAAAAAGCTGGCAACCACGCCACTCCCGCGGAGCACCTTCGTCATCGCGCAAGTGCTGGGCCGTTCGGCGCTCGTCCTGCTTCAGGTCGGCTTGCTCCTCGCGGTGGGCCTATTCGTTTTTGCTTTGCCGGCTCACTTTGCGGGCCTGCTCGCGACCGCACTCATCACGGTGCTCGGTCTGCTGGTGTTTTCCGGCATTGGTTTCGCTCTTGCGTGTGTGATTCGCACCGAGGCGATCGTCAACGACGTGATCAGCGCACTCACACTGCCTTTCACGTTGTTCTCCGGCATCTTCTTTCCACTCCACGTGCTGCCTCAACCGCTTTACGAGCTGTGCCGGTTGTTGCCCTCCACCTTGATGGTGGATGCGACGCGCGAAACGCTGCTCTACGGCGCCTCGATCGCTAGCGTCCAATCGGAGCTCCTTGGCCTCGGCGCGTGGGGCGTCGTCACCTTCGCGCTCAGTATCCGACTCTTTCGCTGGCACGACTGAGCGGCGCTGCGCTCCTGCTGCGCTCGAAGCGCGGCTTGACATCTCGCCGCCCTCCCGTTATTAACCAAACGGTTATGAAACCAGATGGTTATGGAAGTGCGCAGCTCGACGCCACCTTCGCCGCGCTCGCGGACCCCACGCGGCGGGCGATTTTGGCGCGTTTAACGACAGGCGAGGCCTCCGTGAGTGAGTTGGCCCAGCCGTTCGACCTGTCCCAGCCGGCCATTTCAAAGCACCTCAAAGTGCTCGAGCGTGCCCGACTCATCTCGCGAGCCCGCGACGCTCAGCGTCGTCCGTGTCGACTGGAAGCCGCGCCGCTCGCCACCGCCCACGACTGGATCGCGGCATATCGGAAGTACTGGGAGCGCAACTTCGAGCGGCTCGACCAGCTCTTGGAAGAGCTGCAGGGCAATCCGCCCGAACCACGTCGTGCCAAACGCAACGCAAAGCGAAGACGATCATGAAAGTCACACCACTCGAAATCACCACCCCTTCTGAGCGCGAAATCTGCATCGTGCGCAGCTTCGCTGCACCTCGCGCGCTCGTTTACTCCGCTTTCACTCAGCCAGAACTCGTGCGTCGCTGGTTATTCGGCCCCGACGGTTGGAGCTTCGAGGTGTGCGACATCGACCTGCGTGTCGGCGGCAACTATCGCTACCTGTGGCGACGTGAAAGCGACGGCAAACGCATGGGCGCGGGCGGCACCTTCCGCGAAATTGTCCCGCCGCTGCGCGTCGTTTCCAGCGAACGCTTCGACGACCCCTGGTATCCCGGCGAATCCATCAACACCCTCGAGTTCCACGAACTCGGTCCCAAACTCACGCGCCTCGTCCAAACCCTGCTCTACGAATCTGAATCCGCACGCGACACCGTCGTGCGCTCGCCGATGGAAAAAGGCCTCTCCGCCGGCTACGCGCGCCTCGACCCAATTCTGGCTCAGCTTTCCACCACCCCAACCAGCGAGACACCCTGATGTTCAAAAAAGTCGCCTTCACCATGTACCCCATCAGCGACGTCGCCCGCGCACGCAAATTCTACGAAGAAACTCTCGGCCTAAAACCTGGCCTCGCCGGTGGCCGAGAGGGCAAATACTGGATCGAATACGACCTCCCGGGTGGCGGTTGCCTCGCCATCACCAACACCACAGGTGGCTCACCCGGCGGCGCCACCATCGCGCTCGAAGTTGAAGATCTCGATCGCCTCATCCCCGATCTCAAATCCAAAGGCGTCACCTTCCGCAGCGATCTCATCCACGGCCCACACTGCCGCATGGCCGTCTGCGCCGACTCCGAAGGCAACTCCATTCTCCTTCACCAACTCAATTCGCCGTCCGCGGCGTGACGTCCCCGGCGTGGCTCCCCGCGGCGTGACCCTTCGCGCGCGGTGAACGCTTCGCGCGCGTGATCGATTGCCTTTAAATTCGTTTCGAGCCCACGTGGGTAAAAGCGCTCTCGGTTCGCGCGGGGGGGGGGTTGATGACCTGCGCGATGTGGGTCTTCCCGATGACGCGCGCAGCGCGCGCTGGCTGTAAGGCGCGAACGAGAGTGGCGCGCGCGGCACGGCATTTGACTGGTGTTGCCCCGCAGCGCGCGCTGGCCGTAGGGCGCGAACGAGAGTGGCGCGCGCGAGCACGGCATTTAGGTGGAGTTGCCCCGCACCGTGCAGTGCTCGCCGCTTCGCGGCTGCGCGCTTCCTGCCCTTATCATTGATCGGATCTCGACGAGGCCATGGCTGCAGTCCAGCCAGCCTGCATCAGGAGCAAGGATT
>JBMOMJ010000043.1:0-103556 GCA_049324695.1 Myxococcota bacterium
TTGCTCCCAGCGCGACTCGGGAGGAAATGTTGCGCGTGGCGCTCCGGGTGCTCACGGCCTAGCACCGGCCTTCGTCCATTCGAGCGACAGGAGCGCCCAGCCTCCACGAGATGTGATGAATCCTCAGTTCCTCCTCCCCCAAGCGTCGTGCTCGGCCTTCGGCCTGCGCGCGCCGCGGAGGGAGGCCGTCGCCGCGAACTCGCCAGCGCTTTTGGGCTTTGAACTGCACCCACGTCACGGCGCGACAGTGCCAAGTCTACGTCGTACCCACGTGGGGGAGCGTCGTCACAACGCCGCGCGATATTGCCCAAACGCACGTCGCTACTAAAGATCCGCGATCGGCTTGCCAGCGGGAGTGCCGTAGCTTGCGGCTTCGAAACCGAGCCGTTGAATGATGGAGGCGTGGAGCGCGCCGGTAACCTGGTTCGTCGCCGCAACGGCACGACCGGTTTGAAATCCGCCTGCGTGTCCAGCCAACAGAATCGGCATGTTCTTGCGGGCGTGGCTGTCACCGTCGCCGTTCTCGGAGACGTACATCACGAGCGATTCGTCTAGCAGAGTTCCGTTGGGCGTCTTCACGTTCTTCAAGGCATTTACGAGGTACGCGAAGCGCCGCACCTTGAAGCGCGATGTATTCACCACACGCAAGTCGGCAATGCGCTGAGCCTCGGCGCGATCCAGACCATCCAGATCCGTGGCGCGATCGGTGTCGTCCAGCTTATGGGAGATGAAGTGATCGCTCCAAGTGCCGAGCCCTTCTTTTCCGCTGCCGATGGTGTAACCGGAGTAATTGACGCCCCAGCTATCGCTGTACTGCAACGTGATCACGCGGGTGAGATCGCAGGTCATCGCCAGCACCAGCAAATCGATGAATAGCTTGCTCTTGCTGTGCCAATCGCCGCCCGTGGCAGGCGCGGTCGGTGCAGTGCAGCTGGTGCCCGTGGCAGGCGCATTGACTTGCTTTTCGAGCTCGGCAACCGCTTCCAGATACTGCGCGATCCGCTGCTGGTCGGCGCGGCCGAGCCGGGCATTGAGCCGCGCGTGGTCTTCTTTGATGGCATCGAGCACGCTCGCGTTGCGCTTGCGTCGCCGTTCCGCATTGGGATCGGTCGTCGTAGTCATGCCCTTGAACAGCGTATCGAACAGCTGCTTGGGGGTGCGCGTTACTGTCTCGACTTGTCCGCCCGCGCGGAACGAAATATTGCCCTGGCCAATATCGGTGCTGCCCGTCGCTGCCAAGGCCAAGTTGCGATAAGGCGTGGTGCCTTGCAGGCGCTCAGCCAAGTATTGGTCCAGCGTCGGTTGCGGCGGCGTGTAGGTATTCGCAACACCCTTGTGCGCCGATAGCGACATCGAAGGCATGTGGATGTCCACGCAGACACCCGAATGATCGATCCCGGTGACCACCGTGATGTCTTGAAACGTCGCATCCCCTGCGGGCCAGATGCCTTCTGCCGAGAAACCGGCCAAGTCCTTCAAACACTCGGGCAGGTTCGTGGCAGAGAGCGCGCCGGCTGCCGGGTTCCACTTCCTCGGATCGGTACCGTTCGGGTAGAAGAACGCGATGAAGCGCTTCGGCGTCATGCTCTGAGCGGATGCACGTTCGGGGTGCATCGCCTCGAGCAAAGGCAGCGCCAAGCACGCGCCAGCGCCGCGCAGCAGGGTTCGTCGAGAGAGAGAAAACGCCATGTCAGTGACTCCAGGTTCGTTCACTGGCTGCGGCGCAGCCGGAAAGAAGGCGCTTCGAGCAGGCCGCGCAGTAAGCTTGGGAAGCTGCTGGCTTGGCTCGAGAAGCTCTTTTCAGCCGCTTGCGTCGTGCAGCGGTCAGACTCTTCGGGTTCGCGTCCGTTCACGTACAAGAACGCGCGAGTCGTCAGGCAAGCTGACACTTCTGGCATCGCGCGCAGCTTGGCCGCAAGCTCGGCTACCGAATTGAAATTGGGGTTCGGCGCGTCCGGCAAAGCAGGCGTGATCCCAAACTCGGTAATATCGAGACTCTCGTCATAGCGACCTGCGCGATCGAACTTGGCAAGCCCCACTCCAATTGGATCAATGATCGAATGGCAGCCCACGCACTCCTGCCGTGTGTTGCGCTCCTTTACGATCTGAACGCGAGTCAACCCAACCAAAATCTCACCCAGCTGTTCTGCTACCGACGCCGGCACTTGCATGTGACGGCACAAGAACGTCTCACGCAACCAATCGCCGCGCAGCGCAATCAAGTCGCCGTCCGACTTGGCTCCCAAAAGACTCGCGTGCGTGAGCAAGCCCGTGTTGGCGCGCACATGATCGCTCGGAATACTCAGCGTTCCATCCGCCGCGGGCGCCGGTAGCCCATAGAACGTTGCGAGCTCGCGACTCACGTGCGTGCGACTCGTCGTGAGTGCATCCAAAAAGTTGAGACCACCCCAGGCGTACTCCTTCACCAGAGCGTCCGTCTCCGCCTGCATTGCCGGCAGCAGCGCGTCGTTCCACCCTGTCACCGGCGTCGTCGGAGCCCGCACCGCCTCGTAACCCAGCCATTGCCGGAAAAAACCAGCGTAGAAACCCTGCGCGCGCGCATCACCAAGCAGGCGACCAACCGCCTGCGACAACCCCTCCGCCGTCGACAGCGCGCCCTGCTCGGCTTGATCCAACAACTCTGCGCTCGGCGCCCGCCCCCATACCGCAAACGACAACTTCGCCGCCAGCTCCGTCCCACTCAACGTTGCAAGCCCTTCCGGAGTGCTTCCCAGCTCTGCTCGGTACAAGAAGTCCGGCGCCGTCAGCATCACCTCGATCGCGAACTGAAAACGATCGTTTACATCCAGCGCATCCCGCTCCGCGCGCGTGACCAGCCCGTCCACCTCCGCTTGCGTCAGCGCCCGCCGATACGCGAGCCGGCCAAAGCGCGTCACGAAGTTGCGCAAACAATCCGTCGCGCTCGGCTCACATCCAAGCACCTTGCTTCGCCGCGCTGTGTCCGTCATCAGCGCTGCCGCCAACTCCTGCGCCTTCGCCAAATAGCCGCGCAAGTGCGCCGCTGACACCGTCTGCACCGCCGCGAAAACTTTGAAGCCGTCCTTCTCCGTATCTGCCGGCAAACCTTCCACGCTTGGTGGATTCGCCAACTGAAACAAATCCTGCAGCGTCAGCTGGTACTCAGTACTCGACAAACGCCGCAAAATACTGGCCCCAACATTCGCCGAAGCATTCACACACGTATCCGGTGCCCCACCACCTCCCGTACTGCTCGCCGTGCCGCCACTTCCCGTACTCGACCCACCCGTCGAATTACTCCCACCTCCGCTCGAACCATTCGCCTTCGAGCTCCCACCGGCACCCGCACTCCCGCTCGGCGAATCCCCGCCCGCCCCATCTGCGCGCGGCCCTGAACTATCCAAAATTTCCGCGCTACACGCCGAAAGCGCCGGCAGCGATGCCACCACAGAAAGCGCAAAAACCAGTGTTCCGAGCGAACACCACGACCCAGGTGAGCGGAGATCCAGCATCAGCTCTCTCCAAAAAAGCCGCCCGAAGCACCAAACGGCGCTCTCTCGACGCAGCCAACTCAGACTACCAACTCAGATTACGAACCCACGATCACGATTGCAAAAACAAAACTACGTTTCGCGCCAACAATCCCCCGCAGTCATTTCGAGATCCGCGAACTCTTCGGCTTCCGCAGGAAATCCTGTCAAGTCACCATTTTATTTGCGCCGAATCCGCAGAAGCTTTTCGCGCACTCTGCCCTTTGGTGTCACCGCGGCGTTCCCTTGCGTACTGCAATGCTTCGACCGGGTTGCAGCGCTTCAGTTAGTGAATGCTGTTCACCCAAAGCCCCGCGGATTCGTGTGATCGAGCGCGCCTTCTTTCGGCGGTCCGCGTCAACCGAATAATCCTTCACAGACGTGGGCGAAGGACTCATCACATCTCGTCGAGGCTGGGCCCCTCGTCGTTCGAATAGACGAGCCGGTGCTAGGTCATGAGCACCTGGAGCGCCGCGCGCAACATTGCCTCGCGAGTCGCGTTCGGAGCAATCGTCGCCGCGCAACGATCCAACGCCGTTCGGCACTCGCGCTCTTTGAAGCCCATTCCCCGGAGCGCGGCGAATACCTGCGCATTTCGGTCTGCCGCTCCAACCAGCAGCGCGCCGCCATACGGCGTTCCATCGGCATGCTTGAACGTCAGCCCCGTGGACGGCTGCCCCTCGATGATCAAACGGCCTTGGTGAACTGCGCGATGATGTGCGGCGCACAAGCACACGAGATTGTCGGGTTCGTGCCGGCCGCCTTCGCTGCGAAGTTTCAAATGATGCGCATCAACGAAAGTTGCATGCTTGCAGCCTTTCACGACGCAGCGTCCGTTGTCGCGCCGCATGACTTGTCTGCGAACCGCCGGGGGTATCGTTTGTGACGCTCGTTGACTCACGTGGCGCCCCACATGGGTTGCGGCAGCATGGGTTGAAGCAGCATCCGGAATGACCTGCGCATCACAGCGAGTCATCTCCGCGACCTCGGGAGCAAGGGCGTGACGTTCACCGTTGCCAATCTGCTCGCTGCGCCCGCAGCTCTTGCACGTCGTCACCTGTACCTGGTAGCTGGCACGCCCCGCGTCGCTCTTTGCCTCACCTTCATCCGCGAGGATGCGCCGCGCCACCAATAGAAACAGCGCGTCATCATCGAGCGCCTCGCCCGCATCCCGCCGAAGCTTCGCCACCGCTTCGAGCCACGATGCCCGCGTCTCACCGTGGACCTGGTGTCGAAGCTCATACAGCCGCAACGCCGGATCTGCCGCGTCGCTGGGCAAATCGCCCGGCGCACGACCGGAGACTAACTCTTCCACCTGCCGCACCGTCTGACCCCGCGCGGCGTCTAACCACGCGCGCTCCGTCTCGGCCGTCGCCACGCGCGTCAGCTCGCGCACGGCTGACCAAGTCAGCTCACCGGTGCGCAGCGCATCGCTCATCTCGGGCAACGGCTCGAGTGCTTGAGCGACGCGCAATTTCTCTTTCACCAGCCGCCCGTTGTACCCAAAAAGGCGCTCGACATATTCGTAGAAGCTCGCAAATCCGAGGCGCCGGTGCACACCTGCACGCAACGCTTCACAAAGCAGCCGGCCTTCTTCCCATTCAAGCCCTGCGCGCCGCTTTGCAAACGACACGACACGGTCATGGACCGACTCCCATCCGCTCTTGCCCGAGTTGCCTCGTTGATACTCGCCCACCCGCCGAACATCGCTCACCAACAATGCCAAACCCATGACAACCTCCACGCGCAATCGCGCGTTCAGCGCGCCGCAATCAGAGAACCACCAACTCTCGAAAATGAACGGACTCTAACATGCGAAATTTCGAGCTCCGCATTCGCGCCAGGAAGCGTCTGCGGCGCACTTCACACGTTCAAAGCGTTTTCCCGCTCCAAACGCGTTCACCGTTCAACCTCGCGCAAACAAGCGCTGCAGTTCGCGCGCACTCTCTTTCGCGCAGCGCGCACACGGCCAAACCGCGTCAAGTGAAAAGCGCAGTCTAATCCGAGTACATAGGTAACAAAACGGATCGGGAACATGGGTAATAGTTGTCGCGTGATCGGACTGAGCAGCAGACTTTCCGGAACGGGATGCGGCAGATTTTCCGGAACCGTCACGGGCGAAACGTGTTGGATGCCGCTGGGTGCAGACCGGTACCTAGGTAACAAAACGGATCGGCCCCCAATGTCAGGGAAGTTTGTCGGCTCCGTTCAGGTGCCGGATGGTGGAACGTCTGATTGAAAGGACGCGATAGGCGACAAGTCGCGCGAGCCCGCTGCGAAGCTCACGTGACTGGAACGATTTCGCGCCGCAGATTCGCAGGCCGCCCCGAGGGTTCGAAAATGTGACGAATCCCCAGCCCCATGTGTGGGCTGAGGATCAATCACATTTTGCTTGAGAAAAGAGCTGCAAAGTGATCGAAGGATCTCGATGCAGGCACTCAGTTTGGGTCCGGTGAGCGACGAGTTCGAAGGTGCAGAGCTCGGAGACGACCGTCTCGGAAGTCGACTAGTCCGAATCGTTCGCCCTTTGGAGAGGGATCCTGCAAGCGGGTTTCCTCGTGCGATGGGATCGGATGCGGATCTGGAAGGGTTTCATCGATTCATCATGTAGCGCTGGTAACAACGCTCGAGGGAATGCCGCTTGGGCTCGGCTACTTGGAAACACTTGTTCGTACCGGGACCCGAGCAAGCAAACCAAAGCGACTGTCCGACGAGAAGATGACGGCGCGATGGCTGCGCTCAGTCGCAGCGGTCGATGAGCACTGCTCGGCGATTCATATCATCGACGCAGAGGGGGACTTCTTCGAATTGTTGGAAGCGATGCGGGAAGCTGAATCGCGGTTTGTGATCCGCGCTGGACACCTGCAACGTATCGTTGAAAGCGACGACGTTCGCGGCAATCTCCACGGGGTCATCGAGACGCTCAGCCCCAGTGTTTTCCGTACGATTGAGCTTGGAGAACGACGCTACGTTGAGCGACTGCGAGGTCCGCGCTCGCGTCGCAGCCATCCGCAACGCAATGCACGCGAGGCGCGCGTTGCGATGTCAGGGATGCGCGTCCGGCTTCGCCCCCGCTCGTCAACACCCAGCAGCGGCGTAGAACTGGCTGTCAACGTTGTCCGCGTTTGGGAGCCCGAACCACCGCGGGGACAAGATCGCATCGAGTGGGTGCTGCTGACCAACGAGGATATCGAGCGCCCAGGTGCGCTCGAGCGGGTGGTTGACCTCTATCGCAAGCGCTGGCTCATCGAGGAATACTTCAAAGCGCTGGAAACGGGCTGCTCATTGGAAAAGCGACAAGTCGAATCCTTCAGTGCATTGAAGAAAGTGTTGGCTCTCCTTGCTCCCGTCGCCTGCAGACTCTTGCTCTTGCGTGCTCTTCATCGACAAGCTGCCAATGCTCCGCCCGATGAAGGATTCGACGAAATCGATCTAAATCTACTCGTTAGAGCACAGCGCCGCCCCACGCCTTGGCCCAAAACCTTAGAGCAAGCCTATCTCCTGCTCGCCCGCCTCGGCGGCCACATTCGCAACAATGGAGCGCCAGGCTGGCAAACCCTTGCAGCAGGATACGAAACTCTCCTCATCCTTCGCGTCGGCTGGATCATCGCGCGTCAATTTGCCTGAAAGATGCGATCAATCCTCAGCCCATGTGGGTCAGCGGTCGATGCAAACGATTCGATCGGCGCTTCGAACGCATGTCCGGCGTCGGGACAACGGACGTTGCACCACATGCTCGTCGAGATCGAGTAGCCTAGGTGGCACGGAGAATTGGCTCGGGACGTCCTCATGGAAACGAAGCGGCTGAAGGCGGGGAGCGCGCGATTGCTGGCCCTCTGCATCCTCAGCGCGTGCGGACAGGCTCGCAGCGACGGCTCCAACGTCGGCGACGCGCTCCGCGGTGGCAGCGTGGGCAGCGCCGGTAGTGCGGGCAGCGCCGGTAGTGCGGGCAGCGCCGGAGCGCCCGGCGGCGGGGGAATGGCCGGCATGATCGGAACGACCGCGGCAAGTGGTGGAAGCTCCAGTTCGATCGCCCCGGCCTGCTTCGACACGGCATCTGCGCGACTGTGCTCCGACGTGCAAGGCACTAGGAAGGTTTGGGAAAGCATCGAGCTTGCGAACGCTGCCAGCTTCGGTAGCGACGCGCGTTTTACTGCCCTCGGCGGCTGGGCTGTCCTTGTCGAACACGGCACGAGTTCAGTTCAAAATGTCGTCGTGGTTCGCGATCCATGGGCGAGCCCCACGATAGCCGGTACTACTGCGGTTGATGTACTCGGGGTCGACACGTCGTCGCGTTCCGGCGCCTGGCGACTTCATGCGGTGTCGGCTGGCCAGCACTCGAGGTTGAACTTGCGGGTGGTCGCGCTTGCTTGCGACGAGGCACAATGTGCTCTGTGGGGCGCGGCAGTCGGTGAAGCGAATGTGCATCCCGTTGGCTACGACCTTCCAATCGGCGTTCGCGTGCACGGCCTTCGCGTTATGGCAAGCGAAGCCCTCACGACGAGACTTTGTGCGTTCGGCGAAGGGTTGTTCTGCCTCGACTCAGGAATGTGGACGACGGAGCTTTCGGCAAGCGAAGTCGGAGAAATCGTCGCGATCGGCGCCGGTTTGCCTTCTGTAGCGGTTAGCTCCGACGGGCGCTTGTTCATCGCGCGAAACGGCGTGTGGTCTTCGCGACCGTTTGCCAGCGAGGTAATCCTGTCGCTCGAGGCCTGGGGCGACACGATCTTTGGACTGGCAGAATCTGGAACGTGGTTGTCGTTGGAGGTGGTTAGCGGCGCCAAGGCGCAATGCCAGCAAGTCCCCCGTCTGCTGGCCATCGAACCAGGTCAGGGCCGTCCGAAGCGAGCAGTTGACGACAACGGCGCGGTGTACGTGCCCGTCGAAAGCTCGAGCGAGATGTGCCGCGTTGGACGTGGGGGCCTGTCGGGCTTGATCGCAGCGAGCATCGACACCTGCGGCGTCGCGACGAACGTACTCGCCATCAGCCCAAGCTCATTCGTGTCGCTGAGCGGTCCGATCGCTTGCTACCTCGATTGATTGTCGACTCGCCTCGCTGAGGCGCTCCGCCATCGCTGCCGCCGGCTTGTGTCTGCCAGCGTATGGCAAAGGATCACGCCAAGCCGTGAGGTCGATTTCTAGGTCGCCGATCGCCCACCAACTTTCTGGCGGCAGTGGGTCCCGTGTCATGTGCTGCCAAACGGCGCAGTCTCCCGCCCAGTCCTCATCCGACCCCAAGTAGTTCACGCGAGCACGTGCAACGCTCATCCTCCAGCCCGGCTGTGGCGTGTATCGAATCATCAGCGAAACGTCGTCAGGGCCGGTGGTGGAGACTACGACGCCATCGCAGCAGTTGATTATCACGCCGTCTCCATACGAGCTGATTGGGATCCCGAAGCCGCGCCCGTCGGGCACCCGGACTCGAAGCGTACAATCTTTGCCGTTTCCGACGATTACGAGCTCACTCACTTCACCTTGGAAGGGTAACCACCGCCATCCTTGCTTCGCTCTCATGGTCGGGCTCCGCAAGGTGTGTGCTCGATCTGAAGGGACAGATTGCTCTCCATGCGTCGGTGTCGGTCACGCAGGCAGCCAATTGCCAAAAATCGACGCTCACACCCAAAAGTTTGCGGGCGGGTCGGTCGATGCCGCTCCGAACACCCGATCCCGGCTCAACGTATGGGCGATTCAGTTGAGCGTCGGGCTTCGATCCAACCCAAGCTCGAGGCTGGCGGTGACGGAGAAGCCTGCGCGGTAGAAGCCGCTGCCGTGATCGAGTGCCAAGCGATTGCTGATGTTGTCGAAGGCGAGCCGGAATGTGGTGCCGGTGGCTGCTCGGTATTTGGCGCGCGCGTGATAAGTGGTGTAGCCCGGAGTGCCGCCGACGGGGATGCGATTGTCCTCTAGGTTGATGGGGTCGTTGAGGCGGCGTTGTGCGGCGCGTGTGACGACGAACGCGGAGAGTTCGAGGGAGGGTAGAGGGAGATAGCGGACGCCGAGCTCGCCTTGTGCGGGTGGAATGCGATCGGCGGGCGTTTCGGCGGGAAGGCCAGTTTCGGCCGGGTTCTTTTGTGTGCCGCGCATGACGAGTGCGCGAGCGAAGGTGGCAACGTTGGAGGTCAATGCGACGTCGAAGCTCGCTTCGGCGCCGAAGAGGTCGAGCGATGAGGCGTTGACGCTATGGTAGTACTCGTCGCCTTTGGCGGTGAAGCGTTGGCCACCGACGGTTGTGGGGGCGAGCGCGATGGCATCGTCGTAACGTGTGTAGAAAACGACGGCGTGTGCTCGATTGACACCGTTGGAGAGTTTGATGCCGGTGTCACCGGTGTAGCTGTGTTCGGGTTTTACGTCCGGGTTCGGAACTTGAAAGCGGCCCTGGGCGCGGGTTCCTAGCGCGGCAAAGTCTTCTACGTTGGGAGCGCGCACGCCGCGTGCCGCGTTCGCGACCCAGGCGGCGCCCGGAGCGAATTCCCAATGCGCTCCCACGGAACCCACCACATCGGCGACACGTCGTTCGAATGGCTCGCTCGGCGTCGCGCCGGTGCGCCCTTTCATATCGATCATGAATACGCTGCCGCGCGCTCCAGCGAAGACGTGCAAATTCGGAAACAATCGCAGGCGCAGGTGAGAGAACAGCGCGGCTTCCGAAACGGTGGAACCATCCGGATATCGCGCTTGCCCTGCGGTCCTCGTGCCACTCACAAAGTCGAGGCTTTCGGCTCGGCTGCTCACGACGTCATGGTGCAGATCGATACCGGCAATTACGCTGACGCTTTTGGACTCGTTGGCCTTGCGCGCTTCGGCACGGAGAGTAAACGCGTTCGAGGCATTGTCTTCGAAGCTGCGCGAGCCGTCGGCTAGGAGTCGCAGCTTTCCCGCGCACATCTCGGGATCGACCGGAGGATTTTCCAACGGTTCGATGCACTCCTCTCGGAACCTGCGATCCACACGCCGCTCGAAGATCCGCTGCCACGCGAGTTGCACCTCCGCCGAGTCGTAAATTGAGCTCGCTCGGCGGTGTTCGAGCGTCGCGGAGAGCATGGCGCGAGACATTGGTTTCAAGCTACGTTCCGCACGTGCCGGCAGGTCCAGCTTGAAGCGAGGGGTCACCTGGTCGTAACGAACTAGCTCTGGCCTGACCGAGTATTGCGCCTTGACGAGCAGCGACAGGCCACGACCCAAGCGCTGCCGCAAGTTGCCATCGGTAGAGTAGAACTCGAACTCGCTACCGAGCTGACGCCGATCCAGGACAGGCTGATACGTTTGACCCGCGTCGCGCTCGAGCCCGATGTACGTGCTCGGATCAGGGCTCTTCATACCTTCGCCCGGGCGAATTGCTCCCGCCTGGTAGTACGTGAAGCCAATACTTGCTGCCGTGCGCTTGCTTTCATGGGCGGCGGAAACGCGTGACGCCGTACCAATCGGGTTCGAAGAGAAGCTCTGAAAAGCTTGCAAGCGCCAACGCGACTCCTCGCTGAAGCTCGGCGTCTCCGTATTGCCGAGCACCGCGCCTCCCAAAGCATCGCTGCCGTACTCGACCGAGCTGGCCCCCGGCACCACGATCGCCGAGCTTAGCGCGTACGGATCGATCAGCCCCAGGTAGTCGTTGTTTCCCGCGCGAAAGAACGCCATGTTCAAGCGCACCCCGTCGAGCGCGTAGACCACCGCGCGCCCCGACAACCCACGTACGTAGATCGTGCCCTGCCCAGGCGTTGTTTGCTGAATCGAGAGCGACGGCGCCGTCAGACGTAAGCCGTCCGCGGCCGAGGTTGGCGCTTCATCGCGAATGCGCTCCTGAGTTACCACCGTCGCCGGCAGCGAGGCCTTGAACGCGCGCTCTCGCTCGCGCTCCTCGGGAGATGTGCCTCGCACGATGACCTCGTGTTCGAACGCAGTCGGCGATGACATCTGTGCCGAAACGGCTCTTGCTAACAAACACCCCACCAACCCGCTCGCGAGACCCGCGCGCCGACACCGCCCATTCATTTCGTGGCTAGCCTCCGAACCGCACCTTCTGCCATTCCGACCCGCCGACGCATACGCCAGCTAGATCAGCGTTGTCGAGAGGATCCGAGAACCGAGCCGCGACTGGAGCAGCTCGGTTCTCGATGCGGCAGTGGTGTCCGGCCGGGAAGCGCTCAGATGTATTGCGCGATCCAGTCCCCAGTCACTTGCCTCGTGGGCACATTCAGGCGATTCCAGAGATTCGCCACGGCAATCGCGGTCAGGAGAGCGCCCAGTGCTTGTTCGGAGAACTGCGCAGACGCTTCCTTCCAGATCTCGTCCGGCACCGCATCGCAGCGGTCGCTGAGCCTGGTTGCGGCCTCGGCCAGCGCCAGCGCCGCGCGCTCCGCTTCGGTGTAGTAAGGGGTCTCGCGCCAAACGGCGAGAGAGAAGATCCGCGCGTCGCTTTCGCCGAGCTTTCTGAGAGCGCGGCAGTGCATGTCGACGCAGACACTGCAGCCATTGATTTGGCCAACACGAACCTGGACGAGCTCGAGAGTCGCTCGAGGTACGCCGCAAGTCTCCGTGGTCTTGGCGATGGTTAGAATGGCGTCTCTCACCCCGGGTAGGGTGAGGGCAGGGCTTTTCATCCGAGGTTGCATGACTCGTGGGTCTCCGAGGTTATGGTTGCGCCCCGCGGAGGGAGGCGAGGCACAGCGGAGACACGCGGCGGGGTAGGGACGTGACACGTTCCGTTTGGAATGCTGTTGGGCGTGAAAATCCCGGGTCGCGCCGAAGGTGTCACATCGGGGGTGTGTCGCGGGTCTTGGGTTCATGACAGAGTGCGCCCCAGCGGACATGGCCAACGCGGAGCCCGAGTGGCTGGCCGAAAAGTTCGAGGAGCAGCGGCCCCGCTTATTGGCAGTGGCGTATCGCATGCTTGGCTCCCTCAGCGAGGCCGAGGACGCCGTGCAGGAAGCTTGGCTGCGGCTCAACAGAAGCGCCGACGAAGACATCGACAATCTGGGTGCGTGGTTGACGACAGTGGTCGCACGCATCTCGCTCAATACGCTCCGCGCCCGCAAAACGCGAAGCGAGAGTCACGCACCCGAGCCGCTCATCGATCCGATCGACGGAACCAGCCCAGAGCACGCAGCCCTGCTCGCCGACAGCGTTGGCTTAGCCTTGCTTTTCGTGCTCGAAACGCTCGCGCCCGCCGAACGTGTCGCGTTCGTTTTGCACGATGTGTTCGACATGCCATTCGACGAAATCGCGCCGATCGTTCAGCGCACTCCAGATGCCGCCCGCCAATTGGCGAGCCGCGCGCGGCGCCGCGTTCAGGCTCGAAGCGCCACACCGGATGCGGACATGGAAGTTCAACGCAGCGTGGTCGACGCTTTTCTCGCGGCCGCGCACGACGGCGACTTTCAAAGACTGGTCGCCGTGCTCGATCGAGAGGTGGTGCTTCGCAGCGACGTCGGCCCGCAACCGGCCGGAGTCGAAATTCGCGGCGCTGAGGAAGTCGCGCGTGGAGCCAGCTCCTTCTCACATCTGCGGTTGCTCAGGCATCCGGTGATCGTCAACGGCGTCGCCGGCGCGTTGTGCATGCTCGAAGGAAAGCCCTTTGCTGTGATGGCCTTCACGGTCCGTGGCGGAAAGATCGTCGAGATCGACATCTTGCGGGACCCTGAACGCCTTGGTCAGCTCGATCTGAGCGTGTTGCAGGGTTAGCGGCATCTGGAGTTCGCGCTGCTCGCTGCCGCTAGCGCAAACCGTAGCGCTTCAAGCGATCACGCAGAGTCGTGCGCGGCAAGCCGAGGCTGCGCGCGGCGGCGCTGAGGTTGTGGCCAGAGGCTTGCCAGGCGTCTTCGATGGCGCGGCGTTGGAGCACGGGCAACGAGTCGCGGTTGATTTTGGGGGCGATCATCGAAGTTTGGCCGCTCGAATCAGGGCTCACGCTGGGTGACTCCGCGCGGCGTTCGCCGAGCACGGTTTCGAGCGCGTCGTATTCGAGAGTGGACGACTTGGCGAGCACGGCCGCTTGTTGAACGACCGATTTGAGTTCGCGAACGTTGCCGGGCCAGTCGTAGGCGAGAAGAGCTTCCAGCGCGCGCTCGCCGAGGACCTTGGGCACTCCGGGATAGCGTTCGGCGAATTCGTGGAGGCAGCGGCGTGCGAGCAGCGGGATGTCTTCTTTGCGTTCGCGAAGGGGCGGCATGACGATGGTGAAGCCGGCTAGGCGAAAGAAGAGATCGGGATCGATATGAGAGTCCTTCGAGGTGGGCCGCCGGCTCGTGGCTGAAAGCACGCGGGTTTCGAGCGGGATTTCGCGTCCACCGCCGACTCGACGATAAGTGCGGCACTCGAGCGCGCGCAGGAGCTTGGCTTGCACGGGCATCGGGATCTCTCCGATCTCGTCGAAGAAGATGGTGCCGCGTGCCGCCGCCGCGAGGAGCCCCTTGGGACCCGGATCGCTGCCGCTCGCGTTGTCCTCGCCGAACAGTTCACGCTCGAACATTTGCTCCGGTAGGGCGGCGCAGTCGACGCGCACGAAGTCACCTTCGGTCTCACTGAGCTGGTGGATGGCTTGCGCTACGAGAGCCTTGCCCGTGCCCGTCTCGCCGATGAGCGTGACCGCCAGATCCGGAAAGCGAGCGACGTTGCGCACTTGGTCGCACATTGCGTGCATGGCTGCGCTCTCGCCTCCGATGCGCGAGAGCGTTTCGGCCTCTTTGGGCGTCAGCGCGTGCCGGCGGCCGCCCACCGCCAGAGCTGCGAGTAGCCGCTGGTGCAGCAGAGCTCCGGAAACTGGTTTTTCCAACACATCGAAAGCGCCCGCTCGCACCGCGCGGACCGTCGAGGGCACGTCGAGATGTCCTGATAAGAGGATCGTCGCCGGGCGTTTCTCTGGCGGATACTCGTGAAGTCGTTCCAGGACTTGGAAGCCGTCCATGTCCGGAATCAGCAGGTCGAGCACGAGCGTGTCGAACATTTGCTCGCGCATCATCTCGAGCGCGGCTTCGCCGCTGTGCGCTACGTCGACCTGCCAGCCGAGCGTAGTGAGAGCGCGCAGGAGCGTGCTGGCCAAAAGGATATCGTCATCGACAACCAGGACGGTTCCCGACCTCATGTTTTTCCCTTCCTCTTGCCGCGCAAAGCGCTTACCCCGCGCGGCTAATCGCGAAGCATGCCGTTAGGCGTAATCGCCTGTCAATCCCGCTTCGCACACAACTCCTCAAAAGTGAGGAGTGTTGCGAATTTTCTTGCGCTTTTTTCGAAGACCCGCTCCTCGCCTAGCGGGCGCAGCCCTCCCCAACGTGTGGGAGAAGCGCGCTTTCGGCATTCTTCTTCACCGCGGCTCGGCGCGCGATTCGGCGAGCTCGGCAGGGCGTGCCATGTGCACCTCGCATGCGAGTGCTTCGGGGAACCATCGAGTTCGCACTCCAGGTTAGGTGGCTCCTCGCGCATGTCGCATTACCAACTTGCATTGGCCGCTCGCGCGTCTCGTGGAGCGCGCGTCGGCATTTGCTTCGCTTCGAGTCAATGACTTTCGAGTGTCCGTCGCGCTTCGAGAAGATGCCGCTGTCCGCGTTGAGGTCATCGTTTCGACACACGTTCTCTACATTGGTTGCACGATCGTCACCAAACGAGCGGACTCGTTTCACTCGCTGGCGGTTACGATGGGTGGGCTCGAACGCGCGGGATGGCTGTAAATGCGCGAACTCCAGGCGTCTAAGTAATACTCCGGGGTTATCCGCGTCACACAAATATCACGGACCAGTCGCCAGAGTGACGCCGTTCAATCTTAGATACGCACCCGCGCTTCGCTTTTGCTCGAAGTGTTGAAAGGAAACAGCGATGACAACGAAGTCGCTTCATCGAATGAGGCTCGCGAGTTTGCTCGCCTCGCTCGTGCCACTCGGGGTTGCCTCGAAAGCAGCAGCGCAGGCCGTGCCCGACTGCTCCACGCTAACGAACCCGGTCTACGTTACGGGCTCGTCCGCCGTGAAGCCGTTCCTCGGGGCCGTGGCCTCGGAGCTTGCCGGTTTGGCTGGCGCCGATCAAATCAACGTCGTCTACATCAGTAAGGGATCGTGCGATGGCGTGACTGCGCTCGCGACGGAGACGACGCTCATCACAGGCACCGCCAGCGTGTGGGGCGCTGATGGCAAGGAAGTCGCCGGTGGCTGCAACCTGCCGACCGCCGGTGTCGTGATCGATATCGGCGTTTCCGACGTGTTTGCGTCGTCTTGTGGCGTCGCCACGCTGCCGAGCGGTGTGAAGGACTTCCTCGGGCCGGTGCAGTCGATGACCTTCGCCGTGCCGCTCAAGTCGACGCAGGGCGCAATCAGTGCGGAGGCAGCTTATCTAACGTTTGGCCTCGGCGCGGACGGAGAGACGCCCTGGAGCGATCCAACCAAGTACTTCATTCGCACGGCCAGCAGCGGCACCCAGCAGATGCTCGCCGCCGCGATCAAGGTGCCGGCCGCGAAGTGGGCCGCTCCCACCGCCAACCAACTCAGCGGATCGGGCGCTGTGCGCGACGCGCTGAACATGATTCAGAGCACCGGCACGCAGGCAGATGCGGATCTCGCGATTGGCATTCTCGCCACCGACGTGGTCGACAAGAACCGCACCACGTTGCGCGCGCTGCCGTACCAGCACTTCGGTCAAACCTGCGGCTACTTGCCAGATTCGACGGCAACTTCGTTCGACAAGCAGAACACGCGCGATGGTCACTACATGGTGTGGGGTCCGCTGCACATGCTCACGCGGACGACGGCTGGCGTTCCCAAAAACGTCAACGCCAAGAAGGTGATCGACTATCTGACTGGCGCGGTCGTGCCGGCCTTCGATCTCATCGCGCTGGAAGCGACCACGGGTGTGGTTCCCGACTGTGCCATGCGCGTGTCACGCGACAGCGAGGTCGGCCCGCTTTCGAGCTACATGCCGCCTCACTCCTGTGAGTGCAAGTTCGTGGCCGCCGCCACCAACAAGACGCCAGCTGGTTGCACGCCGTGCACCACGAGCGCCACGTGCCCGACCACTCATCCCGCCTGCAACTACGGCTTCTGCGAGGTTCGCTGAAAATGACCACCACCAAACTTCACGTAATGACCGCGGTGGCCGCGTTTGCGACCCTGTTTTGGGCAGGCTGCGGTGATGATGATGACAACCCGTCGCCCGGCTCCGGCGGCAGTGGCGTAACCGGCGGCAAGTCCGGCGCTACCGGCGGCTCCACCGGCAGCGGTGGCAAAGCCAGCGGCGGCATGAGCGGTACGACTGGTGGCACCACCGGCATGGGCGGTGAGCAGCCTGGTACTGGCGGCATCACCTCGGAGGGTGGCAGCGGTGGCGTGCCTCCCGTTGCCGAAGGTGGCAGCGGCGGTGGCGGCGGCGTTCCCAGCGAAGGGGAGCCGTGCACCACTGCGCACTACGACGCAACCGCGGAGTGCTACGCCGCGTGCGTACCCACCAAGACCACGGACTCCGAGCAGTTCTTGAATCGTTGCAGCGAAGCTGGTGCGCAGTGCACCAAATTCACGGCAGCGCTGCCCAAATTGGGCGCGAACGGCACATTGCCGCCGCTGCCCTGAGCCACTCTTCCTTTAACTCGAACAACCGCTGTTCCGCGCCGCTCGCGCTCACGCGCACGAACCATTTCGCTTTGGGGTTCGTGCGCGCGGGCGGAGTAGCGCGGAGGCGGACTTACTCTTTCCGGGAAATTGAAACATCGTGGTTAGGTTTGCGTTACTGAATTGCGTAGTGCTGGCGAGCGCCGGCGTTCTGCTGCGTGTCGCGCCGGCCTGGGCTCAAGTGAACGAGCCTGCCGACGACGCGGAGATCCCCGCAGCGGCCGAGCCCGCGCCGAGCGACGCCAAGCCTTCGACCGAAACTCCGCCAGCTTCCACAACTGCGCCCGCACCCGCTACTGCGCCCGCGCCTCCCAAGAGCGAAGCGCCTGCGAGCGCACCCGTCACCGCAGTGCCCGCGCCCACTCTCGATCAGGCGCCGCGCCCCGCCGAGGCGAGCAAAGAAAAGGCTGCAGACAAACCGGCTCCTGCCGTCGACATCGGCGGCTACTTGCAGGCTGAGTATCAGTCGCATCAAGACTCCGAAGATCAGCTGCGTCAGGGCGGCGGCGTGCTCAACCAGAATCGTTTTCTGGTGCGACGCGCTCGCCTGATGCTGAGGCGCGCCTGGGAATACACGTCGCTCGAAGCCGAGCTCGACGGCAACACCAACAGTGGTCCTTCGATCGGCTTTTATCGCGCCGAAGCCTCGCTCTTCTATCGCGGCAGCAATGAGAAAAAGCAGCCGCCGCTGGCGCAGCTCACAGTGGGCATGTTCAAGGTGCCGTTCGGCTTCGAGTTACCGGAATCGTCGAGCCAACGTTGGTTCACGGAACGCACGCAGCTTTCGCGCGCCTTGTGGCCTTCGGAGATTGACGTGGGAGCGCGCTTGTCCGGCGCGATCTCGGCGTTTCGCTACGCCTTCGCAGTGACGAATGGCGAGCCGCTCGGCTCCAAGAGCGGGTTCGCTCTGCAAGATCCCAACCGCAACAAGGACTTCACCTTGAGCGCGGGCGCCGTCGCGCAAATTCTACCGATGTTGCGTATCAGCGGCGGTGTTTCTGCGGTGACCGGGCGAGGCTTCCACGCTGGCACCTCCGTGACGAAGCCGAGCGTCACTTGGCGCGACGTGAACGACAACGGCATGGTCGACAACGGCGAGCTGATTGGCGTGGCTGCACAAGCCGAAACACCGTCGAAGTCTTTCGATCGCTTCGCCGTAGGTGGGGATCTTCAGCTCTACGTGAAAACACCACTCGGAGAGACGATGCTGTATGCCGAAATGGTGACGGCAAAGAATCTGGACCGTGGCTTTTTCGTGGCAGATCCGATTGCGCCGCCAGGCGTCGATTTGCGCGAGTTTGGCTGGTACGTCGGTGTTCTCCAGCCCATAACGGAATACGGAATGATCGGGTTTCGCGCCGAATATTACGATCCCAACGCGGATTCGAGTGAGCAGCGTGCGTCGCGCATTCTCCCGCTCAAAAATACGGTGCGCACCTATTCGCCGTTGGTTGGTCTCAGCATCCCCGGCCGCGCGCGCTTGCTGTTCCAGTACGACATCATTCGCGACCACCTCGCGCGCGACACGCTAGGTGTGCCAACCGACTTGAAGAACGACGCCTGGACTCTGCGCTTGCAGGTGCATCTATGAGCGCGCGCCTCTTCGTAATCGTTATCGGCGCCACGTTGGCGTTCGGCGCAGCTGGCTGCAGTCAGGGGCAAAACTCGGTGATTGGGCCGAGCGAGCCGTTCCGCATGCGCGGCAACAACGTGCAGTTTCATCGCGGCACGTTGCCCGGCGTCGTGCCCGTGGCGGGAATGAGCAACGAGCCGTCGGACGGCCCGAGCATCACCGGCGTCGATCTGAACAGCCTGATCGTGACTCAGGGCGGTTCGAAGAGCATTTCGGGGCGCGCCAGCGCGGACGCGGTATCGGTGGGCATAGCGCTCGAAGGCGTAGGCAGCGGTTACTGGGTAGTGCCAACACGCTCTCAGGATCCAATTACCGGCGAGCTCACGTGGGGCTCGGCGTCCTCGGGTTACAGCGGTCTGGTCGCCGACTTCGATTTGGGTATCAAGAGCGGGATTCGGCCACTGCATCTGGTTGCGTTCGACGAGAACAACCGCCCTGGCGTGCAATTCATTCAGAAGCTGTGCGTGCGCAGCGGTGTGCCAGACAACCTGAATTCCTGCGAAGCCAGCGTGCCTCCGCCGGAAGCGGTGTTCTCGCTCAGTTGGGATACGAACGCGGATCTCGACCTGCAAGTGCTGACGCCGGATGGTTTGTTGGTCACGCCCAAACACGGCTCCACGCTGGATGCCGATGCGGGCACCGACGCGGGCGTGCTCGGCACCATCGATCACGACTCGAACGCCAATTGCGTGATCGACGGCGCTCGTCGCGAGAGCCTGGTGTTCCAGTCCGAGGCGCCGCCGAGCGGTTACTTGTTCTTTGCCAATCTGCACGACAGCTGCAAGCAGCCGGTCGTGCGCTTCAACATGCAAGTTTGGTTGGCGCAGGCTGACGAAGACGGCGGCAAGCGTTTGGAAATGGTGTTTCAGCGAGGGGGCGAGCTCCTCGAGTCACAAGTGAACCCCGGCTCGGGCCGAGGGCTATTCGTAGGTGCGTACTAGCGACGCAAGCAAGGAGACGAAACGTGGTTGTAGAGAAACTACTCAAGGTGGCGCTCCTCGGCGCAAGCTGGGTCATGTACCTCATGATTGCGCTGTCGGTGTTTTCGATCGGCGCAATGATCGAGCGCTGGTGGTTCTTTTCGCGCCGCAATGTAGATCCCGACGATCTGGAGGAAGGCCTGCTCAAGCACCTGACTCAAGGCGATCGCGAGGGCGCCAAGCAGCTGCTCGAGACTTCGAAGAAGAAGTCTTTCGAGGCCGAGGTTCTAGCGCCCGCCTTGCGTTATCTGGACGCCGGTGCCGAGGCGTTCGGCGATTGCGTCGAAGGCGAGCTCATCAAGGTGCGCCAGGAGCTCGAGCGCGGCAGCAACTTGCTCGGCACGCTGGGCAACAACGCTCCCTTCATCGGTCTGCTCGGTACGGTGATCGGCGTCATCATCGCCTTCAACCAACTCGGTACCAGCCAAGCGGCGGCCTCGATGAACCAGGTGATGGGCGGTATCGCCGAAGCCTTGGTGTCGACGGGCGTGGGCTTGTTCGTCGCGCTGCCCGCGGTGGTTGCCTACAACATCATCCAAAAGAAGATCGGCGACATCGAGAGCAACACCATCGCGATCACCAAGCAGGTGAGCGCGTTCCTGAAGGCCTACCCGTTCGGCAGCAAGCGCGTGGCGGACGAAGCCGAAGAGCGCGTGTCGCATCGACCGTTCAGCGTGGTGGAAGGGCACGGCTGAGTCATGGCTGGTACCACTGCCGCGCGTGGCGGGCGTCGCGCGCCGATTGTCGGCATCAACGTTACGCCCATGGTCGACGTGGTGCTGGTGCTCCTCGTGATCATGATGGTTTCGGCTGTGTACATCGTTTCGCAGAGCCTCAAGGTGGAGCTGCCCAAGACGGCCAACTCGGATGAGCCTGCGCAGTCGCCGCTGGCCGTGACCATCACCAAAGAAGGTCGCTACTTGTTCGAGCAGAAGCCAATCGACGAGACGGGCCTCATCGGCAAGCTCAAGAAGGCCAAGGGCGAGAAGAAAGATCCCAGCTTGGTCGTGACCGCCGACAAAGAGGCGTACCACGGCGACGTCGTCCACGTGATCGATCTCGCCAAGTCCGAGGGCATCACCAAGTTCGCCATCAACGTCGAACGCGATTGAGGTGAGGTAAACATGGCTCGACGCAAAGCCCGCTCGACGGTTTACATCGTGAGTGTCGGCGCACACCTCGTGCTCGGGATCGCGATAGCCATGATTCCCAAGGACAAGCTGCGCGACGTGATCGGCATCTCGATGTCCGAAAACAAGAAGCCGCCGCCGAAGGCAGAGCCGCCGGCCAAACGCGAGGAGCCGCAACGTGCTCGCCCTGCGCGCTCCTCGGGTGGACAGCGCGCGCAGCAAGCCGCCGCCGCAACGCCCGCGGCTGCAGAGGCGGCAGCAGCGCCGGTCTTCACGGATATCGGCATCGCGCTCGACTCTTCTGCAGTGGGCGGCATTCCCATGCAAATCGCGCCCAAGACGACAGAGCGCATCGCACCAGCTCCAATCGAACCAGCCAAGCCGAAAGTTCTGGTTGCGCGCGTTTCGCAAGAGGCGTGCAGCGAAGAGCTCGTGAAGGCACGCCTGTTGAAGCAGGCACAGCCGAAGTATCCGGCTTCGGCAGCGCTCGCGAACGTGCGCGGTGTGGTGCGGCTCGAGCTCGAAATCGATGAAAAAGGCGTGGTCAGGAACGCGCGCGTGCTGCGCGGTCTCGGCTACGGGCTCGACGAAGCAGCCGTCGAGGCGGCAAAGAAAATCGAGTTTCGGCCGGCGACACTGTGCAACAAGCCGGTTTCGAGCAAATTCACTTTGGCATTCCGTTATTAGGTTCTCTCACATATCGAATTCCGATCGCTAAAAACCGCGCTGTGCGTGCCTTGCTTCTTCGCGTCGCTGTCGACGCGTGCTCAGAATGAATCGACTAATTCACACCCTTTGGGTCGTTGCCTGCCTGGCAGCGGCGGCGCCCGTTCGCGCCCAACCTGCTGGCAACGCTGCGAAACCCGCGGAAGCTCCCGGGAAGCTCACCAAAGCCCCGCGCCTGCTGCACTTCGTCGATCCGGAGCTGCCACCGGACGTGGTGTTGACAAGCCCGGTCGCCGTCGTGCTGAAGCTGAGCATCGCCGCGGACGGCTCGGTGAGCGCAGCTGAAGTGGCAGAGCCAGGCAACCCCGTTTACGACGAAGCGGCGCGCGCGGCCGCGCTGAAGTTAACCTTCGAGCCTGCTGAGATCGACGGTGCGCCGGCGCCAGTGCGCATTACCTACCGGTACGAGCTGAAGCCCGTCGCGCCCAAGCCTGCTTTGCACGACAAGGCGCGCTTCTCGGGCATCGTGCACGATCAGAACGGCAAGCCGTTGCCCGGTGTCCGCGTCGAGCTCGACACCGGCGAGAGCGCAGTCACGGGCGACGATGGGCGCTTCGTGATCGTCGAAGTGCCGCCGGGCAATCACCCGGTGACGCTATCGGGCCCGACCTTCACGCCGATCGGCACCGAAGAGACCTTCCAGGCCGGCAAGACTTACGACGCCAATTACGAAGTGCAGGTGACCGCGGTTGCCCTCCCCGGCGAAGAGCGCGCCGATTTCGAAATCGTGGTGGTGGCAGCGCGGCTCGGCAGCAAAGTAACGGCGACCGAAGTGAGCTCCGATCAAGGTGCGCGTGTCGCAGGCACCGGCGGCGACGTGGTCAAGGTGGTCGAGAACCTGCCTGGGGTTGCACGCTCCACGGTGGGCTCTGGGCAGCTCGTGGTATGGGGCGCGAGTGGGCAAGACACGCGCGTCTACGTCGATGGCGTGCGCGTTCCCGTGCTGTATCACGAAGGCGGCTATCGCTCGGTGGTGCACTCGGATTTGGTGCGCAGCGTGGAGCTGCAACCGGGCGGCTACGGTGCGAGCTACGGGCGTGGCATCGGTGGCCTCGTCACCGTTGGACTGAAGCCGCTCGAAGAGCCGGGCTTCCACGGCAGCATGCAGCTCGATGCCATCGACGCGTCCGCCAGCATTCGCGCACGACTCGCAGACAAATGGCATTTGGCAGTTGGTGCTCGCAGAAGCCACCTCGATTGGGTGCTTTCGCGCGTCACCAGCGAAGACGTTGGCCAGTTCGTGCCGATCCCGCGCTACTGGGACGGGCAGGCGCGCCTCAGCTACACGCCACGCGAAGGGCAAACGCTCGAGATTGGTACGTTGCTCTCGGAAGACAAGATCAATCGCACGCTCTCCACCTTCGACCCGGCCGACAGCAAATCAGAATCGAAGGCCGTCGGCTTTTCGCGCGCCTACTTTCGCTACCGCCACGAGGACGAGCGCGGCACCGCGGTGGTGACGCCGTACATTGGCTTCGACCATTCCAAGATTTTGAGCCGCTTCGGCGCGGTTCCGGCCGAGCTTCGCTCCAATTCGACGCTGTATGGCTTGCGAGCAGCGTACTCGACGAGCCCGGCGACGTTCCTGTCCGTGAACGTCGGCCTCGACGCCGAGGTTTCGATGAGCTCGTTGTTTCGCGCGGGGTCGCTCACGACGCCTGCGCGCGAAGGCGACTTGCGCGTCTTCGGGCAGCTGCCGGCCGACCAAGTCAACGCCGACAGCTGGACGGTGACGGTAGGAGGGCTCGCGCCGTACGTCGAAGGTGACTTTTCGGCCTTCTCCGATCGCTTGCACATCGTGCCGGGCCTACGCATCGAGCCGCAGTTCGTACGCGTGAGCCGCCTCACTCCCACGCAGGCCAACGTGCCGCCCATCGGTGGCATTCGCGAAGACATGGCGGTCGATCCGCGTATCGCGATTCGATTCGCAGCGAGCGACCGCGTCACCTTCAAGGCCGCAGCCGGCATCTATCATCAGCCGCCGCTGCCCGACGACTTGAGCGCCGTGTTTGGAAATCCAACGCTCGGCCCGGCTACGGCGCGCCACTACTTGGCGGGCGGCGCGTTTCGGATCTCGAAGCCGCTCTCGCTCGAGGTGACCAGCTTCTACTCGAACTCGAGCGGTCTGGTGGTGCGCAGCCCTCTACCGACGCCGTCGAGTGCACAAGCCCTGATTCAAAACGGTCGCGGGCGCGCGTACGGCACTCAGTTCTTGCTGCGTTACGACTTAGTCGACCGCTTCTTCGGTTGGATGAGCGCCAGCATCATCCGCTCTGAACGCACCGACTCGGACGGGCAGTGGCGCCTGTTCGACTTCGATCAGACCTTCGTGTTCACCGCACTCGGCTCGTACGATCTCGGGCGCGGCTTCGAAGTGGGTTCGCGCTTTCGTTACTCGAGTGGTTATCCGCGTACCCCTATCGCCATCGCCAGCTACGACACACGCGTAGACGCATTCGTGCCCATCTTCGGGGCACACAACTCGATTCGCATTCCCGCCTTCTACGCGCTCGACGTGCGCTTCGCGAAGCGCTTCAAGTTCGCCGAAAAGAGCGAACTCGAGCTCTACCTCGACGTGCAGAACGTGACCAAGCACGATAACGCCGAAGAAATCGTGTACAACTTCGACTACACGCGCCGCTCCTACATCACGGGGCTTCCCATTCTCCCCGTCATCGGAGGCAAGCTCACATGGTGACATCGAGAATTGCGCTCGCGGCGGTGCTCTCCGTAGCCTCGCTCGCGTGTCGTCCCGACATCGAAGGCGGAGCGGCGCTGGTCGACTCGCCGCGCGTGCTTGCGATTCGTTCCGAACCCGCTGAAGCGCAACCTGGCAAGACCGTCAACTATCGCGCGCTGTACGTCACACCCAGCGGCGAAGTCGACGCAGCTTCGCTCGACTGGGCGCTGTGCCTCGCACGCAAGCCGATCGCCGTGGCAGGTTCGATCGCGCTCGAATGCCTGGTTGCGGAAGCAGAGCCCGACGTGTTGATTCCGCTCGGTAACGGCATGACCGCCACGGGCACGCTGCCAAAGGATGGCTGTCGTGTATTTGGTCCGAGTCCGCCCGCGCCGAAAGCTGGTGAACCCACGGCGCGCCCAGCGGATCCAGATTCGAGCGGTGGTTACTATCAGCCCTTGCGTGTGCGGGCGCCCCAAAGCGAAGCCGAGTATTCGGCTGGCTTCACCCGCATTGCTTGCGGAGTCGGCAACGCGACGCAAGAGCAAGCGCTCGAGTACGGCAAGCGTTATCGCGACAACGAGAACCCGGAAATCGCAGCGGTGCTCGTCGATCCGGACGGTAGCGCTCAGGCTCTCAGCGAAGACGAGTCGGCACCTACGCTGCTGAGCGCGGGCGCGAGGCTCACGCTGCGCGCAAGCTGGGCGGATTGCCCTGTCGACGGGACCTGCGGTGATGGCATCTGCGATCCCAACGATGATCGCGACGCGTGCTCGGCGGACTGCAGCACTCCACACGGCTGCACCGGCGCCGAACCCTACGTGTACCTCGACCCAATTCAACGCAGCGTAGTCGATCGCCGCGAGTCGATGCGCGTGTCTTGGTTTGCGACAGCCGGCACTTTCGAACACGACCGCAGCGGCCGCTCGGAGACCGAAGCCAGCGTATCATCCAGCGACAACGTTTGGGTTGCTCCGGGTGCTACCGAGCTCGTGCGATTTTGGGTTGTGTTGCGCGACGATCGCGGCGGTGTTGGTTACAAAGCGCTTTTTGCGCGAGTCGAATGACAGCGCGCCGTGGGACGTGATTTTTGTGTGCTGCAGCGCTTGGCGCGCCTGCCCCGCGCTCACACGGAGACTTATCTTGAAAGAAACGATCGAACTCCGAAGATCCTAGGAACAGAGGGGGCGGCCTTTCCCCGGGGGCCGCCCCTTCGCTTTCTGGCTGGAAATCCTAGGGATTGGTAAGTTCTTGCCTACGCGCCGCCGCTGCAGCCCGAGCGGATCGATTGTGTTTCGCGCCTAGGTACGCTAATCGGGCCGAGATGCGGTGGTTACTGATGGGTTTGGCCCTGGCCAGTCCTTTTGTGTCTTCTCTGGCGGTGGCTCAGTCGAGTGGAGACAAGGCGGCGGCCGAGGCGTTGTTCGTCGAGGGTCGCAAGTTGATGGAGGCGGGGCGCTACGTGGATGCCTGCCCGAAGTTCGAGGCGAGTCAACGCCTGGATCCGGGTGTTGGCACCATGTTGAATCTCGCGGAGTGTTACGAAAAGGTCGGTCGCACGGCGAGCGCGTGGGCGGAATTTCGCGAAGTGATCTCGGCGGCGCGCGCAGCGGACTCGAAAGAGCGTGAAGCTCTGGCGCGTGAACGCGCGGCGGCGCTGGAAAGCAAGCTTTCGCGTTTGACCATCGCACTCAGCGCGGAAGCCAGCGCGACACCCGGCATTGAGATTCGTCGCGACGGCGCGGTCGTCGACAGCGCCGAGCTCGGAACATCGATCCCGGTGGATCCGGGCAAGCACGTCATCGAGGCGAACGCTCCCGGGCGCCAGAAGTGGTACAAAACCGTCGAGCTCAACGCGGACAATACGCAGGCTCAAGTGTTGGTGCCGGCGTTGACAGCAGTCGTCGACAACACTGGCCCCGGCACCAGCGGCGGCGTGAACGTCGATGCGGGCACGAGTTCGAGTTCTGGTTCGACCCAGCGCACCATCGCTGTCGTCACCGGTGCAGTGGGCGTCGTTGGGCTCGCCGTCGGCACCGTATACGGTTTGCAAGCCTCTTCGAAGTGGGACGACGCCAAGAAAGGCTGCACTGATTATCCCTACGGTTGCTCGGGGAAAGCGGTCGATGAGGGCGATCAGGCAAAGAAGTTCGGAACTCTGTCGACGGTTGGGTTTGCCGTCGGTGCGGTTGGGCTCGCTGCGGGCGCGGTGCTTTGGTTCACCGCTGGCTCGAAGACTGAACAACAAGCGAGCGTCGGCGTCGGGCTCGGCAACATCGTCGTCAAAGGGAGGTTTTGATGGGTAGCGTACGTCGCCTTCGGGCGCAGGGGAGCCTCGCGCTGTGCGGGCTCGCGGTGTGGGCATGCAACGGCATCGTCGGGATCGAGAAGTTGCATGAGGAACCGAATCCGAAAGCGGGCGGCTCGGGGGGAATGGCTGGTTCGAGCTCCGGCAAAGGCGGGTCTTCGTCTGGCGGAGTGAGCAACAACGGCGGCAGCAAGTCCATGGCTGGCAACGCCGGCACGAATCCCGGTACGGGAGGCACTAGCGCAACCAGCGGCGGCGCGCTCGGCAGCGGCGGCACGCCAGGGATCGAAGGCGGCGCTGGTGGATTCGATGGTGGCGCCGCCGGTGCTCCTGCGCAGGGCGGCACTTCGGTGGGCACCGGCGGAGCCGCAACCGGCGGAACCACCGCAGGCGGCACCACGTCGACTGGTGGCAAGAACGCAGGCGGCACCGCAGGTAGCGGCACCGGCGGCACCAACACCGGGCCAGGCACTGTGGCTGGCGTCGTCATCGACATGTGGGGTCATCCGTTGCCCAATGTGCCCGTCACGATCGGCACAGCCTCAACGGTGACCAACACGCAGGGCAAGTTCAGTATCACGAACGTCGCAGCCACTTACGACGTAGTGATGACGGTGCGTCCGCCCGTCGGCGGCGGTATGGGCAACTACGCCTGGATCTATCAGGGCCTCACGCGTCGCGATCCAACGCTGCAAGTTTATCGGGGTCTGCAGGACCAATCTGCGGATCCGAAACTTCAGCCCACTGGTGTTACAGCCGGAAATACCAATATTCTGGCGTTCGGATCTGCGGACGGCTCCAGTCATCGCAGCTTCACCGGTGCGCTGCAGCCACTCGGCGGCTTTGCCTGGTACGGACCCACGGCGACGGCAGGCGCGTACCACATCCTCAGTTGGAAGAAGGACACCAACGGATATCCAACTGCCTACACCAGCTATCTCACCTCGGCGATCAACGTCACGGCGAACACGGCACCCGATGTTCCCTTCGCGCTCACCGCGAACATCTCGGCGACGGCCACCGTCACAGGTACCGTTACGAGCCCCACGAGCGCGAGCCGTAGCAACTACCTGTACGCGCGTTTCCAGAACAACTCGGTGATCCCCCTTGCGAGCGTCACTCCGACGACCGCAGCTTTCAACTTCCTAGTCCCGCAAGTTACGGGCGCGGAGTTCATGGTGGCTGCGTCCGAAGGTTCGGATGATTGGTATGGGCCTTACGCCGTGGCGCATAAACCAGCTACGCCAGGCGCAGCCGTTTCGCTCGCTATCCCGACACCACCAACCGGCGTCGCGCCGGCCAGCGGCCGCACCGGTGTCGACGGCACCACGTCGTTCCAATGGGCGGGCTACGACGGTCCTGTGGTGCTGCACGTGGAGAGCAACGTGCGCTACCAAGGCATGTACATCGTCACGGCAGCCAAGAACCTAACCCTGCCCGACGTCGGCGGCGGCTTCTTCTTGGTAAAAAACGAGGTGCATTGGTGGCAAATCGAAGTGCACGGCGCCCGCACCACAGTCGACACCTACGCGCGTCCCGGCGGCTTCATCGACAGCTTCGGTCGCGGTCGCACCGAGCCAGAGTTCTATCGCGCCGACGATAGTAGCTTCTTAGCTGTGTCGCAGGCGCTCGGCTTCACCACCACTCCGTAGAATTGCATGCGGCTCGTTTCGGGCAGTGCGTTCCGTGGCCTTCGCTGGTTGAAGGCCACGGCGGGGCTCGTCGAAAGTCGCGCGTTTGGCAAGCACCGCCCGATTTGGGTCAATATCGAGCCTTCGCATCGCTGCAACTTGGAGTGTAGCTACTGCGACAAGGCCGGTGATCACGGACCCGAAATGAGCGAGGCGCAGCTCGTGTGGCTCATCGACGAGCTGGCTCGTGCGGGCACGCTTTCGGTTTGCTTCGACGGTGGGGAGCCGCTCGTTCATCGCGGCATCACTCAAGCGCTCCAGCGCGCGAAGCAGCATGGCATGCGCACGTCGCTGAGCACCAACGGCATCCTGATTCCGCGGCGCGAAGCTGCCATGCGCGCCGTCGACGTTGCCAAGGTGAGCATCGACGGCCCGCGCGAAATCCATGATCGAGGTCGCGGCGCCGGAGCCTACGATAAGGCTCTGACTGGCGTTCGGCGCGCGCTCGACATGGGCGTTACCGTGGCATTGCGCATGACCCTCGCGCGTCACAACGTGCACGCCTACGAACACGTCCTCGACCTAGCGCGCGAACTCGGCGTGAGCGCCTTGTTTCAGCCTGCCATTGGCAGCCTGATGGAAGCCAGCGACGCGCCCGATCAAGAGTCCCCGGACGTAGACGCCTATCGCCGTGCGATGGCGGCGTTGCACGCGGCGAAATCAGAAGGTGCACCCGTCGGCAACGAATACGTTTGCATCGACCACTTGGCGCATTTTCCCGAGCCGGTGCCCGTACCGTTTTGCGCCGGCGGCCGCGTCGAAATCGCAATAGGTCCCGACGGCGGCATGTTTCCATGCGGGCGCGTCGGGCGCGGACCCGCCGCTCCGAACGTGTTCGAACTCGGCGTGGCCCGAGCCTTCGAGCGCGTGCTGCGCCCGAACGACTGCGCAAGTTGCTGGTGCACACTCACGCTCGGCAACTGCTACGCCTACGATCTCTCGCCGCGCCTACTCGAGGGGCGTTTGTCGAAGCCGAAGGCGATGACTCCGCCCGCGACGGCATCGGTGCGCGACACACGTGTGCGCTTGCCGATTGTGCGTTGAGCTCAGAAGGTTCCGAAAAGCGCGACGCCGTTTCCGATGAAGACCGGCGTGAGGCGCAAGCGGCGTAAATCGGATCGGTAGGCGGCCACCGGGTGTTCGCTCAGCAAGCCGGCGAGCCCGCTGAGCAGACCTGCGCTGCCGAACGCAACCGCCAGCCAGCGCGCGCGCGGCGTGCGATCGGTGTCGAACGCCGGGTACAACGCAACCAGACCTCCGATGGCCATCGGCGCGAAAGTGATCCCGAGCGGAATGGCGCGTTGCCTGCTCCAAAAGTCGCGCTCGTAACGCGCCAGCTCCGCGGCAGTCAGGCGCGCGCGTTGACTCGGATCGCTCAAAGCCTGCAAATTCGAGCGCAACGTTTCGATTGGCACGCCGTGTTCGAGCAGGGCATTGACCGACGCCAGAACGCTCGTGGCCAACGCACCCGCAGCGTACGCGCCTGAACTCAGTCGCGGCAAGCGCTCGTCCGGCACTGCCAGCGCCGCACCGAGCGCGAGGCTCGCAGCTGGTAAGAAGCCGACGCTAGCCAGGGTACGTCGTCGTGAGTCTTCGCTGCCGAACAACGACGTCGCCGATGCGACCGTGGTGAGACCCCAACCGAAGGTTACCGGCAACAACCAGCGCGGCTCGTCGCGCCACGTTGCCATCAGCGCAGCCGTACCCGCTGCCTCCACACCAACGAACCCGATACTCAACCAAAGTGGTATGCTCTCGCGTCGCACGAGCTCACTCGTGTGCAACGTGAGCAGCGCCGCGCGTTCACGGTCTTCGCCGCTCAGCGTAGGCTCGATTTTGAGAGACTGCGCATGCGGCGGAATTGGCCCGGCCGCTCCTGAATCGGGCACTCCGGATAGAGCTGCGGGCGTCGCAGGTGCCGAAGCTTCGAGAGCAAGCTCCGGTGATTCGATCGCTCTGGCCGTAGACACTGCAAGTAGCAATGGGCTCGCGCTCGCCGCCAGCACCCAGACTCTCCACCACTGCCGAGCCATCGTTCCCGATAATATACGCAAGCCCGGTACCAAGCTTCCCCCGCGCCGCGGAGCAAGGTAGGGTCAGGCGCTTGTTCGTCCTCCGTTCGCGAAAAAAATCTGGCTTCCGGCGAAGCGTGCACAAAGCCAGCGCCTGGTTACTCGCCGTTTCGCTGCTTGGCACGCACGTGCCCATTGCCCTAGCTCAGCCGACCGAAGCAGATCGTCAGATGGCGCGCGAACTCGCGGCGCAAGGCTATGAAGCCCTGCAGCGCAAAGACTACGCTACCGCCGAGGAGCGCTTTCGGCGCGCCGACAAACTCGTGCACGCGCCAACTCTGGTCGTAGATTTAGCCCGTTCCTTGGCGGGCCTCGGTCGCTTGGTGGAAGCCTACGAACACTACGAGCTAGTCCTGCGTGAAGGTGTGTCGCCCAACACACCCTGGTCGTGGCAAAAGGCCTATCACGACGCGGAACGCGAGCTCGAACAGATCAAACCTCGCCTCGCGTGGCTCACCATCAACGTGACTGGGCCCAAAAAGCCGGCAGTCTTCATCGACGGCCGTCGCGTCCCGTCCGCCGCCGTCGGCGTGCCGCGCGCAGTCAACCCCGGTTCCCGCATGGTCGCGGCGCGCGCGCGTGGCTTCACTTCCAAAGAACAAAAAGTCACTCTCGCCGAAGGCCAACACGAAACACTCGAGCTCGAGCTCGATCCAAAGCCCGAAGGTGCGCCCGAAGAGCCCGAACCCGTGGAAGTCGAAGTCGTCGACGAGCTACCTCCGCCGCGCCTCGAGACTGGCGGCGCACAGCGCACGATCGCCTACGTCGCGCTCACGGTGGGTGGCGTTGGTTTGGTAGTCGGCGGAGTAACCTCCGCTCTGGTATTGCGAACACGCTCCGATTTAGCCGAGCGTTGTCCCGGCGGCGTCTGCGTCCCGCTCAACCAAGACCAAAAAAACGAATACCAACAAGACATCGATCGCTATGGCTTGTTCAAAACCGCTGCCACCGTCAGCCTAATCACCGGTGTGGTTGGCGTCGCGGCAGGAACCTACCTACTTTTGAGCAGCGGCAGCTCGCCTCGCGTCGGCACTGCACCTTCGTCGCCCCGCCTCACGCCACTCATCGGCGTCAACTCACTCGGCGTCGCCGGCACATTTTGAGCGCTAGCGCGCCGCGCGCTAATATCAAGCGTGCTTGCGGGTTCTGCGTGGAAGGCAACGAGCGTCGGCTTCCTCTTGGCAACGACTTTCAGCTGTGCGTCACGCCAACCTCCCGAAGACACACCGCCTCCACGCGCCGTCGCCGTTGCAGCACCTTCCAGCGCTTTCATCGCGCAACCTCTTGCATCGACTCCGACGACTCCGCCCACCACAGCAGCCGCTCCTGCGCCCGCAGCGCCTTCACTCAACAACAGTCCCGCCGCGCCAGCGTCCCGTGAATTCGATCCGGGCATGGCAAACCTCGATCCCTCCGACGACGAAGTAGTCGCGCCGCCGCTCGCGCTCCCCGACTGCGCCGAACGCCTCACCCGCGCCCAAGTACGCTTCGCAGAAGCCAAACTCCCCCTTTTCGAAAAACGCGGCACCACCTGCGGCGCACCCCAAGCAGTCACCTACCTACGCGGCCCAGAAAACATCGCAATTCAGCCGCCGCCCATCATGACCTGCCAACTCGCGCTCGGCCTCGCCCGCTTCGAACAACTCGCCCAGCGCCTCGCGCAAGAACACTTCGGCCAACGCATCAAAAGCATCAAACAAGGCGGCACCTACAACTGCCGCCCCATGGCGCGCTTCAAACTCGTCAGCGAACACAGCTACGCCAACGCCATCGACCTCTACGAGTTCAAACTCGTCAGCGGCCGACGCATCAGCGTCCTCGATCACTTCGGCAAACCAACCTCGCCGCCGACAGGCAAGGAAGGCCAATTCCTCCGCGCCCTCGCCCAAGCTGCCTTCGACGACGCCATATTCTCAGTGGTCGTCACTCGCTTCTTCGACGAACTCCATCGCGATCACATCCACGTCGATATGGCCCACTACCGCACCGACGGCAGCCGCTAATAATCCGAGTGCCGGTCCTTCGGAACCCGACTGCAAACAATTGCACGATCAGCTGGGTGAAGTTGTCCCGCACCGTGCAGTGCTCGCCGCTTCGCCGCTGCGCGCTTCCTGCCTCGCCGAGTAGGGACCCCCGGTTTCCCAGGGGCCCCTCTCACAGAACCGGACTTGTGGGGCCTCACATCCGGCTCTTCGGGATGCCGACGTTCTCGGTTCGCCCAGCCTTGGACGCATCACTGTCGCCGCGGAAGGTCGGTGGTGCGAGTAGTTCGGCATCGGTTTGCACCCCAGCTATCCCGGCAGCAGCGCGAGCTGCTTCGAGCCGATGTTCCAGATTCGTGCATGGTACTGCTCCCAGTGGTCGCGCAGCCCGAAGTGACCTCGACGCTCGAAGTAGTCGTTTGTGAGGCCTCGACCAGACGGCGCGGCAATGACTGAGAGACCACCAGGTTCGCTCGTACGCATATAGGTCGAAACGTGCGAGCGGCGCTGGCACACCAAGCGCCACGAGCTGGCGGATCATCATCCATTTGCGCTTCCATTGCTTCAGAAGAAATTTCGCGAGGTCGATATCGACGACCCAGTCGTAACCCTGTTCCAGATGCTCCTTTGCCTGCTTGATGGCCGTGTGACAGAGCTGACTTGGTCAGCAGTGCGCGAGCTGACGCGCGTGGCAACGCCCGAGACGGAGCGCGCGTGGTTGGATGCCGCCCGCGGTAAGACGGTGCGGCAGGTGGAAGAACTCGTCTCCGGTCGGGCGCCGGGCGATTTACCCAGCGATGCGGCAGATCCGGCGTTGAGGTTGTATGTGCTTCGACACGAGGTCCACGGTGAGACGCGGGCACTGTGGCTCGAAGCGCTGGCGAAGCTTCGCCTGGATGCGGGCGAAACGCTCGATGATGACGCGACGTTCCTGTTGATAACGCGGCGCATTCTCGCGGACGAAGGTGAAGCAAAGGCGGACGCGGGGCGCGCCGCTACCAGGTGCAGGTGACGACCTGTAAAAGCTGTGGGCGCAGCGAGCAGATTGGCGGCGGTGAACGTCACGCCCTTGCTCCCGAGGTCGCGGAGATGACTCAGTGTGATGCGCAGGTCATTCCGGATGTTGCCGCAACCGATGCTGGGCAACGAGCGTCGACCGCAACCCACGTGAGTCAACGAGCCTCGCAAACGATTGCACCGGCGGTTCGGAGACAGGTCATGCGGCGCGACAATGGCCGCTGCGTCGTGAACGGGTGCCGGCACGCGACTTTCGTGGATGTGCATCACTTGAGAGTTCGCAGCGAAGGTGGCCGGAATGAACCTGATAATCTCGTGTGTTTGTGCGCTGCACATCATCGCGCAGTGCACAAAGGCCGTTTGATTATCGAGGGCCAGCCGTCCACGGGCCTCACGTTCAAGCATGCCGATGGAAGCACCTACGGCGGAACCGTGCAGCTCGGGATAGCAGACCGAAACGGGCAAGTGTTCGCCGCGTTGCGCGGAATGGGGTTCAAGGAGCGCGAATGCCGAACAGCGTTGGATCGTTGCGCGCCCACGATTGCTCCCACCGCGACTCGGGAGGAAATGTTGCGGGCAGCGCTGCACGTGCTCACGACCCAACACCGGTTTCGTCTATTCGAAGGAAGGGGAGCCGAACGTCCCGAGATGTGACGAATCCTCAGTCGCTGATTGGGCAACCCGTACGAGAGTTCTACGAGACTCGCGAATACCGCCTGTGACGGAGTTCGGCATGCGAGTGTCTCTTACCCAACTGGCAGACACGTTGGGATCGTTGTCGACATGAAGGGCGATTTGGTTAGCATGGTGAGCGCCGAATAGCGGCGAGTGCCAATTGCAACTCTCGGGTTCATCCGACTGCACTGTTGCGCGGCTGGTGTGAAGTAGCTGCTGTCTTTTTCGTCAGGAGGGCTTCGTGAATAGTCTATTTTCTACGCTCATGGGGGCGGGCTCGTATTCATTTCGACGACTCGGGGTGGTGGCAAGCAGTACTGGCTACGCTTTCATTCAGAAGTTTCGCGTGACGATTCAGAGCGGGCCGAGCGCGCGGGATCAGCTGATCAACGATTTCGCGGCGTATCGGCCAGACATGACGCCGAGAAACGAGGTGATTGGGCGTTTGATTCCGCCGCCACAATCAGTCGGTCGGGTGAACGGGTTTACTAGCACGTGGGCGACGGGGCACGCGTATAAGTACCAGTCCCAACCGTTTGCTGGCGATGGCTCCATCGTGTCGCTTGCACGAACAGATCCAGCCTTCCTCATCGCTTCGCTTTTCTCGACGATGCAGAACACCGTCGACTTCTTGGACGCGAACAATAACAAGCTGTCCCCGCGCGAAGCCGCGGATGCGATGAAAGCCGGCACGCAGCTTCGCGCCCGCCTCGGCATGGCTTCAATCATCGAGATCAGCAACTTTTCAGTCTCGGAAGTAGACGGAAACATCGTCATCTCGTTAAAAGCCGAAGCAACGGCGACGCACCTATTCTCGGGCAGCGTCGGTTGGTCGATCCGCGTCAACACGAGCACCGGCGCTGTGTCGATGGACTGGGGCGGCAAAGGCAAAGGACCGTTCATCCTCGACTTTCCAAACAATTATGTCGCCATCGTGATGTTCGAGACGATGAGCGAGATCTTCTCGAAGGTGATGGACACGGTGAAGGACATGTCGCCCGCAGATCGGGCGGCTCTGACGAGTGCCGACATGAATCGGATGGTCGAGGATGCGCTCGCCAAGACCGATAAGAGTGTTCAAGCGGCGCACATGATTTTGAGAATGTTCGACGCACTTTCTCCCGCGTTGATCGCTTCGAAGAATGCGCTCGAGCAGCTTGCGGCCTCGGTGGTACCGAAGGAAGTTCCAGGGCTCGCTGACAGCATCATCGCATCCGACGGCATGCCGATGATCGTTCAAGACGATGTGAACGCAGTTGCGAACCTGGTTTCTCAAGCGGACAGCGGCGCGATTCCTCCTCCGCCGGAGCTCGCAGGACAAGTGCCTGGCCAAGATTATCCGGAAGACGACCCCGCGGAAGTTCCGGAAAGCTTGCCGGAGCGCGAGAGCGAAGGGCCTTGAGGCCAGCGTCTGCGCGTTCTCATGTCGAAGTTGCAGCACGAGCTTTGTTGTCACTGATCAGTTCAAAAAGGACGTGTAAACCATGGCCGACGTACCCAAAAACCTCATGGACGCCATCAATAACTACGCCGGTAAAATCGAATACCGCTGCCCTGCCGGTTACATTGGTGTTCAGTATCATGTTTGGCAGGTGTCCTGTCAGGAAGCGAAAGGGACGCTGCGAACTGACTGGTACTATGTGACCGCTGACGTAGACTTGAATTTCGGCGGGCTCCAAAACGTTCAGCGAGGTGGCTGGGGCTTGGAACAGCTTGCGCTGACGGGATACGAGCTTGGTTTGCTGTTGGATGGCCTTGAGAATACCAACGAGCCTGGCATGGCCCACGCCGTTGCGACGGTGTTCGATCCTTCGTTTCCAGAGACTACCGTTAGCAGCACGACGGAGACGACGAGTGTGAGCACATCGCTCAGCGGCAGTGTCGGCTTCTTCGGCGATCAGGGCACGGGCAGCATAGGCGTGACGTCGACATTCGGCGAATCGAAATCGAAGACCATTCCGGGGGTGTCGTATCAGAATATGACGCACGGCAACGGTATCAATCCGCTCATGACTTACTGGAAGGCCACGTTCAACGACAGTTCGATCGACTTCAGCAACAACACCTTTCAGCACGCTGCGATGTGGAGCGTGACGGTTCCGAAGGATGACGTCCCCGTGTACGAGCAGGCCAAAGCGATCTATGGCTTGCTGACGAACCTCAAGCTCATCATCGGTAGCTCCGAGTTCGGCAAGAACCCGGACCTTGGAAACGGCATCGTAGCCTGCGGAGATAAGTCGGGCGCGAAGGTCGGCGTCAACGCACCGCTCTTCAACCTGGTAGCCACGAGCAGCGATCCATCAAACTTGTTCCCCTCGGACTTTGTCGCCTTGCTCACCGGAGACCAAGCGGGATACATGGTCCCTGCACAGTTCTCTTTAGAGCTCAGCATCCAGAACCTGAGCTTGCTGCTGGTTAGCAAACCTCCGCCTGTCGACTTCTCGATCCCAGTGATTCCGTCGTAGCGCTCAATCACAACATCGGGCGTAGCGTGCAACTGGCCCGCATTCGGAAAGCGAGCGGCTTGCTTGCGCGCTGAGTCGGTGTGTCCCGTTGCATCGCGCGTTGACCCACGCGGGTTTCGGGGTCGTTTGCGTTTTGGCGTTGACCCACGCGAGTTTCGGAGTCGTTTGCGTTTTGGCGTTGACCCACGCGAGTTTCGGAGTCGTTTGCGTCGGGGCTTGCCGCCGAACGAGCGGGGCGGATGGGTAGGGTGGATTGCGCTGTGCTGCGACTCGCGCCGTTTTCGTTGAAGTGAAAGCGGGGCGCTTCGGCGTTGCGTGCGGGCTAAGCGCTATTGCTTGCGAAAGTCAAGGAACACGTGTATGAAATCATAAGATCCACTCTTACACTCACCTACTGACTTGAAGCTGGCTTGAATGGGGCTGCGGTGATCGACTTCGGGACTAGTGACGACGGGCAGCCGATGGGCGAGTCACGCAAACTGCGCGCCGACAACACTCGCAAGGGTTTGGTCGGCTGTTCGTCGGTGGCGGCGCGGGTTCTGTTCGTTGCGGCGATTGGCTTGCGAGCGGCGCCGGCTCTCGCGCAGGTGAGTGAAGCCGATCGCGCCACGGCGCGCGCGCTCGCGGAGGAGGGTCACAAGGCGCTCGCCGCGAAGGACTACGCGTTGGCGGAAGATCGTTTTCGTCGCGCCGACGCGCTGGTGCGAGCGCCCAGCTTGATGGTGGATCGCGCGCGGGCACTAGTTGGTTTGGGGCGCTTGGCGGAAGCGTACGAAACGTACGACGCCGCCCGCAAGGAGAGGCTCGCTCCTGGAGCTCCCGCAGCGTTCAAGCGCGCAGTGAACGATGCCGAGCGCGCCATCAAAGAGCTGGAGCCGAAGATCGCCTGGGTGACCATCCGTGTGAATGGGCCGAGCGAGCCGGTGGTGAAGATTGGCGAGCGCGAAATCCCTCCTGCGTCGCTGGGTGCTCCTTTGCCGGTCGACGTGGGGCCGCGAACGCTCTCCGTTTCGGGCGAAGGCTATGTCACCAAAGAAGAGTCGCTTTCTCTGGTCGCCGGTCAGCGAAAGGAGGTCGAACTGGAGCTCGCGCCGGTGGAAGTGGAAGCGCCGGCCCCAACGCCACCGCCGATCGTGAAGCATGTGGTGCGACGGCAAGCCCCAGCGCCGGTGGACTCGAAGCCGAACACACTGGCGTATGTCGCGTTCGGGGTTGGCGGCGCGGGTTTGGCCCTCGGCGCGGTGACCGGGGTGTTGTTTCTAAGTGAACGCTCGAAGCTGACGTCGGCTTGCCCGGACGGGAAGTGCCCCGCGAGCGCTCACGACGACTTGGGTCGCTATTATCTCTACTCTTATACTTCGGGGATTAGCTTGTTGGTTGGGTTGGCCGGAGCCGGCACCGGCGTCGTGCTGTTGCTGAGTAAGCCGAAGCAGAACGATCAGGCGCCGGCGCAAGCCAAAGCGGCGCACGTTTCGCCCTATGTCTCGTTCGGCTCGGTTGGCGTCGAGGGGAGCTTCTGATGCGAGCGCAACACGCGGGACAGCCACGTCCAGCCAAGCCGTGGCTAGTGGTGCTGCTCAGCACGCTTTTTTGCGTGCTCGGCTGCCACATGGTCTTCGGCGGCTTCGAAGAGGGCTCGAATGCGGGCGCCACCGGCCTGTGTGACAAGGGCGCCGCGCGGTGCAACGACGAGTACCTGCTCAGCTGTAACTCGCAGCAAACGGCGTGGGTCCGCAAAGACACCTGCGCTTCCAAAGAGCAGTGCGATTCGAAGAGCGGCAGTTGCCTAGTGTGTCCCAAAGCAGACGCTCTGCGCTGCAATGGTTCGAAGCTCGAAGCCTGCAACAGCAAGCGCACCAGCTGGGATTTTCGCGAGGATTGCGGCTCGCCAGAGCTATGTGGTCCCGGCGGTTGTGGCCCGTGTGAAACCCCCGGCGCACTTCAGTGTGCGAACGATCCCGGCACCAACATGCCGGTGATTCGCGAGTGCGATCCCGTCAACAAGGTTTGGAAGCCGGTCGTCACCTGCAACAACAGCGACCTGTGCATGGCGACGCTGACGCGCGCGCAGGGCGATCCACTGCATTGGGATCGCAAGTGCGACTTCGTGTGCACGCCTGGCAGCTTCCGTTGCGATGGCGTGCATCTGCAGCGCTGCCCTCAGAACGGCGTCAACTGGATGGCCGTGAGCAGCTGCGGCAGCGAAGCATTGTGCAAGCTCACGCTGAGCTCGATCGAAAAGGATCCGAACCTTGCCGCAACCGTCGACAAGTGCGAGCCGGGCTGTGGCACAGCGGGTCAAGCGCGCTGCCGTGACGGCAACGTTCTCGAGCGCTGTAGCCAGGATCAGACCACCTGGCAGGTTGCCATGGAGTGCCCGACGGGCATGCAGTGCACTACGCAAGGGCAGGGTGACTGCGTGGTGTGCACGCCGGGCGACTACCAATGCAATGGCCCTGCGCTCGAGCGCTGCGGCGATGACCACCTGTGGAAGCAGGTGCAAGACTGCAAGACAGCTGCGCTCTGCCGCGTACAAAACGATCCCAACACCGGCAAGTCGATGGGCAGCTGCGACACGCCGGCGTGTCTGCGCGCTGGCGACAACGTTTGCGGAAGCGACACCGATCCAAAGGTGCCCGGCGCGACGTTGTGGGAGTGCAAGACTGACCTGACCGGCTATGTGAAGGGTCTCACTTGCGAAACGGCTGAGCTGTGCCGTGCCGCCGACAAGGCGTGCGCACCGCCGCTGTGCAAAGCCGGCAATCGCCGCTGCAATCCGGGCAACACGCTGCAGGTTCAGGAGTGCAACCCCGGTCAGACCAATTGGAACTTGGTCACCACCTGCAAAGCCGGCGAGTTTTGCGATCCGAACGACAGCGCGCAGCCTTGCAAGCACGAGTGCCCGGCGCCGCTCCTCTGCAACGATCGCTTCTTGCAGACATGCTCGGCGAGTGCGGGTGTCGTCAACAAAGCCGAGTGCGACACCAAAGAGCTTTGCGCGTGCGCCGTGGCTGGCAACTGCCCGGCGGGAACCAAAACCGACGGCTGCGGCAAACCCGTTTGCGGCGCTACGCTGGCGAACTTCCGCTGCACGGATAGCACCGGCACCGCCACCTCCGGCCCGATCTTGCAGCAGTGCAAACCAGGCCGCGACGGTTGGAACCGCGTGAACGACTGCGGCGCGACCAACCTGTGTTATCCGGGGCCGAGCCCAGCGTTCACCAACGGCTACTGCGCGACGTGTCCGTTGGCTGGCGAGGTCGCTTGCATGGGTTCGGCTACGCAGGTGTGCGCAGCGGATCGCAAGAGTTGGACAGGCCAAACCAGCTGCGCCTTCGGTTGCGTCGACAGCGCGACCACCGACTACTGCGCGCAATGCTTCTCAGGGGAGAAGCGCTGCTCGGGCAGCCAGCTACTGGCCTGCTCGATGGATCAGAAGTCGTTGCCCGTGCAATCGAACTGTGCGTTTGGTTGCGTCGACAGCGGCAACACCGACTACTGCGGAATTTGTGGAGTGGGGGAGACTCGCTGCGCCGGCAGTGTGCCAGGCTCCAAGCTGCAGGTGTGCGCTGCCGGTCAGAACGCGCTCACCGATATGTCGACGTGCGCCAATGGATGCATCGACAGCGGTACCGCCGACTATTGCGCCGAGTGCCGAGCGGGTGAGAGCCAATGCTTCGGCACCGGCGTGCGAACCTGCGGCACCAACGGCAGATGGGGCGCGGTGACCGCGTGCACGAACGGCACCTGCGTCGACGCCGGCACCGCCGACTATTGTCCCGGCTGCGCACCCAACGAGCTGCGCTGCTCGGGCAGCACGCTGCTGCAGTGCAGCGCCGATCAAAAGAGCCTGACTACGGTCATGACCTGCGCCAACGGTTGTGTCGACAGCGGCACCACCGACTATTGCGCGGCTTGCCAAGCCAACGAGCTGCGTTGCTCGGCCTCCACGTTGCAGCAATGCAGTATGGATCGCAAGTCGCTCTCCACCGCGCAGACTTGTACCTATGGCTGCATCGAGAGCGGGATCGCCGATTACTGCGCCGTCTGCAGCGTGGGCGAGCTCCGTTGCAGCGCATCGACGCTTCAGGTTTGCTCCACCGACCAGAAGAGCCTCACCAACTCGCAAGCCTGCACCAACGGGTGCTTCGACAGCGGCAGCGCGGACTACTGCGGTGATTGTAAACCCGGAGAGACACGCTGCACCACGACGGGTGGGCTGCAAACCTGTGGGACCGATGGGCGCTGGGGCGCGACCGTCACCGCTTGTGGCAACGGCTGCTTCGGAACTTATCCGGTTGCGTACTGCGGCGTGTGCAGGCCAGGCGTGGATACGCAGTGCGCAGGCAGCAAGCTGCAATCGTGCACGACCGGGGGGCAATGGTCGAACGAGGAGATGGCGCCGACGTGCTCGATGGGCTGCATCGACAGCGGCACGAACGACTTCTGCGCGGAGTGCACCGCGGGCGATAAGACTTGCTCCGGCTCCACCCTGCAGACGTGCACCAACGGTCGCTACAACGGCGGCACGCCGTGCGCGCTCGGCTGCTTCGGCAGCACACCCAACGCGCGTTGTGGGATCTGTAGCGCCGACCAAACCAACTGCGCCGCTGGCACCCTGCAGAGCTGCGTGAACGGCACTTGGAATGCGGGCACGCCGTGCACCAACGGCTGCATCGACCAGGGCACGAGCGATTTCTGCGCGGCCTGCCCGGTCAACGGCACACAATGCGCCACTAGCTCGACGCTTCAGGTTTGCGAGAACGGCGTGTGGGGCGAGCCCATGGCATGCCCGAACAACGCCTGCGTCGGCAATTCGTGCGCGCAGTGCACGCCAATGTCGACAGTGTGCTCGGGTACGACCAGCATCCGCACCTGCAGCAGCAGTGGCTCTTGGCAGGACCCCGTAGCGTGCCCGAACAACGCGTGTCTCAACAACGCGTGCGTCGACTGCATGCCAAACTCGGTGCTCTGCACCGACACGACACAGGCGAAGACCTGCGGCTCGAACGGCACGTGGAGCATGCCTGCGGAGTGCCCCAATCACGCCTGCGTCAACGACGCGTGCGTCGATTGCCAGCCCAATGCCGTTCAGTGCGCCAACTCCACTCAGTCCCAGGTGTGTGACAGCACCGGGCACTGGGGGGTAGCGTCGAACTGCACCAGCGGCGCGTGCGTGAACGACGCCTGCGCCGCGTGTGTGCCAGGGACCAAGCAATGCGTCACGCTCGGTCCAGGCATGTCGGGCGTGCAGCTGTGCGGCCAAAACGGCCAGTGGGGTACGCCAACGAGCTGTGCCTACGGCTGCAACGACAACGGGACCGCCGACGACTGCCAGCCGTGCGAGGTTGGCACCAGCCAGTGCGCGGAAGATCTGATGTCGCTCGCCACCTGCCAGGTTGGCGGTTTCATGACCGAAAGCTGCATGAACAGCTGCTTCGACAACGGAAATCACGACTATTGTCGCGATTGCAGCGGCACCCAGTCGGTCTGCACGAGCCCAACGCAGTACCACGCCTGCGGGCCGGACGGGCACTGGCAGCCGCAGGTCGATTGCGCGCCGGACAACAAGGTTTGTTACGCTGGTGCCTGCGTGGACTGCACCCCCGGTACCAGCAAGTGCGAACCCGATGGCGTGAGCCGTAGGCTCTGCAATCAGTCCGGCAGCTGGAGCGACCCGCAGCCGTGCACGACGACGTGCAACACCAGCACCAACATGTGCGATTGAAACAGATCATGGCGCGCCCGTTCGCGGTGTCGTTCGCGTTGCTCCTCGGAGCGTGCGGGCTGTTCCTCGAAGAATATCGTATCGATGATTCGAAGCTGAAGGGCGCGTCGTGTCAGCTCGGTGAGCAGCGTTGCGTGGGGGATTGGTTGGTGGGTTGCACGCCGGCGCTCGATGGCTGGAGCGACGTCAGCGCCTGCGCGTTGCCGGATCGCTGCAATTCGGCGGCGGGAACTTGTGCTGCTTGCGCCAACGGCGAGTACCGCTGCGACGGAGCGGCCCTTCAAGTTTGTAACGCCGATCGCTCCGGTTGGGACACCGTCGAGACTTGTTCCAACGGCACCGCCTGCAACTTGAACCTGCAAGCTTGCGTTGCGTGCACGCCGAATGAGTTCCAGTGCAATGGCGGCGTGCTCTCGCAATGTAACGCGCAGGGCAGCTGGGCCTCACCCACACAATGTGGCTCGCCCGAGCTTTGCGTCGTCGCGGAAAATCGTAGCTCTGGCCAATGCATCGCATCAGCAATGTGCAAGCCGGGCGAGTACGCCTGCCAAGAAGCGCGTTTGGTTCGCTGCGACGCACAGGGCGTTACTTGGCTCGGCATCGAAACCTGCGCTAGTGCCGCGCTGTGCAAACAAACGTTGAGCAGCGCTGGCAGCATGCCGGGCTTGCTCGCTTGCGTGCCCGCCACGTGCGACGCCGACCAAGCGCGCTGCGATAACAACCAACTGCTCGTCTGCTCTCCCGAGCGCACCGGATTCACTCAAACGCGCACTTGCAGCGCAGATAACCCCTGCAATCCCAAGTTGCGCGACTGCGGCCGCTGCACACCCGGCGAGAAGTTTTGCTCCGGTGCAGATCTGCTCACCTGCGACAACAACGGCGTCTTTCAGCGCTCGGCGACCTGCGCAACGCGCGGCCTGTGCGACGCCGAAGCGGGCGTTTGTGATCCTCCTGAATGCGACCAGCCGGGTCATTCGGCTTGTGACCAAACCCAACCCCGCTTGGTTCAGTGTGCGCCAGATTTGCGCGTGCGAGTGAGCTATTGCGTCACTCCGGCGCTCTGCAATGCGCGCGAAGGCCGCTGCGAGCAACCGCGTTGTGCGGCGCAGGCCGTGCGCTGCGATGGCGGCCGCTTGCAGCACTGCAACCCGGACCAAACCGGCTGGGATACGGATCTCACCTGTGCTGACGGCAGTTACTGCGACGTCGTCAACAAAGCTTGCACTGCCGGCACCTGCAAGGCCGACAGCTACCGTTGCAACGACGTGTACCTAGAACGTTGCGGCGCGAATGGCTACCAACGCGTTGCGCGCTGTGCGGCGCCCGCGTTGTGCCACGCCGACACCGCCCGTTGCGATCCGCCCGAGTGCATGTTGGGCACCTTCCATTGCATCGGAAAGAGCCTGCAGGACTGCCATCCTGAGACCTTGCGCTGGGACGACTTCGACACCTGCACCGGTCAGTGCGACGACATCGGCGGCCGGTGTTTGTGATGTGCGCGCGCCGGTCCGACTCGAACCAGAGCGCGAGTCGAGTCGAACCGGGAGTCGCGGGCTAGCTTCAGTTTGCGACGCAGTAACCAGAGACGCAGCTGTAGTCGACTGGGCAATCGCAAGCCGCGTTGCACGGCGTGCCAAGGTTGCCGCCGCTTCCGTTGTTGGTGCCCCCGGTGGCTCCGCCGCTTCCGCTGTTGCTTCCGCCGTTAGTGGTGCCCCCGTTGCCACTGTTCGTGCCGGCCACCGGCGCGCCACCGTTAGCGTTCGTGTTGCCGCCGCTTCCGCACGAATTGCAGTTACCCCCGCTGCCTTGCGGTTGACTGCAACGCCCCTCAATCACGTCGTTACACGAGCTTGCCTCGGCGCACGCGCACAAGCGATGCGTCTCTTCGGGCAAACGTTTGTAACGCTCACGACAAGAATCCACGCATTTGCCGAAGTCACCCGCTTGCTCGGCGCCGCACACGCTCAGGCGACCGCAATAGCTGGTGCACTCCGCGTGCTGATGATCGTCATCCTCCCAATCGTCTTCATTGCAGGTCGCCCCGTGCTCACAGTTGTGAATCTCACAGGCTGATGCGGCGAACAGCGTCGCGACCACGGCCGAAAGAGACACCACAATCGTTCGGATCGTCATGACAAGACTCCTCCACTGCCCCAGGAGCGCTTAACTCCACGAGCGAAAGCGCGAGCGTTTGAATGGGCTCGCGAAGAGGAGTGCCCGCCTTCAACTGGTCCGTTCAAACAAATCGTGCAGCTTCTCGATCGGCGCTCCACTTTGGACGCGCGAGCCAGCGCAAGCGCCAAAACCAGCGCGCGGCGCCGGACCGCGGCCGCGGATCATTGTTGACAACTCGGTCCAAAATGCGTTTTCCTAGCGTTCATGTCGGGCCGGCCGCGCGAATTCGATCGAGAGCAGGCGCTGGACCGCGCCATGGAGCTCTTTTGGGAGCGAGGCTACGACGCCACCAGTATGAGCGACCTGACTGAGGCGCTCGGCGTTGGTCGGCAGAGTCTGTACGGCGCGTTCGGCGACAAGCGCCAGCTGTTCCTGGAGTGCATGGACCGTTACGTGGAGGTCGTGCTCAAAACAGCTATTTTCGACCCGCTCGGGGCGGAAGGTTCGCCGCTGGAGAATGTGCACCGCGTGCTCGACGGTTGGGAGCAATACGCGAAGAGCTCTGACTTTCGCGGTTGCCTGCTCGGAAAGTCGTTGGGCGAGCTGGGTCAGCGTGAACCCGAGCTCGACCGTGTGCTGCGTACGAAGTTGGATCGCATGAGCCAAAGCTTCGAGCGTGCACTCAAGCTCGCCAAGAAGCAGGGCGAGCTTCTGCCCAGCGCCGATCCGCGTGTGTTGGCACGCACCCTGACCGCGTTTGCGCAGGGAGCCGGTATGGTGTGCCAGGTGTGGCGCGAACCCGAGCTGATTCAGCAAACGCTTCAAGGCGCGCGCGCGCTGCTCGTCGCGTTCAGCTCGCCAAAGAGCTGAATTCTGGGAAGAGAGGCGCCACGGTTTCGTTTGCCGAATTGTGGAACGATTGGTCAATAACGAGGTAACCATGAGACTAAAAAACAAAAATGCCCTGATTACTGGTGGAACTTCGGGGATCGGGCTCGCCACGGCCAAACTCTTTCTGAAGGAGGGTGCACGTCTCACCGTGAGCGGGAGCAATGCCGACAGCGTCACGCGCGCCGAACAGGAGCTCTCGAGCGCTGCCCGCGTGTGCGTGTCCGATGCCGCCGTGGATGCACAGGTGAAGCAACTAGTTGATGACGTCGTGAGCGCACACGGCCCAATCGACGTCCTCTTTCTGAACGCTGGCAAACCCGCGCTCGCACCGCTCGTCAGCATGGACGAATCCACGTTCGACGCGATGATCGATCTGAACCTAAAGGGTCCCTGGCTTGCCCTGCGCGCTGCAGCGCCGCACCTGCGCCAAGGTGCTTCCATCATTTTGAACACCTCGGTGGCGAACGTCTCGGGTGCCGCTGGCCTCAGCGCCTATGCAGCCGCCAAAGCCGGCCTGCGCTCATTGGGCCGCTGCGCTGCTCGCGAGTTCCTCGCCGCTGGTGTGCGCGTGAACGCAGTCTCACCGGGTCCCATCGACACGCCCGCTGTCGACAAGATGGGCTTGCCGAGCGAAACCGCGCGCTACGTGCGCGATCAACTCCTGAGCTCGGTTCCCATGGGCCGCTTCGGCACCGCGCAAGAAGTGGCCGAAGTTGTCCTCTTTCTCGCGAGCGATGCCTCCACCTTCATGACCGGCACCGAGCTCGTCGTCGACGGCGGCGCCACTCAGCTCTGAACGAAGCGTTCTCCGCGCAGTGACGGTCCGTCTCTCATTCCCGAATCGCTGCTGGCCACGGCGGTTCGGGAGGGCGGAGCTTTACGTGGGAGATGATCCTTCCGGCTCCGTGCACGTGATTCGCGATGCGGGCCAGAGCGCTCCGAGCGCGCAGCTGAGCAGCGCGACGATGAACGCAGTGCTGAGTGATTCGATGCTCGGTTGAAAGCCGTGCGCGGCCGGCAAGAGCTGTTGCGTTGCGGCCCCCAGCGAGCCACGAAGGGCCAACCCCAAAAAAATGGCGAGCAATGCCGCGACGCCGCCCTGCGCCGTGTACTCGAAGATCAGCAGGGTTTGAATCTGTTCTCTCGAAAAGCCCACGCTGAACAGCACGCGGTCCATCGCAACGCGCTCGCCGAGGCTGCTCCACGCGCTGGCGCACGTGATGGCGCTGAGGAGAAACGACGACAGCAGGGATAACCAGCTCTGCGGCAGCGCCGATGAGATCACGGCGAAGCTCAGGCAGCACAACGTCAAGCCGAGCACGCTGAGCGCTAGGCGCCGCTTGTTGGCGAGAGCACTCTGAAAAATCAAATGTTCGAAGCTCATGCCGATAAAGCCTCCGGTTTTGTGCTCGGCGATTGCCGCGCGTGAGAGCAGACCATACGCAACGGAGGGATGCGCCGCGCGCTCGGCAAGCGCTCGATGTGACTCGCTCGCTGCGAGGCGCTTTCGTCGCGGGTGGCGAGCACGATGGTCTTGCGAAACACGGCGTTGAGTTGCGACAGCAAATCGAGCACGCGCGTCTGCTGCAGGCCTTGGAGGCCACGGCACGGCTCATCCAGCACAATCAGGTTGGCTCCATTCAGCAAGGCGCGTGCGATCGCGGCGCGCTGTACGTCGCCGGCTTGGACTTGATTCGGGTAGCGCTTGCCAGCGTTACCGAGGCCAATCATCTCGAGCGCAGAGGCCGCCCGTTCACGACGCTCCGAGCGACTGAGCTTCGATAGGAGCAGCGGCAACTCCAGGTTTTGCTGCAACGTGAGGCGCGGTAGCAGGTTTCCCTCGGGCAGCACCACGCTCACGCTGCGGCCGCGAAAGTCGGCGAGCTCGCTATCGCCGAGTTCGTCTACTCGCACACCACCGACGCTGAGCTTGCCGTTGGAACGCTCGAGACCGGACAGCATGCGCACCAACGCCGACTTGCCCGAGCCGGACTCACCCAACACCACGACGAACGCACCCACGGGCACATCCAGATCGAACGTTCGACCACCGCAGCGACCCAGCGCGATTGGCAGCGCCCAGTGAGCACGAGCGTTCGTGCCGGCCTGGAGGCCAGCCGGCGAGCGCCAGAGCGTGAGCCCGCGCGCCACGATCATGGGTATGCGACCGGAGAGGGGGGTTTGGTCGGCGAGCACCAGCTGGTTCATGGGCTTCCTCGAGCGCGGAGTTAGAGTCTTGGAGCAGGGGGCTTTTGCGGCGGAAGTCGCTCCAGCACCTACACATGCCGGTTTTTTCTGTCAGCCGCTTGTCAGGGTTTGCTATTTCTCAAGCTTCGGACGGCTAAATGTCTTAGTTGCTAAGATACTCATGGTTATGGATCGGTGCTGTCCAACGTCAAGCGCTCCGAGCGCCGAAAACACAAATCATCGAATTTATCGGCGATTTGACGGTGATCGGATTGACCAGGCTCGCTGAGTATCTTATCTGGTAAGACAAATAGAGTGCCTGATCCAGAAAATCATCCCTCACCACAATTGCCGTCGAGTGCAGCTCAGCTGGAGCAGACACTCGGGGAGCTCGGCAGAAATCTGAGCTCGAGCAGCTTGCTGCTTCAGGAGGCGTTGGCCGAGCGGCTCGGTTTGAGCGCCACCGAGATCAAGTGCCTGGACATCATCCAGCGGGCCGAGGCCGAGGGTCCCGTGACGCCCAGCTTGCTGGTGGAGCGTACGGGGCTCACCTCCGGAGCCATCACCGGGCTCATCGATCGACTCGAGGCGCAGCGTTTTGTTCGCCGAGAAAAAAGCGCGAGCGACCGGCGTCAGGTGATTGTGCGGAGCGTTCCGGATCGCGAACGCGAGCTGCGCGCTGTCTACGAGCCATACACTCGCGCCTTTCGTCAGATGATCTCGCACTACGAGCCCAATGAACTGTTGGTCGTGGGGCGCTTCGTACGTGAGAGCATCGAACTCATCGAGCGCTACGCAGCCCAGTTGCGCGAGCAGGGCGCATCACGCGAAGGAGAAGCACCGGCACTCCTGCACGACGTGTCGTTGCCGCTCGCCGACTTGTCGACGGCCACGCTGGAGATCGCGCGCGGCGCTTCCGGTTTGGAGCTGGGCGTGTGCGACGCCAGCCTATTGTACCGAGTGGCGACGGACGGTCCGTTGCCAGAGCTGTCGTTGCAGCGCGGCAACCTGCGCTTTCAGCAGAAGCGCGCCGGCATGTTCGACTTCAAGCGCCGTCGCTTGCAGCTGCTCCTGAATCCCACCATTCCGTGGGACGTGCAGGTGCGAGGCGGCATGAGTCAGTGTCGCCTCGACTTGCGCGAGCTGTGGCTGACGTCGCTCGAGATTTCTGGCGGGTCGAGCTCGCTCAACATCGACTTGCCCGTGCCACGCGAGCCGGTGCGTTTGAGTGTTCGCGGTGGCGTGAATCAGCTCAATGTGCGCCGTCCGCGGGGCACCGCCATGGCTGTGGTGGTGCACTCGGGAGCTTCCGGGCTTGCGCTGGACAGTCTTCAACTTGGCGCGGTCGGGGGTCGCACTGAATGGCAATCGCCCGACTACGCCGGCTCTGAGGCGAGGTACGAACTCGAGGTGATGGGCGGAGCCAACAAGCTGAGCGTCGGGTTCGCGCAGGATTGAACGAACGAGCGCACGCCGTACGCGCCGCTACTTGCTCGGCAAGACGAGCGCGATTTGTTCGCCCGGGCCATGTACACCTTCGATCAAGATGCCTTCGACGTCAGCGGTTTTGGACGGCCCCGTGCAAAAGATGACGTTGGGATCGTCGCCGAGTGACGCCAGCGCTTCACCCAAGTAAAGGAAGAGCTCTGCTTCGTAGAGCACGGCTACGTGAATCCAGGGAGCCAGCGCAGCCAGGCGACGCGACGTAGCGCGATCGGTCAGAATGACGCTGCCTGTTTCGGCAATGCCGCCCGTTGCGCGGGTGATCCCGAACGCATAATCATCGATCTGCTCGCGCGCGAACTCGCTGTTGAGCGTGAACTCCGGGGTGAAAGCCGGGCTCAGCAGAGGCATCAGCTTTGGATCCACGTAGCCGCCGAATGCACGCCGTTCGCGCAGAAACGCGACCAGTGCGTCGACTTGGCGATACAAACGGCCGTGCGCGCGTTCCAGTTGCTGACCAAACAGCTCGATGCGTGTCAGCGGCGCCTTCACATAGTTGGAGAGCATGAGCTCCGCATCGAATTGCGGCAGTGGAGTGCGTCGCGGCAAGCTGGCCAGCGCTTGCCGAATTCGAGACAGCACCAATTCGCGATCGTCGCTCATCACCGTCGCTCACTGCGTTCTCGGAACCAGCGCCGGAACGCGCCGCCATGAAATGCTGGCAGCTCGTGGTGACGCGCCCAGGTTTTGAGCGGCGGAGGCAACCAGTGCTCGGGAACGCGATTCATCAGCTTTCCGCTAGCCAGCGCTGCTTTCCAGGCGAGCGGCTCACTCGCCACGCTGGCCCAGGCGCCCATGGGAGTGCCATGAGCGCGTTGATCCGACGAACGTGCGCCCCGTGCTCTCAGACGCAGCAGCAGCTCCTCGATCGGAATGTCAACTGGGCACACCTCGTGACAAGCGCCGCACAGACTCGAAGCGCGCGGCAGATCGGCAAAGTCGCCGAAGCGTTCACGCGCGAGCAGGGGTGAGAGCACGGCTCCGACCGGTCCGGGATAGACGCTGCGGTAAGCGTGGCCACTCGCCTGGCGATACACAGGGCACACATTGAGGCAGGCGCCACAACGGATGCAGCGCAAGATTTCGCGACACTCACTGGCGAGTGCTTCCGTGCGACCGTTGTCGAGGAAGACGACGTGCATCTCCTCGGGCCCATCGGGTTGCTGTGGCGCACGCGGCCCGCCGATGAACTCGGTGTAGACGGTGATCTGTTGGCCGGTGCCCGAACGCGCCAACAGGTTGAGGAACAACACGAGTTCGCGATCGCTCGGCACCAGTTTTTCGATGCCGACCAGCGCGATGTGGCATCGCGTCGCCGCCAGACAGAAGCGTGAGTTGCCTTCGTTCGTCACCAACACGAGGCGTCCGCTCTCCGCCGAAACGAAGTTTGCGCCACTGATGCCAACGTCGGCCTGTAGGTAGCGAGCGCGTAAGAACTCGCGGGCGCGGCGGGTGATGACCTCCGGCGTGTCGTCGTAGTCACCGAGGCCCTCCTGCTCGAAGGTGCGCGCGACTTCGCCGCGGTTCTTGTGAATGATGGGCTTGACGATGTGGCTCGGGCGATCGCGGCTGAGCTGAACGACGAATTCGCCCAGATCCGTCTCGAGGCATTCGATGCCGTGGCGCTCGAGGAATGGAGTCAGCTCCACCTCCTCGGAGACCATGGTTTTGGTCTTCACGACGCGCGTGCCCTGGCGGCGCTGGATGATGCCGAGCACGATTTGGCAGAGGGTTTTGGCGTCGCGCGCGAAGTGGACTCTGGCACCGTTTTCACTCAAGCGAGCGCTGGCGAGCTCGAGATAGTGGTCCAGGTGCTCGAGCGTGTGTTGCTTGACGGCCCCCGCCAACTTGCGCAGCCGATCGGGTTCGGCGTAGTCGGCGTACAAGGTTTCGCTGCGCTTCTCGTGGGTCGCTTTGCTGCCTGCGCGCACGGCGTGTTTGCGCGCCAGGCTTTGCAGCAGCGCAAACTCCTCGAGTGGTTCGCTCATGTTGCCTTCTCGCCGACGACGGCGTCGCGCAGAACTTGAGCCAGGTGTCGAGTTGACAGCGGCTCGGCACGCTTGGCTGAAAGCCCGCTGAGGTGCATGAGGCATCCCATGTCCGCGGAAACCAGCGTGTCCACGCGCGCACGCTGGACATGCTCGATTTTCAGCTGCCCGACGCCCGCGGAGATCTCCGGAAAGCCGATTGAGAAGGTGCCGCCGAAGCCACAGCACTGCTCGATCTCTTCGAAATCGACGAGCTCGAGGCCATCGATGGAAGCCAGCAACGCGAGCGCGGCGGAAGAATAACGTGTGCCACGCGAGTGGCAGGAGCGATGAAAAGCCACGCGTTGCTCCAAGCGCCCGCCCCAGCGCTTCACGCCGAGCACGTCGACGATGTACTCGGCGAGCTCGAAGGAGCGACGGCCGAGCGCAACAGCATCGCCGCGATCGCTTTCGCCTTCGAAGAGCATGAGCGCGCCGTGGCTCAACATGCGTGCGCACGAGCCTGACGGCACCACCACCGGATCGTCACCGCGAAACACATGCAAGGTGTGACGTGCTACCCGGCGCGCCGCTTGCCAATCACCCGCGTTGAACGCTGGCTGAGAACAGCAGGTTTGAGCCTCCGGAAATGTCACGCGGCAGCCCAAATGTTCGAGCACTTCCACCGTTGCAATCGCCACGTCCGCAAAGAAAGCGTCGCACAGGCAGCTCGCCATCAACACGACATTGGGAGTGCTCGCAATGGCTTGCATCTCAGGGTGTTTCGGCCACGACCGGATTCACTAGGCGGCCAATGCCTTCGATCTCGACCACGACTTCATCACCCGGTACCAGCCAGCGCTTCGGGTTGCGCGCCATGCCAACGCCGCTGGGTGTGCCAGTCAGGATCACACTGCCGGGTAGCAACGTGCTGCTGCCACTCAAGAACTCGATCAAGCGCGGCACGTCGAAAATCATATCGCGGGTGGTGGAGTCTTGCATGCGCTCGCCGTTCAGAATCGTGCTGATGCGCAGGTCATTGGGATTGCTGATTTCGTCGGTCGTGACGAGGCGAGGCCCGATCGGCGCGAAGGTGTCGAAGGTCTTGCCGCGGCACCATTGCCCGCTGTTCAACTTAATCTGCCAATCGCGCGCGGAGACGTCGTTGGCTGCGCAGTAGCCGAGCACGTATTCGAGAGCGCGTTCGCGCGGTACGTTCTTGGCCGCTCTTCCGATCACGACGGCGAGCTCGCACTCGTAGTCCACCTCTTGGCTCTCGAGTTGCCGCGGTAACACGATAGGATCACCGGGGTTCTGCAGGGCATTGGGGCCCTTCATGAACAGAATTGGGTACTCCGGAATTTTTGCGTTGGTCTCTTCGGCGTGCCGGCGGTAGTTGAGCCCGATGCCGTAAAAAACGCTGGCAACTATGGGTGCCAGCAGCTTGTGCGGGGCCTCGCGCACAGTGGTCACTTGGTAGTTTCCGAACACGCTGCCGTCGATGCGCAACGCCGAGCCGTCGGCCTGCTCGCTGCCGTAGTGAACCTCGCCCTCGCTGGTCGAATAGCGGATGATCTTCATGGTTGAGTCTCGGTCTTCCACAGCGCGCCGTGGGGGTAAAGATGCGCCGCCAGGGATTCGGGTTTAATGCGGATGCTGCTGCCGGGGGCGAGCGGCGCCCGGTAGTGACCGTTTTCAATCACACAGGGATCCACGAAGTGTTCGTGCAGGTGATCGACGTACTCGATGCAGCGGCCCTCGAGTGAGCCAGATACCGCGATGTAGTCGAAGAATGATGCATGCTGCACGTACTCGCACAGCCCAACGCCACCTGCGTGCGGACACACCGGGACGCCGAAGCGCGCCGCCAAAAGCTCCACTGCAACCACCTCGTTTACGCCCGCCAGGCGACAGAAATCGAGCTGGCAAAACGAAATCGCATTGGCTTGCAGGAGCTGCTTGAACAGCACCCGGTTCGCGCAGTGCTCGCCGGTAGCTACGCCGATGCCGAGCGGCTCGAGCGCGCGTGCAATCGCGGCGTGCCCCAGCACGTCATCCGGGCTCGTGGGCTCTTCGATCCAGAGCGGGCGCGTCTCGGCCAGCGCCTTCACCCACTCGATGGCTTGCGGCACGTCCCAGCGCTGGTTGGCGTCGATCATCAAGCTACGCTCCGGTCCAATCAAGCGGCGTACCAAGCGAGCTCGCCGCAGGTCATCCGTTAGATCTTTGCCAACCTTGATTTTGAAGCGTGTGAAGCCCTGCGCGAGGCTCTCACGACATAGCCGTTCGACCTTCTCGTCGGAGTAACCGAGCCACCCCGACGAGGTCGTGTACGCCGGGTAACCGTGCTCGCGCAGCTGAGCCTCGCGGGCGGCGCGCGTCGGGACTAGGCGATCCAGCGAGCGCCGCGCTTCTTCGGGTGTGAGCGCGTCAGTGAGGTAACGGAAGTCGACCCAATCGACGATTTGCTGCGGGCTCAAATCGGCGAGCAGCTTCCACAACGGCTTGCGTTCGAGCTTGGCGTACAGATCCCAGAGAGCGTTCACAACAGCAGCGGTCGCGAGGTGCATGACGCCTTTTTCAGGGCCGAGCCAGCGTAGTTGGCTGTCGCCCGTCAGCGTTCGGTAAAGCTCTCCGGGTGCCTCGGCAAACGCGCGCAGCGATTGGCCGAGCACGTAGGGCTTCAGCGCGTTGAGCGCCGCCACCACGACCTCGGTGCCACGCCCGATCGTGAAGGTGAGGCCGTGCCCTTCGATGCCGTCGCCGCGATCCGTGCCGAGCACGACGTAGCCCGCCGAATAATCGGGATCCGGGTTCATTGCATCGGAGCCGTCGAGGTAGCGCGACGTAGGGAAGCGAACGTCGAACGCCTCGAAGCGCGTGATCACTCCGCCCAGTTTTTCCAAGTTGCTCATGCTCACTTTCCGGCGCTCCAGCCGCCGTCGATCATCAAACAACTGCCAGTGACCATCGCGGACACGTCCGCAGCAAGGTACAGTGCGGCGGCGGCGACCTCGTCCGTGCGCAGCATGCGACCGGTCAGCTGCGTGGAAGACATTTCGCGGTACGCCGCGGCGGGATCGGGCGACTCCGCAAGCCGCTGTTGTACGAACGGCGTCTCCACCCGGCCGGGACAGATGCAATTGAAGCGCACGCCCGTTGCCGAGTGGTCCAGCGCGAGCGCCTTGGTGAGTCCGACCACCGCAAACTTCGTCGTTGTGTAAGCCAGGCGCATGCGCACGGCGACGACACCACCGATCGATGCCAGATTGATGACGCTACCTCGCTTGCGTTCGAGCATTGCGGGCGCAAACGCCTTGGTGCACAGGAACACACCCTTGACGTTGACGTCCCAGAGCCTCGCCAAGTCGTGTTCGCTGGTGTTCAGCAGGTCACCAACATGGCCGATTCCCGCATTGTTCACCAACACGTCCAGCGCTGCGGTGCGTTCCGCCAACGAGGCCACTTCGCTCGCCGAGCTCACATCGAGCTGAACGAACTCGGCGCGCCCGCCTGCTGTCGCGATATCGCGCGTGGTTTGTTCACCGGCGATGGTGTCGCGATCGGCTACGACCACCTCCGCGCCGGCGCTTGCGAGCAAGCCCGCGATGGCGCGCCCGATCCCCGAACCAGCGCCTGTAACGAGCGCACGTTTGCCGTCGAGGCGAAACAGTTGCGTGGTGTCGGGCAGAGAAGAAGACGAGGCGTTTCCAGTCATGCGAGTCAGTCCGGGATTGGTGTGGCGCCTCGCTCACTGGAGGCATAACAGGCTTCCACCACGGCCATGGTGCGGAACGCATCGTCGACGCGCGTGGCAAGCTCGGAGCTTTCGCCGTTGGCCGCCCGCATCAAGCTCGCCATGGTGCCTACGAACGCCTCCGGAAACCAGTTGCCCCGAAGCGGTACGTTTTCCCACACCGGGACCTCGCCCTGGGCGCGTCGACAGAACTCGAGCTCGTCCGGAAGCCCACGCGGATAGTCGAGATTGACGCCTAGGCGCGCCTTGATTGCTCCCTGTGTGCCCTCGAGCTTCACGTAGCTTTCTTGGTGCCTCACGCCGAAATCGTGCCCGTGATTGGTTTGAATGTTCGCGCGCTTGAGCTCGCCGTAGTCGAAGGCGATCGAGGTGCGCGTCGAGGCGAGTTCGAGCTGACGCGGATGCTTCACGGTCTTGCAGTAGACACCCGTCGGCTCGCCCAAAAACGAGCGCACCAAATCGACGTAGTGGATGCTGTGATACACGATCTCCATGCGCGGGATGCCGAACAGAAATGGCCACAGTTGCCAGGGCATGTGACATGTGACGCGCACCTCCACGTCGTGGAGCTCACCGATTGCGCCTTGCTCGAGCAGCGCGCGCGCCGCCAACATGCAGGGCGCGTAGCGCAGCTGAAAATTCACGGCGGCGAGCAGGCGCTTCTCTCGACACAGGATGAGCAAACGCCGGGCGTGGTCGAGGTTCTCACCGAACGGCTTTTGGATCAGTACGGGCGCGCCGTCCCGCAAGCCTGCCAAGCTCTCGGCGATAGCTGCGGCGGGGACGGCCAAATCGAAGATGGCATCGCTCGGAGCCGTTTCGACGGCCTCTCGCAGTGTCTCGCATACTCGCGGCACGTCGAAGCTTTCGGCGACGCGCCGGGCCCGCGTGCGATCCGGATCGTAGAGCGCAGCGATTGGAAAGCCGCTGCTGCGATAGGCTGGCGCGTGTGCAGCTTCGACGATGGCACCCGCCCCAATGCAAACGATCGGACGAACTCGTTGCGGCAGGCGCGGCGCTTGCTCAACGACCAGCGCGGTCGGCGTCGTTTGGCTCCGGCTAGTAGCAGTCATTGGGCGCCGCGAACTTAGCAAAAGTTCATTTAGAAATTCGGTATTCGGATTTGGGATCGATCTTAACCAATTCGGTTCGAGCTGCGCAGAGCGTCATCCGGCACCTGAACGGCACGGTCAGCCGAGTGCGCGTTCGACCGCATCGAGGAGTTGCGGCAAATCGTACGGTTTTTCGAGCACACCATTCAACTCGCGACGATCGACGTCGGCATCGTCGACGTCGTAGCCGCTACTCAACAGGATCGGCACGCGGCTGCCGCTATCGCGCAGGCGGCGTACCACCTCGAAACCATTCATTTCGGGCATTGTCACGTCGAGCACGATCAGTTTGATCGTATCGCGGTGCTGTTCGTACACGCGCAGTCCCTCGGCGCCGTTGACCGCTGCGAGCACGCGGAAACCCTGTTCGCCCAGCGCACGCCGCACCAATGAACGTACGCCGTCGTCGTCGTCGACCACCAGCACCGTGCCACGCGCGCCAGCGAGGTCCGACGGGTGAACCGTGTCGACTCGATGAGTAGGCGGTAACAAGACGAGCACGCGCGTGCCGACGCCCACCTGAGACTCGATGCGGATGGCGGCGCGATGGCTGCGCACGATGCCGAGCACGGCCGCCATGCCCAAACCTCGCCCGGTGAACTTGGTGGTGAAGAACGGATCGAACACGCGGGCGCGCGTTTCCTCCGACATACCCGTGCCGGTGTCGCTCACCTCCATGAAGATGTAGGCGCCAGGCTTGGCTCCATTGCTCTCGAAGGTGTCGAGCTCTTCCTGCGCAACGTAGCGTTGCTCGACTCGCACCACCACGCGCCCGCCGGTGGCCTCCATCGATTCGGCCGCGTTGGTGATGAGGTTCATGATCACCTGTCGCAGCTGGGTTGGATCGGCCTCCACCGAAGGCAAACCTTCCTGGAACTGATAGTGCAGCTCGACGTGCTTGGGGATCAGCGCTTTGACCAGCTTGGCCATCTCGCGCACGAGGGCGGGCAAGTCGACGCTGCGAATCTTGAATTTGCCATGGCCCGCGTAGTCGAGCATTTGCTTGGTGAGCTCGGCCGCGCGGCGCGCGCCGGTCTCGATCTCGTCGAGCAGCGGCAGCATGCGCGGATCGATCCCCGGGCTGTTCTTGGCGATTGAAGCGTTGCCGAGAATGCTCACCAACAGATTGTTGAAGTCGTGCGCTACGCCGCCTGCCAGCACGCCTAAGCTCTCGAGCTTTTGAGCGTGGCGCAGCTTGTCTTCGAAGCGCTTGCGTTCGGTGATGTCCAGGAAGGTCACCACCGCGCCGTTGATCTCGTGAGAATGGGGGTCCCGCGTCGGTACGGCGCGAAACACCGCCCACACCAGATCGCCTTGAGGACGACGTAGGCCGAGCACCGTCGCCGGCTGCGGCTGCCCAGTTTGGAGCGCGCGCGTCACCGGGTAATCCTCGGGATCTGCCGGTGAGCCATCTTCGAAGACAGTTGTGCCGCGGAAATCACCGACGTGCAGATGGGTTGGCATCTCCGGTCCAAGCCCTAGAATGCGCAGCGCCTCCGCATTGGTGCGCAGCAGCGAACCGTCTACGCCCACGTACACCACGCCTCCCGGGAGCGCTTCGACCAGGCGATCGTTCAACTCGCGCGTCGATTCCAGCGCTGCCTCGGCGCGTTTACGTTCGGCGATGTCACGTTCGAGCTGCTCGTTGATGGCGAGGAGGTCCCGCGCGCGTTGCTCTGCACGCCGCTCGAGTTCCAGATTTTTGAGAAACAGCTCACGATCAGTGCGGTTGCTGAAAAATCCTGGAATCTTGTAGTTGACGATCCGCGCCGCCAAGTCCGGGTTCTGGCGCACGTAGGCATTGATGTGGCCTGCGATGCGTTCGGGCGGCGCCATGATGAAGCGACAAGTCGAGTCTCCTTTGGCGCGACACAGAATCTCGACTGCGACCAGCCGCACGCCGAAGCTCTTTTCGCACCAGCCCGATGAGTAGCCGGCGTTCATCACGCACACGGGGCAATCACTCGGGCGATCGGCGCTCAACCACGAATCCGATTCAAATGAATACGGATGATCGTAGAGCAGATAGTAGTCATCATCGGGTGTCGGGTGGCTCTGTTCCGAGATGTCGACGAACGCCCAGCCCGCGTAAGCGAAGTGCACCGGTCCGGCCGAGAGCCGCGCGATGGGATCGCTCACTTGCATGCGTTCGCTGAACGCTTTGGCGTCGCTCAAGCCCATGGCGTGCGCCACGTCGAACAAGAGTGCGTGCGCCACGGCGCGTGCTTCGGCTTCCTCGCCGTAAAAGCTCCGCACCATGTCGTAGAACTCGACCGACATCGAAGCGGCTCGCACCAGTACGTACCGCTGATCGCTGATCTCGAGAGTGCCGCGCTCCGGCAGAGACTTCTGCGCTTCGAAGTAACGCGCCACGTAGGTTTGGGCGCTCTCGAACAACGGTGCGAACTTCTCCGGAACGCGAACGGTCTTCAGCATGTTTTCCCCTGGCGACAGGGCTCAGCCGAGCCGGCGGAGCGCTTCAACGGCGCGTTTTGCAGCTCGAAGCGCGCCAGGGAAGGAGGATACGTCACCTCGGCTATCGCTGTGTGCGAAGATGATGCGACCGTGCGCTTTCGAGGCCTGTTCTGCACGCGCGAGCTGTCCCGGAGCGGGGATCGCCAGAGCGTGTCCGCGCCGGAACACCCGCACTTCCTCGACGAGCCCGCGCAGACCCGGGAAGTGCCGGTCGAGTCCCAATACCACGCGTTCAGCCATTTGAACGAGAAGCGCCTCGTCCAAGAGCTCACTCCGGCGCGCTTCGGGCAGCGGATGATAGACGGTAAGCGCGCTCTTTCCCGGACCTGCCGGCTTGCCAGCGTTGAGCACCCAATCCGCCGGGATGAAGTCCGCGAAGGGCTCGTCCAAGAACCAGTTGTCGTAGGCCGGAGCGGGCCCTCTGCCGTTCAAGCATACGTTGAACACAGGGTACGGCGCGTAGCGGTACGCAGTCATGGCAGCGCGTTGTGCGTCGCTGAGGCTCGGGACGATACGCGCGGCGAAGAATTTGGGAACCGCTAGGATCACAGCGCGAGCGCGTAGCGTACGTGGCTCACCATTTTCCAGTGTGTGCACGAGCACGCCGCCGCGCTTGCCAGGTTCGGGCTCCACGTGGTGGACGAAGACACCTTTGCGTAGGCGCCCTGCGAGCTTGCTTTCGAGAGCCGTCGCCAGCGCGCGCGCGGCGTGGCCCAGACCCCCCGGAAACGTGAGACGCTTTTCTCCTCCGCTCAACCAAGCATAAGCCTGCACTCCGAGGCGTGCCGAAGTGTGTTCGCTAGCAGCTCCCCAATTCGATGCCCCAAAGCGGTCCCAGAATTTCTTCAACTCTGGGGAGCGATCGCGCAAGAGATCTGAAAAGGGTCGTGAGTCGAGGGCGGCGCTGCCCTCGCGTGAATGCAAGGCGTTAGCGTCGTCGCGCGAACGCCGGAAATCATCGCGCACAGCTTGCGAGAAGGGCAGGAGTTTTGCGCCGTCGCCGAAGAAATCGAAGTAGGGAGCGCCGTTGACGATTAAAGCGTCGCCTCCGATGATCGGTAAACCTTTGGCTCCGATGGAGTTGAGTAATTCGACGAGCTCGTGATCACCCTCGCTATAGAAAGCTGCGCCCGTCGAAAAATCGATGCCCTCCCAACTGTCACTCGAACAGTTGCCGCCGAACCGATCTTCTTTCTCGAGCAGCACGGCGTCGCGCTTTTGCAGCAGGTGCAGCGCGCATAGCCCGCTCGGTCCGCCGCCGATGACGGCGACTTCACAGCTTTCACGCGGTGCAGCGCGCGGGAACTCGATGCCATCGCGCTTCTGGTGGGGGTGACTGAAGTTTTCACCGCTGACCTTCGTGCCCGTCGGAGCTTCTGGTTTTGCAGATGGCGTTGCGGGCGGCGCGCCTTCACGCTTCGCAGAGCGTTCGCCGCCGTGCGGGCAACCGAGCGGGCCGGCAGCAACAGCACCGGCGATGACCGTTTTCAGCCAACTGCGGCGCGAGATGAAAGGGCCTTCCGAATCCACGACCGCTTGGTACAGCGCGAATGTGGCCGGGGCGCAAGCTCGTCTCTGCCTTTACGTGGCAGCGACTCGCACCTTTGCAACCGCCCCGCCGAGCGCTGGCAGCTCAAGCGCTGACAGCAAGCGAACGCAGCTCACTCACCGCGAGGTTGATGACGTCGCCGGCGTTTCCCTCGATTTTGACGCGCGCTTCTCCGTCGGCGCGGGTCTTCCCCTGGTTCACAATCGCAATCGGAATGCCATTTTTCGCGGCGGCGCGCGCGAAGCGATAGCCGGAGAACACCATCAGTGACGAGCCGACTACCAGTAGAGCGCGCGCGGCGTGTAGCGCGGCGTAGGCCCGCTCCACGCGCTCGCGCGGCACCGTCTCGCCGAAGAACACCACGTCCGGCTTCAGAATCCCGCCGCACTCCGCGCAGGCCGAAAGGCGAAAACGAGTTGGCTCGATGTCTTCGAGATCGGCGTCGCCGTCCGGCGCTACGTGCGCCGCGCGCTGGGCGAACTCCGGATTCAAGCGCACGAGTTCGGTTTGCAACGCTGCCCGCGAGCTCAGACTCTTACACGCGAGGCATATCACGTTGTCGAGTCGGCCATGCAAGTCGAGCACGTTGAAGCTTCCGGCGCGCTGATGCAATCCGTCCACGTTCTGCGTGATGACCAGCGAGAGCAGCTGCATTCGTTCGAGCTCGTTGAGCGCCGCGTGCGCCCGGTTCGGGACGGCGCGCTGAAGGTGCGGCCACCCAATCAAACTGCGAGCCCAGTACCGTCGCCGCGTTGTTTCTGAGCCGATGAAGTCGCGGTACTCGACCGGCTTCTTCCGTTTCCAATCGCCGTTCGCGTCGCGATAATCCGGAATTCCGGAGTCGGTGCTCACACCCGCGCCAGTCAGTGCAACCACGCCGCCCGCTGCCAGCAGCGAGCTCAGCTCACGCGCGGCTGGATCGCTCGAGCTCACCAACTCAGTGTTTTCGTAACGGTGATTGGATCGCCCGTGAATGGCGTTACGTGAGCTCGCCCCATCGCGCGCAGCACGCACGAGTTGATCGAAGCGTCGCCGAACGACTGCACCAAGCGCACGCCTTGCACGCTGCCAGAGGGCGAGAACGTTACGGCGACGCGGCCCTTTTCAGGACCATCCGAGCAGGTGCTCGCAGACGCCGACGCCAACATCAACGCCTTGTTCATGCTTTCGCGGTCCGGCTGGCCATCACTGGCTGGCGCTGGTGCAGTGCGCTTGTTGGCTGGCTCCTCGGCGAGCACGACACGAGAGCTCTTGCCGCGTGAAGCCCTGCCGCTGCTCGCTGCGGAACGAGTGCTGCTCGCGTGCACATCACTGGTCGACTTGCTGCTCTTGCTGGCGGTGCGGCTGGTTTCGCTCGGCTTGGTCGGGTCGGAGGCGAGCGGCAGCTCATCGATGGATACTGGCCCTTCGCGCTTCTTCGGCGGAGCTGGCGCGTCAGCGGGTGCGGGAGGCGTCAACACGGCGGCTGCAGCGGGTGCGGCCGCGAGGGCAGCTGGCTTCGCCGGCGTCGTTGCGCTGGTCGGAGCCGGGCACATGCTCGCGTTGAAGGAGCGCGAGAGCGCCGCCACGCTTGCGCTCGCGCTATGGCGCAGGCTCCACAGCAACGCGGAAACCAGAGCGCCGTTGCTGGCGCTGAGAGCCACCAACGCAGCCGCTCCCAGCCACAACGCGCGCGAGCCGGGACGCAACGGTCGGTTCGGCAACTCGACGGGCGGCGGTGGCAACGACGGCGGCTTGATCTCGCGGATTGCGCTGTCGCTGAGACGCGGCAGATCGGTGTGGCTCGAGACGTGTGCAGCTGCGTCCCACGCTTCGGGACCTGCAAGCCTTTCGATGGGAGGCGGCGGCGGCAACAGCTCGAGGTTCGGTCGCGGAGGCACGCCGATCACTGGCACGGCCATCGGCGAAGCGAGTGGAGGAATGCTGCGCGTCCTGCGCGAGAATGCTTGCAGACGCGGCGCGAGATCTTCCGTCGTGCGCCCAGCTCCCGAACGTTCGGAGGTGCCGCTGCGCTCCTTCGGGCCACTGCGCTCGGGCGACGACTCGCGCTCGGGCGGAGTCTCGCGTTCGAGCGGCGGTGGTGTGCGACGGCGTACGAGCGCCATCGGCACGTTACTCACCGAATTCTCCGTTCGCGGTGGTGGTGGTGCGAGCGGAGGTGGCGCACCCAGCGCAAGCGGCTGCCAGTCGCGCATTCCTTCGCGCCAGGCCAATGCGCCGCTCGTGAAGCCCATGCGATGCAGCGTGACCAGCTCTTCTGGATGCAACTCGAGGTGCACGTGCCACGACGGAGGTGACTCGGGTGCCTCGAATGGGCCTTCGTTCTGCGGGCGCGTTATTTCTGCGTCGCTCGCACGAAGCCCATCGGTTCTGGGGTTCGACCGCATCTCGGATTGCGCTTCCGAAAAAAGGCCCGTGAAGCTGGCTGAAAGAGCGTGGGCTCTCGCAGTTGTCGCCAACGTGCCTACATTCAACCCTTTAGGCCCATTTCGCGGCTTCGGCAAGCACCGACGAACACGGCATCGCTCGTGATTCTCTGTTTGGGATCGTGCGTTCCGGTCGCGCTAAAAAAAGGCAGATAACTCACTATGCAGGGTGGAGCCATCCAGGGGGCGAAATTGCGCGGCCACCCTGCGCACCGTTCATGAAAAGCGAAACCGTGGATTCGAGTCTGCGCGAAACTTGGCCTCAGCGGAGCGATTCAGTCATGGCTGGTTTTTTCTGCGAGTGATTTTCTCCCATGACCGCCTCTTCAGCATGCCGCCTATGCCAGAACCTCACCGCCGAGCCGGACGTGATTTGCGGCGCGTGTAAACGTACGCGTGGCCCACGTGTCGCATCGACGCTGGCGCGCGCACTGGCCGACGCGAACTACCAGAGCGCTTGCTTGGCATCACTTCCGCGAACGGCGCGCGACCGCTTCGCACAGGCGCTTTCGCGTTCTTACATCGCGCGCCCAGCCCCGGCTGCGCCGCACGCAGCGACTGCGCCCGAGAGGCAACTTCGCCACACGCTGCAGCATCCAGCCGCGCTGATGATGCGCGTCGCACGCGCCAGCTGATTAGAAGCTCGCGATTTTGCCGAAGCCGCCGCAGCGCGCGTCGCGCCGGGTCGCGCTAGGCTGTGGGCGTGCCCGAACCGAAGCTCGACACTTCACTCTGCCCGCTGTGTGGCAAGTCCAACTCTTGCGCCGTGGTCAGCGGCTCCAAAGAACCGTGCTGGTGCACAAGCGTCAGCATCTCGCGCGAGACGTTGGCTCGCATTCCGCAGGAAGCAGTGGATCGCGCCTGCCTTTGCCCGCGATGTGCTGGGCTCGAGCAGGCGCTTTCTACCGATGTTGCGAGCGTGAAACTCAGCTCGGAGTGAGCGAGCTCCGCTAGCGCCGATCAAACTCAACTCGGATTGAAGAAGTCGCTGTCCGGGTCCATCAGGACCACCATCGCTTCATACGTACCGAACGGCGCTGCTTCGCCACTCGGAAGCATGCGCAAAAGATAGGTACCCTCTTCCTGGCTGAGCTCGATGCATGCGCGAAAAGCCTGGCGACGCGCAGGATTTTCCGCAACCTGCGGTGCACTATCGATCGGCGCCGCGTCAGGCAACATCGCGGAGAGTGCATGCTGCGGCGGCTCGAGTGGTGGCGGCGGCGCCAGCGCTGGATCGGGCGTAGGCGGTTCGGGCTCTACTTCTCGCGTCGGCTCCGGCGTGAAAGGCGGATGTACCGCGGTTTGCCGCGTGTGATTGAGAAGATCGAGGCGCGGCGGTGCAGACACCGTTTCCGGCTGTGAGTCACGCTCGGGAGCAAACGCAACTGGAGCGCTCGGCAGCGCCGCAACGTTGGCGAGAAACGGGTTCGCTGTTGCTTGCACTGGCGCGCGCAGCGGTGGCGCCTCGACGGTTGCGGCTTGCGCAATGGGCTCGGCATACGGTTTGGGCGGCGCTGCATGCGCGTGCGGATGCAGCAGAGTCTTCGTGCCAAGCCCGCCGAGCGGCGGCTGATCAAAAAGCGCATCGAGCCCATCGTGCGGAGCGGGCGCGTACGGAGAAGCATCGATGCTTCCCAACTGCGTCGTCGAAGGCGCTGCCGGCGCTGCAGCAGCTGCGGGGGGCGGCACTGGCTCGTGCTGAAAGGGTGCGGTCTGAGGCGCCGCCACGTGCGGCACCAATGGAGCTTGCGGTGCGGGTGGTGCTTGCGGCGGTGTGGGCGCGATTGCAAGCGTACTTTGCAGGTTGCTTTCGGCGCGCGGAAGCGCAGGCGGTGCGGCTACGGCTGAAGGTGCCGGCCCGGGATCGCTCGTGCGCTGCGGCGGCTCCGAATACAGCCGCGGACGCGCTGCATTCGAATCACCGTCGCTTTGCCCCGACTTCAGGGAAACGATCGGCGAAACGGAGACCGCTCCACGAGAGTCGCTCGATGGCCGAGTTGATTGTCGCGCGGCAGCGCCAGTCACCGGAGGTGCGGGAGGAGGAGGTGGTGGCGGCGGCGGGGGAGGCGGAGGGGGAGGGGGCGCGCTACGCACGGGTTCCGCAGGTGGCGCGAAGGGTGCCGGGGCTGCTGCTGTAGCTGCTGCCGTTGCTGCAGCGGTCGGTACCGGTCCGCTCTCGCGTACGTTCATGTTCGCAGTCAAGTCGGCCGCAGCTCGCGCGAGCACCAGCGCACGATCATCAATCCCGGCGTCGCCTGCGAGCTCTGCCGCGCGGCGCACCCATCGCACTGCTTCGCGAACGTCCCCCTGCACCCCGAACACCTCTGCGGTTTCCAAAGCCGTCGCGACGACCTCTGGGTCATCAGGAAGCGGTTCCGGTAGCGAAAGCGCCTGCATCGTCATTTAGAATCTCTCCTCACACTCAGAATCCCAACGCGCGGAGCGTAGCGGAACGTCCCGCTACAGGCGAATGCCCATCGGCGAGATTTGGTGCTTCGCAGCACGACAATCGGCTTGTCTAAGCCGTCTAGCGATGGCGTTCGTTGCTGTACTTGGGGGGCGTACGCCCCTGCTTTCAAATGAACTTACGTCGACACTGGCCAATTCTCGCAGAATCGTTTGGTCGCGTTCGCCGCAAAACCTTCAACTCGTTGCGCCAACTCGCGCTGCCAATTCGCTGAGCGCTCGCTGCCCGTCGCGAAACACAGGCCAACCGTCGCCTGGCAATACCGCTTCGATTCCGCTCAGCGCCGCCAAGCGCGCGAGCGAGCGCCGCGCCAACGCCGCATCCTTCAACTTCGCATCGGGCAATAGATCCAACCGCGCCGCTGCGTGTGCACGCACCAAGTCACCCGTGATCAATGTCGTGTCCTCCAACAACAACGCCAACTCGCCCGGCGTCTTCGAGCCATCGAGCGCCAGCGCAACCAACCCCGGCACTACCTCGTCGCCATCCGAGAGCCAAACATCACACGTGATGGGAAACCCTTCGCGTTCTGCGTGTGGACCATATGTGCGTGCCCCCGTCTGCGCTGCCAGTTCCCGCGTTGCGCGCACATGATCCGAATTCGTCACCACGATGTGCCGCACACCACCCAACATCTCCAACCGCTTGCGTTCATGATCGCTCAACGGCAACGGGTCGACCACCACGTTGCCCGCGGGTCGCATCCAAACCAACGAATGAAAGTCGATGTTTCGGCCTTCGTCGAAGCGAGACCAGCAGAACAAGTCCGCGCGATGCAAGAGCTTCATGTCTCTGCAATACCACGCCGAATCGAGGCAGTTCGCTTAACGTAAGCGGTTTCGTAGTGGATCGACGAGGTGCGCCGGACCGCGAAATAGGTGTTCGGGGAAGGTGCGGCCGCGAACCATGTTGGTGTAGATGGGATCCGCCTGGCTGCTGTTCAAAGCGAGGCCGGAGATGTATTCGAGTTTCAGGCTGAAGTCGCGGTTGACGGGCACTCCGCCGAGCCAAGCGCGCATGTCGCTGGCGTTGGTGGCGTAGGTGCCGAGGAGGTCGACGGCAGAGCCGACTTTGGCTTCTCCGAGGGAGCGCTGGACGCGGGCGGATCCGATGATGCGGGCTTGAATTGCGGCCAAGTCGAGGACGAGGGGTTCGGTGCGACCGAGGAGGACGACGTCGTAGCCGCGGCCGGTGACCGCGGAGTTCCACACGCTGCCCTGCGGGAAGGCGTCTGTGAACGTCCGCATCTGGATCTGAATGGCCTCTTCGCTGGTTTCGTACAGCGGAACCCACTGTGTTGCGATGCCGCCCGGCTTCAGTCGCGAGCGCACGATTTGGTAGTACTCGCGCGAGAAGAGGACGGAGTTGCCGCGGACCCATGGGTGAATCGGGTCAGACGTGATGACGTCGAAGCGTTCGCGTGTCGTGGCGAGGAAATGGCGCGCGTCGTCGAAGACGAGCTCGGTGCGTGGGTCGCGCAGGATGTCGTAGTTCTCCCGCGTGAAGTAGTTGGCCGCGCCGGCGACACGCGGTTCGATCTCGCAGATTACGACGCGCTTGACCTCGGGGTGGAGCGCGAGTGAGCCCGCTGTGATGCCTGCGCCGAGGCCCACCACCAACACCGATTCGGGCTTTGGGTGAGCGAGCGCCGATAAGTGACCGAGTAGGCGCTCGAGCCTTAGATCGGCAGGATTATTGCTGGCTTCGACGCGCCCGGAGACGTGAAAATGGCGCGTACCGTCGGGCGCGACGTGCACGGCTACGGTCGAGGCAGCGCCTTCGCTCGTGTAAAGAAATTGGTCTCTCGGATCCGCAGCCCACAAGTAGCGACCATGAGCGAGAAAGACCTGCGAGAGGCCGGGAAGGTACGCCGCGAAAATGGCTCCGAGCGCGACCGCCCACACGACGTAGCTGCGATAGGGCGCAGACTTACTCTTTGCGGCACGCACACCGCGGAGCTCGTAGGAGAGCGCCGCGGCGGCTAGCGCAGCTATCAGCACGAGAGCCTGCTGTGCGCGCTGCGTGCCGTAAAACGGGATCAACCAGAAGCTCGCGACGAGCGCGCCGATGATCGCGCCGAGCGTATTGGCTGCGTAGACACGCCCGCTCGAGCGCGCAGGATCGCCGTGGCTGAGCGCTGCAGCCGAGAGCGCGAAGGGAAAAGCCATGCCCCACAATATCGCTGCGGGCAAAATCACGTCGACCGCGCGCAACACGTGCAACCAATGCAAAACCGCAACCGGCGTGCTCGGTGAGGGCGACGCATACGGCACGACGTTCGCGAGCAAGTAGCCGGACAGCCACAAAGCCGGAATCAGACCCACCTGACTCAATAGTAGGCCACGGCGCGCGTCCCAGCCGCGCCGCAACAAGTACGCTGCGAGCGCGCTGCCGATGCCCAGACAGGCCAGGAAAACCCCCAAAATGATGGCAAATGCATAGACGGTGGCGCCGAACAGCAAAGTCAAAAGCCGCGTCCAAACGACCTGGGCGCCCAAAGCCGTGAGCCCGGACGCGCCCGCCGCAACGTACACCCACCAAGCTTCAGCGCGCTGGCTGGATGCCAATTTGCGGCGCGGCATGACTCTTTGAGGTGCAGCGGGCTCGGCGTCGCCTTGAAGTCGAAGCGCTCCGGCGCAGACGCACAGATTCAAGCCGACGGCGCACCATGTGGCCACCCAAACATCCCACACTGCGAGCAAGTAGAACGCCGAGAGCAAGCTGCCAAGCACTGCGCCTAGCGTGTTCGCCGCGTACAGCGAGCCGAGCCGCGCCATGCCGCGCCGTCCGGGTGCGTAACGGCGCGCAATCGCCGGCAGCGTTGCGCCCATCAACGCCGTCGGTGGCAGCAACAACAGCGCCGCCAACAGCGCGCGCAGAGCGATGCCGAGTGCTCCGTAGCCGACGAGCCCTACGTAGAGCGAGCGCAGCAGCGGCAGCGAGAGTGGCATCAACACGCCGAACGCCGCAATCCCGAGCTCGAGGAACGCATACGTGCGCAAGGGATCGCGAGCGCGTGGAACCCAACGCGCAAACAGTAGGCTGCCCAAGAACATGCCGCCCATGAAGCTCGCCAGCACGATGCCCACCGAAAGCGACGAAGCGCCGATCACGAGCCGCAGCAGGTGCAGCCACACGACCTCGTAAATTAGCGCAGCAGCGCCGCTCGCAACGAACAAAACGTGCAGCGGTAACTCGCGACTCGCCGCGCGCCGCGTTGGACGTACCCGCTCGGTTTTTTGCGGCCGCACTGCGAAAAACAGCCCCAAAACACCCAGCAGCGCCGCGATCGAGAGCAGGCCGTTTCTCATGCCGGAAGAAGCATTCGGCGGAGTGGGTGGCGTCGGCGCGGCGGGTATCGGCGCTGGCTCACCCGCCGCGCGCAGCGCTTCTGGAAATGGCTTTGGCGTGCGGCAGTACGCTGCGACTTCCGAAAGCGAAAACGCGCCGTCACCACGCGCCTCACCGATCCGCAAGTAGCGCACTCGCACCGGCTCGCGTAACTCCAGCGCGCGCCCGCGCAAGCCGTGCCCCTGACTCGTGACGACGTTCGGAATCTCAATCAAAGCACGAAAGCTCGTCGGATCACTCTCCAGCGAGCCGTCCACCCGATACGTATCGTTAGCGTCCGCTTGCACGTAAACGGCGCGAACCTCGCGCGGCTCACCCAAATCGAACGTCACGAACGAACGCTGCCCCTGCAGCACCAACGCAGGCGCCGCATCCCACTCCGCGCCTTCGCGAGCGATCGCACCGTCAGTCAAGAGCGCGAGTTGCCCAACGACGTCCACACTTTCGGGCGCGAGTCGCTCAGCGAGCAGATTCGTAGCGTCGCAGCCGATCGTTGCTTCCTCCGCCGAAATTTTCGCGCTCACCAAGAGCGCCGCGCACGCAAACGCAAACCAGGCTCTCGAAGGGCCCATGCGCCGCCAGTATGCAGGTTATTCAACCGCCTGTCGCCACGTCGCGCCGCGTGCCGCTCCCACAAAGCGAGGTGGGATTGGCTTGGATGGGAACTTGTTTTTATTCCGAGCCGCGTTTGCGGCCGCTTTCACCGCGTGCGCGCGCTGCTTCGAGGCCGAAACGCTCGAGCCAGCGATAGACCTGGGCACGCGTGGTGTTGAGACGGCGCGCGACCTCGGAGACGTTGCCATCGCAGGCGACCAAGAGGGACTCGAGGTGGGTGCGATCGCTGAGCGGATTTCTTTGTGTGCCCGAACTGCTGGTGCCGGGGGGCGGGCTCGAGGTTCGATCTTGCAGCGCGGCGGTGATGGCCGGGTTGACGCTGTGGAGGAAGTCGAGGCCTAGGGCCGCGCCGGGTCGCGCCAACATGCACCAGCGGCGCATCAGGTTTTCCAGCTCGCGCACGTTGAATGGCCAACTCCACAAGAGCATGGCTTCGGCTGCATCGGCCGAGAGCTGGAGCTCTTGCCCGGCGGCGCGCACGAAGACACGCGCCAAATCCAAGATTTGCTCGCGGCGCTCACGCAATGGCGGAATGTTGATGGGAAACTGCGCCAGGCGCGCGTAGAGGTCTGCGCGGAAGCGACCCTCGTGCACGGCGGTTTCGAGGTTCACGTTGGTGGCTGCCACCACGCGAACGTCGATTGGCATTTCCATGTCGGCGCCGACAGGGCGAATGGCTCGCTCTTGTAGCGCGCGCAGCAAGAGCGGTTGCAGTTCGATGGGTAGCTCGCCGACTTCATCGAGGAGCAGCGTGCCGCCCTGCGCTGCTGGGAAGACGCCGCGGCGTGCGTTGGCTGCGCCCGAGAATGCACCTTTGGCGTGCCCGAACAACTCCGAAGCAGCTAGGTCGCGCGGCAAGGCTCCGCAGTTGACGGGTACGAATGCGCCGCGTCGCTCACTCCAAGTGTGAATCTGTCGAGCTAGCACCTCTTTACCGACGCCGGTCTCGCCGTGAATCAACAGCGTCGCGGATGAACGCGCGGCTTGCTCGGCGGCGCGCTCCAAATCGAGCATGGTGCTGCGTTCACTCAACAGGAGCACGCTGTCGCCCATGCGGATCACGTCGCCGTGCGAAAGCGTGGTGGTGTTGCGGCGCAAGCCATTCACGCGCATGCCGTTCGTGCTTTGCAGATCGGTGACGCGGTAGCAGCCTTGACGCTCATCCCAAGCAACGCGCAGGTGTAAGCGCGATACGCGCGTGTCGCCGATGGACCAGCCTGCGTTGCCTGCATCGCGTCCGAGCAGCAACTCACCTTGTTGAGATAGGGTGCGCTCGCGAGCAGTGCCGGTGTCCGGGCTCGAGACCAGCTTGAGGGTGCTGGTCATGAATCGCTGGCTCGGCGCGTAGAGCTCGCGATCTTGCTCGGTCGTGTGGCGATGCGGGTCGTTCACCGTGCTGGCGGTGACCGGCGCAGTGCGCAGCTTCGGCCGCTGCGGCGCGCGCGCTTCTAGCAACGCTTGCCGCATTTCTTCCGCGCTTTGGAAGCGTTGGGCGGGATCGCGGAGCAGTGCTCGATCGATGGCGCTGACGAGGCCTGCGGGGAGGCTCGGATCCACGCTCGCGAGTGAGCGCGCGTCGACGCGATATGACAGCTTGCGTTGCTGTTCGGGGTCGCCCATGTGCACGGGCTGACCGCACGCCAGCAAGAACAACGTCGCGCCCGCCGACCACACATCGGTGCGCGCGTCCACCAACGCCCAACGACGCCCGGCCTGCTCCGGCGCCATGAACGCGGGAGTGCCAATCACGACGTTGCCGGTGATGCCAAAGTCAGCCGCCGCCACCAAGCCTCGACACAACCCGAAGTCGAGCACCTTGAGCTCACCGGTTTCGGTGAGGAACAAGTTTGCGGGCTTTACGTCGCGGTGCACGAAGCCGACGGCGTGTGCATGCGCCAACGCTTCCAGTAAGCGAGCGCCGACGTCGAACACCTCATCGACGAGCAAACGCCCACCGAGCCGCACGCGATGCGTCTCGAGATCCCAGCCGACGATCCACTCGGTGACAAACCAGGGTAGGCCCTCATCATCGATCCCCTGATCGAGCAGCCGTGGAATCGCCGGATGAGTGAGACCGCGCAGCGCCGCAATCTCGCGCGCGAAACGTTCCGCGGCAGTGCGGTGCACGATAGCTGCCGGTCGCAACGCCTTGACCGCGCCCACAGTGCCGTCCTCGCTGGTCGCGCGGTAAACGCAAGCCGTCTTACCCACATGGATGAGCCGGTCCAGCCGCCAGCCGTGGATCCATCGTCCAGCGTCTGGGGTCGGAGGGTGTGAAGGGGGCTGCACGGTTGGAGTTAGCTGCAGAGGCGCGGGGTCTCGAGCAACCTGGGTCGATAGCGTTGCCCGCTCGGGGCAACAAGCAGAAGCAGGGTATGATTTGTGATTCCCGTGTTTCTACGCGAGGTTACGGCTCACCTTCCCAGTCGTTTCGATGGCGCGAAGATCGAATCAGTGACTGTACCTGTACACCGGGGTGTATCACGGACGAGATACACCTGCTGCACGTCAGCGCGCTTCTCTAAAAGAAACTCACAGCCGCGTCGGCGACGGGTTTGATTGAGCAAAACATTCGCATTGTCGATGAGTTATCCATTCATGCGACAAGCGTCGTGCGCGATTGGAGGCTGTCTAACCCGTCGGAGTGGACGGCGAACGGCGCCTGGCATGACCCGTGCAAAGTGGTCTGGCGTGAGTGAATTGCGCACCTCGACTTCTCCGGCTTGCCCAGCGGGTGACGTTGGCGTGATGCGCAAGGTTTTGCTGAGCTCGGACCGCTGCGGGGCCACGGATTGGTTGGGACGTGGCGCGGTGCGGTCTCGGCCACCGCCCGGTGGGGTTCGGTGGCCGATGGCGGCTGTCTGAGCGAGCGGTCTCTGGGGGGTCTACGAAGCAAAGGGTCGGGTCACGCAGCGAAGGGTTTGGGTCGGTGGGTGGGGGTTGGGGTGGGGTTTGCGCGACAGGTTGGCACTGCGGGGGTGGGAGAAAATGCTTCGGACCCCCCAGAGACGCTCTTTTTCGACCGGCGCTTCGGCGCCCCAGCAACAACAAACTTCTAAATGTATGGCGCGACTTGGTAACGCGGGTGGGACCATGTCGCGCCGTTCGCTTTTTGTGGCTCTGGCTTTCACGCTCGTCGGTTGCCAGCAAGCTCCGCGGCAGCTGCGGCGTGTTTCTGTCGAGCTGGCGATGCCGAGTAAGACTTCGGCCTTCGACGCCAAGAGTCTATTCGCTCGCGTGGATGCTCGGTTGAGCGGCGCTTTGCCACCACCTGCGGCGGAGCATGCGCGCTGCCCCGACGAGGCCTTGCCACACGATAGCCCCGAACGGAATACGCTGTTGGTTCGGCTGCGGGACGCACGCGTGGCGGCAAAAAGTATCCTGCCGCTCGAACTGATTCAAAGCGTGGCGGCGGATCCGCTTGCCGGAATGCGTGAGAGCGCTTGGCTCGCGGAAACGGGGCGCTCTGCTTCGTCTGCGACTGCGAGCAAAGACGCACCGAGTGCATCCGCAGCGAGCACGTCTGAGCTCGCGCGTTTGACGGCGCTTGCCGAACGTCGGTTCGTTGCCGAGCTCGTGGTGGAAGACTTTTCGGCGCCACATCACTTTCGTCGCCTGAACGCGCCGCGCTCGGAGTGGAGCGGCGGGCGCTTTCAAGGCAAGCTGGTGATCTACGATATCGAGTCACGGCGTGTGCTGTGCGCCGCCCCAGTGCACGCGCGTGGCGATGCGAAGGGTGCTCCGCTGTCGCGCCGGCTGCGCGAAATGACGCGCAACGATCTCGAACGCAAGCTGTACACGCGGACTCGGCGCGAAATGGCTGTCGCGCTGTCGAGCATCACCCGCGTCCTGCGCTTACCCGAAAACGAATCGCTACTCCTGTCGCGCAACGACTGAGCAATACTTTCCAGCAACGTCAGCTGTCGCGGCCGCATGGCCGAGCTGCGCTGTCCCGCATGACGGATAGTTTCCTCCCCCCCGCTAACCACCATGAACTTTCGAAAACCGCAATAGGAATTACTTCACGATCGCACCCGACCAACTCCGATGTGCGGAAATCATCGGCATCCCGAATTTGAAAAAAGATTCACACGTCGCTGCGATGGCTCACGCGAATTCGAACTTGCTTAGGGCAGGGGGAACGCAGCACGACTCGAGCGCGCCCACGGATCGATGATATCGACGTGGATCCACGACTCCGGGCGCTTGCTGACAGCGCAGCTCGATTCGCGGGCGGCAACATCGAGCCCTGAGATGACGTGTGTTGGTGCGCGCTGCGCGCGTGACGCGCTCGCTTGAATTCTAGCCGCGCTCGGCTCGAGCCCCGAGCTGACGCGCATCCAAGTGGTCGGTCGCCGCACGCGCCAGGGATCCAAGGTCTCGCTGCGCGAGATGGTGGACGCGGCGATGGAAGGCTTCGATCCGCCCTCCTCGGCCCAGGGGTCGATGGTATCAACGACGCGCATCGGCTCGACTACGCGCGTCGGCTCAACGTGAAACGCAACTTCGCTCGTGGTGAGCGCCCCATTGTCTTCAGCCGGCGCAGCTCCACACACCAACGAACAGGTGGCTACGCTGGTGAAGCGCAGAATCCACTTCGCTGGGCTCATGAGCGGGAGTCTGCCACGTCTCTGACTGAGATGCTGCAACCCCGTGTTGCCTACAAACGTGTGCAAGAACGCTTTGGCGTGAGACGTGCACGAGGTCGGGTGTGGGGCGTCGCTTGGAGTCACTTGCGGCTTATTCGGCCAACGACGCTGACCAGTTGCGGACTTATTGATGGTGTCAGCGCAATACACAGCGACCCTGCAAGTCATCGAGAAGAAGCATGCGCGGGCCTAGGGGCCGAATTGCGAATCGAAGCAGAATCGGATTCCGCTCCTTTGCTGGGGATCCCAAGACGCAAGGTTTCGTATATGAGTACGGGTCGGGTTTGTGCCCTGCCCGGCGGCGTGGTGGTTCGGGTAGGGGCATGTGGAGTAGGAGCTTTCAATGCAGCGCTCGCGGTCGTTCGTGCGGTTGGTTTTGCCGAGTTGCGTGGCACTTCTTTTCGTCTGGAACTGCACTGTCAAAGTCGAAAACAATGACGGCGTGGGCGGTTCCGCGAGCGGCGGCGCAGCCAACACGTCCGGTGGTGCCACGACGGGTGGTGCGGACGTCACGAAGGGCGGTTCGACGTCGGGCGGTAGCGCGACGACGTCCGGAGGCAGCGCGACGACGTCGGGCGGCTCCAGCAACGCTGGTGCCGGTGGCGTTCCCAATGCACAGGGCGGTGCTGCGGGCGCAAGCGACGCTGGCGGCGGTGGCATGGGTGGCGCGGGCGGCGCAACCAGCCTAGACGCGTGCGAAGACTGCCTGCTTGCGAACTGCGCTGCCGAGCTCGAAGCGTGTTTGGACGATGTGCGTTGCTACAACGACGATCCTAACTTTCCAGGACAGTACCAGGACATGGTCGTGTGTATGGAGGGGGAGCGTGAGAGCAAGTCACTGACGCGAGCCGATGTCGTCGACTGCGGCATCGCCATCGCGAGAAGCCAGAACTCCACTAGCGATGCGTGGCCGCCCGATGACATGGCAATCACGACAACTGATCTCATCAATTGCATGGCGACAGGTGAGACCAACAAGCCGAACAACAGTGGCTGGTCCGATGGGGATCGAGATGTGCCGACGGATCCAATCAGCCAAAAATGGGCACCGAACAGCTGCGCCAAGACTTCCTGCACTTCGCAGCTGTAGACGTCCCACGGGGAAATCTTCGCGATGAAACGAAGCCTAAGCATTCCTGCCCTCGCTTGGCTCGCGCTGGCGAGCACGGCGCTGCCTGCATTCGCCGCCGATCCGGAAGCGATTCGGCAGAAGCTCGAAAAGATCAAAGCGGATCGCGAGAAGGCGCGCGCTGCAGCTCGCGCTCAGGCATCGCAACAACCAGCGCCGCCCCCTCCGCCCACTGCGACCACGCCGCCACCGCCTCCGCCGAGCGCGACGGCGACGGCAGCGCCCACGGCGACGGCAGCGCCAACCGCTTCGGTGGCTCCCACGGCTTCGGTCGCGCCAAAAGCGAGTGCGACGCCGCCCGCGGGTTCGGCTTCAGCGGCGCCTTCGGGTTCGGCGGCTCCGCTACCGCCCGGCCTCGTCGAGATCGAGCAGCTTCGCAAGACGCGACCGGATCGCAAGCGGCGCGAGGCGGTGGGTTTGCGGGAGCGTTGGGGAGAGCTCGTGCGATCGGATCCGGGCAAGGCCGAGCTGAAGCTCCACGCTCAACGGCTCGCGTACCTGCAGCGCATTCGGCAGCTTGCAGAGTCGCGCAACGACGCGAAGTTGGTCGAGAGCGTGGACAAGCTCATCACCGAAGAGGAGCGACGCAACGCGAATGCGATGAATGCGTTGCGCACGTCGGCACCTGCCGCCGCGCCCAGCGGAGGTAAGCCATGACTCGTGCGAAGTTCGCCATGGTCTGTGTGCTCGTGTGTGCCGTCGGTGGCTGCAAGGCGCTGCTCAAGAAACGTGAGCAGCTGACGACCGAAGCGAGCGCTACTGCGGCCGCACCTTCGGTGCCGGCGCCGGTAGTGGCACCCCCACCCGCTGCAGTCGCTTCAGCTGCTCCCGCGCCAGCTGAAAGCGACGACGGCGTTCCCACTTCCCAAGACTTCGAAGACGAAGCGTTCGAGAAGGTGACGGCTGCCAACTTCAAAGCCGAGCTTCAACGCCTGAAGAAAGAGATCGAAAAGAAATAGTGTTGGCGTCGGCCGCGCTTGGTAGCGGTGGCCCCGCTACCAGCGCGAGCAATGTGATCGTGCAAGCCACGTTGTGCGACATGCTCACCTGAGTTTGACGCTGCTGTGAGGCGCCGCGGAGCATGGTACGGTGAACGGGCTGGTTCTCACCAGCGCCAATGCTTCTCAAAAACACCTCAGGGGCTCCGTGAGCGAAAATCGTCGCGGAGACGATCTGCGCGTACGCGTCGGGTTTCGTGTGCGCTTCACATCGATCGATCAGCTGGTGATGGCGTTCACCGGCGATCTGTCGCGTGGTGGCATGCGCTTGAACTCACCGCGCACGGTCGACGTGGGCACGCGGGTCTCGGTAAACGTAACGCTTCCCGATGCCGGACCGGAGATGACTGTGCTGTGCGAGGTGGTGAACGTTGCGCCGCACAAGTCTGGTGAAGGCTACAGCGTTGGGGTGAAGTTCGTCGATCCCAACGGCGAATTCCAGCAACGCGTCGAGTGGTACATTCTCAATTCGGAGCCAGCCGAGCAGCAGTTCGGTCAGCACCCGCACCGGCGCAAGTTGCGGCTGGTGGTTGCGGACGACGATCGCTTGCAGGCGGAAGCCACCGCGCGACCTTTCATCGAGCGCGGCGACATCGTGCGCTTGGCGGCGGACGGGCTGGAGGCGCTAGGCCAGTGCTTGAAGGAGCCGCCGGATGTGTTGCTCACCGATGTGCACATGCCGAAAATGGATGGCTGGCAGCTTTTGCGCATGGTGCGCGCGCGGCCGCAATTGGCTCGCATGCCGGTGTTGTTCTTGACGACCTTGGCGACCGAGAGCGATCGCCTGCTCGGTTACCGTTTGGGGGTGGACGACTACTTGGCGAAGCCGTGCGCGCCGGACCAGCTATTGGTGCGCATCGAGCGAGCAGCGCTGCGTGCAACGCAGGCCGCGCGCTCCAATGAGTCGCACGACCCCGGCGCGCTGCGCGGTGATTTGGAGCTCGTAGGGTTAGCGTCAGTGCTTTCTTTCCTCGAGCTCGAGCGAAAGAGTGGAATCGTGCGGGTAGGACCGCTGACCAATGGAGTCATCTATTTGCGCGACGGCGCGCCCGTACACATCGCGGTCGATGGTGTGCCCGACAACGCTGCGCCGGAAGAACGTTTCGTCCCGCTGGTTTCCGCGCGTCATGGGCGCTTCGAGTTTCGTCCCGGCGCCGTCGATCGCGAGGACACGGTGAAGCGCTCGCTCGGCATGCTGCTGCTCGAGTGCGCACGCCGCGCGGACGAAGCCGCGCGCTGAGTTCACACTGACTTTTGGCCTAGTTCGCAGGGGACTTTTCGGCGCGCCCGATCCATGAATAATGCGCGCGCTCGACTCCCGCGACATGGCTCGCCTTCGTTCGCTCGTTCAGCTCCTGTTGCTGGTGATGTTCTCGCTGTGTGCCCGCAGCGCGTTTGCGCACGGCCTGGCCATGGATCAGCTGATTTTGAGGCCGGATTTTCGCGAACGGCAGCTGCGCGGGCAGATCACCTTCAATCCGCACCATACGCGCCAAGACAACCAAGCCGGTGACGAAGCCATCCAGCGCAGTGTGATCGCCGCGCTAGAAGACGCTGTTGCCATCGAGATAGACGGTAAACGTTGTCCCATCGCCTTCGAGCTTCGCGAGTTGTGGGCGCCGGCCGGAGCAACCGTGGGCGACATCGTGAACCTGAGCTGCCCGCTTGCCCCCGGCGCGCGCGAGATGCGTGTGTTCGCCGCCAAGTCGCTAGCTACCCTGGTGGTTTCGGTGGACATGCCAAATCAGCGGGGCGCGGCGCTGTCGCACAGCGTGCTGATCCGCGGCGGTGAGCTCACTCCTTCTTACCGTTTCGGCGAAGCGGCGCGCGATTGGCGCGAAGGGGGAGCGGATCAATTCTTGTCGGAAAGTGCTGCGGTGCCGAGCAGCGGGGGCCCCCAAACCCCCCAAAAAAATCAGCTCACGCCGCCGAACGAGGTTTCCCGCGCAAAGACACTGGGCAGTGCAGCCGACGCGAACGCCGCGCCGACGAATGGCGAGTCGGGCTTCGAACGAGCTAGTGGCTTCGATTTGGCCGTGCGTTACCTGCGCTTGGGTTTCGTACACATCCTGCCGCTCGGTTGGGACCACGTGCTCTTCGTAGCGGGCCTGGTGTTGGGCGCGGGGCGACGTTGGCGGCGGCTGTTGCTGGAGCTCAGCTGTTTTACGCTAGCGCACACACTGACGTTGGGGCTCGGCGCGCTGGGCTGGGTGGTGTTGTCCCCGCGGCTGGTGGAGCCGCTGATTGCCTTTTCGATCGCGTTCGTGGCGTTCGAGAACCTGCGTGGTCACGTGGGAGCGCGACATCGACTGCTTTTGGTAGTGGGGTTTGGTTTGCTTCACGGGCAGGGTTTCGCCTCGGCGCTGATGGAAATTGGGCTGAATCGGCAGACCTTTCTGCTCAGCTTGGTTTCGTTCAATTTGGGCGTGGAGCTCGGGCAACTCGTGGTGGTGCTGGTGCTGTCGATCTTGTTGTTCGCGATTCGCGACGAGCACCAGCTGCAGCGCTACGCGGTGCGTCCTGGCTCGCTGGTGATAGCGGCCGTGGGCCTCGTTTGGGCCATCCAACGTTTGTTCGCTTGAGGCGCGCTGGTTCGGTTGAGGCGCGCTGGTTCGTGTTCTGACGTTTGCTCGTCTGATGGGAATATTTCAGCGAAGCGAGCATGTGCGAGTCCGCCGCGCGTGAGAGCAAGGTTCAGAACCTTTCACCCCTTTCAGTAGCAGAGCGCTTCATCTGGGTTTCGCAACTCCCCTCGCACGAGGCGCGCAACTGGAGACATGTGAATGAGATACCGCGGGGATCCTGGGTACTGGTCTGCCTTGTTTCTGCTTTCCGCTAGCGTTGGCTGCAGCGGCACCGACAACTCGGGCGCAGGCTCAGGCGGCAGAATGTCCGGAGCCGGAGGCAAGACTTCGGGAGGCACTACTTCGACGAGTGGCGGCAACTCGAGCGGTGGGAGTTCATCCGGAGGTTCGAACGCGGGCGGCTCCGCCAACGGTGGCTCGACGAGTGGTGGTTCAACGAGCGGTGGTTCAACGAGCGGTGGGAACACTAACTCCGGTGGGAGCAGCATGGGCGGGGGCCAGTCGACGAACGGCGGCACGAGCGCAGGCGGTATGTCTGGCGCCTCGCAGGGCGGTGGCCTCGCACAAGGCGGAATGAAGTCCGCGGGTGGAAGCTCGAGCGGAGGCACGACGAGCAGCAACGGCGGTGCGACGAGTGGTGGCACCAACAGCGGCACTGGCGGCGCGAATTCGTCAGGGGCTGGCGGCGTCCCTACCGGTGGCAACGGCTTTTACCAAATGGAGCGGCTCAATCGCGGCGTTGTTGCCGTGCAGGTGAGCGGCGGCATTTACGTGGGCTGGCGCATGTTCGGCTTCGAGTACGACGCGCAAAACCCTGCCAACGTCTCGTACAATGTGTATCGCGGCGGCGCGAAGATCGCGACCGTTACCAACAGTACCAATTACTTGGACGCGAGCGGGACCAGCACGTCGCAGTACACCGTGCGAGCCGTGATTGGCGGCACCGAAGGCGCGAACTCCGAGAGCGCGACACCGTGGGCGCAGAACTACTTGCGCATTCCGCTGACGCAGCCGTCGAGCATCTACAGCGCCAACGATGGCAGCGTGGGTGATGCCGATGGTGACGGCGTTTACGAAATATTTTTGAAGTGGGAACCCAACGACGCCAAGGACAATTCGCAAGCTGGCGTTACGAGCAGCGTGTTCATCGACGCGATTCGTATGAACAGCATGGGCACGCGGCTTTGGCGCATCGACCTGGGTCCCAACATTCGCGCCGGCGCGCATTACACGCAGTTCGTGGTCTATGACTTCGACGGCGACGGCAAGGCCGAGCTCGCGTGCAAGACAGCGCCGGGCACGAAGGATGGTACGGGCGCTTACCTGCACACGGGGCCCGCCGCCAATGACAACGACTCCACGATTTATCGCAACGCCGATGGTTATGTGCTCAGCGGACCCGAATACCTGACGGTGTTCAACGGCCAAACCGGCGCCGAAATGGCGACCGTAGCGTTCGACGTACCGCGCGGGACGGTTTCATCCTGGGGTGACGGCTACGGAAATCGCGTCGACCGCTTCTTGGGCGCGGCTGCGTACCTCGACGACAGCGGGCTCGCGAGTTTCATCATGGCGCGCGGCTATTACACGCGCACCACGTTGACGGCCTGGAACTTCCGCAATGGCACGCTCTCGCAACTATGGAAGTTCGACAGCAATCAGACGCCGAATGACGGCAAAGGCCACAGCTACACGGGCCAGGGCTCGCACAGCATGACCATCGCCAACGCCGACGACGATCCCGGTCAGGAAGTGATGTACGGCGCCATGGAGGTCGACCACAACGGCAAGGGCCTGTGCTCGACCGGCTACAATCACGGTGACGCCGAGCACGCCGGAGATTTGGTACCATCGCGGCCGGGCATCGAGTTCTTCATGTGCAACGAAGACGGCTCGCGCCCGGCGTACCACGTGCGCGACACGCGAACCTGCGAGATCATCCAGCAGGGTCCCGTGAATGGTGCCGACACCGGTCGCTGCGTCGCCGGTGACATTCTCGCGAGCAACCCGGGTGCAGAGATGTGGGCATCCAGCACGAATGGCCTAATCTCCAGCACGACGAACGCGAACGTGGGTAACAAGCCGGGCTCGAGCAACTTCCTCATTTACTGGGACGCGGACGAAACGCGCGAGCTCGAGGACGGCACCTCGATCACAAAGTACGGTGGTTCGTCGTTGCTGAGCTGCTCGCAGTGCGCTTCCAACAACGGCACTAAGTCGACGCCGACGCTCACCGCAGATCTGCTCGGCGACTGGCGCGAAGAAATCATCTGGCGCGAGTCGAACAACACCGGGCTACGGCTTTACACGACCACGGCTGTGACCACACGGCGCATCTACACGCTGATGCACGACCCGCAGTACCGCATGCAGGTGACGGCCGAGCAGACGGCGTATAACCAGCCGCCGCACCCCGGCTTCCACATTGGAAGTGGCATGGCGGCGCCGCCGGTGCCGAACATCAAAGTAAAATAGCGGGCTTTCAGCAGCCTGCTCGCGCCGCCGCTGGCGCGTGATAAGGCTCCGGGCGTGCTTCAACGAGCGCAGCCGATTGCCCCGCGCGTAACCACTGAAATCGAGTCACAAGCCAGCTTGCCCTGGCTCGTGCGGTTACGGTGGCTGGCGCTCGCGGGGCAAATCGTTGCGCTTGCCTGCGCTCGCTTTTGGTTTGGCATCGTGTTGCCACTGCCGGCGATCGCGGGCCTCGTGTTGGTGATGGCAGGCTCGAACGTCGCGTTGGCGCTGTGGCTGCGCAGGAATTCCACCACGACTTCTGCGGAAGCCGTCGTGGGCGGGCTGCTGGTGCTAGACACGGTGCTGCTCACGTTGTTGCTCGCGTTGTCGGGCGGGCCCATGAACCCGTTCAGCGTGCTGTACCTGGTGCACATCACGCTCTCGGCCGTAGTTCTGGGCGGCGCCTGGACCATGTGGATCGCTGCGCTGTCGGTCGCGTGCTTCGCCGCACTGTTTGCTGCACCGGAGGGCTTGGCGGATCCGCATGCACACGCCGCGTTGATGGCGCACCACCTGCAAGGCATGTGGGCGGCGTTCACGTTGGCCGCGCTGCTCACTGCTTACTTCGTGCGACGCATCAGCAGCACCATTGCGATGCAACGCGAGCGCATCGCTGCGCTGCGTGAAGGCGCAGCGCGCAACGCACGACTGGCTTCGCTGACGACGTTGGCGGCCGGCGCAGCGCACGAGCTCGGCACGCCGCTCGGCACTATCGCAGTGGCGGCACACGAGCTCGAGCTGTCCCTCGCGCGTGTTGGTGACAACGAGCTCGCCGACGACGCCCGCCTCATCAGCGACGAGGTGGAGCGTTGTCACGATATTCTCGCCAAAATGGGCTCGCGTGTCGGAATCGAAGACGCCCTCACGCGCAGCATTGCCGAGGACGAATTGAGGCAGCGGCTTTGTGCGCGCTTCGATCGCGAACGCGCGCGCCGCATCGTGGTGGAGCCGGCGCCCGGGCTTGCACCCATTTGCGCTCCGGTCGAGGAGTTGCTGCATTCGCTGTACGCACTCGTAAAAAATGCACTCGACGCAAGCCCAGCCGACGCGATCGTGCGCGTTAGGTTGACGGCGGAGCTGGGCAGCATCGCCATCGCCGTGGAAGACAACGGTGCCGGCATGGACTCGGCGGTGCTTTCGCGCGCTGGTGAGCCGTTCTTCACCACGAAAGATCCGGGGCGTGGTCTTGGTTTGGGGTTGTTTCTAACGCGCGCGTTCGCCGAAAGTCAGGGCGGCGAATTGGTCGTCGAATCGGAGCAAGGTCGCGGCACGCTGGCTGTTCTGCGGTTGCCGCGCGTTCACGGAGCTCAGGCATGACAGCTGTTCCCGATTTCTTGTTGGTGGACGACGACGAGCGCTTTCGCGAGCGCCTGCTGAAGGCGTTCAAGCACCGTGGGCTCGCCGCGGAAGCCGCCGCCAACTATGACGAGGCGCTCACTCTCGCGAAGAGCAAACCCTATCGCCGGGCGCTCATCGATCTACGCATGCCAGGGCCAGACGGGCTCGCGTTGTTGCGCGCGCTGCTCGAGCACGACCCGGAGCTCCACGTGGTGGTGCTCACTGGCTTCGGCAGCATCGCGACAGCGGTGGAAGCCATGCAGCTCGGTGCGCGCAGCTACCTGACGAAACCTTGTGATGCTGACCGCATTCTAGCGGCGTTCAGCTCCGAATCGCAGCCCTCCGAAGCCGAGCACGTCTTCGAAACGCCAACGCTGGCGCGTATCGAACGCGAGCACATCGAGCGTGTGCTACGCGAATGCAGCGGCAACATCTCGAAGACAGCGCGCGTGCTCGGCATCCATCGCCGCACGCTGCAATACAAGCTCGCGAAGTTTCCCGTCAGCCGCTAGGGGCTGTTACTTTTCGGGGCAGCCGCCTTCGTTTCTGACGCCGCTGCCGGCCGCTGCGGCCTCGCAACTATTGCCGTACACGTTGTAGTCACAGCCGCAGACGGGCATGTAGATTTGGGGGCAGCCTTGGGGTCGCGGCTTGCACGTCGATTGGGCGTCGGCAGCGCCACAGTATTGGCCCGCGACGTAGGCGCAGTATTCGGTCGCCGTGCAGGTGTCTCCGGCGCGTGCTCCGCAAGCGAGACCACCGCCGCTGCCGGCATCTCCTGCTGCGCCACCACTGCCTGGAGCGCCGCCCGCGTTGGTGGTACCGCCTTTGCCGAGAGCGCCGCCGCTGCCGGTCGCGCCGCCTTTGCCGGTGGTTGCTCCGCCGCTGTTCGTTGCGCCACCGGTCGCATTGGTGCCGCCCAGCGCCGTGATGCCGCCGCCAGCGGTCGTGCCGCCGAGTGCTGTGTTGCCGCCGCTGGTACCGCCGGAACCTGAGCTCTGCCCAGCACTACCACCTTGGCTATCGCCGTTGTCGGCGTTTCCACCGCACGCAACGGCTAGCGCGAATACAGCGCACAGGGCACCTCGTTGCGATACGACTCGCATACTCCCAAGCGTAACCCACACGCCTCACAGCGCTAGTATGAGCTTCGAATGGCTCGCACGAATTCGGAATCGTCGCCGCTCTGATCGGGCCGGAGCGGCGACGTTCCTCGGACGTGCGAGTTTTGCGGCGCGCCTCGCAGAGCTCGCGGCAGCGCTTAGCCCGCCGACTTGCAGGAATACGTAATGCGGTACTCCTTCAAGTCTTGCGTTACACTCGAAGAGTTCTTCGACGCGCCTTTTTTGCCGAATGAAGTGTCTTCGGCGGCGTCGGTGGTTTCGCCGACCTTCGCCATTTCTTCGCCCACGATTTCGTAACCGTCGGGACAGTTGGAAGCCATTTGGCGCTTCGCGTCTTCCATCGCCTTGCCGCGATCGCCTTTTAGCGCCAGCACGCCACCCGCCTTATCCCGCTTCACCATCTCCGCGCGACCCTGGATCATGAAGCACCCCGATGCGCCGAACAGAACCACGGCGCACGCAATCACCGGCTTTTTCATTACTACTCGCCTCCGCTGTAACCCTTTAATTGCCACCAAGCGGCCTCGGCCACCGTGCCCGAGGCTCTGATTCGGCCTCTCACATACCAACTGTTCAAAGCAAAGAGAAGAACCGCGGCGCCCGTAACTCGGCTTTCGGTCGCCTTTTTGCGCGCAGCCGCTCCGAACATCGCACCTGCCGCCTCCCCACTCAAAAGCAGCAAACACGTGGACTTTGCGGCGCGGAGCCGGCGGGCTGGCCGAAACCGAGCTGACCCACGCCATCGAGCTTGGGTCCTGACGGATCCGCGTGCCGCTTTATTCAAAGCTGAAGCGAGGCTCGAAGCGGAAACAAGCCCGCGAGAGCCGCCGAACACAGGTCGAAAGCAGGAACAAGCCCGCCGAGTGCGGCCGCCGATCAGTACGGCTTCTGCCCGTTGATGTTTCCGCCAGGTGCGTAGTCGCACAGGATGTTGTTGGGGTAGCGGAGTGACGGGCAGTTGACGATGGCGCAACCGATGCGAACGCTCGTGCGCCAAACAACTTGCGTGTAGTGACCCGCAGCGCTGAGGTTTGGATTGTCGTAGTTGAAGTCTTCGGCTTCACTCATCCAACTCGAAAGTGCGTTCGCGGGAGTCGCCGACTTCGAGGAGCTGGAAGCGTAGATGTTTTCGCCGACGTAGCCGCTGCCGCCGAGTGACTGGTAATCCTTGGTGCGGTTTGCGTTGTGATCGGCGAGCGACGAACCTTGGCACTTGCTCAGGTAGTTGTATGCGACGTCCGCGAGGATCGGATCCCACGTGACGGGCGGGAGTGGCGGGGACGGCGGCGGATTCAAATTGCCGCTACGTGCATCGTTGTGCGCTTTCACGAACGCGTCGATTTGCTCTTGAGTGAGGGGGTTGGTGCGCCCGCCGCCACCGCTTCCGCCGTTGCTCGCGCCGCCGCTCGTGGCGCTGGTTCCTCCACTCGAGCTCATTCCACCGCTGGCTTTGCCACCACTCGCGTTGTTTGCGCCACCATTAGCCTTGCTGCCGCCGCTCGCAGCACCACCGGCTGCACTGCCCGCGCTGGTGCCGCCCATCGCCGATACCGAGCCGCCGTTCGACATGCCGCCCGAACTTGCGCCACCGCTAGCTGCGCCGCCCGCAGCGTTGAGGCTGCCGCCGTTCGCGCTGCCTCCGGTCGCGGAACTGCTCCCGCCATTGCCAAACTGCGGCACATCGTCGATCGCCGATGAACAACCCAAGATCAAATACGAGCCAATTGCCCAACCAATTTTTCGCATTGGCCACCTCGATACACCCGCGTTGCGGGATCGTCGTCGAGAGTAACCTGATTCGGGCGCGAACATGCGAGAAGAGCCGTATTCGTGTGTGAAAGTGTCGGGGTTCGTTGCCTAGGGGCTCGATGTGTGCGCGTTGTGAATTGCGAGATGTCGCATTGATTTGCGAGCTCATTTCGCCTGTGGTGGCGAATGCGACATGCGTGCATTGAACTCACCTGACAGCTTGGCGCGTCTCGAATCGTCACAACTTTCGGGTTAAGCTCGAAGAATCGTTCGGGGTCGCGATTACTCCTTAGCCAATGGAAATTGAAGAAACCACCGAGATGCGCCTGATCCGCCATTGGCGGGATGGGGATCGCAAAGCAGGTGATCGCCTGCTGCGGCGCTACGAGGGGCTCTTGTACCGCTTCTTCTCGCGGCGTGTGTCGCGAGACATCGACGAGCTCGTGCAGCGCACGTTGCTCGCTTGCGCGCAGTCGGTGGGGCGCTTCGAGGGGCGCTCCAGCTTCAAGAGCTACATCTTGGGCATCGCGCACAATCAGTTTCTAGCGAGTTTGCGCAACCGCTCGACGAACGAAGCCGAAAGCGCGCCGCTCGCGACGTCGCCGGAGCACTCGCCCAGCCAACTCGCTGCCTTCCGCGAAGAGCAGCTGATTTTGGTGCTCGCGCTGATTAAGGTCGAGCCCGATTTCCTCACGCCGCTCAAGCTATTTTATTGGGGTGGCCTCACCGTCGAACAAATCGCGGAAGAGCTCGCAATCCCGGTCGGCACCGTGAAGAGCCGCTTGGCGCGTGGCCGCGTGCTCGTCAAAGAGAACGTGATGCGCATGAACATCGCGCCCAACCTGCGCGACGAGGCTCTGCGCGAAGTCATCGAGTGGACGAACTCGCGTCAGGAATAGCAGAACGGCGTTAGTGAGCTTTGCGATCGCGTTTGCGCTTGCGCTTGCTGTCGCGCGGTTCGCTCGGCGGTTCGGCGGGCACGCTGCTGCTTGCAACAGGCAACTCTTCCAAGCTGAGCACGCGAAGTGATGCGGCCGTGGTGGGCGCTGGCGTTGCGACCGCCGTCTGCGCTGGAGGAGCCGCGGCGGCTGGTGGCGGAACAGGCAGCGGTGTGGGCTTTGATTCGGCCTGCGTCGTTTGCGTGACCGGACGCTCCGCTTGGCTCGCTCCGCTCAGCGCCGCGCTGATGCGCTGATGAAGCTCGCGCCCGTACTGGGTGCGGCCAAACGCAAACGATAGCGTAATCACCGAAACGCCGAACAGCCCCCACAAAGCCCATGGCAGCCAACGGTTAGTGGAGCGAAACGGCGGTAAAACGCCGGGAGCGACATCGCGCGGGAGTCCGGGAATGAAGCGGGGAGTCGGCGCTGGCGCCAAGTTCAACGGTGGCTCGGAGTCGAAGCTGGCGTCGGCAAGCGGTGCTTGCACTGGCGTTGGCAACGCACGGACGGAAGTGGCAGCACGCGCCGAAGCGGGCGCTGCGCTTACGGGAGCCGGAGTCGGAGCTGCACGAAGCTGCGCCGCCGCTGTAGGAACAGGCTTCGATGCCGGACGCAGCCCTTCCACCTTGGTGAGCTCGTCTGCTTCGCTCGATTGCCAATCGATCTTCAGCTCGCCGAGATTGGGATTCACGTAGAAGCGCTGAATCGTCGGGTCTTCGGGCTCGAACGCCGCGCGCGGACCGGAGGCCGTCGGAACCTGCGGCTCGGTGCGATCCCAAAGTTGCGAGACGAGCGCCTGCGGCGTGGGCTCATCGTCCTCATCAGGGCCGCGCAGAAACAGGCGTTGCTCGTGAATCGACGACCAGGCTACGCCTTCAACATAGCGAGCGACCTCTTCGCGCGCCGCGGGCTCCAGAATGGCTTCCAGTTCACCCGCGAATTCGGCTGCCGACCGAAAACGCCGCTCGGGCGTGGGTTCCAGCGCGCGACTCAGCACTGCATCGAGCGCCGCTGGCACACGCGGATTGAACGACGACGCACGCGGAGCGGGTCGCGAAATGAAGCGCAGCATCGCGTCGACGGCGCTGCCACCTTCGAGCAACGGGCGCCCACTGAGGCACTCCCACAGCAGTACTCCCGCCGAAAACACGTCTGAACGTGCATCGGCGCGTTGGTCGAAGACCTGCTCGGGAGAGACGTAACCGTTCCGGGCGCGTCCGCGCGGGCCACCACGCTGCGAGCCGTGCTTTGCCTGCCCAAAGTGGATCAGCCGAGCGGTGCCATCGACTCCGACCAACACCGTGTCTGGCGCCACACCAGCGTGGACGATCTCGAGCGGCGCCTGATCGGCATCCATCGCCGTGTGCGCCGCGTCGAGCGCATGCAGCACTCCGCTCACGATCGCCGAGCTCACGTGCAGCGGCATACGGTTGCCGTCGAAGAGCAAACGGCTCAGCGTCGCGCTGATGACGTACTCGAGAACGAGCAGGTGTTCGCCGTCGCTCTCGATGAGATCGAGCACTGGGATGACGTTCGGATGGCGCGTATGGCAGCCGAGCAAGGCATCCGGCGACAATATGGGCGTGCCAGAGCGCCCGGCGCTGCTCAGTCGCTGCACCACCACGGTGCGCCGAAAACCGTCCGCGCCTTCGACGAAGGCGAGGTGCACGTCCGGCAATCCCCCGTATTGGAACTCGCCACAAATCGTGTAGCGAGCTTCACCCGCGCGCGCGTTGTTTTCCAGCAGGCGCAACGGTGTCGGCACGATGTCGGTGCGATGCTGATCATCGGCGCCGCCAAAATCTGGAAGGGTGCGCTCTGGGGTTGCCAGTGCATCGCGTCGAGGAGGTCTATAAGCCACGGTGCCGCTCGGGATCGGTTGGGTTTCGGGCCGCGGAAAATTGGCTCGACGCGCGAAATAGCTCTGGCGCGTCGATACCCCTCTAGTGTCGACTAAAAGGCGCTTGGTTCCCCGATTCGAACGAACGCGGTCGATTGCGCAACATGGCCAGCTACGAGGTAGGTGTTGGCGCCACATCAGCGCAGGTGCTGCGCCATTGATGTTGGTGGGTACGTTGTCGCTCGTTGCCCATCCAGCGCGTGCGCTCGACAAACAAGGCAGCGCGCACGGCGGCAAAGTGGCAGGCGCGGAGAGCGGCGTCGCGCTTTCGGGTTCGCTCCTGGTTGGCGTCGCCGTCTACAACCCAACTTACGCTGCACGTCCCGACAACACTGGTCATGCCTTGTTGCGCCTGGCTCCGCATTTCGATTTCGACCTGATTGGGCGCCACCTATCCATTCCACTCGATATCAACTTCTTCAGCGATCGCGACCGCGAAGGCGCGAAGAAGTTGCTGCCCAGCGAGTTCGACGTGATCACCGGGCTCACCAGTACGTGGGCGCTCGGTGCTGCCAGTGCCATCGAGTTCGGTGTGCGCGCAGAGCGCGATATGCCGGTCGATCGCGGTAGCTACACTCAATCGTACGTCGACGCGCGCTCGCGGCTACTCTACGATCTCGGCAATGTTTGGCCTCGGCTCGGTCAAGCGTTGGCCGAAGGCAACTTGACCGGCACTCTGACTTTGGGTTGGTTTGCCTACAACCCGAGCTATGCCGCACGTCCCGACAACACGGGGCGCGCCTTGCTGCGTTACGGCTTCAGCGCGAACCTGAGCGCGTTCGAAAACCACCTCGGAATCGGTGTCGATCTGGTGAGTTTCAGTGATCGTCATACGAACGGTGTGCAACCAACCGAGCTGGACCTGACACCATCTCTCTCGTATCGCACGCATGCGTTCGCGTTTTCGGTGGCGTACGAACGAGATATGCCCCTCGATCGTTCGGGTTTGGTGCAAGAGTTCGTGATCGTTGGCGCGGCGCTCGACTTCGAGATTTTCTCGAGCGAACCCGAGGAATGAGCGAGCCGGCACGAGAAATGAGCAAGGTGGCGCGGAAGATGACGCATCGATGAGCGCGCAGCACTGGCTCGGCCCGGCTGTCTCGGCCATGCTCCGGAGGTGCCGCCGGAGGCCACTCGCAGCGTCGCGCTCCTGGGGCCGACCAATACGGGCAAGACCCACAAGGCGGTAGAGCGCATGCTCGAGCACCCGAGCGGCATGATCGGTTTGCCGCTCCGCTTGCTGGCGCGCGAAATTTACGACCGCGTTTCGGCGCGCCTCGGGGAAGATCGCGTGGCGCTGGTGACCGGCGAAGAAAAACGCGTGCCGGCCCGCGCGGATTACTGGATTTGCACGACCGAAGCCATGCCGCTGACGCGCGAAGTGGATTTCGTGGCAGTCGATGAGGTGCAGCTCGCAACTCACGACGAGCGCGGTCACGTGTTCACCGATCGTATGTTGCACGCGCGCGGCCGGCGCGAAACCTGGTTCATGGGCGCGGGCACCATTGCCGGGGTGGTGGAGCGCTTGGTTCCCGCCGCGCAGCGCATACAGCATCCACGGCTGTCGAAGCTCAGCTACGCGGGTGCAAGCAAGCTGTCGCGCTTGCCGCCGCGCAGCGCTGTGGTGGCCTTCTCGTTGAAAGAGCTCTACGAAATCGCGGGCCGGTTGCGCAGCTTGCGCGGAGGCGTGGCTCTCGTGCTGGGCGCGTTGTCGCCGCGCACGCGGAACGCTCAGGTCGCGCTGTTTCAGAGCGGCGACGTCGACTACTTGGTCGCCACCGATGCCGTCGGAATGGGCTTGAACCTCGACGTGGGGCACGTCGCGTTTGCGTCGCTCCGCAAGTTCGATGGTCAGCGCGCGCGTACGCTCGAAGCGAGCGAGGTCGGGCAAATCGCGGGGCGCGCCGGTCGCTTCTTACGCGACGGCAGCTTCGGCAGTGTCTTACCGCTCGAGCTCCCGCGCGATTTGGCGCTGCGCGTGGAAGCTCACCGCTTCGATCCCATCACACGGGTGCGCTATCGAAACTCAGAGCTGGATTTCTCTGCCCCGGCGGCGCTGTTGGACTCGCTGCGGGCACCGCCGCCGCTGGCTTGCCTGACCAGCATCTCGGCTGGCGACGATCTGCGCGCGCTCGAGGTATTGCTGCGTGACGCCAGCATCTTGCGCGAGCTGGGTGAACCAGCGCGTCTCGAGCTTTTGTGGCAGGTCTGCCAAATTCCCGATTTTCGGCGCATCTTGTTCGAGGTACACGTCGATCTGCTGCGGCTGATTTGGGAAGAGCTCAAAGCCGGGCCGTTGGGCATCGACTTCGTGCTCGGGCGCGCGCGCGAGCTCGACCGGCTCGATGGCGATCCCGACGCGCTGATGGCTCGCATCGCCAGCTTGCGAACTTGGGCGTTCGTGGCCAACCAAGCCAACTGGGTCAGGCGCGGTGACGAACTGACGCTCGAGCTCGCCGGCATCGAAGATCGCTTGAGTGATGCGCTGCACCAGGCTCTCGTTGCGCGTTTCGTGGAGAAGCGAGCGCGGCCTCGCGTCGCCGCTCCGCGCGTTGCCGGTGCTCGCCGTGAGCTCGTGGTGGACTCACCGCGGGACGACGCCTTTCGCCCGTTCATGGCGCTCGAGAGTTTGAAGCTTCGGTTGGCTCCCGATGCAGCGCCTGCGCCGAGCGGCGCGACGCGAGCCGACACGCTGTTCGACGCGCCGCATGAAACGTTCGAGCTGGACGCGCATGGTTTCATCAGCGCGGCCGGCGTGCGTTTGGCGCGTCTGGTGCGCGGTAGCGCGCTCGCGCTACCTGAAGTGCGGCTCGTCGAGGCGGACGATTTGACCGGCGCCTCCAAGCTGCGGCTGCAGCGGCGTTTGCTGGCGTTCGCGCGCGACAGCGTGACGCGCTTGCTCGGCCCGGTACGCGAGCTCGCGCGCTCGGAGCTGGCTCCCGTGCGCGCTGTGGCGCATGCGCTGGAGCGCGGCCTCGGGACAGCGTTGGTCCGTGAGCTTTTAGCGTCGCTTTTGGTGTTGGATGAAGCGGGCGCTGCGGAGCTGGCTCACGCTGGAGTCGTGGTCGGCACGCTTTCTGTGCACACGCCAGCCTCGAATACCGGCTCCAATCGCTCGCTGCGCGCGCTGCTCGTGAGCACTTTTCAGCCCGAGTTCGCGTTGCCTCGCGACTTGTCTCGGCCGAGCCACGAGAGCTCGGGGCTGCCCTCCGTGACCTGGCTGGCACTGGGTTACGTCGCGCTTGGCCCGCGCGTGTTGCGCGTCGACTTGGCCGAGCGCGTGGCACGCAGCTTGGCTGCTGCAGGTGACGTGCGCCGCGAGCTGGCTTCCTTCGGAGTACCGCGCGCGCGCATGGCTCGTACCAGCGCCGCGCTCGAGGCATTGGTTTCGGCGAGCTCCGCGAGCGCGGGCGTGCAGCGCTCAGCGCAGTAGCAAGCGCACGGCTTGGGTCAGGCGAGCTTCCGCGCGCGCTCGCCGCTCGGCGTTGGCTTTCAAGACTTCGCGCACCAAATTCCGTAGGTGGCTGCGGTCGGCTTCGGGGTACTCGGCGACCAGTGCTTCGATCGCTTCGTTGCCTCCACCGATGAGCCGCGCAGCCCATTCGGGCGCACGCGCCGCTAACGCCGGGCTTTCAGCCGTCAGTGACGCCGGGATGGCGCCATGTTTCAGCAACGCCTCAGTGCGCGCAGAAATCAGCGACCAATCGCTGTCGCGCAGCGCGCTACGCACCAGGCGGAGTTGCCGATTTTTGGCGCGCGCGTCGCGCAGCGCCTGGGCGTCGCGAATGACGTCGAACAACGCCTCGGGCAGCTCCAGCTTTTCGAGCAAGTTGACGCGCAGCTCGACCAGCTGCTTGGCGAGCCGCGACAAGGTCTCTTCGACCTCACGGTTGGCGCGTCGCGCGTCACTCCGCGAACTCAGATCTTCGTCCGGATCTGCGTCGTAGTCCACGTCGCCGTAAAGTCGCGGGTTCGGCATGCGCGCCCGGGACTCTGGCACGCCGAAGCGGCGAGGCAACTCTTCCGCGCTCAGGCTAGGACGTGGCGCAGAAAACGGCCTCGCCAATAGCTGTACGCATGAACCAGCGCGAAAGCGAAGTAGGTGAGAGCGACGGCTTGAAACAGCGCGGTGGGCGTGGCGTTTGGCAACGAAACGGCCACGACGCTCGCTGGCAGCTGCAATAACAGCACCACCGCAGCATCGAGCAGTAGCGCCTGCCGCGTTGCACCAGCGCCCTGAATCGCCGAGCCCAGCACCACGCCGGTACCGAGGCCCACGTAGCTCAGCCCGACCCAGCGGAAGTAGTCGAGCGCCATGCTGACCACCTGCGGATCGTCATCGAACAGCCCAACCAGGCGACTGCCGAAGGCCCAGTAGACGAGCGCGAGGAGCGCCATGGTGACGGCGTTGAAGCCCGCAGCGTACCAGCCGCTGTTCTTCGCGCGGCTGGTGTTGGTTGCGCCCAGGTTCTGACCGATGAAGGTCTGCGCCGCGCTCCCCCAACCCAAACCAATGAAGAGCGCCATCGTTTCCAGACGGAACACGATACCGAGCGCCGTGGTCGCAGTCTGATCCGTCGCCGTGGTGAACGTACGCGCTACCAAAGCGTGAGTGAACAGCATCGCCACGATGCGCACCACGAGCTGAGCGCTCGAAGGCCAACCCATCTTGCTGATGGTACGCAGCGTGGGAACATCCAGTGTCCAAGGTTGGCTGCGCCGGCCGAGGCCGAGCCGCTTTACCAAAATCCAGAACAGCGGCGGCAGGATGATCGAGCGCGCGATCAAGGTGGCCCAAGCCGCGCCCATCAACTCCATGCGCGGCAGCGACAAGGCTTGCGCTAGCGGCGGACCCCAGGCAAACGGCAACGGCGCGGGTCCCGGACCGTAGACGAGCAGCACCGCCAACACGAAGTTCAGCACGTTGGCGGCCAGCATCAACACGACCGGGGTCTTGCTGCTACCCAGCGCTCGCAAGGTGCTGGTCAGGTGCAGCATCAAAAAAATGCTGAAGCTGCCGCCCATCATCACGCGCAGGTAAGGCACGCCGAGCTCGGCAACCAAGCCCTTGGCGCCGACTGCATCGCGCACGAACCAGCCGGCACCCAAGAGGCCCAGTAGGCCGAACACGACCGACAGCATCAACACGAACAAAAGCGATTGAACGGTGATGCGGCGCGCCCCATCTTCGTCGTTTTTGCCCACCTTTTGGCTGAGCAATGCGCCCGTTGCGACGGTGAAGCCGTAACTAACGATTGTGCCGAGCGCCGCCAGCTGATCGCACACTCCGATGGCACCCAGCGCGGGTCCGGCCACGTCGTCCGAGAGCTCGCCAATGATGTAGGCGTCCACCAAATTGAACGCCGTCTGCAGGCCCATTCCAAGAGCGAGCGGCGTACCGAAGCGCGCCACCTCCAACCCCAGCGGTCCCGACAAGATACGATAGGTCGACTTGCGCAGCGCGCTCATGGTGACGGCCCCGAACGAGCACGGCGCGCAGCAGCGGCGGCTTCGTCTCGCGCGCGCTCGAAGCAGTGAATCGGCACCGAACGTTCGCGGCGGAAGAGCGCCGTGCGCTCCACGAAAGCGTGCGTCACCGGATCGTGGTACCCGCTGGCAGCGTTGTCGTCGTTGCCAGCCGGATAGAAGCGGACGATGCGTGCCATCAAGAGTTCGCGCACGTATTTGCCAACCAGCGACGCCAACATCACGAGTGGATCACTCGCGTCGGCGTCGCACAAGAACGTGACCTCACCCAACGTGGGGAAGTAATAGCTGCTCTTCTTCGAGCTCACCTCGAGCGCCGTGTGCAGGTGACCACTGAGCGGACCGAAAAACTTCTCGTATTCGGTGATGCCACCGACCTTGCCGCACACCGCGTTCACGTTGACGCCCGCGTCGCCTCGCAGCGAGAGCAGCAGATTCTCCATGGCATGCAGATCGGCCACGAAGCGGTTCACTCCCCGTTGCTTGGCGTCGTTCAGGCGTTTCGTGCAAAGCACGCTGGAACGCACTCGCACGATGTGAATGCCACGCGCCGCTAGAGTCTCTGTATGTTTCCGCACGCGTGCACACAGCTCGTCGTCGGCGATGAAGCTTTCTCTCTGCGTGCGCCAGCATTGCGGTTTGGCCGACGTCGGGCACGGTGCGCTGAGCGCGTCGCGCGACTCCAGCAAGAGCTCGTCGAGGAGCGCTTCGGGGCTTCGCGCGTTACGGCCGACCAGCGCGCGCGCCCAGGCCTCGCCCAGCCCGAAGTCTGCGTGCGAAACCAGCCGCTTCGAATCGTCGAGATCTTCGCGAATCGCCTTGGGTAGGCGTCGCGACAGCATGCGGGCTCCGCCTTCGTCGACGCGCGCGAGCACTGCCGTAACCACCATCGGTCCGAGCCTGGCCCCGAGGCCGTTCTCATCGATTCCGATTCGATGGGTGGAGAGCACGCGTCGGGCGGCAGCATAACCTGCTCTGCCCGCGCCAGGGGCGAGAAATCTGGAGCTCTGCTAGCTACCGCCGTGCACGGCGCGCGAGCCAGCCACGAATTTGCTGAAGCTTTCCGGCGCTAGCTCGGCTTCCTTCAACGAGCGCTCGAGCCAGTCGGGCAGTGCCGCGCGGCGTTTTACTTCGAGCACCGCGGCGCCGAACGCATGGCGCGCGGCACCGAACGCGGTTGGTACCAGCGCCTGATCGCGATTCCACAGATCGCTCGGTGGGGCATGAAAGCTGAGCCCGAGGTCCAGCGTGACGCGCAACGTGCTGTCTGGGTTCTGCCAAGAGAGCCGGCGGTAGTTGACCAAAGTGTTGGCGCTCAACGGTTCACCCAACGATTGGACGTATTCCGCCAGCTCGCTGAGCCCTGCCGTCGCCGTTTCGCGCTCCGTATCCAACAACGCTTCGGCAGAAAGCCGATGCGCCTGCAGCACACGCGGCATGTCGCGCTTCGGCAAGCGGAAACGCCGCTTGGTGGTCTGCGAACCATTGCGACGTTTGATCTCGAACCAAACCCAGGGTTGATACTTCACGATCTGCGCTGGATCGGTGGCGAGCTCAGCCAACGACGGGTGCAGATCGTAATACTCCTTCGCCCGGATTTTCACGTTCTGCGTCATGCTGCACACGGCAGCGTGATAGTGCCGGCGTGAGGGCGTATCGAAGTAGATGGTCGTAACGAAGTGATGTGGATCCGGCAAGCGGTTCGCGCCTTCTCCCGTGAAGCGATGCAACGTGAGATGACGCGAAACCGCCTTGATGATGCCGTCGATGGACGCGCCCGGGACGAGGTACTTGGTCTCCTCGCGATCCGCAGTCATCGCCTCGTCACCTTGCGGTGCTTGGGCGTGGGCTGGGGCGCGTGTGAAGTCGTTCACTCGTTTGGGCTCACTTGAGCTTGTTGATCGGCGCGTTCAACTTGTAATCGAGGAGCTCTTCAGTCTGACCACCGGTTTCGCGCACCTTGCCGACGCCGCGCACGTACCAGTACTCTTTCACGCTGCCGCCCGTCTTTTGCAAATGAACGGCGTGGTCGAAGCGACCTTTGGGTGTCTCCACCGCCTCGTCCGCCGACACCACGATCCATAGGTCGTGTGTCAAAGCGCCCGGTGTAGGCTGCATACCAACCGGCAGCTTGTACTCGGTGTACTCGTCGACCCAGTCCCCCTCGGAGATCCGGCTGCCGTCGGCGTGAATGCGCGCTGGCTCCCAGTACTCTTCGAGCTCGAGCATGCCGGTCATCGCGCCGTACGACAGCTCGCGATAGCGCAACACGCGATCGGGTTGCGCTGGATCCGGCGCCTGATAGCTCTCGGTCTTATCATTGCCGCTGGCGCCCTTCTTCGTCACGACATAGTACGCGGTGAGATCCTTCGACGCGCCGACGCCGCCGACTTTCGTTTGCTCCATCACCGTGGTCACCTTTTCGCTGACCACGCCGGCTTCGGTGACGCGATACGTCCAGGTGTTGCCGACCGCCCAGGGCAAGAGTGGCTCGGTGGCCGCCCCCATTCCTCCCGTGTTGGTGTTATTGGGCGCGTCCGAACCGCAGCCCGCCAAACAACCGAGCGAGACCCAGGCCGCGACGCCGGCCGAGAGTACAAACTTGAGATTTCGCATGACTCGCATCAACTAACGTCGCTCCTTCATTGGCCGCGGCCGGGGTAGGGGCGGGCCTGCTTGACCCACAAGTGAACCTTACCGTCAGCAGTGCCTTCGTCGTCGAATTTGAACTCGACGTCCATTGCGTACCAGTCGCTGAGCCCCACGCCAGGACCATACGCGGGCCGGAAGCGTGAATGAATGGCCTTGAGGGCGGCGCCGAGCTCCTGGAGTTGACTATCGGTGAGGACATGGCTGCCTTTGGGCACCGTCAGGTTCGAGTGTGCCAGGTAGCTGGGGGTCACAGTGGGCTGGTCATAGAAGTAGATCAGCTGGTCGCTCGTGACACCGGGCGGGGGATGTACGACTTCGGCGTCGCCGCCGAATTGCACGTTGATATAGAAGCCGGGCTCACTGCCAGTCGGGTCATACGGGTTTGCCGTGGACGCCACACCGTTTGCTTCCTCAGCGGGGAAGTTGTGGTGCACCAACAGCGACATCGCCACCGTCTTGTGATCGATGCTGTGATAGCTGCGCTCCTCGAAGGTGCGGAAGAACCAGATCCCGGCCCAGGTTTTGCGGATGGCACGGAGCAGGCTGCCTTCCCAGTTCGTGGGGTCGCCGGTGTACGATTCGTAGCAGCCCGCGCACGGGAACCCGTCGAGATCTTCCGCGTTCGTGCTGGTGCGGAAGCGCATCGTCTGTCCGGGGAAGTCCTTGTCGAGCTTCGCCTTCAGCAAAGTCTGGAAGGTTTGGTCGATGACGACGTCGGCGCCATCGGTCATCTCGTCGCGCAACTCGGCCAACTTCTTATCGCGCACGCTGGCGTCGGCTTGGAACTCCGGATCCGCGAGCAACGCGTCCACGCGCTCGTAGAAGTGGTTCTGCCGCATGAATTGGTCGTAGTAATATGCGGGGATTGCAAACGCCGGGCGGATGGGCACGTCGGGCGTGTTGGTCAGCACGCCGTAGTTGCTCGCCTTGGTCCCGAACGCAGCGATCGACGCGCTGATCTGGTCCTTGAGTGTTCCCGGGCCCGTCTCGTCCACGAGGAGCTTCACGTCACGCAGATCGGTCACGCTCAAGTTCAACGGCGGCAGCGTGATGGGATCGGGCTTGTGCGCTTCCGCCCAATCGTCAGCTTCTTGCTGTGTGACCTCCACGGCGTCCCAGCTGCTGGCGCCAACCGTGAGCTTGGCCCACTTGCCTTCCAACGCCTTGAGCTTCGCGTTCGTGCGTGCGTTGCGCAGACCCATGTTCGGCGTGCCGCGCGTTTGAGCCAGCACGTTCACGTGCGAGAGCGGCGTCTGGAACTCTTCGGTGATGAGCCCGGCTACCACCGAGATGTCGTTCGGCACCGAGTCGAGCACGACGATGTCGCGGAAGCCCACGTACGTTTCTTCGAGCTGCGCAGAGGTGAGAAAGCGCACCTTGCCGATCGTCGTCGCCAAGTTCAGCGGCTGATAATCAGTGCCCGCATAGATTTCGTCGGTGGTGACCACCTTGACCGTCGTTGCCAGCTTCTTCGAGGTGGCCAGCACCGAGTCCGACGTGGGATGGAAGCGCAGCGCGGGGCCGAAATAGCCGGCGCTCTTCACTTTCGTGTAAAGAAGCTCGATCATCGCCGGGCTGGCCGTGTCGTACGGCGCAATTTCCAGAGCCCACACTTTCGGCCCCTCGTAGTACGTCACCGCGCCGAGAATGAAACGACGCGTGGTCCGGTAGTACTCCGTCTGGCTGAAGTCGCTGATGCCCGTGATGGTCGGAAGCGTCTGACCCTTGGGTCCCTTGCCCGAGAGGTGCGCAGACGCAAATTCGAAGTGAATCTTGTACTTCGAACTGTTCTGAAAGTAGAGCGCGTTTTCGTTGGCGAGATCGAGCTGATCGAGCACCACCTTCACCGAGCGCGCGCCGGGAATGGTTGCGTCCAGCGGCACCGAGGCGAGTGCATCGAAATCGGCTTTGCACCCAACGCGCTGTACGAAGTCAGGCGGGCTCGTCGGCGTGGCAACCTCGCAAGCGCCTTCCTTGACCTCCGTGTTTTCGGACGGCGACGAAGAGTCCGAGGAGCTGCACGCGAGGAGCAGCGACAGTGTGCAAACCGTGGCGCAGGCACGGAGAGCGAGGGCGCGGAGACGCAAAGTGAAAGGCTCAGTGGTGGCTGTTCGCATCTGACCTCGGGAACTCCCGTTTCGTTTCGCTGTGTCCGGCCTCGACCGTCAGCGCACATCGCCGACCGACCCGCTCGTTTCGCAAGGCTTTCGGCCTGGAACGAGGATCGCTTAAGTGTCCGGAAAGTTTTCTAATTTCAACCAATTGGCAAGGCGCCTGACGCAGCCCTTCTGCCCCATCAGTCACCCCAATACATCAAAAGCTGTCAGGTCTTTTCGCAGGCGTCGCTGGTTCGTCACCATGCCATGCTTGCGCAACTTGCGCTGACGGAAGAATTTTCCATTCGGGAGCACGCGGCTGAACCGATTGTTGCGAGATCGCGCCGACTGTTGGGTTGGTACATCGGCAACTGTCCACCAGATGGTATTTGCTCCTACTGCGTGAGTGAGCGCGTTCTACTGGTTTCCGGTCTTGCTCTGCGCGCCGCTGTTCGCCTGTGATCCGCGGCACGACAGCGGACGCTTGGGCGCAGCTCTGCCTCGTGGATCCGAAAGCGCCGTTCGTGTGCGCGCGCGCCCTGAGTTCGCCGGCGGAGGGACGAAAACGGACGTTGACGGCGGTGAGAGCGGTGTTGTCGGTCACGCCGCTGGCGGTGAGCTGCAAGTGAGCGGCAGTGGAGGCATCGCCGGAGCCGCAGCGGGTGGGGCTGCAGCGGGTGGAGCATCTGCGCAGGGCGGCGCAATCGCGACTACGGGTGGCAATTTTGCGGCCGGTGGCATTTCTTGGGCAGGGCGCACGTCGCTCGATGATGCGGGCGCCGCTGGCGAAGTCCTGCCGCGTTGTGAACCGCTCGGCGAAGACGACCCCACGAAGGTCACACGCTTCGCCGTGTTCGGTGACTACGGACGCGAAGGTCCCGACGAACGCAGCGTGGCTGATTTGGTGAAGAGCTTTGGTGTCGATTTCATCGTTACCGCTGGAGACAATAACTATCCGGTTGGCGGCGCGGACACGATCGACCTGAATGTCGGGCAAGAGTACGCCGAGTTCATCTGTCCTTATCGCGGCAAGTTCGGGCGCGGTGCACGCAAAAATCGCTTCTTCCCGGCGCTCGGAAATCACGATTGGTACACTGCGGGAGCAAAACCGTACCTCGACTACTTCGAGCTACCGGGCAACGAGCGCTACTACGACTTCGTGTGGGGTAGCGTGCATCTGTTCGTGGTGGACAGCGATCCGAGCGAGCCCGACGGAGTGCTGCGCGATTCGGTACAGGCAACTTGGTTGTCGCAGCGGCTGGCGGCTTCGAACGCCCGCTGGAAAATTGTCGTGATGCACCATCCGCCGTATTCGTCGGGCCTACACGGTTCGGCCTACTACATGCAGTGGCCCTTCCAGACATGGGGCGCGCACTTGGTGTTTGCTGGGCACGATCACGACTACGAGCGCATCGATGTCGACGGCTTGCCAGTGATCGTGGTGGGGCTGGGCGGTGCTAGCACCTACGGGTTCAACACCACAGTCGCTGGCAGTCGCGTGCAATTCAATTCGCGCTTCGGCGCAGGTTTGGTGGAAGCCGACCAGCATCAATTTTCATTTCGCTTCTTCAGTGTCGAAAATCAGCTGATAGACTCGTTCTCACTCGGCGAGCCGTGAGACAAGCAGCGCGCGCACTCACGCCTCGTCACTGATGCGAGCACGAGCCCGTGGTTGGGTTTTGTGTCAACCTGGTTCAATTGACTTCTAAAAGTGAAATGAGTGACTATGTCCAAGCGACTACGACTGAATCGCGACGGGCACCGCTTTGGGTCGCACCTGGAACCGAGGGCTAAAACGATGTTCAAGTTTTCATCCGTTCTCGCCTGGCTCACGGTAGCGGGCCTCGGCATTACAGCACTCACCGCAGGTTGCGGCCTCACGTCAGATGGTGACGACGATGCAGGCAGCAAGGGCGGCAGCACCGGATCGGGCAACGGCGGCGCGCAAGTCGGCTTCGGCGGCGCATCGCAAGGCAACGGCGGCAACACCGGTATTTCTTTCGGTGGCTCGAACGCGAGCGGCGGCTTCGGCAGCGGCGCAGCCAACGGCTTCGATGGCGGCATTCTGCCGATTACGCCTGATCAGAAGAAGCTAATTACCGAGAGCGCTTGCGCCGGCTTCCTCACAGAAGGCGAAACGTTGCCTTCCGTGTTGCAGCTCGTGGTCGACACCAGCAGCTCCATGAGCAACCGCGCACCTGGAAGCAACAACCTCTCCAAGTGGGACGTCACGCGCGACGCGCTTCTGGATGCAATCGTCGGCGTCAACGGCAGCGGTCTGCCAGCCTCCGTCGCGGTCGGCATGATCTTTTATCCAAACGTCGAGTATCAAGTCAGCACCACGCCGAAGCCGCTCGAAACGTGCGTCAACACGGGCGCGGCGGTTCCCATCGAGCTGCTGGGTCCCAGGGGTGCCCCGCATCGCACACGCATCGGCGACGCCATTCAACAGGTGCGGCTCGCGCAGAGCACGCCAACTGACGACGCTTACACCTACGCGCTCGAGAACCAACTCTTGCCGAGCACCGCCATCGGTAAGAAGTTCATGCTGCTCATTACTGACGGCACGCCCACGTTGCTCAAAGACTGCATGAACCCAACTGGGCAACTCAGCGATGTCGATCCCACGCCCATCGTCGAAGAGATTACAGTTGCTGCGCGCGAAGGTATCAACACCTTCCTCATCGGCTCGCCCGGCAGCGAAGCCAATCGCACGTGGATGTCGCGGGCAGCCGCAATTGGCGGCACGGCCATCGCCGGCTGCAACATCAACGGCCCGAACTACTGTCACATGGACATGACCACCGAGCCCGACTTCGCGGCAGCGCTGAAGGCGGGCCTGGCGCGTGTGGTTGGGCAGATCACCCCGTGCACGTTTACGTTCGCCGATCCACCAGCAGGGCAGATGATCGACGCCAACAACATCAACGTGGTGATCAACTCTGCGGGTCAGTCCTCGCTCGTCGTTCGCGATGACATGGGCACCTGCACACAGGGCTGGCAGCTCACCCCCGATAAAGAGATTTTGCTGTGCCCCGACACGTGCGCGCAAATAAAGTCCGACTCGGGCGCCAGCGTCGATGTGGTGTTCGGTTGCAACAGCTTTACAGAAGTGCCCATTAAGTGATGGAAGTAACCATCGCGCGTTGGTTGCAGGCACGCAGATGGTGCGCGCACGCACGGCACACATAGTCCGTTACGACAATATTCCGCGCGAGTGAAATTCGCGGCCCGACGAGCCGCGGACACAGCCCGCCGACACTTACCTCGGAACGCGCAGAGCGCATGCGCGCGTTTGCGTCTTCGGGCGCAGTCTTCGAGGTACCATGTCGAAATTTTGCGGTCCGCGTTTGGTGATGCTGGTGCTTGCGTTGCCGCTTGCTTGCTCGGCGAACAACGGCACCGAACCCAGCGAAGGTCAGGGCGGCACTCCAAGCAGCGGCGGAGCGCAACAGAGCGCGGGCGGAACCCAATTCGGCTCGGGTGGCAGCAGCAACGCGAGCGGCGGCACTCTCGCTAGCGGTGGTACCACCAGCAATGGCGGGACCACTAGCGGCGGCATGGGCAGCGGGGGCGTCACTAAAGGCGGCGCAAGCAACGGCGGCACTACCGGCGGTGGTGCGCCAGCCAAAGGCGGTAGCACCGCGGCAGGTGGCAGCGTAGCGAAGGGCGGAGCACCGGCGACGGGCGGCACCAGCGCCAGCGGCGGCAACACTGGCAGCGGCGGCTCGACCACTAGCACGTGCACGCCATGGCCCAAAGCGACCACGACGCAATCCGTGAGCGCCACCATTCCAGTTTCTGGCACCTACGATGGCGGCCTCAAGCGCTACGTAGGAAGTGGTGCACTCGCTGTCTCCGGCCAAGAAGAAGACGCCGATCCAATCTTCGAACTCGCCGACGGCGCCACCCTGAAAAATGTCATCCTCGGTAACCCCGCCGCCGATGGCATTCACTGCAAAGGCACCTGCACTCTCCAGAACGTCTGGTGGGAGGACGTCGGCGAAGACGCTGCCACACTACTCGGCTCGAACAGCTCGCAAACCATGACCATCGATTGCGCCGGCGCCAAAGCTGCGGCCGACAAAGTACTGCAGCACAACGGCCCAGGCACCATGATCGTTCGAAACTTCTGGGTCAGCGACTTCGGCAAACTCTACCGCTCGTGCGGCAACTGCAGCAGCCAGTACACCCGCCACGCCCAATTCTTCAACGTCACGGCGACCACCAGAGGCACCATCGCCGGCATCAACAAGAACTACAAGGACACAGCCGAGTTTCACAACATCACCATCGTGAGCGGCTCGTCCGTGTGCGACCTATACGACGGCAACAGCAGCGGAGCGGAGCCGACCAAACTCAGCAGCGGCAACGACGGCACGTACTGCATCTACTCCGCATCAGAGATTCACACGCAGTAGGCTCGCAGAAAGTTCGGGCTGGTGTTGCCCCGCACCGTGCAATGCTCGCCGCTTCGCGGCTGGAGTTGCCCCACACCGTGCAATGCTCGCCGCTTCGCGGCTGCGCGTTTCCTGCCTCCCCCAAACGTCGTGCTCGCCTTCGGCTGCGCGCGACGTGGAGGGAGGCGGGCGCGTGTCGACTGTGAGGTGTTCGTGGGTTAGCGAGGTCGGTCGAGTTTGACGAGAGCTCTCGTTCAGGGCCGGCTGCGCTGTATCTCGGCTTTGTGAGAGATGTGCTCACCGTCCTCGTCGCTGTGCGTCTGTGGACATCGCGCGCCGCCTCCCGCGCCAACATCGAGCCGGGCTTCGCGCGCGCGCACGCTGCGCGCCGCGCACGAGACGAGCGTCACTGTTCAGCTAGGCGCGTCACGCATCCTGCGCAGTGGGTGCTGCGCCCGGCTCGATGCCGGCGCGGAAGGCTCACATGCGTGCTCGTTCAACTCATTACGGCAACTCAGCTCAGCAACTCGAATTGCGCGCTCGTCAGCATCGCGCGCAGCTCACCGCTTCGGAGTCGCAACTGTGGTCAGCGATCAACGCTGGCCAGCTCGGGGTGTGCTTTCGCCGGCAGGTGCCGCTCGGGGGGCAGTTCATCGCGGACTTCGTTGCGCCCGCGGCGCGGCTCGTGGTCGAAGTGGATGGCGCGTATCACGCGCGTCGACGGCACGCTGATGCGTCGCGCGATCGGAAGCTGGCGCGGCTCGGGTATCGCGTGGTGCGCATTGATGCGGAGCTGGTGCTTCGTGATGTCGTCGCAGCGGTCGCGCTCATTCGCGCGGCACTGATCTGCGCCGCGCGGTGACGGCGCGACCCAACGTGGGCCCCACGCGGGTACTCTGCGCGAAAGCGTTTTCCGCGATGTGCGGCGACTTCCTAATCGTTTGTCGCTCTAGACGGCGCCGACTACGTTGCGCCCGATCACGTAGGATCGGAGAAAGGAGCGATTTCTATCCGTTGGAGGGATCGGTTCACGTGCTCACCCATGACGCGCCGCAGTCGTATTGGGTACGAGTCGCGCCAACGCATGACGCAGCAGAGTGGCTGAATCTCGCTCTCCATCGTAACCAAGCTGTTCCAGCGCTCGCATCGCCTCACGTCGACCAAAGCCCATCCCGCACAGCGCTGAGAGCACTCGCATCCGGTGGTCGGCCTGCGTGTCAACCGCAACCTGCTCAAGGCTTGGCATCGACGTCACACCCAGCGTCGGGTTCAAGCGTGGCATCGGCATCACACCCGGCGTCTGGTCCGCGCGTCGCGTCCCGTTCGCTGCTGGTGTCGGGTCCGTGCGTCGCGTCGGGTTCGCTGCTGGCGTCTGGTCCGCGCGTCGCGTCGGGTTCGCTGCT
>JBMOMJ010000044.1:0-88197 GCA_049324695.1 Myxococcota bacterium
GGCCCCGAGCCGGCTTCGCCGGGCGGGGCGGAGGACGGAGTCCTCCGATGACAACGGCCCCGAGCCGGCTTCGCCGGGCGGGGCGGAGGACGGAGTCCTCCGACAAACTAATAGCGGATCACCGCGTCGAGCCGCACGCCTTCGAACGCTGGGTACACGCGACAGATGCCGCCTACACAGCGCAGCGCACCACGGCGCTGCCCGGCGAACAACGTGAAGCTCACCGCGCTGCTCGGGCGATAGCTCAACATGGCGTTGACGTAGCCGAGTGGCGTGCCTGGTTTGCTGTCGTACTCGATACCGATCGCCGCGCTCAGGCGCTCACCCCAATCGATGGCCGTTGAATGTTGCCCTTCCATCCAGCGGTCGCTGGGGCCGCCCACGCTTTCGCGGCGGCGCCGGTGGAAGCCTTGCAGCTCGAGTGTGAAACGACCGCCCAAAGGTTCCGTCAGTGAGTAACGCAGATAGAGCTCGCGATAGAACACGTCGGTTGGGCCCGTGGGACCACTGAGCTCCCGCGCGCTGTCGTCGAAGCGCGTGCCGAGCCAAATCCGGTAGCGTGACGGCCGCGTGCGCAAGTGCGCGTCGACGCCGACGGCACTATCCCAAATTCGGTTCTCGTTTTTGACGCTGGTGTCACAAGCGTCATTGCTCACCGACTCGGCGTAGCTGCGATAGTGGCCGAGCCAACCGAATAGCGTGAAGGTGCGCGTGGCGTGTGCTTCGCCCTTCAGCCGGCCGCCGCTCACGCAAGTGTTGTATCCGCCGAACTGCGTGTCGTTCCAAATCTCTTCGGTGGTTGGGGGAGCGCTGTAGGAGAGCAACGCGAACTCGCGTGCTCGCGAGGCGCTGACATTCGCGCGGAGCGGGAAGAAGCGCCGATAGTGCTTGCCTTCGAAGTTCAGCGAGAAGCGCGAATCGTTCCAACCGGTGTTGGCGTAGAGCGCGTAGCCAGGATCTGGGCTGACGCCGTGCTCACTGGGGGTCGATAGCTTCTGCACGGCCGCTTCCAGATATCCCGCTGCGTGGCCAAACACCCGAGGTAGATCGACGGCCTGGCTCGCCGTAAAAATCGAGTTCGCGTTGCGTGAGGTGTCTTGCGTCAGCGCGGCTTCGCGCGCGACAAGGCTCGCTTGGGTGCTGAAGCTTGCTTTTGGAATACCGATTTCGATTTGCCCGGCGACCAGCCGATCTGGCGCAAAGCTGCACGTCCCGCTGCGAGCGCAGGTGCTGGCGAGCGAAACGAAATCGGTACCGATGGCGCGCGGCATGGCGGCTTCGGTGATGTTCACGAAACCGGGAGTCACATCGTTGTGCACGCCGAGGTAGCGACCGCTCGCTTCGTCGATGCGCAATGGGTTCAGCGAGCCGCCGAGCAAACTGAGCTTCAGCCGTACATCACCATGCTTGATGCGAGCCCCGATGCGTGCGCCACGCACGGTGGTGTCGGATGCCAGCTCGTCGAGTTTGCGTAAACTGAGCACCAGACCGCGCCCGAGCTGTGCGTAGCTGTCTCCCACAGCGACTTCGAAATCCGGCGTGCCCCAGCTCAACGCGTACTTCGCCGGATAGGTCCAGTTGATGAAGCGATTCGAGAGCTCGATGCCGGCCTCGGTCAGCTTGCGCAAGCGATAGTCGGATTGCTGCGTGACGCCATCGGGCTCTCGCTCGGCTAGGGTGTCGGCGATTCGTTCTGGCGTGCGCGATGTGTAGAACCAGGCGCTGTCGGCGCGCAGCATCAAGGTGAGTTTGCCGCTCGCCACCTGCAGGTTGAAACGGTTGTAGAACAGTCCAAAGTGGTCGTTGGCGACGCTGCCGACCTGGCCGCGGCGTGTGTCACGGTTGTCGAAGTTGTAGAGGCCGCTCGCGGCGTTGGTGATTTCGACGCGAGCGCTGGGTGGTTCCGCCGCCACGATTGCGGGGAAAAGCGCCGTTCCCGCAAGTGCAACCCGAGCGAAGAGGCGACGGCACGCGGGTGGCATCACAGTGGGGCGTTCAGGTACCTTGCTTCGTCGCGCGAAGTCAAACCAACGCCAAAACGTGGCATCTTCGCTGGTTTGGTAGCCGGGTAGGAGATCTCCGGGCGAGGTCCGCTGGGCTGTGCGAAAGCAGAGGACTTGTTTTGGCCGCGCGGGGGTTCAGTTCACGGGACGATCGGTCGTTCTTAGCCGCGTGCGCGCTTCACCTCGCGTGTTGCTGATCGATCCGACAGACGCCGGACGTACGGTGCTTGCCGAGCGCCTGCGCCTGCAAGGCTTCACCGTCATCGAATGTCGTGACGGTGCTGAAGGCGCGGTTCAGGCTCTGGAAGAGCCTCCGGCGGCCGTCGTGGCAGATCTCTCGATGCCGAGCATTTCCGGCGTACAGCTCTGCCGCCTGCTTCGCTCGGAAACGGGCACTTCGAACGTTCCGGTAATTCTGCGCGGCTCTGAAGGCCGCCGCAATCACTTCTGGGCCGAGCAAGCCGGTGCGTTTGCCTATGTGTTGAAGGGGCGCATGGGCGAGTTGGTGCGAGCTCTGCGCCGCGCCATCGAGCAGCATCCGCCGGCGGACGATTCGGCGTTTTTCGTTCTCAACTCCACTCAGGGGCTCGACGTGCGTGAACGCATTGCCACCCACCTCGACGCAGCGCTTTTTGAATCGGTGATCGCCGCCGAGGTGCGACGTCTGGGTACCTCGGAGTCGTTCGATCGTCTCGTCGACCTGTTGTCGCAGTTCGTCTCACAGGTCACGACCTACCGCTGGATGGCGGTGTTACGCAGTGGTCCACAACGCCTCGGCATTCACGTCAACCCTCAGTTCCGCGAACAAGCTTTGAGAGAAGCGGCGAGCGCGCTCGGGTGCGACGCGGTGCCGACCATCACCATCGAAGACGACGACGCTGCGGCTGACGAAGCTGGCCCGCCCCCAGTGATGGAAAAGGTGCATTTCGGCGAAGAGACCATCGCAACGTTCGCGTTGGCCCCGCGCGCTCCGTCACACCCGAACGATCCCGTACTCGTAAAGACCATCGCCGCCGAGCTCGGTGGTGCGCTGCGCATGGCGACCCTCGTCGAAGAGTCGCGCTCGATGGCGACCACCGACACGTTGACTGGCTTGCTCAACCGTCGCGCTTTCGTCGACGCCGCCAGCCGCGAGGTGCTGCGCTCGACGCGTTACAAAGATCACTTCTCGGTGATCTTGATGGACGTCGACCACTTTAAGCTAATCAACGATCGCCGCGGCCATGCCGGTGGCGACGCCGTGCTCGGCGCCGTGGCACGCTTGCTCTCGAAGTGCGTGCGCGCGTGCGACGTCGTAGCGCGCTGGGGTGGTGAAGAGTTCGTCGTTGCGCTGCCGTCCACGCCGCTGGAAGGCGCTGCCGAAGTGGCTGAGCGGCTGCGTTCACAACTCGAGTCGCGCGAAATCCTCGACGCGTCGGGTGAGCGCGTGCCCGTCACCGCAAGCTTCGGCGTCGCCGAGCTCAGTCCAGGCGAGAAGCTCGATGCACTCGTCGACCGCGCCGATCGCGCCATGTATTGCGCCAAGAGCGCGGGACGCAATCAGGTCTACTCGGCGCGGGGAGCTTCGTTGATTCCGGGACCCGTGCTGCGCGCAGCTGCCCAACGCGCCTCGCAATCGCCCGACGACGAGCCGCAGCCCGCCGAACACGTCGCCTGAAACTCCTTCAGCGCGCCGCGAGCTCGGCGTCGATGTACGGCCACATCACCGCGCTCTGATCGCCGATGTACTTCTTCAGGATCCTCATCGTGCGCGGATCGATCAGCAAGTTCAGCGGCGCAGTCTCGGCGGAAGCATACAACCCAAACGCGTAGTTCGGATCGAGGCTCATCGGGAAGTTGGTCTCGAAGAGCTCCACCCAGCGAGTAAGATCTTCCACACTCGCGGGGTTCTGCCGTTGGTCTTGGAACAGCGCTCCCAGGATACGAAGCCCCTTAGGCCCATAGCTCGCCGCGCGCTGGGGCAAGTCTTCGTGTTCGATGCGGCACGCCGAGCACCACACCGCCGCGGTGTTCACCAACAAGAGCTCGATGCCGCGCGAACCATCTGGATCATAGAAATCCGACAACGCGATCCGCTCGAGCGAGCCCTCTGCGTGCGCCACACGATCTGGCGCGAGCCAACCCTGGAGACACACGTTCTGAACTACACCGCCCGCTTCGGTTCCATACGGACCTTCGGGATAACCCAACGCCACACAACTCGCGGGCGTCTCCACGCCAGCAGGCAATTCGGGTTTGTTGCTGCCACACGCGCCGAGCGCAGCCATCAAGCCGAGCGCGCAGGCAACGCGCTTCACTTGCGCCGGAACCCCACCACACCCAAGACGGGCAGCCCTGGACTCGTGGTTTCGATGAACGCAGCGTCCGCTGTCACGCGCGCGTCGCTGACCTTGGCCCAACCACCGTACGGCGCGAACTCCTCCTCGATTGCTACGCCGTGCAGCAGCACCTCCACCTCAGTGCCCGCCGCCCATCCTCCACTATTTTCGACGCGCAGCTTCGCCGGTGGGCAAAAACGCGTCTCGACCGGGGTCGCCCCGTACACGAGCTCCAGCCCAAGCGAGGCATCGATGAACTCGAGATTCTTGTCGAGCGGCAACTTCACCGCGCGAAATGCCTGCTCCGCTGCGCTCTCGTAGGTCAACAGATCGATTTTTATTTGGGTGCCCCCGCTGGGCGACAGCGTCAGGCCTCCCGAGCTCGCTTCAGAGCCCGCAACCAACGGCACACCCGTCGCAAGCGCAGGCAAGCGCACCGTGTGAATCACACCCAAATCGATCACCCGCTCGCGCGGCAACAAAATCGCGAAGCGCGGCATCTGAATCCCGTGACTGAACTTGGCTGCCGGCTTCTTCTCCACGAGCGGCGTCGCCGGCGCCATCGTCACGCGCCCATCTTTGCCCGTGCGCGCTGGCGGCGAACACAAATCGATGCCGCACACCTCGAAGATCTCGTCTTCGACCGGCACCTCGTCCACGTCGAGCAACGTCGCGCTCACACTGGCGAGCTCTTGCGGCTCCACCGGCATCGAATAGCCGGGCCCAGCGTCGCACTTCATCGACGTCTTACCGCCGCTGCCACCACTCATACCGCCAGCGCCGCCGCTACCCCCCGTGTTCGAATCCACGGGATCGCTCGAACACGCCACCGCAGCAACGAAAAGCGGAACCGGAACCAATCGGCGCAGCACGCCGAGAGTATAGCCGCGGAAGCGCCGGGCGGCGCCCGTCAGAACATCGCGCCCAGGTAAAGCCGCAAAATCTGAGCGCTCGAAACGTCAGCCGCCGTGTTCGAGCCTCTGTCCGTGTTGATCTGACTGGCCTGCACGGAGGGATAGCCGAGGCCGCCCATCGGGAAGAGGATGCCGTACTCGAGCCGCGCGTAAAAGCCACCCATGCGATTCGGATCGTCGTTGAGCGCGCCGTCCTTCGCCTGGAAGTACACGGCACCGTTCAATTCGATGCCGAGATCACGCGCGTGACCCGGCGACTGAATGAACTCACTCGCGCGCGTCCAAATACCCGCCACGCTGCCACCGAGGCGCTGCCCGCTGGGATCGCGCACGAAGTCGTATGACAGGTTTGGACGGAAGTAATACGACCCTTGAACCCGCGATAGGATGTTGCGGTTCAGAATCAGATCGATGCGATACGCCGGGTTGAACCGGAAGGTCGAGATCTTGCGATCGCCGTGCTGATCTTGGAAGCCGCCGCCGGCCACAGTGGGCGAAAGGCCGTCGACGTCCGCGTCGCCCGATGCCCAGCCGGTGCCGAGACCAAGCCGCAAGCGATTCTCCACCAGCTTCTGCTCGAGCTCCGCCACGAAACCCCACGAGGCAATCGTGTGCTTCCCGTTGACCGCCGGGGCGGGCACGGTTGGGCTGACGTTGCCGATGCTGCCCTGCACGGTTGCCGCTTCCGCCTCGAAGCGGAACTGCTTGTACAGAACCTGCACCCACAAATCCGGCAGGTAGTAGTGCGCGTCGCGGCGCACGTAAGCAGAAGAGTCCGACATGATGTCCTGAGGCCGACAATCGAGACTCCCGCCGCCTCGGTCGCAACCCGCCTCGGTACTCACATCGAGCAACTGCTTGCGATACGTGAGCTGCAGGCCGGCGTTGATCACCAGGTCACCGCGCGACAGCGCGAGCCGGGTGAGCTCCGGCGACTTCTTGCGCACTACACTGAGCACGTATTGGTCGACATCGTCGAGCTGAGCGAGATCGTAAGGCTGGGCGGCAGGGCTCCTGATTGAGTCGCTGGTGGGGCCCTCGTTGGGGAAGTCCCACGCGCCCGAGATGTACAGTTCGAGCGGCTTGATGCCGGCTACGAACTGCAAGCGATCGATGGTCGACTGGTAGTCGTCGTCGTAACCGTCGCCGGCGTGGTTCACCATGCCGAGACCCCAGTGGTTCGGCATGCGACCGAAGCGGGCCTCGCCGATGGGCGTCGAGTATTCGGCCCAGGCACGCTTTACGTGAATGCTGTCGCGCAGCGAATTGACGCCCGAGCGGGGCGGCGACGTCGATTGGTCGTAGAAGGCGTTGGGCTGGTCCGAACCCGCATTGCCGCTCGGTGTCGAGCCAAGCACCAGGTTGTCGAGCAGATCGATCTGCGAGATGACACGCAGGTTGTCCGAGATGTGAAGCTCGGGGTTCAAGCGGAAGCGCAGGTTCGCGCCGGCTTGCGTGTTGTTTTTGCAGCCGGTGAGGTTCTGCGTGCTCGTGCTGGAGCCGCGACCCGACTCTTCGAAGGTGCAAAGGTCACCTAGGTAGTGGCCCGTATTGAGGCCGCCGTACGGATTGTCCGGCGGGCGTGGCCACAACGCATCCTTCGGATCGTCAATGCGACCGAGCGAGAAGCGGTAGAACATCTCCGCACGCACGCGGAAGTTACCGTGCAGTTCCAGGATTGGGCGTGCATGGCTCCACCAATCCTCGGCGAATACGTCGGTATCGTCGGTCTTGCGTGCGGCGGGTGGACGTTCGCGACCCATGCCGGTCAATGCACCGGCGTCGGTGGCCGGCTCGGGAAACGCGGGCAAAGGCGTGACTGCAGGGCGCGTCGCGGCAGGCGGTGCTGCACCGGGTGCCGGAGCAGGCGCGGTGGGTGCGGGCTCGGCTGGCACTGGCTCGCCGGCGTTGGGATCGACGTCGGCGGGGGGCGGAGTCGCATCGGCCGGAGGTGCGGCTTCTGGGCGGGCCGGCTTCGGTGCCGGGGGCGCATCGGGCGCCTGCGCGTGCGAGATATTTGCGAATAGCAGTGCGCCGAGCGCTACGAAAACCGGGCGAAAGCGAGTCTGCATCGTCAGCATCCGGGGCTTACGGCCCGAAAAGCCGGGGCAAGTCCGTGCGGTCCTTTCGCATGCGGGGCAGGGGAGGGCAAGGGGAGACTTGGGGAGCCGCCCCATTGCGAGCGCTTCTCAGCGGCTCTGCGGCGTCATCATCGCGGTTCGCAAACGCTGCGCTTCGGCCGCGAGGTCTACAGCGAACGCGGGCATTGCCTGCGAAATCGTGCGAGCCAGGGAGGCGAAGTCTTGTTGCGCCGCCCAGCCCGGGCTCGGTGCTTGCCGAAGTGCTTCACGAATTGCCTCGCCGAATTCCAGTGCGGAGCCGAAGCGGTGGCGTCGGTCCTTGGCGAGCGCGCGCGCCATGACGACGTCGAGCTCAGGCGGGAGCCCCGCGAGACGAGCGGCGAGTGGGGGTGGTGGCTCGTCGAGCTGTGCCGTGCGCAACATGAGCTCGTCGCGATCCACGCTATCGAACGGGGTCCAGCCGGTTATCATTTCGTAAAACACGATCGCTGCGGAATACAGATCGGCGCGGCTGTCGAGTTCGTCACCACGCACCTGCTCGGGCGACATGTACGCTCCGGTTCCTGCAACCATGCCACCGGTTGCTTTGCCGGCGCTTTCAGGCAAGCGCGCAATGCCGAAATCCGTCAGTTTTGCCACGCCATCGGGACGAATCAGCACGTTCGCCGCTTTGACGTCGCGATGCAGAATGCCGAGCGCGTGCACCGCCGCGAGGGCACCGAGCAGTTGCGAGAAGTAGTGCCAGGCGGTTTCGACGGGGATGCACGGTACGTTGGGGAGCTCACGCGCTTTGTCGGACGCGTGAATGACGTGCGAGAGCGGCGCGCCCTGCACGAACTCCATCACGATCGCGAGCTGCCCGTCGTGCTCGGTGATGCACACGAACTGCACGATGTTCGGATGCGCCAGACGCCCGAGCGCCACCGCTTCACGCTGAAATAAAGTGCGTGCGCGCTCGCTGCCGCGAAGCTCCGAGAGCAGCACTTTGACGGCAACGGGATGCGGTGGAGTGCCTGCCAGCCGGCCGGTGGCGTTGTATTCGAGCCAACCGCGATGCACGACGCCCATGCCGCCACGCCCGAGAGGTTCAGCGAGCAGCACCTCGCCCCAGTCTTCGAGTCTCAGCCGGCTGCCCCGGCCGATGCGTGCATTGTCACGTGCGATCTCGAGACCGCAGGCCGGACAGAAGCGAGCGTTCGCTTCCTGTATCGTCGACCCACAGCCTCGGCACCTCACACTGACAGCATACACGCTAGGCGCGGCGCACATTGGCCGAGTTTGTGAGACCGACGCGCGAGCAGGAATTTCACGGATTGGCCACGGGGCGATTTGGCGTCGAAACTTGCGAGCGCCGAGCGGACTCGATATCCATGGAGTTTGCGCGGGCACACGGCTACCGTTTGCGCGCGAGTGACGTTGCGAGGAGAACGCAATTGCAATTGTTCCGTGGCCGCCCTTCCGAATCTTCACCGCGCCTGGCGCGGGCCTTCATTTCGCTTCTGATCGCCCTGCCGGCCACGCTTTTGGCGCGCGGCGCCGAGGCTCAGACGCGCGTTGAACCGCGCTTCACGGCCGAGCGCTTCCAGGCCGAGATCGGACCTCGCAATTACCTGGTGACCGCGGGCGCGCGCACCGAGGGCGCAAAAACGTGGAGCGCCGGTGCCATGCTGCACTACGGCTATCGGCCGTTCGTGGTGCGCAGCTGCGTGACGGACGAAGGCCGGAGCTGCGATGAGCCCGGTGCGCAGCAGGTTCAAGACGTGAAGGTGGTGGAGAACATCTTCACGGCAGATTTGCTGGGTTCGTACACCATCATTCCGAAGCTGCAGGTTGGTCTGCGCCTGCCGGTGATGTGGCTCAACGGCCAAGGTATTCAGCGCAACGGCCTGCCCGAGGGCGGCGATGGGCTCTCGGCGTTCAGCATCGGTGATCCCAACTTGCAGGCGAAGGGGCGTCTCTACGGCGAGTCGAACAGCCCCTTCGTGCTGGGTGCTGCCCTCAACGTGGGCGTGCCGCTCGGCTACATCAGCGCGCGCCACAAATACATTGGCGACCGCACCCCAACGGTGCTCGGGCGCATCATCATCGACGGTAAGCAGGGGCCCGTCTCGTACGCCATCAACTTGGGCGGCATGTACCGCGGTGATGCGGCCGTTGGCCAAGAGACGACGGTGGGCTCCGAGGCACGCTTCGGAGCGGCTGCAGGCTTTCAGGTGAGCCCGGTCTTGCGCGGCATCGTCGATGCCTTCGGCAGCACTCGCCTCTCCGGCGCCGCCGGCGAAAACACCTTGGAGGTGGTTGCCGCTGGTCAGGTGCAGCCGCTCACCTTGCCGATGGTCTTCACGCTCGGTGCCGGTACCAGCCTGGTGCGCGGCGTCGGCGCTCCCAGCGTGCGCGCCGTGCTCGGCGTGATGTACGTGGCCGAGTCGCATGACGACGACAAGGACGGCCTCCAGAATCACGCCGACCAGTGTCCGACCGAAGCGGAAGATCTCGACGGCTACGAGGACAAGGACGGCTGCCCCGATCGCGACAACGATCTGGATTCGATCCTGGACACGGGCGACAAGTGTCCGAATCAAGCCGAAGATCAGGACGGCTTCGAAGACACCGACGGCTGCCCCGACCTCGACAACGATAAGGACGGTCTGGTCGACACGGCGGATCAATGCCCTGCGCAGGCCGAAACCAAGAACGGCTACAAGGACGAGGACGGTTGCCCCGACGAGGTCGACACCGACAACGACGGCATTCCGGATGCGCGTGACAAGTGCCCGCAGGAAGCCGAAGACACCGATGGCTTCGAAGACACCGATGGTTGCCCCGATCCCGATAATGACAACGACGGGGTGCCCGACGAGCACGATGAGTGCGTCGACGAGCCGGAGACCATGAATGGCTTCCAGGATGAAGATGGTTGCCCGGACGAAGGTGCTGCTCCCAAGAAGAAGCGCTGAAGTGAGCGCGCTCGGCAGGGTCGCGTTGCGAGAGCGACAAGCGCTTAGGAAGTCGCCGTGCATTGCGGAAAACGCTTTCGCGCTGAGTACCCGCGTGGGGGGAGTCTCTTCCGAATTCACTTCGGAAGAGGGGGGCGGCGCGTGCCGCCCCCACAAACCAAGGCTAGAACGTCGAGCAGTTACACTGATCGGCGTTCTAGCGGCCCTGCTGCTGCCCGCGCTCGTCAACTGCGATGCCAGAGGCGGCCAGGGCGCCGCGCACGCGGTGAGCGAGCACCCGTTGCTCGGCGCCGCGGCGCCCGCGTTGGACGTGCCGGTACCCGAAGGGAAGGGGCGCGTACAGCTCTCGGCGCACGCCGGCAAGGTCGTGGTTGTCGACTTTTGGGCGACCTGGTGCGAGCCGTGCCGACAATCCTTTCCCGCTTATCAGGCGCTCGTACAGGAGTTCGGCGGCAAGCTGGTAGTCATTGGTGTCAGCGTGGATGAGAGCCCCGAGTCGATCGCGGCATTCGTGAAGGAAACGGGCGCAAAGTTCGCGGTGGGTTGGGATGAGGGACAGGCCGCGGCGCAGAGCTATCAGCCGCCCAAGATGCCGACCAGCTTCATCGTAGATAAAAGCGGCATCGTGCGCTTCGTGCACGCCGGTTATTCGCAGGGCGACGAGAACGAGCTGCGCCGCGAGATCCAATCGTTGCTGTAGGTCGCGCAACGACGTGAGCCGGTGGCTCTCTGCTTGGTGTGCGCACATCGTACCGAGCCGCCGATGCTGCCACCGAAGTGAGCAAGACTGCCGCAGGTTTGTTGCGTGGTGAGCCGCTGTTCAGCATTATCGTTTGAAACGAAACGAAGCACTGATGCAGCGTTTTCTCCGTTCGGCTCTGTTCACCGCCCTCGTCTCGATTGCGTTGTCTGCGCCGGCCAAGCCACGCTTCAGTGAGCTCACCGAGCGTTTGGCCAATTCCGATTTCCGCGTGCGGGTGCAGGCAGCGCTCGAGCTCGGTCGGAGCGGTGATTCGCGTGCGCTCGGGCCGCTCGTTTCGGCGATGGACGATGGGCACGCGTCGGTGCGCGCTGCAGCAGCCGCTGGGCTCGGAAAGCTCGGCGATGCGCGTGCTCGTGCGGCGCTCGCGGAGCACAGCTCCGATGCTTCGAGCCAGGTGCGCGCCGAGGTGAAGTCCGCGCTCGCAAAGCTGGAGCCGAAGCCCAGTAATGGCGAAGAGCCACGAAGAATCGTGGTGAAGCTGGGCGGTGTGCACAACGGCACTCGCGTGAAGTCGCCTGCCGTGGAACGCGATGTGCTCGCCGAATCGAAGAAGAAGCTCGACGAGTTGCCGGGCGTTGCGGTGGTCGTCTCCGAGGGCCAAGCCGTCAGCGAGCCTGCGACAGTAAAGGTGACGCCCAGCATTCAGAAGCTGGCGGCGGCGCGCGAAGGCGACTCGATCGTCTATTCGGCGCGCGTCGAGTACATCCTGCAGGCAATGCCGGAGGAGACCATCTTGGCTCGCCTTTCCGGCAGCGCGAGCGCGTCGGCCACCGAAGAGGAAGCTCAAGACCGAGTCGCGATTGCTCGGCTGCGGCGCGACGTGCTGAACGCCGCGATCCAGAGCGCCCTGAAAGGCGCCCCAGGTGCGCTAGTCGCCGCGGCCCGTCTCTGATTACGCGAGCGCACTTTAAGCGCCAGCGCAAACAGCCGTTCTCTCGTTCAGGCGGGCAAGCCCCGCCGAGTCGAGATGAGCGCCGAGGCCTTCAAATACCCGGATCTGAACCAGACCGCTGACGAGCTCTGGGCTTCCGACGGGCACAACGCGACTGAGCCACCGCCCACCGCCGCGCCGCGCGTTGCAGTGAGGGTTGGGCGCTACAACGAAGGCTCGATCATTTCGGGGAAGTATCAGCTGCTGCAGGTGCTCGGTGAAGGTGGCATGGGGTCGGTGTGGCTCGCCAAGAACCGCACGTTGGACGTCGATGTCGCTCTGAAGCTGATGCGCTCGGAGCTGGCCGAAGACATCGACGGCATCGCCGAGCGCATGCTGCAGGAAGCACGCGCCGCCGCCTGCATCGGTCACCCCGCCATCATTCAAGTATTCGATTTCGGCTTCACCGAGCACGGCGATCCATTCATCGTGATGGAGCTTTTGCGCGGCGAGAGCCTCGCGCAGGCGTTGCGACGCCGTAACCGCGTCGCACCCACGCGCGCGGTGCAGACTCTGCTGCCGATCATCGACGCGCTGGGTGCAGCTCACGCGCGCGGGATCGTGCATCGCGACCTCAAGCCAGAAAACATTTTCCTGTCGCGATCCGGAGCGCAACGTCTGCAACCGAAGGTGCTCGATTTCGGGATCGCCAAACTCGAGCAGCGCGCCGCCGAACGGCTCACGCGCGACGGCGCGGTGATCGGTAGCCCCGCGTACATGTCACCAGAGCAGCTTCGCGGCGACCGCAACGTCGACGCCCGCGCCGACGTGTGGGCGCTCACGATCGTGCTCTACCAGATGATCACCGGGCGTCGACCCTTCGAAGGCGAAGGTTATCAAGCCGCCAGTTGGTGGAACGTGCTCAACGCCGAACCGAAGCCGATCGCGGAGCACGGTCTCGAAGAGCCCGAGCTCTGGCAACTGATTCGCACCGGTCTCGAAAAGCAAGCCCAGGCGCGCTTCGCGGACATGCGTGCGTTTGGTGAAAAGCTTGCAAGCTGGGCCCTTGCGCGCGGCGTGCAGGAAGACATCACCAACGCTTCGCTACGCACCTGGCTCGAAGCAGACACGAGCGCTGCGGGTCAGCAAAATTCCTTTTTCCCCTCGCAGGAGCCCGGCGCAACTCCCGAGGTCGTGATCTTGGCGGCGCCATCCCCAGCGCTCCCGGATCTCAACGAGAGCAGCGGCGAACGGCCCATCCAAGAGCTGCCCCGAGTGCCCGCGGCGCCTGCGCGGCCCGCTTCGGATCGTCGCTTGCTTTGGCTCACGTTGGTCTCTGCCGTGCTCGCGTTCGTGGGGGCGGCCGGATTTGCGGCGTGGTCGGCACAGCAGGTCGAAGTGGAAACCAGCGAGCCTGCGCGCGACGCCGTGCCCGAACGACGTCACCGCGTGAGCAGCGCCGTCCGTGCAGACGCCACGCCTCCGCCGCGAGCGCTCGACCGTGCCCTGCCGGCTCCGCCGCCAACGCCATCGGCGAGTGAGCCTGCGCCGCAGCCCACTGCCAAACCGCGTGTGCGACCGCGCGCGGCGCCGCGACGCGAAGCCCCGAAGCAAGAACTCAAGAACCCGTTCGGCTGAGCCCTCAGAAACGAGCGCTGAGTGTAGCCGTCAACCCGCGTGGTGCTGCCCCGCGCGCCGGGTTCGGATCCGATGGCTGCTTGAAATCGACGTAAAGCAGGATGCCGCCGACTGCACACGCCGAGAGCCCGGCTCCTCCAAAGAAAGCGCCCGTGCGCGAGATCCCTCCAGCATCTTGGTTCGCCATCTCCACGAACAGCGCGGTCCCGAGCGCGGCCGTTCCCACGCCCAGCACCACCCAAGTGAGCGCGCTGGGCATGCCGGTGCTTTCGCGCGCAGCTGTCTGCGGAGGGCGCGGAGTTGGGGCCGGGATGGGCTGTGCTTCGAGCAGGAAGCGGAAGTCCTCGGCGCGATGTGTGCTCACGTCGATCATGGCTTCGGCTGGTTTTCTACCGCGCAGCTCGAGGCTGACTCGGTGTTTGCCGGGCCACGTCTCGCCCGTCCAAGGTGTGACTCCGACCGGGCTGCCGTCGAGCAACACCGTCGCTAACGCCGGCTCTGAAATCACGCTGATTTGCTGCACTCCGCGCTCCGCCAGCGCGGCTTCGAGCTCGTGAACGCGCGCGCTGACTTCGCCCATGTCGGGCGCATCGGGCAAGTGTCGCAAGTAGTCGCGGTAATAACTGAGGGCTCCGGGGGCGCTGCCGGCGCGATCGTAAGCCTTGCCCACGTTGAACAGAAGCTGCGGCGTCGGATAAGCGCGGTATGCATCCAGAAAGAGCTCCGCAGCGCGCAGAAAGCCGCCATCAGCGTAGGCTTGTGCACCCTGCTCGTACAAAGCACGGCCACGAGCTTTTCCGGCTGGGTCGGCCTGCGTGGCACCTCCGCTGTCGAAGATCAGTGCACCGGCGGGCGCGGGAGGCCTCGGGGCTGTGGCGTCCGCGCTGGCAGGCGTTTTCGACGCTGGTCGCGGCGGTTCGAGCGCCGAAGCGGCTCGAGGCGGCAGAATTAGGGCCGCACCAACGGCGAAAAGTGCCCACGTGGCCGGAATGGAGCGCACGCGCGGAGGAACGGCACTCGCTGCGAGATGTTAATGGCGTGTGGGCTGGCGTAGGCTCCGCCGCCCGAAAGCTCTCCGTGAACGTCCTCTTCATTTCCAAGCCGATCGCCCCTCCCTTCCATGACGGCAGCAAATGCCTGGTGCGAGATATCGCCACGCGGCTCGAACGAGCGCATGCACAGGTGCTTTCTACACGCGCCGCGCAGCCGCTCACCAGCGTGAATCGCACGCCGATCGAGATGGTGCCGATCTATTCGAACGCCGGTCGGCACGCGCCGTCGCTCACAGAGAACCTGCGCGCCGCGAGCTGGGTGCTCACTCGTTCGCACGCCGATGTGTGGCACTTCGTGTTTGCACCCAATCCTCGCACGAGCAGCGTGGCGCGCTGGCTCGCGCGCGGGCGTCGCAAGCCGGTCGTGCAAACCATCGCTTCACCGCCGCGCAGCTTCAGCGACGTGAAGCGCCTGCTGTTCGGCGACGTGGTCGTTGCGCAGAGCCGTTGGACGGCCGAGCGAGTGCGCGCCGCGTGTGATGCCGAGCGCGTTCGAGTGCCTGAGCTTCGTGTCATCCCGCCTCCAGTGCCCACGCAAATCATCCGAGAGCGAGGGGAGCAACTGGCGGCGCGCGCGAGCCTACGAATTCCGCCCGACGCGCCACTCTTCGTTTATCCCGGCGATTTGGAGGTGAGCTGCGGTGGCAACGTGGCGCTCGCGATCGCAGAGGGGCTCGCACGATGCTTGCCTGAAGCCGTGGTGTTATTCGCGTATCGCCGCAAGACGGAGGCGACGGAAGTTGCCGCCGAAGCGCTTCGCGCACGTGCACCGAGCAATACGCGCTTTGCAGCTTCCATTCCGGACGTTCTCTCCGTGATTGCCTCCGCCAACGCGGTGATCTTTCCCGTCGATGATCTGTGGGGCAAGGTCGACTTACCCATCGTGTTGCTCGAAGCCATGGTGCTCGGCGTGCCCGTCGTGGCGTTGGGCCAGGGACCACTCGCGGAACTCGCCGGTGCAGAGATTCTCGCTTCGAAACAGCCTGACCAGTGGATTGATGTGCTCTTGAAATTGCACTCCGATGCGGAGTTTGCTGCGGCGCTCGTCGCTGCCCAGCGGCGTGGCAGCGTTGCGCGTTCTGCTGCAGAGAACGTGGCGCGAGAGTACGAACGCATCTATTTCGAGCTTTTCGCGAGGCGGCGCGCCTGAGCGATTGGTGCAAGCGCAGCAGTTGACTTCCGCTGCAAATCACCGTTATTGCCAAAGGTGAGTGCCTGAGCTCAAGTCAGCCTCTAGCGAATCCTCCAGCGCCGCGTTCGACGCCGTGCTCTGGACCGATGGCGCTGCGCGGGGCAACCCTGGCCCGGCAGGTGGCGGCGCGATCCTGAAGAATCCGGCAGGCGAGGTGCTCGCCACGGAGAGCCTGTACCTGGGTCACACCACCAACAACATTGCCGAATACCGGGCGCTTCTGCTCGGGCTCGAGCGTGCGTTGCGCTGCGGCATTCGCCGGATCGAAGTGCGGGCCGACTCTGAGCTTCTCATCAAGCAGCTGCGCGGCGAGTACCGCGTGCGCAACGAGGGGCTCAAGCCACTCTTCGAAGCCGCCAAGCAGCTGTTGGCTCGCTTTCAAAGCGCGAAGCTGACGCATGTACGTCGCGAGCACAACGCCGAGGCCGACCGCTTGGCGAATCGCGGGATCGATGAGCACACCGCGGGTGCCGCTCAAGCTGCGTCGGGCGGCACCGAGAACGGATCGAACTCGGGCGACAAGTAAAAGGCGATGATCGCGCGCACGCGCAGCAGCAAATCCGCTACGGCAGGGCTCTGAGCGCGGCGCGCTTCGAGCGCCGTGACCAGACCTTCGCTGGCGGCGACGTTCACGAGCTCACGATACTCGGCCCTGGTGAGCAGCATGGCGCGCAACGCGCCGCCCAGATCCTGCGCAATCGCAAGACCTGCGCGATCGGCGCTGAGCTGCACCAACCGGTGCGCCAAAATCAGCTCCTCGTTGCGTTGGCTGAGCGGCTCGCCGCTGCCGCTGCGACCTCCGAACAACTCCGGCAAACGCAGCGCACCGCGTGTCGCCCGCTCGAACGCCTCCGCGCCGAGCCGGCTGATCACGCGCTGAACGCGAGGGCCACCGAGATCGACGACGACGGGCAGTACCAGCCCGAGCGCGGCCAACGCATCTTTCGTCTTGTCGGCGGCGCCGGCCCACACCTCTCCGGCGGTTACACGTTGGTGACCAAAAGCTAAGTGTGCCAGCTCGGCGCCGAGCGCGAAATCGAGCTCGGTACCACGCAGCGAGCAGTCGCCATTCGTGAGGTGTCGCTCGCCGATCAGCACGAACGGCTCGCTCGAACCAAATGCACGTAGACCCACGCTGCGCGCTCCGTGTGAGACGTAGGCGCTTACACGTGGCAGGTTCAGAAGCCGCGCCGCACGCGTCAGTGCTCGCGTTGCATCGGGGTGACGCGTCTCGGACAGCTCTTCGCAGAAGTCGCGCAAAAAGCCCAGATCGGGCTCCGGCACGGCAGCCACGAGCTCCGAAAGACGTGTGGCGAGGCGCCCGCCGCCGCGCGCGAGTGGATGCTGCAAACGTTGCTCCAGCGTGCTGCGCTCGAAGGGCAGCCCTTCGTCTTTTGGCCCGGGCGGGCTTTCAGCGCTGAGACCAGCTTTGGCGAGCCAGCCCTGCACACGTCGCGCACGCTGAATGAGCCTCGTGTCGCTTTCGTTGTTGGGAGTTGCATTGGCGAGCGCCGCGAGTCGCGCCTCGCTCAAGGGCTCGAGCCGGGCCAGCGCACCGAGCGCGGAGACGTCGTCTACGTTGCGCGCCCGCGCCTCGCGACACAGCACCTCGTAAAGGCGTACACGCGCCAGGCGACTTTGACTGTCCCGCGTCGCGACCTCGACGGCGTCCTCGTCCGGGCCGAGTGTACGCAGCCGCGCTTCGGCTAGTGAACGCGCCCGCGCACCATCCCCGGAGCTCAATTCGTGCTCGGCAAGCTCGACGTCCCAGCGGGTCAGCTCTTCGTCGCTGCGCTCCGGATCGGCGATCGCCAGCGCGCGAAAGCTCCGATGCAGCACCAGCCACCACGGTTCGGCTTCGGTGCCCAGGCGAGCCAGCGCGCGCAGCACTTCACGCCCGGCGTCGACACCGAAATGCCAGCGTCGGAAGGCCTCTGCCAGCGTTTCCGGCGATATCTCAGCATGGCGCAAGCGATTGACACGCAGAGCGAGCTCGTTAGCGTCGATGCTCTCGCGCACCTTCGCGTCCAAAGCGAGCTCGAGAATGCCTGCGAGCGGTTGCTCTCGCTGGCGAGCGTTCCACAGTAGCTGCCGCGGGCGAGCTGCGCCTTTGGAACCAAGATGAAGCCGCCGCGCTGATTCCATCAGTCGCTCCGCTGGGCCAAGGTGCCCGAGCTCGCACACTTCGGCTAGCAGCACTTGGCGCTTCAGTGGCAGCGACTGGCGTGTCTTCCCATCGCTGAGCACCGCGCCGTCCGCTCCGGTTTCCACGCGGAGCTCCGTTGCTTCCAGGCTGACGCTCTCCAAGTCACCGAGTTCACCAAGCTTCGCCAAGTACGCGGTGTTCGAGCTCAGCACGAACCAATGCTTGCGCTCGCAACGCGGGCCGAGCTCCGAAACGGCTTCGTCGCGATCGAGCTCCAACAGCGCGATCAGCTCCTCCCGGGGTGACAACAGAACAGCAACCAACTCGCGGGCGAGCTCACCGTCGTCTTCACAGTAGCGATCGCGATGCAGTGTGGGGGCGTTGCGCTCGCCCGCCGCTCGGCTTTTTCGCAACCTGCCGAGAGCTATGAGACGTCGAGCTTCGCCGGCGCGGCCAGTAGGGACACTCAGCGCGTGCTCACCCACGGCGATGCGATCCGAAAGCTTGCCCGATTGGTACCGCACCCGTTTGGGATCGGCGGCGTCCACGGCGTTGCCCACGAAGCGACCATCCCGCGCAACCACCCAGACGCCAGAAGGGGTGAGGCACAGCTCGACGGGTAGCTCGGGACCACCGTCCACGGCCAGCCTACCGCCGAGCCGGAGTCGCCGCTCCAGGCGACCAAACCCGTGCTCCAGCAAGAAATCATCGGTATCTGCGCTCAAAGCCAAGCCTCCGACGCGCGGCGTTGAGCGCTGCGGCCGCTGGATCTCGGGTCTCCGCTGCACGGGGGGTAGGGAGTAATGCTATGGCTCACGCCGAACATGACCACGCCGACCACGTCCTCTGAAATCCGCCGCTCCTTTCTGGAGTTCTTCCGCGGCAAGGACCACGAAGTCTTGCCGAGCGGCTCGCTGATTCCCGCGAACGATCCGACTCTGATGTTCGCCAATGCTGGCATGGTTCAGTTCAAGGATGTGTTCACGGGTCGCGAGCGACGCCCGTATCGGCGCGCCACGACCAGTCAGAAGTGTATCCGCATCAGCGGTAAGCACAACGATCTCGAGGCTGTGGGGTCGTCGCCACGCCACAACACGTTCTTCGAGATGCTCGGCAACTTTAGCTTCGGCGACTATTTCAAAGAAGAGGCCATCGTTTACGCGTGGGAGTTTCTGACTCGAGTCGTGGGTCTTCCGCCCGAGCGGCTGGCGGTGACTTATTTCGCCGGCGAGCAGGGCTTTGCCGAGGACGCCGCGGCGCGTGACATTTGGAAGAAGGTCACCGGCTTTGGGGACGACCGCGTGCGTCCTCTCGGCATGGCCGACAACTTCTGGTCGATGGGCGACACCGGCCCCTGCGGTCCGTGCAGCGAGATCTACTACTACAACGGTAGCAGTGACGTGCGCGTCGACCGCTTTGGCGAGGAGCAAACCGCGGAAGGCGTCGGTTGGATGGAGATCTGGAACTTGGTCTTCATGCAGTTCGAACGCAGCGTGGACGCGAACGGCACGACGCAAACGGCGCCGCTGCCAGCGCCCAGCATCGATACCGGCATGGGGCTCGAGCGCTTGGCCTGCGTGCTGCAAGGCAAGTCCATCGCGTACGACACAGACATTTTGCGGGACCTCGTCGAGCAAGCCGCGCGCCTTTCCAACAAGACATTCCAGGGCAGCGCGAGTCCCGATGATGTGAGCATGCGCGTCATCGCCGATCACGCGCGCACCACGGCGTTTCTGATCGCCGAAGGCATCACTCCCGATCGCACCGGTCGCGATTACGTGCTTCGCCGCGTGATGCGGCGCGCGATTCGCCACGGCCATCGCTTGGGAATCAAGGAGCCGTTTTTGCACCGCGTAGCGGGTCGTGTCGCTGATTTGATGGGCGACCACTATCCGGAGCTCCGCGAACGCCGCGCGCTAATCGAGAGCCTGGCGGAAGGTGAGGAGGTGCGCTTTCGCGAAACCATCGAGCGCGGCCTCTCGCTTTTGGAAGAGCGCTTCGAAGAGCTTCAGAAGTCTGGCAAGACGGAGCTGTCCGGCGCGGACGCGTTTCAGCTGTACGACCAAGACGGCTTCCCTCTGGACCTGACCGAGGTCATCTGTCGTGAACGTGGCTTCAGCGTGGATCTGCCCGGCTACGAGGAAGCGCTGCAGAAGGCTCGCGAGCGTTCGAAGTTCCGCTCGGTCGAGCAGGCGGTCGAATCCGTTTATCGAGAGGCGCTGGAAGCTGTGCCGGGTGGCGCGGTTCGCTTCTCTGGCTACGACAAACACGAAGACGCTTCGCGCATCGTTGCCATCATCAAAGACGGCAAGCGCGTCGAAGGCGTGCACGCGGGTGACCAAGTCGAAGTGGTGAGCGAGCTCACACCTTTCTACGGCGCGGCAGGCGGTCAGGTGGGTGACCAGGGCGTGATCGTGACGCCCGCTGCCAGTCTCGAGATCGAAGACACGCACAAGCCCATCGCCGGACTCATCGTGCACCGCGGTCGCGTGACGAGCGGCAACCTAGCATTAGGCGAGCGTGCCGAGCTCAAGGTCGACGTGGCACGCCGCGAGCGCATTCGCCGCAACCACTCCGCGACCCATCTCTTGCACTGGGCGCTCCGCAAGGTCGTTGGTGGGCACGCTCAGCAGAAAGGCTCACTCGTTGGGCCGGATCGCCTGCGGTTCGACTTCGCGCACGCTCACCCCCTCACGCCCGAAGAAATCGCACGCATTGAAACGCTCGTGAATGAGCGCACGCTGGCCAATCACCCGATTCGCACAGAAGTGCTCAACATGGAACAGGCGCGCGCGCGTGGCGCCATGATGATTTTCGAAGAGAAGTACGGCGACGTGGTTCGGCTGCTCAGCATGGCCGAGTCGCTCGAGTTGTGCGGCGGTACACACGCACGCGCGACGGGCGACATTGGTCTCTTCAAGATCATCTCCGAGCAGGGAATCGCGGCCGGCGTGCGCCGCATCGTGGCGGTTACGGGCGAGGGTGCGCTCGCTTATTTGCGCGAGGTGGAAGCTCAGCTGCAAAAAGCGGCGAAGGTGCTGAACACCAAGCCGGAACAGTTGCCCGAGCGCCTCGAGAAAGCGTTGGCGCGCGAAAAGGCTCTCGAGAAGCAAATCGAAGAGCTCACTCGCAAGCTGATGAGCGGCGGCAGCGGCGGTTTCGACGCTTGGCTCGGTCAAGCGCGCGAGGTGTCCGGCGTGAAGGTGCTGGGTTTGAAGAGCGAGGTCACTGATCGCGCGGCATTGCGCGAGCTCGCCGAGAAGCTTCGCGACAAACTGGGCGAGAGTGTGGTTTTGGTCGGCTCAGTGCACGCCGGCAATGCCCAGCTCGTGCTCACCGTCTCCAAGTCGCTCACCAACCGGCTGCGCGCGGGTGATCTGATCCGTCCCATCGCACAAATCGTGGGTGGGTCGGGCGGCGGTCGCCCGGACATGGCGCAAGCAGGCGGCACCGATCCAGCCCGCATCGATGAAGCCATCGAGGCCGTGTACCACGGCGTCGGCGCGCTCAATTGAGCGGCTCTCTGAACGAGCTCGCCACCTACTGCTCAGAGGAACTGCGGCTCCGGCGTGAGTGTCACGCCGGTGCGCGCAGCCACCTGCCGTCGCACTTCTTCCGAAAACGCGAGTAGCTCCGCGCTGGTTGCCCCGTCGTGGCAGACGAGGGCGAGCGCGTGCTTCGTGGAGATACCGACGTTTCCGCGCCGCGTGCCCTTGTCCCAACCGGCGCGCTCGATGAGCCAGGCTGCCGAGAGCTTCACGCGACCATCGGGTTGCGGGTAGCGTGGCATGAGATTCACTCCCAGCTGGCGCTCGACACGGTCTGCCTCGGCGCTCGAGACCACCGGGTTCAAGAAGAACGAGCCGCAACTGCGCGCGTTCGGGTCGCCCGGCTCGGCCAACATGGATTTTTGGCGTCGTAGATGCAGAACGGTTTCGCGCACATCCGTCAACGTCGGCGCGGCTCCGATCGCCGATAGCGCGCGTGCGAGCTCCGGATAAGCCGGCTTGTTCGAACGCGAGCGCGAGAGCACGAACACGACTTCGCTGACGACGTAACGGCCCGGCTCTTCGGATTTGAAGCGGCTATCGCGATACGCGAAATGGCACTCTTCGCGCGAGAGCTCGACGAAGCGCCGCTCGACTCGATCGTAGGCTCGCACGGATTCGATCGTCTCTGCGACCTCTTGCCCGTACGCACCCACGTTTTGAATTGGTGTTGCTCCGACGCAGCCGGGAATGCCACTCAAACATTCGATGCCGGCGAGTTCGTTTTCAACGCTGCTGCGAACTACGTCATCCCAGCGCTCACCGCCGCTCGCGCGAAGCCGCACGCCTTGCGGGTGCTCGCTGAACTCTAGGCCTTTGGAGCTCACGCACAACACGAGTCCGTCGAGGCCGGTGTCCGGAATCACAACGTTGCTGCCACCGCCCAAAATCCAAAGGCGGAGATCATTCTCGCGCGCGTAGTCGCATGCCTCGACGATATCGGACTCCGTGGATGCTTCGACACAGAGCCGCGCGCAGCCACCGAGCACCAAGGTCGTGCGCGGGGCGAGGGGAACATCACGCAGCAGCTGCAACGCGGCGCCTTCAGCTCTTCCCACTGCGGCGCCGCTCCACGTCGTTACCACAGCGAGCCAGCCCGGGACCCGGCCCTCGACGAGGCGCCAACACGCGTGAGCGCGAACGGGTGCGCGCCGCGATGAAGCCGCGCACGCTCTCAGGCATTGGTACAGCGCTGAGGTCGCGCCCCACCAAAGCATCCGCGAGCGCTGTGCCGCGATCGATCGCGCTCGTTTGTTGATTCAGTATCACGACAGGTCGACCATTGATGGTGCAGAGTCCGCCGGCGCCAGCGTTCTTGCGCCGCAGACCAAAGGAGCGAACCTCGAGGCCGATGACCTCCGCCACACGCAGGAGCTGGGCGAGGAGTTCAGCGGGAGGCACATTGCCTATCCTACCCGAAACTTGCCCAGCGCGGGCCAGGGCGCGGCGAACGCCGCCTGGCCCATTCTCAGCAATCCTCGCAAAAACGCGGCATTTTCTGGGCACCGCGCAGCTCTTCGCGCAGTTTTTGGGCTGCGCCGATTTCGCGCCACACGGCGCGCGGCGTGCTATTGAGGTGGTCCTAGTGAGAGGCGTCCTGCCGGAGGCGGGAGCGATTCGCGCTTCCCCGGAGGCGCCTCCAGGCCGAGAGAACCCCATGTTCTCTTCCAACCGAAAGACACTCTCTGATGACGTTTACGGAAGCTGCGGCGCAGGTGTTGCGCCTCGTGGGCAAGCCCCTACATTACAAGGAAATTACTGACGTAGCGATCGAGAAGAACCTCCTCAGTCACGTCGGCAAGAGCCCGGAAGTCACGATGGGAGCGCGACTTGCGGCGCTCGTGAAGAAGGGCGACAAAGAGAACCCCCTCGTGCGGGTGAAGCCGGGCGTATTCGCGCTTCGCGAGTGGGACCAAGACACGATTGAGAAGGGGCTCAAGGACCGCACGCCGGCGCTCGAAAAGCTCTCTGGGCAAGACTTCGATTTCCCAGCGGAATCCGAAAGTTCCGGCGCTGCACACGTCAGCCTGGATGCGTTTGGCGAGGAGGGTGAGCCGCAGCTACCGGACGCTGGCGAACGCGCCCGCGCGGAGCTCGCAGCGCACGCGACCGACTTGTTCGAGTCCGAGGACGATGACGATCGCCCGATTTTCAGCGACGACGAGGAAGCTGCGGAGGCGTCGGACGCGCAGGCCAAGGACTCGAGTGCTGGTCGTCGCCGTCGCCGCCGCCGTCGTCGGGGTCGCGCTGGTGAGGAGCGCGGAGGCGGCGATGAGCTGCCGTCCTACACGGTGAGCGACGCGCCGGTGGATTTGCCCGAGGTGCCCCTCGAAGTTGAGGTGCGCGAAGCTCGCGAGAATCGTGAATCGCGCGAGAGTCCGCGTGAGCCACGTGAGCCGCGTGAGCCGCGTGAGCCGCGTGAGCCGCGTGAACCTCGCGATGTGCGCGACAACGGGCGTGACGTGCGCGAGGGCGGGCGCGAATTGCGCGATGGTGGCCGTGAGCCACGGGAAAGTCGCGAGCGCGAAGGTCGCGACTTTCGCGAAGCGCGCGAACGAGATCGCGGTGAGCGCGATCGGGACCGCGCCGATCGCGATCGGGATCGGGGTGAACGTGAGCGCGGCGATCGGGATCGCGAAGCGCGCGATGAGCGTTCACAGCCGTTCAGCGATCTTGCTGGGCGCTCGTTGGCGGACGCCATCGAATCGCTGCTGACGAGCTTCGATCGCAGCCGTGGCCCAGTACCTCTGCAAGCTCTTGTAGACGCTGCGCAGCGCCGCGGCAGGCTCAATGGCGAGCAAGGCGTCGGTCATTCACTGATCCAGGCAGCGGTGCGCTCCGATAACGCGCGGCGCGTTGGCGAAGGTCGCAGGCCCCGCTTCCGTCTGGCGGGTAACAAGCTAGGTTTGTGTGATTGGCAGAACGACGCGGAGCTGGCTCGCGCCGAACGTGACCTGTTCAACGCCTTCGATCGCTACAAGGAAGCGGCGCGCCGCGGTTTGCTTCGCAACTTGCAGGAGCTGCCGCAGCGCGCGCTGGGCGAGCTCGTGGTGCTGCTGCTCGAGCAAATGGGTTACAGCGATCTCCAGCCGGTGCGTCGTCCGGGCTCCCACGGTGCGGAGCTGCATCTGACTGGCAAGGCGCGCGGCTCGCTCGGCGAGGTGCGTACGGCGATTGTCGTGCGGCGCGACGGGCGCGAGATCGGGCGCGAGCGCGTCACCGAGTTGCGCGGCGGCTTGCATCACTACGGCGCTGCCACCGCCGGCGTCTTGATCACGACCGGGCAGGCCCTCTCTGGTGCTCGCGAAGAGGCGAACGCACCCGGCGCCGCACCCGTCGCTGTCATCGATGGTATCGCGCTGTCTCGCTTGTGTGATGAACACCGCGTGGGCGTGAGTGAGCTCACCCTGCGTTTGCCCCTGCCGGACGCGGAACTGCTCGACGGACTGCGTTCCGGATGAGTACGCGCGTTCGGTCGTTGTGCGAGGCGGTGCTGTTCTGCGCCGTCTCGCTCACGGCTTGTGGCCGCCCTCCGCCGCCGTCTCGCTTCCCGGATGCGGACGCGCTGCTTGCACGCATGCGCGCGACGCACGCGTGCAGCCGCGGCGTGAGCGGTGAGGCCAAGCTCGACTACTACGGTCAAGAGGGCCGTGTGCGCGGTAACTTGCTGTATCTGGTGTCGGCGCCGGATCGCGTTCGGCTGGATGTATTCAGTCCGTTCGGCGCCACCATTTCCACGGTGACCTCCGATGGGCGCGACTTCGCGCTCTACGATCTCAAGCAGAAGAGCTTTCTGCGTGGGCCCGCCAATGCCTGCAACCTGCAGCGCTTCACGCGTGTGCCGCTGCCGCCGCATGCTTTCGCCGAGCTCCTCCGTGGTGAGGCGCCCGTCTTGGTGCATGACGCTCCCAGCGCGCGGCTCGAGTGGGAGGCGAGCAGCTACGTCGTGCGCATTCGCAGCAAGCATCAAGCCGAGCAAGAGATTCGCTTGGTGCCGGCCGAAGCCGATTGGAACCGCGCGTACCAGGAACAGCGTGTGCGAGTGCTCTCGGTAGCGGTCTCGCAAGCGGGTGTGCCGCTCTACAGCGTGGAGCTCGATGGGCACGAACCAGCGCCCATGTCCGAGCCGCGCCGCGATCCCGACGGCATCGATCCACCGATTCCGCCGAGCGGGCCAGAATGCCGAGCCGAAGTACCACGTCGCATTCGCTTTTTGGTGGGCGACGGGGAGCGCGATCTCTTGTTGGTGAGCAAAGAGGTTCAGCACAATCCGCCGATCGTGCCCGGTGTGTTCTCACAGGAGCCGCCGCCCGCGGTCCGCGTTGGCTACTCGCGTTGCGACCAGTAGAGTCTCACAGCGACGCCAGGATCTTCCCTGGACAATCACTAATGATGGCATCGACGCCAAATAGGGCATAGGCGCGAGCCAGCGTGGGGTCGTTCACCGTCCAGGTGTTTACCAGCGCGCCCTGTGCCTTCAGGCGGCGTACCCCATATCCCGAGAGCAACGTATGCTCCGGGTTCAAGCCGATGGCTCCGAGCGCGCGCCAACCCGGTGTGTGACGCAGCACGGCCTGTTTTTCGTGGACCAACCAGCACACGCCATAGGTTGGCAGGCGCCGCGCTAGTAAAGCAACGAAGCGCGGATCGAAGCTCGAAAGTAGGATGCGCCCGCTCGGCTTCACGCGCGAAAGCTCGCTGACGACGCCGCGCAACAATAGCCCGCGGTTCTTCACGTCCGATTTCACTTCCACGTTGACGCACTGGTCGTAACGCTCGGCCCAATCGAGCACGTCGCGCAAGAGCGGCACGCGTTCACCTTCGCCGACGTCCGCGCGCTGCAGGTCCTGAGTCGAGATGCTCTCCACGTGGGCGTTGACGGACCCGCGCGTGACGCGCGAAAGATCCGCATCGTGCAGCACGATTACTGCACCGTTGCCATCGATGCGCACGTCGAGCTCGACACCGTCCGCACCTTCGCTGCGCGAAAGCTCGAAGGCGCGCAACGTGTTTTCGGGCGCAGCGTGGCGTGCGCCGCGGTGCCCGAGAACCAGGGGACGCGGGCGTTCGCCGCGCGCAAAACGCGCTGAGCGGAGATTGACAAACGGCATGCGACGGGCTCAGCCGGCGAGCTCGTTGGCGATCTGGTTTGCCACCACGCGTGCGCGTTCGACTTCGTTGGCGCGAAACGCGATGCCGCCCACGACTGGGTGCCCACCGCCGCCGTAGCGTGCACAGATGGCGCTGATATCGGCGTCGCGCGGCCGCCCCGACCACGGATTGTAGCCCACCGAAATTTTGGGCCCGCTCTTCAGCAAGCCTACGATCACGGAGTACACCGAATCTGGAAACAACGCGTAGGTGACGAACTTGCCCACGGTGTCGAGCACCGTTTCCGTCAAATCTACAAACACTACGCGGCCCCGAAGCTCTCCCTTGTCGCGCACGCGCTGCACGAAACGGTCGTGCTTCTTACCGAGAGGGCGGAAACGCTTTTCGACTTCGCCCGAGCGCGCCAGCTCTTCGAGCGGCTGGCTCAAGAGCTGCGGCACAACCCGGCGGAAGAAAGCGTCGTCGCCGTAATGTTCGACGACGCTCACGAAGCGCATCACCGGGTTGGAACGGCTGACGGCTTGCTCCGCGCTTTCGAAACGAGCCGAATCGACTCGGTCCGCCCACCCGACGAGATCCTGCAGATCTGCCAGTTCGACGCCGAAGCGCTCTCTCGCCACATCCGCTACCAGCTTTGTGCAAGAGCTGTAGGCCGCGTCGTGAAAGAAGCGGTCAGGCGCGTTGCGTGCTTCGAAGGCCGCCCTGTCGGCCGGAGTCTCGAAGGCAGTTCGATGATGATCGAAGTACCAGCTGAGCCGGGGCGCAGCCGAGAAGCGGTAGTCGAGGATGGCGTTGTGATCGCCAGTCAGCATCGCTTCATCGGCGTGCGGCTGCCCAGGGCTATAACCGCATGCCCGATACTCGAATTCAGTAGTAGCCCCTGCACCAAGCTCGCGCTGAAGTCGAGTGAAGAGAGCCGCACTCGCCAGGCCATCGAAGCAGTGGCCGTGGGTTGCAACCACGAACCGCATGTCGCACTGTCTACCACAGTGGGGTCGTGCGGAGGGAAGCCCCTATCGCATTCGGCGCAAGCTTTAATTTCACGCAACTCACAGCCGAAATCCGTCGACCAGGTCGGAGTGAAACCGATTTCACTCGCAGTTCTGAGGGGCGGCGAGCTGCCGCCCCGGTTGTCAGATTTATCTAAACCTCCGAAAATACTGTTCATTCGCGGAGAGTTGCCGCGAGGGCCTTCGGTAGCGATCGTCGGCACGCGGGCTCCGACTCCCGAGGGCATGCGGTTTGCGCGCACCTTGGCCGCCGAGCTTGCTCGCGCCGGGGTTGCCGTCCTGTCCGGCGGCGCGCTCGGCATCGACACGGAAGCGCACCTCGGTGCCCTGCAAGCGCGGGGAGTGACGGGCGTGATTGCCCCCGCCGGGTTCGAGAGCCCGTATCCTCCCGAAAACCAGGAGCTGTTCGAACGCATCCTGCAGCGTGGCGGAGCCTACGCGTCGCTCGTTGAGGATCACGTCAGCGCCACGCGAGCGGCCTTCTTTGCGCGGAACGCATGCCTTGCCGCGCTGGCTTGGGCCACGGTGGTGGTGCAGGCGGGCTTCCGCAGCGGGGCACGCAATGCCGCCTGCGCTGCTCGACGGCTGGGGCGACCGCTATTTGCTGTGCCCTGGTCGCCGTTCCTCGGAAAGGGGCAGGGCTGTCTCGCCGAGCTGCGTCTGGGCGCGCGCCTGTGCGAACGCACGCGGGACGTGTTGGAGGTGCTGGAGTCGCTCGGGGCGCACCCGATTCCGCCGGCTCCGGCGCGGCGCCGCGCACGTCGCCCACGGGTGGAAGCTCTGCAACAGCTGCCGTTCGACGCGACCTTGGACGAGGCCGAACTCGCCTCCCGCATCACCAATTGCGTGGCTCGAGGTGCCCGGAATATAGATGAGGTGGCGGTTTTGGCCGGTCTGCCGGTTGCCGCCGTAAATCGAGTTCTCTTGACTCTCAGGCTGCAAGGCGTCTTAGTTTCGGCCGCGTCCGGCCAGCTCTCGCTCCTTAAATCTTCGGATTGATTGGGGTTAGGTTGCTGGGCCAAGTCAGGGACATGTGGCACCCCCTTGCGGGACCCATGTTTCGGGCTCATTGAGGAACTCCCGCTGGAAGAAAACCGGCCATGTCCAAGACCCTCGTAGTCGTCGAGTCACCCGCCAAGGCCAAGACCATCAAGAAGTATCTTGGTGCCGGCTACGAGGTGTTGGCCAGCAAAGGCCACGTCAAAGACCTGCCCAAGCGCATGGGCATCGATGTCGAGAAGGGCTTCAAAGAGTCCTACGAGGTCATCGAAGCCAAGGCGAAGGTCCTCAGCGAGCTAAAGCACGAAGCCGAGAAGGCGGATGTCGTGTTGCTCGCGACCGACCCTGATCGCGAGGGTGAGGCGATCGCGTGGCACATCGCCGAAGAGCTGGAGCGCCCGAAGCTCGAAATGCGGCGCGTCGAGTTCGAGGAAATTACGAAGAAAGGTGTCGAAAAGGGCCTCGAGCATCCGCGCGAGCTCGACAAACACCTCTACGACGCGCAGCGTGCGCGCCGCGTCCTCGATCGCATCGTGGGCTACGACGTCTCGGCGCTGGTGTGGCAGAAGCTGGCCTTCGGCCTCAGTGCGGGTCGCGTGCAATCTGTCGCGCTTCGTCTGATTGTCGAGCGCGAACGCGAAATCGAGGCCTTTGTTCCCGAGGAGTACTGGAACGTTGCCGTCGGGTTACGTGGGCGCATTCCGCAGACGGTGTTGGCGCGGCTAAGCCGCGTCGACGGTGAAAAGGTCGAGGTCAAGAACGGCACGCAAGCCGGCGAACTCAAGGATGACCTGGCGACGGCGACCTATCGCGTTGCCCAGATTTCCCAGCGCGAACAGAAGCGCCACGCTCCTGCGCCCTACACTACGAGCAAGCTCCAGCAGGACGGTACGAGCTACCTGCGCTTCACCACGAAGCGCACCATGAGCATCGCGCAGCGCCTCTATGAGGGGATCGACCTCAAGAAGGACGGTGGTCTCGTCGGTCTCATCACGTACATGCGTACTGACTCTGTACGAGTGAGCCCTGACGCCATCAACGAGGTGCGCGAGCTCATCAAGACTTCGTACGGCGAGAAGTACCTGCCCGCCAAGCCGAACGTCTACAAGTCGCGCAAGGACGCACAGGAAGCGCACGAGGCGATTCGACCGACGTCACTCGAGCTCACTCCCGACCGCGTTGCGAAGCACCTCACCGACGAGCAGTTCAAGCTCTACAAGTTGATCTGGGATCGCTTCGTGGCTTCCCAGATGTCGCACGCGGTCTACGATCAAACTGGTGTGGACATCGAAGCCACGCCCACTCGCAAGAATGCGAAGCACAAGAGCATCACGCTGCGCGCCAGTGGCAAAGTGCTGAAGTTCGCCGGATGGCTCGAGCAGTACGGCAAGGGCCTGAGCGGCAGCGATGGACCGAAGGAGCTCGCCGGCGAGGAAGATCAGGCGGGTGATGCAGCGGCCAAGAGCGACGTCGAGAAGGCGCGCGCCGCGGAAGAAGAAGAAGGCTTGTTGCCGGAGCTCACGCAGGGCGAAGTGCTGAAGCTCTACGAGCCGCCTGGCGTCGTGACGGAGCAGAAGTTCACACAGCCCCCGCCGCGCTTCAACGAAGGTTCGCTCGTGCGCGAGCTCGAAAAGCGCGGCATCGGGCGTCCCAGCACCTACGCCGAGATCATCAGCAAGGTGCAGGCGCGCGACTACGTAGAGCGCTTGCTCGGCGGGCAGATGAAGGCGACCGAGCTCGGCAAGATGGTGATCGACGGATTGGTGGGCACCAGTCTCGACTTCATGGATCCGAGCTTCACCGCCAAGATGGAAGCGGATCTGGATGAGGTCGAAGGTGGCCGCCTCGATCGCGTAGAGCTCCTGAGCCGCTTTTATCAGCGCTTCCGCGAGGTCTTGGATCAAGCCAAGAAGACCAAGCGGTGGACGCCGGAGCCCGAGCCCACCGATCTCAAGTGCGACGACTGCGGCTCGCAGCTCAACAAGCGCTGGAGCAAGAACGGCTGGTTCCTCGGCTGCTCGGCTTATCCAAAGTGCAAGTTCACGAAAGATCTCGGCAAGGATGGCAACACGCCGGCAGAGGTGCGCCTCACGGACATCATCTGCGACAAGTGCCAAAAGCCGATGATCATCAAGACGGGTCGCTACGGCGAGTTCCTGTCGTGTAGCGATTACCCGAAGTGCAAAAACACCAAGCCGGTTCCGCTCGGCGTGCCGTGCCCGAAGTGTGGCGGTGACATCGTCGAGATCCGTTCGAAGAAGCGCGGTGCGCGTTCGTTCTATGGCTGCGGAAACTACCCCCAGTGCGACTTCAAGTTGTGGCAGAAGCCGGTGAACGAGCCGTGCCCCGAGTGCCAGCATCCATTCCTAGTGGTGGGTGGCGGCGCCAAGAATCCGAAGCTCGTTTGCCCGCGCGGCAAGGAGTGCGGCTACTCACGTCCGATCGAGGAAGCCGATATGGCCGCGGTGGGCGGCGCGCCCGCGCCCGAAGCCACTGAGCAAGAGACCGACGGCAAGGGCGACGGGGCTAAGCCCGAAGAGAAAGAGGGCGGCAAACGCAGTCGCTCTCGCTCCGCCTCGGTAGCTCCCTGAGTTCGTTGCTCCCTGAGTTCGTTCATGTCGCGCGTCAGCATCATTGGAGCGGGCCTCGCGGGGTCCGAAGCGGCGCTCACCCTCGCGAACCACGGCATCGATGTCGTGCTCTACGAGCAAAAGCCTCAAGCGCGTACGCCCGCGCAGAGCAGCGACTCGCTGTGTGAGCTCGTGTGCTCGAACTCATTTCGCGGCGCCGCGCTCAGCAATGCCGTTGGCCTGCTGAAGGAGGAGATGCGGCGTATGGGTTCGTTCGTGATGGGCGCGGCGGAGCTGACGCGCGTGCCCGCGGGCGGTGCCCTGGCGGTCGACCGTGACAAGTTTTCCGCGCGCATGACGGAGCTCCTGAGCTCGAATCCGCGCATCGAGATTCGCGCGGGGCGCATCGACGCGATTCCGGAGGATCGCCCGTTGGTAATCGCTACGGGGCCGCTCACCGGTGATGCGCTGGCGAACGACATTGCTCGTGTGCTCGGAGCGGACGCGCTCGCGTACTACGATGCAATTGCGCCCATCGTGAGCGCCGAATCGATCGATTGGTCCAAAGTGTTCATGGCGTCGCGCTGGGACAAAGGCGAAGACGCCGAGGACAAAAGCGCGTATGTGAACTGTCCGCTCGACGAGCAAACCTACAAAGACTTCGTGCGCGAAGTGCGTGCGGCGCGCAAAGTCGAGCCCAAGTCGTTCGAGCAGGTGCGCTACTTCGAAGGCTGCTTGCCGATCGAAGTGATGGCGGAGCGCGGTGAGCAAACCTTGGCGTTCGGCCCGATGAAGCCCGTTGGGCTCGTGGACCCGCGCACTGGTCGCCGACCGTACGCGGTCGTGCAGCTACGCAAAGAAGACCAGGCTGGCACCGCCTACAACATGGTGGGCTTTCAAACGCGCATGGCTTGGCCCGAGCAACAACGCGTGTTCCGCATGATCCCGGGGCTAGAGGCTGCCGAGTTTCAACGTTTCGGCGCCGTGCATCGCAACACATTCGTGAACGCTCCTAAGTTTCTCGAACGCGATCTGTCGTGCCGCGCGCTGCCTGGCGTGTACTTCGCTGGGCAAATCGCTGGCACCGAGGGCTACGTCGAAAGTGCAGGGCTTGGGCTCTTGGTGGCGTTCATCCTGATCGATCGCCTGGCGGGACGTGAGCCGTTGCTGCCCCCGCCAGAAACCGCGCTCGGCGGGCTGCTCACGCACCTCGGCAGGCACCCGGAGGACTACCAGCCCTCCAACATCACGTTCTCGCATCTGCCTCCGTGGGAGGGCAGTCGCCTGAAGAAACGCATGAAATATGAGGCGATGGCAGAGCGTGGCCTTTTGGCTCTCGACGCGTGGTCGAAGGCTCGCGCCGAGACGCAAGAACGACTCGTTGCTAGCTAACTGGCGAAAACCGCTGAGCTTTTGTTCTTGATGGCACCCCCATAGCAATGGCCATACTCGGGTGTTACTTTAGGGTGACCGGTTCTCCGTGCTGTCATCCGACGCCCTCGTAGACATTGTTCAGGCCTACCACCCATCGGCCGACGGCGATCTAATTCGACGCGCCTACCAATTTGCCGAATGGGCGCACAAGGAACAGCTGCGAAAAAGCGGCGACCCTTACCTGATCCATCCGGTGAGCGTGGCGGGCATCATTGCCGATCTACGTCTCGACACCGCCAGTGTGTGCGCTGGGCTCCTACACGACGTGGTCGAGGATAGTACCGCCACGCGTGAAACCATCGAAGGGGAGTTCGGCTCCGAGATCGCGAGCATCGTCGACGGCGTTACCAAGCTCGGCAAGTTCAACTTCAACTCGCGCGAAGATCGTCAAGCGGAGAGCTTCCGCAAGATGGTCGTGGCGATGGCGCAGGACCTGCGCGTGCTGCTGGTGAAGCTGTGCGATCGCCTCGACAACATGCGCACGCTCGATCACATGAAGCCCGACGCGCAAGAGCGCATCGCACGTGAGACGATGGACATCTATGCGCCGCTCGCCGCGCGCCTCGGCATGCAGCGCATCAAGAGCGAACTCGAGGACTTGAGCTTCCGTCACCTCGATCCCGACGCCTTCAAGGAGCTCGCCCAGAAGCTCGCGCGCACCAAAAAGGATCGCGACCGCTACATCGAAAGCGTGTGCCGCACGATCACCTCGCGTTTGGCCGAGCAGGGCTATGCGGCCGAGGTGACTGGTCGCGCCAAGCACCTGTACTCCGTTTATCGCAAGATGAAGGAGCAACAGTGCGACTTCGAGCAGGTGTTCGACATCCTGGCGTTCCGCATTGGTGTCGAGTCGGTTGCCGATTGCTACGCGGCGCTCGGTGCCATGCACTCGCGTTGGACGCCGATTCCCGGCCGTTTCAAGGACTACATCGCGCTGCCCAAGCCGAACATGTACCAGTCGTTGCACACGACGGTGATCGGCCCTGCGCGCCAGCGTATCGAAATTCAGATTCGCACCCACGAGATGCATCGCGTCGCGGAGCACGGCATTGCCGCGCACTGGAAATACAAGGAGCGCGGCTCCGGTGGCGTCGATCCCAAGGACGCCGAGAAGTTCAGTTGGCTGCGCGAGCTCGCCGAGTTCCAGCGCACCCTGAAGGACCCGGTCGAGTTCCTCGAAAGCGTGAAGATCGACCTGTTTCCCGACGAGGTCTACGTCTTCACGCCCAAAGGCGAGCTGCGCGTTTTGCCTCGCGGTTCGACACCCATCGACTTCGCCTACGCAATTCACTCCCAGGTGGGTGAACACTGTTCCGGTGCCCGCGCCAACGGCCAAATCGTTCCGCTGCGCTACAAGCTGAAGAACGGTGACGTCATGGAGATCATGACCTCGCCGCAACAAGAGCCCAGCAAGGACTGGCTCGAGTTCTGCGTCACCACCCGGGCGCGCTCGCGCATTCGCGCGATGCTGCGCGCCGAGCAGCGCCAGAAGAGCGTGAACCTCGGCAAAGAGCTACTCGAGTCCGAGATGCGCGACGCCGGCCTCAGCTACTCGAAGTTCACCCGCAACGACGCAGAGATTCGCCGCGTGGCGGAGAGCTTCGGCCACGCCCACTTGGACGACCTCTTGCTCGACATCGGCTACGGCAAGATCGCAAGCGACAAGGTCGTCGAGTCGATCCACAACAGCGCCGCACCCGACAGCGAGCCGCCGTCGCAGCTCAAACAAGGTCGCATCGAGCAGCTCGTCCGCAAGATGACGGGGCGCGACGCCGGCGGCATCAAAGTCAGCGGCATCGACGATGTGCTGGTTCGCTACGCCAAGTGCTGCAACCCGCTGCCCGGCGACGGCATCATCGGCTTCATCACGCGCGGCCGCGGCGTCACCATCCACCGACGTGAATGCCAAAAAGCCTTCGACACCGATCCCGAGCGCCGCATCGACGTCTCCTGGGATTCGAAGGCCAAGGTCAATCGTCCCGTGCAAATCTGCGTCACCACCGCGAACAAGCCCGGCATCCTGGCGGTCGTGAGCCAAACCTTCAGCGCGCAGAGCATCAACATCAGCGAAGCCAATTGCCGCGCCGGCGACGATGGCCGCGCGCGCAACGTGTTCACCTTCCACTGCAGCGATCTGAGCCAGCTCAAAAACGTGATGAAGGCGCTCTCCAAGGTGAACGGCGTCGTCGAAGTGTCGCGCATCTGAGCTTCCGGCCACTGGAAGCCATGCTAGGCTTCGAACCGTGAGAGAGCCGATCGCGTCCCTGAGCTACGCCGAGTACCTGGCGCTCGAAGCCAAGGCGGATCAGCGCCATGAGTTTCTGGATGGTCAGCTGTTTGCGATGGCTGGGGGGACACCGGAGCACGGAGCCCTCGCGGCCGCATTTATTCTCGAACTCGGATCCGCTTTGCGAGGCCGACCGTGTCGCATGTTCTCGTCCGACGTTCGGGTGCGAATCCAGCCAACCGGACTGGCGACCTACCCCGATGCAAGCGTGGTCTGTGGTCGCCTAGAGACTGATCCGATTGATCGCGACGCCATTGTCAATCCGGTGCTGTTGGTTGAAATCCTGTCCGATTCGACGGAAGGCTACGATCGTGGCGCCAAAGCAGCTCACTACCGTCGCATCCCTTCCTTGCGTGAGTACGTTCTGGTTTCGCAGCGCGAGCCACTCATCGAGGTCTATCGCCGCAATGAACAGGGCCGCTTCGAACTTTTCGAAGCGCGCTCGGGCGAAAACATCGAGCTCGCCTCCGTGGGAGTGTCGTTGAGCGTCGACGCGGTTTACGAGAATCCGCTCGAGCCTTCGAACTAGTTCTCGGCTAAGCGCGCTGCTCAGATCTCGTGCTTCAGGTAGCCGCGCTGAATGGCGAGCTCAATCAGCCGTTCGGCGGCGGCCCAGAGCTCGGGTGAGCCCTCGGCGATGTGGCGATTCTTGGCGTACACGTCGGCGACCACGACGCCGTGCCGGCGCCAGGCAGCACCTTCGGACATGACGTTCAAAATCAGCGGTTGCAGGCGGTCGATGGCTGCGGCGAACTTTGCATCCGGACTCTCGCGCGCCTCGAACTCTTCCCACAGCGCGCGCAGCTCGCGACCCTGATCTTCGGGCAACAACCCGAACAGGCGCTCGGCGGCTTCTAGTTCGCGCTTGTGCTGCTCTTCGTGCGCTTGCGCCTCCGCGTAGAGCAACGTGTCGCCGGCGTCGATTTCGACCACGTCGTGCACGAGCATCATCTTCATGACGCGCTCCGCACTCACCCCCGGCGGCGCGGCGTGCTCGAGCAAAACCCAAGACATCAGCGCGACATGCCAGGAGTGCTCCGCGCTAGTTTCTAGCCGCCGCGTGCCCGACACGAAGCTCCTGCGCTGCACCTGCTTGAGCCGATCGAGCTCTCGAATGAAAGCCAGCTGCTGCTCGAGACGGGAAGGATCCACGACGGTAACAGAAGCCTAGCAGCTTTCGTTATCGTTCCGGCTGGGTTCTCCTCCTGGCTCTGGCAGCCGCGCCGCGAGCTCGATGAGCTCGTTCGATTCGTGCACGTGCCGCCCGGCGTCCGCGCGGTCGGCCAGCACGACCAGCGCGCGTGCCACGTCGCGTGCTTCAATGGGCGCGTACTTGCCGAGGCGCCCCACGAAGAGCCCGCTCAGCGGGCGCGCTAGCACCGCCGCGACCCGCTCTCCCGGGCGTGCCTCCGCGCGTTCACCCAGCAACAGTGACGGCCGCAGCAGATGAAGCCTTGGAAAGTCGAGCTCACCCAAAGCTTGCTCGACTTCACCCTTCACCCGGTTATAGAAAAACGGGCTCTTCGGGTTCGCGCCTGCTGCCGAAACCAGAAGATAAGAAACAGCACCCGCCGCTCGCGCGGCGCGGGCCAACGCGAGCGGGTATTCGAAGTCCACTTGCCGAAACGCTTCCTTGCTTCCAGCCGCGGCCATCGTCGTGCCAATGCAACAGAAAGCGTGCGACGCCTGCACACCAGCTAGCGCTTGCTCGAGCTCGGCCAAATTCACCACCCGCTCTTCCAACTTCGGGTGCGCTCCAAACGTCCGGCGCCGTCCCAAACTCAGAACGTGCTCAACAGTCGATTGGGCAAGCAAGAGCTCAACGAGCGAGCGCCCAACGAGCCCGCTGCCACCTATGACCCAGGCATGCACCGCGTCAGCATACCCGCCCGACCTTCCAAGGGCGCGCCAACCCGGCCGCTTCGTACTGTAGGTGGCGGAGCCGGCCGGGAACTTCGTCGAACCGCATGGCCGATTGCGTGGCGAACTTTCGCCGAGCGCTTGACAGAGGGGGCAGGGGCGGGTACTTAGAGCGCCCTTCCGCGGGAGTAACTCAGCGGTAGAGTGCCACCTTGCCAAGGTGGACGTCGAGGGTTCAAATCCCTTCTCCCGCTCCAGAATGGTGCAGAGAAACAGCCGGTTGGCGATGCGTCGCTAGCCGGCTTTTTCACTTTGACGTTGTTGGGGATGAGTCGCTCCGTGGATAGCGGATAGCGAGTACCCTGGCTGGTTGCGGGCGCTTCATCGCCTCGGGCGAGTGATCCTTAGCGCGACGCTGTTTTGTCGGAAGGGCGCCAAGCGGGAACGTTTGCAGGAGTCGGCAGCTCGACGCCGAGGCGGACCGCAATGATGATTGCGGTGGTCAGACGCTGCATGGCTTTGTCGCAAGCCGGAGACGGATGCGTCGGGGATGAGGAGCGGCAGTCGCGGCGCTCGATGGTCTCTGCGGCCGTGACGGCGCGATTCTTCTCGAGGCTTTCTCGGACCGGGTCCTCCAGATACTTCCAGACGATGCGCGGCGAAATGGAGTCGCCGGTGATGTAGGTCACGAACATCTCTTGGCGAACGGTGGCGCATGTCCCGTCCCAGCGCAGAACGTCCACGTCCGTCGGTCCCGAAATCTGCACGCCAGACCCGTTCCCGCCGCCTCGGCGCCGCAATACCACTACCTCCTCACCGAAGTGCATCCAGGCCTCGCTGCTCGGACCACCGTAGGCATTCACGGGTTCGACCTTTTCGGCCTTCACGTACAGCCGCTGCCATGGCGTTCCTTTCGCGAACAACGCGAATGGAAGGTTCGGGAACTTGCCGCGGCACACCCGCTCCGCGAATGCGGGATCGGGAACGCAGCCTTCGGTTCCGCTGCACGTAGACGGGATTTCTTGCGTGAGCTTCTCGTCGCCGGAATTCGCGTCGCTAGCAGCGAGTTTCGGCTTGGTCGCGTCCGACTCAGCCGGCGCGGACGTCGCAGGCTCGGACCTGTGCTCGCTCGGCGTGCTACTCGCGCCGATGCGCACCCCGGTTGGTCCTGCTTGTGGTCCTGTTTGCGGCTCGGGCCGACCGGCGTTGCTGCAGGCGAAAAGACACGAGCCAACGACTACCCAACTCGACCAACGGCGATCCATCTTCGCCAATACGTCGAATCTTTAGTCCACAAAAGCCCCGCATTCGGCTTTTCATCAACGTCGCACCTGGTGCGAGAAACAGATGTGATGGTGGCGGAGCAGCGATGATTTGCGGCGCCGCGTACCACTCATCGTGTCACTGCGAGCTCGCCCATCATCCCGCGCTCGGCGTGCTCGAGGATGTGGCAGTGGAACATCCAGGTGCCAGGGTTCTCCTCGAAGCGAACTCGAATACGGACGGTCTGCTTCGCCTGGACGTTGATGCTGTCGCGCCAGGCGCGGAACGACGGCGCCGAGCCGTTCTCCGAGACGATTTGGAAGCGGAAGCCGTGAAGATGGAAGGGGTGGTCCATATCGGTCGTGTTCACGATTGCCCAGTCCTCGACTGCATCGAGTGTGGACCTAAGCGGCTCGCTGTCGGGGTAGACGCGACCGTTGATCGAGAAGATCGGTCCCATTCCCCCCGAGCCGTGTCCGGAATGATCTCCGCCCGAGGGCAAGGACTCCTCGAGCCGTAGCTCGCGCGTTGTGGTCGGCGCAGGCAATTCGTCGATCGCGCCAAGGGAGGACGGAATCGGTGGGGTCACGATGTCCGACTCGCTCGTGTTCCGCGTCTGCCAGACTGTCGCATCGGCAATCGCGCCGGTTCCGTGGCCGCGATCGTAGCGGAGCGTTTTCCATTCGAGCGGTGGCGAGGAGGCGTCGGCGGTCACGAGTACGTCTGCGCGTTCGCCGGGAACCAGCAGGACCTCGCTTACTTCTTGCGGCGTCTCCAGCAGGCCACCATCGGTCCCGATCAACATTAGCGGCTTGCCCGGCAACGACAGGCGGAAGTAGCGCGCGGTCGCCGCGTTCACCACGCGATAGCGATGAAGGCCACCTGGGCGTACGTCGGCGATGGGGTGCGCGCGGCCGTTCGCCAGGATGACATTGCCCTGCCTACCGACCATCGCATGCATCACCGGGTCGAAGCTCGCGAGTTGCCACGTAGCGGGGTCGATGAGGACGTCATCGAGAACCACCACGCGGTCCGACGTCGTCTCCGGTTCGCTTGGCCCGCGCACGAGAACCGTGCCGTAGAGGCCGCGTTCGGCCTGCTCGTCCGACCGGATATGCGGGTGGTACCAGAACGTGCCCGCATCCGGCACGACGAACTCGTAAGTGAACTCGCCCCCCGGTGCGATGGGCGCCTGAACGAGGGGCACGCCATCCATTGAGTTGGGAACGCGGAGCCCGTGCCAGTGGAGGGTCGTCGCTTCCGAGAGCGAGTTTCGGAAATGCACTCGCACCGTGTCGCCGACGCGCGCCTCGATGCGCGGGCCAGGAAGCACGCCGTTGTACGTCCACATTCGGACGCGGCGCCCCTGAGCGAGCTCGACGTCGGTCTCCTTGGCTTCGAGTTGCACTTCCACGACGGTGTCGGACGGATCGAGGTCAGGAGCGGCGCTCCCCTCGAACGTCCCCTCCCAAGAAGGAAGCTCGATCACCTTCGGCACCATCGAGCCCGAGTGGTCGTTCATCGAATGCTGCGAACATGCCGCGCCGCCTAGGACGACCACACTCACGAAGAGGCTGTGCTGGTTACGACGCATGATCTCATCTCCTCAACTGCTGCGAGCAACGTGCGTGACCGTGACGGCACTGGCAATCCCGAGCCTCGAGCGCGGCGGTCACTAGTGTACCAGAGCCCGCCCACGACAGGGGCCGCTGTGCGGGCCGAAACGCCCGCGCCGACGCCGCTCCCCGAGAGAAGAGGCAAGAGGCCGAGCACCGTCGATGTTCGATCACGAGTCGCGCGCCTCCTGATCGAACATCGCTCGCCTTGAGCCAGGGCCATGCATCTTGAGTTCCTCGGCACCATCGATGAGCGAGGGGCCCGCGAGTTTTGCATGGCTTTCTCGTGGAGCCTACGAGCGGCCGCCGTTAACGGACGGCCGCTCGTGCAAGGCGAAGAACCTCTCGCGCCGTGTCGGAGTCCTTGGCTTGGAGTTGCACCCAGAAGCCAGTGCCGCCCGACGCGACAGCCACGCGGAGGCCCTTGACGCTGAGCGGGCAGTTCGCCATTCCCTGCGCGGCCATCCCGCTGATGTGTTGCTCCACGCGCGCCCGGAGCCACTCGGCGGTCAGCCCTTTTTGAGCGGGCACGAAGACTTGCGCGCCAGCGAGCTTCTCGATCGTGGTGCGGCCAATGCGTTCCTGAATGCGCAGGGGCTCAACACGGTTGGCCTTGAAGGCGTGCAGCTCACATTGCGCAGAATCCGCGCGAGCCACGAAGGGAAGGGCGAGACTCGCAGCGAAAGCGCTGACGAACAGGAACTTGAATTGGGACATGACACCTTCTCCTGATTGCACGGTGTAATCGGTCGTAGTTCATTCGGTATAGGCAGCGATCGGGGACAGCGTGACCGGGCTCGCCCGAGAATCACACGCGCGCCGGCGCACAATCCAGTTGAGCGCACGCTTTGCGCTGTGCACGCGTGCTGCGCAGTAATTTCGTGTTTCCTTCACGCTGTCCGGCATCCCCAGGGGGGAGTTATTGTGCGGAGAGCGCATGTCGGGGCCCTTCTTCTCGCATTGGTGAAGTACCGATGACGAAGAGCGCTTTGAGCGAAGCTCCCGAACTCGCGTATCGAAATGGCGGCTTCCTCGACAGCGACGACGGCCGCTGGTTTCGAATCCTCGCCGAATAGTTGGAGCCGCTCTACCGCTTCAAACGCGAGCAGATCCACGACACGGTCAGCGCAGGGCTTGTAGGGCCGACTCCAACCATCGAAACCCAATTCGCTCCTGCTCCAGGCGCACTGCTTGCCCCAGCCGGTCATGAACGAGATCGTCGTAGAGGGTGTGTTCCTCTGGTTCGAGATGGTTCGGTGCAAACCTGGCCGGCTCGCCCTCGCGCACCCAGGCGTGGCGGTGCGTCACCAGCGTTTCGCGATCCATGAGCAAGGAGCGGGCATGTGGTAGTTGCGTGCGTAGGCGGTCCAGCATCCAAAAGCCGTGGGTATCGAGATCTCCCCAGTAGTGAAGCTGCACGTTTTTCAGCCAAGCCGCTTCGGCCAGTCGCTCGAGCCCATAACCCAGCCCGAAAATTACGATGCTCCGAGAAGCTGCAGGGAATGCGAGGCCGTTCACCTCGTTCTCGGTGATGAAGACCCGTTCCACCGGCAGTCTGAGCTTCGCGAATTCCGATGCGGGAATTGCGATGTCGCTCATACCTTGCAGACACAGCTCGGGATCGAGCAGGCGAAAGCGCACCTGCGCTGGTTTGGTGCGTAGTCCGTAGCGCCGTTCGAAATTGCGCGCGCCCACGCTGCTCGCGTCGATCGCATCGGGGTGCAACACCTGATCGAGTAACTCGGCGAGAACGCCCTTGTGAAGCTCGATGAACTTGGTATCGACGCGCGGAACGTCAATCTGCCGGACGTAAACGGAGGCTTTGGGGTGTGCACGGAACCACGACAGCACCGCCAAGATGAGCGACCAATCCGCCTCACGCTCGAGTGCGGTCAGTGGTCGCTTCATTAGCCAGGTCTCGAGCTCCGGGAACGTTGTGAGCGTTTCGGCAACCAGCGCTCGAAAGCGAGCCATCTGCCGCTCCTTGCCGATGAGGCGCAGCGCGTCCTGCTCGCTGGGCACGTTGATCGAAACGGGCACACGATTGAGGCCGAGCCGTCGCAGGTTGCGCTCTTCCCACTCCACTACGTAGCCGAAGCCTCGCGTCGATCGGCTGGCTTCCTCCAGAGCCTTGATCCACGTTCGCACCTCGTCGAAGCGCTCGGAGAGGTCGCTCGTGCTAGGCCCGCGCAGCCGAAGTCGAAGCGGAAATGCCTGCTCACCTGCAAGGGCGACTCGCAGCAGGTGCCCGTTGTCCCAGTGTCGGATCAGCTCGGCGCGCAAGTCGGCGGGAGAGGACCAGCTCTTTTCGCGCGTCATGCGCTCCTAGCAATCTTCTCGGCCTGGTATTCTTCGATAGTGAGATTGCGCAGCATCGAGCAGCGCCCTTCCTCGTTGTGCACGAAACCCACACTGGCAACGTGCGGCTCGATGATGTGGATCTTTTGGAGCGGCGTGACGATCAGAAGCTGGAGGTTCATTCGTTCGAATAGCTCGAGCCCATACCGCGCGGACTCGTCGGAGCCGCGACCGAAAGCTTCGTCGATGACCACGAAGCGAAATGTGCGCGTGCGAGATGCTGGTTGATCGAGACCGAACTGATACGCGAGGCTCGCAGCTAACACGGTGTAGGCGAGCTTTTCCTTCTGCCCTCCCGATTTGCCTCCCGAGTCTGTGTAGTGCTCGTGCTCGACGTCGCCCTCGCGCCAGCGCTCCGAAGCAGCAAATTCGAACCAATTTCGAACATCAGTCACCTTGCGCGTCCAACGCCGGTCGAGCTCCGTCGTTCCCTCCCGGCCGCGAAAACGCTCGATCACGGCTTTCACCTGTAGAAACTTGGCTTCGGAGTACGCGTCATCCTCCGAACCCGTGAGAGCACCTTCGGTGCAAGAACGGAGCGCCTGCTGAAAATCCCGAACTTCGACGTCGGGAGCCGCAACCGCTTCGAGCCGAATGTAACGGTTAGGGTTGTAGTCGATTTCGTGCAGTGAAGCGTTGATCAGATCCACGCGCTCGCGGATGGTCTGGCGCTCGCGCGCGAGCTGCGATTGAAAATTCGCGACCTCGCGGATGGTGTTCTCGTTCAGCAGCTGCTTGAAGCGGGTCTCGAAGCGAGGCAGATCGTCGCTCGTTAGCTGCGTCAGCATCTTTTCGAACTCTGCCGCCGAGGCCAAGCTCGCGTCCACTTCCTGAGTGTCGAGAGGGTAGTCCCTGGAGTAGGCCTGCATGGCCAGAACGACCTTCTCCGACAAGCGCTCTTGCTTCTTCTTGTCCGCGTCGATCTTGGCTTGCAGCCAATCGCGCATTTGCTGTTGTCGATTTTCACAGCTCTCCACAGACAGCGTGTGCTCGCCGAGCGCGTCGCTCCGCATCAGGTCCAGTCGCGGGAATGTGCCAGCCTTCACCGCCTCGGGCGTTCCTGCCAATAGCTCCGCACATTCGGCCTGCTGCAAACGCGTCGAGGCCAGCTTGTCTTTGACGACGGCTTGCTCGCTGCGGGCTTGGGTTAGCTTCTCCTCCGTAGCCTGAAGCGTGGCTTCGAGCTCTCGTAACGTTTGCTCGAGGTGCCGCAGAATATCTGATTCTAACTCCAGCTTTCGACGCTCGTCCTCGAGTTTTGCTATCTCGGAGACCAGTGGGCGCCAGTCCAGGTCTCGAAAACTTTGGAATACGAGCAACTGGTTTGCGGCGGTGATTCGTTGCCGTAGGGTTTCCAGCTCCGCCTCGAGTTCGGAGATACGCTGCCCGGTGTTTCCACACTGCGCCTCGAGCCGACGTAGTTGCTGCTCCACTGCGGCAATCTTGGCTTCGTTCGACCAGCCGAGTACGAACCTCGTACGGTCGTCGATGCGGTGCCGATCGTCTTTCTCGTGATAGTCGCCACGGCTCTTGATCTGACCCGATGGCGTCACGGCGCGTTCCTCGCGCCGAAATGCTTCCAGCGTGTCGCAGCACGCATAGTTGAAGCGCTGCGCGAGCTCGGCCTCGAGCCAGGCGTAGAACGTGGAGTCTGGCTTGATCGCGAGCTTGCGCACCAAAGAGTTCACTGGCAACGTCGCCGGAACGCGGTTGTCGCGCTGGCGCACACGGTAGTACACGAACCTTTCGCCCAGATGAGTCTGATTGGCCCACTCCGCCACCGTGGCGTAGTGTGCGTCTCCGACGAGTAACGAAAGACCGAACTGATGGAGCAGCCGTTCCGCCGCGCCCTCCCAAACGCGTGCCTCCTCGCGCACCTGGATCAGCTCGCCGATGAACGGCAGCTCGGTTTCCTCCAGCCCGGTTTCCTCACACAGCCTCTCTCGCAGCATGAGCATGCGCCGCGGAATGTTCGAGCGCCGCTGCTTCAGCGAGTTGAGCTCGGTAGCGACCTCGTCGTGCTGCTTGCGGAGTTCACGAAACTCGACCGTGGCTTCGGTGCGAGCGTTTTGGGCTGTGCTCTCTCTGCCGGCCACTTCCTCCTTCAAGGCTTGCGCCGCCCTCTGATTGCTCAAAAACGCGTCCGCATCGCGAGCGTGCGGCAACGTTAGGCCCTGGGCAAGGCCGTCGTACTGATCGGCGCGCCTCTGTCGCGCTGCTCGTTCGGATTCCCTCTGCGCAATGGTGGCCTTGAGGCTCTCGATGCGGTCGCCGCCGTTCTTGGCGATGTCTCGTTTGAGCTCGTCGCGCCGGCTCCACTCGTCGCGCTGCTCGTGCTGGAGCGATTCTACTCGCTCGCTCAGTCGCGCGAGCTGGGAGCTCTGCGCTTGTTCGCGCTTCGTGAGAAGCTCGCTTTTCAGAGTCGAGAACCAGGCGCGCAGCGCGTCACGACAGGCCTGGAGCTGTTCGAGCTCTCGCGCGAGCTCGGCGTGCTTGTGACAATCTTCCACGAGTGGCGTCAGCCGTTCGATTTGCGCTTTCGCCTTGAGCACCGCGGCGTGCGCACGGTTCAAGTCTTCGAAGTGCCCGACCAGCGCCTGGATGCGTTCCTCGACCGGGAACGACTCGAGCATGTGATCGCGTACGAAGTCGGTGAGGTTACCAATCGCCTTCATCGACACGGTTTGATGGAACAGCTCGAGCGCCTGCTCGTTTTCGATTCCAAGCCGACGCCGAAACGCGCCCGCGTACGGCGGAAATGTATCGTGGATTTCGAGTCCGGCTGCACGTCGCAGGCGCTTTCGCAAATCTGCGATGTCCGGCCCGAACCCGCCGAAATCTTCGGTGATGCTCAGGGCGCGATCGGCGACCACGAAGAGCCGAGCAGGCGGTCCGTCGGCGTCCCTCAGCCAGAACACCTGCGCGAGCGTGACGTGCTGCTCCAAGGCTTCGTTGAAGAAGCGCGCGAGAATCACCGAATAGTTGTTGTGATCTCGTAAGCCGACCGGCCTTGCAGCTACGCCAGATGCAGAGCGCTCGGCCTTGTAGAACCCGAGCACGTAGGACCGCAGCGTTCGCTCGCGTGCTTCTGCGCCGGCTGCCTTGTTGTAGGCGAGCCTCTGCGGCGGGACGAGCAGCGTCGTCATGGCATCGACCAACGTGGACTTACCCGAGCCGATGTCACCGGTCAGCAGCGCGTTCTTCCCGCCTGCCGTCAAGCTCCAGACGCGCTCGTGAAACGTTCCCCAGTTGAAGACCTCGAGACGCTCCAGGCGGAAGCCGGCGCGCTCGGGGACCGCAGAGGCGGTGCTGGAGTGAAGCTCCGCGGCGTCGTTCATGGCTCGCTCGCCGTTTCTGCCAAGTTGGAGGTTGCGTGCGCGCGGTACTCGGCAAGCCGTTGCTCGAAGTCAGCCAGCCATTGTGCGTCGACGAACGTCTTTACGATGCGCCGCACTTCGAAACGAGTATCGTCTCCCTTGAGCCGGCGCAGAAACCCCAGATCGACCACCTTCGTGACGTGCTGCGCGACCCTATCGACGAGCTTCGCCTCGTTGCCTGTGTTCGGCAAGAACAGCCGGAGCATCTCCACGATTTCGTCGAGACTGAGCACTAGCCGCGTCTCCCCACTCTTCGCATCGAACTCCGCCAGCTTCTTTCGCAAGAGCGCGAGCAGCAGGCTCACTGGGTAGCTCAGCGGACGTCGGGGAACCAAGCGCGGCAGCTCGGCTTCGCCCTCGGCCAGCTGACGCTGGCGCAGGTACGCGTAGCCCTCCGCCTCATCGAGCACCAGCTCGAGTTGAAGCGGCGCCACATAGTCTCGCACGCGCGCTTGCGATTCGAGCAGCTGCTGCCACAAAGCTGGATCGTTCTCTCGATAGGCAACTCCTTTCATCAGCGACGTGAGGACCAGCGAAAACGCTTCTGGCTTGGGCGCGCTCATGCCGTACCTCCGGCGGGACGTAGCCGGATCGCGCGTTCACGGCCGAATACGACTACCGGCAATGTCGCCTCGCGCCGACGTGCCGAGCTATCCACGAAGCACACCACGTGGGACCGGCTATCGTCGATGACGGCGCTATCGCTGTCAGCAGCCAGGCTCAAATACGCGACGAGCTCAGCCAATCCTTGCTCGAGCGGGTGCAGATCGAGCAATTCTGCCAAGGAAATCTGTGAACGTGTTTGAAGCGCGCGTCCGATCAGCGCTTGCAGGCGCGCCTTGTCGACGTGCACTTGTTCGAACAGCGCGTCAGCGGTGGCGGACTCATCTCCCGCCCGCAGCGCTTCTGCGCTGATCCGCGGGCGCAGCGGCGGCCGAAACATTGGGCGATCCATCGGCAAGCTCAACGCGGGGCACGCTTCGTCGATCGTCGCGAACGACCCTTCGGGAGGCGCCTCGCGAAGCGCCAGAGCGTGCTGTTCGACGTCGCGAATGAGTTGCATGATACGGCGGTTCTCGAGCCACACCTGGTCGTCCAGATATCGCCGGAGTTGGGAGGATAGGCGCGCCACAGTCCGCTGTGCCACCTCTCCGGCAGCAAGCCAGTCGTAGTGAATGCGGAGCAGACGTCGGTCTGGCTGAAGAGCTCTTACGGGCTCGAGCGCCCAAACACGCTCGAGCAAAGAAGAAAGCTCGTCCTGGCGCTCGGGCGACATCAAGAAATCCCAGAAGGCGCGGAAGCTCTTGCCCTGATCCGAGTCGCCAATTGCGTCGCGCTCGCCGAAAATCTGCTCGAGGAGAGCTCCCTTGCCAGCTTCCCACACGGCGATCCGTTCGCGTACGCCGCGGTCGAGATCTCGGAAGTTCTGGTCAACTTCACGAAAATCCGAAAGTAGCCCACGAGCCGTCGCCGCCATCTGGAGAAAGCGATCCTTGACTTGCGCCGGATCCATGACTTGCCAGCGACCCTCGCGCACGAGCTCGATCTCTTGCTCGAGCTTGGCCTTGCGCCGCTCGAGCTCTGCCACGCGCTCCTCCGGGTCCACCATCGTGCCCTCGGCCATTTGTCGCAAAAGCTCGAACACCATCATCAGCCTCGATTCCGTGCTGACGAGCTGCCGTTGTCGGAGGCTCGATAGCCATTCGATGGCGCGCTCTGCGCCGGTGGTGAGGTCGAAGTGTGGGACGTCGCTACCGGCTGGGTAGTACTTGCGCAGCCAGCCCCGGTCGTCGCTTGCCCAGTCCTCGAGGTACTGCTTGGCTGTCTTCGGAAAAGCGCCGTCGCCGAGCTCGGCGCGCAACGCGTGAAGGTGATCATCGAGCAGCGATTCGAGCTGCGGCTGCGAATGCGTGCGCACGTTCGGCTCGATGAAACTCTTGAATAGTACGCTGGCGATCAGCGGTGCATGGTCGGCGAGCAGTAGCCTCCACGCAGGGTGCGTACGCCGAAGAGTGTCGAGAAAGCGGTAGTCCATTACCTGCCTCGAATCCGAAAGTGCGCCGATCCTTTGTCGGGTGAAGAGACGGGGTCAACGCAGATAGGTCAGCGCTCGGACAGGCAAAGTCAGCGCTCGCCCTTGCCGCGGGTTCCGGAAATCCTGCGGCGCTCCTCGAAGGGGCCTAACTGCGCGCTACGCCGTGACGCGGAGCTTCTGCTGTGGGCGGATTTGTGTGACCACCCTCCGTACTTGCCACGTCCTTGACCTCGGCTGTGCGGAACAGGTCTTGGAATGAGCGTCGTATCGAATGACAGCCGACTCACGGAACGGGTGCGAATGCCACGCGAACCTGTTCCCGGAGCCACTTCATGCGCGTGGTCGTTGCGCGCGCGGCGTGAACGTACAGGTGCAAGCGCAGCGGCGCGAGGTCGAGAGGCATATCGAAGAGCCGCACCTTCGAGGGCAGCAGCGCGGATAGGCTGCTCCTCGGCGCAGTGAGCAGCCAGGGCGATTCTGGAAGCATGTGCACGGCGGCCAAGAAGGACTCGACCCGTACTGCGACCTCACGGCGTAGCCCTAGCTCGGCCAACGCGGAGTCGACTCGTGCCGCGCCGCGGCGCGTGGGTGAGATCAAGATGTGCCTCGCGGACAGATAGTCGTCCATCGAAATCTGTTTTCCACGAATCCTCTTGCCCAGCGGATGGCCGGAGCCGACGGCGCAAACGAAGGGCTCTTCGAACAAAAACTCCGAATGAATTCCGGACTCGGTGCGCAGCTCCGGGCCAATCACCATGTCGACGGTGCGCGTTTCGAGCGCCTCGCTGAGATGGCTCGTCTGAAGCTGCAGCAAGGTCAACTCCATCCGTGGCGCACGCTCTGCCAGTACGGCACCGAGTCGCCCGCCGGAACGTGCGAGCAAGAAGTCGGCGCTAGCCAATGTGAGCGTTCCCGCTGCGTTCCTGGGCTCGAAGTGTCCCTGCTCGTCACAGATGGCATCGGCGAGCTGCGCCAGCGCGCGCCGCAACTCGGGTGCGAGCCGGCTCGCCTTCTCCGTCAGCACCATGCCGCGAGCCGTGCGCACGAGCAGCTCGTCTTCGAAAATCTTCCGAAGCGATGAAAGGGCGTGGCTCGTTGCAGACTGCGTCAGGTGAAGTCGGCGTGCCGCGCGCGTTACATTCGCCTCTTCCAACAACGCATTCAGCGCGAGCAGGTGGTTCAGGTTCAGCTCTTTCAGGCGATGCGGCATGGAGAGACAACGATGCCGGTGGGACTCGTCACATGCAAGCGGCGCATGTGAACATGCAAAGCAAGCGTTTCCGTGGCTCGCGGGCGTGTGGTGCACTGCGGCTCACCAGACACGACCTCTTCCTCAACCACGAGGTTTCCGCTTGAAGCTCCAAACGCAATTCATTCAGCTCGTCTCATTGCTCGCCATCACGGCCTGCCAGTCCAACTCGAATCTCAGCTCGAACGAGCCAGCCCAGCCTGCGCCGTTCGAGTACCCAGAAAGCGCCCGTTGGGACGATGCCCGACAGCGTTACTACGTCAGCAGTATCGGAGGCGATCCCATGGCGCCGGACGGCATCGGCTGGATTTCGGTGTTGGATGCCACAGGGCAGAGCATCCAGGCTCGCTGGGTGGAAGGACTCGACGCTCCGAAGGGCATGGTCCTCGTCGGCAACAAGCTCTACGTTACGGACGTTACCAACCTCGTGGAGATCGATGTCGAGCGCGGCAGCATCGAGCGTCGCATTCCGGTCGATGGCGCCGTCTTTCTCAACGACGCGGCCTTCGCGCACGACGCCGTGTGGCTGACCGATACCTTCGCGGGGGCCGTCATCCGCGTCCCACTCGACGGCGCACCGGAAGTGTTCGTTCGCGATGAACGCCTATTCGGAGCCAATGGTTTGGTCGTCGAGGACGAACGCATCGTCCTAGTCACGATTGGCGATCTCGAAGACGTGACCGTGCTCGGCGGCGTATTCACTATCGACCTGACCAGCAAGGCCATCGCCGGTTTGGGCTCCGGCAGTGGCAAGTTCGATGGCATCGAGCCCCGAAGCGACGGTTATCTACTGACGGACTTTCGTGGACAGCTGCTTCGAAGCGACCGAGACGGCGAGCTGCAGCTGCTCGTGAACCTCGCAGACGAAGGACTATCGAGCGCCGCGGATCTCGGCGTGACCCCGAGCGGAGGCGTCCTCGTCCCCGACCTGTTCGGTAGCAAGGTCTGGCTGGGGCAGGTCGACTGACCAAGGCTGGTTGGGTCGCAGAATACTGGGGAGAAACAGCCGGTTGACGATGCGTCGCTAGCCGGCTGTTTCGCTTTGTGGCCGTCTTGTCTGGCGCGGCCGTACGTCACGCCGAATGGCACTCTGCGGACGTCTTACTCTTGGTCTAGCGTGATGCCTCGGTAGAGCGCGTCGACCGAAAGCACCAGGCCGAGCTCTTCCAGCGTGACGTTTTCCCCGGCCCTACACTCGCGAGCTCTCCAGGCGTTGTCCGCGCGCTCGACGATAGTGACTTGGGGACGACGATGCGAGACGAAGAGCGCAGCCTTGAGGCTCGGGAGCTGCTTGTAGTGGCTGAGCTTCTCACCGCGATCATAGTCTTCGGTGGACTTGCTGGTGACCTCGACCAAAAGTGTGGGGTTGATGATGGCATTGCGGTCGATGGGAGATGCGAGGCGCTCACCGCACACGACCGTGACGTCCGGGAAAGTCGAGAGCCCGGTCGCTTCGATACGCACTTTGAGGTCGGAAGACGAAACGCGACAGCGATCGCCGAGCGCGCTCACGAGCAGGTGCGTCGCCGAGGCGCATAAATCGGCGTGCGCGGGAGTGCCGCCGGCCATGGCATAAATCTCGCCATCACAGTACTCGAGCTTGACAGGGCTGATTTCAAGCGCGGAAAGGTACTGATCGTAGCTGTAGTGCAGACGGCGTGCAGTCGTCACGGTTTCATCGTAGCACGGCGTCGCGGGCAGGTAGGTACCGGTCGAAACGCGCCGTAACCACCTTGCCAAGGTGGACGTCGAGGGTTCAAATCCCTTCTCCCGCTCCAGAATACTGGAGAGAAACAGCCGGTTGGCGATACGTGGCTAGACGGTTTCGTTTTGGAGCACCACTGGCCTTGGGCGGAGCACCAACCTGGAGCACCAGTCCGTGCGACTAGAGGGTGCGCGCCAGGATCCAGCTGACCTGGTTGGTATGCAGAACAGCGCGACTCGGTACAGCGCTCACAACCTTTCGTTCGTAGATGCGTGGCGATGGCATGCACGAACACGCGCGTAGACGACGACGCGCAGGTGTCCGAGACGACGAGCTTTCAAGCCTGAGTCGGGCAAGTGGCGCACGCGGATGGCGACATCGACCTGCTCTTGGTGCATGTTTGATGTTTCTATTGGGGTGGAATTGTGTGCTCTTAGAATTCCGAGCCCGGCTGCGCGATCGTAGGTCGTGGCCAGCGGCACAAGGCATTTTTCAGTGCTGAGCCACTTTCGAAGCGACGCGGACACACAGCTCGAGAGGTAAACCACCCGATGTCCACTGGCCTTCGATTCACCTTCGCCGCGCCCGCGATTGCTTCTCTCGTTGCTATCTTGTTCGCGCCATCGCTAGCGCAGGCGCAGGCGTGCACTGCGGGATGGAAGTGTGGCGTTGCGTACGGTGGCAGTACGGTGATGGATCTGTACGTGCCGACGAACGTCGATGCTTCGCCCGGGGTCGTGGTGTCGCTGCACTACTGCAGCGGGAACTCGTCGAACGCGCGCGGGTGGTTTCAATCTTCGGCTGACAAGTACGGGTTCGTCATCATCGCGCCGAGCGCGGGCGGCAATTGCTTCGACGCGAAGCCCGAGCGCAGCGGCGAGCGCGACGCGATCACGAAGATGGTTCAATACGTGATCACGCAGAACAAGGCAGATCCGAAGCGGGTGTTCGCTGCGGGAGCTTCTTCGGGCGCTTGCATGACGAACGCGCTGCTCGCGGCGTATCCGGATGTTTTTGCTGCTGGGTCCGTGCTGGCGGGTGTCCCTGCCGGAGCTTGGACGGGAGGAAACGCGTACGGTTGGACGACTCCTGCAGGGCGCAGCGCTCAAGAATGGGGCGACATCGTGCGCAAGGCGCATCAAGGTTTCACCGGCGCGAGGCCGCGTGTTCAGCTCTGGCACGGAACCAGCGACACTACGCTCACGTACTCGACGAACTATCCCGCTGAGGTTCTGCAGTGGACCAACGTGTTGGGTGTGAGCGACGCGAACGCCACGAAGTCGGAGTTCAAGACGACGCAGGACACATGGGCGCGCACTTCCTACAAGGATGGATCGGGAACGCTGGTCTTGGAGACGAACGTTGCGCAGAACGCGCCTCATGATTTGAGCGGCCGCGGTTTGTGGGCCGACGTGGTTCGCTTCTTTGGTCTCGACAATGATTCTCCGACGGGTGGGGGTGGTACGGGCGGCGCGGGCGGCACCGGGGCTGGTGGCAAGGCGAGCGGTGGTGCGGCAAACGGCGGCAGCGCCGGAAAAGGGGGCTCGAGCAGCGGCGGCACCAGCTCGGGCAGTGGCGGGACGGCGAGCGGTAATGGTGGCTCGCAAAGCGGCGGCGCATCGAGCGGTGGTGCAGTTGGTAGTGGGGGTGCGGCGAGCGGAGGCGCGGTCGGAAGCGGCGGATCGGCGAGTGGTGGTGCTGCGAACGGTGCGGGTGGAAGCTCGTCAGGAGGTAGTCCGACGAGCGGCGGTGCGAGCACGGTCGCCGGTGCACCCAACGGTAACGGTGGTTCAGTGACGGGCGGTTCTGGGGGCACTCCCTCGGATGGGGATGGTTGCGGCTGCCGCATCGTAGGCCATAGCGATGAGCGCGCGCTTGGCGCGTTAATAGGGTTGAGCGCGGCGTTTGGCGCGCTTCTTCGGCGCCGGCGACGCTTCGTGCGCTGAACACTCGCGCGGGTGCAATTGCGCGCTCGTGCCGCTGCAAGCGACAATTTCGTGCGCATCCTCGTCCTGAAAGCCGCTGCGGGCTCCCGGTTTTCAATGACATTGTGCCGCGAATAGAACTGCTTTCCTTGCGAACGAAACTGGCATAGCGTCCAAGCCAACACGGTTGCGAGCAATCGAAGGGCGCTCGCTCGTGACCGCAAGGGACGCTAGGACTGCGTTCGGCCGATTGCTGGGCCGGGCGCGGAAGCAAGGAGCACGTGCGAGACATGACCTCGACCCACCGCATTTCAGAGATTTTCGATGCCAATTCGTGGCGAGTAGTCGAAGGGTTCACATTCGAGGACATCACCTATCATCGGGCCAAGGGCGTGGGAGCCGTGCGCATTGCCTTCAATCGACCGGAAGTGCGCAACGCATTTCGTCCGCAGACCGTCGACGAGCTCTACACGGCGCTCGAACACGCACGCGTCACGAGCGACGTCGGAGCCGTGCTCATCACGGGCAACGGTCCATCACCGAAGGATGGTGGCTGGGCGTTCTGCTCCGGCGGCGACCAACGCATTCGCGGTAAAGATGGTTACAAATACGAAGGTGCGCCTGGTCAAGCCGACCCTGCGCGCCTCGGTCGCTTGCACATTCTGGAGGTGCAGCGGCTGATTCGCTTTATGCCCAAGGTGGTGATCGCGGTGGTGCCGGGCTGGGCGGTAGGCGGCGGTCACAGCTTGCACGTCGTGTGCGATCTCACCATTGCGAGCCGTGAGCACGCGATTTTCAAACAGACCGATCCGGACGTGGCGAGCTTCGACAGCGGCTACGGGTCTGCGCTTCTGGCTCGACAAATTGGACAGAAGCGCGCGCGCGAAATCTTCTTTTTGGGTGACAACTACACCGCCCAGCAAGCCTTCGACATGGGCATGGTGAACGCGGTCGTAGCGCATGCTGAGCTCGAGCAAACGGCGCTCGAGTGGTGCCGCAAGATCAACGGCAAGAGCCCGACGGCCATGCGCATGCTCAAGTACGGTTTCAATCTGCCGGACGAGGGTTTGGTGGGGCAGCAGCTGTTCGCCGGCGAAGCAACGCGGCTCGCCTACGGCACCGAGGAGGCGCAAGAAGGTCGTGACGCATTTTTGGAGAAGCGTCCGCCCCACTACAGCAAATTCCCCTGGCACTACTAAAACGCGAGGCAACGATGTTCGGGCGCTTCCAGCAACCCGAGGCCGTGTTGAGGGCACTCATCGAGAGCCCTCAGCACATGGTCATTTTCGCGCTCGACACGGAGTATCGCTACCTCGCGTACAATCAAAATCACGCCCGGACCATGAAGCAAATCTGGGGCGTCGAGATTGCCGTGGGCAAGAGCATGCTCGAGCTGATTGGACGCGACGATGATCGCACCAAAGCGCGAGAGAATTTCGATCGCGCCCTGAGCGGCGAAAGCTTCACGCTGATCGAGGAATACGGCGATGCTCGTATGGATCGTCGATTTTACGAGGACGTGTACAGCCCCGTGCGTAACGACACTGGGCAAATCATCGGCCTCGCCGTCTATCTGACCGATATTACGGAGCACCGACGCGCGCAGCTGGAGCTCGAGAGTTATCGCAACCGCCTGGAGGAGCTCGTCGCGCAACGCACCTCCGAGCTCGAGGTTGCGCACCTACAGCTTCTGCACGCGCAGAAGCTCGAAAGCCTAGGAGTCCTGGCGGGCGGCATCGCACACGACTTCAACAACTTGCTGGCCGTGGTGTTGGCGCGTGCGGAGTTGTGTGCGCGTGAGCTCGGCGACGACACCTCTTTGCAAACGCATTTGGCCATCGTGCGGGAGACGGCACTCGAAGCTCGCATGTTGACCAAGCAGCTGCTCGGCTACGCTGGCAAGGGCAAGTTCTCGGTCGAGGTGTTGGATCTCAATGATGTCGTACGCGGCACGAGTCAGTTGCTGCGTGCCTCGGTCAGCAAAGACATTCGTTTGGAGTACGTGTTCGAGCAACAGCCGCTGGCCGTTCAGGGTGATGCCACTCAGCTGCGACAGGTGATCCTCAACTTGGTGACCAACGCTGCGGAGGCGATCGGCTCGAGTGTGGGCTTGATTCGCTTGCGTACGGGGATCGAGGAAGTGACTACCACGGCGTTGCTCGAAGCGAGTGTGCCCGGAGATCTGTCGGGTGGCTCGTACGCATTTCTCGAGGTGGAGGACAGCGGGCCCGGAATCAGCGAAGAGGCGAGAAGCAAGCTGTTCGACCCGTTCTTCACGACCAAGTTCGCGGGACGGGGCTTGGGGCTGGCCGCGGTGCTCGGTATCGTGAAAGGGCACCATGGCGCCATCCTGCTCGACACGCATCCGGCGCAGGGCACGCGCTTTCGCATCCTGTTGCCGCCCGCTGACGCTGCTCTAATCCGCGAGTCGCCCGCCCAAGAGAGCCGCGTCGTCCCGTCGTTGGCCAATGCGACCGCTCTGGTCGTGGACGACGAAGGCGCGGTGCGCGCCGCTACCAGCGACATGTTGAGGAGCGTCGGCTACAGCGTGATCGAAGCCGATGGCGGGCTCGCGGCGGTGCAACTCTTTCGCGAGCACCAATACAGCATTCAAGTCGTGTTGCTCGATCTGGCGATGCCAGACATGAATGGCGAACAGACACTCCGCGAGCTCAGAAAAATTCGCCAGGATGTGCCGGTGATCCTGCTGACGGCATATGCGGAGGACGAATTTCGCATGCGCTTCGTGCAAGGCGATTTGGCGGGCGTAGTGGCCAAACCGTTTTCACGTGAGGAGCTCATCGAAGCTCTGCGACAAGTCGCGGCCAAAACCGCTACGATGCCTCGACAGGGAGCGGTCGGAGGTTCCGACCGCCCCGTTTGAGCTTTTGGCGGCGCGCGCTCAGGGCAATCTCAAGCCCGGCGTCCATACGCTGCGCGACAGCAACGCCGGCGCAGGTGTTCCCGGTTGGAAACCGAGTGTGCGGCTGAACGCGGAGCTCATGACATAGAGCTGATGACGATCAGCGCGCGTGGCACCGAACACGACGCTGGAAGGCGCGTCCAACGGGCTGCCCTGTGCCAGCAAACTCACGCTGCGTGACGGACTGACGGAAACGAGTGCGTCCTGGGCGTTCACCGCCACGAACAGCCCGCCCGAGCGGTCGAACGCGATGCCGTCCGCACCACGCAGGAGAGGGCTCTGCACGAAGACGGTGGGCGAAGTGTTGTGCGCGCACATGCCCATTCGCAAAATCGTCCCCTGATCGGTGTTCGACAGGTAGAGAAAGTGCTGGTATCTGTCGAATGCGATCCCGTTCACGCCCACGGGTCGAAATACCAACGCCGGATCGCTGGGATTTCCAGCGAACAGCGGGCTTTCCGCAAAAATCTCCACGTTGCCAGCTGGATCGATTCTCCATACACGACCAAGCACTGGATCGGTGACGTAGAGGTCGCCGCGCTCGTCGAAAGCTAGGTCGTTCGGGCCGCCGCTCGCGTCGAGCTCAGCGAACACCTCGATAGATCCCACGCTACACGCGCGCCACACGAAAGCACCTGCCACCTCTGAAAGGCTGGTGCTCGCGTTGTAAACGCAGCCATCCGGTCCAACTTTGACGCCCAGCGCGAAGATGGGCAGCGGCAGTGTCGCAAACTCCGAAACCTCGCCACTCGGTGCGCGGCGTCGGATGCTATTCCCTACCGAGAAATACAGGTTTCCAGCGTCGTCGGTAGTAACAGATTCCGGAATGTCTTGCCCGCTCACGAACGGCGTAACGACTTCGAAGCCAGAGCCGGGTGTGGCTTGTGCGCGCGCATCGAGCGAAAACGACGCCAGCGCCAATGCATACAAAAGTACGAGCTTCCCACGGAGCTTTCCCATTGCTTCCCTCTTTGGTTTGGCCGCACACCAATGCGGCCCAGCTTGCACGCTAGCGGGATCGTCGCTGCTTGTCACGAGTAAGTGTGTGTGCGCATTCGGTGGCTTTCACGCACTCTCGTGGCATTCTGGGCGGCATGTCGGACCTCTTCGGGATCGTGCAACGCTCGAGCGAAATCATGGTCGTTCAACGCCGCGAGCTCGCCGAGCTTTTCGGTTTCGAAACGCGTAACAAGTACGCGCTCGAGGTGAATGGCACACCGATTGGTTTTGCTGCCGAGCAGGGCAAAGGAGGACTTGCGTTTCTTGCGCGCATGTTCTTGGGCCATTGGCGCACATTCGAGATTCATGTCTTCGACAACGCGCGCCACTTGATCTTGCGGGTGGTGCACCCGTTTCGCTTCTTCTTTCAGCGCCTCGAAGTGAGCGCGGTCGACGGACGCCCACTCGGCGCCATTCAGCAACGCTTCGCCTTCTTCTCGAAGCGCTTCGACGTCACGGACGCTGCGGGGAACCTCCGGCTCACCGTGTCGTCTCCTCTGTGGCGCCCGTGGAGCTTCGCCTTCGAGCGCGATGGCAACGTGCAGGCGCGCGTCGAAAAGAAATGGTCAGGGCTCCTGCGCGAAGCCTTTACCGACACCGATCGCTTTCGCGTAGCGTTCGAGTCCGCCGCCCTGAGCCCGGACGATCGCGCGCTCGTGCTTGCTGCGGCGATCTTCATCGACCTGCAGTACTTCGAGCAGAAGGCCGACTGAGTCAGTCACGCGGCGGGCCTCTTCCGTTCTGCCGATCAACCGGACGCGAGCAGGCAACGTTTCGAGGTGTCCGGTCAAACCGATGAGTTAGCTTTCGTCCTTCGAATCGCCGGAGATCCGCGAAACTGCGCGCCTCGGGTGAACCGGCACGAACGTTGCTGTGTCTCGCGCGTCGGGTGTGGCGTGCAGCTCGAGCACAGGGTTCGGCCACGGGCACGCGAAGGGAAAAGCGAGATGCGTTTTCAACTGTCGACCTTTATGCTCGGCGTGCTCGCAACCAGCGCGGCGCACGCTCAAACGCTCACGAAGCTCTTTCAGGACGGCAGCAGCCCTACGACCACGTACGATTCCAAGGCGGTCAAGTTGGTTTCGTATGCTGATGCAGACGCGCGCTACGGCTCGTTCGCCTACGTCGATGTTGGTCACCGGCAGCGTTGGGGCGCCGTTCATGGTTTGTTCGCGTTCGATATCCGTGACATCCCTGTCGGCAGCGAAATTCGAGATGTTTCGCTGACCGTTTATCACGACGTGTCGAGCGCGGCTGCCACGATGGTGACGCTCGATCTGCACGAGCTCACACAAGCTTTCGTGGAGAACGAAACCAACTGGACCTTCGCGCAAAATAACGTTCCTTGGAGGACGTCAGGCGGTACCTACGAGCCCAAGATTCTGTCCAGCATTTCGCTCTCTCCAGCTACGGTTGTGGCTGGTCAGTTCAGTGTATTCTCCGGCAGCTACAACTTCCGCAGCGCGGTGCAGCGCGCACACGAGAGCTCCAAGGTCGTCTACCTGTTGGTCAAGTTACGCGACGAGAGCGGCGACGCCGAACGCATGTTTCGCCTGCGCTCCGACAATCACGATATCAAGGCAACGCGGCCAACCCTCAGCGTCACGTACGCACCACAGTCGGCACCCGTGGTCGCCTCGTTCGGAGGCGGTGATTCCACAGGGACGATCCGCGCGGCGATTGATTCAGGAGCTGCGCGTGTAGTGATTCCACTAGTGAAGGTCAATGGCGTGCCTGCCGACTGGGTGATAAGCGACACGATCCAACTGCGCGACAATCAGGAGCTCCAGCTAGAGGAAGGCGTCAGGGTCAGGGCCAAGTTGGCGACGTTGAGAACGGACCAGAAGATGTTCGTGGCCGAGGACAAAACCAACGTAAGAGTCGTGGGTCTTGGGTCGGGAGCCACCTTCATGATGAATCGTGGCGACTATTCGAATGTCGCGGAACAGGAACATGGGCATTGTTTAGCGTTTCTCGGAGCAAAAAACGCTGAAGTCACGAACATGAAGTTCGAGGACTGCTCTGGCGATGGCGTCTACGTCGGGCACGGCAAGGTCGCGCGCTTCAGTGACAACGTGCTCATTACGAATGTCCACACCAAGCGCGCCTTGCGAAACGGCTTGTCGATCACCTCAGCGAAAAATGTGGTGGTGGACAACAGCTCGTTCAACGACGCGACGCACTTTCCGAATGGTCGTAAGCTCCCCAATGCTGGGATTGACCTCGAGCCCAATACGTCCGCCCAACCAATTTGGAACATCCTAATCCGCAACACGCGAGTGGAAGGTAATGGTTTAGGCAACGGCGACTTCGGCTACGGCTTCGTTGCTGCCCTCAACACGCCCAGCCAGCCGGCGAACCCGGTGTTGGCGCGGTTTTTGGACTGCACCGCGTTCAACAATCGAACGGGTTTTACCGCGTCCGCCAAGTTGGGTACTCCGGGATTGGTCGAGATCATTCGTGGTGTGAGCGATACCAGTACGGGGCCAGGCATCGAGATTGGGCCGAAGATTCCCTGCGAGCCCGGTGCCTCGAGCTGCAGCTACGAGTTGAATTTCATCGATTGCAAAGTGCGCAATGCCGGAACCGTTACCGGCGGCAAAATAGAGTTCCATTCCGGGCAATTGGCGCGATCGGGCGGAGTGAACTTCTCGAACTGTTTCGTTCAGGACAATACTCGTGCCTGGTTCATGAGCCATCGCACAGAGACGACCGCTCAGCTGTCCAGCATTTTTGGAAACTTCATCGTCGACAATCCGCACGGTGCTCGCGTCAACCTGGGGACTCTGAGGAACTCGGCCATCGACTGGGTGCTGGGTGACGGCGTTACGCCGATGCGAATCTTCGTGCAGGGAGTTGCGCCGAAGGATAGTTATACGGAGCAACACGCTGCTCAGTTGCGTTCGAACAGCTCCACGCCCGACAACAACGGGAACATGGTCGTTGGCTACAACAACGCGAAGATCCGCAGCGTGCTGAGCTTCGACATTTCGGACATTCCGATCGGCAAGACCATCGACACAGTGCAGCTCCAGCTCACTCACGTCGAGGTGGGCCAGGGCACGTCGCCGGTAGCGGTAAACTTGTACGCGATGACCAACAGCTTCAACGAGGCGGAGACTACGTGGTCGTTTGCGCGTAGTGGTGTGAGATGGAACACCGAGGGCGGCGACTTCTCGAGCACCGTGCTTTCCACCGTGACCGCGGTGCCAAGCGCGGTGCCGCGCTTTTCCAAGCTGGTGTTCCAGAACCAGAACGCGTTTCGCGATGCGGTCCGGCGCGCCTACAACGGCGACAAGGTCGTTCGGCTCATGGTTTCTCTCGCCGACGAAAGCGCGGCGGCGGGCACGCGTACGTTTACGCTGGCTACCGATGACTGGGCACCGCCCGATGCCAACGGCAACCCCGCTGGAAACGCCACGTTTCGCCCGCGACTAATCGTCACGTACACGCCAGGGCCGTGAGCCGTGAGCGCAGTTGGCTGCGTGGTGAGGTTTACTTGACCACGCCGCACGCTATGCGCGCGCCGGCGTTGCCAGCCGGATCGGTCATTTCGTCGTCCATGCCAGCGTGAACGATTACGGCGCGGCCCACCACATCCATCGCCGAGCCGTCGCCGATCACTGCGCCGCTCTTGGAGATCGAGATGGACGCTGCACCATCACTCCCCGCGGTGATGTTGCCGAGATCACCTAGGTGCGAGGTCGCGCTCGCTGGCGCGCCGTGCATGTGCATCTGAGGGTTCCAGTGGCCGCCGGCAGACATGCCGGTTGGGTCCGAGCAGTCACCGGTCTGATGCAGATGGAAGCCGTGCACGGAGCCCGGTTCGAATCCCTGCACCTTGCCAGTGATGGTGACCTTTCCGGTTGCTGCAGTGAACGTCACCTTGCCGCTGATTGCCGTATTGGTGCCGAGCCCGGTGATGTCCGCTGTCGCAGTTTTTGCTTCGCCATCGTCATCATCGCTGCCGCAGGCGGGCAGGTACGCGCACGCCGCGAGAGCGAAGAGAAGTTGAGTTGCCAGCTTTACGTGAGTGTTCATGGGAGACGCTGTCCGGGTTTTTGAGGGCTCAATCAGCACGACTCATAAAACAGTCTTGGCGCGGACACAGTAGTGAATTTTTCGCGGCGATGAACCCCGGTCCGCCGACCGTGTGACATTCACGAAATCTGCGGCAAGCCGCCCCAGTGCGTTTGCGCAGAGCTGTCCCGCTGTCACACGCAATTCGATCACGCGTGGCTCTACGCGACAGCATCGCGGCTCGGGAAGCAGCTTCCCGCACACAGGAATCGTCACGGCGACGTCGGGGCATCGAACTTGCAGACGCAGCTCGCCACTTGCTCGAAGGATCAGGACGTCTCCAAAACGAGCGGCTGGAGCAACCATGCGAGAGTCACGATCGATCGAGGGCGGCGAGCTACGTCGAGGTCGGAAGCTGCTGCATTGCCTGTTCGCGCTTTCCGGTGCGGCAGCGTTGGGCCTCGTGAGTCTCGCCTGCAGTGACGACAACTCCTCTACGAACGGAGGGCAGGGAGGCAACGGCGGCGCCACCGCCGGCAGTGCGGGAAAGGCGGCTACTGCAGGCAACGCAGGCGTCGGCGTCGGTGGCTCGAGCTCCTCCGTCGAAAACGCGCCGCTCGGACCGAGCGCGGACGTGGAGGTGACGGGGCACATTTTCAAGCCTGAGCAACTACCAGCGCCAGACCTCTCGAAGTTGACGGTACCGCCTGGGTTCGTGATCACTCAAGTCGCACAGGATCTCGGGAATGCACGCCTGATCGTGATCGGCCCTGACGGCAGCGTCTACATCACACGGCGGGAGCAAGGCGATGTGCTCTTGCTGAAGGATCTCGGCAACGGTGAGCTCGCGCCTCCGGTGCGCGCTGCTTCACGAGCCGGTTTGCATGGCCTCGCGCTCTACCAAGGCAAGGCGTTCATCGCGACGCCTCACGAAGTATTTCGAGCCGACGTGCTGCCGGACGGCACCTTCGGCCCACTAGAAATGATCATTCACGACTTGCCGGACGCTGGTCAGCACAATACCCGCACGCTGCAAATTGGGCCTGACGCGATGATGTACATCAGCATCGGTTCCACCTGTAACGAGTGCGCCGAAACCAACCCGGAGAGCGCAACTATTCTGCGTGCCTCACTCGATGGTAAGCGGCGCGCGATTTGGGCGAGCGGGCTCCGCGACACCATCGGCTGGGGCTGGCATCCGCAAACCGGGGAGCTGTGGGGTTTCGATCACGGCATCGATTGGCTCGGTGACGAAATCCCACCCGAAGAGATCAACAAGATCGAGCGCGGCAAGCGTTATGGTTGGCCCTATTTCTGGGGAAACAACCAGGTCAATCCACGCGCCGATCCTCCCGCAGGTCTGAGTAAAGCCGAGTGGAAGAAGACCAGTGTGCCGATGGTGCTCGGCTACATGTCTCACGCTGCCCCGATGCAGATGTCGTTCTATGACGGACCTCAGTTTCCTCTCGAGTATCGGGGTGACGCGTTCGTGTCCATGCGTGGTTCGTGGAACCGCAAGCCTCCCGCGGGTTACGAGGTGGTGCGCGTGCGGTTTCAAAATGGGGAAGCTCGTTCGATCGAGCCGTTCGTCACCGGGTTCATTGCGCCGGAAGGTGAGTATGGAAGACCTTGCGGTAACGCAGTGGCCGCGGACGGAGCGTTGCTCTTCACCGACGATCGCAACGGCGTATTGTATCGCGTTGCGTACACCGGCACGCCGAACGGCTTGCCTGCTTCCACGATTCCGCCGGATGCAATGTTGGAGCAAGCGGCGCAAGGCCACGCTGTTCCACTCGCAATTCAGCGCCCTGAAACAGCCACCACGGAGCTCCTGAGCGTGGCCTCCACCGCGTTTAGCGAAGGCGGTCCCATCCCGGTGATCTATTCAGAATACGAGCAAGGTGCGAGCTTCCCAATCAGCTGGACCGCAGGGCCAGCGGGAACCAAGTCGTACGTGCTCATCATGGAGGACCCCGACGCGGCGATGCCAAAGCCGTTCGTGCATTGGGTTGCTTGGAACATCCCGGCGCTCACGGGCCTACGCGAAGGGCTTCCAGAGCAAGACCTTCTTTCGGATCCGCCAGGTCTACGTCAGGGCATCAACTCGCGGGGGACCATCGGCTACTTGGGGCCGCGTCCGCCCGCTGGGGATCCGCCCCATGTTTATCACGTGCAGGTATTTGCCATCGACACGGTCCTCGAAATCCCAGTTACCGGGGCGACCCGCGACGACGTGCTCACTGCGCTCACTGGGCACGTGCTCGCTAGCGGAGAGCTCACGGGAAGCTTCGCGCGACCTGCCGGTCAGGTGTCGCGGCCGTAAGGCAGCGTCCAAGTTAAAACGCGCGCGCGAGCTCGTCGAAAACCTGGAAAAAGCGTGCTCGCCGCGCGTCGGTTTCCATCAGGATTTCGTGGAAGGCGCCAGCGACTTCACGGTACACGCCGCGCTGAGTGCGCAAGGTGAACCGCCGAATGGGCTCGTTTCGTACGACGCGATCTTCTCCCGCGCCCACGGCCACGAGCGGGCACTGAATGCGTTCGGCGACGCCCGGCGAAGCCAAGTGCGCGCGGAGGTCGAGACCGAATTGTAGCCAGCGCCAGGTTGGTTCTCCGATCACCAATTCCGGATGCGCTCGGTAGAGCGTCTGCATGCGCTCGTAGCGAGTCCGATCATGCGTGAGTACATTGGTTTCGAAGCTGACGCCGAACGGATCCGTCTGCCGACGCACGAGTCGCGTCCCGAAGCCGGCGCGCATCGCGACGCTCACGATGCGACGCGCCGCGCGGATTGGGATCTGCCCTGTCGAAAATTCCATCATCGGCGCGCACAACGCTGCCGCATCGAACCCACCGAACACTTCGTGAGCCGACGCATCTGCCAACGCCGCCGCGCTGAGGGCGCCGCCCATCGAATGTCCCACGACGATCCACGGCCGCGGAAGCTCCGCTGCATGCTTGGAGACGATGTCGGTGTAGTCGGCGAGCAGAGCCTGAAAGCTGCCTTCGACATCACCTGCAAGTGAATCGGGGAGAAAGCGCTGCGACAGCCCTTGGCCCGCCCAATCGTGCACGAGCACGTGATAACCGCGTGCGACCAAGTCTGCGATGACTTCCTGATACTTCTCGATCGGTTCGGTACGACCGGGACTCAGGATCACCGAGCCGCGTACGGTTGTGGGTGGCGCAAACCGCGCGCTGCGCAATCGCCGACCCGAGCGTGCGTAGAGCCAAATCGCGTTACCAGCGGGCAGCTGCGGTGCGGCGTCGTGAAATAGCGGAGCAGGTTCTGTGCGGAGGGTGTGAACGTGCAAGCGCGCCATTGTAGTTCCTGGCTCGGCTGCGAGAGAAGTCGTGCGCACTTGCAGCGCGAAAGAAGCCCAAGCCGTTCGCTCCGCTGCGTGTCCAATCGGCCAGGGTTGGGTGGAGGTGGTCCTTGCAATAGGAGCTCTGAATGACCCGACGCGCCTCGATCTCTCATGCAGCGGCACTCGTTGCCGCCAGCGCGCTTTCTTTCGTTGGTATTCGCGCAGCGCACGCCGGCGCGGTCGAGACGAACTCCGCGGCGTGTGGAAGTGCACCCGCAAGCTGGAATGTCCCGGATGGGGCGTTGGTGATCAGCCGCTCGGGTGGAGTGATTGATGCGGTGCTGAGCGCAGTCGGCGAGTACTACACTCACTCGATGATTTCACACGGTCCTGAAAGTGTGGTGTCGCATTCCACCATGTACATGCCTGGGACCACGGGCTGGCCGACGTACTGCAGCACTCCCTTGAATCCAAATGAACTGCGCAGCGGGTATCCTGGCGCTTCGCAGATCGATCAGGGCGCTATCTACGCATTTCTCTACCTCGACGGTGAGCAGGTCCAGCACATCATTTATCAGCGCAGCATGCGGCAGGGAGAACACGACGAGCGCGGCGCGGAGGTGACGCAATTTCTGGGCGCCGAGCTAGCACGTCAGCGCGTCGTCTCACGCCAAGATCCTTCGCTGGATCTCGCGCGTTTCCTGCACCATCAAACCGGTGCTGCCTTCAACTATGTCCTCTATCAGTACCGAAATCAGGAGCAGCTGAACCTCGGTGCGCCCGCTTGGAATGATGGCAGCGTGTGCTCCACGTTCCTTGCGTACGCTCATCACATGGCCGGTAACGGGGCTGCGCTACCCAAAACGTACGCTCACGAACAGATGGTCGCGGCGGGCGACGCGTTGTACGCGGCGGTTGATGATCGCTGCAACCGCGATACGGGTTGGTTGCTCGACGTCGCGTCGAGAGCGAGCTGTTTCGAAGGCATTTGCGACGACGCAGCGCGACAGACCAGAAACTGCATGGCGAGTGGCGTCTGCGATTCGGACGACGCGAAGTATTGGACCCAGCTCGCGCAGGACTCGAATGCGGTAGCGGTCTCCATCAGCCCCGATCGCCTAGGTGGGTGGAGTGGCAATCCATACGAGGGGGACGGCGTCAGCGTGTGGGCGAGCGACGTGGGCGCCGAGGTTCAATGGAACTCCGGCGGCGATGTGTACGGTTGCTGGTTTTGAGGCACCATGGACCAAGGTCACAAGTGGTCGCCGGCCAGGCGCTGGGGAATTCGCGCCGCGCTCCTCGCGCTAGTCATGGCTGCACTCGCGCTCTGGCTGTTCCGGCCGGTGCGCGTTGCCGAGCAAACGCCGCCGCCCGAGCCGACACGTCCGCGAACTGCGTGGCCCGCCCCTGCGGTAGAGCCGGTTGCCGCTGCCGTGACCACAAAAGCCAAGGCCAGCGCGCCATCGCCGCCGGTGATCGACGAGATAAGCATCGAAAAGACGGAACTCTGTGCCGGCGAAGAGAACCTCGTTACTGTGAAAGCTCATTCCGGCGATGGCAACACCGAGCTTCGCTACGTCATTGCGGGGCAAGCAGGCAATCCGGTGCCGCTCCGCGTGTATCGTGCAGACGACGGTCCGACACCTTCACGGCGTGTCAGCGTGTTCGCTGCTGGCGCCGCGGTGCACGCTGAAGTTCCAGCGTTTCACGTCAAAGATTGCGGGGAGCAGTCGATCGCGCTGGTGAGTCATCGCGCGCTTCCGAATCGCCTCGACGAAATCGAGTTCGATGTGCGAGTGCTGCATGCTCCGCGCGCCTTCGTTGCACATCGCTATGAGTGGAGCTTTGGCGACGGAAGCTTCGCCACCACACGCGAGCCTGTGGTCTCGCACTCGTACGCTAGTCGCCTTCAGCGCAGCGTCTACTCACGCTATCTGGCGGAGGTGCGCGTCGTGGACGACTCTGGGCGAAGCATTCGTGGTCGACATTCGCTCGAGCTTCTGAATCGAGCCGAGCAAGTCTTGCGCGAACGAGGCATCGTTTTGATCCAGGCCGAACTCACGCCGCGTTTTCCGGAAATGGACGCTCACGGCACCTTGCGCCAGCGAGTGCGCTTGTTTCATCAAGCAGATGCGTCCGTCGTGTTGGATAGCGTCGGCTTGGAGCGCGGCCGCAAAGGCAACCAGCGCGTGTTGCCCGAGGGGCTCGAAAAAGTCGAACCCAACGCGGCGCTGGGAATTAGCGCAATTCCAACGGGAAAAGGCGTCGAGATCGAGCTCGTGTTGCCACGTGACCGAGAGCCGGACGTGATGACGTTCACGTATGTGTTGTCCGGACGCGTCGGGGACCACGTGGCGCGCGGCTCATTCTCATTGATGCGGCCGCCTGTCGCACCAACACGCGAACACCATCGGCCAGTTACTTCAGCCGCGCTCAAAGCGAAGATCGTCGCCGCTCAGCGCATCTTGGGTAAGCCGTTGGTCAGCGCTGAAGAACTTGGTTCTCTCGAGCGCCGTGGTGCGTTCGAAAATCTCTGCTCGGGCGGTTCATGCGAGAGCGAGCCGCACGTAGCTCGCTTTTGAGCTCGTGTGCGCGACGAGTCATCGAGCGGCAAAGAAGCCGCACTCGGCGGAAATTTTTCGATTGGCGATTACATCCTCTGGAACGAGTTGCCCACCGTGATCGGCAACCTTGGGGGGCATCACGTTTACTGGCCTCACGTTGTACACGACGCACGTGAAAACGGCGCCCAAACGCAGCGTGGAGCATGCGGAGCGCCGGGAGCTCGAAGCCGAACCGCTGCGCGCCGTGTCGTCCTGAGCGCAACAGCTGCGTTCGCTCTTGTGTAAACATCGAGCTTGAACTTCGAGCGTTACGGCTGGCGGCATCACCAACGGGGCTGCCCATCCGGCGGCCATTTTGCTTTCTCCGTGGCTGGATCGTTCCTTGCCCTAATCGCGCGCACTCGCTTGGGTAGGTTACCTCGGCGGGGCCCAAAAGAAGGGAAGGTAGCGAATGAGAAGGCACGTGATGTGGTTTGCCTGGGGGATGACGTCTGCGCTTGCGACGGGATGTGCAGTCGAGAGCGGGACGCCGGACGAGGGACGATCGGCTGACGCGGCTGGAGAAACCGCGGGCGCCACGAGCCAAGCGGTGCTGTTGCACGAGCTTCGGTTGTCGCCCACACGCACGACGCAGTTTTGGGAGCTGGCGCCGGGTGAGGTCGTGGTGGTGAGCGAGGGTAGCTTGGAGAACGACGCGCCGCCGTCCGAGGCGGACTCGAAGCGTACGGCGCTGGAAATCTTTTCGGCGTTGTCGAGCGCCCCACCCCCCGAAAAACTGGTCCAGGCGCAAAAGCGCGCTGATGAGATTGACGCACTCTGGGCGCAGCGTGTGAGCGCGCCGGATATTCAGCCTGGTCTAGGCGGCGTAAAGCCTTCCGAGCGCGTTCAAGTCGATTTCGGCAATGCTTCGGCTCGACAGTTCTTGGGCGCAGCTTGGTGGGAAAGTGCAGCCTGCAGCGAAGCCGGTTACACACAGAAGTTCAACATCAGTGGCGAATGGTACTACCCATACATCGCCTGCTGGTCCGATCTGATGCGCTTCGTTAACTCCGGCAGCGTTGGCATCGCGCGAGACTGGGAAGCCCGCTTCGCTGGTGTGACCACCAATGCGAGCTACAAGCACTTCTACATCACGTGCACCAACTACGTCCTATTCACCGACTGTCATTGGGACGTCGAAAACTACTCGGTGAACGTCGGCTTCTGGAAGACGGTCACGGCCGGTGCGCGTAAGACCCGCGCGGGTGAGCTTCACACACCCAATGACGCCGGCGGCGGCTACTTCTCGCTGAAGTTCAACGGCACATCGCTCCTCCTCGGCGGCAACTTCTGCCGCAACGATGTCGAAGACTGCACTCGCTGGCCGCACACGATATGAAGCGCTGCCTACGGCGATGGTTGCGTTCGGGCGTCGCCGTGGGGATCTGCGCAGGACTCGGGGCATGCGGAGGACCGGAGGCGTCGCCCAACGGTGACGCTCTCCGGCTGCCGCTCTGGGAAAGCAGTGCAGATTCACAAACGACCGGCGTCGTCGCAATTCACGCTCGCATGGCCGGCGCTTGGTTCTTCGCTTGTACTGGTTCGTTAGTGGCTCCGAACGTCGTTCTCACGGCGGGACATTGCGCAACGGCATGGAGCGCACAAGCCGCCGCCGATGCTGCCTGTGATGGCGACCAGGAACCAATTGCTGCCAGCGCGGACTCGCTTTTGGTTACCCTGGGCGCGGTGGCTCCGCGTGATGTTGCTCCGCCCCACGAGGGGGTGCACGCCGTGGCACGAATCGCGCTCGCGTCATCATCAGGCGTTTCTGCCGCGGGCTGGTGTGGACGTGACATCGCTGTGTTAATCCTTCGAGACAGCGTTGCCCCGCAGATCGCAACTCCGCTCGCTTTGCGCCTCGACGCACGGCCCGTCGCGGGTGAACGCTTCGATGCCGTGGGCTTCGGTCCCAATGGTCAGCTCGAACCGAGCACAGGCCTGCGCACCCGAGCGCAAGCAAGCGTCACGTGCGTGGGTGCAGATTGCAATATCACCAATCAGGTCATGCCCACGGAGTGGCTGAGCAATGACTTGGCCGCCTGCTCCGGCGACTCCGGCGGTCCCGCTTTGGATTCGAGTGGACGCATTTTCGGCGTCTTGTCTCGCGGATTCTCGGATTGCTCCAGCATCGTTTACGGAGCAGTGTCACATTGGAGCGCGTTTCTCTGCCGGGAGCTCGAGCGAGAAGCGGCTGACACGCCGCCCGCGTGCGCAGAGTTTAGTCCAGCGGTTGCCGCGAATTGTGCGTTCAACCTTGCGGCGAGCGGGAATACGAATCGGAGTGTTCACGCGCTGGGAGGTGCGCTGATTGCCACTTTGTTGCTGCTGCGTCGGCGACGGCGCCCGGCCTGACCATAACGACTTTGTCAGGTTTTTTTCGATTGAAAGTCACTGGAGCGGCCCGCGCTTGTTGTCTGTAGGTGATTTGGGTAGTGTTCCGAGTCATGCGGATTGGTGGCTTGGTCGGAGTTGGGCTGGTTGTTGCCTTTGGTTGCAGTTCGCCCGACGGGACGAGTTCGGGGAGTGGCGGCGCAAGCGCAAATGCGGGCGGAACGGCTGGCGGTGGTGGCAGGGCGCAAGCAGGCGGCGCTTCGAGTGGAGGTCGTGCTGGCGGTTCGGGCGGCGCGTCCGGATCGGCTGGTAAGGGCGGTTCGGGTGGTGTTGCCGCGCTTGGTGGCAATGCCAATCAGGCTGGTGAAGATGCCGGCGGGCTCGGCGGTGAAGCGAGCGGCGGCATGCTCGGCGCAGGCGGTCAGAGCTCCGGCGGCAGCGCTGGAACGACGTCAGCCAACGGAGGAGCAACGGGGACGACCGGTGGCGTCAGCTCCAACGGCGGCAAGTCCAGTGGTGGAGCACCGAGTGGCGGGACGAGCGGCAACGCCGGCAGCGCGGGAACCAGCGGCAAAGGAGGCGGCGCTGGAACATCTGCCGGGGGAGCGAGCGGCGGCGTTGGTGGTGCGTCGGGCGGCACCTCGGCGGGTGGGAGTGCCAGTGGAGGTGCAGGCGGTGGCACCGGCAACGAGTGTCCAGAAGGTTCTACTGGTGCGAACTGCTCGACGTGCGTCGTATACGTCAATCAGGCGGGCGGCAGTGACACGAGCGACGGCAAGACTTGGGCGGGCGCCAAAGCGAGCCTGCAAGCGGGTATCGACGCGGCGGCGACAGCTCCGACGTGCCACGTGTGGGTCGCCAAGGGCTCGTATGTGCCTACATACAAAGCCGATCCGTTTGCGGCGGCGAACACGGCGACTCTGCTAATGCGGCCCGGCGTCGCCCTCTTTGGTGGCTTTGCTGGAGGCGAGCGCGCGCTCGAGGCACGCAACGTGGCAAGCAACGTCACGACGGTCACCGGCGAAATCGGGACGAGCGCGAATACGGATAACCTCAGGCGCGTCGTCACGTGGGCAGACAAGGCCGTGCTCGATGGATTTACCGTCACGCGCTCCTACGGCGCCGCCATTGGCTGCGAAGGTGGATCGCTCACCATCAAGAACTCGACCATCACTGGCAACGTCGGCGGCTACGGTGGAGGCATGTGGCTCACGAATGGGTGCGCCGCGACCGTCACGAACAGCACGTTCAGCAGCAACGTGGCCTCGCTCAGCAGTAGCAACAACCGCGGTGGTGGAATCTACGCCGAGTCGAACGGCAGCCTCATCGTTGAGGACTGCACCTTTACGTCCAATAGCTCGACCTCAGGTAACGGAGGCGCGATTCTCAGCTTCTCCCCGACTCAGATCAGAAATTCACTCTTCGAGAACAACAACGCCTCCACTGGCGGTGCTGTTGACCTCGGCGCAGGCGCCACCAACACCGTCGAAAACTGCACCTTCCGGGGTAACAAGGCCTCGGGCGGCGCGGCAATCTGGGCCAACGGCACTCTCGTCGTGCGCGGTAGCACCTTCACCAACAATGCCGGCGCCACCAGTGGCGCAGTTCAAGCCGCCTCGGCCACCATCGAAGACAGCACCTTCAGCGGCAATAGCGCCATCAACGTGAACGGCGCTACATCGGCCGTTGGCGGTGGCTTGCGCGCGAGCGGTACCGTGAAACTCAAGCGTGTCAGCTTCAGCAGCAACTCGGTCTCTGCCGGCAACACCAGCTCGGGCGGCGCATTCTTCTGTGGCTCGGGCTGCGCGGCTACGCTCGTGGATGTGAGTTTCCACGCCAACACGGCCTTCGGGCTCGGGGCCACGTCGACCTATGGTTCGGGTGGCGCCATCTTTTTCGATGGCACCTCGCTTTCGCTGAGCGATTGCCAATTCACGTTGAATCGCACGCGTGTAAACGGAGGAGCGATCGCAAACGGTGCGCTTTCGTCGAGCACGTTAGTGGTGACCAACTCGACCTTCTACGGCAACGCCGCCGAGTCGGGGTCGGGTGGAGCCATCTACAACTACTCCGGGCCTTCGACGTTCTTGAACAGCATTTTCTGGGGTAACACTGCCTTCGTGCAGGGTAATCAGGTGTTCAACAACGGCGGGGCCACCAGTACTGTGCGCGCGTGCGACGTGCAGGGCAGTGGCTTCAACGGAACCAACGGCAACATCGATCAAGACCCGCTGTTCGTGAGCACAGCGACTGGCTCCCTGGACCTACGCTTGGGCACTGGCTCTCCATGCATCGATCATGGGGCCAACGCCGACCTGCCCGTGGACGCGCTCGATCTCGACGGGGATGGTAACCTGACCGAGCCGCTGCCGCTCGACATCGATGGGCTCGCGCGTGTTCAGAACGTCACCGTAGACATCGGCGCTCACGAGAAACAGTAGAGTGCCGCGCGAAGAGCACTAGCTGCTGCATCGGATCTCCACGCGGCCTTCCGCATCCGTTCGGCACAACCGAAGCCCGCAGGCTGCGCATTGTGCGACCGCACAGGTCGAACATTCGTCGCCTTGGCTGCAGATCCCGCGGAACGGAACGCAGCCGTGGTTCGTGCGCGAAATCGACCGCGCGCCACACGCCGCATGCGGGGCGCCGTACGCGCTCAGCGACGCCGCAACGCTTCCACAAAAGCCGAGCGCTCGCGATCTCGCGGGGGCGGCGCGAAGCGGTCACGCCAGCTGCCGCCTTTCAGCCTGCGTTTGCCGCGCACGCGCTCTTCCGGCATGACATACGCATCTGCTTCGCTGCCGTCGTCGAGCCGGATTCGCGTGCGTTCGAAGAGGATCGGACATTGTTTGCTCACGTCGATGGCGAAGCACGCTTTGCGCTGCACGACGTAAAGCTCTCCCAGCACACTCACGTTCCCTCCCGGCACCAGTGCGGCGAAGATGCCGAGATCCACTAGCTGGAACTCCGGCGCAGTGCGAGCAACACCGAGCAGCGTCGCGCTCGCGAGCAACGCGTGGTCGCGCTCATTTTGCATCAGCGAGCCGTAGTCGAACAGCCGAATCGAATCGGAGGCGAGCATGACACGGATGCTAGCGCGATCTCGTCGCCCGCAGGAAGCTCGATTGCGAAGCGTTCTCGGAGCTCCCCGCGCCGCGACTTGCGCAGCAGGGTTTTCGGAGCTGAAGTTCGGAACATGACGACTCTACGCGGTTCGCGCGTGCTCCTCAGACCGGTTGCCGAAAGCGATCTGAGTCGCCTGTTTGCCATCCTCAGCGAGCCTTCCGTTGCACGACATTGGAGTGAGCCTGACCCCGAGTTCGACCGCGTCGTGTTGCTCGGCGCGGAGGCTGATGGCGCCGAGCGCATTACGACCTTCGTGATCGAGTTGAACGGCGAAGTAGTCGGTTGGATTGCGGGCTGGGAGAAGCTCGACCGCGACTACCGGCACGCTGGCGTCGACCTATTCTTGAGCAGCGCGCAGCAGGGACTGGGGTTGGGGCCAGAAGCGATTCGCTTGGTTTGCCGCTTCCTATTTCAAGAGCAGGGCCATCATCGCATCACGATTGATCCCGCCGCGGACAATCGTCGAGCGATCGCTGCCTACGAGAAGGTTGGTTTCAAACGTGTCGGCGTATTGCGACGCTACGAGCGAGGCGCCGACGGTACGTTCCACGATGGCTTGCTTCTCGACCTGCTACCCGAAGAGCTGAGCGACGGCTGATCTCAGAAGCCGGGAATACGGCCTTGTAACGAGCGATCCCAAACGGGCGGATCACGCAAGCGTTGCGCCAAAAAGTCCACGGTTGCGCGCACCTTGGTGGAGAGCTGTCGCGCCGAGGGATACATCGCGAACATTGCCGACGGCTCGAACTCGTATTCAGGCAAGACGCGCGTTAGTTCGCCGGTGAGGAGGGCAGGAGCAACAGCCAAGGTGGCACCAACTGTAATGCCGAGTCCGCGCTTGGCGACTTCAGTGAGTGCAACCGGATTGTTGGTCGCGAAGCGCGGGTTGATGCCCACCGTCACCGGCCCGCTCGGCCCTTGCAGTCTCCACTCGCGAGGTCGCGCAAAGTTGGTAAATCCCAGGCACTGGTGCTGTGCCAAGTCGTTCGGATGGGCCGGCATGCCGTGCCGTTCGAGATAGCTCGGGGCTGCCACCAAAACACGATGGTTGCTGCACAGGCGCCTCGCGACGAGCTGTGAGTCCGAGAGCGCGCCAATCCGGATCGCGAGGTCGAAACCTTCGTCAATCAAATCGACGAAGCGATCGGTCAGCGACAAATCAATGCTGAGCTCTGGATACTGTCGCATCAATCCTTCCAGCAGCGGCGCGACATGGAGCTGCCCAAACACTACGGACGCGGTGAGACGCAGGGTGCCGCGTGGCCGCAGAGTGGCTTCACGCACCTCCGCTTCGGCTTCGGCCAGATCAATCAACACTTGCGCGGTGCGCGCGTAGAAGGCGGAGCCCGCTTCGGTCAGTGCTAGCTTGCGCGTGGTCCGCTGCAGCAAGCGTGCCCCGAGCTTCTCCTCGAGACGGGTGACAACGCGGCTCACTCCTGAAGGGCTCAGCGCCAGCTCTTCGGCAGCCTTCACGTAGCTGCCGTGCTTCACCACGCAGTGGAAGACCTCCAGTTCCAGGATATCTGCCATTCCCACCCAGGGTGCCCAGATTCATGACGCTGCGTCACGGGTGAAGTGCTCAGAGGCCGGTTTTTCGGGGAATTCATGCGTGAAAGACTGCCAACGTGACCTCCAGCGATATTCCTGAGGAAAGAGTATTTTTTAACCGCCGCGGAGAGCTGCCGGGCGTCGAGTTGCGAACTTGGACGGATTCCGCGCGTTCCTGGTGTCGCTACACGGCGGAATATGAATTCCTGGCACCGATCACGTGGCAAGCGCGTGTGTGGCACCGCCGGCGTGAATCATCGCTGTCAGCCGGCTGGTTACTCTGCGCTCACCCGGGTGACGTCATCGCTGCCAAGCGCGTGCTGCAGAGCGGCGCGCTGAGCTCCTTGAGTGTGGACACGACGACGTTGGACGCCTACCTGGCAGCGCACGGCGTGGCCCTCGATCAGCAGCGTCTGCGCAGCGTCACACGCATGTCGGAGACGCTGCAGCACCGGCTGCTCGCGGTGTTCGAGTCCTTGCGAACGGAAGCCGACGCAACGTTGCTTCAGGGCCGCATGCTCGAATTCGTCGAAGCGTTGGTGGCCGAAGCGTTCGACAAGTCGTTGCAGCCGCTGTCGCGCCAAAGTCCGGAGTCACGCGCGGCCGCTCGTATCCGCGAGTGCTTGCAGGACGACCCAGCCATAACGGTCGATCTCGATACCTTATCTCGGCACACGGGTATGAGTCGCTTTCAAGTGGTGCGTGTTTTCAAGCGCCGGTACGGCTTGCCCCCGCACTCCTACCAGCTGCAGCGCCGCTTGGTTTTGGCACAAAAGTCGTTGCGCGACGGAATGCGCCCTGCCCAAGTTGCGGCGGAGTTCGGTTTCGTCGATCAGAGCCACTTGACGCGGCACTTCAAGCGCTTGGTGGGCGTCACTCCTGCGCAATACGCTCGCGTGAGTCCCGCCCCAGGCGGAGATCGTCGCGTTGGCTGAGCGCTTTGCGCCAAACACATGACTGGCGATCTGCGTTCGAGAGCGTCCGTGCGTACGAGAGCGCTTTTTTCGGCGTGATCCGCCACGTACGTGCGTCTCACCCTGACGCATTGGCCTCAGTCGTTAGCGCTACCACATCGTTGCAAGGTGTATCGCGCTGCCATCGACGTGAGACGAGCAGCCACACAAAACGCGTTCCAGGGCTTGAGTGCTCGTGCGGCGCGACCGTACCACTCTGCGTTCGGCGCTGTGCAACGGGTACTCAAACTTCACTCGTTGCTTCGCCATCGAGAGAGGAACGCGATTTGGAACACGATCAGAAGGTTCGCGAATTCTACGACAGTGCTCTGTACTGCTACGAGTCGATCATGGGTGATCGCTGGCATCACGGCGACCCGGAGACAGAGGCAAAGGGCGCAACTGTGCTCGAAGCCTGTCAAGTGATCGAAGAGAAATTCGTGGCCCTCGCCGGCTTGAAGCCAGGTGGTCTCGCGTTGGATTTCGGCTGTGGCATCGGTGGACCGACGCAACACATGGCGAAGGTCTCTGGCGCTTCCTTCGTGGGCGTCACCAACAACGAGGGCCTACAACGCCGCGCTACGCAGAAGGCTCAGCAATCGGGCGTCGCCGACAAGGTGCGCTTCTTGGCCATCGGCGACACCGACTACCAGAGCTTTCCTCAGTTCGCGGACGCGACGTTCGACGCCGTGACGTTCTACGAGTCGGTGTGTCACCTGTTCGACAAGGCCGCTTTCTTCAAGGCGGTGTTCCGCATCCTGAAGCCGGGTGGGCGCCTGGTTGGCACCGACTGGATGCAGCGTCCGTTCGGCGCACATCAGACCGAAGAGCAAATTGCGAAGTTCATCAAGCCCGTGAATGATTCGACAGCGTTCTCCGATCTCGGCAGCGTGCGATCGTACGAGCGTATGTTGCGCGAAGCGGGCTTCCAAGTGCACATGGCGCGCGACTTGTTCGAAGGCGTCAAGTGCTGGGGCACGGTTCCGGAATACGAGCGGCCGCAGTGGTTGAACTACGACGGCCCGGGCGCGGAAATGTTCCGCACCGGCAAGGTCGCGCTCGACGCAGCGCGCGACGCTGGCGTGTTCACGGTAGGTATGTACGTTGCCGTCAAGCCGCTCTGAGGTCCTTTCGCAACATGAAAGTCACTCAGCCGGCGCGCCTGATTTCGCTGCTCGATCTCGGACTTGAACGACTGCTCGCGTTGGGCACCGCGCTCGATCTACCCGAACGCGACCTGCGCAACGCGAGCCGCTTGTTCGAACGGATGGCAAGTGGATGGGCGGACGCATCATTGCGCTCGCCCGCCCGCTGGCCATCGGACATCACCGACGACCATACGCCGTTCGAGTTTTCGTTGGCGATCGACCGTGGTGTACCTGAGCTGCGCTTCCTCTGCGAGGCTCAGGGTGACGTCCCGTCGCATTCGTCGAACTGGGAGGCAGCGCACCAGCTGAATCGCGAGCTGGCGAAGGAATTCGCTATCGATTTGCAGCGCCTAGCGCGCGTCGAGGACTTGTTCGCGCCCACCAAAGACTGCCCACGTTTCTCGCTGTGGCATGCGGTCTGCCTCCGCGCCGGAGAGGCCCCAGACTTCAAGGTTTATCTGAACCCGTTAGCCCAGGGCGCGCAGCGCGCATCGGCTTCGGTGGAAGAAGCCATGACTCGCCTCGGTTTCGCCGAAGCTTGGAAGCGTTTGCCCGTGCTCGAAGCCGGCGACGAATACCTCTACTTCTCGTTGGATCTCGCGGCGCGCCCCGAAGCGCGCCTGAAGCTGTATTGCGCTCACCCCGGGGCAACACTCGACAGGGTGGAACGTGCCGTATCGACCGCCAAGGGCTACGTGCCCGGTCGGGCTTCGCGCTTCTGTGAAGCCGTCACGGGTTCACACGGACCGTACACCGGTCGCCCGCTGCTCACGTGTTTGAGTTTCGTCGAGGGTTCCGCGCAACCGTCTGCGGCCACGCTGCACGTTCCAGTTCGCGCATACGCGCACAGTGACGCCGAGGCGCGCGCGCGTGTGCTCGGAGCCATGCAAGGCCCCAGCGCCGAGCTGTACGCCACGGCTCTGGAAAACTTTTCGCGCCGCTCGTTGGCGGACCGAAGTGGCATGCAGACATACGCGTCCTTGCGGCTCGGCGCGGTCAGCGACCGCGTCACCGTATATCTCGCACCCGAAGCCTATGCGGTTCCGGTTCGCCAGTCGCTGCGCCCGTCCCGACCCGATTTAACCCGCGCGACCTGCGAGTCCGCGTGACCGCTTTCACCACTGTCCCGTCCAATAGCTCGAATCAGCCGAGGCAATCGATGCAACCAGTGCTCGACAGATTGACAAGTCGTACTAGCGAGTTTCGCGCTCATCCACTGTTCGCCTTCTTGAGCGACGACAGCAAGAAACCCGAAGAGCGCTTGCTGCTGGCGCCGGCTCTGGCGCACTTCGTGATGACGTTCGCAGACATTTATCGGTTCGTGCTGCGCGACGAATCGTCGCCGGATGACTACCAAAAGCTCGTGAACGCGCATACCTACGAAGACGGCGGCCACTGGAAGTGGTTCTTGGCTGATTTGAAGAAGCTCGGTCATGATCCTCGCATTCCCTTCAGTGAAGCGTTGCGCTTCATATGGAGCGAGGAGACCATCAACTTGCGGCTGCTGTCGTACAACATTTGCCGGCTCGGGCTAGGCGCGAGCTCGCTACGCAAGTTGGTTCTGGTCCAATGCATCGAAGCGACTGGCACCGTGATGCTCAGCACCGTCGCGCCGGTTGGACAAGCGCTAGCTGCGCGCAGCGGAGAGCGGCTCACGTACTTCGGGGCGCATCACTTCGACAGCGAGAGCAGCCACACGCTAGAGCAGGACGAATCGCAGACCTTCGTCGAGAGCATTGCGCTCACCCCCGAACAGATCACCGAGTTTTGCCAGCTCGTGGACGAAACATTTGCACTGTTCACGGCGGTCGCCGACGAGATGCTCGCATTCAACCAGCGAGGCCGCGCCATCGCCGCGGCTTGAGCTGCGGCTGAGCCTCGCGGAAGAGGCGGCCGTTTCATACGAAAAACGAAAGCCCTGTTGCGTGAGTGCGATAGGGCTTCGTCGCTTTTGTTCGGCCCACCCTACGGCGAAGCACGTGGACGGCCCACACCAGCCCGGGTGCGCTGCGCTCCCGCGTAGGACTCAGGGCGTTGACGTGGGAGCCGGCTGCATCGAAATCGTGCCCGCCTTCAGGCCGCGCACGATCGCAAGCGCTTCTTCGCGCGATGAGTACGCGTTCGAAGGCGTGTGCAGCTTGATGGCCGTCATGCGGCTCGCCATGCGTTGCAGCAAACTGCCGTGGTAACGCACAACCGTGATCGCACACTCATTGATCACGCGCTTCACCTGGCTCGCGTAGAAATCGAGCTCGTCGAGATTGGTGGTGAGGTTCTCGTAATCGACGACGATGTACACCTTTTCGCCGCCGCAATGTCGGCGCCAGTAGCGAATGCCGTCTTCGAAGTACGCCGTCATGTCTTCGCGCGTGCGCAACTCGACCGGCCGCGGATGCGAGGCGAAAAGGATCTTCTCCGTGGGGTCGTAGTACCAGCTCGCGCCGATGCTCGAATTAGCAACGGGCGGGCGTTCGTTCGCTCCCGGACCGGAACCTTTCGTTCTTTGCATCGCAGTTGCCATCAAAAGCGCTCGATCCCTGCTACGGCGCGGGTTCGAGACGCGTTTAGCCCTAGTGATACCTCTGCGGCTTGTCTGGAACGACAGAAACCCGACACAGAGGAGGAGTCAGGCCGGGCATTCCGGTCTAGCCGCCTGAAGCGCAGGCGAGCAAATCTCGATACTTGCCTGTAGTTGCGACTGCTCGTGGACCGGCCTGCGGGGAACGATCGGAGGCGTGCAGTCGCGTGTAGGTGACGTTGAGAGGACTGCGTGTTCAGCAACCTCCTGGATGAGATGGCCGAAATCGTCAGCGGTGGGTGAAGGTTGCTTCCACCTACGAGCTCCAATGGGTGTTCCGACTCAGAGGGCGAGGGCGCTCTCTGATTGTGCGTGCTCAGCGCGTGGGGAGATCACATGCAGCTCAGGACCTATCGAAGCTTTGGTTCGCTGGTTTTCACCTCGGTACTCGCGGCTTACGGCCTTCTCGCCTGCGCCGAAACCGAGTCAGCACCGTCGTCGTCTTCTGCCTCGTCGCCGGTGCTCGACGATGCGGCTAATAAAGCCGGAGCAGCGCCGCACGCGAGCGATTCGCTGCGCTCTGCGTCGGCTGATCCCGCAGCTAGCAGCGGTAAACGCGCGCGCGTCGCGATTTCAACGGAGTCGCTGGTGCTGACCCTACGCGAGGTTCCCGAGCATTTGAGCGGCAAAGCGCTGAACGCGCCGGCTTGGCTCGCGTGGCTGCAGAGCTCGTTGGGGGAGGGGGTGCGGGTGGTTTCGGCGCGTACGCTGAATCCTGCGCTCAGCGACGTTCCTCAGCTGGGTGAAGCGCTGGTCGTCTCGGTTGCGTCCACCAGCGAGGCGCGCATTCGTGAGGCATGCGCGCGAGCAGAGCTAGGCGCTGGTGTTGCCAAGGCCGAGGCGGACCCGATTTGGCATTCGGATTCGATTCCGAATGATCCGCGCTACGGCGAGCAATGGCAGTGGCCGAAGGTGCAGGCGCCGCAAGCCTGGGATACCGCGAACGGTTCGGCGAACGTCATCGTCGCGGTCATCGACTCGGGCATCGATGCCACGCACCCGGATCTCGTGAACGCGCTCTGGAGCAATCCGTTCGAAACCGCCGATGGCGTCGACAACGACAAGAATGGTTTGGTCGACGACGTAAAAGGTTGGAACTTCCTCAATAACAACAATAACCTCGCCGATTCGACCGGCCACGGCACTCACGTGGCGGGGCTCATCGGCGCGCAACGCAACAATGGGATCGGCGTCGCCGGCATCGCGTCGGGCGTTAAGATCTTGCCGTTGGTGGTGGGTTCGGCGCCGCCTGCCAGCGCTGTGGCGTCTTCGATTTATTACGCGGCCGACCACGGCGCTCGCATCATCAATATGAGCTTCGGCGGCCCGGAGACGTTTTCGGGAGCGCGTGCGGCCATCGACTATGCGGTGGCGCGCGGCGCGCTCTTGATTGCGTCAGCCGGCAATCACTCGAGCGATGCCTACAACTATCCCGCCGTGTACGAGGACGTCGTCGCCGTTGCGGCCACCAATCAGAGCGATCAGCGCGCGATTCTTTCGAATTATGGCCGCTGGGTGGACATCTCGGCGCCGGGCCAAGACATCCTGAGCACGTTCTCGAACGGCGGATACTTCGTAGTTTCGGGCACCAGCCAGGCGTCTCCCATCGTGGCTGGTGTCGCGGCTCTCATCAAGTCGATCCATCCGGAGTGGACAGCCGACATGATCCGCACGCAGCTCTTGGCAAGCGCGGACGATCTCACGGCGGGCAATCCCGATTACGTCGGTCAGCTCGGTGCTGGTCGCGTGAACGCAGCACGTGCCGTCGGCGCTACCATCACGACGCCGAAAGCCTACGTGGCCGGCGTCAGCGTGAAGGAGCTGACGGGCGACGGAGATCAGCAGCTGAGTGCGGGTGATACCGCGCGCGTCACCGTTTCGCTGCATTTCACGTCGGGAGGCAGCAGCGCAACGGCGCGCCTGACCTCGAGCGATCCCTACGTGAGCGTGACCAGTGGTCCGGTCACCTTGACGGGCCCCAAGGCGGATCGGGTGCTCACCGCGAGCTTCAACATCAGCGTCGCCGCAGGAGTCCCCAAGGACTACTCGGCGCCCCTCAACGTCGTGCTCGAAACCAGCGCGCCCAGCGTGACGACGGTGGTGCGCCTGCCGGTAGCGCCGACTTATCGCCAGCTCAAGCTACCCTTTGCCTACGAGCAGAGCTTGATCACGCACCCGAGCGGCAAGCAATTCTTTGCTGCGGATGAGTCTCCGCAATTTGGTCGCCACCGCGTCTACGCGGCGTTCCGCAACAGCGACGGCTCCTTCACGCAAGAAACCACGCTGAGCGATACGACCAACAACGCGCGGCGCCCGCAAGTCGTGGTGGACACGAACGGCGACGTTCACGTTGCTTTCTATCAATCCGTGCAGTCGCAAGACTTCGCGGCGTTCCCGCGTTACTCGAAGTACACGGCTTCCACTGGCCAGTGGTCGACCACCTTGCTCACGAGCGGCGCCAGCATCAACGGGAGCCTCGAGCACAACATTGCCCTGGCACGCGACCAAAACGGTGTGTTGCACCTGGCTTGGGGCAGTGTGAATGGGCTCGTTCTCACCAAGCAGGAGAACGGCAGTTTCGGCGCTCAGCAGAGTATTCAAATCCCGGTCGAGAGCGGCATGCTGCCGGAGCTCGATTTGAAGTTCTTGATGCAGGGCGGGCGTTTGAAGCTGTTCGTGCGCCCGATCCCAACCCCTCCGTTCGGCATCGGCCAGGCCAACTATCGCCGCCGAGTGCAAGTCATGGAGTACGACGGTGCGGCGTGGTCGTCGCTGGTCGAGCTCAGCGCGGGCACAGCGGAGGAGAATGCGGCGCTGCCGTTCGTGTTCAACGACTCCGTACGTCGTTTCGCTCAGCCGATTGGCAGCGCCAGCGTGAACCTGTCGCAGCTCGCCGGCACGAACTGGAACGTGCTGCAAAACGTGCAGGACATCGGTAGCGCCGATTTTCGTACCGGTTTCTTTGGACTGCAGCGTACGTCCGACTTCGTGACTTTCGTCGCAAAACCCGTGGCCGTCACGATGGGTAGTACACGAGAGCTGCGAGAAGCCAGCGTGCTGAAGGTCCTGCCGGGCGACTCCACACGCCGCGCGCAGTTCCCCACCATCACGCAGCTCAGCGGCAATCTATACGTTTTCAATCAAGAGCGCCGACTGCATCGTCAGCTCGAGAACTGGTTCGAGTACCCGTTCGCTTCCAGCTTCTATACGAAGACATCACTCGCACCGGCAGCTTTGCCCAGCGTGCCGGTGGTGACGGATGATGGTGCGACCACCAACAGCGATCGTCTCGTTCACGCCACCTGGTCGTCGACGCACGCGAGCGGCATCGCATACTATCGCGTGGCAGTCGGCACCGCACCCGGCAAGGACGACCTCTTGCCGTGGGCTCAGACGACGCTCACAGAGTCCACCTTCGACCTCGGCGATCAGCGATTGCTCCCTGGTCAGGCCGCGTACGTGTCGGTGGAAGCTCGCTCGAACGCGGTTCTCTCGAGCGCAATAGGGGCGAGCGACGGCATCTCGCTTGCGACGCTGTGCCGCGCGCCGACGTGGAACTCTGTCATCGCGTATCAGGAGCCGGGCACGCTCGTCAGCTATCAGGGCGCGACCTATCGGAGCCTGTATTACACGTCGGGCAGCATCCCAACCTCGCAGAATGGAGCCTGGGCGTTGGTTGGAGCTTGCACTGGCGCGCCCCCAGTGCCGGCCTGCACGAAGCCACAATGGGTGGCGGGGACCACGTATCCCGCGGGCGCCCGGGTTTCTTACAACGGCTATGAGTTCATCGCGCAGTGGGCATCAAACGTAACTCCCACCGGCGCCTCGGGAAATCCGTGGAAGTGGGTTTTGAACTGCCAGTGAACCTCGTAGCTCCACTTACGTGAGCGGGTTTCCACGATCTGGTATGCTCAGGGTCGCGTCATGCAACGCGGTGTTTGGTCTTGGGCGATCTCTATCGTGAGCGTGGGTGCGTGCTCGCTGAGCACCGCCCACGCCGATCCGCTAGGAAGTGCGCCCGGCGCTCCGAATGCGTGGCAGCGCTTGGAGCTCGAGTTTCCAATCCTCAAACCGTTGCGCTTCTCCTTCGACACAACTCCGACGCCTGGCTTCGAGCCATTGAGGCTGCCAACTTTTCGCAGCGAATCGGTATGGTGGGAACAGGGCTCGCTCAGCTTGCTCAGCTTCTCGCAGGTCGCGCCGCTCGGCATCGAGTGTTCCGTCACGTGCCAGCCCATGCTCGAGCGCACGATTGGCGCTGAAGGCCGTCTTGAGCTCGGGGGGCTGGGGCGTGCAGTGCCCTCGACGCACCTGTTCATGCGGGCACAGAACACGCAGGCTTACCCAGCGCTGAGTGGTACGGGCAGCAAGCCAACGTCTTACTCGTTGGTTACCGCCGGCTTCGGTGGCCTGCTCGATTTCTAGAAGCTGAGCCCAGAGCTCGGGGTGACCTTCTGAATGGTGCCGTCGCTATTGAAGGTGAGCTTGTCGACCGCAACTTCGCGCTTGTACGTGCCGCCGCCGTTCGGGCCGTTACTCAAGTGATAAACGAGGTACCACTGACCCGCGAACTGCGCGACGCCGGGGTGGCTGGTCGGCGCGTCTTGTCCGGGAACTCCGGGCAGCGCGTCGAGGATGCGTCCGCGGCGCGTCCACGGGCCCATTGGGCTCGTCGACGTGGCGTAGTCGATAGTCGCTGGGTTCGCGCCGGCTGCGTACACTTCGTAGTAGGTGCCGTTGCGCTTGAATAGGAATGGCGCCTCGAAGAAGCCTTGCGGAGTGGTCTCCTGCAGCTTGCCGTTGAACGAGATCATGTCGTCGTTCAGCTTGCCCTCGACCATGCGCCCGAAGCCGCCGTAGTGCAGGTAAGCTTGCCCATCGTCGTCGATGAACACGGTTGGATCGATGGTGTAAACGGTTTGGCTCGCCTGCGAGTAGTTGAAGTTCGACATTTCCAAGGCGTCGTTGACGAGCGCCTTGCCGAGAGCATCCTTCCAAGGCCCGGTCGGACTGTCTGCCACAGCGACACCAATTGCCATGCCACCGCCGGTCTCGTTGACTGGCACGTACCAGTAGAACTTACCGTTCTTGGGGCCGACGATTTGCGCGGCCCACGCGTTGGCGTTGGCCCACTTGAAGTCGCTGAGCCTGAGGGCAACCGTCTTGTTCCAGTGCACCATGTCCGTCGACGAGAGCACGAACCACTCGCGCAGCACGAAGCCGGTGCTGCCCTCGTCGTGACCGCAGCCGATGTAGAAGGTGCAGTTGTGCACGAGCGGCGCTGGATCTGCCGTGTACTGGTCGCTAAACAGTGGATTGGTTCCCTTCGAGCCGGGAACGGGAGGCGTGCAGTTCGTCGCGCCGCCACTGCCGCCCATCGCCGTCGTTCCACCCATCGCCGTTGAACCGCCGCCTGCGCTGGTGCCGCCGTTGCTCGAGCCACCGCTCGATTTGGTGCCGCCGCTCGAGGTACCGCCCGAGCTGGTGCCGCCGTTTGCCTTGGCGCCGCCTGCTGCGGTCGTACCGCCACTCGCTGCGCCACCGTTCGCAGCGCCGCCGCGCCCGCCCGCGCTGCTCGTGCCACCCATGCTGGTGGAACCGCCGTTGTTGGAGCCACCGTTGCTAGCGCTCGAGCCGCCGTTGCTGGCGCCGCCACTCGCGACGCCGCCCGTGGAGCTGCCGCCGCTCGAAGAGTTCGTCGAACCGCCCTGAGCGTTGGAAGTTCCACCCGAAGTCGAGCTGGAGCCACCTTTGGCTTGCGTGCCGCCACTTGCGGCACCGCCTTGCCCTGAGCTGGTCTTTCCTCCCTGATTGCCCGGCGGCATCGTGCCGCTTTCGGAACCACTGCAGCCCAGCGCGAGTACGAGCGGGAGACCAGCAAGCAAAGCGGGCGAAGGCGAACGACGCATCTAGGAACCTCCGGGATCGGCGTCTTGTGCCTTCCCGAAGGTTGGATGGTTCAAATTTCGCTGCGCTCGTTCTATGCCGGGTGAAGATTTCGAGCCTCACTTCTGCGCGAACGTGGCTCGAAATTCGAAAGCTCTAGGCGCTTTCTTCGCCTGCCATTGGCAAATCGGCGAGCTCGGCTACCAACGCTCGCGCCTTGTGATTGAGCGTTCGCAAATCGGTAGAGCCCACTTCGCTCGCACTGAGCGGCGCGCCGATGCGAACTCGCACGCGGTGCGGAAACAACAGGCGGCCGTGCTTGGGCAACACGTTGCGTGTCCCCGAAATACCAACTGGCAAGATAGCGGCGCCGGCTTCTTTGGCGAGACGTAGCGCGCCGGTCTTGAACTTCTGAACCGCGTCACTCTCCGCGCGAGTGCCTTCCGGAAATACCAATACGGCGGCTCCGCTGCGCACATGCGACGCGGCTTGCTCCAGTGAGTCCCGCGCGCTGGAGCGGTTGCCACGTTCGATCAAGACGTGCCGACCCCAACGCAGCGCCGTGCCAACGAAGGGGATGCGCGCCAGTTCGCGTTTCGCGATGAACTGCGGTGGACGCGGCAACGTTGCGAACAGCGCCGGCACGTCCATGTAGCTCGCGTGGTTCGCCACGATCACGTATGACGCTTCCGGTTGCATGTGCTCCTCGCCGCTCACCTCGAGCTCGATGCCACACAGCCAAAACAGCCCGCGCCCCCAGCCGCGTTGCCAACGGTAGAACAAATCCTTATCGCGCGTGACGGTTCCGGCGATGACTCCCCCCGTCACGCAAAACACAGTCCAGGCAGGTAGAATCAAGGCGTTGAGGGCGGCGCGTAGGGTTCGGAGCGGACTCGGCACGGCGCGCACCATAGCATCGGGCGGCGGCGCGGTTGCCGTTGTCCTTCGGCCAAGATTTTCAGCGGCTTTTGCTGCCCAATTACGAGAACGACTTCGGTTGGCCGGTTGCCTCGATCAACGACATCCATAAGTCGCCGGCTGGGTCGAGCTGCTTTCGGCAACGTGTGGCGAGCTGCATGGGTACGTGCACGAAGCGACCATGCCAGCGTCCAATCAACATTTCGGTGTTGCCCGCCATGGCGGCGTGCACCGCGTTGCGCGCCATGTTCCAGCAGTAAACGCTGTCCGAGGGTGAAGCGGGGATGCTGCGAATGGCGTAGCTCGGATCGATGTACTTGAGGGTGACTTCGCGGCTCGTAGTCTTGAAGTGACGCACGATTCGGTCGCGCAGAAAGGAGCCCACGTCTTTCAGGCGAGCGTTGCCGCTTTTGTCGGTGCCGCCGCTCGCTGGTTCGTCTTCAATCAGCTCTTGCGCGGCGCCTTCCGCCACGACCACGACAGCGTGGCCCTGACGCGTGAGCACGCGCTCGAGGTGGTTCAGCACACCGTTCGGACCCTCGAGCGTGGCTGGCACTTCGGGCACTAACACCACATCGACGTCCGTCGAGGCGAGCGCGGCGTGACACGCCAAAAATCCAGAGTGGCGCCCCATCAACTTCACGAGCCCGATGCCGCGCGAGGCGCAAGCGGCTTCCACGCGCGCGCTGCGAATCACTTCCACAGCTGCCGCGTAGGCGCTCTCGAAGCCAAAGCTGCGATCCGTGAAGTGAATGTCGTTGTCGATGGTTTTGGGCACGCCGATCACGCTGATGCGCGCGCCACGCCGCTCGATTTCGCGCGTGAGCTGCAGAGCGCCGCGAACGGTGCCGTCGCCGCCCACCACGAACAACACTCCGATGCCGAGCGCCTGTAGGTGATCGACGACCTCTTGCGGATCCTGTGCCCCGCGGGACGAACCCAGGATGGTTCCGCCCTCGTGGTGAATGCGCGCGACCGATTCCGGTGTGAGGTGCAGCGGGTGGTGACCGAAGCGCGCGAGAATCCCCTCATAACCATAACGAAAGCCGAGGATGCTCCGCACGCCGTAGCCGCGTGACAACTCGAGCACCAGCCCACGAATCACGTTATTTAGCCCTGGGCACAAGCCTCCGCACGTGACGATGCCGCAGCGCACATCGCGCGGATCGAAGAAGATCTTGTTGCGCGGCCCCGCGAGTTCGAGCGCCACGACGCGCTCGGAAGCGAGCGTTGATGCGTCGAGCTGCGAGACGCAATCGTTGACCAGCACCTTGTCGGCGCGCCCGACGAAATGCATGGCGGTGTCGCCCAGATGTTCAGCGACCGGTGATGGTAGAAGGCACTTGCCGAGTACCTTGATGGTCACATCATCGGCAGTGATCGAAGCCGAGAGATGCTGTGAGTCTTCACCCGGTTCCGTCGGCGCGACTCCACTGCCCGAAGCCTGGAATGGATAAACGACCGAACCCATTGGCTCATCTCCACCACTGACTTTCCTCGCACCCGCGTTTCGCAGAGCTTTCGGTTGGGGGGCGAGAACGTGATCGAACTCGACCGGTTTCCCCACAAGCTGTGGCTGCGAACAGTGACCCGCTGCAACGCGTGAACGCCGCGACACGTCACCGATGTTGCGCACCCGCACCGGCTAGGTGCACCGCCACCTTCAGCGCACCTTCACATGGAACCTTCGCGCCATGTGCCTAGTCGGCACTTGCACGACGAAAATCCGCCGTCTGCACGCAAACCTGCGCAGGCGGGTTCCGCCAGACCCTGATGGGTCAATCGAGACCTCGAACTGCGGGTCAGCAGATACCCCGAGCGGATTTGGCCAGCCTGAAAAGCGCTCGAAAGTGCGGACGGCACATTGGCCTAGGCCTTGCTTCACCAATGCACATGTCTTCGATCTTGGCTCCTAGCTTTAGCCAACCGCCTTTGAGTCGTGCTTTGAACGGAGTTGGGTTGTCCAAGGCGAGCCAGCGCGCGGCACGCGAAGAGCTGCACTTGCTCAGCATCGACGTCAGCAAGTTGTCCGAAAATGTGCGGAGCGCGCTGCAGGTAAGCGCCGAGGAAGTTGCGGCCTGGTCCACACTGGCGGCGCGCACGGGCGCTTCGCTCGTCGTCATGGTGAGCGACCAAGCCATCGACTTGTATTCGACGGAGCACGATCGCCGGCGGGCCTTCCGCGCGGTGATGGAAGGCTTCGCAGAGCGAGTTCAATTGCGTCATGAGCTCGGTCGCTTGCGAACCAGCGAGCGGCGCGGCGCCATGGCAGCACGCTATCTGTTCGAGCGCGCCGCAGGCCTCATCAACGGCTCTGGTCGACCTTTCCTCGCGCGCATGCACGCTGCGACCTCGACCGCATCGGCGCACGCCGCGTTGGGCCCCACGCTGGCGTCGCTCTTTCGAGTTGCCGCGAACGTGGGGTTGCGTGTTCGGCTAGAGGCGACCACCAGCACGTCAGCGTTCGTTCTCGGTGAGCTCGAATCACTCGTCGCCGAGCGCATCGTCGACGAAGAGCTCACCGGCTGGCAATCGCAGGAAGCCGAGCTTTGTCGCGCCGAGGACATGGCGGAGGTCTTCAAAATCGAGGGCGAAATCGAGGAGCACGTGAGCGACTTGCGTGCCTTCGCCGATGAGCCAGGCAGCCATGTGCGAATCCGTGCAGCCGGGTACCTCGCTGGTCTAGCCGAGATCGCACCGCTCTCCTTGCGCGCCGCCGGTCAGCGGCGCTGAGCGCGTCAGGCGCTGGGCCGATCGCTGGCGCGGCGACCCCAGCGACGTCGTTCATCGCTCGACGCAAGCTCTGTGCTTTGCCGCCGCGGTAACAACGAGCGTTGGCCCGCGTTTTCTCTGAACAGATCTCGAAGTGCACCCAACGTCGTCACGCGTAACGCGCGGACGATGTGGGCGTGCGTGTTACACAGCGTGACGCTGCGCGTGCCAAACACGAATTCCTGAGTTTCGCCGCGGCTCAGCTCGAGCCGCTCGGGGGCGAGGAAATTCATACAGACTTCGCAGGAGCTGCGCATGCGCGAAATCGTCGCGTGCCGGCCGCTGGGTGGCCAAATTTTGACCAACCCGGAGCTCAGCTGTCCTGCGCTACGTCGCAACAAACCTCATAGGGAGACGGCAGCGCTGGGCTGACGCTTATCCTATAGAGCTCGGTCGTGACGTACGAGTAGCTTGGGTCAATGGCCAGAAGCTCGGCTATGTGGTTCGCGCTCGCAGTGGGCACGGCCGTATCCGCATGCGGCAGCGGCGAGGCATTCAGCGACTCGGCGCGCGGCGGAGCGAGCTCGAACAGCGGAGGCGCGGCGGCGCTGGTGCAATCGAGCGGTGGCTCGCTGGCTGCGGGCGGCACGGCGTCCGGCGGTAGATCCCAGGGCGGGACGTCCAACGATTCTGCATCCGCGGGTGCGCTCGTAGGAGGAAGTGACACGGCAGGCGGTCTGACGGCGTCATTCGGCGGAAGTGCAGGAGCAGAGCCGATCGGCGGAGCCGCCGGAAGCGAAGGCGAGGGCGGTGCAACGAGCGGTGGTGCAGCAAACGGCGGTGCAACGAGCGGTGGTGCAGCAA
>JBMOMJ010000044.1:88297-102547 GCA_049324695.1 Myxococcota bacterium
GGCGGTGCAACGAGCGGTGGTGCAGCAAACGGCGGTGCAACGAGCGGTGGTGCAGCAAGCGGTGGTGCAGCAAACGGTGGTGCAGCAAACGGTGGTGCAGCAAACGGTGGTGCAGCGAACGGCGGTGTCGACGGAGGCGGCGGAAAAACAGCGGCGCAAGGCGGTGCCCTCGGAAGCGGCGGCACAACTCAAACCAAGTGTGGACTGGTCATCAACGAGATCCAAGTGGGCAGCAGCGTGAGCCCGGCAGACGAGTTCGTGGAGCTGTACAACTCATGCGCAGTGGCTCAAGCACTGAATGGCTACGAGCTGGTGTATCGCGCAGCTTCCGGCACCAGCGATGTGCTTCTGCACACGTTCTCGAGCAGCGACGTCATCGCCGGTAAAGGCTTCCTGCTGCTGGCAGGCGCGAGCTTTGCGGGCACGAGTGACATGAGCCTCGGCGGCGGCGTGAACGGCGTGCTCGCGCTGCAAGCAGGTGGTTTGGCGTTGCGCACTGCCAACGCTGTCATCATCGACGCGTTGGGCTACGGCAACGCTACCAACGCGTTCGTGGAGGGTGCGCCAGCTTTGGCACCAACGCTCGGCACCTCCATCAGTCGCGTTCCGGATGGTCGCGATATGAACGACAACTGGCAGGACTTCTCCGCAACGACGTCGACTCCGCGCGGCGCCAATCACTGAGGGCGCGGCACCTGAACGGCTCCGCTCAGGCTGCCGCTGCGGCGCTCCGCCAGCAGCCTTCGCGCGATGACGATGTGGCCGAGCACCGCCGTGGAGACCATGACTGCCGGCAACCAAACGTACGGGAAGTATGCCACCCAGGTGTTGACTTGGTCTTCGCCGAAGGCGTGGAACAGGGGAGTCGCCAGGATGGCTACGACCATGATGTTCAAGAGCAACGCGCTGGCCAGCACCTGCCACGCGATCACGACACCGCGAGGCACGCGAAAGCGAGCGAGCGCCAGCGCCAACACCAACGCGCTAACACCGCTCACGATGTCGAAGTTGCGGCCAGAATAGGACATCACGCTTGGCATGAGACCGACGTTCGCTGCTTCGTGCATGACGAGCTCGAGCGGGAAGCGAAACGCCTGCCAACCAATCAAGACGGGCAGAGGCAACTGCGATAGTTCTGCGCCCACACGTGACAAGCCGAGCGCAACAGAAACAACCAAGATGGCCGCCATCATGAGCATGAGCGGCGGGGGACGAAGCTCGAAGCGCGCGAACACACCACTGGCAGCGAGAACCCCCGTCAGTGCGAGCCAGCCGAACGCGCCCAGCGCAGCGCGCAAGCGCCGTTGCCGGCGTTGCTCACGGCTGGGATTCGGGGTCGATTGTTCGACGGCCCAAACGAAAAAGATCGCCAGGGCGATCGCAATGGTGGACATGGCTGCTGCGACGAACGGTGCGTTGACCATGTGCTCACTATGCTTTACTTTAAGATAGTATCAACTTTAAAATCTAATAGTTGATGGAAATTCAAGAAAAGCCAAAGAGTTACAGGCAGTTCTGCGGCGTGGCGCGTGCGCTCGATCGCATCGGCGAACGCTGGACGCTGCTTTTGGTTCGCAATCTGCTGCTCGGACCACGCCGTTACTCGGATCTGTTGGACGAACTTCCCGGGATCACGACGAACCTGCTGGCCAAGCGTCTGCGCGAGCTCACGGCCGCTGGCATCGTGGAGCGTCGGGCCGCGCCGTCACCAGCTCGCGCCGACGTCTATGCGCTCACTGAGCAGGGCCGCGCACTCGAACCCGTAATCATGGAGCTCGGGCGTTGGGGTGGCCGTTTTCTCGGTCGCCCAGCGCCGGACGACGTCGTGAACATCGCTTGGGGATTGCTCTCCATGAAGCGGCGTTACCGCGGCGGCTTGACGTTGAGCGCTGGCTTTCGCGTTGGTGAACGCGCATTCGAGCTGGTTTTCGAGCCCAACTACCTAGGCGTCTTCGAACGCGAGGCGACTCGCGCCGACGTGAACGTCGAAGGATCATTCGAGAGCTTTCAGCGTTGGCTCTTTCTGGGCGAATCGGCTGACCTGCTGTGCGCGCGTGGGGAGCTGACGGTCAGCGGCAATCCGGAGGGGTGGCAGGCGTTACTTCGAGCATTTAACCCGCCTCCTCAGCGACCTGCGTCGAGTGGCTCCTAGTGAGGCGAATTGCGCGTGATTTCGGGGTGTGCGCCGCTGAAAAGCGCGAATGTTGCGCTCCGTTCTGTCGGCCATCGGTGTAAGCTCCAAAGAGGTGATGGCGAAAGCTTGCGCGCGCTTCGTGGTCGCATGGCTCTTTTTGAGCGCGCTCGTGAACCTGCGTTTTCCAGGAGACGAAACCAAGCTCTCCTACCTGTGGCCTTCCTCGGACGTCACGCTGCTGTTCGCGTTGTTTGCGTTGGCGCAGCTTCGCGGTTGGCGCTTGCCGCGTTGGCACCTGCCGCTGCTGGTGTTTGGCGTTTGTTTGATCCGCGTGCTGCGTTTTGGCGACGGCATTCAACAGAACTACTTTCACCGGCCGTTCAACGCTTATCTGGATCTGCCGCAGCTGCCCGAGCTCGTACGCCTTTTGTGGGCGACGAGTAGCCACGCGGTGTTCGTGCTGGGTGCGGTCGCAAGCGTGCTTCTGGTGGTTGCGCTGGTTTACGCAATTCGCTGGGCGCTTCGCGAGGCGCACTCGTTCATGAGTGACGCGAAGCGCCGCTCCCTGTTCTTCGGCGTGGTGCTGGCGCTGGTGGTGCTGTCGCCGTTTGGGCCGAAGGCGCATGGCGACGAACAGTTCAGCGGCATGTTTGCCTCCAGCATCGTGCCGCGTGTCGTCGACGAGGCCGACTTCCTCCTGCACGTGTCGGGCTATCGCGAGGTCAAGCTGCGCGAGGTGCGTGCGATCGCCAATCGCTTGCAGAGTGCGCCGAACTCGTTGGCGCGCCTCGAATCGTTGCCGGTATTCGTTTTTCTGGTCGAGTCCTACGGCGTAACCGTTTTTGATCCGGAGCTCACTTCGCCGCCGATGCAGGCAGCGCTCGATGACTTCGACGCCGCCTTGAAAGCGAGCGGCTACAGCGTAGCGACCGGCCTGTTGGATTCGCCGGTTTACGGCGGAAGTTCCTGGTTGGCGCAAGCAACGCTGGCCACCGCGGTGCAAACCCGCGACGAAGCTCAGCTGGCCCTAGTGAAGGCGGAGGAGCCGCCGACCATCGCCGATTTTTTCAAGCGCGCTGGTTATCGCACCGTCTTGGTTCAGCCCGGCACCACCCGTCCCTGGCCAGAGCGAGACTATCTTCGCTTCGAAGCACGTTATGCCGCCTTCGATTTGGGTTACCGTGGCCCAAAGTTTTCGTGGGCGCCGATGCCGGATCAATACGTGCTCGACGTGATTCATCGCAAGGAAGTAGAGACGGCTACGCGACCTCTGTTCATCACGTACGCGTTGGTCTCCAGCCATGCGCCCTGGAGCGAGCAGCCGCGCGTCGTGGAAGATTGGAATCATCTCAGCGATGGGGACATCTTCAATCGCATGCCGAAGGTTCACTTCGACACGCGCCTGGTCGGCTCGAACGCGGTTCGTGAAGCTTACTTGAGCTCGATCCGCTACGATTTGTCGGTGCTCGCTCGCTACCTCGGCGAACGTTTGAAGAACGACGCGCTCGTCTTCGTGCTCGGCGACCACCAACCCATTCCCAAGGCGACTGCACACAGCAAGCGCCGCTCGGTTCCGGTGCACGTCATTAGCCGGCGGCGTCAGCTTTTGGAGCCGTGGTACGCGCGCGGCTACCGTCCCAGCTTGCGGCCCAACCTAGCTGAGCCGGTGGCGCCGCTCGCGAGCTTCTTGCCGACTCTGTTGGAGGCAATGTCGCCGCCGCGCGTTGGAGTGCCGGGATGACGCTGCAACACGAGCTCCGTAATGAACTCGATGCCGCCGATGCGTTTCGTTTGGTAGTTGGAGTCACACGCTGGGTGCAAGCCGATCGCGGCGCGGGCGCGCGCACTGGTTTCGCCTTCGACGCGCGTGGTGAGATCGTCAGCGTTCCTGCCGAGCGCGCCTTGCTGTGCATCGAGCCGGGGCAATCCTTTTCGTTGCGTGCGCGTGCTTCAGCGGCAGCGGATCAGGTTTTGCGTTTGTACCTACCGCTCTGTCTGCGGCCGAATGCTGCGAGTTTGACCATCGCTCACTTGGGGCAGAGCTTGGACGGGCGCATCGCGACGGAGAGCGGTGCGTCTCGTTACATCACCGGCCAAGAAAACCTGCTGCACCTGCATCGCTTGCGCGCGCTCTGCGACATCATTGTGATCGGCGCCCGTACCGCCGAGTGCGACGATCCCGAGCTGACGACGCGGCTCGTGCCGGGGCGCAACGCCGTACGTGTGGTGCTCGATCCGCAGCTGCGAGTCTCACCCCAGCGACGGCTCTTCAATGATGGCCTGGCGCCAACTTGGATCGTGTGCGCCGCCGGTTGCGCTCGACAGCGTACTTATCCAGCCGGTGTCGAGATCATCGAGGTGCCCGGAAGTTCCGCAGGGCTATCGCCGAATGCCGTGCTGAACGCGCTGCGCGCCCGCGGCAAGCGTTGGATTTTCATCGAGGGAGGGGGGGTCACGATTTCTCGATTTCTATCCCAGGGTGCGCTCGATCGCCTGCATCTCACTGTGGCTCCGCTGCTGGTTGGCGCGGGAGTGCCAGGGCTGTGTCTTCCGGCGCTCAGCGATCTCACGCGCGCGCTGCGCCCGCGCACGCAGCGCTTCGAGCTCGGCGAAGACGTGCTGTTCGACTGTGAGTTGGTGCCTGGCGAACGCTTCGGAACGCACCCGGGTAGCGAGTGACCGCGTTCGTGTTCGTCGTGCCCGCCCTGGGCGGACATGCGAGCGGCGGCACACGTTACAACGCCGCGCTGGTGCGTGAACTCCACGCGCGCGGTGTCGATCTCGTCGCAGTCGATCCCAGCGAGCTCGACCGGCATTGTGTGGCGGGCGGCACACGCTGGGTAATCATCGATAGCCTGTACCTTGCCCAGCACGCCGAACTCGCCGAACGCGCCCGGAGTCTGGGTGCGCGCTTCGTCGGTCTTCTGGCTCACTACTTGCCGTCCTTGGTGCACACCGGCGACTCGCTGATCGACCAGCTCGACGAGTGCGAAGCTCGAGCTGTGGCGACGAGTGACGCAGTGATTGTCACGAGCGAATTCATGCGCGAAGTACTAGTGCGCTGTGGGCTCGCTGCCTCTCGTTGTTGCGTGCTGGAACCCGGCTGCGAGCTCGAACGCGCTGTTTCGCTGCCGAGTGCTGCCGTCGGGCTGCGAGCACTTTTGGTCGCCCACGTCGTTCCCGGCAAAGGCATCCTGGAGCTTCTCACCAGCTTGTCGAGCCGCTTGTCGCCGTCCGATTCGTTCACGCTCGATATCGCCGGGGAGCTCGGAGTGGACACGGCCTACGCAGAGTCTTGCGTTCGCTTGGTGCAGCGCGAAGCGGCGCTTCGGCAGCGGGTGGACTTCTTGGGTTGCCTTTCGCCGGCGGAGCTCTGCGCGGCTTTCGTGCGTCACCATGTGTGCGTCTCGGCGTCGTGGATGGAAGCCTACGGCATGGCCTTGGCCGAGGCGCGAACATTGGGCGTGCCGATCCTGGCGCGCGCGGGGGGCAACGTGGAGCACCACGTTCGTTCGGAGTGGGGCGGGGAGCTCACTGCCGACGCTGCCGGACTCGCCGCCGCTTGTGTCCGTTTGGCGCGCGACCCGGGCGAGCTCGAGCGTCGCAGGCTCGCGGCGTGGAAACATGCCGTGCCTCCGCGCGCGTGGTCTCGCGTTGCGGCAGAATTCGAAGCTGCCCTGGTGGCTTTGGAAGCCGCCGTTAGCCGCGCGAATAGGAATAATAGAACGAGCGGGCGAACGACAACGTGACCACGGCGCAGCCAAACGCTGCTGCAGCCGCGCCCACCGCAGTTCCGAGCATCCACGGCGCGCTCAGGCCCAACACCAAAACAAAAAATGCGTAGCGCCCCCATCGTGAGCGCGGAGCGTCCCCGCGACGAGCGCGCCAACACCACAAGCACAGCACATATGCGTAACGCAGGCCGCCAGCGAGCAGCACCCAAGCACCGAGCACGCCGCGCGTGAACAGCTCGAGGCTCGTCGCGGCAACGAACACGGCGTCGGTCTCCATGTCGAAGTGCGCGCCGAAGACCGAACTCGCGCCAGTTTTGCGCGCGACGAAGCCATCCAGCCCATCTAGCGCCAAGAACGCAAGCAGCGCCGGACCCATTGCGACGGCTGGCAACCACGGCAACGCCACGATGCCACCCAAGCGGGCCAACGTGAGCCAATTGGCAGGCCCGAAGGCTCCGCTGGGCGTGTACTGGCCCCGCCCAACCCACACCAGAGTCAGCAGCGAGCTTGCCGCCGCCAGCCCAAACAACGACGACTCGGCGCTGAACGCCGCTGCGACAGCCGCTGCCAACGCCACGAGCGCGTGCCAGCGGCTCCAGCTTTGCAGCGCATCCGGTCGAAGCTCGGGGCGAGAGTCCATGTTGCTCAGGGCCCGTTCATGTTAGATCGCACACGGCTCTCGTGAGTTCTGTTTCCGCAATCAGCAGTGCGCGAGCTCTGTGGCTCACGGGTCCAGAGCGCGGCGAGCTGCGTGAAGAAGCGCTGGCTCAGGCGACGGACGGCGAAGTCCTAGTGAGAACTCACTTCAGCGGTGTGAGTCGCGGCACCGAGTCGTTGGTTTGGCGCGGGGCCGTGCCTGCCAGCGAAGTGCACACCATGCGCTGCCCGTTTCAAGCGGGTGAATTCCCGTTTCCCGTGAAATACGGGTACTCGAGCGTTGGTTGCGTGGAGTCGGGGCCTCTCGAACTCCGAGGGCGGCTCGTGCACTGCTTGTATCCACATCAATCGGCGTACGTCGTTCCGGCCAGCGCCGTGATCGCCCTGCCGGAGCAGCTTCCGGCGCGCCGCGCGGTGCTTGCTGCCAACATGGAAACCGCGCTGAACGCGTTGTGGGACGCGCGGCCACTAATTGGCGATCGCGTGAGCGTGGTTGGAGCAGGCGTGCTGGGTGCACTGGTTGCGTTTTTGGCGCGCCAGCTTGCGGGCGTCGACGTAGAGCTCGTCGATCGCCGACCCGCGCGCGCGGAGTTGGCGCAGACGCTCGGAGTTTCCTTCTCAGAACCGGGCTTGGCGCGGCGCCATCGTGACGTGGTGTTTCATGCGAGCGGCAACCCACGTGCGCTGGCTACGGCGCTCGAGCTTTGTGCGAACGACACGGCGCTCATCGAGTTGAGCTGGTTTGGCGACCAAAGCGTCGAGCTCCCGCTGGGCGGAAGCTTCCATTCACGTCGCCTCGGCGTGTGTGCATCGCAAGTGGGTGAGGTGAGTCGCAACGCACGCCGGCGCTTCACTCACCGCGAGCGGCGCGCGCTGGCTCTCGAGCTTTTGAGTGAGCCCGCACTCGACTCTCTAATTGACGGAGAGTGCGCCTTCGAAGACCTTCCGCGCGTGATGCCGGAGCTCGTGCACGCGGAGAGCGGGCGGCTCTGCCAATTGGTGGTTTACTCGGAGCAGTGATTTAGATGTACAGCGTTTCGGTTCGTAATTACGTGATGATCGCTCACAGCTTTCGCGGCGAGCTATTCGGGCCTGCTCAACGTCTGCACGGAGCGACCTACGTCGTCGACGTAGAGTTTAGGCGTCCGGATCTCGGGCCCGAAGGCGTCGTCATCGACATCGGGCGCGCGTCGGTTGCGCTGAGTGAGCTGCTCTCCGAAATCGAGTATCGGAACCTCGACGAAATGCCCGCGTTTCAGGGAAAAAATACGACAACTGAGTTCTTGGCTCGCTTCGTGTTCGACAGGATGGTGGAGCGGCTGCGTGCGGGGAAGCTCGGTTCGGGCAGCACCGAGATCCATTCGTTGCGCGTGACGTTGCGTGAATCGCACGTTGCTTCGGCGAGCTTCGAAGCGCCGCTCTGAGGCATCAGCAGGCTGCGCCGACCGGGGCCGGCTTCCCCACGCGGCGACGCGCAGGCACGTTCATCTTCAAGGCGAGCCGCAAGCCATCACGAAACACCTCGATGGCGAGCTCACCAGTGCTCGTGTCGTGTGCGTTCAAGAATGCTTCGAACGTATTGGTGGCAACGCCGTTCAATGAAAGAACGATGTCGCCGTAGCGCAGTCCGGAAAGCTCGGCGGGGCTACCTGGCACGACACCTAGAATTGGAACGCCTCCCAAAATGTTGGCGATGCTCTGAATCTCTCGGGGACTTTTCATTCTCATTTCCTGGCTGGCTCACGGCTCGTGCCGCTTGCGTGACGGGCTCCCTTCTTCAGAAAACGTGCCAAGCTGCATCGACCAGCGTTCCTCAATAAATTCAATGGATTGCGCGCCGCCGTGATGGCTCCGCCCCAGCACCCAGGCGTCCCGTCCGGAGACTCGCGCGATCTCGGAGTGAGATCTTTTGGTGGCGGCGGCTCGAGACTATGGTGCGCCGTGAAGCGAGCGCGACGACGACGCACGCACCCACGCCCATGTCGAACCACCCTCTTGCTGGAAAACCCGCACCTCCCGAGCTCCTCATTGATCCGGCGCGTCTGATCGCCGCTTACTACGACGAGCGACCCGACGTCTCCGAGCCGGAGCAGCGCGTGAGCTTTGGAACGAGCGGCCACCGCGGCTCTTCACTCGCGCGCGCCTTCAACGAAGCGCACATCCTGGCGATCACTCAGGCCATCTGCGAGTACCGCAAGCAAGCCGGAACTGAAGGTCCGCTTTATCTCGGCAAGGATACTCACGCGACGTCGCCCGCTGCAGAGCGCACTGCGCTCGAAGTGCTGGCCGCGAACGGCGTCGAGACGTTCATTCAAGCCAACGACGGCTTTACGCCGACACCCGCGGTGTCGCACGCCATCCTCAGCTATAACCGCGGGCGCACAACGGGTCTCGCCGACGGCATCTTGGTGACTCCGTCGCACAATCCGCCCGAAGACGGCGGCTTCAAGTACAACCCGCCGAACGGTGGCCCAGCCGACACCAACGCGACCGGCTGGATTCAAGACCGCGCAAATCAGCTACTTGCGGACGGCTGCCGCGACGTGCGCCGCACCACCCACGAAGCAGCGCTCAAAGCGGCAACTACGCGCGCGATCGACATCGCCGAAAGCTACGTCAACGACCTCGGTTCAGTCATCGATCTGGAAGCGATTCGCACGACGCAGATCAAAATTGGGGTAGATCCGTTGGGCGGCGCCAGCGTGCACTACTGGCCGATGATCGCGGAACGCTGGGGCTTGGATCTGGAGGTGGTAAATCCCGCCGTCGATCCGCGCTTCGCCTTCATGACCGTCGATCACGACGGCAAGATCCGCATGGATTGCTCGAGCGCTTTCGCCATGGCCAAGCTGGTAGCGCTCAAAAATCGCTTCGACGTTGCGATCGGCAACGATCCCGACGCGGATCGGCACGGCATCGTGTCGTCATCGCTCGGCTTGATGAATCCCAACCACTATCTAGCCGTCGCGATTTCGTACCTCTTCACACATCGGCCGAAGTGGAGCGCCGATGCGCGCGTCGGCAAGACCCTGGTGAGCAGCGGTCTCATCGATCGCGTCGCTCATGCTCTCGGGCGCCAGGTTGCCGAGGTGCCTGTTGGTTTCAAATGGTTCGTGCCCGGGTTGATGACAGGTGCGCTTGCGTTTGGCGGCGAGGAAAGCGCGGGCGGCAGCTTCTTGCGGCGCGACGGCTTTGCCTGGACGACGGACAAAGATGGTTTGATTTTGGGGTTGGTCGCCGCCGAAATGATGGCCGTCACTGGCAAAGAGCCCGGCGAAATTTATAAGGAGCTCATTCAGCGCCACGGAACTCCCTATTACGTGCGCCTGGACGCACCGGCGACGCCGGCCGAGAAGTCCAAGCTGAAGGCGTTGTCACCCGCGGCCGTGAAAGCCGAGTCGCTCGCCGGAGAGCCAATTTTGGCGCGTCTGACGGAAGCGCCAGCAGGTGGCGCCATTGGCGGCTTGAAGGTCACCACCGAAAACGGTTGGTTCGCCGCGCGCCCCTCAGGCACCGAAAACGTGTACAAAATCTACGCGGAAAGCTTCTCGAGCCCGGAGCATCTCGATCGCATCGTGGCCGAAGCCAAAGCGTTGGTGGCTGCGGCGCTGGCCTAGAAGGCGATCGCGCGAGGCGTTCGAGCAGCGAGCCGCTACGTCGGAGCTGCCCTGGATTGTGTGGCGTCGTCGGCGGCCCCCTGGTATGGGATGCGGCCGATAAGCCCATGACAATGCGCGCTTTTATTATCCGCTCGGAGCCGGAGCCTACCTTTCGAGTGGGTGGTCTGGGCTTGGTCGAACGCTGGCAGAAGTCGCTGGCGGCTCACGGCGTTCAGGACATCGAGGTCGTCACCCGCCCCGAGCTTGCAGCGCGCTTGCGCCAGACGAGTGGCCCGGTGGTGCTCGCGTTCAGCGACTGGGTAGCCGAGCACCTCGCGTTGGAAGCTTTCGTCGAGCAGGCTGGCAGCGTGGACGCGGGCAGCTTGCGCACACTCGCGGTGGAAGGGAATGGCACTCCGTTCCCGGCGCTGGTGCTCGGTTCGGCAGTGGCGCCGCGCGCGGCCGAACTCGACGCGCAAGCGTTTGCCGACGCTCAGTCGTTCGTAACGGCATTGAATCAAAAGGTTGCTCCGAAGCTCGAAGCGAGCACAGTGCCGGAGGGCTACTTTGCCAAGATCAGCGATGCCGAAGCCGCCAAAGCTGCAAGCTTCGGTTTGCTCAAGCGACTTCAATGGCGCCCGGGTGGTCTGGTTGCCAAGTACTTGAATCGCCCTATTTCGATTCGCCTCAGCTACCTGCTGCTCGACACGAAGGTCACCCCCAACCAAACCACCATTTTTGCTTTTCTCGTGGGCGCGGTGGGCATCGTGTTCGTCTTCCTCGGCGGCTATCAGAACACCATCATCGGTACCGCGCTGATGCAGGCGAACAGCGTAATCGACGGAATCGACGGTGAGCTCGCTCGCGTGCGCCACCAAAACTCGGAGTACGGCGCCTACCTGGACTCGGTATGCGATGAGATTTTGAACGCCGCTCTGATGATTTCGGTCGGCTACAACCTCAGCACCTACGTGCACCACGAGCCGCTGTACCTCATCCTAGGCACGTTTGCGGGCGTGGTTTCGTTCTTCTACGCCTCGGTGCATTGGCATTGCAAAGCCAAACACGGGCTGGGTTTCTACTGGTGGTTCGAGGCGTACAAACCGCGCCGTGAAGTACAGCGCAGCACCTCTACCTGGAGTTACCTGAAAAAGCTCACCATGAAGGAGTCGTATCTCCTTCTATTCTTGCTCGCCGCCATCTTCGGCTTCCTCGAGGGCCTACTGTGGATCTTCGCGGCCGTCGGCGTGTTGGTCGTCGTGTTGTTCACGATTCACATCCCGATCAAGCGCGCGCGCTGGTAGTGCAACGAGCAGCGTGTGGCGTCTACGCGGCGCACACATAGTCGCGGTCTTCGACGAAGCCGAACCCGTCCAAGCGAGCTCGGATTTCGCCGCGGGCGCTAGCCCCGGACACCGACGCGATGATTCGCGATGGTCGAGGCGAAAGTTCAGTCAACGTTTGCGGCGCGATTACGGGTGCGTTGGCGATGCGCTGCCCGATGCGACCGGGATGAAGCTCCACGATGTGGCTCGGCCGCTTGCCGTGCAGAGCTAGAGCACGCGCCAAGCTTCGTCCCGTATCGCCGTAGCCCCACAACACATAGTCCGCACCGCCTGTGAGGAAGCTCCGGGCCAGAAAATGCGCCTTGCATGCCACGAAGCGCGGCAGCCCATAACGTGAATCCACACGCGAGAGCCGCTCGGCGCTTTCGCGCCAGAACAGCAGCACCTCGGGCACGACGCCAACGCGCAGGCCGCCCTCGAAGAAGCGCAAAATCAAATCATAGTCTTCCGCCCATTCCACATCGCGATAGGGATACGCCGCGAAGACGTCGCGCCGAACGAACAAGCTTGGATGTGCCAGAGGGCACTCGACGAAGCGATCCGCGCGTAGTTCGCTCTCGCTCGTCAGCGAATTGAGCCAGCGCTCGTAGTTGCGGCGGCCGCCCGCCTCCGCTGTGCGCGGCACCAACCGGACATGGCAGCCAAGTGCTGCGAGTTCCGGGTGTGAAAGCGCGAAGGCGTATTGGCGCTCCAGTCGGCGCCGGTGCATGAAATCGTCCGCATCGAGGCGCGCCACGAATTCGCCGCGGCACTCGGCCAGGCCACGATTCAACGCACCCACGATGCCGAGGTGCTCACTTGTGCAGCTGCGAATCCGCGCGTCGCTGCGAGTGACTCGGAGATCACTTCTGCGGTGCCGTCCGTCGAACCATCGTCGACCACAACACACTCCCAATTCCCCAGGGTTTGGCGCCGCACACTCTCCAGCGTGGTCGCCAACGTGCCCGCCGCGTTGTACGCCGGGATCAGCACACTGACGCGTGGAGCACCGAGTCCCGCGTGATTCATGCGCTTTCGGCGGGCAACGCCGTTTCGGCGGGCGACGCCGTTTCATCCAAATCCCAGCCCCTGAGCTCACGCGCGGGCTGCTCGACTACGTAGCGGCCGCGTGCATCACGCTGGAGCTTGGCGGCGGCGTACTCTGGATCGTGAGTGAACAAGCAATAACCTCCGCGCGCCTCGAGCTCCGCGAAAATGGCTGCCTTCTCATCGATCAAGAGCTCTGGAAAGCGATCGTAACCCATCGTGACCGGCAGATGCACCCACGCGCTGCCCGGCACCAAATCGGCGCAGAAGAAAGCCGAGCCGCGTTCACCGCTCACCAGCGTGTGCAGCATGCCAACCGTGTGCCCAAAGGTCAGCCGTGCACTGAAACGCTTACCCAGTAGGCGCGTCAGGTCTTCGGGTTGTGCCACGAGCTCGAGACGACCACTCGCCTTCAACAAGGCCGGCAACTCCGGAATGAACGACGCTCTGTCCCGCGCGTGGGGATGCTCCGCGCGCTCGAATGCCTGCTGGCTCACTACGAAGCGAGCGCGTGGAAACAACAGACTCGGCGCGGCGCCCGCTGCGTAGGGCGCCAACAGCCCACCTGCATGATCGAAATGCAGATGGCTCAAAATCACCCAGTCGATGCTCGCCGGATCGACACCGAGCCGCGCCAGTGACTCGAGCAGCACGTGCCGATCCTCCAACACCCCGTAGCGCTCACGCAGCGTCGGCTCGAAAAAACTACCGATCCCCGTCTCGATCAACACCCGCCGCTCAGCGTCCTCCACCAAAAACGCGCGACATGCGAGCGGCACCCGCCCGAGCTCATCCGGGGGGAGCCAGCGACTCCACAGCGCGCGCGGTGCATTGCCGAACATCGCTCCGCCATCCAGGCGCTGCGAATTTCCGAGAACCGAGCTCAATTTCAGCATGGCGGAAGACCTTCGTGACAAGCCTGGTTTCGAGCTTGGATCAGAGTGCTAAGAATGGCCCATGGCCGAAACGATCTTCAGCAAGATCTTGCGCAACGAAATCCCATGCCACAAGGTCTACGAGGACGCTCACGTTCTCGCGTTCTTGGACATCAACCCGCTCAGCCGCGGCCACGTACTCGTCATTCCGAAAGAACCGGCCGAAACCTTGGACGCCCTCTCGGACGACTCCGCGGCCGCCATCGGTCGTGTCCTCCCGCGTCTTTGCCGCGCTGTCAAAACCGTCTCGGGTGCCGCCGCGTATAACGTTCTTCAGAACAACGGCTCCGCCGCGCACCAAGCCGTCTTCCACGTCCACTTCCACATCATTCCCAAGCCGGATGAAGGCCAAGGTTTGGGGATCCGCTGGCCCACCGGCAAGCTCAGCGGCGACGACGGCAAAGCGCTCGCCGAACAACTCAGCCGCGCACTGGGCGAGTGAACTTCACCGCCCAGCGGCATCTGCTCACGCCTGTTGTCTGCCAGGCATAGGTTCGAAGCTCCGAGGAACCGTCAGCCGCGGCCCCAGTGCTAACGCTGTGAAAGTGTCACTCCACGTCATTCTTGGGTGGCGTAGTTCCCGTTGCTGCCGTTGAAGGCTTCGGCCGCGAGCCGCTAGCCCATGCGATGCATTCGGGTTTTCTCCCATCCAACTGGGCTGGGTCTATGAGCACGACGCGCGTTGACCCACATGGGCTGAGGATTCATCACATCTCGTGGAGGCTGGGCGCTCCTGTCGCTCGAATGGACGAAGGCCGGTGCTAGGCCGTGAGCACCCGGAGCGCCACGCGCAACATTTCCTCCCGAGTCGCGCTGGGA
>JBMOMJ010000045.1:0-11490 GCA_049324695.1 Myxococcota bacterium
ACTCCGCCGCGCTCTTTCCGCTCGCTCGCCACGCCTCCACCCGCTCGCGCCACACTTCGCTCTTCGTCATGCGCATTAGAGTGGCTGCTCACGCCGAATTCGCTACACGGGGGCGTGAAGCGGATACTGCGGTCTACTTTTCATTACCAGCACACGAACCCGTGTACGCCGGTCCGTTCGGTGGGGCCAAACGGTTCGGGCCCCTTCGTCGAATGATAGCCACTGTTCTCCGCGAACCTTGGGGAGCCGAAGTCTTGGTTCCTCGAAGCATCACACGTGCCGAGATTCGAAGGATCGCTAGCATTCGACAGGACGTTGGTTGGCTTGAAACCCCCGACACGTCGCACAAGTTCGACTGTGTGTGCATGGCGTGCCTTCCGGCGGGAATGGCTCGACTCAAACGTCGCTTGCGCCGCGCCTTTGACGCCAATGTTAGCGCCGCGCGCAAGGCTGCGTCGCCCGAAGAAGCGGTTCGTGAACTGGGGCAACTCGCCGTCTCACTCGAACGGGCAGGGCGAGACCTCTCACCTCGGTCGCTCATCTCTCTTTCCAACCATCCGGAACACAGTGTCCGCGTCGCTGCCGTTTCTAACCTTGGCTACTTCCGCGGCGAGCTCGTTTTAGACCGCTTGCTCGAGTGCCTCGTCGACCCCGAACTCTCTTGGCCCGCGTTGGACTCCATGCTTCAGTCTCTCGGCCCGGAGAAGACGCTCCAACACGTGCAACAGGTTGCTCCGAATCTGCAGCTGCGCCTCGTGGGCCTGCTTCGCTACTCGTCACACCAAGCAGCTTTGCGGACATTGCGAACGATCGCAGAGGCTGGCGACTGCCCGGAAGCCATCGCCGCGCGCAAAGCCTTGACCGATGAAGATGACGAAGCCTGCGTAACTCAGGTTTGAACCTGACGGCATCCGTCCTCGTGGGTTGCTTCTCGCGGTCGTTTCGGCTCCGCCACGGCCGCGGCTTTGCCTCCTGCCAGGTCTGCTTGATCTGATGCGCTCGCAGTTTAAACCTCAGTGGTAACGCAGACAGGCGCTTCCCAAGCGTTAGCGTGGTACTTTCGGCCGAGCATGGCGGAGCCGAAGCTGACGAAGAACGACGTTGGGCGGAAAGGGCTCCGTCTGGATAGCGCGCTACACGAAACATACCCATTCCCCACTGGGCGCACTCAGACTTTGTGCCAGCCCATCAGAGAGGGTGGCGAGTGGCCTCTTTGGTGCACGCAACCATTCTTGCAGTTCTAAATCCGTGTCTGCTTCGCGCTGACTAACTAGGCGTTGCCGCTGACGGGCTTGTCGGTCGTGCAGAGCGCTCCCTCTGGTGCCCGCAGCTGAACACCAGTACGTTGGGCAGGCCTACGATGACTGCAGACCGCTGGACCGAAGACATGACCGTTGAGCTACCCGCTGGGGTCAGCCTCGAACACGTCGTCTCAGCCATTCTGGAACGCGAACGCGATGGCATGCCGTACGAATCAATTATTTCGGAGTTGGCGTTGCTAGGTATATCGGAGCAAGCCGCGCAGCTTGCTCATGACCGGGTACTGGCCGGCCTGGTTCGTGCGGCCACTGGAAGCCGAGCGAACGAGCCATCCCGTTCGCTAGATGCATTCGCATGGGCCGGCTATCAGCGCTGCGTGCAAGATCCAACGCTCATTCGCCAAATCCGCCCAGAGCTCGCAAGCAGGTCTGGATCGAGATCACGAAGCACTTGGTGGAAGTTCTGGAGACGTTACTGACGCAAGCAGAATTCTGCCGTTTGGCGCTACGGTTGACGTGGTCTGACGGACCCGCAGCTGAACGTTCAGACATTGGCTGATTGCTCCCGACGGAATACGAGCAAGATCGCGGGCGTTCACAGCACGTGCCTGTTTCCGATCAGGAGTCCTCATTCGTTGGCTCGCTCCTGGGTCTGGCTCTAGGGGACACGCTCGGCGCGCCCCACGAGGGCGGGCCTCTCGAACGCGCCCTCTGGCGCATTATTGGCAAGACCTCGGACGGCCGGTTGCGGTGGACGGACGATACCCAGATGGCGCTCGACGTCGCTGAATCGCTGATCGCATGCTGCGCCATCAACCAGGATGATATCGCTCGCCGCTTCGCCGCCAGTTACCGTTGGTCCCGAGGATATGGTCCAGGCGCCGCGCGTATTCTCAAGCTTATTCGACGGGGCGTTGACTGGCGGACAGCCAACACCCGCGTCTTCCGGAACGGGTCGTTCGGGAACGGCGGTGCGATGCGAGCTCCTGTCGTCGGACTGTTCTGCTGCACAAACCTTGAGGCTGTGGTCGCGCATGCTCAAGCGACCGCGCTCATCACCCACGCCCATCCCCTTGGGCAGGACGGCGCCGTTCTCGTTGCGCTCGCGACAGCTTTGGCATGCCACAACCTTCCTCCGGCAGAAGTTCTCGACGCCCTGCTTGCGCACTCTCAGCATCAACCACCTCTACGCGAACGAATTGTCGTTGCCGCGTCGTGGATCGCTCGCCATTCGCCCTCGCCTGATCAGGTTCGCGTATGCCTCGGCAACGGCATTTCTGCATCAGAATCTTGCGTTACTGCTATCTACATCGCTCTCCGATTTCGAGACGCCCCGTTCATGAAGATGCTCGAATTTGTGACTGCATGCCGCGGCGATGTCGATACAATTGGCGCCATGGCGGGCGCGATCTGGGGTGCGCACAATGGTGACGCGTCCCTGCCGTGCGACCAGTTCAACCTACTCGAAGATCATGAGCGTTTGCGCCAGGTCGCTTGTGAACTTCACCGAGTTGCTTCTCGAAACGACAACAGCGCCTAACTCAGCATTGAACCTGACGGCGCGCATGCTGGGAGGTAGTCGCGCGCAGCGATGTGCTTCGCGGTAGCAGCGGCCTTGCTACAGCAACGTCCCTCAGGAGCGAATCGCCAGCACGCAGAACCCGTTGCCGAAAGGGTCCGCACAGAACGCCGCCGCTCCCCACTCACCTCGCTTGATGCCCTCGACCGTCCCGCCCAGACGCTTCACCTCAGCCACGGTGGCGCCTACGTCGTCTACGTCGAAGTCGAGATGGACTGGCGTCCAATGGCGCTCGTAGCTCCGAGTGCAAGACCCGGTTCCGGTTGCATCGGTTCCCGCTTCCTTGAGCAAAAGGTGCAAGGTCGTCCCCCCGACCAAAAGCGTGTTGTGGGACGCTTGTTCCTTGTCGATCGAACACCCGAGCGCGTCACGGTAGAACCTCGTCGCAGCTTTCAAGTCAGAAACATCGATGCAGATCGAGACTCTTGGCATTCGGTCAGCGTACCTGCTTCTGCCCCGTCGCTCTAGATCGGCTGAGGGATCCTCGAGCAAGTCAACGCTTGAGGTGCGTTCGCAGTATCAAGAGGATGAGGCGGTATTGCATCAGTTGCTTGGCTTGCCCGCCCCGACAGGCAACGCGACTAGCGGAAGTTTTGGACGTGCCACTCAACTCCGGTTTGCAGCAGACGCCGCCCTCGCGTTCGCTGGGCCAGCGCGGCTGAAAATACGTTAGGCAGCACGCAATTTGCACGGAGGCGTGTTTGGGCATTTGAAGGAGGCAGTGCGATGCGAGAACCGGAAACGGCGAGATTCGAGATCAAAGGCGCTGAACTGGCGGTGCGCCTTGCGGGCGATCGGGAAAAGCCGGCGGTGCTCCTGATGCACGGCTTGCCGAATTCCTCGGGGTATTTCCGAAACGTGATCGGTCCCCTCTCGCGGGATTGGTTCGTGATCGCCCCGGACCTGCCTGGGTTCGGAGGTTCCGAGCCAGTCGACCAGCCGTCATTCACGCGCTTCGCGGACATGATTGAAGAACTGCTCGCGCAGCTCGGAGCCGCGTCTTTCTACCTTTACGTCCATGATTTTGGTGCGGGAGTGGGGTTTCATCTCGCCACGCGCGCGCCGCACAAGATCCGCGGCCTGATCATCCAGAACGCCAATGCCCATGAGAGCGGGATGGGACCGCAGTGGGTGCCAGTCAGGGCCTATTGGGCCGATCCGACGCCCGAGCGAGAAGCCGAGGCAACTGCCTTCCTGACGCTCGAGGGGACGCGCAATCAATATGTGGCCGGCGTCCCCGAGGACATCGCAGCACGCATCGATCCTCGGCTGTGGGAGGAGGATTGGCGCGTCATGTCGCTCCCCGGCCGGCTCGAGACGCATCGTGCGCTGGTGCTCGACAATCGCAGCCACGTCGCGCGCTTCGGGGAGATCGCCAATTACCTCGCTCGCTGGCAGCCCCCAGCGCTAATGCTGTGGGGGCGGCACGATAGCTTCTTCGACCTTGAGGAGACCCTCTCCTGGATGAAGGCTCTGCCGCGCATGGATGCGCACATCCTCGACGGCCCACATCTCCTGCTGGAGACCCACGCGGCCGAATGCGCCGCGTTGATGACGGCCTTCATCAGCCGCGTGGAGATGCGTGCTACCTAACAAGCCGATGAAGCTGACGGCCATTGACGGGCCCGCAGCTCTATCGGCAGGTTGTTATGCAGACTCGAGCGGCAGCGCCATTGGAGAGCTGAAGACAAGTGAACGCATCTCTCGCGGAGCCGAAGTACCGTACCCTTGCGGACGAGCACACCGACTTCCCGTTTGCTGTGGCAGTCGAGTCTCCAGCGCTGGTCGCCATCGTCGTCGTAGGCTTGGCGAGCGGCATCGCACTCGTGTATCTGATGCGCCGTCGCCGGTGAGAGCCTTTCCACGCGCCGCGTTCGGGAGAACAGGGAGGAAGCCGGGGATCTTCCCCGTGCGATCCACTTGGCCCCAACCTGCGCTGCTAGGGCTGAGCCAGCAACGCCTCCAGCTGCCTGTAGCAGGCCTCCATCCCCTGGTCCATGCCGGAGGCGATCGCGCCGTCGCGGGCCTCCACGGAGACGTACTTCTGTGTGATGCGCATCGTGGTGACGCCGCCCTCTTCGGAGAACTCGTGCTTCTCCACGAGGGAACCAATGGTCTGACCTGACCCCAGTGCCATCGTTTCGGTGTGAACGATCCGCTCGTGCAGCACCACCTCCGTGAATACGCCTCGGAGCGTCATGGCCGGATCGGCTTCCTCGCTCCTCCAGGCCACGTTGAGCGCGCCGCCCACACGAGGGTCGCACTCGCAAGTGGTGACGGTATAACCCGGGGGAGGCAGCATCCAGCGACGCATCTTCTCCGGAGTGAACATGGCCTCCCACACGAGCCGGCGCGGCGCATCGAACGAGCGGGCGAGGACGATGGTGGAGTCCGTGGGGGTTGAGAACTGGAGCTCTTTGATGGGGAGGGCTGACGCAGCGTTCATGGTGTGATCCTCGTGAGTGACGATAGGTTGGCGGTGAAACGATCAGCGACGAGAAGGCGTTCGTTCTGCGGACTTCATCTCGTCGAGCAGTGAGTCCAGGGCTTCGAACCGGGCTTCCCAGTGCCGGCGGAACTGCTCGGTCCAGAGCGTCGCTTCCTTCAGCGGTGCGGCGTCCAGCCGACAGAGGTGCTGTCGCCCATTCACGCGGCGACGGACGAGCCGGGCCCCCTCCAGCACGCGCACGTGCTTGGTGGCCGCGGGGAAAGTCATCTTGAGGGGCGCGGCGAGTTCGCTCAGGTTGCGCTCTCCCTCGGCGAGCTGCCGGATGATCGCTCGCCGGGCGGGATGGCTCAGCGCATGAAAAACCAGGTCCAAGCGTGGGGAGCGATCTAAAACCATTTGGTTTACTATACCGGATGGTTTCATGAAGGCAAGGGCAAACCGCTGCGCCCTCAGTCGTTCGGCAGCCGGGCGCTCGCTTGCGACATTCGCGATGCATTTCGCTCGGTAGCGATCTAGCTTTTGATCATGACTTTGGACGAGCGGCAAGCCACGAATCCTGCTGCGCGACAGATCCTAAACATCTGCAACGCTGGCCACTACGAGGCTCCGTCCGGACGCGTCGTCTTCATCAAGAGCGAGCAGGCAGATTCCGAAGCCGGCACACGACTCTATTCGCCTGAAGACTTAGCTCTCTTGCGCGACGCCTCCCCAAGCACCACGCCGTTCTCCACATTGGTGGAGATCATAGACGCCACGACTCAGCAGGCGGCACAGGCGCTGAGTCACTATGACGGCGTTGCCCTGCTCAACTTCGCGTCAGCTCGCAACCCCGGAGGCGGCTTTCTCGGCGGGGCCAAGGCGCAGGAAGAGGAACTCTGCCGCTGCAGCGGCTTGTACCCTACCCTCCTTACCCAGCCGTCATACTACGAGTACAATCGAAACCAAAAGACGCTCTTGTATTCAGATTTTACAATCTACTCGCCGCGTGTCCCATTCATTCGCCTTGAAACCAAAGAAGCATTTCTCGAGCGTCCGTTCTACGCATCTGTGATTACGGCGCCGGCGCCGAACGCAGGCGCGTTGGCTCGCAACGAACCTCATTCCGCTTCGGATTTACCGTCCACCTTCGAAAGGCGGTGGGCGAACGTACTTTCGGTTGCGCAGCACAATCGGGACCGCGTGCTCGTTTTGGGCGCGTGGGGTTGCGGCGCGTTTCGCAACGAGCCGGCGATGGTCGCAGCGACCGCCAAGTCGACGCTATCTTCACCACGATTCAACGGCGTCTTCGAGCGCATTGTCTTTGCCATCCCCGGAATCGGCGAAAGAAGCCGCCTGAATCTCCAGGCCTTTCGTAACGTGTTTTGTGCATGAATATGTAGCTCGTGCCGGCCCGACTCGGCACCACCACAGCGGCGCGGTGTCGATACCTTCCACCGGGGAACAGCAGACGGCCGTGCGGCGTCTTGACCTGTACCGTTCTGCTTCCGCCTGTGGTGGCATACCAAGGGCTCGCTCGTCGCCACCTAATACATGTTGGTTTGCTGATGCGGCCGCAGCTTAGCGGCGGTACGTTGCGAAGACAAACAGTGCACCGTTCATCAACCTCGCTCGTTTTGCTCAGCGGCGTCCTGCTCGTGACCGCTGCGGCTTGTGACGCTGGCCGTTCGAGCACGCGCGATGTGTCTGCGCCGATTGCTTCATCAAGTCCCGATACGCAGGAAAGCTCCGGGCCAGTACTGCCACCTAGTCGCGAAAGCAAAAGGTTCGGATATTCCTGGGTGCTTCCACAAGAATGGACATTCACATCGCAGGTTCCTTTCTGGAAGGCGCCGACCGACACGGTATCGGACTTTCACGCAGCGAAACGAAAGAGTCCGGGTGGCCCCACTGTGTTGGTCCGCGTGACCGACATCGTGGAAGTCATCCCCGGGAAGGTTTACGAAGGTGATCCTAAAGCCTACGAAAACCTAGAAAACCATGGCGTCGCGATGTTGCGCGGTGTTGGCGCCAGTTTGGCAGGATCCGGACGAGTACGGATGTTCGATCTCGACGCCGTCGAGGTGACAGGCGACATCGATGAGACCCGCATTTCGATCAGGATACTGTACCGCGGACGCCGAAGATTTGAGTTTCGATGCATCGGCATCCGGCGGGAAGCAGGGTGGCCCTGCGAGTCGGCGTTCACTGCGTTTCGAATTCGGGACTTACCCGAGGTACTGCGCGATACTGACTCACCGCGCGTGCTTCGGCTTCGGGAGCCTAGCTGCAAGCTGGCATTCGATGCCCCTGATGATTCCTGGCGAGGGATCGGCCCCCGAACAGGCGGAGGAGGCGCTCAACGTGTCTGGGTGTGGAACAAGGAGGACCGACAGATCGACGTGCAGGTCATCGATCTAACCGCCACTTCCCGCAAGCCCAGTGAAGCCGTCCTTGCAAACGCAATGGCCGATGAACTTCGTGCCCGCGGCGACACAGTGGTGGTCAATACGGGTACGCTTGCCGGTAGACCTTGCCAACACCTCTCGATCACCCGCCGAGACGGCTGGAAACAGGACTTGTTTGTCCTCATAGAGAACGATGTCAGTTACGGACTCATGATCACGCAACAGACACGCGACCTCGCACTCGTCGACGCAGCTAAGAAGGGCTTTAGACTAACAACAAAGTGACGACAGGTGCCAACGCGACATGGCTGCCCAACGCGACAATCGTGTCGAGCTAGCCAAGACGCAGACGCTTCCGCCCAACAAGCCGATGAAGGTGACCGCCGCAGTCGAGGCGTGCTGTAGCGCGACGTTCTCGCCGGAAAGGCAGATCGTTCTGCTGTGGCAGCGTTTACTCAAGCGCTTTGGCGTGAAGGTTCTGAACTGGCGACACCCTTTCCTAGCAACGGGACCGCGAGGGTTGTATTCGATTCGTTGTGGAACATTGATGAAACGTGCGAAGGGGAGTACGTCGTGCGCAATGCTGATCTCGCGCGTTACGTTTCTTGCCTCGCTGAGGGCGCCCCAACCTCAGGCCTAGCGCGGATCGCATGGGTGTACGGTATTCCGACTCAACTGGCTCGTCGCGTCGGCGTACCGACCGTACGCTTTTGGGTCGACAGTCATGGTTGGCATGAGTCGATGTCATTCGCTTCCCCGTACTCGGGAAGATGCTTCGTTGCTGACGCGCCATGGCGGTCCGCCGCTACTGAGCCAGTAGTTGACGTCCTCGCCTACGACGCCTTGCATTCATCCGTGCTTTCAGATCTCTTCGATACGCTGTGCATTGATATGGTCGACTTGTTCGAGCCTCCCGATGTTGCCGTTGGAAAGTGGCGGCTGTGGGGACAAGACGATAACGGAGTATGTGCTCAGGTGTCGACCTTCACGGGCCGCGCCAAAGTCTTCGCCGAACTCGAACGATTCCAGAATCTCGGACACAAGCAGACGTACTGGGTGGACGAGGCGCACGCCGGCTGACTCAGGTTTGCAGCTGACCGGCATCCCAATGCCGGCGGTGCGTCGCGGTCTTGTCGGCGCTCGCGTTCGCATGGTTTGATGTACCTGCAGCCGAAACCCCAAGCCGTGGGGCGGGCGGGATCACAGTCTTGAGTCAAGCACCGCACAGGTCAACCATCTGCTTCTACAGCGTGCACGACGCCTACGGCGAATTCTCGAATTTTGCTCCGTTCCCGATCACACTGAGTGGCAAGCGCTGGCCAACCAGTGAGCACTACTTTCAAGGGCAAAAGTTTCTTAACCCCCGCGATCAAGAGCAGATCCGACGAGCCAGGACTCCGATGATCGCAGCACGGCTCGGCCGTGATCGCAGCCGTCCGCTTCGCCGCGACTGGGAAACCGTGAAGGTCTCGGTGATGCGTGAAGCGCTCGATGCAAAATTTCGACAGCACGCCGACCTCACAACTTTGCTTCTCTCAACCGGGGACGCGGTGCTCGTTGAGCATACGGAAAACGATGACTACTGGGGCGACGGCGGAGATGGGTCGGGGAAGAACATGCTCGGCAGATTGCTGATGGACTTGCGCGCTAAGCTGCGTGCCTAGGCGCAACGACCGCCGCCCAACAAGTCGCTGCAGCCGCCGTTGTAACTTTAGCGTCCAGCTCCTCGCTCGTGGTTGGCTGCCACGGGCTCGCCGATGGGCGCGATCGGCGCCGTTGGGGACTGCGCCCGGAAGGGCCTCGGAGCGCCGGCGGCGTGCCGGCTGTCGCGGTACGTGGATCGTCTTTCCTGCCGCTACCTTGGTTACGTTAACGTGTTCCGAATGCACCACCAGCAAGTCTGTTCGGAAACTGAAGTATTCTCCATCATAAGATCCATTGCTCTGTCCGAACCAGGTTCGTAGAGCGCTTCTATGACGACAGATCGTTTCACACGCGTTGACCCGATACTTGCGCTACCGAAGAGTTGCACAGACAGCAAAGCGGCCGGCTAGACATGCTCGCCGAGCTGTTGGGCGAACGTGCGGCGTTGGTATCCGCCAAACAAGAGTCCAAACCCAAAGACAGAGACAATGCCGACGCAAACGTCGAACATCAGCCCAACGGGCGCCAAATCGGGCAAGGTCGGGCATTGCTCGCGAGAGAGGGGCACAGCCAGCGCGGTCGCAGGCCACCCATACTCCATTCGCTCGCAGAACTGCCATGTATCGGCGAACGGGCTATCGTCGAGGTGCATCCCTTGATATCGGTGTTGCGCGTTGAGTACCAACAACACTAGGCCGGCGGCTCCTGCAGCAAGTGCGCCTCGGCCCCGGGCAAACCGTGGACGCCTTTCCAGCTGAAGAAGCCCGCGACGAACCTTCACCTGGTGAGAGTCGCATGCTGGCCGACGAGAAACCAGCTACCATCGAGTTCACGCGTGGAACCGCTCGTGGCCGTCCTGGCAGTAGGCATCCGCCACGGACGGCCCCAAAGGATTATCGAAGTCGACTCGGACGATGTGTACTGATTCGCCGCGGACGCCGCCAGCAAGCCATTGAAGGCAGATGGGCGCACGTGGTTACCACCGACAGCGCCGTACCTGATTCCTCTTCGTTTCGGGATGCCGCCGCAGCATGATGGCGCTACATTGGGCGAGTGACAGATGATTCCGTGGGACGATGTCAGCGATGAGTTCGCGTGGGAGGGCTCGTGGCGGGACATCTGCCTCCAGGAAACCTCGATCTCGGACTGGCGAGCCGTGTGGCGTGTGCTCCGCTCCGGTGGTCTCGAGCTGACTTACGCCGTTGATGACGTAAAGACTGCTCCGCCCGAGAATGTCGACGAGGTTTTCGCGCAGCCACGCGAACACACATTTCTCGCCGCCATCGTTGTGGCTGGCGTTCACCTGAACTGCCACTTCTTCAGCGAACTCGAAATCGAGTTCGACCTCGATCCACGTGAGATCACTCATCAGGTGCAACTCGACGCTGTGATCGCCTTCATGGCGACGTTGGCAAGCGCCACGGGCAGAATCGCTCTCATGACCCCGGAAAACACCCACGACGCGCCGTTTCTGCGTGTCGCGCCGTCAGGTGTCACCGAATACATTTCGACGAGTGGGTTCTTTCGGGAATTGGCTGCTCAGGAGCGGTAGCGCTCCTACTCGAAGCGCCGCCCAACAAGCACTTGAAGCAGACACACCTCGTCGTTACCTGAATGCCAACTTTTCGAGATTCGAAGCCGACGATGCCCCCCTGGTCATTGCAGCTTTTCGCGACCTCGAGCCCGGCAGGCAGCTCGCTGTCATAAACCCCCGTGGGGGCTCGCCTTGTATCAGGACGACCGTCTCCTGATCACGGCTACCCTGTGCTTCGCTTGTGCCAACGCCTACGTCCACACCGCGGCCGGCACCGACCTGCGCGCATTTGACGTGCACGGTCCCAATGCCGTCGTGCTTCGGACCGTTTTCGAGGGGTGCCTGAAGATTCGAGATTCCTGAATCGGCGAACGAGGCGATCGGCGTCGCTGCTAGAAAGGAGCCGCCCAACAATCCGTTGCAGCAGGCGGCCGCGCGTCGTCGTGACCAGCGCCTTGCTGCCTCTCGCCATTGGTGGATTACCCCGGGCTCGGTCATCGCTACTCGATGCCTATGTCAGCGAGCTCCGAAAAGCGCGAAAATCTGAGCAGCCCGGGCTGACGTCGTAGTTGGCCCTGGCGCAGATGGCGTCGGACGATCACGACGACCGCATCAATAAGTAGGGCCCGGAGGAATCAGCT
>JBMOMJ010000046.1:0-99340 GCA_049324695.1 Myxococcota bacterium
GCTGCGTTCCAGCACCGGGAGGCGACGTGAAGTTGTGTTCCCACGCCAGGCAGCGCGTAGCGCCCGCGGCTGCGTTCCAGCACCGGGAGGCGACGAAAGGGTACGTCCCCACGCCTGCGCAACGCGCGCAGCGCTCGCGCGTCGTTGAGGCGTCTAGCGACTGTGTTCCCACGTCTGGGCAGCGTGAGTCATCGCCAGGAGCCGCGGGCGATGAGCCAGTCTTCGTCGCCGCCGCCGCTGAGGATGGTGACTTTGGGTTCGCTGACGCCGCTGGCGCCGAGGAAATAGGTGGCGCCACCGACTGCGTCGAACCAGATCATGGGGTCGAAGCCGGTGCAGCCGCGCCATTCGGCGATGAGGGCGTGGCTGCCTTCGAGGTTGACGCGGATGTCGCCGGTGTCGAAGTAACTTTTGAATGCTGAGCTAGCGATGCGGAGGAGCATGCTGGGCGAAGCGATGCGGGCGAAGGCGCGATAGACGCGGTTGACGCTGATTTCTGCGGCGTTGGCACCTAAGGTGCGGGCGGCGAATTCGTCGAGGGCGAGCTCTTCTTTAATGGCGGTCCAGAGTTGGCGATACCACTCGATGGGGTACCAGCCGCCGACGACGATTCCGCCGTAGCGAAGTGCGTCGCCAACTCCGTCGGGCGCGGCGGTGCGAATTCGTTCGCTGACTTCAGGGCCGTAGAGTTTTTCGACGGCGGCCATGAGGGTGATGAAGTTGATGCCCTTGGCGTTGGCGCCGCAGAGTGCAGGCGTGCGCGGGGGGATTGAGGCGCTGGTCGCTCGTGCAGGTGGAGGCGGCGGTGGAGATGCGGGTGGAGGAGTGGAGGGCGTGCGAGAGGGAAGGGGGTGAGGTGCTTGCGTCGGGGGTTGTATGGTAGCGGGAAGGGTAGGGGAGGAGCGCGCGGTGGATGTGGTGGATGCGGCGGATGTGGTGGACGCGACGGACGCGGCGGATGCGGCGGATACGGCGGGGGTGGGAGTGCGGGCCGCGATCGGGGGAGCGCCGATGCGCTGGACAGGCACGATTTCGCATGTTTCGCTGGCGACGTCGCTTTGAGCGTAGCTGCCGGAGATGCGGGGACGCACGGCTTGGCGGGCGCCTGAAGTGGACTCGCTTTCAGGTGCGGTTTGCTCGCGCGGGCGGAGGTTTTTTGCGACTATCTCCGCCGGGATGGGCTCCGGGATATTGGAGCTCGCTAGCAACGGCGAGGTGAAGCGCAGGCTCGGTTTGCGCTTGGGTCCCTGAGAATCGTGCACCTCGACGAGAACGGCTTCAAGTCTCAGGCCTTAAGTTTGTCGCTCTCGACAGGTGTCATTCACGTTTTTCGTGGTGGGGAGTGAACCACTTGTGGTTGGCAACTGCCTACACGCAAGTAGGTGCGTGCTGCGCGCGAGTAGGTGCGTGCTGCGCGCGAGTAGGTGCGTGCCGCGCGCGAGTAGGTGCGTGCTGCGCGCGAGTAGGTGCGTGCTGCGCGCGAGTAGGTGCGTGCGCGTTGGTAGGTGTGTGGCGTTGAGAAGAGGGTTGTTTTACTCGGCGCGTGAGGCTGGCTCGAGCGCCTGAATCACGGCGGAGATGTCTTTGTTGCCAAGGCCTTTGGCGCGTGCTGTCTGAAACACTTCGCGAATCGCGGCGAGGCCTGGGAGTGGTGTGCGCTGTTGGGTGGCCTCGGCGAGCATCAGGCTTTGATCTTTGACGAGCAAGTCGATTGAGAAGTGAGTTTCGAAGTTGCGTTCACGCAGGGCTGCGCCTTTGAATGCGAAGTAGGGTGAGGCAAAGCCGGATGCGGCGATGACTTCCAGAACCTTGTCGGTGCTGAGGCCACCTTTGTTTGCGACGCTGAGGCCTTCGCATAGTCCTTCGAGCATGAAAGAGATGAGCGTATTGCCCACGAGCTTCATGAGCGCGCCTTGTCCGCTTGCTCCGCAGTGGATGGCGCGCGAGCCCATGGCGAGCAGCACGGGTTCGAGCTGTTGATGCAGCGCCGCAGGGCCGCCGGTCATAAATAGTAGGGTGCCGCTCTCTGCGGCGTTGCGCGAGCCGGTGACGGGCGCCTCCAGCACGCCGATGCCACGTCGTTCGCCAACGCTTGCGAGGCGGCGCACCAAGTCGGGCGACACCGTGCTGCACTCGATGTAGGCGAAGCTCGCTCGCTCTGCGGCGAATACGCCGTCGTCTGCGAATGCCACGCGCTCGACTGCGGCAGGGTCACTCACGCAGGAAATCACCACGTCGCTCTGTTCGGCGAGTGCACGCGGGTTCGCCGCGACCGATACGTCCACACCGAGACGCTCGGCGCGCCCTGGCGACCGATTCCAAACTGTTACCGGATAGCCTTTGCGAGCAAGATTCTTCACCATGCCCGAGCCCATGATGCCGAGTCCCATGAATCCGATTCGCTTCATGCCCAGAATCCTGCGCCGTTGACGCAGCGCCTGGCAAGGCGAAGGCATTTCTGCGACACTCGAGTGGCCATGGAACTGTCCGCCCCTGCTCGTTTGGACGAGGTCGTGCGCCGTTACGGCGAGGTGCTGTCGCGCTTGAAGCTAGAGAAGGGTGAGCAGCCGCTCGTGCTGCCGACGGCGGAGTGGTTTCCGGACAAGTTCACGCAAGATCAGGAATCGCTCGAGCGGCTCTTGGCGCGCATGCAAGGCTACGCTGGCCTCGAGAGTATCGACATCGACATTGTGTTGAGTGGCGAAGCCGAGCGCGCGGGCTGTGGCACTGGCGGCTGCGGCAGCGGCGCGTGTGGTACCGAAAAGCCAGCCGTCGCCGAAGCTCCGCAGTTGCTCGCCCGTGCCGGCGGTTACTCGATTTCGATGCCGGGGCAGGCCTTGTCGCACCCGATTGCGTTCACCGCGAGCTTGGCGCGCATGCTCGGCAGCGTGCGCCTCGTGGAGGCTGGTTACGAAGCAACGGACGTGGCGTCGTCCGAACTCGCTGCCGTTGCAATGGGCTTCGGCGTGCTCTTGCTGGAGGCGTCGTACCTCTACAGTAAGAGCTGCGGCGGCCCCAGCGTCGGGCGCGCGACGGCACTTACACTGGGCGATCTGGCGCTGCCCTTCGCGCTGTTTCTCGCGAGCGAAGGTCACAAGTCGCGGCGCGCCATGGCAGAGCTTGCGACCACGCAGCGCGCTGTGCTCGACGAAGCCATCGCACTGGCGAGTTCGAATCGCACGCTGGTGCACGACCTGCGCGAGAGGCCCGCGCGCGTTGCCGAGGGGCATTTCACGCTGTCGGAAGGCAGCTCCTGGTTCTCGCGGCTGTTCGCCAGCAAGAAGAAGGCACCGCGCGACGCACAAGCCGCAGCGCTCGAAGCCTTGGAGCGCGGCGACGACATCGACAGCGTGGCCGCGCTGCTCGAGAGTGAGCAAGCCAAGAGCTCCGCGCCTGCTCGCGCGAAGTCGCAGCGGAACGATGACGTGAGCAACCTCGTCGACGAGGCGCTGGCTGAGCTGCGTACCGAGCGAACCGGCGCTGGCAGCGCGGCAGAATAAGAGCCGCGGTAGCGCGTCGAGCCGCGCGCGAACGCGCGCCGGCAACCCGAAGATTGGCGCGGCGCGCGTCAGCGAACTCGGCTCACTCCACGAAGATGTCGACGCTCGGACGCATCTTGGCGCACTCCGCCAAGATCTTGTGAGCAATGTGCGTCTTGAATGCCGACACCAACGCCTGATCGACCGCCTTCTTGTCGTCGATGTCCGCGAAGGCTTGCTGCGTGATGTTGTAGTCGAAACGCGGCGCCCACTTGCGAGCACCGAGACGCGCCGTGGTCGAGCAGTTGTCGATCATGTAGGAAACGCCGCGGGCGTGCATGTACGGGTTCAGCGAGTCGACGCACTCGATCACGGACTCGTTGGCGACCTCCGAGTACGGGTGACCCTTCTCGAGCAGGACGTCGATCTGCGCCATCATGGTCGCGATGTACACGCCGGCCGTGAAAGGGTGCACCGGCGTCTTGGTCTGACCGCGCTTCTTGCGCACAGCCGCGCCGACGCGCCAGGTCTCGGTCTGATCGATGGTGCCCATCGGACGGCGCTTGAGGCGCTCGCCCGCCAAGTTCACGCTGCGGATCTCGTTGCCGGACGCGACCTCATCGTAGATCTCTTCGATGATTTCACGCGCCGCGGGGTAGCTCGCCGAGTAGGCGTGATCGAAGGTGGCTTTGCCCTGCGCGTCGAGCGACTCGTACACCGCAAGGATGCCCTGCTTCGAAATCATGCTCGAGATCGGACCAGTGATGGACTCGCTCGAGTTGAGAAACGCATCTTCGCGGTTCATGCCCTGCGACACGAAGCGGCGGTAGAGCGACTCGATTACGCCGTGCACCGCGCCCAGCAGAATGCCGCGCTCACCGAAGATGTCGGACTTGTACTCGGACTCCAGCGTGGTCTGGAACGTGTACGGCGAGCCAATCGCCACGGACCAGCCGAGCGCGATGTCGGTGGCGCGCCCGTCGACGTCCTGATGCACGGCGAAGCTTGCGTTGATGCCCGCGCCGTTCACTTCCTTGCCCTGCACGTACAGGCGTCGCACGCTCGGTCCCATGCCCTTGGGGCACACCGCAACCACGTTGATGTTGGCGGGGAACTTGGACCCAACGTTCTTCATGTGGCCCAGCAAGAAGCCGTGCGAAAGGCCCAGCGTCGCGCCGGGGCGCAGCGCCTCGAACACGCGCCCAAAGAGCTCCGCTTGCGCGGCGTCGGAGATCAAGAGCAGCACCAGGTCGCTCTCCTTGATGGTCTCGAACATCTCACCGAGCGTGCCAGCTTCCTCGCTGAAGCCAGCTTGGCGCGCCTCGGTCATCGAGCGTGAACCCGGGCGCAAGCCCACCTTCACGCGGATGGAGGTGCCGACCAACGAATCGCGCAGGTTCTGAGCCTGCGCCGGGCCTTGTGAGCCCCAGCCGATGACGCCAATCTGCTTGATGCCTTCGAAGGCCTTCGGCAGGAGCGGCAAAAGGTGACGACCGCCCTTGACGATCTGTTCGGTGTTACCTTCGAGTTCGATCTTGTCGACCTGGAACACCTTGGAACTAAAGCTGAGCTGCGTCGGCATTGCGGGGACTCCACTACGGTTTGCCCGAGCCGCTCGCTAGCACTGCTCGGGGGAACGAGGCGCTCAGTGTAGCCAGCGCTCCCCCTTGCGTAAAATGCGATGATTGCGACACTGTGTTGCGCCAATCGCAACAGGGAGGCGCGCCGCAAAACTCACGTTTTCTTGGCGTTTGTCTCGCCGCCACGCAGGGCGGCCTGCATGCGCTCCAGCCCGAGACGCTTGCCTCGGGGGAACCAGCCCGAGACGCTTGCCTCGGGGGAAACAGCGCGTCGAGACGCTCCGGCGTGGATTGTGGCTGCGCACGCGCTCAGCAGCGGCTTCTACTTGGGCCGCGAAGCACGCGGATAAATCAATGCGAAGCCGGGGCAGCCACGCTCGGTTCCGGCTGGCAGCGCAGGTGGAGCAGCTTGCCGTTTCGGAACACTTCGAACTCCAGCATGTCCAGGTGCTTTTCACCCGCGGCCAGGAAGGTTTCGAAAGTGGGAGTCTGAGTCCCGTTCACGCGCAGGATGATATCGCCGAAACGGACACCAGCTTGAGCGGCGCCGCTATCTGGGAACACCTCCCACACCGGAATACCGCCGAGCAGCTTAGCGAGGCGGTCGAGCCGCGAGAAAACGGACAGCGTGGCGGGCTTCAGGGGCATTTTGCGTTTCACGGGTTCGGCCTTGATCCATGAAACGTGCCACGGCTCAGCGCGTCTCGTACGAGAGGACTGTCGGCACTCGCCGCCAGGCGACGCCGACGCCCGATCGCGCGCATCGTCCGGATTTGCTCTCGTCTTTGCAAATGCTTGCGCCACTTGTGCATTTGCACATGTCGGCGTGCGCTTGTTGTGCACCCTTCGATTGCGACGCGCTCTCGAACTGCCGGCCGCCACTGGCACGCCATGGTGCCAATCACCAACGAACGGGTGGCAGACACCAGATCGCTTTGTCGCACGTCACTGAAACACCGCCTCGGCGCGAGACGAGTGAGGCGCCAGAACGAGACGCGCGAACACGGCGCGGCGGCATTTCGTGTCGCAGCCAGAGCTACAAGGCGCCGCCATCCGCGCTTGCGGCCGAACGCTCGCGGCCGAATGGGCAGACGACGCCTCAGCGCGGGTTTCGCGTCCAGCTGAACGGCTGTGGCGCCGCAGGATCCACGTGCAGTCGCAGCCACTCCGGCAACGGTGTCGTCGTCGAACCCTGCACCACGACGCGCGTCAGATTCGGCACTGGGGTGGCCACCCCGTGCGTCAGATCGCCATTTGCAAGCGGATTGTCCTGCTTGAACACGTGCGAGTCGCCCTCCAACAGCAGCACCGGCTTTCCAAACGTCAACGTGAGCGCCGCGATCTTCTGAATGGTCGAATCGAAGCCTCCGAGATTCGCGCCGTCCCACATATCAGCTTGCATCATCAGCACCACACCCGCGGCGTTCTGTTCGTTTGCCGTAGCGAACGTGCGATCCAGCCAAGCCAAGTTTGCCGTCGTGCGCGCTTCAGCTTCTTCCACCCTCCGCTCCGGATCATCGACTTTGGTACCGGTGGTGTCGTCCGCGTACCACGGCAACAAACTGTTGTTGCTGCCCACCACATGAAGCGTTGCGAACACACTGCCCGCTTCCAACCACAACTGGTTCTCCACGAACGCCTCACTACCTGCAAAAAACGACTGACTGAGAACCTGGCGTTTACTGGCACCCAACGACAAACCAGGCACCGGGTAGAACAGGCTTCGCAACGTCGCGAGACGCTCGAGCGGATCGTACGCACCGTTGTTGGCGCGATGACAATCCGTCCACTCGTTGTCGCCTGGCGTGTACACCAGCGGCAGCGCCGAAGCTTGCAAGTTGTCGAGTACGAATTGAAAGTACGAATCGTCGCAGCGGCTGCTGCCATTCTTGATATCGCCCAAATGCACTACCTCGCTCACCCCCGAGGCCGCCGCGATATCGGCAATCAACTTCGGAAAATCCGCGATTTGCCCGGCGCCGTACGGCGCGTCACCAACGATCGCCAAATCGACTGGCGCCCGCGTCGCAGCGATCCACGCCGGTGGCTCGAAATCCACCGTCACATTCGCCCGGCCATTCCGAATCAACTTCAAGACCACCTGCGCCACTTCGCGCGCATCGACTCGCACCGGCACCACCGACTCACTCACCCAACTTGCCGCCGTTGCGTTGCCCACCGCCGAGCACCCCGTTGCAAACGCCTGCGCATCGATCCGAACGATGCCGAGCGGCAGCCGATCCAACACCAACTTCGGCGACGTGCCGGCCTCCAGCGAAAACAATCGCGTCAAACTCCGGCTCCCCTCGGCCGTGACCCGCAGACACCCGGCGTCATTCGGCACACTACTCAGCGCCAACTGCACCCGCCCTGCGCCGTCGCCCAGCTCCCCGTCCCGCTGCGACTGACTCGAGTGACTACACGCGCACGCAATCACCGCCGGTCCCACGCACCAGCGCGCAACAAACGAAATCGACTTCATACTGCCTCCGGATCCAAAGCGCGCGTCTTAACCAGCCATCGCAAAACCTCAGCCACACTTCGCAAACGCTTGCGTGACGAACTTCCGACATAATGTCGTTCTCATTTCTCAGCGGGGCGAAGTAGCGGCTGCCGCGATCACAAGCGATCGTGACGACACAGCCACCGTCTTGCCCGTCGTCACATCGCACTCGATTCGTCGCCTATTCGTCATCGACGCCGGTTTTGTCGCGCCGGTTTTGTTGGGGGCGCCTCATTGAAAAGGCGCGCATCCAAACCCCGCGCACGCGAGCGCAGACACCGAGCGACACCGGACACGCCACACCGCGCACGCGCCCCACTGAAAAGTACACGCCGCTGGCATCCCGACGCCGCCGGACGCACCCACACGCCCGCCGAAAAAGCAGTGCACGCCGCACACGAAATCCCCGTGGGTCAAATTGGGCAACTGGTCACTTCGCCCGGAACGACTTGGCTCTCGCGCTTCGCAGCCTGGTGCGCGCAAGCTGAGCGAGCTCTCCATCGTTTGGCTCGGCTCGGCGCGAAGTCCAAACTCTCGCCAAGCTCAAGCAACGAGCAGCGAACGCCAAGCTCAAACGACGAGCAGCGAACGCCAAGCTCAAGCGACGAGCAGCGAACGCCAAGCTCAAGCGACGAGCAGCGAAGTGAATCGAGGTCGATTGTAAATCGGTTCCGCGGGGGCTCGGGTTGTCGCAGCTGCGACGGCCGCGTTGGTTGAAGTGCGCGCGTTGGTTGAAGTGCGCCGCGTTGGTTGAAGTGCGCCGCGTTGGTTGAAGTGCGCCGCGTTGGTTGAAGTGCGCCGCGTTGGTTGAAGTGCGTCGCGCTGTGATGTCGGTTGCACCTTTACAGTGGGGGGCGTGCGCGGTGTGGCGTGCGACGGCGACTGTGATTGCCTGCGCTCGCATGGGACGGCGCGTAGTTGCGCGCCTTTTCAGTTCTGCCCCCCAACCAATCCAATCGCTGGCGCTGAGGATGGCTGGTTTTGAAGGGCAGCTGTGTGCGTTGCGATTTTCGCGATAGGTGGCATGCTTCGTTGCGGATTTTGCAATATGGACTACGATGCTTTGCGGCTGTTTTTGCACCTTGCGCGGACGTTGCATTTCACACGGACGAGCCGCGAGTGCAGTATCAGTTTATCGGCGTTGTCGCGCACGGTGCAGCGGTTGGAAGCGGAGGTTGGACAGCCGTTATTTTTGCGGGACCGGCGGAGTGTGGCGTTGACCCCGGCGGGTGAGTTGTTTCGTGAGCATGCGGCGGATGCGCTGGGGCGGTTGCAGTTGTTGCGTCAGCGTTTGGAGGGGACGAGTGAGCAGTTGACGGGCACGATTCGGATTTTTGCTTCGGTGACGGCGGTGCAGAGTTTTCTGCCGCGGATTTTGACGAGTTTTCGACGGACGCATCCGGAGATTCACATCGAGTTGGAGACGGGGTACGCGATGGATGCGTTGGGGCGTTTGGAGCAGGCGGCCGTGGACGTGAGTGTGGCGGCGTTGCCGGCGCGGGTGCCTCCGAATTTGGAAGCACGTGTGGTGGTGGTGACTCCGCTCGTGTTCGTGGCGCCGGCTTCAGAGTGCGAGGCGAGTCGTTTGGTGGAGCGGCGGCCAGTGCCGTGGGCAGAGGTGCCGATGGTCTTGCCAGCGTCGGGGTTGGCGCGGGCGGCGGTGGATCGGTGGTTTTCGCGGCGTAAGGTGCGGCCGCGTTTGTACGGCGAGGTGGCCGGAAATGAAGCGATTTTGTCGTTGGTGAGTTTGGGTTGTGGGGTAGGGGTGGTACCAAGGTTGGTGGCAGACAAGAGTCCGTTGCGAGGCGAGCTGCAGGTGTTGGAAGTGGAGCCTCGGTTGGGTGAGTTTCGGGTGGGCGTGTGCACGGAGAAGCGTTCGTTGAAGACGCCCGTCGTGCGCGCGTTTTGGGAGTCGATTGACGAAGCGCGTGCGTGAAGTGGTGCGCGGCGCGAGGTGCGCGCGGGACTGTTAGAAAAGATCCCTATTTAGGGTGGTTTTGGGTTGGGCGCGCGAGTGTGGTTTCGGTCGGGCGCGGGAGTGTGGTTTCGGTCGGGCGCGGGAGTGTGGTTTCGGTCGGGCGCGGGAGTGTGGTTTCGCTCGAGCGTGGAGTGTGTGGAAGGAAGGTTCTCGCGTAGGCTACGCGGGTTCGAAGGAGGCGCGATGAGTCAGAGGGACCGAAACGCGGATTTGACGCGACGTGAGTTTGGCAAGGCGTCGTTGGGTGCGACGGTAGCTGCGCTGGGCACTGCGTCGGCGGCAGTGACGTTGGTGACTTCGGCTTCTGCGGCTCCAGCGGCTGCGCCGAAGAAGCGTTATGCGATGGTTGGGGTTGGGCATCGCTCGTACATGTATCAGGAGGCGATTCAGCGGCAGTTCGCGGAGCACTGCGAGCTCGTGGCTTGCGCGGACGTGAACGCGGGGAGGCTGCAGTTGGCGCAGGAGTTCGCGAAGAAGGCTGGGCGTGCGGAGCCGCGTGTTTATGCGGCCAACGATTTCGAGCGCATGATCGCGGAGAGTAAAGCCGAGACGGTGATCGTGACCACGGTGGACGGCACACACCATGATTACATTTCACGCGCGATGCTGGCTGGTTGCGATGTGATCACCGAGAAGCCGATGACGACGGAGGCGGAGAAGTGCCAGCTGATTTTGGATACGTGTAAGAAGACGGGGAAAAAGTGCCGCGTTACCTTTAACTATCGGTACACGCCGGTGCGCTCTCAGATAAAAGAGTTGTTGATGAGCGGGCTGGTGGGAGATGTGCTGTCGGTCGATTTTCAGTGGGTGCTCGATACGCGACATGGCGCGGACTATTTTCGGCGCTGGCACAGCAATAAGCAGAACTCAGGTGGGCTGTTGGTGCACAAGTCCACGCATCATTTCGATTTGGTGAATTGGTGGCTGTCGGCGATTCCGGTGCGAGTGAGCGCGATTGGCAAGCGTGAGTTTTATACGCCGGCGATGGCCAAGCGAATGGGGCTGGCGAAGCCGCACGTGCGTTGCCACACCTGCGAAGAGAAGGCTAAGTGTAGTTTCGAGCTGAGCTTGGCGCGCGATGCGCGATTGAAGTCACTCTATTTGGATCAAGAAAAGTACGATGGTTACTTCCGCGATCGCTGCGTTTTCCGCTCGGACATCGACATCGAAGACACGATGAACGTGCAGGTTTCATACGATTCGGGCGCGACGTTGTCGTACTCGCTGAACGCATTCATGCCGTGGGAGGGCTACGTGGTGAGCTTCAACGGCACCAAGGGGCGGCTAGAGCACAAGGTTGAGGAGGCCATCGTGCTCGATGCGAGTCAACCGCGCGCAGTAAAAGGCGACGGTACGTACCTTCGTGTTTACCCGCTGCGTAAGGCAGCTTACGAGATCGAGCCGCACACCGGGAGCGGCGGACACGGCGGTGGCGATCCGGTCATGCTGCGGGACTTGTTCGCGCCGGGGCAGCCAGCGGACAAGCTCTTGCGTGCTGCAGATGAGCGCAGCGGTGCCTATTCGATTTTGACTGGCGTGGCTGCAAATCGCTCGATTGCTACGCAGCGGCCGGTCGACATTGCCGAGCTCGTGCACGGTCTCGGCTACCCAAATTACCCGAAGATGCCGAGTCGCAAGGCGCCGGTTCCGATGCCGCCGAAGACGTAGCCAAACGCGTCACTCGCCGCCGCGCATTGGAGCGCGCCGAAATGCGCGTCACTCGCCGCCGCGCATTGGGGCGCGCCGAAATGCGCGTCACTCGCCGCCGCGCATTGGAGCGCGCCGAAACGCGCGTCACTCGCCGCTGCGCATTGGAGCGCGCCGAAATGCGCGTGCGAGGCCACGGCGAAGCTCGGCGTCGCCGCTTTTGGCTTGCTGTGCTAGCTGGTCGTGCAGCGCCTTCTGGCCGCGCGCGGTTTCCTCGCGAAGCGCGCTGAGAGCGGCGTCGAGCGCCGCGGGGTCGAACGGCTCGTGTTCGAATGCGTCCGCTGCGCGCTCGCGAGCTGCGCGATTGGCGCGCTGAAACTCTCGCCAGCCGGGGTGCATCGCGCCCATGCCGCGCTTGTGCAGCTTGTCGCGCATCATTCCTATACCCGGTGGGTGCGGCCCTTCGTGACGGCCATGAAAGCGGCGACCCAGCATGAAGCCACCGAGGAGCAGGTTCACTCCCAGCGAGATCGCGAGGAAGATGGCCAGGCGTTTGGTGAGTGGATTCATGGCGCGCTCTCTTCCCAGTCACTGATGTCACCGAGCGCCAGCGCGTCGGCGGCTGCGTCAACGCTGAGCTCCGCGCTGGCAGTAGTCGAAGTCGTATCATCGACGTCCGCGTAGGTCGCGCCGAGCACGACACCGAGCACTGCAGCAAGACTCCAGCCGAGTGCCGGGGCCCACAGCCAACGCTTGAACAATGAGAAGCTGCGTTGCGGGTGTCGCAGCGGCACCTGCGCCAATGCTCTCAACAGAGTGGGGCTCACCTCCGCCGCCGTTTGAAGAGACAGCTCTACATCTAGCGCCTCTTCTTCTCGAAGCAGCAACTTGGCTTCTGCCGAGCTCGCCCACAACACACGCGCCGCTTCCTGCTCGCTCGCCGGCCAGCGCTCGATGCGGGCGCCGTATGCGCCGCAGAGCTGCCGAAAGCGATCGAGGGTCATGACCAGCGTGCTCATGGTTGATCTCCAGCCAACGTTTGTGCCAAGCGGGCGCGCAGATTGCGACGTGCACGCGAGAGTAAGGATTCGAGCGCCTCGACGCTGACGCCGAGGACTTGCGAAGCTTCTTGCCCAGATAGCTCGTCCAGATGAACGAGCGTGATGGCAGCCGCTTGTCGCTCCGGGAGTGCGTCGATTGCGCTTTCGAGAGCTGTCTTTCGCTGCATGCGATTGAGTAGATTAGCTTGAGGAGCGGACTCCGGCGCCGTTTCTTCGGCTTGCTCCTCTTCGAAAGCTTGCAGTTTGCCGCGTCGGCGCAGGCGGTCCACCGAGAGGTTGTGGGCGATTCGGCACAACCAGCCGACAGCGCTGCCAGCTGGTGAGTAGTCACCCGCGCGTTGCCAGACTTTGAGGAAGGTTTCTTGGGTCACGTCTTCGGCCTCGCTCGGGTCGCGCAGGACTCGCGCTGCGAGCCGCAGCACTCGGCTCGCATGGCGGCGCACGAGCTCTCGATACGCCGCCACGTTCCCCTCGGCGACGCTCCGGAGAAGCGCCGCCTCGTCAACGTTACTGAGCTCGGGAATGCCAGACACGAAACTCGGGATTTACAGTCTAGTGTGCTGCGTCGCCGCTGCGCCTCCGAAAAGGTTCTGAGGCGCATTTGCTAATCGCGAGAACGTGTCGAGCGCGTATTTTCAGCTCTTCTTGTCTTCGTGGCCACGGTGGCCACGGCCCTTGAAGCGCAGTTCCTCACCGGTCAACACGCCGTCGTTGTTCTTGTCGAGCTTCTTGAAGAAGCCGTCCACGGCAGCGACGCTTTCGGCGGCAGTGACCTGACCATCCTTGTTTGCGTCTGCACGCAGCATCATGCGATGCGGATGACCATTCTTGTTCAGCTCCGTCGCGCTCAGCACGCCGTTCTTGTCGGCGTCGAGCTTGGTGAAGCGTTCTTTGGCGCCGGCGCGCATCTCGTCGAGCGTGACCTTGCCGTCGCCGTTCGTGTCCATCTTGGCGCGGCCGCCCTCGTGACCAGGGCAAGCGAAAGAGAGAGAAGTCACGGCGGTCACGGCGCCCAGAACGGAGAACAGAGTCAGCTTTTTCATGGTGGGTTCCTTCGTCGCCCGAATCGGCGGGCTTCACAGGGGTCAACGCGAGCGCTTCGACGATCCGTCGCTCACTCCCAAAAAAAGACTTCGCCCGGCGCGATTCAGTGACACTGGATTCGGCGCAAGCAGTAGCGTTCAGCAGGGGGCGGTCGGTTCGAGACGCAGTGGTCTGGTGCTTCTCGGCACGCCGGGATACGCACCGAAAACTGCATGCAGCGTCAGGCGAGCCTTCTATTCATCTTCACCACCATCGCCATCGATTCGATCGGGCTCGGCATCATCATCCCGGTGTTGCCCGACGTGATTCGGCGCTTCGTGAGCGATCCGGATCAGGTCTCGCGCGTGTACGGTTACTTCGTTGCGGTCTACGCGATTCTGCAGTTTTTGAGCTCGCCCTTGCTCGGAAGCTTGTCGGATCGATTCGGACGTCGACCAGTGCTGCTGGTTTCGTTGCTCGGGGCCGCGATCGACTACTTCTTCATGGCGTACGCGCCGACGCTGCCGCTCTTGTTCTTGGGGCGGATCGTATCGGGAGTGAGCGGCGCGAGCTTCACGGTTGCGAGCGCTTACATCGCCGACATCAGTAACGACGAGAACCGTTCGAAGAACTTCGGCGTGATGGGTGCGGGCTTTGGGCTCGGCTTCATTTTAGGGCCGGCGATTGGCGGACCGCTGGCGGCGCTCGGCCCGCAGTATCCATTCTTGGCTGCTGGCGCCTTCAACTTCGCGAACTTGCTGTTCGGCGCGTTGGTGTTGCCCGAGTCGCTGCCGCGCGAACGACGCCGTCGGGTCGAGTTCGGGGCTTTGAATCCGCTGCGTTCGTTCCGCAACACCTTTGCAATCCCCGGCATCACCGGCCTGCTCATCGTGCACATTCTGCTGCAGCTCGCAGGGCAAACCCATCCTTCGATTTGGACGTTGTACACGCAGCATCGCTACGGTTGGAGCGCCGCCGAAGTTGGATTTTCGTTGGCTGCCGTCGGTGTGATGAGCGCCATCTCGCAGGGTGCGTTGACCGGCGTGATCGTGAAGCGCTTCGGCGAAGCGCGCACGTTGGTGTTCGGCAGCCTGGGTGAGACGCTGGGCTTTCTCTGCTTCGGGCTCGCCACGGCCGGATGGATGCTGTACGCGACCTTGATCGTCTCGTCCATATTCTGGGCGGTGCAACCTGCCCTGCAGTCGTTGATCAGTCGTGAGGCGCCACCGGAGACGCAGGGTGAGTTGCAGGGCACGTTGATGGGCCTCGGCAGCTTGTGCGGCATCATCAATCCGCTCGTGATGACGCAGCTGTTTTCTCTGACTTCGAACCCAGAGCGAGAGCCCTACATCCCCGGCAGCCCATATCTGCTCGGTAGCGCCATGCTGGCGCTTGCGTTCGTCATCGCCCTACGCTGGTACGCGGGCATTGCGGAGCCGGCCCGTAGCTGAGCCGTTCTGCTGCGATTTAGCGGCTGGCACTTCGCTTGGCGGACGATCCTTGGTATGTCACGGTCAAGAGTTCACTGACTTGACGGCATGGGCGGTCTCCCAGCGCGCACGTTTTGCTCGCAACCTGCGTAGGTGGGCAGCGGCGCTGTGTGGGCTCGCGTGCGGCACCGTCTCGTTCGCGGCGGCGGCACAAAGCCAAGAAGCGTCGCCAGTTCGAGCCTACCGAGTGGTGTTCAGCTCGAGCACGAGCTGCACCGACCCGAACGAGTTCGCAAGCCGTCTCGAAGGAATGACGACGCTTTGGCGTGCCGCCCGAGGCAACGAGCCGGCCTACACTTTTTTCGTCCATCTCACCGCTACTCAGGCAGGTGCGCATGGGCAGCTCGGCATCCTCGAGCCGGAGGGAAGCCTGTCGTTGCGGGAGGTCGAGACGGCTGACTGCCACACGGTGCTCACGGCGCTGGCCTTCATTCCCGTCGTGATGGCCGATCCGTTGACGCCTCCGCCTTCGCCGAACGTGCCTGCGCCGGTCGCGCCGGTTCCGCCGCGCCGCAGGGCCTCGCGTGAGCAGGCGCAAACCGTGAAGCCGTGGCATCTCGCGTTCGGGCCGAGCGTCGGCTTCGAAGGCGGAATCGCTCCCCGCCTCGGACCTACGATTGGCGTGCACGCCGAGCTCAGTCACACGACTGGCGTGATACTCGACCCCAGCGCGCGACTCTCCTTTCGCGTAGCGAAGATCACGACCAGCGTCGCTGCAGGCTCGGCCGAGTTCACTTGGCAGAGCGCGCGTTTGGCGCTGTGCCCGTTGCGCTTACAGCCGTTTTCGTGGCTCGATATTCGCCCCTGTGCGCTGCTCGATGCGGGCAGCCTGAGCGCGCAAGGCTACGAAACCGTGCAGAACAAGGGCACCACGCTGTTCTGGTCCGCGGCGGGCGGGGCAGCACTCGTCGACGTTTTGCATCTCGGGCGCCTCACCTTGGGAGCCGAAGCGGGCGCAGTGCTGCCGTTTCGGCACGATGGCTTCTACTTCGATACCAACCCCGACGCTCCCGTCCACACGATTCCGAGCGTGAGTGGAAACGCATCGGTGTACTTGTCTGTGCGCGCCTTCTAATCGCGCTACGGCTTGATCCACTCCAGCTCGACGGCGACGGCCAAGTGATCCGATAGCGGACGCTTGCGCGCATCGACGAAGCGATGGTCGATGCTCCAGCGTCGCGCCTCGAGGCGTACGCTACGTGAGCTGCGATAAAATACGCGATCGATGCGGCGCGGCTCGGCGCAGTTCAGGGCATCGCAGGCGTCGGAGAGGCCCGTCTCCTTTTGGAAGCGTTCGAGCAGCGCTCGCTGGCGCGCATGAATGTTGGTGTCACCCGCGACAATTACCGCCGCACTCGGCGAGAGTTGCGCGATGGCTTCCGAGAGCTGCGCGATTTGTGCCTCGCGCGCCGCCGCGTCGCCCGAGCTGCTGCCCGCATCCATGTGTAAGTTGTAGACGTCGACCTCGACTCCGGGTGCCAGCGTTTGCCGTGCGAAGGTGAAGCCCTTCGGCGTCAAACAGTCGAAGTAGGAATCCACGATGCCGTGGCACGATCGCCAAGTGGTGCGGCGGTGATCCACGAATGGCTGACGCGCGAATTGGCTCAAGCCGTCGCCGAAATCGAGCCGTCCGCCGCGCACGAAGGGCGCAGAGCCGTAAGGTAACTTCAGTCGCTGCCGAAGCTCCGCGGCATAGGCGAAATCTTCTTGAACGAAAACCACGTCGTAATCGGTGAGCAACTCACCGATGAGGGGCATGTTGGCGCTGGGCTGCGCCGTCATCACGCCATCTGGAAGACCAGCAATGTTGTAGGTGAGCAGCTTGACGCGTCCACTCGCCGCGGCAGCGTTCCCGGAGAGCGTACACGTGAGCAGCGCCGTCGCGACCCACGCGACCGTTCTGCTGAGCATCTTGGAGGGTAGCACGCCGCGACACGTAGAGCTGCGACGTGCGCGCGCATGCAACCGTGTTCGCCGCGTTCGCTAGCGGACGCAGTGAGCGCGGCTTGCTGCCGCGCGCAACCTACAGCAGCCTGCAGATTGCCCACCCGCGCGACCTACAGCGCGCCCACGTCTGCGCTGGGATCGAACGGCTTCGACGAAGCCGCTTTAGGCTTGGGTGCCGCCGCAGCGGGAGTTGGTGCTGCAACTGCACCACTTGCCGGGTTGGTGCCGGGCGCCGGCGCGTCTCCCGAGGCGGGCTTCAGGTTGATGTTGACCAGCTTGTCCGCGCTGCTCACGCTGAACTTGCGCGGAAGGTAGCCATCTAACAGCGCGACCAGGTTCTTCGATGCTCCGGGCTCCACGTTGACGTGAACGAAATCGGTACCGATGCGCTTTCCGTGATCGAAAACCACCGCGCCCTTCGGTGTAACACTCACCGCTACCTGCACCATGCCAGGTGTCGCCGACAGCGCTGCTGCGAAGGCTGCTTCGAGTGGCGGCGGCGGTAAATTCGAGGGGTTCGGCTCCGGTAAACTCGACGAGCTCGCTGGGGCTGCGCTCGGCGTCGTTTCCGGCGTGGGGCTCGGGCTCAGCGCCGCCGGTGCGACTGCCGCAGCAGCGGGCTCAGCTGCTTGCGGCGCAACAACCGGTTTAGGCGCTGCAGCCAGCGTGTGTTGGGATTTCTCGGCTGCCATTCGCGCGCCGTGCCGACTTGCGCCGTAACGCGCGACACCCGCGCCCGCCACGAGCACGAGCGCCGCTGCAACGGCCCACTTTGGCCACGCCGGGTTCCTGGCGCGTGTCGACACGGGCGGAATCTCGAGCTGAGCCGGGCGAAGTGTTTCGCTTTCGTGTTGTGAAGGCGCCGCTTCATCCCACGGCCGCACACTGGCGGGTGCTTGCGTGCTGAATGGCGGCAACGAAGCAGGCGCAGCGCGCTCCGGCTGCTCGTTTGGCACGTTACTCGAAGCAGCGTCACTCGAAGATGTTGTAGCGTCTGCGGGTGCAGCCAGCGATGGGACGACCTCACTCGGCTTTTCAATCGGCTCGAGCGGCTTTACGTCGACTAGAGGAGCCGGATGATTTTGGGTCAGGCTCGCGATGGGCCGCACCGAACGAGGCACGGGCGTAACAGATCGCAGGCTCGCCGGAGTGGGTGACACTTTTGCTGTGCGCGACGATGGCGGAGGTGGCGCCATGTCTGTGCGCGACGATGGCGGAGGTGGCGCCATGTCTGCGCGCGACGATGGCGGAGGTGGCGCCATGTCTGCGCGCGACGATGGCGGAGGCGACGTGATGGCTTGCGCCGTTACCATCGAAGTCTGCGGCTTCGGCTCGGCTTGCTTCGCCACCAGCTTCGTCGGCGAAAGCTTTGGTTCAACCGTTGCGGCGGCGGGCTTGGGGATGTCCTCCGTTTTGGCAGGGAGCGAGGACGCCGCGGAGCGCGCTTCCGCTGACGCCGGTGCATCCTCCCAGCTCGAATCCACATCCCAGCCAGCATCGAGATCGTCTCCCGAAATGGCGTCGGTGCCCTGCTTTTTCACCGCCATGTGGGTTGAGTACCCGTTGTTTGAGCCGAAAAGTCATTTATTGACGCCGCTGAACGCGCTGACCGGGGTCTGCGCCCTCTTGGAATTCACCTTGAGAATCAGTCACTTGGACGCTGCGGGGGAGTGCACCCGCTGGCGAGTTGCGTCGTTTCTGGCACCGGTCCGGCGAACTAATTTCGAGTTTTGGCGATCGTTTAGGGCCGCCAAGCACATACTCCACACCGAGTGACCCTCCCTTTGACCTTCGACGCGCCCGAACCGGGCGGTATGAGCGTCGAGCCTTCCGTCGATCGCTTAATCAAGAGCGGCGTCGTGAATCGCGAACCGCTGGCAGAACCCGAGCCGTGGACCAACGAGCGCCGTGAGGCCGTGTTGGTCGAGCTTTTGCGACTGCACTACGCGAGCGTATGGCGGACTTTGCGGCGCGTCGGCGTGGATGAGAGTCGGGTGGAAGACGCCGCGCAGGAGGTGTTCATCGTGGCGTCGCGCAAGCTCGAGCAGATCAAGCCGGGTTGCGAGCGACGCTACCTGCTCAACTCCGCGTTGCGCGTGGCTGCGAACTATCGGCGAGCTGGCAAAGCGCGCCGCGAGGTCTTGGACGAGGGCCTCACCGAGCTCGAAAGTGATCCCGCGCCGAGTGCGGATCGATTGCTGTCGCAGAAGCGCTTGCGCCAGCTGTTCGACGACATTTTGAGCACATGGGCTCCGGATATCCGCACGGCTTTCCTGCTGTTCGAGATCGAGGGGCTCAGCGTGCCGGAGATTGCCGAGCTGACGGGTGCCCCGATTGGTACCGTCTCTTCGCGCCTACGACGTGGCCGAGAACTGTTTCTGACGGCCGTGAAGCGTTTGAAAGCGCGCGGGCTGCTCGATGGAGATAGCCCATGAACGATATGTCACGACTCCTCGACAGCAGTGACGACGAGCTTGCGTTGTCGCTGCTGCGTTCAGCCAATGAGGAGCCACCTCCAGAGTCACTCGGCCGCGTTGCGCAAGCGCTCGGTGTCGGGGGAGCCTTCGCGCTCTCTGGGGTCTCTGCATCCGCGCTTCTCGGTGCCAAGTCGCAAGCTGCAGCCGCCGGGACTGCTGCGGCAGCCGCGCCAGTTGCTTCCGCAGGTTCGACCGTGCCGTGGCTGCTCGGCGTGGTAGCCAAGCCGCTCGCAATTGGGTTGGTGGGTGGGATCGCGACCCTGGGCGGCATCAACTATGCAACCGCGCCGGCGAGCAAAGCCGCGCATTCGACGACGTCTGTTGCTGCGCATGTTGCCGCCAAACCGGTGAGCCAGCGCGCGCCACAGCGCACGCCGGTTGCCGCGCAGGTGGAAGCGCCAACGAGCGAGTCAGCCAGCGAGCCATTCGCCAAGCCCGAGCCTGTTCGCAGCAACACGACTCCGCTAGCCCGACCGCAATCGGTCGCGGTCCCCACGACGCCGTTCGTGGCGAGCGAGGCGCGGCCTAGCGAAGCCAAGTTCGCGGCGCCTGTCGAGGCTCCGGCTGCTGCTCCGCAATCAGGTGAGCGCCCGCGCGATGAGGCTCTGGCCAAAGACTTGGGTCTGCTGGCGAAGGCGCGAGCTCTGCTCGTAGCGGGCAACGCTGCCGCGGCGCTCGGCGTGCTGGACCGCTACGCCGCGGAGCGGCAGAGCGGAGCCCTCGAAACGGAAGCCAGCATGTTGCGAATCCGCGCTCTCGATCGTCTGGGGGATCGTGCCGGCGCTTCGCGGCTTGCTCGGGCGTTCATCGCGGCTCATCCCGAGAGGAGCCATGACGAGTCGTTGCGCGCGCTGGCTGGAGCGGCTCGCTAGCTTCAGCTTCGAGGCTGTCGTCGTACTGGCAGCTGTTGGCTGCGGTGACGCGCAGCACTCGCTAGGCGGAGTCACGCCCCGAAATACGGATGATCCGAGCGCGGTGCCGCACGTGGGGCGCTGCGCGCCAGGCGCTGTCGTCGACATGATCGACAACATGGAAGATGGCGATGGCTCCATCTTCCTGAGTCATGGTCGCGCTGGGGTTTGGTTTTCGTACAACGACGAAACCAATAAGAACCTGGACACGGCGCAGTGGCCCAAAGCGGGCGCTGAACGCTTCTTCATGGACCCGATTTCGCCCGCGCGAAAGAGCAGCAAGCGCGGAGCGCGCACGCGCGGCGCCGGTTACTCGAACTGGGGCGCAGGCATCGGTTTCGATCTGTTGGTTCAGCAGCCGTACGACGCGTCTCACTACGAGGGCATCACCTTCTTTCTACGTCGCAGCCCTGGTGCGGCTTCTACGGTGCGCTTCAACGTGACCGATCGCAACACGTCGCCGCTCGGCGGCCAGTGCGATGCCAACAACAATGGTTGCTACAGCGACTTCGGTTTCAATCTGACGGCGACCGAGAACTGGGAAGAGATCAAGCTTTCGTGGAGCGATCTGACACAGCCGAGCTGGGCCCTCGTGCGCTATCCGGCTCTCGAAACATCTGCCTTGTACGGGATTCGTTTCCAAGCCGAGCCCAACGCGAACTTCGACTTCTGGATCGACGATATCGCGTTCTTGTGCGGGAACTGAGTGCGCGCGCCGTCGCGCCCGAGCACCTACTTGCGATAACGAAGGCGAGTGCCGTACTCGACACTCAGGCGGATCTCGTCTGGTGAGAGAGCGTCCGGGAAATACGCTCCCGAGATCTTCGCGGCTGCCAAGCTGGCGCCTTCGAGGTTGGCGCTGCGCAGATCGATGCCTCGCAGATCGGCGTCGCGAAAGTATGCATCGCCGAAATCGATGCCGGTCGCGTCGAGCTCGCGGAGATCGCAGCCGCGGAACGAGAGGCCGCGCATGTTGCAGCTGGCATCTGCGGGACGACGGCGATTGAACTCCTCGATCTGCTCGTCGCGCAGCAGGAGATACAGTGGATCGCTCGATTGCTTCGGGGCCTTCATGCGCGAGTCTCTGTCATGTAAAACGGCGGAAACAGAGGCTGCCTTTACCGAAAAAGCAGCGAGCGCCTGACGTGTGGGGCATAGTGGTCAGGCGCCACACCCCGCCATGCGAGATTTCCCGTTTACTCGACAGCCTCGAGCGCTCGGAATAGGTTGGAGAAGGAGCGGCGTCTCTGTGAACGGCGTCCGCTAACGGAGCGATCTCGTGCGCCTCGCGGGTCCCCTTCTTAGCGTAGCTGTTGCTCTAGTTCTGACGGGTGCCTGCGCCGGCCCCGAGTTCACTAGCAGAGCGGGTGGAGGCGGTGCGAGCGGCGCTGGCGGCGTCGGAGGCACGAGCGCGCGCGGCGGTGCCAGCCAGAACGGCGGCGTCGGAGCCATATCTGGCGACAACGCCGGTGGGAACGCAAACGGCGCCGATTGTACGGGTCACGGCGATTGCGAGGATAGCGACCCTTGCACGGTCGATCGCTGCTCCAGCGACGGCACCTGCCAGAGCGAGCCGAAGTGCCCGAGCGGGCAGAAGTGTTGTGCCGGTGTGTGTGGAGAGTGCTGCGAGTCCAGCGATTGCGACGACGCCGTGGCGTGCACCGACGACAGCTGCCGCGCCAACGTGTGTGTGCACACGCCGAACGACGGAGCCTGCAGCGACGTTCAGTATTGTTCGTCGGTCGACGGATGTCGCGCGCGCGTGCGCTGCATGAGCGACGTCGACTGCGACGATGCCAACCCGTGCACCAGCGAAATGTGCCTCGACAACCAGTGTGTGCGCGCGAGCTGCGCCGAGGCAGAGCTCTGCTGCCCTGGGATTGGTTGCGCCACGTGCTGCAACGATACGCAGTGCAACGACTCCGACCCGTGCACGCGTGACACCTGCGCGAACGGTAGCTGCACCGCTAGTCCGCTGTGCGAAGGCGCGCTCTCGTGTTGCCCATCGGGCGACGGCAAAAATGCGACTTGCGGTAGCTGTTGCAGCGCCAGCGATTGCGACGACCAGGTCGCGTGCAGCGTGGACCTCTGCACCACGACCGGGTGCGCTCACGTGGCTGATTCGAGCTTGTGCGGCGCTGGAGAGAGCTGCAACCCGACGCTCGGCTGCCAAGGCAGTATCGAGTGTTCGTCTCCGTCGGAGTGCACTTCCGACAATCCGTGTGTCACGCCGAGCTGTAGCAACGGAAAATGTGAATTCTCGACGTGCGGTGTGGGCAAGAGCTGCTGCGAAGATGGCTGCCGGGCATGCTGCAAAGACAGCGAGTGCGCGGACAACTACGACTGCACCATCGATACTTGTGGCAGCGATGGCTGCAAACACGAGCCCTCCGATATCCGTTGCGGCGCGGGCTATCACTGCGTGCCCGCCGCGGGCGGCTGTGTGGAGTGTACGCAGCCGTCGGACTGCGACGATAAGAACCCGTGCACCGTGGACACGTGCGCGAACAATCACTGCTCACACGTGAACTCGTGCACGGCGCGCGGCCAGCTTTGCTGCGGTGACCGCTGCGCTGCTTGCTGCAACGACTACGACTGCGTGCCCGATGTTCTGCCCATCAACAAAGGCGGAATGTGTACCTCGTATAGTTGCGTGAACGGCGTTTGCACGAGCAAGACGACGACCGGATGTTTGGGTACTTGCTGCTTGCTCGACGGCTGCCAGCTGCTCGGTTGCCCCCGCTAGTGCATCGCTCCCGAGCGCCGCAGTCGCGAGATGATTGTCCAGCTTCGCGGAGAGTGCGCTAGGCGCGCGGCTTGACGCCACGCAGATCGACGGGCCCATCGAATGCAGGCGTTTGCATGTGGCCGATGTGGGCGCGTCGCGCGGCGGGGAGCAGCGCGCGCAACTCCGCTTCTCGCTCGGGAGCGCCTGCAAACGCGAACGTAGTAATGCCTGGCGCCAAGCGCTGGATGAGAGCGCTCGCGTCGTCGGTGGCGAGCACATGCAGGTTGCGTCCGATGGGAGCGAGCTCGACAGGCGCTCCGCTAGGAGCAACTCCGACGTAGCCACGCCCGGCCGGAAAGAGCTCGCCGCTGTAGGCCAGCGTGTCGCGATAACGTGTCACTTCAGCGCGTTCTTCCGGCGAAAGCTCGCCCAGCGGAATGTCGCGCTCGATTCGCGTCAGCGCGGCGGCTAGGCGCTCAGCGAAAGCGATTGCGTTTGTGCGGCTGCCCTCCATGAGGAGCAGGCGTGGGCTCAAGCATCCGCGTTGATCGAAGGCAGCAAGATCGATGCTGAGGTCGTTCGCCAGCCGCTCGGCGTCGTCGATTGCCTCGGCGCTCAACGCCACCAAACCGAAGCCCGGGCCGTGGCCGTGAAAAAGCACCCCGGCGGCCTGGCGGCTCTGGACTTCGCGTAGCGTTTCGGCGTGGCCGTAGGCGAACAGCTGATCTCCGTCGCGCGCGTCGAGCTCGCCGACCAGCTGAAATAAGCCGGGCGCTGCGGTCGCCAAGAGCTCACTCATCTCTGGCTCACGCCGCGACGGGCGCACGAAGACTTCGGCTGATGCCACGAGCGCTAGCGCGATAGCCCGATGCGCCGCGACGAACACGTTGGCGCTGAGCAAGACGTGTGAGCGCGGCGATTCCACGACGCTGGCTGCCAAAGCTTCCAGCTCTTCTTCACTCGGATGGCTTTCGAGGGCGTGCGTTAGGGCCCACTCGACGTTTGCAGCGGAGAGCCCGCTCGAGCGCGTCAAGCGTACGCGCGCTTCGCGGCCCAGAGAATCCTGCGGATCGGCCAGCTTGCGCGCGCCGGCGAGCAAGTGTTCTAGGCGCGCCCGCGCCTCCGTTTTCATGATGAGGCTGCACTCAGCAAAGCTTCGATGGAAAGTGAACAACCGCGTGGCGGCGCGCCCGGCGAACGTCCCAGAAGCTCGATGCCGCTCTCGCGCTGACGTACGAGATCACGCGTGACGATGGCGACAGCGGAGTCGATGTTGGCGAGGTCGACGAAGCGCGCAATGCCGACTTCACCCGCTGCCACCGGCGTGAGCGACACCGGATCGACCGGAGTGACGCGAAGCCAGCTGGGCGCAAGGTATACTCCGCGTGGCCCGCTGAGCTCTGCGCCCGGCAGCGTACCTTCGTAGAGTTGGCTACAGAGCTCGGTCATGCCGTACTCGGAGACCAGCGACGTTTCCGGTAGTGCAAAGCAGCGGGACAAGCCTTCACGTAGCTCAGCGGCAGGCACTTCGCGTGTGCGCCCTTTGTAACCGCCGGTCTGCATGACGACGCTGTGCGGCGGCAGCGGCAACGAGGCGCCCGAAAGCGTGTCCAACAGTCCGACGAGCGCAAACGACGTTGCGAGCAGTAGCAACGGCTCGCAACGTCGTGCGGCGAGCGACGCAGCGCGTTCGAGCCCAGCAACGTCGATACCGCGATCCGAAATGAGCCAACGTTCACTCGTGTGGATGCGTAGCGGCTCGCCCGCGGGCGTCAACGCGCGACCATCGAAGGCTTGCATGAACGCAGCCATCATGAATCCGAGCGAAGATCTGGCTGGCTCCTCCGGCAACGGCGCAAGCGCGACCACGGTGTGCCGTGCGTTCCCGGCGACGAGCGCACGCCGACCGAAAGCAACCGACAAGGCTTCGTACGTCGCGGTGGTGCGCAGCGGGTGAATGCCGTGTTCGTCTCCGCTGGTACCGCTGGTGACGAAACGCACTACATCGAGCTCGGCAGGGTACGTTGCGACGCGCGTGAGGCGAAACGCGTCGGTCGGAACGGCTGGGATGTCGTCGATGCTTTCGAGCTTGGCGCAGCGGCGTTCGATCAGGCGCGCGAAGCTCGAGTTGTACGTCGCTTGGTAGCGAGCAATGTCCAGCGCCAATTGCTCGAAATGCTCGCCCGTTTCCCTGCTGCTTTCGGCGAAGGCGCGCACACGCGCATGCAGAGCGTCCGATTCGCTGAGCAGCGTCACGAGCTCGCTCCGCTTCGAACCGCACCGAGCGCGCTCTCGAGCTCGTCGGCGAACGCGGCTAGCAAGCGCTCATCGATGTTGAGCGCAGGCGTGAGCACCAACACTTCCCGACGCCCGCCGCCTGTCGAGGTGACGTAGCCGCGTGTCAGCAAGTCTTGCTGCAAGTGTGAGCCCTTGCCGGGTTGCGGCCCGAGATCGATTCCCAACATCAGCCCTTCACCGCGCACGGCAACGTCCGGAAACTGCCGCGCCAGGCGACTACGCAATTCGTCACGAAAGCGTGCGCCAACGTCGCGAGCACGCGCGACGAGGTCCTCTTGTTCGAGAACGTCGAGCGTGGTGAGTGCGCACGCCGCAGCCAACGGTGCTCCGGCGAACGTGGACGTGTGCACCACTTCGCGCGGCTGCTGCCAGGCTTGCATGACGTCCGCACGCCCGAGCACAGCGCTGATTGGTAAGCCGCCGCCCAGCCCTTTTCCCAGGCACACCAAATCCGGCACGACCGAATCAGTCGCGCAAAGCAGCTTTCCCGCGCGCCCCAAACCGGTCCAGATTTCGTCCGCAATCAAGAGTGCGCCGTTCGTTCGGCAGACCACTGCGAGCTCCGACAGGAAAGCCGGAGGGGGCACGACGACGCCACCGCGACCGAGGATCGGCTCGACCAGCACGGCTCCGATGGTTGCGTTGGAGCAGGCGCTGCGCACACCGGCAAGCGCCTGCTCGAGCTCACTCGCACTGCTCGGATACTCGACGAACACGACGTTCGGGTTGAGTTGATCCGCGAACGGGTCGCGATAACTTTCGCGGAGGCCACACGCGGAGAGGGGCCCGTAGCCGAGGCCGTGATACGCGCCGTGGAAGGCCACGACTCCGGCGCGACCGGTGTAGAGCCGCGCCGTCTTCAGAGCGGCGCTCACTGCGTCGGAGCCGGATTGCCCGAGAATGACCTGCGCGCTTCCAGGATACAGCCGTTGCAGACGTTCCCCCAACGCGAGCTTTTGGTCCGAGGGGTAGACGTCGCCGAGCGCTTGCAGCAGGCGCGCCGACTGTGACGCCAGCGTTTCGGTCACGCGTGGGTGGCAGTGGCCGAGCAGGAGTGCGCCGAAGCCGCCCGCCAAGTCGACGTAGACGTTGCCGTCGACATCGACGAGGTTCGCGCCGTGCCCTTCGCTCATCACCAGACTGGGAGCGTTTGGGTCGATGCCGGCCGGACCCATCGGCGCAAAGCTATTCTGCTGGCTCTCTCGCGCTTTTCGCGAGGCAGGGCCGGGAGGGCGGCAGCGCATGCGCGGCAGCTCGTGACCGCTGAGGCTCGAGATCATTCGGCCCGGAAGCTACTCCGGGTTTGCACGTGGTCAACCGCGCACTTGGTTGCGGCCCGCGCGCTTGGCTTCGTACAGCTTTTCGTCGGCGCGCTGAATTAGATCAGGGCCGGTTTTGTCCTCTTTGACGAGCTGCGCGCAACCGATGCTGATGGTTACCGGGATGCGCTCGTTCTGGAAAACGAAGATATGGCTGCCAACGCGCTGGCGCAGATTCTCGGCGAGCGCCAGGGCACCGGCCAAGCCGGTTTCGGGCAGCACAATCACGAACTCTTCACCGCCGTAGCGAGCGAACACCTCGTCACGGCGAATGCGCTCCTGCACGACGCGGGCGAGCTCGCGCAGCACGTGATCGCCGGCGAGGTGACCGAACTGATCGTTGATGCGCTTGAAGAAATCGATGTCGAAGATCAAAAGGCTGAGCTCGCGTTCGTAACGGCGAGCGCGGATCAGTTCCTTTTCGAGCGCCTCGAACAGGTAACGCTTGTTGTGGATCTGCGTGAGACCATCAACGATGGTCATCTTGTAGATCTCTTCGTGATACTTGGCTTCGGCGTCGAGACCCGACAAGAACTTGAGAATCGTGGGGCCAACCTTGATGCGGTCGCCGTTGCTGAGCGCGGCGTCGCGCTGCACCTGCTCCTCGTTGAGGTAGGTGCCGTTGGTGGAGCCGTCGTCGACCACGTACCAGCTGTTGCCTCGACGTTCGAAATGTGCGTGGCGTCGCGAAACACTGTCGCCTTCCAACACGACGCTGTTGTCGGTGCCGCGACCAACGCGCAGCGGGCTCTTGTCGAGCACGAAGCGCTTCCCGAGCAAGCCAGGCTCAGCTGTGTAGATGACCACGAGGCAGTCGGAGCCACCGCCCTGCTCTGGCGGAGCACCGCCCTGGACCACTTGGGTTACACGTGTTTTTTCGTCCTGCTCGCTCACGGCTCTGGCCCCTCGTCGTCCGTCGACGACGGAAGCGCTGCCTTCGTACTACGGATCCCGCTCGGAGAGTGATTTCCGTAGACGACGATCGTCGGGCGCCGCGCCGATCGCACGGATCCGCTTGGCCCCAGCGCGCAAAAATTCAGCATCTTCCGAACACTTCAGGCTAGCCCGAACGCGAGAGGATCGTCAAGGGGACGCCCCTCTCACCTCCCACCACGTTCTCCTCGGTCCGCCATGATTCGCGCCGAGGATCCGCCACTCGGAGCCACAGCTTCTTGAGACGCGGCGCAAGTTTTGCGAGACGCGGTACTCGAACGTTTTTCTTTCGTTTCGCACACGCAAAACCGAACGCCACGCGCATGCGAAACCGAAGGCGGGAAGGTGCGGCAGCGCTTCAACCGTGAGGGTGATAGTGCGGTGGTGTGCGCTCGCGCCGCGAACACCATTTCGCAGGGTTCGAGCGCTACAGACGGAGGATGGCGGTGAGCGCGAGCATGACGAGCGCTGCGATGGCTGCGGTCAGGCAAAGCGCAGTGCCGAGGCCGCGTTGCAGCCGCAACGTGCTCGCCTTCATCAGGAAGTGAGGCGCAACGAGAGCCAGTAGCGCGACGGCAGCTGCGGCGATGTAGTAGTCCGTTCGACGCTGCCACACATTGCTCAACGTCGAGCGCACGTTGGCCAAGAACGGCAGTACGCACAAGGTGAGCGCCGCTGCGCCGCCGATCAGTCGCAACGCCGCGCCCCAACGTGTTTTCGAGAGGTTGTCCATTCCCTGCTCGCGGGGAGATGTGGCGCAAAGGGCACGCTCGCTTCGCCCTCACCACTGTTGCTAACGTACCCGGAACCGGTTCCTGTCGCGCAAAGTTACTCCAGCTGTTCGCTTCAATGAAGACAGGGTGACGTTAAAAGTGAGCTTCTCTTTCGAGCGATTGCGCGTGCAGTGCTCGCTTACCAAGCTGCCACACGGGCGGCAGTTCGGCGTGCTCGGCGGCAGTTCATGTGTGCGCCTCGCGCTTCAGGGTTCGAGTGCAGCGCGTTGGCTCTGACGATTTCGTCGGGATGTGATTGGCCGGCACGAACAGCGGAGACGCAGATGGGTCGCGTTGCGGTCAACAAACATCGCGGGCCGGGCGTGGCTGCTGACCCGGCTGTTGTGCGCGTGGTTGCCTAAAGTCTTACGACGACGTTCGTCGCGCACGTTCCTGTGCAGGCCCCTTCCTCACTGGTGGTCGAGCGCAGTCGCTGTTTTTCGTGAATGTTGCGGGCGCGCTGGGCTCAACTTTTCACGCGGCGGCGCTTGACGACCTCTTCCGGGTCGACGCGTACGACTTCATTGGTGGCAACGCTGCGGTAGCGACCTTGCTTCAGTAGGCGTTGCTTCCGCTCTTCGAAGTACAGCCGCTCTTCGCGCTTGAGGCCTTCGCTCTTGGCGGCGAGCGCGGCGGGCGAGCTCGTATCCTCTTTCCATTGGCCAACGTCGGGCGGCAACGGCTCGAGTTTGCCGAAGCGCTCTTCAACGGCGCCGGGCACGTTCTGCATGAAGAAGAAAAAGTAGATCGCGCCGCCGGCTGCGGCCAGAAATATGATGAGTAGGTAGAACACGCGAGTGCCTAGGGACTGCCCATTACTGAGCTTAGGACTATAGTAGTACCCGAGCTCACTCGTGCATCCGGATTTTAGCCGGCCTCGCGGGGAGGCTAGCCAGCCGGAAGCCGAAGAAAGTGCAAGCACATGGCCCTTCTGAAGCACGTGGTGGTGATCGGTGGCGGTTTTGGTGGTTTGGCGGTGACGCGCGCACTCGCAAAGACGGATGTGTTGGTCACGCTCGTCGATCGCAGGAATCACCATGTGTTTACGCCGCTCCTGTACCAAGTTGCGATGGCAGGCCTGTCTCCGGCCGAGATCGCGGGACCGATTCGCAGTGTGCTGAGCAAGCAAAAGAACGTGCGCATCTTGCTGGCGAATGCGACGCGCGTGGACATGGCAGCGCGGCGTGTAGAGCTCGGCGAGGCGCCCGCGCTTCAATACGATTACTTGGTGATGGCGTGCGGTTCACGCACGAATTACTTCGGCCACGATGATTGGCAGAACGTGGCGCCCGGTCTCAAAGACATCGAGGATGCGATCGAGATTCGGCGGCGGGTTTTGCTCGCATTCGAGGCGGCCGAGCGCGAGACGGATCCCGCGGCGCAGCGGCGTCATTTGACGTTCGTGGTGATCGGCGGCGGCCCCACGGGTGTGGAGCTGGCTGGCGCCATCGCGGAGCTTGCAGGTTACGTGTTGTCGCGCGATTTTCGTTCGATTCGGCCGGAAGCGACGCGTGTGGTCTTGATCGAAGGCAGCCCGCGTGTGCTCGGCACTTTTTCGCCGTCGTTGTCGGAGCGCGCGAAGAAGAGCTTGGAGGAGATGGGGGTGCAGGTGCTGACTGGCGCGCGTGTGACGCGCATCGATGCGGGGGGCGTGGTTTTCGGCGATACACGCATCGAAGCGGCAACGGTATTGTGGGCGGCGGGTGTTTCGGCGTCGCCGCTGAATCAAAGCTTGGGCGCGCCGCTCGATCGTGCTGGGCGCGTGCGCGTCGAGCAGAATTGCAGTGTGCCGGGGCACCCGGAGGTGTTTTGCATCGGTGACGCAGCGCTGTTCATTCCCGAAGGCAGTGATGAGCCGTTGCCCGGCGTGAGCCCGGTCGCGATGCAACAAGGACGCTTCGTGGCGCGGCAGATTCAGCGTTCACTGAAGAAGAATCATTCGCTCGAGAGGTTTCGTTACTTGGACAAGGGCTCGATGGCGACCATCGGGCGGAGCCGTGCCGTGGCGGAGCTCGGTAGGTTGCAACTGAGCGGCTTTGCGGCGTGGTTGTTCTGGCTCTTGGTGCACATCTACTACCTGATCGATTTTCGCAGCCGCATCTTGGTGTTGATCAATTGGGCCTGGGCCTATTTGGCGTACGAGCGCGGCGCCCGGCTGATCACGGGGCGCGACATCGATGCTCCGCCGCTCAGCGTGAGCGAGCGCACGGGCATTGCGCTGCCGGCGCCGGCGGTTGTGACTCCAACGCATGCGGCAGCACCCACGCCGGCGTTGCGCGAGAGCGCGGCGGAAACCTAGGCGCTCAGCTCTCGCGTGGCGGACTCTCGCGCGGCGGACCGAAGTCGGGCGAGAGCGCTCCCACGTAATCGATCAGGCCTGGGATTTTTTCCGCGGTAATGCCGCGCCAGTAGAGGTTCCAGTTGGGCAAGCGCAGCATGCCGTCGCAGACCGATTGGTACCAAGGTGTGACTGGATTCTCTGGGCGTCCTCGCCAGAACAAGCGTGGGAAGTCGCGCTGAATGGCTTGCCACAGGTCGTTGCCGATGCCTTCACCTTGCGCCTCGGGTTCGACTGCGAACTTGGTGAGATACGGCGCGGGACCACCGTCGAGCACGATCGCAGCCCCGCGATAGTTGGGTTCGTAAAATACGGCGGCTACAGGGCGCTCGTAGAAGGTCGGCGATAGAGGCCGCCCAAAAGACGACTCGAGCAGGGCAGTGAGGCGTGTCTGATCGAGTTCGGCGTAGCTGTTGCGACGTTCGATTATGGTGCCTGGCTTGATCAAGGTGCCTGCACCGCGCACCGTGAACAGCTCTTTCAAGAGGTTCAGCGGCGAGGTGATGCTCACCAGCAGCGAGCTCGAACCGATGGCTTGAATGAGTGAAGCCGCCGCTTCGAGTAGCTCGCGTTCGCGCTTGTCGAGGCAGCGCGAGTTGCTCATCAGCTCCTGATCCGTGCGCAGGTTGATCACGGAGAGCCGCCCACTGGGTAAAGATGTGTTTGGGCGAGCTGAAAGCCCGCCGCGGCGGCGCAGCATCACGATTTTTCGCGTGTCTAGCGCCCGCGCAAGGTTCGCCAACGTGAGCAGCCGCGCCTGGAAGGAGACGCCTTCTTCGACACGAAAATGCAAAGCCGGTACGCGCTCTTTGCGGAGCTCGTCGCGCACGCGTTCCGCGAGATCCGGGTCGTTCATTTCGTGCGATGAACCTGCGAGCCCGGCGGGCAAACGCTTGAGCAAGCGTTCCGCACCGGCCGCCGCACCCTCCGGGTTGAACAAGCCCAGCACGATGGGCGCGAACAGATCCAAATCGGCGAGGAAGCGCAGCTGTTCGACGAGTGCGCCCACGCCGTGGCGCACCACGGGCCCGCCCGGCGCGATCACCGCGAAGCTTTCTTTGGGGAGCTTGTGAAAGAGGCGGAGGTAAAGCTCAGCTTCCGAGCGCCGGCCGACGCTTTCCAGGAAGGTGAGCACGACCTCCGCCGCGCTAGGAGCCGCTGGTGGTGGGGGCACTTTCGTGTTCGCCGAGTTTACTTGATCGCCTCGGTCACGAACGCAACCAGATCGGCGTTGCCCGGTGTGGCGGGGATGTTGGCCGGCAGCGTGCGCAGATACCAGCGAACCGCCCAGGTGAGGGAAGCGCCCGCTGCGATTTGGCTGTACGCGCCTTGGTTTTCCACTTCGACGTAAGCGTTGGCGGCCGTGGCGTTGGTGTTCGCGTAGATCTCCACTTCGCCCTCGCCGTCCGCAGCCTGGCCCTGCTGGATGTCCGGAAACGTCTTGATGAGGACTGCGTTCTCAGGGCTGACGTGCGCGATCCAACCCTTGCCGTCCGCGTTCAGCTTCGACTCGAGTGGTGTGTTGGCGTCATGCTTGAACCAGTAGATGCCGCCGCCGCTGGTGGTGGGCAACAATGGGCGCGTGCCAGCCTTCATCGGCGCGGAGTCGGATGCGTAGAAGGTGAGGCCACCCGGCGCAACACGCGTAATCTCCCAAGGTGCAAGCTTCTTGGGTGCGCTGCTCGCGTTCTTGAGGGTGTACTCGGCGACGATGGCTTGCTTCGCGAGGTCCGCGCTGAACTTTTTGGTGATGCTGATGCCGCTCACCACGCCACTCCTCGACGTGACGGGTGGGCCCACCAGCGTGCACGAGATGGCGTCAGCGCTCACCTCGTACGCAGCCGAGTCGATTTCAGCTACCGGCGGCCAGTTCCAATCCGATTGTGGCGCCGTCCAAAAGGTCGAGCCGTAGTTGATGGCGTTGACGCTCGCGTTCGTAAGCAGCTCTTTTTGCCCAGCTTTCGCCGAGGTCACGCGCCCGCCGATCTTCCAATTGACCTGAAAGAACATGCCCCCGAACTCGAGCACGCAGAAATCACCGCGCGCGATGGGCCCATCTAACATCGTGGCTCCTGTTCCTGAACCCCCTGAAGCATCGTTGGTTCCGTCGCTGGTTGCTCCGCCCGGCGGCGAAGCTTTGCTGCCACCGCTGCCCGGAGGTCTGCCGCCCGTATTGGCTGGCGCTCCACCCGAGCTGGCAGAGCAGGCAAGCGTCGCCACACATGGCGAAAGCAAAGCTAGCCTTCGCCACGTCGGTCGGGCGGGGGCGACGAGCATGGCCGTGGGCTACCATCGGCCTACCGCATCTGCAACGGGAAATCCCCTCGTTCTCGATCGGTTCTCAGGGTAAAGATGGCGCGCGATGGATACCGTTCGCCCGGCTTCCCACACCGCTCGCCAGTCGTGGCCACACGCCCGAGCGCGCACCTTTCCCAAGCTTCGCGCCAGCCTGATCGCAGCGGGGCTCTTGGTTGCGGTCTCGGTTGCTGCACAGAAGAGTGAGTCGCAGGAGACGCTCGTGCGCCGCTATCCGTTCGATCCGGCTTGCCCCTGGGGCCGCGTCGCGAACGGTAAAGGCATGATCGTGCGCTGTATGAGCGAAGAGGAAGCCAATCAGGTGCTGAAGCGAGTGGCGCCCAGCGCGCCTGCTACGCCCGCAGCGGCAGGCAGCGCTGCTCCCGCGGCCAGCGCCAGCGGTACTTCGGCGACGGAGCCGCCCGCGGAGGCAGATGCCGGCGACAGCGGGGCCACAGATCAGCGCCTGGAGGTCAGCGTGGGCCCGGTGGTAGCTGATCAGGGTGAGCTGAGCGTGGGCAAGCTCAATCAGGCAAAGGCGCGCTACGCCAAGTGCATCACCGATCACGGTGGGCTCAAAGACAAGACGGGCGAAGTGGACGTGCGCTTCTTGGTGCGCTCCAAGGGCATCGCCGAGGGCGTCAGCGTACAGAAGCGAGTCAATGTGTCCGCCGAGGCCGCACGTTGTGTCGCCGAGGTGGTCGATCGCAGGCGGGTGGGTGTGCCGGACGCGCCGTTGGTAGGCGCAACGGTGATCATCAAATTCGAAAAGTTGGCCAAGTAAGCGAGCGCAAATGAGTACGACGGTGGAGTCTTACGCGGCGCGCATCGTCAAGTATCAAACCGAAGTGGAGGGGCTGAGTCAGCGCTCGCGGCTGATCTCGAATCTACGCGGTCTGTGCTTCGGTTCCGCGCTGCTTTTGGGCGTTGCTGCAGCGGCCGGCGCGCAGCCAGCGTTGACGGGGTCGCTGGCGCTCGCGTTGTTGGTGGCTTTTGCGGTTTTGGTCGTGATTCACGGCAAAGTGCTGGAAGCGCTCGACCTCGCCGAGCGCTGGGTGGACGTGAATCGCGATGCGCAGAATCGGCTGGCACACGACTGGCCGAGTGTGCTCGACAACGGCGAGGGCCTGGCAGCGAAGGACCATCTCTACGCGGGTGACCTAGATTTGTTCGGCCGCGGTTCGCTGTTTCAGCGGCTCTCGGTTGCGCGCACGCGCTTCGGTCGCGAGCGCCTGGCGGAGCTGTTGTTGAACGCCGCTACTCACGAGGACATATTGCGCCGTCAGGCTTGCGTGAAGGCGCTCACGAGTGAGCTCGACCTGCGCCAACGCTTCGAGGCGCACGCGCTCGGCGTGACGGGCACGCGCCGGCCGCGCGACGGGGACAAGCGCGTTCGCGTCGCGCCGAACCCGGCGCCGCTGCTGGCTTGGGCCGAGAGCGAGGCGTCGTTGCTGAGCGATGTGATTTCGGTGTGGGGCGCGCGCCTGCTGCCGCCGCTCACTCTGACGGCGCTGATCGCGACGATCTACTTCGGTGTCAGCGCGCTGTTTTTGGTTGGGCTCTTGGTTCTGCAAGTGCTGGTGATCGTCCGCTCGCTGCGCGAGACCAACCGAGTGTTTTCCGCGGTGTCGAGCACGGAAGGCGCGTTTCTGCGTTACGGCACGCTGCTCGAGATCATCGAGCGGCTCGATTCGAGTGATGCGTTGCTGCGCGAGCTGCAAGCGCGTTTGAAGACGCAGGCGGGCGCGCCATCACACGCGATGGCGCGTTTTCGGCGCCTGGTGGGCTGGTTCGATCTGCGCCACAACGGTTTGGTTCACCCGCTCATCAACCTGTTCTTGTTGTGGGATTTGAACTGCGCTCTGGCGCTCGAGCGCTGGCAAAAACAGACGGGCAAGCAGCTGCGCGACTGGTTCGATGTCATCGGTTGGTTCGAGGCGCTGTCTTCGTTGGCCTCGTTCGCAGCCGATGAGCCAGGCGTTAGCTATCCGGAAATAACCCAAGAGGTTTGCTTCGAAGCGGACGCGCTAGCGCACCCGTTACTGGTCGCCGAGAAACGTGTCGCGAATCCGGTCAGTTTGAAGGCAGCTGGCAACGCGCTGCTCGTCACGGGATCCAACATGTCGGGCAAGAGCACGTTGTTGCGCTCGATGGGCGTGGCGACCGTGTTGGCGCTGGCAGGCGCGCCGATCACAGCTCGGCGGCTACGGCTGTCGCGCCTCACCGTGGCTACCAGCATTCAGGTGGCCGACTCACTCGAGCAAGGTGTCAGCCACTTCTACGCCGAGATCAGCAAGCTGAAGCGCGTCGTAGATACGGCCAAGAACGAAGGCCCGGTGCTGTTCCTGCTCGACGAAATCTTGCACGGCACGAACTCGCGTGAGCGCCAGCTCGGCGCGCGCTGGGTGCTCGCGGAGATGATTCGCAACGGAGCCATCGGCGCGATTTCCACGCACGATCAGGAGCTCTGCAACTTACCGCCAGAGCTGATGCAAAACGTAGAGCTCGTGCACCTGCGCGAAAGCGTGCACGACGGGCGCATGACCTTCGATTTTCGGGTGTACCCGGGGCCCGTCACTTCCGGCAACGCGCTTCGCCTGATGCGCATCGTAGGGCTCGACGTGCCGCTGAGCTGAGCACGTCAGCCCTACGAGCTTGCGCGCGCTACTTCTTGCCCTTGATCTCGAGCTGGCTTTCGACCTGCGCTGCGCCTGCGATGTTGCGCGCCGCGGCTTCGACCGCCGCTCGCTCGGCCTCGCTGTTGACCGGCCCGCGCAGTGTGACTTTGCCGTTGATGGTGACGATCTTGACGTTCTTGGCGGTGAACGACAGGGAGTTGTCCTTCATGAGCGCCTGACGGATCTGCTGCGTGGTCTTGCGATCGGCTTCGCTGCCGCCTTGATCGGTGGGTACCACGTTGGTGTTGTTGCGATCGCGCTCGTTCACGCGCGTGTTGTCCGGTGCCGCCCGGTCAGAGCTAGTCTTGGCGCGTTCGCCGGTATCCGTGGCCGGGCGTGTGCCTGCCGCGGTCGTGGGTGAGGGGGCAAAGCCAGCGCCTGGTTCGGATTCGTTGCTGCGCGCGGAGTCAGATCTCGCTGCGTCGCTTGGCGTGCCGGTTTGGTTCGGGGTTCCGCTTTGATTCCACGCCTGGCTCTCCCCAGTTGGTGTCCGTTGAGTGCGCGTTTCGGAGTTGGGGTTGGTTCCCGGGACACTCGCCTGTCCCGAGCTTGTCGTTGCCGTTGCCATGCCGTCTGCGCGCGCTGGCGCGAAGTTCGGTTGAGTGTTGGGCGTGTTGGTGGCCGCATCGACGCTGCGAGCCGACGCAGCGGGGGGTTCGTTGCGCGTTGCACATGCGCCACATAGCCCCAACATCGCCACGCCCAGGAATCGGTGTTTGCTCTTCATAGTTGCTTCTCCGCTCGCGCACGAGCGCGCGATGCGTCGCGTCTCAGCAACGAGCGCGCCAACCCGAGCACACCACAACGACACTACGCCTCGGCGCCGTTGCCTTCCATGCTGGCGTTTGGCCCTTCGCGGTCACCATGCGGGATCGCCTCGCCTGCGGTGGCATTGCCTGCCCGCGAATACGCCGGCAGCCGAATGCGAGCGCGCTCCAAAGCGTTGGGGCTGCCCTCGCCGAACAGCTGATCGAATTCGGCTTGGATGATCGCATAACATTCGCAGGCGCGCGCCTCGAGCCCCTTGCGATTGACGATAGTCATGTGCCCGCGATGATAGCGAATCAAGCCGTCGCGCTGCGCTTGCGCCGCCACTTCGGACACCGTCGCGCGGCGCACACCCAGCATCTGTGACAGGAAGTCCTGGGTGAGTTGGAAATCGTCGCCGCCCACACGATCGTGTGTCATCAGGATCCAACGCGCGAAGCGCTCTTCGGCGAGGTGGAGGCGATTGCACGCGGCGCTCTGCGAGACTTGCGCGAACAGAGCCTGCGCGTAGCGATGCATCAAATCATTGAACTTCCCTCGGCTCGCTACGTCGCGAAAAATCGCTGAGGGCAACCGGAACGCGCTGCCGGGCACCTGACAAAACGCCTGACTCAGAGTGCGAGTGGCCTTCAGGAAAACAGGCAGCCCAATCATGCCTTCGTTGCCGATCGTGGCTACTTCGACGACTGATCCATCCGTCATTACGCTCACGATCGAAACCACGCCGTCTTCGGGGAAGTAGACGTATTCGATCGGAGTGTTCACGTCGATGACGACGTTGCGTGGTTGTAGCAGTATCGGCTCGAGGTGAGGCAGGATTGCATCCACTTCGTCCTGCGGCAGCGACCCCAACAGTCGGTTTCCCGGTGTTCCGGAGGTGCCAATTTGCTTTGCCATCCTCGTCTCCTGTCGCTTCTTGTGTGCGCAGTACACTGGCAATTACCGTCGACTATCGTACGTGCGCGGAGGTCTGTACGCTCTGCTGGAAAATGTTGCATGTGCCGTGCCGCACGAACGAGCGCCGCGGCGGTGGGGCAGAACGCTCAGGGGCACGCACGTTGCTTCGGCTTGTAACGAAATGACGCGCTGTTCGTCACGCATCGCCGCGAGCGTTGCATCGCTCACGCTAGTGGTTGCCGCACCAGCGGCGGCGTGCCCGAGCTGTGCTCTTGCAACCGAAGTGCGTACCCGCTTTTGGGCTGACGACTTCGGCTATCATCTCGCCGTCGCGGCGCTGCCGTTCTTGTTGATTCTGGCCGTGTGCTGGCGCTTGGAGCGGGCGGCAGGTCGCGACGAGGTCAGGGAGATGCGGTCATGATTTCGTCTCATCGCGCGCCGCTGATTTCGGCTGGCATTCTGCTCGGCACGGGCCTCGGCGGCTTCGTGGATGGCATTCTGCTGCATCAGATTCTGCAGTGGCACAACATGCTTTCCAGCGTGAAGCCGGTCACGGATCTGGTGACCATGAAGTACAACATGCTGTGGGACGGCCTGTTTCACGCGTTTACCTGGCTGATGGTATCGCTCGGGTTGTGGCGCCTATGGCGAGCAGGCAAGCGGCCCGACGTGCCTTGGTCATCGCGCACCTTAATCGGCGCGATGATCTTGGGTTGGGGGTTGTTCAACTTCATCGAAGGTGCAGTCGATCACCAGATCCTGGGCATTCATCATGTGCATCCCGGCGAGGCGCAGCTCGCCTGGGACATTGGCTTTCTAGTCTTCGGCTTGAGCCAAGTTGCTGCCGGCCTGGCGTTGCTGCAGCTCGCGCGTTCCGAGCGTGCTCCGCGCGAAGCCTTCGAGCTCGTTCCACCTGCCTGAGTGCGTTTACGTGAGTGATCGCTGAGGCACAGACACAGGTGCGCGCGGTTCGCGTGGTGTGTGCCCGCTAAAGCACGGGCTGACGCTCACTTCGCGCAGACATAAGCTGAGGATGAGAAAGGCGACGCGAACGCGCGTTCGAACGTGTGCGCGAGACGTCGTGCAGCAACGTGGGCGCACCTCTTTTGGACGGTCTGTTCACCGGGATCTCGCGGGATGAGTTTTCGAAACGGTTTTTCGGCCGAGTCCCGCTAGCGCAACCCAATAGTGCGCGTGGGCTCATGTCCTACTTCGATTGGCGCACGCTGGACCACGTGCTGCGCTGCGGCGTCGAGTCAAGCCAATCCGATGTGCTGGTGGTGCGACAAGGACGCCTCGTTCCCGCGCTTCCGCCGCGCTCGTTGCGCGATGCACGTCTGTTTCTCGACACCGGCGCGAGCCTGGTCGTACGCCGCGCAGAGCGACGCAACAACAGACTACGTGAACTGGCCGCGTCCTTTGCGGACGAGATCCCCGGTGCGGCGCAGGTGCAGTTGTTCATCACGCCCAAGGGCGCGCGCGGCTTCGGCTGGCACTACGACGCAGAAGACGTGTTCATCCTACAAACGATGGGCAGCAAGAATTACTTCTTTCGTGAAAACACGGTGAACCCCAGACCGTCGCCGCAACCCGTGTACGACTTTAGTGCAGTGCGACGTGAGCTGACACCGATTATGACGTGCACGTTGTTGGCAGGGGATTGGCTCTACGTGCCGAGCGGCTGGTGGCACGTGGCGACCGCGCAGGAAGACTCATTGTCTATTTCCGTCGGGCTGTTGCCGCGTGAATGAATGCGCCTGCAACTGGTATGCAACTCGCATGCAATCCCGATGTATGGCGAACACGTTGGAAGAGGCAGCCTCCAAGACGATGGCAGCAGTCAAGGCCGGCCAGGCTGTGTTTCAGGGTCTGGTGGGTGTGTTTAAACACTTGGTGCAAGAGCACGGCGAAGTCACGGCGTTGCTCAAGCGCGTGCAACTCAGCTCGGATCCGGACGTGCGCCGGCGTGTGTATCCCGAGATCCGGACGAACTTGTTGTCGCACGAGCGCGCCGAGCTCGCCGAAGTTTACCCGATTCTCGCCTCCTACGAGATGACGCGGCGGCTCGCTACGGCACACCAGGACCACGCGCGTGAGCTCGACGCGCGCGTCGAGGAGGTCGACAAACTAGAGTTCGCGAGTGAAGAGTGGCCGCGTGCCTTCGAACGCTTGGTGCAAGCCGTCGAGCAACACGTGGCGGACGAAGAGGGTGACTACTTCCCGCGCGCGCAAGACGCGGTTGGAGAGCAAGAAGCCAAGGCGATGCTGCATCGCTATGAAGCCTGCAAGCGAGACGAGGTCGAGCGTCTTCAAAAGGTGGTTTGAAGTAGTGCGAGGGTTCTACGCGGCACTCGAGCCTGTCAGGAGCTGCGCGGCCGCCTCGTTTGCTCGACGGATCCCCGATGCGGGCGCGTGTGCAGCGGGATGCGGCTCGTACAAGATTCGTTCCGGCGAGCTCCACCAGCCCTGACAAACTTGCGGTGCGGTGCTCGTCCCGCGCGCGAGGCCGCGCAAGAATGCGCCAAACTCAGTCTCGTGCGGCTCGCCATTGATGATCTCGAAGGCGCCAGCTTCGTACACACCTTCGCAGCGAGTTACCAGGCAGTGCCAATCGTAGGCGCCGAGCAGCGCCCACGCAGTTACTGCGCGTACGTCAGCACCAGAGCTCCGCGCTGCCAAAGCTTCGTGGCGCACGTAGTCGAACCAAGCAATCCGCTGATCGACGCTGCAGCCGAGGTGCGCTTCGGTGATCGCGACGGGCCGCTCGTAGCGTGTCGCCGCTTGCTTCAATAACGCGCCAGGTCCGAGCAAGCCATCGGCGCAAACGCGCACGGCTTCCACGTCGGCATAGGGGTGAAAACGATTGCCACCAACTTGCTGCGGCAAATACAGGTGCGTGCGCCCGTCCAAGAAGCGTTCGCTGGTGACATAATAGTTGAGCCCGATGATGTCTGGCGGGCACGGCTGTTCGCGGAAGAACCCGAGCTCATGTTCGCTGACGCCTGAGCTTCGCACGTAGTCGTATAGTGGGTGCTGGCGGTCGACGCGCCCAGATAGCAGGTCGAAGCTCAGCCAACGGCGCTCGTTCTCGAAGTCGGCCTGGTAAGCGAGCTCGGGGGTGCTGCGCGTGTAACCCATGTCCTCCGTTTGCACCAGCTGCGCCGAGGAGTTGACCTCTCGAATGGCGCGCATCGCGAGCACGACAGCTCGGCATTGCACCAGCAAGGCGCGCACGAAGGCACGATCGTCGCGCTCGTGCGGATACCAGTGCCCATAAAGCGCGCTGAAGCGCGCCGTGGTGAGCGGCTCGTTGACGGGCGTATAACGCTCTATCCAGGGAAACTGCCGCGCCACGGAACCCGCGTAGCCCGCGAGCTGCTCGCTGAAGCTCGCGTCCAGCAACGACGTATGCTTCGGACCGCTGCCGTGATGCACGAGCCCTGCAATCGGCTGAACACCGAGCTCACGCAGTCGACCGAAGCGCTCCGCCGCCCAACGAAAATCGAGCGATCCGTCCGCGCACAACGCGCGCTCCCAGAGTAGCGGGTAACGCAGCGCGGATATGCCGAGGTCGGCTATCAGAGAGAGATCCTGCGGGCGACGCGCGTGCCCGCTAGCCTCCAGCTGATCGAAGTACTGGTCGCGTACGCGATTGACGGTGCACTCAATGCCCCCCCAGAGCTCGAGCGAGTTTGCTACCAGAACCATTCATCATCTCCTGCGACGTGCCGGCCACGGCCAAAGTCTTGATCTTCGTGTAAAGAGCGAGGGCCTGCGCCACGACTTGATCCATGTTGTAATACTTGTAAGTCCCGAGCCGCCCCGCGAAAAGGACGCCATCGGTTCGATCTGCCAGCTCCTTGTACTCGGCATACAAGGCTGCATTCTCGCGAGTTGGCACCGGATAGTAAGGATCGCCGTCCGCGCGCGGATACTCGTACACGATGCTGGTTTGATCGTGCTTTTGCCCGGTGAGGTACTTGAACTCCGTAATGCGCGTGTAGGCGTACTCGTTCGGATAGTTGACGGTGCCCACGGGTTGATACTTTTCCACGTTGAGCGTTTGATGCTTGAACTCGAGCGAACGGTACGGAAGCTTCCCCAACCGGTAGCCGAAAAACTCGTCGACTGGCCCGGTGAAGATGACTTGCGAGTAGGGGATGATCTTCCACACTTCGCGATAGTCGGCGTTCAACATCACCTTGATCTTGGGGTGCTTCAACATGCGCTCGAACATGCGCGTGTAGCCGTGCAGGGGCATGGCTTGATATGTGTCCGTGAAGTAGCGCCCATCTCGGTTCGTACGCGTCGGCACGCGAGCGGTCACGGAGCTGTCGAGCTCGGACGGATCCATGCCCCACTGCTTGCGTGTGTAGCCGCGAAAGAACTTCTCGTAGAGCTCGCGCCCAACGCGGCTCACCACCACATCTTCCGAGGTCTTGATGCTGCTGCGTTTCTCGGCAACGCGCTCCAGAAATGCGTCGACTTCACTCGACACGAGCTGCATGCCATACAGCTTGTTGAGCGTGTCGAGATTGATTGGGATCGGCACCAGCTGCCCATCGACACTCGCCAACACACGATGCTCGTACGGTCGCCAGTCAGTGAAGCGCGACAAGTACGAAAAAACCTCGGCCGAATTGGTGTGAAAGATGTGAGGTCCGTACTCGTGAATCAGAATGCCCTGGTCGTCGTAGCGATCGTAGGCGTTGCCCGCGATATGCGAGCGCTTGTCGACCACGAGCACGGATTTCCCCAAATCGGAGGCGAGCCGTTCCGCCAGTACACTTCCGGCGAAGCCCGCCCCCACCACCAAGTAATCGAACATCAGCTAGCTCCGACCGCCAGCGGCATATCCTCGTTTTCCGCAGTCGACACCAACACAGGTTTCGAGCGTCGCAACACGGCGCGATCGATCAGGCGCTGCATGTCTCGCCAGGTGCGATCCCAGGACAATCGAGAGAGGAACGCATCGGCGCGACGCACACGGATGTCGGGCGCTTCGCTCAGCGCGCGCTCGCACGCCTGGATGAAAGCGTCAGGCTCATCGGCGATGCGCGCCAGCCCGGCGGCCTGATACGGCCTCACCACGTCCCGAATCGAGGTCGACACGACCGGCTTTCCGGCGGCGAGATATTCCGGTGTCTTGGTGGGGCTGATGAAGCGTGTGGACTCATTGCGCGCGAATGGCAGAATCGCCACGTCCCAACCAGCAATGTAGTTCGGTAGCTCCGCGTAGGACTTGCCACCCAGGTAATGAATGTTGGGGCGTCGAGGTAAATCGGCTGGATCGATCTTGACGACCGGGCCGACCAACACGAGTTGGAAGTCCGGGCGCGCAGCTGCAACTGCGTCGAGAAGAGCGATATCCATGCGCTCATCGATCACGCCGAAGAAGCCGAGTCGCGGATGTAGAATGCTGGCCTGGTCGGCCGGTTCTTCGCGCGTCGTGCGGGCACGTCCGAAATGCGCCACGTCCACGCTGCTCGGGAACACGTGGATGTTGGCGTGCAGTTCGCGTTTCGCTTCGAAGAGACTCTGGCCGCCGCAGAACACGACATCGGCCCGTTCGAAGAGCTCACTCTCACGTTCGGTCAAGCAGGTCGGGGCACCCTTGAACGCCGAAAGCTGATCCATACAATCGTAGATCGTGGCGAGCGGCGCCAGTTCATGCGTGAACGGCAGTGCCATCGGTGTGTAGTACCAACTCACGTACGATTCGATGCCTTCGCGTCGAATCCAGTCCATCAAGAGTTTGCTCTGCGCAGCGTCTGGATCGCTGGTTTCGTGTGGAAGATGTGGTACCAACACGAACACACCTTCTTTACTGCGAGTGACACGTAGCTCTGGCGCGCTGTCAGCGTAGATTGGTTCTTCGAAAAAGAACACGCGTCGTTCGCGAGCGCATCTACTCAGAAGATGCTGTGGTCGCTGAAATACGAAGTCCCATCGAAGGTGTGAAAAACAGAGCACGTCGTACATCGAAAACCCATCAGCCTTTCGAGTGAGTCCGTAGGCAGGTTTTGTGCCGCCGAATTTTGCGGGAAAATCGATTCCATGAGCGGAGGGAACAGCATCAGTTTCTGCACGCATGAGGCAGTTTGGGTGCAGCTGCACTCGTGTGTTCGAATCGTGCAGCGAATTCGTCGGTAAAATGCCCGACACGCGCAACATTACGAGCGCTGGTATGACGCGTGCACCATGCAGCGCGATCGCGATCGCTAGCGTACAGCGAGGTGACGCATGCCCCTACGCCACTTTTCTCAGATCGGCCTTCAGGCTTCGATTCCACCCTCCGCCGAGCACGCGGATTCCGCCGAGGTTCCGCATCCGCATCCACAGATGCGGCGTCGCAACTGGTGGCCACTCGACGGCGAGTGGGATTTCGCGCTCGATCCCGAAGCTGATTGGTCGCTGCCTCACGAGGTCAATTGGAATTCCAAGATCCGCGTGCCCTTCGCGCCGGAGACGCGTGAAAGTGGCGTGGGAGACACCGGGCTTTACAAGGCTTGCTGGTACCGGAAGCGCCTCGATCAATTGCCCGAGCTCGGCGAAGAGCGCTTGCTGCTGCATTTCGGAGCAGTCGACTATCGTGCGACGATCTGGATCGACGGCCACAAGGCGCTGCAGCACGAAGGTGGCTACACGCCCTTCGAAATCGATATTACCGATCTGGTCAATCCGAACCTGAAGAATCACGAGATTATCGTGTGCGCGGAGGACGATCCGGCTGATTTGGCCAAGCCCCGCGGCAAGCAGGATTGGCAGCTCGAGCCGCATTCGATTTGGTATCCGCGCACGACCGGCATCTGGCAAACGGTGTGGTTCGAGAGGGCGTCGGCGGTGCGCATCAGCATGTTGCAGTGGACTCCCAACCTGGAGCGCTGGGAGATTGCGCTGGTGGCCACCGTGCATGGCGTGCACGCCCACAATGGCAAGCTGACTCTGAGCGTGCGCCTGCGCGTCGACAACAATCTGATTCTCGCGCATGACCAGTACACGGTGGTCGCCGGTGAGGTGCATCGCCGCATCGCTCTGTCGGATCCTGGCATCGACGACTTTCGCAACGAGCTCTTGTGGAGCCCCGACCGCCCGCGGTTGATCGAAGCCGACGTGGAACTACGCGACGCATCCGGCGCCGTGATCGATTCCGTCTCGAGCTACACCGCCCTCCGCAGTTTCACCGTGCATGCAGATCGCTTCCTGCTCAATGGGCGGCCGTATCCACTCCGCTTGGTGTTGGATCAGGGCTACTGGGAGGGCACTGGCATGACGCCGCCGAGTGACGAGGCGTTGCGCAAAGACGTGGAGCTCACCAAGGCCATGGGCTTCAATGGTGTGCGAAAACACCAGAAAATCGAGGCGCCGCGTTACCTCTACTGGGCCGATCGTCTAGGGCTCTTGGTGTGGGAAGAGATGCCGAGCGCGTATCGATTCACTCACGAATCCATCGAGCGATTGACCCGTCAGTGGCTGGAAGTGGTCCGGCGTGACGCGAGCCACCCGTGCATCATGGCGTGGGTGCCGTTCAACGAGTCGTGGGGTGTTCCCAATCTGCCAGATAGTCTGCCTGAGCGAAACTACGTGCGCGCGCTCTACTATCTCACCAAGACGCGCGATCCCAGCCGACCCGTCATTGGCAACGACGGCTGGGAGAGCGTCGCGACGGACATCATCGGTGTGCACGACTACGACGACAATCCGCAGCGGCTCGGGCGACGATATTGGGCGCACAGCGAGCGGCCGCGCCTCCTCAAACGTGAACGCCCGGGTGGGCGCAGCCTGGTGCTCGAGGGTCACTCGCGTCGCGATCATCCGATTGTGCTCTCCGAGTTCGGCGGCATCGCGCTCAGCGACGATCGCGAACACTCTTGGGGTTATTCGCGTAGCAACAACGCGCGCGAGTTCAACGAGCGTTTCACCGCCTTGCTCAAGGTCGTGCGCTCGCTCGAACTCCTGACCGGCTTCTGCTACACGCAATTTGCGGATACGTACCAGGAGACCAACGGTCTTTTGTACGTCGATCGCACACCTAAGATCCCGATCGAAAGCATCGCGCGCGCCGTGCGCGGTCACGGTCCGCCGGACGCATCCGAAGCGTTGGTACTTCCAGAGTCGGATGTGGAGACGCCGCAATGAGCGCCGCGAGCTCGAGCCAAGAAACGAAGCCTTCCGCGGCGGCTCTGGCGCAGGCTGCCTACTTCCTGGCCACGGGTATTTGGCCCATTGTCCACTATCGAAGCTTCGAGGCGGTGACTGGGCCAAAGGTCGACACCTGGTTGGTGAAGACCTTTGGTGCGCTCGTCACCGCCGTTGGTGCGGCGCTGGCAGTGGGCGCGCTCGATGGAAGGCGCTCGAAGCTGCTCGCGACTCTTGCCATCGGGAGCGCAGGCGCGTTGGCGATCGCGGACGTGGTCTACGCAGTGAAGGGTCGGATCTCGCGTGTGTATTTGGTCGACGCGCTCGCCGAGGTAGGGCTCATTGCTGGGCTATGCGCGGAGCTCAATGACTCCGATGGCGTACGCAGCGAGGCGCGCTAGATAAAGCGAGGCGTGTCCCGGCGAGCAGGTTTCGCGGATCTTCCTCTTCACTCCGGGCGTGTGCCTACCTGGCTGGCTTCGCGTATGGCGCGGCTCGGGCGAGTGATCACCGAAGCCATCGTGTTGCACTACGGTCGGGACGAGTTCCTGGCGCGTGTGTCGCATCCCTTCTGGTTTCAGTCTTTCGGCGCCGTCATGGGCATGGACTGGCACTCGAGCGGCATCACTACCAGCGTGCTCGGCGCGCTCAAGCGAGGTTTGCAGCCGGTGCAGTCCGAGCTGGGCTTGTACGTATGCGGGGGGCGTGGTCGGGCTTCGCGGAACACGCCGGCGGAGCTTTTGGCCGTTGCAGAGCGCACGGGTCAGGACGGTGATGCCCTAGTGCGTACCAGTCGGCTTGTGGCCAAGGTGGACTCGGCCGCAGTGCAGGACGGCTTCGAGCTCTATCTGCATGGCTTCATCGTGGGCGCCAACGGCCAGTGGAGTGTCGTGCAGCAGGGAATGCTGCCGGAGCAAAAGCTCGCGCGTCGGTACCACTGGCACAGCGCCGGGCTCCAGAGCTTCGTGGACGATCCACACGCAGCAGTCGAAGGCGAGAATCGGGGCACCATCGTGAATCTCGCTGACGCGCGCGCTCAGCGCAGTCGCGCTCTGCAACTCGAATTCGCATGGGCTGGTCCTGACCGCGTGCTGGCAGCGCTTCGCAAGTTGCGGCCGGCGCCGGAACCAGTGCAGCAAACTCTGCCCTACTTGGTGATGCCGCATCACCACGACGTGCGTGAGGACGACGTCGTCATGCGTCGTCTGCGCGGCGCTTTGGCAGCTGCTGCCGATCGAGGGCCGCGAGACTTCACGGATCTCATGCTCGTGCCGGGCGTGGGCGCGCGCACGCTAGAAGCTCTGGCGCTCGTGGCCGAGGTAGTGCACGGTGCACCGTGTCGCTTCAGTGATCCCGCGCGTTTTTCTTTGGCGCACGGTGGCAAAGACGGTCACCCGTTTCCCGTTCCACTTCGCGTTTATGACGAGACGCTGCGGGTGCTTCGTCAGGCGGTCGAGGGCGCGAGATTGGGAAACGATGATCGGCTGCGCGCGGTGCGCGAGCTGGATCGTCAGGCGCGCACGCTCGAGGCGCAGGTGCACGAGCCAGAGTTCGCTGACTACATCGCGCGAGAGCGGGCCGATTCGGCGAACTTCGGCGGCAGGGCTGTGTAGCGCGGCGTGGCAGGCGCGCCTCAGTGGGGCGTGATTCTTTGAGCGCCGGCCCACGGTTACGAGCTTTCGTTGCGATTCCCTGAGCATGACCGCGTTCGAGCGATCGGTACGAACATTGCTGGGCGGCAGCGATTCGTAGGTAGTCCAATGAAACGCAAATCTCGGAAAGCTACGGGAACGAAGGGCAAGCGTTCGGCGTCCTCTGCTCGAGCTGAGCCGCTGACGGAGCTGAAACGCGCCGTGAAGCGCGTGGTCGGGCGCGCTGCCGAACGCGCTCGGGCAGGCGAAGAGACCGCCACCAAACTCCTCACGAAGCAGCACGACGAAGTGCGCGCTCTATTCAAAACCATCGAGGCAGCGCGCTCGCGCTCGGCCAAGCTGGAGGCCTTCGACGAGGTCGCGGCCAAGCTCGCTGCACACGACACTATCGAACGCGAAATCTTCTATCCTGCCTGTGAGCGCGCGATGGGCATGAACCAGCTGCTCGGTGAGGCGTTGGTCGAGCACGGCTTGGTCGAGTTCAGCCTGTTTCAAACCGACGAGGCGCGCCGTCGCGACGACTTCGACTACAAAGTGCGCGTTTTGAGCGAAGTCGTGGCGCATCACGTGCGTGAGGAGGAAGACTCCTTCTTTCCGCGCGTCGAGAAGGCGCTCGGCAAAGAGACACTGCTCGAGCTGGGCGAGCGCATGAAGGCGCGCTTCGAGGAAGCCGTCGAGGCAGATTTTCGTGCGCCGTTGCGCAAGAACCTGAACCAGGTGTTGGCTGGCGTCATCAAACCGAGGGAACGAAGCTCGCGCAAGAGCGGAGCGCGCAGCCACGCTGCGTCAGGTCCGAAGTCGACGAGACGGCGCCGCGCAGCTTGACGCGAGCTACTGCCACTGCGTATCAATCCAGTTGCTGCGCGCAACGACGAAGTCGCGCATGGCGCGAACTTGCTCCTCCCAAGTCGGCACGCTCGGGCCGTAAACGATGCCGTTGCGCCCGTTGGGCAGCACCATGCTCACGGGCCATTTGGCGTAGTCGCGTGCCACCGCCGCCGTGTCGAGCTGCGCCGTCAGCATACTGATGCGCTGCTCGAGAGAGGATTGCGAGAGCAATCCGCCGCGCAAGGCTTTCCATCGCGTTTTCACCTGCGCGACGAAGCTCGGATCGCTCATTAGCTTCGGGAACCAGCTGTTGACGTTGCGCATGGGGAGCGAGCCCGGCGTGCGGCCCTGGTACTGCCAACCGCCGTCGTTGCTGCCGCCCGTCGGCGAAATCGTGTTTTGTCCGCCGACCCCCAGCGCGAAGTTGTAGTCCCAATACGGCCCACCTTGCAGCAAGCCGTCGCGGTCCTTGTGATAGAAGGAGCTTCGCACGTAGGCGTCCACGTTGCGCGTGAGTTCGTTGATGATGAGATCGTCGACGAACGAAGCCACGTCGATGAACTGCGCGTAGTTGCCGATTGGGTTTTCGAACAGCGTGTTGTGAAAGCTCTGCACGTACTGGGTGAGCCAGGTGAGCTGCTCGGCAGCGGGCAACGGATCTGGGTCGACGACTTCACAATCGCTCCAGCAGGTGACGCCACTCGAAGCGGTGCAGGTCAGCTTGGGCGCGGCCTTGTCCGTGGCCAACTGATCGAACTTGAAGATGTAACCGCCGCTCACCTTGGGTAGCGTCGTGTCCGCGGGGTCGAGCTTCTTCAGATCGAGGCGGTGGTTGTTGATCTTGATCGTCTCGGTGATCCAGTAGATGCCTTGGTAATCCGAGTCCTGGATCGGTCGATCTTGGTAGTTGAGGTAGACCTCCGCGTAGCGCGTGTTCGGCGCCTGGCGGCCCATCTCTTTAGCGAGCGTGTACGTGAACGGGTTACGAATCAACGCGCGATCGTAGTACGGGGCAATCAACGCCCAGTCTGCGTCGGCGGTCATGCCGAGCACGCTGTACTTCGCGTCGGCATCGGCGTTGTCGCGAAACTCCAGCTTGTACGGCTTCTGCGGAAACGTAGCCGAAGACTGACCGCGTAAGTGGTAGCCCGCGCGCGCGGCGAGCGTTGGCAACGCGCTCAAAGACGCCGTCCCGTTCACCGGCTCGAACACCATTACGCCGGCGTCTTTGTACACGGCCTTGTCCGTGGACTGCCCCTTGCCGTAACCATCCAGAAGCACGATGGGCAACTTCGACGACAGATCGAAAGTGCGCGCGATGAAGATGCCGGTACTGGGAAGCCCGAGCGCAGCACCGCTGCTGAATGCTTGGGCGCGCAACTGTGTGGTCTTGTTCAAGGTGATGGGCGCGCCGGCGTAAAGCGTCGAACTCGCCGTCGGCAGCGAGCCATCCGTCGTGTAGCGAATTTCGGCATTGGGTAGCGCAGTGCTGAGGGCAACGCTCAGCTCTCCCTTGAACGACTGACTCGGCGTGGAGAAGTTGATGTTCCCGATCAACGGGTTCGAACTCGTGCTGCCGCCAACGCCTCCTGTAGCTGCGCCGCCGCTCGCGTTGCTGGCGCCACCGCTCGCATTGCCTCCGGAATTCGATCCACCGGCAGCCGGCGCTCCGCCCTGACTCGAGTTGAAGGCACCTCCCAGCGTCGGTGAGCTGGTGCCTCCCATGCTGGGTTGTTGCGCACCTCCAGCGGCAGTGGCGCCCCCGCTGCTCCCACCCCCGCTGCCGTTCGAGCCCCCGCGCCCGGTGTCGCTCGAGCTGATGTTGGCGCTGGCGCAGCCAAAGGCGATGATTGCTAGGGGGACGACGGCGTGGCGTAGACTGCGCAGGGGGACGGACGGCTCCATATTTCGCTCCGGATTTGGGCGAAGCTGCGCAACCTGGACTGTCGCATAATTGTCACAATTCCAAGCGCCCGCAATGTTTGGCGCTGCAGGCTCCCTGCTTTGTCAGCGAGATAGCGGGTCGCCCACTGGAAAATTCTCATGCTGCAGATTTGCGAGGCTACTCCGCGGAAGCCGGACGGACACGCGCGCTGAACACGTCGGCAGGCAGAGTGTTGAGTACTTCGCGTTTTCTCAAGCCGCCGCGGCGAGCCATCGTGACACCGTAGCGAAGCACTTGCAGGCCGTTGGTCGAATGCGCATCCACGGACACTATGAAAGGAAGCCCGCGAGCGCGCGCCGCCGGGATCCACTCTGGAGGCAGGTCGAGCCGGTGCGGATCTGCATTGATCTCCACGGCCCCGCGCGACGCTGCCAGCGCGTCGAGCACCCGCGGTACATCGCAATCGATGGGCGCTCGATGATTGAGGATGCGACCGAGCGCGTGCCCCCAGATCTTGAAGATCGGCAAGGCCATGGCTGTTTCGAGGCGGTTCGTCATCGTCGCGCGATCCATGCGGTGGCGCGCATGGATGCTGGCGATCACCACATCGAATTGTTCCAGAACGGAGTCGGGAAAGTCGAGCAAGCCATCGCTCAGAATGTCGGATTCGGTGCCGCGTAGAATGCGAATGGGCACACGCTCTTGAACTGCCGCGATTTCGTCCCACTGCTGCTTCAAGCGCTCCAAAGTGACGCCGCTCGCGTAGTGAGCGCTGGGCGAGTGATCCGTAATGGTGATGAACTGCATGCCGAGCTCGTGCGCGGCGCGCGCCATCTCCTCGATGCTGTTTTTGCCATCGGAGTACGTGGTGTGGCAGTGCACCATGCCGGTGATGTCGCCGAGCTCGAGCAAATCGTCGAAGTTGCTCCGCGTAGCGAGCTCGACTTCACCGCTGCCGTTGCGCAATTCCGGCGGAACGAAGGCCAAACCCAGAGCGTCGTAGAGCTCGGGCTCATTGCTGAAGGTTCTGAATGGCAGCGACGTGCTCGCTGCCGCAGCCTCGAGCGCAAAGCCGCGCTCGCTCGCGCGCTGGTTCAACGAAGCAACGTGCGCGGCGTTGCCCGTCGCTGCTACCAGCGCAGTGCCCAGCGCATCTTGCGTCGCGTGAAGCGTCAGTTTCAATCCGCCGCTCAGGTGCACGATGCCTGTGTCCCGCTCCACGCGCAGCACCCTGCGGAGCGAAGCTAGCTGTTCTAGGGCGCGCTCACGATCACCCACCACCAAGAGCTCGAGGTCGCCGAGGGTCTCCTCGCCGCGTCGCAATGCACCAGCCAGGTGCACCCCACTCACGACCTTATCTAGCTCTTGTCGAAGCACGTCCGCAAGCTCGAGCGCGTGCGCGAGCAGGATGCGCGGCGGAGCGGCTTCTGTGCGCTGCAGCCAGCGTTCACACGCCGCGCACAAGCGCGCTTCGGTCTTTTCTCCGAAGCCGGGTACGTGGCGCACGCGTTGCGCAGCGCACGCTGCTCGCAAGTCGTCGATCGAACGAACGCCGAGCGCATCGTGCAGCGCGCGAATGCGTCGCGGAGTGAGCCCTTCAATCTGGATGAGTTCAGCGGCGCCTTCGGGCGCTTCGGAGCGTAGGCGATCGAGATACGCCGAGCTGCCGGTGTTCCACAGCTCCTGAATTTGGCGCGACAAGCTAGGTCCGATACCGGCGAGCTCGCGCAAACGGTCTTGCTCCACCAGGGGTCCGAGCTCGTCACCAACGGTCTTCACCACGTCGGCGGCGGTCTCGTAAGCGAGCTGCTTGAACTTGGGCGCCTGAGTGAAGCGAAGCAGCGCGCCGATTTCCCGAAGCTTGCTGGCGACTTGCTCTGGATCCTGCACGCCTTCAGTCTGAGCCTCATTAAAGGCGATGCCACGTCGCTCCCGGCCAGCCCATTTGCGGTTGCAATTTTCCGTGCTTCACTGCCCGCCGTGACGCGAAAGCCCACACACTGCGATCCATCCGCGCTCGCGCGCTGGCTGGCGCACGTCTTGGGTACGTTCGCGCTGGCGCTGCTGACCGCCGGGCACGTCTTGCCCGTGCTGCATTTCACGTTGGTTGCGCACGAGCTCTGCGAAGAGCACGGCGCCCTGCATCACGTCGAAGCGAAGTCGCGCGGCGAGCGGAGCGCACGAGAGCAAGGGCTGCGCGCGGCGGCTCACACTGGGCACGAGCATGAACACTGCGGTGTCGTAGCTACGGGCTCGGAGCGTGCGCTTGCGCCGGTTCTGACTGCCGCCTGTAACATCACGCGGGTTGTCGTCGACCAGGGGCCCAGTGTGCAGGCCCGTTCGGCGCACGCGAGCCTGTTGCCGTTGGACTACGCCCCCAAGTTGGCGCCGCCCGTAGCTTGAGCAATTTCGTGTCGCTGCGCTCGAACCGAGCGTCAGCGCTGCTCATGCACGCTCGTCTGCGAGCGCTGCGGCTCACACTCCGGCTCGATACGTCGCTGACGTCGGGCATTCCAACCCAACTTTAGGTTTTCTCCCGCGCACTGCGCGTGGCTCGCACTCCCTGGTGCGAATCCGTATTCATGATGCGAACTCACTTTCTCGCTGCCGGCGTGCTGTTCGAGCTCGTCCGGTCCGCTCCCGCCTTGGCGGAGACGCAAACACCATCGCCAGCTGATCCACCTCCGCGCACTGCGCCCGCCGCGGTCAAACCCGAGCCATCAGCAGAGCCGAGCGCTGCCAGTACGGAATCAGGTTCGGCTTCCCCGGCGGAGCTCGCGGAAATTCAGGCCGCGCTCGCGCAGGATGCCAAACCGAGCGCCGCCAACAATTCGCCGCCAGCCGAGACGGTCGCGCCGCCATCGCGAATCGGCGCGGCAGTGCAGTCACTGAATCCAGACATTTCGGTGGTCGGTGACTTCGCTCTCGCCGCTTTCTCCGAGGACAGCAATCATCAAACCGGTGGTCATGATCCGACCGAAACCGGCTTCAATCTGCAGCAACTGGAGCTCTCGTTTCGCGGAGCCGTCGACCCTTATTTCCGCTTCGATGGATATCTGGTGTTCGGCGCCGAGGGCTTCGAGCTCGAAGAAGCCTACGCCACCACCATGGACTTGCCGGGTCGCTTGCAGGCGCGCGTGGGGCAATTCCTGACGCGCTTCGGTCGTCTGAACCCCACCCATCCGCATGCCTGGGACTTCGTCGATCAACCGTTTGCGTTGGGGCGGGTGTTCGGCGGCGATGGCAATCGCGCACTGGGCGCTGAGGTCTCGTGGCTTTCTCCGCTGCCCTGGTACGTCGAGCTCGTCGGGTCGATCACTCGCGCCGACGGCGAAGGCACGAACCGTAGCTTTTTTGGGGCGGAGAACCCGGGCGTGAAGAATGTCGGCGATTTCTTGTACGTCGGCGCGTTGAAGCAATTCTTTCCGCTCTCCCACAACTGGGCTCTGTCGTGGGGCCTCTCAGTCGCGCGGGGTCCCAATGCGAGCGGATCCGGGCATCACAGCGAGGTTTACGGCAGCGACGTCTATATCAAGTACCGACCGGTCACGCACCAGAGTGAGACGCAGCTCAAGTTGCAGGCGGAGTGGTTGTATCGGCGTCGCCAGCTCGCGACGGGGCGCGTCAGCGACTTCGGGAGCTATGCGCAAGCGGTGTATCGCTTCGCTCGTCGCTGGAGCATCGCTGCGCGTTACGAGTACGGCACTCCTTCACGCGACGCCGCTGGGGACGTCTTTTTGGATGAGCTCGATCCCGAATGGTCCGCGATGCGTACGCGCGAGAGTCTCGCGCTGACCTTCTTCCCCACGGAATTTTCCCGCCTGCGTTTGCAAGGCTCACGCGACGCTGGTTTTGCCGAGCCAGTGTGGGCCGCATTTCTCGCCGCCGAGTTCGTTCTGGGCGCGCACGGGTCTCACCCCTATTGATTTCGAGGAAGACGATGAAGTCTGCGCTTGGTTCCATTCTGCTCACTCTGCTCTGTCTGCTGTTCCCGCTCACGGCGCATGCCGAGCTGCGCGTGGTTGCGACCACGTCCGATCTCGCGGCGATTGCTGCAGCGGTCGGCGGCTCGCGTGTGAAAGTGAAGGCGCTCGCGCTACCGACTCAAGATCCACATTGGGTCGACGCGCGTCCCAATCTCGCACTCGAGCTCAGCAAAGCCGATTTGCTGCTGGCGGTCGGCGCCGAACTCGAAATTGGCTGGTTGCCAACCCTGCAACTTGGTTCGCGCAACGGAAGGGTACAACGAGGCGCCCCCGGCTACTTGGACTGCTCGGAGCTCGTGGACTTGCTCGATCGCCCCGCGGGCCGAGTCGATCGCTCCATGGGTGACATTCATCCGAGCGGCAATCCCCACTACATCTTCGATCCGCGCGCGGTCGAACGCGTCGCTGTGGGCATCGCGCGCCGCATGGCCGAGCTCGATCCCGACGCTAGGCCGATGTATCTGGAGCAATCCAAACGCTTCGTGACCGAGCTTCGCGCCGCGCGTGCGAAATGGGAAGAGCGTTTGAAAGGCGCACGCGGTCGCGAGGTCGTCACCTTTCATCGCTCCCTGGTTTACCTCGCGGATTGGCTTGGTCTGGTGATCGCAGATCAGGTCGAGACCAAGCCGGGTGTGCCGCCCAGCCCTTCGCACGTGGCCGACCTCATTGCGCGCGCCAAACAACGCCAGATTCGCGCGGTGGTGCAGGAAAGCTTTTACCCGACCAACACTTCCGAGCTCGTGGCTCGCAAAATTGGTGCAAAGTTGGTGCGATTGCCGGGGGGTACCAACTTCCAAGCGGGCCAAAGCTACGTCGCATTCATGAATCAAGTGATCACTGCATTGGAGCGCGCCCTGTGAGCGATGAGCAGCATGAACCGCTGCTTTCTTGTCGTGAGCTAGTGGTCGGCTACCGAGGTGCTGCGCTGTTGCCGCCCATCTCGCTCAGCTTGCGCCGTGGCGAAATCTGGGCGGTGATTGGTCGTAATGGAAGCGGCAAGACCAGCTTCATGAAGACGATCCTCGCGCTACAGCCGCCCGTTAGCGGCGAGGTGCGCCGCGAGCGCTCCGATTTGAAACTCGCCTACGTCGCGCAACGGCAAGCCTACGATGACTTCTATCCTTTGCTTGCGCGCGACGTGGTGGGCATGGGGCTCGAGCGCAACAGAACGTTCTGGCGCCGCCCGCGCGCGGATCGAGGAGAGCGCATCCAGCGCGCGTTGTCTCTTTGCGGTGCAAGTGAGCTCGCGGAGCGGCCCTTTCGTCAGCTTTCGGAAGGCCAGAAGCAGCGCGTGCTTTTCGCGCGCGTGGCGGTAGGCGAACCGGATCTCGCGTTGCTCGACGAGCCTACTTCGGCGATGGATGTCGTCGCCGAGCGCGAATCGTTCGAGCTCATCACGCGCCTCGCAGCCGAGCTTTCGCTCTGCATCGTGCTGGTGAGCCACTACCTCGGCGTCGTGTGCCGCTTCGCAGATCGCGCCCTGCTGCTCGATCGAGAGCTCGGCAGCGTCGTGCAAGGTACACCCGACAGCGTGCTCTCTCATGACTCCTTTCGAGTGCGCTATGGCGTGACAGGTGAGGGGGCCATGTTGTGAGCGACGAGTTCGACGCCATCCTGGCAGCACCGAGCGCCTCTGCGGCGAGCGCGGTGGCTCCGCCGCCGACCGGGAGCGCCGCTGAAGCGCAGCAGCAGCACGCACACAGCGCCGTCGAATCGCCGCGTCTTAGCGAATTCATCGATAATTGGTCGCTTTATCGCGACCCGGTGCTGTGTGCGGTGCTTAGCGGCGCCGGGCTCGCAGCGCTCGGTGTGTTCGTTGTCTTGCGCCGAGCCGTGTTCGTCACGGCGACGCTGAGCCAGGCCGCAGGGCTCGGCGTCGCGCTCGCATTCTTTCTGGAGATTCACCACAATCTGCCGGTTCCTCCGGTGGTTGGCGCTCTGGCTAGCAGCGTGCTGTTCACCTGGCTTGCGGGGGCGCGCTCCGCACGACGGATCTCGCGTGAGACGGCGGTGGGCTTCACCTTCGTGGCGGCTTCGGCTTTGGCAGTGCTGGTCGGCGATTGCATTTCGCAAGAGGCTCACGACATCGCCGCTATCCTGTTTGGAACGGCAGTGTTGGTGCGCCCGGTCGATCTAGCGCTGGTAGCCGCGGCAACGCTGGCAAGCTTCGTCGTATTGTTCTTGTTGGGGCGCGCGCTCACGTTCACTGGCTTCGATCCGGAAGGGGCTCGTGTTCAGGGCTTACCGGTACGACGCCTCGAGAGCACCTTCTGGGCATTGTTTGCGGTGGAGGTGTCGGTAGCGACGCGCGCGCTCGGGTCGCTGCCGGTGTTCGCATTCGCGGTGTTGCCGGCGGCAGCGGGCCTCTTGCTCGCAAATCAATTGTGGGCGGCGCTCGCATTGGCGGTCGCGTTCGGAGTTTTCTCGGCTGCGTTCGGCTACCTGGGAGCTTTCCTGTTTTCGCTACCGGTCGGCGCATCGCAGGCGGCGTTGGGAGCTCTCGTTCTGCTCCTTGCTTCGGGCGTGGCCCGGCTGCGCGCCACGTAGCCACGGAGTGTGAGCCCGGAGTCACAGGCAGCCTTCGCGCGGTGTGACTACGTGTCACGCTTTCATGAGATGGCTGAAGAATTAGGCTCCACAGCACGGTGCTGCTCTGGCACGAGTCTTGTAGTGGAGAGGCGCATGAACTTGCTTGCTCGTTGGGTTGCGGTGGGGTTGCTCGTAGTTGCTGGTACGGCGTGTAGCGGGGGCGGCGAGCCGAATTCGCCGAGCTACCTCCGTTCGGACGACACGGCGCTGGTGCCCAAATGGGAAACCGAGATGCCGGTGTACCAAGGCAAATTTCAAAGCGAGCAAGACATCGTGCAGGCGTTACAGTTCGACGCTTCGACGCGAGAGTTGATCGAAGGCTACGACAATCGAGTTCGCTACACGTCGCCTGCCGCTAGCCTCGAGATCTTCTTCGACGAAGGCTTCGATCGACCGTTCCACTCGCTGCGCTACAAAAGAACGGCGCCGTTCAAGCCACCAGCGGCGGCGAGCGGCGCGGCGCTGAGGCAAAAGTGGGAGCATGGAGCGGACACGATTGCAGGCTTCGTGAGCGCGCTGACCAAGCTCACGCCCGTGATGTTGGTTCGCGGCGATAACGATAGCGAGTACGCGGATGCGCTCGCTAACGGCTATGACATCGGTCTGGCCATCAACGAACGGTTGATAGGCGTCGATGATATGAGTGCCCAAGTCGACGAAGACGGAGTGTTCTCGTTCAGTACCGACGAGCTCGCCTCCGATGCGGTCCCCAGCGGCACAGTGCAAGCGCGCACGCAAGCCGAAATCCAAGCAATTCTGAGCACGGCAGCCGTGCCCACGCAAATCCCGACGCCGCCCCCAATCATCTATGCTTTTGATTTTGACGATACGCTGAAGATTCTGCCTTACTACCTCGCCGAGCGTGACGAGGGCGGCGTTTTCGCGATTCCGATGGATCGCAAGGCAAGCCAGTAAAAATCGCCTTGAACCCGCGCGAACACGGTCAACGCTTTGCTGCATGTCCAAGGTCATCCTCGTAACCGGTGGCAGTCGAGGCATTGGTGCAGCCACGGTTCGGCTCGCGGCTGAACGCGGCTATCAGGTCGCGTTCAGCTACTTGCGCGACGCAGCGTCTGCCGCAGCGCTCGTCGACGAGCTTCGTCAACGCGGCACGTCGGCGCTGGCCGTGCAGGCCGACGTTGGCTTGGAAGCGGACGTATTGCGCTTGTTTCAAGAAGTGGACAAGAAGCTCAGCCGATTGTCGGTGCTGGTGAACAACGCTGGCATCGTGGACCGGCAGCAGCGCGTCGAAGAACTCAGCGCCGAGCGCATCACGCGCATGTTCGCCGTCAACGTGGTCGGCAGCATGCTCTGTGCGCGCGAAGCCGTGAAGCGCCTGTCGACGCGGCACGGAGGCAGCGGCGGCGTCATCGTGAACATTTCGTCTGCGGCGTCCCGCATCGGATCTCCGGGCGAGTACGTCGACTACGCTGCCTCCAAAGGTGCAATCGACACATTCACTTTGGGCCTCGCCAAGGAAGTGGCGCGCGAGGGCATTCGCGTCAACGCCGTGCGCCCTGGCATCATCGATACCGAAATCCATGCCAGCGGCGGGCAGCCCGATCGTGTGGCGCGCCTGCAATCGTCGTTGCCAATGCAACGCGCCGGGCGTGCCGCTGAAGTGGCGGGGGCTGTCCTTTGGCTCGCGAGCGACGAAGCAACCTACACGAGCGGCGCGATCCTCGACGTCAGCGGGGCGCGCTAGTCAGTCCCCGGCGGCAAAAACTGAGCTACGCTAAGCCGATGTGCCTCATCTGCATCGACTTCGACCGCGGCGCCCTGAAACTCGCCGAGGCGCGCCGCGCGCTCGGCGAAATGCGCGTCAAGCTGAGCGCCGATCACGTTCGTGAAGTCGAGGAGAAGCTGGCGCAGGCCGAAGCAGAAGCTGCGCCTCACTCGAGCTCGCCGAGCGCAAAGCCGTAACGGCCCGCTGGAGCTGTTTCGACAGCGCACCAGAGCGACCGCGCTTTCGCTACCTGAACGCCATCACAGGTGCAAGCGTCGCGGCGTGTCGAGCGCCTGTAAGTCGCCTCGTCGATGTGCGTTCGAACAACAACATGAATTTTCCGAACCGCGGCCTTCTCATTTTTGCCCTAACGCTCGCGCCCAGCGTGGCTTTGGCTGAACCAGGCTTCGCGCGGCCTCCTGATGCTCCACTCGTTACAGATTCGCGTGCGCCCGAGCCTTACAATTACCCAGACCGCCCGTTGCCGCGTTCCTTCGTGCGTGCCTATATCGGTCCGGCGTTGCGCCTCTCCGAGCAGGCGACGGACGGAGGGCTTTATGCGGCGTTCGATCTCGGCGGGCGCGCCACCGGACTGCGCGTGTCCGGTGCGTGGATGCGCGCAGGTGCAGAAAAAGGGCTGTCTCAATACTCGGGTGAGCTTTGGATCGATTTTGGCGAAGGACGCCAGCTTCACCCAGTGATTTCGGCTGGTGCCGCGCTCGCGCGCGTCGGCGTCGTCGATGCGAGTGGCAGCGCCTCGACTGCGAATGTTGGTGTCGGTGTGCTCCGCGGCTCGCTCGACTATGTCCTACCCATCGCGGAAGACGCGCGCGTCGGCGTCGACGTGATTGGAAACGTACCAGCGATTCGCTCGGCACACGCGAGCGACGTGCGGCCTTGGCTCATCGGAGTGGCGCGCGTAGGGATAGGATTTTGAGAGTGCTCGGACACGCGAATATGCCGTGCGGTTACGAATCCGAGTGAGGAGATCCGCCAGTCGAGTTCAGCGGATCCCTCTATTTTTCCGAGGTGACGAATTTAGTAAGAGGGTTGCTAAAAGATAGAACTTATAGCACCGTTTAGCCCTCTCTCTTCACCCCGACGCTCGAGGTTCCATGTCGTCCAAGCTTTCGAACGCTGCCGCTACATCATTGTTTGCTCTTCTCATTGCTTGTTCTTCTGAGTCTGGAGATGGGAATGGGCAGGGCGGTTCGAGCAACACCGGTAATGGTGGCGCATCGAATTCGAACGGAGGCATGAGCGCGAGCAACGGCGGCAGCAGTTCGAGCAACGGCGGCAGCAGTTCGAGCAATGGCGGCAGCACGTCGAGCAACGGCGGCGCGTCGACGTCGAACGGCGGCAGCAGTTCGAGCAACGGTGGTGCCAGCAGCACGAATGGCGGCACTACATCGAGCAACGGCGGCGCGTCGACGTCGAACGGCGGCAGCAGTTCGAGCAACGGTGGTAGCAGCACCGCGAACGGAGGCGCCACCACGAGCAACGGCGGCACGACCGGTAGCGGTGGCGCCGTGCCGACTGCAGGGTCCACCTCCATGCCGTGCCCCACGGGTTGCGCTCAGCTCTCCGTCCCGTTCACGGCATACAAGGCAGCTCAGCAATTCGAAATCTACTTCGCGGATCCGGTGGACCTCACCACCGCAACGATCAACGTGAAGCTTCGCAAAGTCGCCGGTAAAGCCGGCGGCGTGCAAATCATCGTGAAAGACGGAGCGCCCGACTATCAGTGGGCGCAAGGTGCCTGGAACGGCATCAACGATCTCACCAGCGAGTTCGTCGAGAAAACCTTCGTGGTCGCATCGCCGGCTTCGACCGACCAAAACCACGTTTTCGATCCCACCAAGGTGAAGGTCCTCACCGTTCAGCTCAACGCAGGCGATCCTTGGTACTCTGACGAGGCCAAGACAATCGAAGACCCCACGGCGCTGATCAATCCCACCGTGATTCAGGTCGACGAAATTTCGATTTCCGGCGCGACCGGCACCGTTCCGGGTCCGTGGACGTTCGCGACCGCCACCGACACCGAGGTAGTCAAAGCCAACTTGGATGCGGCGGGCCAATCCGCCACTCCACCCTGGGCGGTTGCTGGTTCGACGGTGACGTGGGTTGGTCCCTAACGTCGCGCGCTGAAAGCAAAACGATGTCGCTGTTTCGTCGCTCGACTGCGGCGACATCGTAGCCGCGTGGCATTTATGCGGGCTCGACTGGCATGCGACATGCCTCGTTGAGCCGCATGACGACCGCAGAAAATCGTGCCGCATACGAGCGCTTCTGCGAGGAAGTGCTCCAACGAGGAAACCTCGATGCCATCGACGAGCTGGTGGACGTCGATGTCGTGAGCCATTCGCCGTTTCCGGGTCAGGCGCCAGGGCGCGCCGGCTTGAAAGCGGCATTCACCATGTTTCGCGCTGCTTTTCCCGCCCTCGAAGTGGAGGTGCGCGACATCATCGCAGGGGACGATAAAGTCGTCGGCTACTTTCACGTCTCCGGCGAACAACGCGGTGAGTTCATGGGCATTCCGCCGACCGGCAAGCGCATCAGCTACGACGAGATGGTGATCGTACGCCTTCGTAACGGCAAGATCGTCGAACACTGGTCGGTGGCTGATACCTACGAGATGATGCAGTCGCTCGGTGTGGGCTCTAACGCGACTGCTTCGGATGCATCGGGCGGCGCCGCTTCGACCGTCGCGGAGCGTGAACGGCTCGAGCGCACCAAAATGTTCTTTTTGCGCTACGCCGAGCGCTTCAACCAGTCGTTGCAAGGCAAAGAAGTCGACCCCAAGGAGGTGGCTGACAGCTTCGCGCGCCACTTCGTCGAAGCCAGCCCAATCGGCGTCAATGGCGGCAAAAATGGCTTGCTCTTCCGTTGGATGATTCCACGCGGCTTCGCCCATTACAAGAAGATCGGCGCGACGCAGATGAACATCAAGAAGCTCGACGTCGAACCGCTGGACCCCGGGCACGCGTTGGCCAAGGTCGAATGGGACTCGCGCTACGCAAAACCCGACGGTTCCGAGGAGCACATCGCATTCGACGTGACCTACCTCCTCCACTACGAGCACGAAGATCCCAAGATCTTCGCCTACATCACCGGCGACGAAGAACGCATCCTGCGGGAACACGGCATCTCTTAGCCGTTAACCACCAGCGTCTTCCTTTAACTACGAACGTCGGCCGCTACTACGAGCGAGCCGGAACATTCTCACACACACCGGCGACTGGCTTCACGTCCTTGCCCAGCAGAAATGCTGCCGGACGGAAGCCATCGCCGTTCTTCACGAACACGTGACCGCTCGAGGTGTACACACAGCCGACGACGTCGTTCTCTCGCCAAGCGTCACCGAACCGAACATCAATCGCAAACGGCAAGAATGCGCGTCCGCTCTTGTCTCGCAGTGGTGCAGCTTCGGTGATGCGCACCTGACGCTCGACCGGAGCTGGCCGTGCGCGCGAGAAGCGCCGCACTTGCTTTTGTGCGAGCGGCCTCACGAGCTCCGCCTGAACGCGGTTTTTCGCAAACTCGACGGATGATGGGTTATCGGCCAGAGCGAGCGTTGGCACGCACGGAAGCACCAACGCGCACCACGCGAGCAGGTTCCAACGGAGAAACTTCACGGCGAATCCTTTCGAATAGGAGGTTCTTTGCTTCTGCGAGCAGCTTCCGCACGCTCGCGAGTTCGACGATTAGGACGCTTGCGACGACGGGCACCCACAACGCAACCACGTAAGCCAAATCGGGATCGGCTCCGAGCGCATCGAAGCCAACAATCATCACGCGCGACACCACCGCCACGCTCATCTGTCCCAGCACGTGCTGCATCGCACGCCGGTGCGAAACCAGCTCACGCCGCCGCGCCGCCGCAATGCCGCGCACGCAATAGCCAGCGACGATCACCGCGGAAAGCAGAAAACCAGCCGTTACCGGCGCTCCGCCCTTCGCCTCGAAAGACAAGACTACTCCCGACGGCACCAACGCAAACAGAACGAGCACGCCTGTGAGCCGCCCGATCCAGCGGTGCCACGTTGCCCGACGTTGCAGCCAACGCGTCATGAGCCACAAGCACAACGGAAAACTCAGCAATGCGCTCGCCACGTGAACACGCAACGACGCCAGCCACAGCGCCTCGAACCGCACTGGCAGCTTCTCGATCACGAACGCTGGTAGCTCCTCGAAGTCGAAGTATTCGAGGCTCGCATTCGTGATGAAAGCCGCTCCCAGCAGCATTGAAATCAGGAACAGCTGCCTACAAATCCCACCAAGAGAGCGCGGCACATCGTTTGGACGAACGTCGCGAACAAAAGCTTTGCCGCTTCGCACAACCCACTAAAAAATTCGAGGAAGCTGGTCTGGTGCCCCCAACCGGTCGCGTCCTCGGCTTCGCCTGCGGGCGCGCCCACCACCCCCAAGCCCCGTGCTCGGCGCCGTGCTCGTCCGTGCTCGGCTTCGCCTGCGCGCGGCCCTGCGCGCGGCAGCCTGCGCGCGTGGCGGGGGTGGTCCGCCTATGAATCACGGATTTACCAAGCTCGCCAACGTGACACCCGCGCGCGCCACGTAGAGAATCGTGCTCGGCGGCGTGTGCTCCGAGTCGTAACGGAACAGCACGTCTTGATCGAACGGCGGTTGCGCGGTGATTGCTTTGGCCATCTCGCGTTGCCCATCGATCGATTCGTGCTGCACCGCCACGCGACACAAACTTTGACGGCACTCCGAGCTCAGCACGCGATCCTTCGGCAACGAAGAGAACGCCGTTTCGATCGCCGTGCGCGTTGCGGGTGCCCAGCCCGTGTCGATGCGCTCCGTTTGGAGCTGTGCATCCAGCTGCTCACCGAGCCGATTCGCCGCGCGCTGGTTGCGCGCCTTGAGCTCCTGAGCAAGCGTCGTTGGGTCGGAGTGTGTGACCTGCATCCGCACGCCGTCTGCGCTCGGAGCCCGCGATGCATTCGATCCCTCCGCGGCGCGCCCCTGCGCCCCGCGGTGCTGCGCGAGCACCAGGGCCTGCTGGAGCGCGCCGAGGTGGCGCTCGCCATTACTGCTGCTTCGCAAATCACTGACCTCGCTTCGCAGCTGCTCGAGCTCCTTGGCCAGCTTTGCGGCTCGCGCCGCTTCATCGGACTCACGCGTGAACACAACGAAGGCTGCCAGGGCCAAGCCACCGCTGCCCGCGATAGAGAAGAACAGAGCCTTTTTCATGGTGAGTTTCTCATCGGGAAAGCGCCAACTCGTCCGAGCCAAAGCCAGCTTCGGCGACGCGAATCACTCCTGAATACGCCAGCTCCACAGCACCGACACTCCGGAACCCGTCGTGCCGCTGCGGGCCGGAACCGAGCAACTCACATACGGCAAACCCGCGATCCCTGCGGGCACGCCCCAAGTGAGAGCCATCGTCTGCGAACTGTTGCTGCCAGTCGTGCTCTGCAGCGCTCCTGAGTAGACGACTTCCCCAGCGTAGCCCACCACCTTCATTGCACAGCTCACGTTGGCTGTGCTGCTGCGATCCCACACCCAAACCTGAACTGCGTCGACATCGAGCGATGGCATCCCAGAGTTGCCCCAGCTCACGAAATCACCACATTCGACGACCATGGTTTCGGTGGTGCTCGAGTTGAGCATGCCCGTCCAATCGTAGCTGGCAGCGCCGCTCGCCGTTCCCTTCTGGCACGCAGCGACGGCCGTACCCATCGAGTGGTCATACGTAGTTGCCGCAGCGGGTACGCTCGAAACTAGTGCGCCGAGTGCAAGCCCGACCGGCCCAAGTACAGATTTCTTCACGAGCTCTCCTTTCCTCGCCCACGCGGGCGAGATGCGAGCACAGCGCTCACCGCTGCCTCACGAAGCGCGCGCGTTCGCAAACGGCGTGCCTCGCGCGAGTCGCTCGCAAACGTGGCAAATGCGGCAGTCGGCGGCTCTCCAGCGCGCGGCCGGACAGTCCGGCAGCGAGCCGTGAGGTGTCCGGTCATGATGCGGAAGCGATCTCCCCGCCGCTCCGGCGGTGCAGCTCAAACCTTTCTGCGCTCGAAATTCAGCTGCCTGCATTTGGTGCGAGCGTTTACTGCACACTCTAGGCAGCGTCCGCCCAGCCGCATGGCGCTCGCGTTGCGGATGCCGTTTGTTAACTCTGCTCGTCCTTCGCAAGGTTTCGAGCTCCGGCGCCCCTAAATGGGGCAGGCTTCTTGCGCAGAAGGAGCCGAGAGCGCAGAGGACCGCATGTCGTTACGCCGAGGATGTGGAGTTACCGTGTTGGTGGGAGGGCTGTTCGGAGCCGCTTGCTCCGCGAACACTGATCCGCCGGGCTCGGTGTCCGGCGGTGCAAGCTCAGGTGGAGCAACGAGCGGCGGCGCGAGCCAATCGAGCGGCGGCACCTCGGCGGGAGGAGCTTCCGGCGGCGCCAGCGCGAACGGCGGCGTCAGCGCGAATGGCGGCGTCAACAACAGTGGTGGCACCAGTAACGGCGGCAGCAGCAACGGCGGCACCACCAACGCTGGCGGCGGCAAGAGCAACGGCGGCACCAGCAGCGCTAGTGGCGGTACGGGTACGGGTAGCGGCGGCGTCAGCTCGAACAGCGGTGGCTCGAAAGCGAGCGGCGGTACCAACACAAGCAATGGCGGTTCTCCGGGCGCTGGCGGTGCGAGCACTGGTGGTTCCACGAGCATGGGCGGCAACAGCGCCGCTGGCGCGCCGAGCACGTGCGCCGGATGCGGCTCGCACAAGTGGGCATGCTTCAAGATGCCGAATCCGCCGTCGAGCGGCTTGCCCAACCCGGCGAGCTATACGGTGATGAACGGCGTCGTACACGATAACGTCACGTGCCTGGATTGGGAAGCGACTCCTCCAAGCACCACCGGAACGAACGCAGCGGCCATCGCACGTTGCGAAGCACTCGAGCTCGGAGGCTTCAGCGATTGGCGTGCACCGACGCGCGTAGAAATGGCCTCCATCCTCGATTGGACGCGCAGCCCGGCGACGGACGCAGCATTCGGCTCTGCCGGCGGCTTTCACAAGACCGGTTCCAACTGGGTTCTCACGATCGACCAGCGCGGCGCGGGCGCCGGCAAAGATCTGGCGTGGGCCTACAACATGAGCGACGGCATCGTCAGCAATGCACGCTCGGCGGCAACCGCGGATCGGATTCGCTGTGTGCGCGGCAACGGAGCCGGTGAAGGCTTCAACGACAAGCCCGTCACACCGCCGAACCAATACACCGTAGTTTCGGCGGATGAAGTTACGGATAACTATACGGGTCTCACTTGGCAGCGCGATGGCAATGCATCCGGGCTCTTGAGTTGGGAAGCTGCGGTTACGTACTGCGAGAATCTAACGCTGGGCGGACATGAGTGGCGCTTGCCGAGCATCCGAGAGCTCGCGACTTTGGTCGACGAAGCGCTGGTCGCGCCCTCCATCAACCGAACCATGTTCCCGAATACGCACTACGGAGCGCGCAGCAACAATTGGTATTGGGCATCGCACCGCGCGCGCGGCAGCACCACCGCGTCGTGGGGCCTCAACTTCGACGATGGCTTCACCGGCGCGAACTCGGGCGCGAGCGGCGCTTGGAACTATTGGACAGAAGCCTATGCCAAGTGTGTGCGCTGACCTTTGGGCGGCGCTAGACGTCCGCGTAATCGTCGAGCGGCGCTTCGTTGCTCACCAAGCAGGCACCGCTCGTCAGCAACAAGGAAGCGAGCCGCACGGCGCTCGTGAAGCTTTGGGCTACCACTTCGCAGGGGTCCCAAATCCGCGCGGCTTCGAAATCGCAGTAGCATCGGGTCAGGACATCGAAACCCAGGTTGCGCGCTGACGCTCGCACGTGCGCAACGACTGCGTCGCCGTCGCAGCCGGCGTTGCGCGCCAAGTGGCGCAGCGGTTCACTCAACGCAGCTTGTGCGATGCTGCGTCCCGCGAGCCTCGCGCCGTTCGTGTCGGTCAGCCGCTGAATTGCGTTTTCGCAGCGCAGCAAGCTAACCCCGCCGCCCAGTACAATTCCGCCCGTCAGCGCTGCTCGCGCAGCCGCCAGCGCATCCTCGAAACAATCCTTGCGATTCTGGATTTCTGCTTCGCTGTGCCCGCCAACCGCGATCACTGCAGCGCCGTTTGCAAGCATGCGTGCGCGAGCGGACAGCGACTTTCGCTGAGAATCGGACTGCGCAGGGTCATTCTGCGCGCGGTTCAGAAGATGCTTCACTTCGCTGAGCCGAGCGCGTACGAGCGCCGGATTTCCCGCCGCACCAATCAGCGTGGTGTGCTCCGCGGTGACTACGACCTTGCGCACCGTCCCGAGCGATGACAGCCCTGTTTCACGCAGCGTGGCTGCCGAGTGATCGCCGAGCACATGGCCGCCTGTGAGCGCCGCCAAATCACGCAGGTGCTCACGTCGCTCAACGCCGAAGCTCGGCGCGCGCACTGCCACACAACGCAATTTCGATTTCAAACGATTGACGACCAGACCCGAGAGCGCGTCGCCCAGTACGTCCTCCGCAACGATGAGGAGCGGCACGTCTTCGCGCAAGCTGGCTTCGAGCAGGGGCAAGAGGGGCGCAAGCTCCGCAATCGGTGTGTGCGAGAGCACGATACGCGCATTTTCCAGAACGCACTCCGCGCGCACTTCGTCGCTGACGAAATAAGGGGAAATGTAGCCGCGCGCGAATCTGCAGCCGGGTTCGATGGAGAGCCGCGTTTCAGTTCCATGCGCCGTTTCGACTTCGACGAGTCCGTCGGCACCAACGCTGTTCAGGGCCTGCGAGAGCAGCTCCCCAGCCTCGGGCTCTCCGGCACTCAGCTCGGCGATTCGCGCAATTTCGTGCGCCGCGACGGCGCGCGACTCTGCACGAAGCTGGCTGAGCACTGCCTCGGCGGCTTCGTCCAAGCCGCTGCGTAGCTCACGCGGTTCCAAGCCGGCCGCCAAAAGCCTTACGGCCCGACGCGCCATGGCGCGCGCCATGAGGATAGCCGTCGCGGTTCCGTCGCCAACTTGGGATGAAGTCTCTGCCACCACGGAGCGCACCAACTCGGCGCCCAGGTTTGCCAAGCGATCGCTGAGCTCGAGCGCGGTGGCCGCTTCGACGCCGTCGCGCGTGACGTGCGGAGCACCAGCGTTCGCCAGCATCACGCTTTGGCCGCGCGGGCCCAAGGTGCAGCTGACCAGATCGGCCAGCGCGTCGATGCCCTGCAATAGGCGACGCCGAGCTGCGTCGCCCTCGAGCCACGGTTGCTTTCTCAGGCGAGAACGCCCGCCAAAGGACCCACGTTCGCTTCGATGCCGAGGCCCGTAGCGGCATAACCAAAGGCCTGCATCACCGATGTGAGCAGCTTGTTGGCACTTTGCGCCGAGGGTAGCTGCAGCACCTGCCCGAGCTGTACCCCCAGGTTTTTCCCACCAAAAATCAGGTACTGCATGTCGCGCGGGCTATGGTTGTGATTGGTTCCGCTCTCGACGCCCCAAATCATCAAGGTATTGTCGAGCATCGTGCCGCTACCTTCCGAAATTGCTGCGAGGCGCTTGACCAAATAGGCGATGTGCCCAGCCCAAAAGCGATCGAAATCGATGAAGGCGCTGCGCGTCGTCATGCTCGTTCCGCCGACCGAAACAGAGTCACTGGTTTTGCTGACGTGCGCGACGGTGTCGTGCCAGCTCGGGCTGTAGCCCAAAAGGCCTTGGTGGTGCCCGCCGGAAAAGCTGAACGAGTAGTCGGCAACGCGCGTGCGATCACAAGTGAACGCATTGACGATCAAATCTGCCTGAACGCGCGCGAACTTCGTGATGGCAGCTGCGTCGGTGCTGCTACGTGTGACGCCGCTGGTCGTGACTTGCTCGCATTTGCCGCCCACGGTTCCACTCGGGCCTGAAGACGGGTTCGTCGGTAGCGTGGAGATGCGCGTTTGGAGCTCGCCCAGAGCGTCGAGGTGCAGTTGCAGTTTCGCGACCTCGCTCGCTCCCAGGAACTGCTGCAGGCGCTTGATCTCCTGCCCGTTGACCTCCAGGATCTTCTTTTTGACGTTGGTTTTAGCGGTAGCGAGTGCGTCGTTGGCGGGGGGAGGAGGTGGTGCCGTGGTGCCGTTGAAGGTCACGCCATTGAAGAGCGTCTTGAACGAGTTGGCGGGGTTCTCTTCATGCGGGTTGGGTTGCCCTGGGCCGGAGTATGAAATCACGTGACGCTTGTCGCCGCCGGAGCCACCCGCCGACGACAGGTGCACGCTCGCGATCGGGGTGCCGGCGCGGATGCTGCTGTTCTTCAGCAAGATTTGATCGATGGACGGCCCGTTTGCGTAGCGAGTGGCCTCGTCGAAGAAGCGCGCACCAGTGAACAGCTGCGCCATTCCGGCTTCGTGATGGTTGTCCACCGTCCAGGCATGGTTCAGCTGCCGCACGAACAGCATCTGCGACTCGAGCCCTGCGAAGTCGCTGAGCGGCTTTTGCAGAGTAAAGCTCTTGCCCGTGCCCATCGGCCACCACTCGGGCGGGTGCGAATCGGGCGTGAACATCATTATCAGGCGCTTGGGGTTTGCCGCGGTTTGCGCTTCGAGCCGGCGCTCTTGCAAGAGGGGCGCGAGGAACAGGGTACCTGCAGCGCTCTTCAGCGCGGCTCGTCGAGACAATAGATTGCGCTTCGCCATTTTACCTCGAAATCGAAAATCGTCGTTCAGCCACGCGTGCGGTCGAAGCTACTCGGGGTCGTGAGCAGCGCGCTCAACAGGTCTTTCAACTTTCCGTTTTGATCGAGAGCGCGAAAGCCAGCAGCGACCGGGGGCACGCCGCGATCGCTCTCGACTTGCCCGAAGTAGAATCGGAAAGCTTGTCGCGCTACGCACTCACGCACCCACTGGCTACGAGCGAGTGCTTGCGCGAGCTCGGCTTGCGAACGGTACACGCCGTTCACATCGGTATTGACCAGATCGCCGGTGGAGTTGACGTTCACGCCGTTTTCGGTCGTGCGGAAACGGCCTGCACCGTCCAGCTGCTCCAAAGTGAAACCAATCGGATCGAGTAACTTATGGCAACCGCTGCAGGTCGGGTCCTTGGCGTGCATTTCGTACAGCTCGCGCGTGGTCTTCGGTTGCGATCGCTCCGCCGTATCACTGATGTCCGGCACTTGAATTGGCGGCAGTGAGATGTGCTGGCACAAGAGGCGCTCGCGCACGAACACGCCGCGCAGCGTCGGCGAGCTCCGTTCCGCCTTGCCGTAGAGCGACAACGTGGCGCCCAAGCCCAAAATCCCAGTGTGCTGCGCGCCTGCCGTGGCGCTCGGCTCACTGCGGTAAAAACGATCCAGCGCGCCCGTTGCCGTGACCGGCGCGGTGAGCAGTCCTGAAAGCGTGTTGTTGACGCCGCTCTGCGCCAGGAAGGTGCGCGCCTCCGTCAACATCGCGCCGCGCACGGAGGCGAAGCCGGGGAAGCTTTCCTCGAACTTGGTGACGTCGTCGAAGTTCTGCAACTTGATCCATTGGAACAAGAAGGTGGCAAGTTGGGTCGCCGCTGCCGGTTGCTCCAGTAAACCCGGCACGATGCCACCGAGCTTGGTTGCATCGGTCAAATCGCCGCGCTGAGCCGCCGCAAGAAGCTCTGAGCTCGGCGGTGTTCCCAACAAACTATACGAAAGGAACGACGCTACCTCGTGGCCAGTGAGCTTGAACGACGGTGTCGGAGCCTGGCCGATGTCACCAACTTCGGTCCTGTAAAGAAAGAACGGTGACGTCAACAACGCGCTCAACACGGAGCGGTACGGCAGAGCAGCGTCACCCGATGGCACTGCGGCATCGAACACTGCTGCATATCGCTCCACATCTTCGGTGCGCGTTGGACGCCGAAACGCCTTCGCGATGACCGAATTCAGGAACTCGGTTTTGCATCCCGGGCTGGTGTTGCCGCACGGAATCAGCGCATTGAGCTGGGCCGCGGTCAGCGCGTCAGTCAACGTCGTGGCGACATCGCTATAGGCAGCAGCTCCGTCGACGCGCACGAAGTTGGTGCCGGACATGTTGGTGTAAATCCCGCTGTCGATGTCTCCGGGAAAATCCGCGACGCTCACGTCGACTCCCAGCAACGCCTTCACACTTTGCTGATACTCGGCGTGGCTCAGGCGCCAAACGCGGGCTGGTAGCGCGGCAGCTGCCGGCTGCGCTGCAGTATAAGGAAGGTCACCGCTCGCCGTGGGCTCGGGCATGTGTGATGCGCCGGCTCCGCCTCCGCTCCCGGGAGAGCCGCTCTGCGATGCCGTTGATCCTCCGGTCGAGGATGCTCCACCCGAGGGCGCCGCTGTTCCGCCCGCTGCGTTGGGACCGCCGCCGGAAGCTGCGCTTTGAGAGCCGCCGCGAGTCGAGTCTCCGGCGGGCTCCTCGATTGAGCCGGTGCACGCAACCGCAAACGGCCAAACAAGTACACGAACGATGGCCCGAACCGTCCTCATGACGCACTCCCGCGCTGAGTAGGGGCACCCAATTGCATCGTGCCCTACGTGAGAAGAAAGGGTTCCCCCGAGCACCGATCTTTTTCGAAATCGAAGGGCGAGCGTCGAAAGCCACCGGTTTGCGCGGATAGCGCAGAACGAACCACCCAAACCCTCAGGTTCTTGAGCTCTGAGCAGTTACAGCCGAACTTTGTCGTGGTCTCCGCTCGCGGGAGCGATGCACTCCGCAATGCCCACCCGCTGCCGTGCAGATCACACAATACGCGCGAAACCGCGCTAGGACCGCGGTCCGCGGCGGCGGTGATCTTGGGGAGCACGTAACGCCGACCGTCCGGGACGCTGCTGGCGGCTTGGCGCAGAAGATCTTTTATTTTCACGTGCCCGCGGTGTTGTTCGGCGTGTTCGTCTCCGTCATTGCTTGCGGCCTGGCGAGCGCTGCTTACCTATTCGGCGCCACCGAGCGGCGTAATGCCGTAGCGAAGGGCAGCGCCGAATGCTTTGCGGCTTCGAGTGGAGCGCATCGAAGCGACCCTCGAAAGACGAACCCCCCCGCTGAAGACGAGCGGGCACTCCCCCCGGGCAGGCTGCGCATTGCCGTGCGGATTCGCTCGGAAATTTCGCCGCGCGAAGTCGTCTCCGCCAGCTGAGCCCAAGCTGGGGTAAGTTAGTCGTGATGTCTGCCAAGGCTCCCGAGCTCGATCAACGCTTCGGTTTGTTCAAGCGCTACCACTTCGTTCTCGAGGAGGACGGCATTCGGGTTTCGATAAGGACGTTGCAGGTCAAGCGTCGTTATCTGGTGCCACTCATGACAATCCTGGAGACTCCATCCGAAGAGACGACGGGCTCACGCCGACTGTTGTGGTCGAGCGGCGCGTTGTGGATCGCGACGGCACTCGTGAGCTGGATGTATTTCTCGGAAGGCAAAGCGGAGTGGCAAGCGCCGTGGATGTGGGGCGCGGCCGCCTTGCTTGCGTCGTCGTTATACTGGTTGTCGCGACAGTCTTACTACGCTTTCTCGATCGACGACTATCCGCTGATCTTCATTCGCAACAAGCCGTCGAGCGCTGCGGTGGACGCGTTCGTGGCGCGCGCGCAAACCGCTGCACGCACCCGAGTGCGACAGCAAGTGATCGCCGAAGCCAGCGATCACCAAGACCTGCTTCAACGCCTGAAGTGGTTGCGAGAAAACAAGATTGTGGATCAAGCAGAGTACACGGTTCTTCGGCAGCAAGCACGCGCCGAGCGCGACAGCATGCCCGACGAACCAAGCGAGCCAGGCCTGCATTAGTTTGTTGGGCAGCGCGAGCTCCCGATCCAAGCGAGTGAATCGATTGGAACACGCAGGTTTCGGGGCTCAAGCCCAAAACGACCTTGTGGACGCTTACCTATGTTGGCGTCCTGGTGAGATCTGCGAGCGACGCTCCGCGATAGAACTCGCGACTTGGTTGTCATAGGGCGGGCGAGAAACAGGGATACCGAGGCGCGCCCGTTGGGCCGCTGCGCCCGACGACAGCACCCTTCGTTACTTTCGCGTTTCCAAAGTGAGCGGCCGCTCGGATGGAGGGGTTAACGATAGAATAGAGCGGCAGGGACGCGCGTCCATGTGCCGTGTGAGGTACAGGTGTGCCCGCAAGTTCACAGCTCACGCCACCGTCTTTGAGAGTTCGCTGCACAGGTGGCGCTCGCGACTTCCAAGGTAGCTGTGCTGGCACCGTGTCTGCATGTATCGAGGCTCGCGCTATGCGTCGGAAAGCTTGGGAGGAATGCGCACTCGGTAATGGGATGCGTGGGTGAATGATCAAAAGAGGCATAGTGCTAATTCGCTATTAACTTTTACTTGACTCATTTTGCGGGAGGTTCATAGTGTGCCAACTCTCGGGCAATTGGGGTTTTTGCAGGTGAGTGCCCGGAGTAGTGAAGGCGATCTAGTTTCGTTGTGCAGCTCGGTGGGTTCGCTTCTGGCGTTGCCATCGAGGTCTATTTCGGCCTTGCCCATGGCAGGGCGGTCTCGGTGTAGTCGCAGCCAAGGCAGCGGCTCGCACGGAGTCCTAACTTGGTCTTGAACCGCTGAATCAACGTGCCTGCGCGTTTGCGCGGGTAGGTCGGGCTTTGTGCGCGCCGCGATAACGCTGGTGTTTGCGCGGGGCCTCTTGAGTATTGGTGTGCAAACAGGGAGTGGCCGACTGCTGTCGGTTGGAGTGGAGGAATCGACGTGATTAGTAAATTCGGTCTGGGGATTAGTCTTGTCTTGTCCGTGGTGGGCGCATCGGCGCTCGCCGCGTGCAGCAGTACGAATGACACTCCGCGAGAGGCGCAAGTCGCGGCGACGCAGCAAGCCCTCGAAAGCTTGCAAGCGGCGTTTCCGAAAGCGCGCGTGGAGAAAGCTATAGATGGGCGTGTAAAACGCGTCTACGGCACAGCGATGTCGACGGGAGCGACTCCAGTCGAAGCGGCTGAGCGTTTTCGGCGTGAACAAGCGGGAGCGTTGGCATTGAACGCAGCGGAGCTCGTGCCGGCGACAGCGTCGGGGGCAGTTGCGGCGGTTGGCTCGGCACCGCAACCCACCGGCCTCATGTTCGACGCGAAAACAGGCCGCTACAAGTTCCTCCTTTATCGGTATGCACAGGTGAAGGGTGGCCTCGCGGTGCACCGCGCCGGCTTATCGGTGTTGGTGAAGAACGAGGGCAATAACCCGGTCGTGTGGGCGTCTTCGTTCGCGCATGATCTGAACTCGTTTGTTGTGCCGCAACTCGCTGCAGGCGCTGGCGCGGCGGATCTCGACAAGTCGTTACGCGCGGTGCGAGCATCCACCGATCTCAAGGGGCGAGCGCTGCTGGGGCCAAACGCGCTTCTCAATGCTTCGGTTCCGGAGTTGGTCATCTATGCCGGCACCGAAGATGTGGATGCGCCGCCACGGCTGGCGATCGAATACACTGCTGAATCGCAGAACCCACCGGGCAAGTGGCGTTTCGTCGCCGATGCGCAAACCGGGGACGTGCTGCGTGTGGAGGATGGGGTGCTCTTCGCGGATGTCACCGGCACGGTCACGGGCAACGTGACCCAAGGGGACGTTGCCTCCGATTGCGCGCCGGAAGCTCCGTTGGGTTTTGGGTTCGCGGAGGTAACCGGGCCCAACTCTGCCACCACGTTTACCGACGTGAACGGCAACTTCACGCTGCCGAACAGCGGGACCACGGCCATCGACGTTGCTTCCAACATGGGTGGCCAATACTTCGACGTGATCAACTTCGTGGGCAGCACGGAGCTCTTGTCTCAATCGGTCACGCCGCCGGGCCCCGCATCGTTCTTACACAACTCTGCAAATACGGATCCGCTCGTGTTGGCGCAGTCGAACGGGTACACCAATTCGAATCAAATTCGCTCGTTTTTGCTCAAGTATTTGCCGAACTACCCGGTGATTGCGACGCAAACGAATTTCCCCGTATACGTGAACCGGAACGATTTCTACTGCCCGGGAAATGCTTGGTACGATCCGAGCCTCGTCACGATCAACTTCTGTCAGGCTTCGGCGACGTACGGAAATACGTCGTTCGCGAGCGTGAATCATCACGAGTTTGGGCACCACATCGTGCAAGCGGGCGGCAGCGGGCAGGGCGCCTACGGCGAGGGCATGGGTGACACCGTGGCCGCGCTGTACGCCGGCGTTCCCGGTCTCGGCTATGGCTTCTTCCTGAATCAATGCACCACGGCACTTCGCAACGCACAAAACAACTGCCAGTACTCGGCGACCTCTTGTTCGTCTTGCGGCAGCGAAATTCACGACTGTGGTCAGCTCATTTCCGGCACCTTCTGGAGCATCCGGCAAGCCCTCGCCGTGACCAATCCCGAGACTTACGTCGATATCGTGAACTCGCTGGCGTTGAGTTCGATTCCCATGCACGTGGGAACGCTCATCAACAGTTCGATCGCCGTCGATGTGCTGACTCTGGACGACAACGACGGCAACCTCGACAATGGGTCGCCGCACTACGCGGAAATCTGCTCGGGCTTTCAAGCGCACGGCATGACCTGCCCCGCGCTGAAGACAGGGCTCTCGGTGAGCCCCACCGCGGCGTTCGACGCAGCAGGGCCGGTTGGCGGTCCTTTCGCACCCGAGAGCAGCACGTATGTGCTCTCGAACCTGGGTCCACAGAGCAGCATCGATTACACGGTTGCGACTCTAGCTCCCGCGCCCTGGCTCAGCATCACGAACGCGACTGGTCAGCTTGCCAATGGGCAGCAGGCCAATGTGGCGCTCAGCATCAATCAGGCGGTGGCCGCCACGCTGGCGCAAGGCGTGTACAGCGCAAGCGTGCAGTTTACCAACACCAGCGATGGCCAAGGCAACGCGACGCGCACCGTCAACCTGCAAGTGGGTCAGCCGGTGGCGATCTACTCGGAGAAGTTCGACAACGGGCTCGGCACTTTCACGCTCGGGACTGAGTCGACGAACCGTTGGCACGTTACCAGCAGCTGCGCATCGACACAGGCTGGGCATTCCGCGCCGAGCAGCCTCTATTTCGGCGTCGACTCGACGTGCAACTTCAGCACTGGCGCAGCGACCTCCGGCACCGCAGCCTCGAGCAGCATCGCCATTGCCGACACGTCCAGCGTGAAGCTCCGCTTCAACTACTTCCTGCAAACCGAGCGCTCGACGTTCTACGATAAGGCTGCGGTTTTGGTCTCCGTGAATGGCGGAGCGTACACGGTGGTTGCCAGCAACAATTCGGGTGGCGTCGCGCTGACCGACGGTTCCGGCACTTGGAATGCTGCTGAAGTGGATCTGTCGTCCATGTTCGACGGGCTTCCTTCCGCGAACATCAACGTGCAGGTTTCGTTCAACAGCGTCGACAGTGTCGCCAATACGGGAGCAGGCTTCCTGGTGGACGATATCGAGGTGCGCGCCTTTGCTTCGAGCTGCACCGGCAACGCGCAGTGCAACGATGGGCTCTACTGCAACGGCGTTGAAAGTTGTGTGAACGGCAGCTGCACGGCGGGTACACCCGTCGTCTGCAACGATAACGTCAGCTGCACGGTGGATACCTGCAACGAAGCCACCGATTCGTGTTCCTTCCAAGCGAATGACGCGCTGTGCAGCGACGGTCAAGCCTGCAACGGCAGCGAGACCTGCAACGCGACTACTGGTTGCCAGCCGGGCACGCCGCTGAACTGCAACGACAACAACGCCTGCACCACAGACTCGTGTGATCCGAGCGGCGGTTGCCAGAACGTGGCGGTCAACTGCGACGACGGCAACGAGTGCACCATCGATAGCTGCAGTACGAGCAGCGGTTGCCAGCACGCCAACAGCACGGGCGCCTGCACGGATGATGGCAGCAGCTGCACCAACGACGTGTGCAGCGGTGGCGTTTGCACGCACCCGAGCAACGGCAGCTGCAGTTCGCCCGCTTTCCAGGAGAGCGGTGGTCAGGTCGTGATGGAGGGTGAGCACTTCAGCAGCACCGTCGCGCGCGCGAGCCACACCTGGGACCCGCTGAGCGATGGAGCGTCCTCGGGTGGGCAGGTCATGCAAGCCAATCCGAACAACGGCGCGAACATCAACACCGGCTACACCACGGGCAGCCCGCAACTCGATTACCTCGTGAACTTCAGCACCACCGGCACGTATCACGTGTGGGTGCGCGGTTCGGGCGTTGGGACGGCAGATCGCACCGTACACGCTGGCATCGACGGGACGGGTCCGACTAGCTCCGATCGCATCAGTGGCTTCACGTCCACGTTGAGCTGGAGGAAGAGCACGCTGGATGGTCCGGTCGCGACCATCAACGTCACGACTCCCGGTCTTCACACCGTGAACCTGTGGATGCGCGAGGACGGCTTCCGCGTCGACAAGATCGTGCTCACCACCAACGCGAGCTTCACGCCTTCCGGCGCAGGCCCGGCGGAGAGCCCGCGCAACACCGGTTGCACCAGCCCTGCTGATTGCAACGACAACAACGTGTGCACCAACGACACCTGCACTGCTGGTGTTTGCGGTCACACCAACAACACCTCGCCATGTGCCGACGATGGCAACAGCTGCACGAACGATGTCTGCAGCGGCGGCGTGTGCACCCATCCCAACAATGGCAGCTGCGGAAACAATCCGTGCGCGAGCTTCTGCTCGAACCCGGTGAACTTCAGCGGCAACTTCCAGTCGGGTAACCTCGGCACGGCGGCGACTTGCCACCAGACCACCGGCGCACTCAATGGTGGCAACTGCGGCAACTTCGTGAGCCCGCGCACGTTGTCCGTCAACGGCACCGTAATGACCTGCAACAACGGGAACTGGTCGTCGATTCCGCCGAAGGTCAACGGCGGCTACTGCATCACCACCACGGCGGGCAATCATCCGTGGGCGTACTTCGCGACCTGGTGAGCACGCGGCAGTAACGAATGGGCCCTTCGGCGTGATAGAGCGAAGGGCCCATGACCTCTTCGCAAAAGGCGCGACCTCGCTCGCGAACGGAGGCGCGTGACAGCCGGGCTCAGGCTCGGAAACAAGGGCTGCTCGACGATCTCGGCGCGCTCGCGCTCTTTGCCGAGGTCGTCGAGCGTCGCTCATTTACTGGTGCTGCCCGGCGCACGGGCACCACGACTTCTGCCGCCAGCAAGCGCATCGCCGCTCTGGAGAGTCGCCTTGGCGTTCGCTTGCTCGAACGCAGCACACGTCAGGCGGCGCCCACGGAGGCTGGGCGAGTGCTGTACGAGCGCTGCCAGCGGCTGCTGCACGACGCTTCGGAGGCGCAGGAGGCCGTGTTGGCATTCCGTGGCCAGCTGGCGGGCACGCTGCGCGTGAGCGCGGCGGCAACGTTTGGCCGCATGCACATTCTGCCGTTGGTGAGCGCGTTCATGGAACGCCACCCGGATCTCCGAGTCAGTTTGTCTCTGAACGATCGCAGCGTAGATTTGATCGAGAGCGGTACAGACGTGGCGATCCGTTCCGGGCGTGTGCTCGATTCGGGTTTGATGTCGCGTAAGATTGGCGACGATCGGCGTGTGATCTGCGCGACTCCAGCTTATCTGGCGAAGCACGGTACGCCTCGAACTCCAGCTGATTTGCGTCAGCACCGCTGCTTGCGGCACCCACTGATGGCGCCCTCCGGCGGATGGGCGTTCATCACGCCGGAGGGTTCGCTCACGGTGCCGGTCAGCGGGCCACTCGAAATCGACAATGTGGCTGCGCTCCGCGACGTAGCGCTGGAGTCCATGGGCATCACCCTGTTGCCCGCCTACGCCATCGCAGCCGACCTGCGTGCTGGACAGCTGGTGTCGCTGCTTGCTGAATATATTCCCCCTTCAGCACCATTTCGTGCGCTGTGGGTTTCGGGCAGGCCGCGCCGGGTCACGAGCTTCGTCGATTTTCTCGCGGTCGAGTTACCGAAGCGATTGTAGCGCTCGCAGTGCTTGCAGTGCTTGCAGTGCTTGCGGGCTACCAGTGGCCGACGCTCGAGCCGCCGTCCACGGTGAGCAGCAGGCCGGTCGTGAATGGTTGATCCACCAGGTAGCGCACGGCTTGCACCACGTCGCTGATCTCGCCGAGGTGGCCCATTGGTTGCAACTTCTCGAGGCCGCCGTAGTTGCCGTCACTGCTGCGATGCATAGGCGTTTTGATGAGCCCTGGCGCAACGGCATTCACGCGGATGCGGTCCGCCGCGAGCTCGAGTGCCAGCGAGCGCGTGAATGCATTCAAACCGCCCTTGGTGGAGTTGGGAACACTGGCGGGCACCGCACCGAACGGAGCGATTGAAATCGCGGAGGTCACGTTGACGATGCTGCCTCCATGCCCGCGACGCCTGAATTCCTGCACGGCTGCTTGAGTCACCAAAATCGTGCCGCGCAGATTCATGCCCAAAAAACTGTCGATGTCTTCGCGGCTGTAATCGAGGATGGGCTTGGCCGTGAAGATGCCGGCGTTATTGATGAGCACGTCCAAACGACCGAAGCGCTCGCGTGCAGTCTCGATGATTCGCTGAGCCGTGCCATCCGCGCCGATATCACCCGCAGCGAGCGCGAGACCGCTGTGCCCAGCGAGCGTTTCCGCGGTGCGCGAAAGCTTGTGTTGGTCTCGCGCGTTCAGCACGAGCCGCGCGCCGCTCGCGGCGAAGCTTTCGGCCAAACCCAAACCAATGCCGCTCGAGGCGCCAGTGATCACGATCACCGGCTTGTGCTTTTCGTTCATTGGGCACGCTCCTGCTTGCGCAGTGTGGTGGTGGTTTCGTTTTTGAATCCCCAGTTGTCGGTGTCGATCTCGTCGATCACGATCATCGTGGAGGCTGGATCCTTCTTCAGCACTTCCACCAACACGCGAGTGACCCCGCGGATGAGCTGTTCCTTTTGTGCGTAGCTGACGCCTTCGCGCGTTACCTTGATGTTCACGTAGGGCATGGTGTTTTTCTCCGAGCCGCTCGGCGTGAGCGGTGATCGGAGCCTGCGTCGCTACGAGCGCGCTCGGCAGTACACGCGGCCTCCACACAGCGTTGCCGAATGGGAAAGAGTGACGCCGCGGCCGTTCCAGGCGGCGATCGCTCAGCTATGGCCTTGGGCTAACGCAGCGCCTTGAGCCAGTCACTGGCGAATACGAGGCCTCGCACCGAGTGGTAGCTGGCTTTCCACTCCTCACCTTTGTTCGGCGGATGTGTGCTCGCGCTGCCGTCAGCTAACCGGCTCCAGTACCACTCGCCGTATTCTTTATCGTGGAGGTGGTCTTCGATGAACGAAAGCGTCTGCTCCAATCGGGTCAGATCGCTGGGCTCCGGTCGCATTGCGTAGAGCCGCACCAAACCCGGCAAGGTCTCGGCTTGAATCCACCACACCTTATCGAGCTTGCTTGGTTCGGTGCTCGGTTCCCCCGCTTCGAACAAGCCGCCGTGGCGTGCATCGTAGCCGGAGGCCAGTGCACTCCGCCCGAGGCGGTAGGCGATTTCATGGAGCTCTGTTTTTTCTGACCAACCGAGCGCGTCGAAGGCGTCGAATAGGAGCCACGCCGTTTCGATGTCGTGACCGTAGCTGACTTCGGTGATGCCGAAGGGCGTGAAGTCGCGCTTGAACTCCTGCCGCGCATAGCCATCGGGCCGAACGATGCGCCGCGCGGTGACTTCTGCGAGCTCGGCCAAGCGATCTCTCACCAGCGGGTCCTGCGTCAGGCGATACAGCGTCGTGAACGCTTCCATGAGGTGGATGTGCGTGTTGGTCTGCTTCTGCGTGCCGGGCGTGAAGTAAAATGGATCCTCAGTTTGGTCGTAGCCCTGATGCACCGGGTCGTGCGCGCGCCGATCGATCGAACGGAAGCAGGTGAGGGCTAAGTTGCGCGCCTCGTCGGAGGCGAATACCTGCGCGTACTGTGCGAGCGCGTAGATTGCGAAGCTCTGTGCGTAGAGCGGCTTCTTGCGGTCGACGACTTTGCCCTCCGCGCTCACTTTGAAGAAGAACTCGCCGTCGCGCGCGTCGTGAAAGTGGTTCGTTAGGAATCGAAACTGTGCGTCGGCGATGGCGCGAATCTCTGGAGACGGTTCGCGCCGCGCATACCAGGTGGAGAACGTCCACAAATGGCGCGCCTGTTGGATCAATCCCTTCTCGAAGGGCGCTGCCGGCTGGCCCGTGCGATCGAGCGTGGCGTGAAACCCGCCGCGCTGTGCGTCCACGCCGTGCCGCTTCCAAAACGCGATGCTGTCATGCGCGAGCGCTTCCAAGCGCTGACGAATGGCTTCGCGCCGCCGCGCTTCATTGGCGTCGATCGATTTACGTGACCCTCGATACGGCGCTGTCGAATCGGCTGCGGGCGGCGGAATCGGAGCACGCGGCGTGGACTCATGCGCGCACGCGACGAGCGAGAACGCGAGTGTGAGGAGCAGACGCCGAGTTGCGATAACGGTTCTCGCCGTGGCCATGGTGAGCGTCAGTTTTGGTACCCAGAGCCATTTTTGGCCACAATTTGTTGCGTTTGCCCGCGCACGGACGCGAGGTTCAGATTTGAAAAATGTGTCAATAAAATGTGAAGTACTGCGCGTTGACGGCGCGTCTCAAACTGATAGCCTCCCGCCCCTTCTCGGTCGATAAGCAAGGGATTCACTCGATTGGACGCCAGGCGACGATGCGGAATCGGTTCCAGGTGGGAGTCGCTCGGCAATCGAAACAGCGCTTTACGATTTGAATGCGAAGTCGCAAACGAATCTGATAGAGAATACGCTGCCATGTCCCGAAGGCGAGAAACCGGGCGAGGCTGCGCGCTACCCGATGCCGTCGCAGCCGCAAGCAGCGTTCGTCGCGCGCTGGGCGTGTTTGCGAGCGCTATTCTGCTCTCAGGCTGCTTGAAGACGCCGGATCGTTACGCGCAGTCAACGCTCGACGTGAACTTGAACCCGCCCGCGAATTTCGAGCTCGACGGGAAGAACTTCTGCTTTGCCGGCACCAACAACTACTACTTGGCGTCGAAACCCAAGCCAATGGTGGACGACGTGTTGGTGGCGGCCAAGGAGCTCAAGTTCCCTGTAGTGCGCATTTGGGGATATCTCGATATCGGCTCGCTCGATGGCAGCGTGCCGCACGTAGACCCTTGGGGTGACAAGCTAACTGGCAAGAAAGACGGCGTTTACTTTCAGTACTTCGATCCAGCCAGCAAGAAGGTTCTCTATAACGAAGGTGAGGACGGTTTACCAAAACTCGACTACGTCCTAGCCAAGGCGGGTGAGCTGGGAGTGAAGATCATCCTAGTTCTGACCAATAATTGGTATGACTTCGGCGGCATGGACCAGTACTTGCGCTGGTTCGGCCGCACCAAACATCACGAGTTTTACACCGAGCCCGAGGTCAAGCAGACCTACAAGAACTGGATCCAGCATCTCGCGCTCCGCAAAAACACTGTGAATGGTCGCGTCTACCGCGACGACCCCACCATCTTTTCTTGGGAGCTCGGCAACGAGCCGCGTTGTAAAGGCACCGGTGCCGGCGCACCCGGTTGGGACAACACGACCATCACCAAGTGGGCCGACGAGATGTCGCGCTACATCAAGTCGCTCGATCCCAACCACATGGTTTCGGTCGGCGACGAGGGCTTTTTAGATGGAGGCGGTGAGCACTGGGCTTACAAGGCTAACGATGGCGTCGATCACGAAGCGCTCACTGCGCTGCCCGCCATCGACTTCGGCACCTTCCATTCGTACCCGGAGGATTGGGGCGCAACCATGGCCTGGGGCGATCGCTGGATTGTCGATCATCAGCGCGTGGCCCGTCGTCTAGGCAAGCCCACGATTTTGGAAGAGTACGGCGTGAAGGTCACGCGCAACGAGCAACAGCAGATCCTCAAGAATCTCGGTCTGCGCTTGAAGACGTATCGCCGCTGGAACGATCTCACGCTGAAGCGCGGTGGCAACGCCACCATGGTGTGGATGCTCGCGGGCATCGACACGCTTTTTCCCGCGCCGGACGGCATGTATCACGACTACGACGGCTACACCGTGTTCCGCGGTGACGAAACAGCCAAGCTCCTGGCCGAGTTCGGTGAGAAGTTCGCGAACCAGGCGCCCGCGTGTCGCGAAGGTGTGCAGCCGCGTGGCGCGCCGTCGCCCTTCGTGCGTGCGCAGCACCTGGCCGAAAAAGGTCCTGTCGCGATGGGTTGGGGGATCTCGGACGGATGAAAATGCGTTGGGGATCGCTTGTTCTGGTCGCGGTGGCCGCGTCTTCCGCGCCTGGCTGCCTCACCACGCCGGCATCCGAGACCGGGTGGACCAAGCGCGCGAGAGATCTAGCGCCCGGTGCCTGCACCGGAGATGCGCTAATCGAAGACGGCGAGGACGGCGACAATCAGATTCTCAAGAACGAAGGGCGCGGCGGCTACTGGTACACCTCGGTCGACAGCGAAGGGTCCACCATCGAGCCCGCCTCCTTCAAGATGAGTACCGAGGGTGGTCACGCCGGCTCGAAGGGCGTCGCTCACATCAAAGTGAAGATGGCTCCGGCTGGTTGGAGCGTCTACGCGTCGATGGGCTTCGGCCTCGCCAATCCCAACGGTCCATACGACGCCTCGCGCTACACCGGCGTCACGTTTTGGGCGAAAGGTCCCGCTCACGTCCGCTTCAAGGTGCCGGACATGTACACGGCGCCTGGCGGTGGCTACTGCAAGGACTGCTACAACGATTTCGGTATCGAGTTGGCGCTCACTTCGGAGTGGCAGCGCTACACGATTCCGTTCGCCTGGCTCTCGCAGCAGCCTGGCTGGGGTGATCCGCGGCCAGAAGTGGCTAGCAACGCGATCTATGCCTTGCAGTGGCAGGTCGGTTCGCGCGGGCGCACCTTCGACGTTTACGTCGACGACATCGCGTTCTTCTGCGGCAACGAGGGCACCGAACCATGATCGGCGTGCGTTGGGCGATTCTTCCAGTCGCGCTCTCTGTAGCGGCGTGCGGCGGCGACAACAGCGCACCGCGTCCGGAGCCGAATTACTGCCGCCCCATCAACCCAGTGAGTGATTCACCGGATCCGGGCAGCCCGCCCGTCGACTGCAACGCGCTGGATGGCTACGAGATCTACCCGCTCGACTATTTCGAGTCGGGCGGCACGGTGGAGCCGAGCACGTCTTGGTACACGAACAGCGATCGCACCGCCCTGCAAGACCCGGTGCCCGACCAGACCGTCCCGTTCACGCCGATCCCGAATGGTCGTTGTATTGGCGCAGCACGCTCTGCCAACGCTGCCACCGTGTGCACATCGCCCACTGCAGCACGCGGCAGTTGCACCGAGCCAGCGCTGATCGAAAGTCGCCGCGCTGTGCACGTACGTTCGGGTCTGCTCACCTTGAACGGTGGGCAGCTCGGTCGCGATCTGCCGAAGACGCCAGCTACCGGAGCTTGCGAGTTTACGCCAGGTCCGCCCGAAATCGGTCCTTGCTCTGCGGGTATGGGGCCTTCGGCACCTCAGAAGGGTTCGCGCGCCATCAATGACTTCAGCGACTGGGACGGGCTCGTGTTGTGGCTGCGCGTCGCACCCGGCAGCGCTGCGTACCTGCGCGTGCGTGTCGCAGATGGGACCGTCGATGACAAGGGCTGCGTTTGTAACCCCTACACGAGTCAGAACGACAGCTCGAGCGGTTGCGACAAGTGGGGCAGGTACATCAGCATAGACACGACGTTTCGCGCCTACTTCATTGCTTTCGACGAAATGCAGCAGGGTGGTTGGGGTTTGAAGTCGAACTTCCTCGACACCAGCAACCTGTTTTCGCTCGGTGTGGAGTGGGGTCGCGGCGCGTGGGATTTGTGGATCGACGACGTTGCGTTCTACCGGAGGCGCAAGTGAAGCCGATGATCTCCGCGCGGCGTCGCGCCTGTGCGCTCGCTGCGTTTCTGGTGAGCGTCCTTGCGTCTGCATATGCTGCGGCCGAGCCGAACGCCGACGAGGCGGTTCCTGACGACGAAGAAAAGATGCCTCCGCCCGGCTACTTGCCGGGGCACCGTCAGCGCGAGGGTTTAGGTCTTTCTCCGCATGTGCCGGGTCACCAATCAGCGTTGCCCGGCGGTTTGACGCCCTCGTTCGGCGCGCCAGTGCGGCCGGACGAAGGAACCAAGTTCGACTTTCACGGCTACCTGCAAGCAGGTGGTCGCGCGTCGCTCGGCAAGCGCAAGAACCCAACCGACGATCATAGCGAGACCACGTGGCACGGCGATCCGGTGGTGCCGCGTGGAAACGTATTCGAGAACACCAATACGATTCCGTACACCTGGGCGGAGCTGCGTTTCTCGTATTCGCTGCCCCAAGTCACCGCCACGGTTTCACTCGGTGCGTGGTCACTCTCGCAATCCATGCAGGCGGCAAATTCGTTCATGCCGAACGCGCAGCTGTGGGTGCGCGATGCGTTCATGAGCTACGTGCCGAAGGGCCTCGGCAAGGTGAAGCTCCAATGGAACGTCGGTGTCTACGAAGAGCGCTACGGCGGCATGGCCGAGTACCACAACGGTGCTTATGGCACGCCGCTGGTCGCCGCAATTCCTGGCGTCGGCGAGACGCTCTATGTCAGCGTTCCGATCGTCGAAGGCGTGAAGCTCGATCTCGAGCACGGCTTGAAGACGAGCATGGGCCGCGCGCCGGTCGATATTCCCACTGGGCCCACCAACAACTGGCAGAAGCCGTGGGAAGGCCAGACCATCGTCAATCACGGGCACGTCAGCGTTAACTACAACGATATGATTCGCCCGACGTTCCACTTCATTCACGCGATTGCGCGGGATGATCAGGCGGACAACGTGCCGCTTGGTAGCATGCGCGTCGGCTACTACGGGCTGGATCCACGCTCGCCGTACAAGGGCGGACCGACCATCGATTATCCGTCGCTCGACCACGCCGATGGTCGTCTACGGATTGTCGCTGGTGACATTCGACTCGCGTTGAAGCGTTTCGGCTACTTCTACGGCGGCGTCTCGCATACCTCTGTCAACTACGTACGCACGCTGAGCAACGTCGTGCAGGTGCTGTATGCGGGCGGCGGTCGCGACTTGATGGACCGCTACTTCGGTCGCAACAATCCGCACGGTCGCGGCAGCTTGCTCCTGATCGGTGCGCAATACGACATCAGCTTGGGCGAGCTGTTGCGCTACCCGGACGAGTTCTGGGGTGAGGGGCCCGATCTGAAGCTCAGCGTGTTCGGCATGTACGGACACATCACGAGCGAAGATCCGTCGCGCGACGGCGAAGACAAATACAAGTTCGGCGCTGAAGCGACTTATTCGTTCCTGCCCTGGCTCGCAGCTGGGGCGCGTGTCGATCGCTCCGTGCCTTACGCGCACAAAGCCGAGCTTCCGATTTATCCGAGGCAGAACGACAACTCGTTCTCAGTGCTCACGCTCAAAGCCGTGTTTCGCAGTGATTGGCAGGCACGTGAGGCTTTGACGTTCCAATATTCGAGGTACTTCTACCGGTCGAACTTCCACTTGGTGGGGCTGAATGCTGGCGGCCAGATCAGCACGCAGTCAGACGAACCGGATCAGAACGTTTTCGCCCTCTTCGGGACCCTGTGGTGGTGACCATGAAGCATCGTACGGTTTTCTTCACTGCGGCTCTGACGTGGGCTTTTGCTTCTCCCGCGCTAGCGGAGGACAAGCCCGCGGACGCGAACAAGCCCGCGCAGCCCGCCAAGCCGGCGGCCAAACCTCCCGAGCCGGCGAAGCCTGTCGCCAAGCCGCCGATCATCGTGGCACAAGCACAAGCTGGAACTGTACCGACGCCTCCAGCGCAACAGGCTCCGGGAGCTGCGGCACCTGCACCGCCGGCAGCGCCGCCCCCCGCTGGCGCGCCTCCACCAGTCACGCCGAACGAGCCCGCGCCGACAACTCCTGCACCGGGTCCTGGTGCGAGTCCAGATGCTGCCACGTCACCGGTGCCCGCCGTTACCACTCCCGCGCAGGGACAACCCGCGGCTGCGGCAACCCCGCCACCGCCTGCCAAGGAAGAATCGCTCGAGGCACCCAGTCCGGAACTCAAGAGTAGCGACGACAAACCGGTCGAACCGACTCCGCTGCTCGGTCTCGCGCTGGGCGCGCCGGATACCGGTGTGATGCCAGGTCGCTTTCGCCCGGCTTACGGGGTGCAGCCGAAGTCGCCGAGTGATTGGCGCTTCGATTTTCACGGCTACCTGCAAGTGCCGTTGCGAGTTGGCATCAATTCGCGCGCGCACGCTTCCTCTACGCAGCACACGACTGTGTTCCACGGTCCGCCGCTGGTGCCGGACGACTACGAGCGCTTCGAGCACACCGGTCTCGTGCCGTTGCCGTGGGTGCAACTCGGTTTCTCGTACGGCAACTCGCGTGTCGTCGCGAACATCATCATCGCAGCGCGCAACGTGAGCAACGGGCAGGGTTTCTTCAACCCGCCGTCGCAACTGGGTATCAACGACGCGTTCCTCACTTTCAAGCCCAAGGTGCAGGGCTTCAAGTGGGAGATCGACGTGGGCGGCTTCGCGAACCGCTACGGCGCCATGGGCGAATACGATACCGGTCGCTACGACACGGCGACCATCGCGCGTGTCGGTGGTGTAGGTGAAACGATGCGCTTCCGCGTGCCGATGTCGCAAGAGCTCACCTTCTTGGCGGAGCACGGCTTCATGGGTCAGTGGGATCGCGGGCCTCTCGGTGTCGAGCCCGCCGGTTGGAACGGTTTCACCGATCCCAATGTGGGTACAAGCTTCGCGCACCACGCACATCTCGGGCTCGCGTTGAAGAACCGCGGTCGCGCCGCTCTCCATTACGTGAACGCCTGGACTCACGACGATCGCACAGCGCCGAAGCAGTCGGACGGCTCCATCACCATCTTCGGCCTCGACGTGAACACGCAGATGCCGCCGTTCGGGCGCTTTTACCTTTCGGGTTCTCTCGTGAACGCCGACATGGCACGTGGCATCTCTCCGGTCCTGCGCGTGCTGAACACCGCCGGCGGCCCTGGTTTGATGCGCGAGTACCTGGGTCCGAACTCGAAGGGCACGGGCAAGCTGTCCACCGTGGCCGCTCAGTACGACGTCAGCATTGGTGAAATCGTGCGCGGCTCGGATCGTTATTCAGGCTACGCGCCGGATGTTTTCGTGAGCGCTTTCGGCCTCTTCACGCACGTCGCCAGCGACGATCCCGACTACGACGACGTGGACAAGCTGAAGTACGGCGCCGAGCTCGGTTACAGCGCGCTGCCTTGGCTCGCCTTCTCTGGGCGCTATGATCGAGTCCTGGCGCGCATGGGTGACGCAACCAAAACCTTCGCTGCCATCTCGCCGCGCATCATCTTGCGTACGGACTACAACAGCCCCGATCAGGTGACGATCCAGTATACCCGTTGGATGTACGGATCGAACGTGGTCGTACGCAACACCTACGCACCGTGCACGCCGTCGCTACTCGGCTCGAGTCCCAGCACCGCCTGCGGCGATCCCTCCATCGTGCCTGATAGCGACACGCTTTCGGTCACGGCGAGCATGTGGTGGTAACGCCATGAATCTCGCCTCTCGCAGCGGTTCTTGCTCCGCCCTAATTGCGGCGCTGCTGCTCGCTGCCTGCGGCGGCGAAGACAAAGGTCGGCCGAGTCCGGACATCGTGCAGGTCCCACCGCAGGATCAATGTGCGCTGCTCGAGAAGTATGAGATTCAGCCTCTCATCAACTTCGAGCCGCGGCCGAACCAGTTCGGTGGTGACGACGATCACGCTGTGTGTGATCCGTCGATTCCGTGCGAGCCGGGCGTAGTTTCGCCGTTCTATTTCAATTACGACGGTGCTCACACCGTGACCCAGCGTGCGGGAGCCATCGTGATTCCCGCTGGAAATGTGACGTGTCCCACGTCGCCGGCTCCGCTCGTGCTCCATCCCGAAGCACTCAACGACAATGCGCGCGAAGTTTTGGTCGAGCCAATTCCGGGCGGGCCACGTTGCGGTACCTCGGCAAATGCGTTGCACCTCACCGCCAAAAACGTCGGCATGTGTCGCGACAACGTGACTGGTCGCCTGGGTTGGGGCGCTGCGCTGGATATGAACTTCGACAAGATGAAGCGCTTCGACGCGAGCGCCTACGACGGCATCGGGCTGTGGGTACGGCGGGCCAGCGCTGATACCTCGCCAGCGTTCATCTTGTCCGTAGTGGACGAGCAGAACGAGGGCGTGAACCAGACGATAATGTCCGCCACGCCACCGCAGTGTGGTTGCCGGCGCCCCGATCCGGTGGGCGCACCCCAGAACTGGATTTGCTCGAACGATCCCGGACCCGAATACGCCGACGTGGAGAAATGTGATGCATACGGAGCGACGGTCACCCTGACGGAGGAATGGTCCTTCATGGCGATTTCCTTCGCCGGCCTGCAGCAGAAAGGCTTCGGCTTTGCTTCTGCTCCGTTCGACCGTTCTAGGGTGTCGCGTCTGCAGTTCCTGATGACATTCGGGAACTGGGACTTCTGGATAGACGATCTGGTCCTGTATCGTAAGAAGCCGTAACGTTGGTGACCACCTGGCGTTTTCGCCGGGCAATGATATGTGAGACCGGTTCCAGCTCGGTGTGCATCCCGAGCCTGATGTAAGCACCTCTCGGAGACTCGGTCGATGTCATTGCCGTGCGCCAACAAGCTCGTTCTCGGTTTGCTCTTCGCTCTGGTGGGCTGCGCGGACTGGGAGCATTCGGATGAGGCCGGTCAGGGTGGTGCACCCACTGCGCAAGGCGGTGGTGGTGGTTTGAGTAACATTGGTGGCATGGGGGGTTCCACGTCGCAGAACGGCGGCAGCAGCTGCACGTTGCCGCCAGGCGTTGCGTCAGTGGTTCCGCGCGGGCTGCATGCCGTCGGTAACGAGCTGCAAGACGCGAATGGGGAAGTAGTACGGCTACGAGGTGTGAATCGATCGGGTACCGAGTACGCCTGCACGAGCAACAGCGGCTTTTTCGACGGACCGAGCGACGACGTTTCGATTCGCGCGTTGCTGAGTTGGAACGTGAACGCCGTGCGAGTGCCGTTGAATGAGTCGTGCTGGCTCTCGATCAGCGGCGCACCGGCGCGCTTCTCTGGCGACGCCTACAAAACGGCCATCAAGGATTTCGTGCAGCGCCTGGAAAACGCGGGCTTGATTCCGATTCTCGAGCTGCACCGCGCGGCCCCGGCGGACGTAGCGGCGACCAAGTTATTTCCGATGCCGAACGCCGATCACACGCCGGAGTTCTGGCGTGACGTGGCTACCACCTTCCTCGACGACGACGCGGTGGTTTTCGAGCCGTACAACGAGCCTTATCCCGATCGTAATCGCGACACCGAAGCCGCCTGGGCTTGCTGGCGCGATGGCTGCACGATGCCCGCATCCACGAGCGGCGGTTACCCAGAGTACCAAGCTGTGGGCATGCAAGAGCTGGTCAGTGCGATTCGCTCGGTTGGTTCCACGCACCTAATTTTGCTCGGCGGTGTGCAGTACTCGAACGCGCTATCGCGTTGGTTGAGCTACGCGCCGCAAGATCCGTTGAACAACATCGGCGCTGCCTGGCACGTCTACAACTTCAACGCCTGCGCCAACGCGACCTGCTGGAACAACAACGCGGCCGTGGTCGCTGCGCAAGTGCCGCTGGTTGCCACCGAGATCGGTCAGGACGACTGCGCGGCCACGATGGTCACGCCGTTAATGCAATTCCTCGACGCACAGAAAGCTGGCTACTTGGCTTGGTGGTGGAACGTCTCCAGCATGCCCTGCACCCCCAACGGGCCCATGAATCGCGGTGATGGTCCGCCGTTCTCGCTGATCACCGACTATAGCTGCCCGATTCCCAAGAGCCCATTTGCGCAAGCCATCTATGATCACTTCACGCAAGTGACGCCGTGATGTTCGCCGCACATCGCTACCGTTCGGAGTTTACGGGGCTCCTGGCGGCATTCGCGTGCGTGGCGTGTGGTGATGCGGCCAGCGTCGCAACCACAAAGACTCCCGAAGAAATGATGGACCCTGAGGAGGTCGATTCGTGTCCCGCCGATCCGGCTTGGAGCGAAGGGTTGCCCGACTATCCGCGTGGTCTTCACGTCGTGGGCGAGCACATCGAAGACGCGGCCGGTAACACCATCGTGATGCACGGTGTGAATCGCTCGGGCACTGAATATCGCTGCGTGCAAGGCTACGGCTTTTTCGATGGGCCAGATAGCGAAGAATCCGTGCAGGCGATTGCGTCGTGGCCGGTGAACGCCGTGCGCGTCCCCTTGAACGAAGCGTGCTGGCTCGGAATTCAGGGAGTCAAAGCCGAGTTTGCCGGTTGCAACTACAAGAACGCAATTCGCCGCTACGTTGGACTGCTGCACAAGTACAATCTGATTCCGATTTTGGAGTTGCATTGGTCCGCGCCGAACGACTATCGCGCCGTGCGCTTGCAGCCGCTGCCCGACGCGGACAATTCGCCAACTTTTTGGGCAGACGTCGCCAAGACCTTCAAGAAAGACGACGGCGTCGTGTTCGAGCCGTTCAACGAGCCCTTCCCTGGGCAAAACAACGATAGCAATTGGTCATGGCGCTGCTGGCGCGATGGCTGCGAAGAAGATCTGGTGATGGGCCCAGGCGAAGCTCCGCGCACCTATCAGGGTGCCGGCATGCAATCGCTCGTGAACGCCATTCGCGGCGCTGGCGCAAAGCATCTCATTCTACTCGGCGGTGTGAAGTACTCCAACGCGCTCACCCAATGGATCGCCTACAAACCAACCGATCCACTCGAGAACCTGGCCGCGGCCTGGCACGTCTACAACTACAACCAATGCATCGACGCAACCTGCTGGGACAAGGCGCCCGCCGACGTTGCCGCTCAGTTTCCCCTCGTCACGACCGAGATCGGTCAAGACAACTGCGCGGGTGAGTTCGTCACGCCACTCATGCAGTGGCTCGACGAACACGGCGACGGCTACTTAGCCTGGACATGGAACGCCTACGGTCCGTGCCGCCCCGCGGGCTCAAGCTCGCGCGGCTCACCCTACTCACTCATCACCAGCTACACCTCGCCGATGCCGAACGGCGGCTACGCGCAAGCATTCTTGGACCACCTGCAGAGCATTGCCACTCCGCAGCCGTAATCGACACGCTAGAAAAGGCGAAGGCCCCGAAGCACTCGCTGTGACGAGCCGCTTCGAGGCCTTTGAACCCGTCAGGACGGATTGACCTATGGGTTGTCCTGAACCGTGATGCTGTCGATGCAGACCGTGGTTTCCAGAGGAGGACCGAACTCCTCGGCGGTGTGTGTGTTGCCGCCGCCGGAGCTGATCTGGAAGCCCATTTGCACCGGGTTCGAAGGATCCCAACCCGTGACGGTGCCCGTGTCTGGGTTCTCCGTGTTGAAGCGCACCGGCGTCCACGAGCCGTATGTCTGCAGGTTGGCCCACGGTGCTTGACCCCAAGTGTATGTCGACCCGGACTTGACGAAGAACACGACACCACCCGGAGCATCACCCATAGTGAAGGGTGACAGGCCCTTTTCGAGGAGCACCTGCGCGCGCAGCGTCTTCTTGCGGAGATCGATGGGATTGCCGTTCTTGTCGACAGGGCCGGATACTTCGACAGTGACCGATTGGTTCCAGCCGGTGAAGGTAGCCGCAATATAGAGGCAGCCTTTGGTGGTGGCAGCTGGATCGGAGTCTTTACTCTCCGTCCACGCGACCGTGGGCGCCGGTGTGAGCGAACCGAGGTTCGTGTACATCGGGTTGTCACTCGGCGTGGTGTTCAGCTTGAAATCCTGTGCGTCTTCGTCGAACGTGAAGAGCTTGGTCGTGGTTGAAGCCGCGCCGCCCATGCTCGTGACGCCGCCACCGCCGCCGGTGTTGCTCGCTCCGCCACCGCCGCCGGTGCTGCTGGCGCCGCCCTTGGCGTCGTTGTCGTCCGAGCCAGTGCCACAACCTGCGAGCAAGCTTCCAAGTACGATGCTCGCGCCGAAGCCTAAGAGTTTGAAAGTCGTGTTCATCGAATACCCTCCGGTCAGGTCACCGCTGTTGAAGAGCGAAAAATGGACACCGCTCTAAGCGGACTAGCTAGATGCGGTCTGCATACCGCGTTGAATGGTTTTGGCCAAGTGTGCCGATGTTCTCGGAATTTGCTTTGAGTTCACCAACCCATCACCGCTTTTACTGGGTTCAGAATCAGCTCGGGTGATACCGCGCTCGCCTCTGTGCCTGCCATGATGGAGTGCTCGAATACGTTCGGGTGCGTGCCGCAGCCGCGCCCCGTGATCTTGGTTTTGCTGTAGTCCGCCGAGATCACGTGAATCTTGCCTGCGCCCACGTCGGTTGCGTTCAGATCAGCCGCGACCTGCGTGATCGCAGCGCGGTGGCTCGTGTCCGAGGTGTAGGTCGCATCGGGCCAGCCATCGTGCAGCATGGGGCTCGAGATCAGGAAGAACTCGGCGTTGGGGTAGTACCCGCGCAAGGTGGTCAAGAAGGCACTGAGCTTTTCGATGTAAGCGGCGTAGTTGGTGGGATCGACCGTCTCGTTCAACGCGGGTCGCATGCATCCAGCCGGCGAGAAGTCGTTGGTGCCCAGAATCATCAACACAGCATCCGGCACGAATTGGCTGTGATCGTAGACCGGCGAGTCCGCGCGCTCGACGAAGGTGCGGTCGTAGACCAGCGGCATCGTATTCATGTCGCTGCAGTTGTAGTTGCGCAGCGCGCCGATACCGGACACGGCGGTGACGTGATACTCGGCTTTGAGCTGACGCGCGACCATCGGCCCCCAAGACTTGCTCGCGTTGGAATAGGGACGGCCGTAGTCCTCGTTGCAGTTGGCGGAACCGTTCAACGCCTCATTGCCTGAGCCGACACTGATCGAGTCGCCGATGATTTCGATCTTGCGGGTGAGCGCTGGCGGCGGCGGCAAGATCTCGCCCTGGAACACGAATCCCTTGAAGTCCACCGAGCCAGTGTTTGCTTCGGTGCGTTTCACGATGGAAACCTTGTGCTCACCGTAGGGCAGGTTGCTAGCCAAGGAGATCGTGCCATCCGCCATCACCTTGGTGGCATTCTCGTAGTCATCGTCGATGATGACGTCGAAGTAATTGGAGGTGGAGGCACCGTCCAAAACTTTCATAGAAGCGCCAATGCCCTTGAAACGTGCTGTAATCGTGGTCGCCGGCGCGGAGAAACGTGGCGCCTTGTCGGCGCTGAACAGAATACGCCCCGAGTACACGATATTCGGATCGTCGTAGTTGTACGTGTGCTCGCTGACGTCACCGGTCGCTCCCGCGACACCGCCGCTGTTGCTCTGACCGGCAACGCCACCGCCACCGCCGCTACCGCCGTTGCCCGAGCTCGAGTTGCTATCCGATGAACATGCGAAGGTGTTGAGGACTGCCAGGCCCAAGATAAGCGAAGACAAAAGCGAGAAGGTTTTCATCGTCGAGTTCCTACAGAGACTTCGGAGCCTACAGCTGCTCGTTACGGTGAGCACGTGATCTTGGCATCAGCCCAATCCGCGCGATCGTTCAGCGCGCCATCACGTGCGCTCGTAACGAGTAAAGTGAGACGATACTTGCCACTGACATCCACGTCGATGTCATGTGTCGCATCGGCGCCAGTTACGGTCTCGGGCGCGCCGCTGGGATACAATTTCTCTCCATCGGCCCACACCTGGAATTGCACTGAGCCGGCACCGTTTGCGTCGTCGTCCACACCCACTGTAGCGGTGAAGCGCGAACACTTATTTGCGAGACGATAGATGACTTTGGAACCGCCCATCACGCCGAGGCCTTTTGAGTAAGTTTTTCCGCGCAAAACTAGCGGTCCACCGTCGCCAGCGGCACGCCCGCCAATGTTGCGGTCACGCTCGACGGGCCCCAAGCTGTTGGCGGCATAGATCCAGGGCACATCGCTGAGATAGGCCGTGCCTTGCGGCAGTCCGGGTTCGTCGCCTTCGATGACGTACATCATCGAACCGTGGCCTGGCAGCATCACGCTGTGTGGTTCACTGAACGGCTTGCCGGTGTCGTTTGGATCCCACAGGTCGCGGATAGTCGCCTTGCCGGGCGACAAGCCGATGTCGGCGAGGGTTACGTTCACGTTTTGCGCAACGGTATCGGCATTGAAGAGAAGCACCGCACGGGCGCCCACCTTCTTCAGCGGCTTCGCCCAAACTGACGTCGATTCCGTGGAGCGCACCGGCACGCCTTGAATGCCAAGCTCGTCCTGATCGATCGCAATGACTTCACGGTTGGTCAAAATCGTTCGCGTGATCTCGCTCATGCCATCGAGCTTGTTTCCGGCTATGAGCGGGGCGGACATCATCGCCCACAGGTTGAAGTGGGACTTCGATTCCTCATTGGCGAGCGCGGAGACACCCAAGTTGCCCACCTCCAGCATGTCCGGATCGTTCCAGGCGTTCGGCTGTTGATAGGCGGCAAAAGCCGTGTTCGCGCTTGCATTGAAGACCACCGGGTAGCTGGTGCTCGGAATGCCACTGCGGCTGCTGAAACTGGCAGCGATATCACCGGTCGTGCGCCACAGCTCGCCGGCCTCGGCGTTCCACTCGTCGAACTGCCAGCTGCACAAGCTGAAAACGATCGGGCGCACGTGGCGCACGGCTGCCAACGCCGCGCTCATCGCCTTGTACTCGGCTTCGCGTACTGCGGGATCGCTCGAAGCGTTGCAGCTGTCGTACTTCAAGTAGTCGACGCCCCACGCGGCGAACGCGGCTGCGTCTTCCACTTCGTGTCCGCCGGATGCCGCGAAGCCTCCGCAAGTTGCGGTGCCACGATCCGAGTAGATGCCAAGCTTCAGCCCTAGCGAGTGAACGTAATCTGCAACGACCTGAATGCCGTTGCGGCCGTCAGCGGCTGGCGGGAAATGTGCAGGATCCGGCTCCAGCGTGCTAGGACCATCGGGCACGGCGGGATCGACCGGCACGCGCTTCTTCAACATCCAACCATCGTCGATGTTGACGTAGCTGTAGCCGGCGTCCTTCATGCCGCTGCTCACGATGAGATCGGCGGTGCGCATGATGAGATCGGCTGTCACGCGCGTGCTGTAAGAGTTCCAACTATTCCAGCCCATCGGTGGTTTCGGAGCCAGACCGTCAGTTTTGGGTGTCGGAAATTCGTCACTGCTATTGGGAACGGCGACGAGCTTGCTGCCACTCCCGCCGACGCCGGAACCGCCGCCCTGTCCCAGGCCGCCGCCACCGCCGCTTCCGCCAGCGTTGCTGGTCTTGTCGGATGAACATCCAAACGCTGTGCTCGCGAGCAGGCACGAACACAAAGCCCAGCGCGAAGCACGCCAATCGAGCTTGAGTCTCATGGGTAAAGCGAGCGCAAACTAGTCCTTCCCTGCGGAGTTGTCGACCTACGCCGCTACGAGTTGGTCAGGCGGATTAACATAGAGAATGCAGCGCACTCTGCATATCTCATTGTTGCCCTCGTATCTCTTTTCTGCCCGGCGTCGACTCGAGTTTCTTGCCCAATTTCGCCAGTCGAGTGCCAATTTCGCCAGTCCCGACAAGGTCTCAGTCGTCGAGACCCTTCGGGCGAAATACGCGCACGAGTGATCCGCGGGTCTCCGGTCCAAGCTGAGACCAAGCGTCGATGGGTAGCTCACATACGGCGAGCGCCGCGGTTGGCATGTGCTCCGCTTCACCCGTAAGCCGATAAATCAGGGTCTCGATACCTGGGTTGTGCCCCACCACCAGCACGCGCGCGTTCGGTTCGTCCAATTTGCGTAGCGCCTCTAGATATGCTGGCGGCTCCGCCAAATAGAGTTGTGCCAAAAATACGATATCGCGCACGACGCCAGCTTCTCGCGCAGCAAGTTCGGCAGTGTTGCGAGCCCGCACGGCCGTCGACGACAACACGAGCTCCGGAAGCAGCGACTCTTCACGCAACAGAGCTCCCATGCGTTGCGCGGCTTTTAGTCCACGTTTCGTCAATGGCCGATCATGATCGGTCAACGACTCGTCGTCGCGGCTAGCTTTGGCGTGGCGCAGCACGAGCAGGCTTTTCATGGCAAGAGCAGCATCCTCGCTCTCTCGGCGCGACGCAATTCGGAAGCCTTTCGCGCGGGATTATGCCCGTCGTCGCCCACTCGTGGCGGCGGCGCTATAGTGCGGCGGTCACGCACTCGTCACGCCGAAGCCCCGTACCCGATGAGCCAACGCATCCTAGTCGTAGAGGACGAGCCTGCTATCGCCGAGTCCGTCGCGTACGCGCTCAGCCGTGACGGGTTCTCCGTTACAATCGCCGCGACTGCAGCGGCGGCCGAAAAGCAAGTTGGAGAGGCGGACCTAGTCGTGTTGGACCTGATGTTGCCCGACGACAGCGGCTTCAACTTGATCGCGGGCTGGCGCAAAGCAGGGCTGTCGACGCCGCTCATCGTGCTGTCGAGTCGCGATGACGAAGCCGATCGCGTCGCTGCGCTGGAAGCTGGTTCAGACGACTACGTAACCAAGCCGTTTTCGCCGCGCGAGGTCGTGGCGCGCGTCCGAGCCGTGTTGCGCCGCGCGCCGTCGCTCAAGTCCGACGCGCCGAGCGCCGGCATTGCCCTACGCGTCGAGCCGAGCACGCGGCGAGCATTCGTCGAGACCCGTGAGCTCGAGCTGACCCGCGTGGAGTTCGATCTTCTCGCCTGCTTGTTGGAAGTTCCGGGTCGCGTCTACACGCGTAGCGAGCTCATCAAGCGAGTTTGGGGTGACGGCTTCGCGCTCACCGATCGCACGGTCGATTCGCACGTCAAGGCGCTGCGCCGCAAGGTCGGCGAAATCGGTGGTGCGCCTGGCGTCATCGAAACTGTGCGCGGCGTTGGTTTTCGCGTCACGGATCGGCCCGAGGAGTAACAAGAGCGATGCTGCGCCTGGTAGTGGTCGCGGCCGCAGCGATCGGGCTGATTTTATTCGTCGCGTTCGTGGTCTCGCGCCTGCTCGGCACGCGCACGCGCGGCATGAGCATTCGCATGCAAGTCTTCTTGGCGCTCGCCGTCATCGTCGGCGCGTTCGCTTTCGGGCTTGGGCTAATGGTCATCGATCGCATCGAAGCGCGCGCCATGCGACTCGCGACCCAAGCAGCGCAGGACGAAGCCGCGGCTATTGCCGGCATGATGGCAGGCGAAATGGATCGCAGTGGCGTCGCGCTCTCCAGCATCGCCGAGCGCCTCGAACTCGAACGCGCGCGCGGCGCCGATCTGCGCATGATGCTCCGCGACGCGGAAGGCAACACCTTGTTTCCCCGCTCGGCGCCGGTCGAGCTCGAGCCGAGCGACGTCGTCGTCGATGCGCCCCTCACGGTGCGCGGCGAACGCCGAGGCAGCGTGCGCGTGGTCAAACCCAGCGTGGTGATGCGCAACCTCCTCGCCGACATGGCTCCCACGGTGCTCGTCATCAGCCTCGTACTCGGCGCCGCCGCTGCTCTCGCCGCCGCCTGGATCGGTCGCGAAATCGCTCAGCCCATCGAAGCACTCGGCGCGTTCAGCGAGCGCGTCAGCACCGGTGAGCGCTCTGCCGCCCCTCCACCAGTCTTTGGTCGCGAAGTCATGCGCCTCTCGCGCTCGCTCGACTCCATGCGCCGCCAACTCGAAGGTCGCCCCTTCGTCGAGACCTTCGCGGCCGATCTCTCCCACGAACTCAAGAACCCCGTCGCGGCCATTCGTGCCAGCGCCGAAGTCTTGGAAGACAGCGCCCTCGAAGAGCCCGAGCAAGCTCGCCGCTTCGTCCGGCGTATTCGCGAATCGACTGAACGCATCGAGCGCCTCCTCTCCGAGCTCCTCAGCCTCGCTCGCATCGAGGCCCGCGGCGCGGAAGCCTTCGAACCCGTCGATCTCCGCGCACTCGCCGAACGCACCATCGAATCGTTCGCTGACGCCGCCACCCGCGTCCGCCTCGAACACCACGGCGACGTTCGCGTTCGTGGCGACGCCGTTTGGCTCCAGCGCGCCGTCTCCAACCTAGTCGACAACGCCCTCGCACACTCCCCGCCAGCCACTCCGGTCCGCGTACGACTCGAACGCAAAGACCAAGTCCACCTCTCCGTCGAAAACAGCGGACAAATCCCCAAGTATGTCCGCGAACGCGCCTTCCGCCGCTTCGTTACCACTCGCGGAGACAAAGGTGGCTCCGGCCTCGGCCTCGCCATCGTACGCGCCGTTGCCGAAGCTCACGGCGGCCAAGCTCAACTCATCCAGCCTGGCCCTGAAACCGTGACCTTCCGCCTAACTCTGCCCGCCGCGTGACGGCGCGCGCACGGTCAGTGTGCACCGCCCGTTGTACTGCCGACTCAGTTCTGAATGCGATCGACGGGATCGAATGCCTGGATTGGGATGCGCCCTTGGACCTGCTCCGAAATCATTCCGAAGCGACGCTCCTTGTCCGCGTAGGTTTGCACCGCTTGCAGCAGCGTCTCTGGGCGGAAGTCGGGCCACATAATCGGCAAGAAGAGCAATTCCGCGTACGCCGACTCGAACAAGAGGAAGTCGCTCAGGCGCGTCTCACCGCCCGTGCGAATCAGCAGATCGACCTGCGGAAGATCGTGGGTCGTCATTTGCTTGTGGAAGAAGCTCTCGTCGATCTCCTCCGGCAGCACGAGCCCAGCGCGGGCACGCACCGCTAGTGAACGCGCGGCCTCCACGATGTCTTGGCGACCGCCGTACGAAAGCGCCAACGTGAGCGTCATGCGATCGCCGTCCGCCGTGTAGCGAATCAGCTCTTCGACTGCGTGCCGCGTCGTCGTGGGCAAATCATCGAGCGCGCCGATGACATTCACGCGAATGCCATTTTGCCGGAGCTCAGCGCGCTCCTTCTTTGCGAACTCGACCAAGAGTCGCATCAGCGCCTCGACCTCGCCACGCGGCCGTGCCCAATTCGCAACGCTGAATGCGTACAGCGTAAGATACTTGATACCCACGCGCGTTGCGGTCTCCACTGCATCGCGAACAGCGCGCGCACCTTCGGCGTGGCCTTCGACTCGCTCCAACCCGCGTTGCTTCGCCCAACGGCCGTTGCCGTCCATGATGATGGCGACGTGTTGCGGAATGCGATTCGAGCCGTTGTTCCCGTTTTTCACACTAAGCTCCCGAGTCAATCCAGCCGGCCAAAGTGCGGCTTCGTCGAACTCCTTCCTCCCACACAGAACGTCCGCCTGGTGAGGAGGTTTCGAGGAGAGCCACGACAAAATTTATGTTTCCTCGCTTATTTGGGGGCGCAAAACCCCAATAATTCCAATAAGATCTAGGCCAGCGCGAATCCGACCCCTCAACTCCCACGGTTGACGCATCGCGCGCAAACGCGCCTCGCACTGCGCCGCCGTCGCCCGCACCGGGCGCGAACTGCCGCGCGCTACGTCACTCTGCCGCGCGCCTCCGAGCGCTCCTCACATTCGAGTCACGGATCGTGTTGCCCCCGCCCCATCCGTCCTCGCGCTTCGCGCTCCGGGCGGTGGCCTCTGAGGATTCATCACATCTCGTGGAGGCTGGGCGCTCCTGTCGCTCGAATGGACGAAGGCCGGTGCTAGGCCGTGAGCACCCGGAGCGCCACGCGCAACATTTCCTCCCGAGTCGCGCTGGGAGCAA
>JBMOMJ010000047.1:0-547971 GCA_049324695.1 Myxococcota bacterium
GCTGATTCCTCCGGGCCCTACTTATTGATGCGGTCGTCGTGATCGTCCGACGCCATCTGCGCCAGGGCCAACTACGACGTCAGCCCGGGCTGCTCAGATTTTCGCGCTTTTCGGAGCTCGCTGACAGCCTTTAACCAAGCCCGCCACAGCAACGGGCGACGCGGAGCTGGTGGTGGTGCCGTTGCCGAGTTCGCCGTGGCCGTTGTATCCCCAGCAGCCGACTTGACCGTTGGCGAGGAGCTCGCAGTTGTGTTGCCAGCCGCCGCCGATGGAGACGCCGTGGGTGGGGGTGACGGCGTCGAGGGTGTACGAGGCGCTGAGATAGGTCTCGTAAAGAACGGGGGAATCGGAGTTGCGGGCCCAGGCCTCGAGATTGTACGGACCGGGAGCTTCGAGCAGGGTGTTCCAGTACGCGGGCTTGCCACCAGTCCATTCTTGAATGGTTCGCCACGAGCCGCCGACCGGCGACAGGTTGTAGCGATACCTTGGACTCGGGCACGACGCGGTCGTGGGCGTGAGCCTGACGAGTGTTCCGACCGGGCTGTGTGTGCCGGGCCCAGGAACCAGCGACACTCGATCACACATCGGGTTCGGAAGAAGATCGTACGCAATGCTGTTGTATGACTCGTATGCGACGGCCGTGTGACCTTGCCCACGAGCCCAGACCTGCCACTGATGCATGCCTGGCACTGCACCGGTCGTGTTCCAGGGAAGGACGGCACCTCCGGGTGAAGGTGTGTAGTCCTGCACCATCGTCCACGAACTAGAGTTCGGAGCCTTATGATAGAAGCGGTACTCCGCCTGCGTGCAAGGGTTCGAGCCTGCGGTGAACGTGACGGCTGTTCCGACGGATGCCATCCACGAGCTGGCGGCGCCGGCATGGTATGGAGCGGAGCTCAGGGTGATGCCGCTAGCGAAAAGCCGATAACTAAAGCCGGTGTACCACTCATAGTCGGTGTTATCGTTCGCCCTTACCCAGACCTGGAAGGAGTAGAGTCCCTCAGCCTTGCCTGCCGTAGGCCACACGAAGCTGGGGTTAGTGCTCCAGGGGCTTGCTTCAACCCACGGCCCCGTTGGGGGCAAGTACACAACGCGATACTTGGGCGAAGAACATCCAGTCGCCGTCGACGTGATCGTTACGTTCGTCCCCACGGCTGCCATGTTCGGAGTCTCAGCCAAGGGCGCTATCGGGGAAGTACTCGCGCTGACCCCCGTGCACGTGGGAGACGCCAGCAGCACGAATGGGAAGCCATAGTAAGCTTGGTACGGAGCGGTCGAACCGACCTTGCGTGCACGGATTTCGAAGTTGTAGGTACCCGCTACTTCGTTAGCTGTGTTCCAAACGTAGCTCGTCTGCGCTCCGTAATCGGCGAGCATCGTCCACGCCTGGCCCGGTCGCTGAACGTGGAACTGGTATTGCACCGACGAGCAACCCGCAGCGGTTGGTGTAATGGTGATCGTCGATCCCACGGAGCTCGTCCACCAATTCGACTGTGTCGGACGACTCGACGTCACCGTCGCGGTCAGTGACGTGCAGTCCCCCTCAAGCTTCGCCTCCGTCTTCGCGACCGCCTCGGTTCCGTCCGGCGTTCGCGAGCTCCCATCGCCGCAGGCGATGAGCAGAGCGCCAATCAGCGCGAATAGCCTCAGGGCGAGCGACTTGGCTTTTTGGTCGCGGCCGGGAATAGGCTGCCGCGAGCTGCGGTTAGCTACGCGACGATTGCCTGATTGAAGAGTCCAGCGCTGACGAAGGGTGGGAATCATGGCCGTTGTCCAATGCGATGCGCGCACCTATGCATTGGGCGGATCGGTGGCCGCCCAAACGCTTTCGACGCGCTTCCATAACTCAACTTTTCTTTCGTGGGGTGATCAGAATGCGGGCGGGCGGTGGGACAAAATGCATCCGACCTCGCGTGCAACACTTTGGGGTTAGTCACCAACCATCGGGTTGAAGAAAAAGTCGGTGCACCAACGAAAATCACTATTGAACGATCGACTGTGAGTGTGCGTACACGTAAATTTCGTGTGCGTACTCTTTAAGCTTCGAAGAGTTACTCAAGGTGACTCAGAATGAGTCAGGCTCGGCACAACGCTGTGCCGTATTGGTTCGCCGGCTTGGTCGGTCAGTCTCGTGACGAGTTGCCAGAAAAAGAGCCACCTAAGTTGTCGGTGGTGTTGCCTGGCGGAAACCGTACGGTGGGGAGCAGGAGACAACGCGAGCGCTGCAGAAACACCTGCTAACGTCGCGTGAATGACACGCGCGGCCCGTTTCACCATTGCTCTTTGTCTTACCGTCGCGATTGCACATTGTGGCGGCGACGACGCCAGCAACAATCATCAGAGCAGCGCAGGCACGGGTGGCATCATTCAATCGCCCGCAGGGGGCCGAATCAGCGGTGGAACCGGATACGCGGGAGCCTTGGCTGGTGGAAGCGCGGGACAGTCGGGATCATCAAACGACGCTGGGCATTCCGGTTCAGGGACGAACACCGGCGGCGCTGATCTCGGGGGCCATGCAGGCGCAGTCGACGCAGGTCACTCCGGCTCCGGCCCGAGTGACGTCGGGGCGGGGGGTACCGGTGGTACGGGGGAGCCAGGGGTTGGGCCAGTCCAAGCCATCGGCGTGGGCTATGAACACGCCTGCGCTCTAAGGAGTGGGCGCGTGTACTGCTGGGGCGTGAACCGCAGCGGACAGCTTGGTGATGGAACGACCTCTGACAGTGCAGTGCCCGTCCGAGTGAGGGACCTGGAAAACGTGGCCGCTATTTCCGTGGGCTTTTTTCACACCTGCGCATTGGCAGATGGTCGCATCTGGTGCTGGGGCCTGAATATGAGCGGACAGCTCGGAGACGGCACGCAAACCAACGCTTCTCGTCCCATTCTGATGGACAGCCTTAAGTTTGGTATCACCTCGGTTGCCGCGGGTGCGGCCCACACGTGCGCGCTTGCTGATGGCGTTGCGTACTGCTGGGGCGGGAACGCTCAAGGCCAGCTCGGCGACAACACACGCACCAGCGGGATGACGCCGAAGCAGATACTCGGCTTCGGTTCTAGTGTGACGACGATCTCGGCGGGAGAATACCAGACATGCGCCGTGAGTAGCGGCGATGTTTGGTGCTGGGGACAACTACCCAATGCTGGATTCTCGCTCGTACCTAAGAAGGCTGAGGGCATCACCGGAGTTTCACAAGTTAGCGCGGGAGGAGACTTTACCTGCGCACTTGCGAATGGCAGCGCATTCTGTTGGGGGGACAACACATACGGCGCTCTTGGCACCAACTCTGCCGAGAGCACCGCAACTCCTGTTCCCGTGTATGGCCTAAGCCAAGAAACGTCGAAGATTTCAGCAGCAAGCTCGCGAGCCTGCGCGATTGTCAGTGGCTCGGGATACTGTTGGGGCTACAACATGAGGGCGGAAGTCGGCGACCTTTCGACCGAGATGCGGAGGGCTCCGCGACTGGTGTGGGGGCTTGATTCACAGGTGAGCGATCTGTCCACCGGCGTAGCCGGAACATGTGCGATCGCGAACGGTCGCGCGTACTGTTGGGGACTAATTGGCCACGGCTTATTTCCAAAACTGATAGGTCGCGATGGAGACGTCGCAGAGGCGGAGAGCGTTTGCCGGAATGGACCCTCGCCTGCCGATCCCGGAACCTCCGAGAACGTCGACGCGGAATGTAGCGCACCGAGAACACGCGCCTGGGCACGGTGGCCAATGCCCAACGCGCCATGTGAAGGCCTTCCGAATCCACGCAATCTAACGGCGTTGAGTGTGGCCGGAGGGGAGGTCGTGGTCGACCATGTCACCGGGCTTGTTTGGGAACGCGAACCGACGCCTAACTCGGTCACTAATTGGCAAAACGTGAAGGCGCGCTGCGAAGCGCTGACGCTCGGAGGATACTGCGACTGGCGTCTCCCATCTCGAATCGAGCTCCTGTCCCTACTGGAGCTCAGGGGTAGGTCTTGGCCTTTCGAGCTCACGCCGTTCACGAACTTCTACCAAGGCTCGTATTGGACGGCATCGGAAGCAGACATGGAGACCGCGTTTAGCATCAACTTCACTCACGGTTATACGAGTCGGCACGGGAGGATCGGAAGCTCTATGGCTTCTCGGTGTGTGCGAGGTGGGCCGCCGGTGCCCACGAACACTAGCGAACACTACCGGACCGAAAACGGCACCGTGCGCGACCTCTGGACGGGGTTAATCTGGCGAGCGCCCGCAGCGCCATCCGCAATGCCGTTCCGCAACGCTGTCGACTACTGCTCTGCAGCGGGGAATGGATCTCGGCTTCCGACTGTGCTTGAGCTGCAAACCCTCGTTGACGAATCGCGCACGAGTCCGAAAATCGATGAGGCAACCTTTCCCAGCGTTGGACCGGACTCTTATTGGAGCTCGACCACGTATCCAGAGACCGTTAGTGTAGCTTGGTACGTGGATTTTGATACTGGCACGAGCGACACGACGAGCATCGACGCGCCGCTTCATGTTTTATGTGTACAGTGACCGACCGCAGACCGGTCACACTTGCAAGTGTGTCCCCGCTTACCGCCCCCGCGAAACAAACCTCACATCGTCAATCCAAATATCGAATGGCGTATCGTCCTTGAACAGCGCAAATTCGAGAAACCGAATCCGCCGGACGTCGAATGGCACTGTGCCAGTGGGTCTGACTTGTTGGAGTTCTTCCCAGCGCACGCTGTAGCGTTTCCAGGTGCGGTCGAGTTCGACGGGTTTGCGGTGGCTATTGTAGCAGTTGTCTTTTTCGCAGAAGCCGCCGAACTTGGGAGATTGGATATCGATGATTTGGACTCCGACGTGAACGCGGGCGGGGCCTTTGGCCCAGAATTCGATACCAGCGTACGCAGAGGCGTCGTAGCACGCGCCGTTTGCGAAGTCGGTTCCGAAGACGACGCCCCAATCGCTGAAGCGGCCACCACGTAGGTGGAGTGCACGTCGGGAGCGGCCGCCATGGGTGAACACCGAGGTTGGTTGGGATCCGCTTGGGAAGTTTTGTTTGGCAGTGCCGTCGTCGAAGGTGAGCCAGACGCCAGTGCGGCCGTCGGCGGTTGGGAGGGCTGAGCCGGTGTGTTCCCAATCGTCGATGAGTGGGGCGGAGCCGGTGGCGACGACGGTCTCGGGACAGGGGCGGAGCGGCGTTTGGAGTGGAGGGGGGTGGGCGCTTGGAGCTGAGGTGAGGGCGCCGACACGTGCGCTTTGCGCGGGTGCAACGGGTTCGGCGCGGAGTTCGGGCGGGCGTTCGCGGTGAGCACGTATGTAGAGCGCGAAGGCTGCCGCGAGGGCGAGTGATGAAGCGATGGCTGCTGCGACTGCGCGGCGCGAATGGGTGCGGGCGATGGGAGTGTGTAGTGCGTGGAGGCCGGCTTGGAGAGCGCGTTCGCGCGCGGTGGCGGTGGGTTGGTCGAGTTTGGCTGAGCGGAGGAGGTCGGCTGCGAGGCGTTGGGAATTGGTGGCCGACGCCGATGCCGATTCAGATGCTGCGGGGTTGGACGGCGGTTGGCTGTCGCGGGCGCTCATGGGCGGCGTCCTTTGAATTGGTCGTGGATTGCGAGGCGTTCGACGCTGGTTTTGAAGCGGTCGCGGGCGGCGCGGAGGCGGGAGCCGACGGTGCCGATGGGGATGTCGAGGAGCGCTGAGATTTCGGGGGCGGTGAGTTCTTCGAGTTCGGCGAGGATGAAGACGGAGCGGAGATCTTCGCTCATGTGGTCGAGGATGTTTTGGAGGAGGCGGCGAGCGCGGGAGAGGCCGCTGAGATCTTCGGGGGATGGCGCTGGGTGGGGGATTTCCTCGAACTCGAATTCGTTGTGTTCGCGGCGTCGACGTTGTGAGCGTTTGCGCACGGAGGCGATGCGAACGCAGGTGGCGAAGAGGAAGGCGCGTTCGCGGGTGGGCTCAACGTCGGCGAGGCGGCGCGCCAGGACGACGAAGGCTTCTTGCGCAGCGTCGTCGACGTCGGCTTCGGGAACACCGAGGCGTCGGAGGCTGCGCCAGGTGAAGTCGAAGTGTTGGGTAACGAGCTCGCGAAAGTGCTCGCTGGTCTCGGCTGATGGCGAGGCGGCTCCAGGCACGGCTGCGAGGTCGCTTACACCAGTTCCCATGCGGAGAGCGACTGGTTGTAGTTGCACGTGATCGCAATGGCCGGAGCAGGCTGAATCGATCGGAAAAAGCGCGGAGCTTCGAGCTCCGGAGCGGCAGTCGTTCGATAATGCCGTTTCACTAACGAAAAAAGCGATCGCATCGGTGGTAGCCGGCCATGCAGAATCAGGGGAAAATGCCCAACTCGCTCATGTGGTCCGTAGGATTAGGTCCGTCACGAATTGTTTTGCGTGTTCTCGGTTTCGTTGCTGGGGGCCTGCCTTTGCTTGGGGGGTGTGCTTCGACAGAGCCGAGCGCACCTGTATTTGGGGGCCAAGGCGCTGTGGTCGATCCTGGCCCTCGCGCTGCTGCGGTGGAAGCGCAGCCGGCGCGCGGTCCATGTGATGGTCCAGCGGCGGCCAGTGAGGACGCACGGTTGGACGATTTCGAAGACGGTGACCATCGGTTGTTTGGTGGTTTCGAGCGTGAGGGTTGGTGGTTTACGGCGACGGATCACACGCAGGGCGCGACGGTGTTTCCGCCCGATGGGAAGTTCGAACCGGTGAAGCTCGGCGCGGAAGGGACGCCGGAGAATCAGTATGCGGCGCATTTGACGGCGAATGGACATACGGATTGGGGTGTGAGTTGGGGCGTGACGTTGCATCATGTGGGTGCGGCGGCGAAGTGTCCGTTGAATGCGGGAAACTTCGCTGGCATTCGTTTGAAGGCACGCGGCAAGGGAACTATTTTGCTGCGGCTCGGCATGCCTGAGACAACCGCTGCGGAGTTTGGTGGTTCGTGCACGGAAAAATGCTGGGATCTGCACACGTTTGTTCTGCACTTGAGTGACGATTGGCAGACACGTGAGATTCGTTGGGATCAGTTGCAGCAGGGGGGTTGGGGCAAGTCGGTGCGCTTTGATCCACGCCGGTTGTTGAGTCTGCAGTTCGCTGCAACGCCGAAGTACTTGCCGGCAGATGTTTGGGTCGACGAGATCGAGTGGTTGAAGTCAACGCCGACTCCGAAAGGTTCATGAGACGACGCTTTGCCCTTGCCGTCATGTTGTGTGTCGCGTTGAACGGCTGCACATCTGCCCCGGCTCCCAGGGCGAGCAACGACGCTTTGCTGCCAACCCGAGTGCGGCGTCTGAGCAATTTCGAGTTCGAGCGATCGGTGAACGCATTGCTCGGGCTGGAGGAGTCGATTCACGACGCATTGCCGCCCGACGAGCGTCAGGATGGTTATACGATTAATGAGCGGCAGGCGATGCCCTCGCATTACGCAGCAGAGCTTGCGCGCGTGGCGGAACGGCTCGCGCAGGTCGCCGTCGAACAGCGATTGTCAGTTCTTGTCCCCTGCCCGCTCGAAAACGCGGCGTGCACCGAAAAGGCTCTAGCTGTCATAGCGAAGAGAGCCTTTCGTCGTCCGTCGACGCCCGCTGAGCAACGGGCGCTCATTGCGCTATACGAGACCGCTGCACGCGCACCCGATGTGGGCAGCGCGGCGGCGCAACATGCAACGGGAGTGGCCTTCGTTCTCTCCACGTTGCTCACCTCGCCCAGCTTTCTTTATCTCAATGAGCTCGGTGACGAGAAGGACCCCACCCAACTAACCCCCCACGAAATCGCAAGCAGCCTTGCTTACACAGTGTCCGGCTCAGCACCGGATGCCGAGTTGCTCGCCGCCGCCCAGTCACCGACGCGTCTGTTGGCTCCGAGCGAACGAGAAGCCGCCGCACGTCGCTTGCTCGCGCTGAGCTCGACGCGCCATCACTTTCGCCAATTCGTCCTGGAGTGGTTGGAGGTCGATCAACTCGAACGCACTGCCAAGGCCGCGCACGTGGTGGCGAACTATGATTCGCTGAAGCGCCATATGTTGGCCGAAACGAAGAATTTCGTAGACGAGGTGATGGTCTATGGCGGCGCGTCGTTGCCGAGTTTACTGCGCGCCGGCTTCAGTTCACTCGATCGCGAAATGGCCGAATATTACGGCGTTCCGGGCTTCTTCGGCGCGCGCGTTCGTCTCAGTGAGCAGCGCCGTGTGGGTGTGCTCGAACACGCAAGTTTCCTTTCGGCGCACGCGTACGAAGACGTGACGAGTCCAGTGAAACGCGGTGACTTCGTTCTGCGGCGCATCTTGTGCGTCGATTTGCCGCGCCCGGGCGAGGTAGGCATCGAAACGGTGATGCCACCTCGCACTGAGCACGGCACGACGAGACAACGTTTCACGGCGCACACGACTTCGGCCGAATGCCGCAGTTGCCATGCGTCGATTGATCCGCTCGGCTATAGCTTTGAAGCGTTCGATGCGGCGGGTCGCCGACGCAGCCGCGAGCACGACACGAACGTGGAGACGACTGGGCAGCTCAACGTGGCTGGCCACAACTTGCAGTTTCGCGATAGTGCCGATCTCGTCACGCAGCTCTCGTCCTTGCCGGAGGCGCGCCGTTGCTTCGCACGCCAGGCGCTACGTTATTGGACGGGGCGTCGTTCGGCCGCGACCGAAGAATGGTTCGAAGCGTTGGTCGATTCGCTGCCCGCCGCGCGCCGTGACAGCCTGCTCGAATGGGTCGTCGCTTGGGTGAAAAGTCCGGAATTCGTGCGCCGCCGGAGGCCAACATGATCACACGCCGCCACTTCTTCGCCGCGCTCGGGGCCACATTTCTTCCCGAGCGAGTTTGGGCCGACGCAGTAACGCCGCCCGCGGCGCCCTCTGGCAGTGTGCCATCCCCTACATCCGTAAAGGCGAAGCGTTTCGTTTGCGTTTACATGCCGCATGGTCGCGCCGCCGAGCTCTTCCTGCCGCGCGACGACTTTCGTATCGATTACGAAGGGGCAATTTTAGCTCCCTTCGACGATGCCGCGCGTTCCGGGCGCTCGTTCCGCAAAGACCTGCTCGTGGTGGACGGAGTTGATCTCGCAGCGGGCTTCCTCACCGGCACGGTTGGTCACGATGGTCCGCGTGTGATCCTGACCGGCTCGGGTGCCAACGGAAAGAACGCCTCGCTGGATCAATACTTGGCTGTTGAACGCCGCCTGGGGGAAGCCACGCCTCTCCCGAGCCTCGTACTGGCGGTCGGCAACGACGAACGCAACAGCACAAGCTCGATCAGCTACGGCCGTGGAGGCGTCCCGCTCCCGAAACTCATCCATCCCGCCGATACGTTCGATGCACTCTTCGGCGCAGCGCTCACTGGTTCGCCCGAAGCGGCCCGCGCGCGGCGAGAACGCGGCCAAAGTGCCCTCGACTTCCTCTCCGCCGATCTCGCTCGCCTTCGCAATCGCGCCGGCTCTGGCGAACGCGACAAACTCGAACACCACGCCACCGCGCTGCGAGACATCGAGCGCCGCCTCTCACCCGCGAGCACGACGTGCGCAGCGCCGTCTCGAATCGGCCGTAGCCAGTTTCCAAAGTTTCGCGCGTACGGTGGCGGCGAGCGCTCCTTCGACGCCATCACCGATTTGCAAATCGAATTGATCGTGCGCGCCTTCGCCTGCGATCTCACCCGTTTCGCAACGCTGATGCTCGCTGATCTGTCGCGCACTGGCCTCGATCCATCGTTGCCCGTCGACATCCATCAAGACGTCGCCCACCGCTACACCGCGCGCGCCGAAGGCAAACCAGGCGAACCCGATACCTGGCGAGCCCTCGCCCGTCAAAATCGCCAGACCTGCTCCAAGGTCACGCTGCTCGTCAGCCAGCTCGACAGAGAACGTCTCCTCGACGATACCGTTGTTCTCGCCAGCTCCGATATGGGTGATCCGGCGCGCCACAGCTCACGCTCGGTTCCCACTCTGTTGCTCGGTGGTGGCATCCGCGGTGGCCGCGTGATCGCGTTGGGCGATCGAAAGCGCGTGAGCGCACATCGACTCAATCCGAACAACCGAATTCTGACATTCATCGCGCAGCGGCTCGGAGTGCCAATCACGCGATTTGGTGATTCGGCAGATCCGTCGATTGTGGAGGGCGTGCTGGAAGCGTGAACACCGCGCACACGGACGTTGAACGCAAAAAAGGCGGCGCCCTGGGATAGACGCCGCCTTCTTCGGATTGCTGGAAGCCGCTAGTGTTTACTTGTAGTGCTCGGCGCAGAGCTGGATCCCTGCGTCGAGATCGGTGGTGGCGCGCCAGCCGAAGGCTTCGAGGATGCGGCTGGTGTCGGCGATGGAGTGCAGCACGTCGCCGGGGCGCGGATCTCGGTAGTCAGGTGCGCCGCCGAAACCGGTGACGCGCGAGATTTCGCGCGCCAGATCGGTAACGGTGGTGCGGCGGCCAGCGCCGACGTTGAAGGCTTGGCCAGAGCGACCAGTGCCGAGCAGGGCGGCGAGGTTGGCTGCTACGACGTCGCCAACGTAGGTGAAGTCGCGGCTCTGTTGGCCGTCGCCGAAGATGATGGGAGCTTGGCCGGAGCGGCACGCCGCGAAGAAACGCGGAATGACGGCGGCGTAAGCACCCTTCGGATCTTGGCGTGGACCGTACACGTTGAAGTAGCGTAGGCCGACGATCTCCGAGCCGAAGTTACGCGCGAAGATGTCCGCAAGCTCCTCGTCCATCTTCTTGGAGAGGGCGTACGGAGAGAGAGGCATACCCTCCTCCCCTTCCCGCTTCGGCAGCTTGTCGCTCGTGCCGTAGACACTCGACGACGAGGCGTAGACGATGCGCTTCACGCGCTGATCGCGAGCCGCCGTGAAGATGTTGCAGGTCCCCGCAACGTTGACCTCGATTGAATCCGCCGGTTTTTCGAGGGAGCGCGGCACCGAGCCGAGCGCGGCCTCGTGGAGGATGAAATCCACGTCTTTGCAGGCGCGCTGGCACGCTTCGAGGTTTCGAATGTCGTCCTGTTGAAACTCAATGCGATCTTTGACGTGTGCGAGGTTCTCGAGCTTGCCCGTTGCGAGGTTGTCGAGAACACGAACGCGCGCGCCATTCGAAAGCAAAGCGTCAACGAGGTGCGAGCCGATGAAGCCCGCACCCCCAGTGACGAGAACGCGCGCCCCGTCGAGGCGCTTCAAATCGGTTGTCATCAGGCTTTGACGACCTTGGGGTTCGGGTCGCGATACACGCCACGCGTATCGACGACGAGGCGCGCCTCACGCAGCACCAAGTTGTAGTCGACGGCAGTGTGCTCGGTAGAGATGAGCACCGCGTCGACCGACTTGAGGAGTTCCGGCGTGAGCGGTTGCGATTTGAGCGCGGGCAAGTGCGGCCAGCTGCGCATCCCCGGCGCGGTCGGAATGTGCGGATCGTGGTACGAAACCTCGGCGCCGCGCTCCATCAGCAGGTGAATCAGCTCGAACGAAGGGCTCTCGCGCGGATCGTCGATGTCCTTCTTGTAGGCGATACCGAGCACCAGAACCTTGCTGCCCTTGAGGGACTTGCGGTGCTCGTTGAGGCCCTCTTGGAGCTTCTCAATCACGTAGCGGGGCATGTTCACGTTCACCTCGCCCGCGAGCTCGATGAAGCGCGTGCTGATGCCGAACTCGCGCGCCTTCCACGTCAGGTAGAAGGGATCCAGCGGAATGCAGTGACCACCCAGGCCCGGACCCGGCGTGAACTTCATGAAGCCGAACGGCTTGGTAGCGGCTGCGTCCAGCACGTCCCACACGTCGATGCCCATGCGCTCGTAAACCATCTTCAGCTCGTTCACGAGTGCGATGTTCACGCCGCGGAAGATGTTCTCGGTGAGCTTCGTCGCCTCAGCGACGCGCGCCGTACGCACGCGCACCACCTTCTCGAGCCCGCGCGCATAGAGCGCCGCCGCGAGATCGCCCGAATCCGGGTCGACACCGCCCACGACCTTCGGAATCGTTGCGGTATTGAAGTGCTTATTGCCGGGATCTTCGCGCTCCGGCGAAAACGCCAAGAAGAAGTCTTTGCCGCACTTGAGCCCCGTGCGTTCGAGGATGTCCTTCAAGAGCTCGTCCGTGGTGCCCGGGTACGTTGTGGACTCGAGAATCACCAACTGGCCGCGGCGCAGACGCTTGGCGATGGCTTCGCCCGTGCCCACCACGTACTGCATGTCGGGCTCGCGCTGCAGCGTCAGCGGCGTCGGCACCGCGATCATGAGCGCGTCGGGTTCGCCCAACTTATCGAAATCGGCGGTGGCGCTGAAGCGACCGGAAGCGTTCGCCTCCTTCACGCGATCCTCGCCCATATGCATGATGTAGGTCTTGCCGGCCTTCAGCGCCTCGATCTTGCTCTGATCGATGTCGAAGCCGGTCACCTTCACCTTGGCGCGTTCCACGAACGCCAGCGCCAGCGGAAGGCCTACATAGCCCATACCGATGATGCCGACGTGAACGGTTCCTGAAGAGATTTTCTCGAGTAGTGCTTGCTTGAGCTCGCTCATGACAGTGTCGGAGATAGGAGTTTTGTTTTGGACCGCCCGCCGGTGATGGCGCCGCGCTACCGTGACGAAACCCCAGCTTCAATTCGCCGTCAACAGCGGCATGCTCCCGGAGCGCCTTCGCAGTGCCTTTGCACGGTCGGTGCACCTCACCGCTTGCGCCACCGCTGAAAGCAGGGCCGGGCAACCAACCGGAACCACTTGCTGCCGGAGCCATCTCGGCGACAAGCTCCGCGGTTTGCCTGCTCCATGCGCAGCCGCACATTGCTCGCGTAAGCGCGCCCGCTTGCCTGAATGCGCGTCCACGGGAATGCTCCCCCACATGGGCGAAGCCACGGCAGCCGACTCTCCGCGCGCCCCCAATGCTCCCAACGGACAGCCGCACATTCGCGTCGAGCACCTCGAACGACGTTTCGACGACTTCGTTGCGCTCAACGACATCAACATGAGCATTGGTCGCAGCCACGTCGCCGTCATCATCGGTGGCTCCGGTGCCGGCAAGACCACACTTCTCAAAATCCTCATCGGCCTCGATCGCCCAACAGGCGGCGCCGTCTTCCTCGAAGGCGTCGACATGACCAAGCTCAACGATCGCGAGCTCAACCAACTCCGTCGCAAGCTCGGCATGGTCTTCCAGTACTCCGCCCTCCTCGACTCCATGAACGTGCTCGACAACGTCGCCTTCCCCCTGCGCGAGCACACCAAACTCAAAGATAAAGAAATCAAACAGCGCGTCATCGACAAACTCAAAGCCCTCGGCCTCGAAAACGTCGAAAAAAAGCAACCCAGCGAACTCTCCGGCGGCATGAAAAAACGTGTGGGCCTTGCGCGCGCCCTCATGATGGATCCCGAAGTCATCCTCTATGACGAACCCACCAGCGGCCTCGACCCCATCAGCAGCCGCGTCGTCGATGACATGATCCTCGAAACCCGCGACCGCTTCGGCGTCACCAGCGTCGTCATCTCCCACGACCTCGGCGGCGCCCTCCGCATCGCGGACGAAATTTACGTCCTCGACAAAGGTCGCGTCGTTGCCTCCGGCACCCCCCACGAGCTTCTCGAGTCTCGCCACACGCTAGTGCAACGCTTCCTCGAATCGAGTGGCGTCGCAGCCGAACGACTCCTGGAGGAACGCGCCGAACGCGAAGCCGCCAAACCTGCCGACGCAGCGCGCGCCTAACGCTCGAAAAACGCTCGCACGCCCTCAATCACCCGCTCGATCTGTTCGCGCGTAAGCGACGGATAAATCGGCAGCGACAGCACTTCTCGGCACGCGCGCTCGCAATTCGGTAGCGCGCCTTGCGGCAACCCCAACCCCAGCTCGAGCAACGCCGGCTGACGCGAAAGCGGCATGGGATAGTACACACTCGTTTCGATTCCACGCTCAGCGAGAAAAGCCACCAGAGCGTCGCGCCGCTGAGCCTCCACGCGAATCGTATACAGCGCGCGATTCGAGAGCGCGCCAACGGGCAACTTGGGGCACGTCACTTCAGCGACGCCGCGTAGTCCTTCATCGTACGCTCGTGCGACGGCTTCGCGGCGAGCCAACGTCTCTTCGAAGTGAGCGAGCTTCTCTCTCAAGATTGCGGCCTGCATCGCATCCAGCCGAAAATTGCCTCCGATTGACGCATGCTCGTGCCGTTTCGGCGCACCGTGCACCGTCAGTTGACGACAACGCTCTGCTACACGCGCATCACCGCTGACCACCATGCCCGCATCGCCCAGTGCACCCAGCGGTTTCGTTGCTTGAAAGCTGAAACAACCAGCGTGCCCAAACGTGCCGAGACGTCGACCGTTCAACGTCGATCCAAACGCTTGCGCGGCGTCTTCGACCAACGCAATGCCGTGCGCCTCGGTAACCCGCCGCAAATCATCCATCGGCGCCGGCGCGCCCGCGATGTGCACCACCAACACAGCTCGAGTCCGCCCGCCAATTGCCGCCGCCACCGCTTCCGGCTCCAACGCCAACAGCTCCAACTCGATATCCACGAAACGCGGCACCGCACCGACACGCACCACGCTCTCCGCCGTCGCAAAGAACGAAAATCCCGGCAGAATCACCTCATCGCCGCGCCCAATCCCCAGCGCTAGCAGCGCAATCACCAACGCATCCGAACCGCTCGAACACCCGACCGCGTGCTCCGCGCGCAGAAACGCTGCCGCTGCGTGCTCGAATCCGCCGACCTCAGCGCCGCCGATAAACCGCCCCGAGGCGATTACTCTCGCACACGCCCGCGACCAACTCTCCTGCTCTCCCGCGCTCGGCACCAAATCCAGAAATGGCACCGACAGCGCCGCGCGTGGCGTGCGATCGGGCAGCTCCAAGGCGAACGGCATTCCGGGCGACTATACCAGAGTCGACCCAACCGCTCACCGCGACGCGCCGATTCGACCACGAGCGCGAGAACTCGTTCGACGCCCGACGCGCCTCTGACGCTTGCCTTCGGTAGTTTCCGGAACCTGTTCGGCGAGCGACCGCAACTTCTGCGAGACACCACCTCGGCTCGGTGCATGCGCCTGCGCCGAGACCTTCCGTCGCTCCGTCCGGCTCTTCGACGGCGAGCGCGTCACGGCGTCGTTCTTCGTCCCGGTTCGAGCGGCAACTCGCCCCTTGCCCGTCGTAGGCCGCGGTGAAGCGTTGCGACGCCGCGACTTCACAACGCGCGTCGCTTCCCGACTCCGCTCGGCTCTTTCGGTGAGACCACCACCGCTGTTCGGCAGTGTTCCGGTTTTTCCCGTCGATCGTGCGCTGCGCGCGTTGCGGCCATGGTTTCCGCCAGTCTTACTTCGGCTCGGCATGTTGGAGCGCCAGCAAGAGTCATTCCTCACGATTTCCAACAAACACGACCGCACTTATTCCCAGCGCCGCACAAACACCACGGCTGATGACCTACGCCCCTCAGCAATCAGGCCTCAGCCGTGGCACTTCGCTCCGCTCATTTGCTGTGCGCCGCCTGAGTCCCGTCAGCGCCCGTACACGCCGATCAACGTGGCCTCACCGAGCACGTGAGCCTCGATAGCTCGATCGAACTCCGCGCGCGACGCTCGCGCCGGCAACTCGAGACGCTCATCCAACGCAAACAGTCGGAAGACGTAACGGTGTGGCTTACCTGGCGGCGGCGATGGTCCGCCGTACCCCTCCTGTCCGAACCCGTTTTGACCCTCTTGCAACAGCCGCGCTCCGCCGCGATTCGGCGACGCCGCTTCCGCTAACTCCCGCTGCTCGACCGGCAAATTCCAGGCGAGCCAGTGCACGAACGTCCCGCGCGGCGCGTCCGGATCTTCGCAAACCAAAGCCAAACTCTCCGCACCCGCCGGGGGTTTCGACCAAGTCAGCCGCGGCGATACGTTTTCGCCGTCCGCCGTGTGCCGCCGAGGAATGCGATCGCCGTCCGCGAACGACGGACTCGAAAGCCCAAACTGCTGCGACAAGCCACGAGCCGTCGGATTGTTGTGCGTACCCTCTTGTGCATGTGCCATGCGTGCACCTCGGGGGGCACGCTGCAAGGGGAGTGCCACAGCTGTGGGACAGCTGTGAAAAGCGAGTGGCGCCGAATGATGAAGCTCTCGTATTCGCTACCAGTCCAATGCAGCCCAACGGATCCCGAACCCCGAAGTGCCCAATCCGTTAGTGGCCTCAGACGACGCCGCTCGAAGCATCCGCAATGCACATCGGTCAGTTGCCTCCCTCTAGGTACACCAAGTTATTCTTGGTGCAACGCTCCTCTTCCCGCAAGCTGCGCCGTCGCCAGGTGTGGCCTGTGCACGGAGTGCTTGAAGCCAACTTTGTGCAGTCACCTGCCGACGAGCACACCTGTATCGGGGCGGATCGTGAAGTCTGGCAGAAATCGCCGGGCGTCCGGACACGAGTTGCTGCCCCTGAGCGGAGCTGTTAGCGGAGCAAAAGTCGCACGACTGCTCGTCCGCGTTGGTGTCGCTATCGAAACGACGCCCTTCCCTTCAAATGGTCTTCGACAGCACCACTTTCCTCGTCTTTTTCGTTGTGTTCTGGGCCATTTACTGGTCCTTCACGCGTTCTCATTCGATCCAGAACGTCATCGCCCTGATTGGCAGCCTGATTTTCTACGGCTGGTGGGACTGGCGCTTTCTGGCCCTCCTCCTGATCACCGCAGGCGCCGATTATATCGCTGGATACTACCTCGACCATCCACCTGCGCGAATTTCGCGGAAAGCGATACTCGTTACGAGCTTAAGCATCAACTTAGGGATCCTCTTTGTCTTCAAGTACTTTGGTTTTTTCTGCGAGTCGTTTGCCGAGCTGCTCCAGCGACTCGGGCAACCGGTGCACTTCGAGATACTTCGCATCGCGCTGCCGGTAGGCATTTCTTTTTACACGTTTCAGTCGATGTCCTACACCATCGACGTGTACCGGCGCGAATGCTCTGCCGAGCGCAACGCTGTCACATACTTCACGTTCGTATGTTTTTTCCCCCACATGGTAGCGGGGCCGATCCAGCGCCCACACCATTTGCTCAAGCAGCTCAATCAACCCCGCACGCTCAGCGCCGACAGCACACGTGAAGCCATTTGGCTGCTGTTGTACGGCTACTTTCTCAAGGAGTACGTCGCCAATGGCTGCGCGCTGTTCGCGGATCAGGGCTTCCGCGTCGACCAGCAGTCAGGCTTCTCCACCCTACTTGCAACGTTGGCCTTCGGCTTTCAGATCTACGCCGACTTCAACGGATACAGCTTGATTGCGCGTGGTTGCGGGAAGCTGCTGGGCATCGAGTTCGTGTGGAACTTCAATCAACCCTATTTCGCTGACTCGATTCAAGACTTCTGGCGACGCTGGCACATTAGCCTCAGCACGTGGCTCCGAGACTACCTCTATATTCCTTTGGGCGGCAGCAGACGTGGTCACGGACGCACTTATCTAAACCTCTTCGTCACCATGTTGCTCGGAGGCCTATGGCATGGTGCGGCGTGGACATTCATGTTGTGGGGCGCGGTGCACGGCGGCGCACTCGCGGTGGAACGCGCACTACGGCAGAGCCTGGGGAGCAGGGTGCAACTGCCGCACGCCGCTCGCTGGTTCATCACGATGTGCGTCGTGTTCTTCGGTTGGTTCCTGTTCCGCTGCGAGAGCATGGGGATGGTTAGCGCAATGCTTCAATCACTCGCGAATCTCGAGTGGGACAGTCAGCATTCCCGCGTGTTACGCGGCATCGCCGTGCTGACGCTGCCGATCGTCGCTATCGAGCTTTGGCAGTTCACGTCCAAGGATCTCCTCGTTCCGACGCGGATCGGCATGATCCGATTTGCGCTCCTAGGCGGTGTGTTGTTGGCAGTGACCGCCACGATGTTCAACAAGTTCAGCTATGCGTTCATCTACTTCCAGTTTTAGACGCCAGATCGCGCCGTTTGCGTTAGTGGCTCGAATCGCCGCCGGTCCGGTCGTCGTCGCGGTCGCCATCTTGGTGGTGTTCGGCTGCATTCGGCGACGCGACCCGAAGCCCTTGCTTTCTGCCATCGAGCACATCGTCGTCGACACGCAAATGAAGCGCTCGCACTCGATCGGCCGGGCTGATGTGCTGATCTTGGGCGACTCGTCAGTACTTATGGGCATCGACGCCGTCCAGCTTTCGCACGAGCTCGGTGGCGCCCGCGTCGAATCCTTAGCGACCATCGGCTTCATGGGTCCGCGTGGATATGCGAAGCTCCTGGACAACTATGTGAGCGCCGGACACACGGCTGCCACCCTGGTCTTTTTGATGCACCCGAAGTCGCTCGAGACGAGCGAAAGCATCTTGGTCGAGGGCCGGTACGAGCAAACGGTTCTCGACGACCGGCAAACCACGAGCGGCCTGCTCCTTACGGAAGGTCGCCGCGAAATTTTCAGCAACGTGATAGATGCGGCCGCAACGCTCCCGCTGCCGGGAGCCTACGGAAAGTATTACGGCTGGGCCGATCAAGTGGCACGCGCCATTCGAGACGGCCACGGCAGTCTGATCGATCCACATGAACTCCGGAGAGAGGATTGCACCAGCGGCTTCGTGCCGCGTAGCGCGTCCGAGGCTGTACTGCGTCGCGCGCCGTATCTGCGCGCGAGCGTCGAGCACGCACGCCCGGCTCGCTTCTTGGTTGGTGTCACACCAGTCCCGGAAAGCTGCCACACAGACCCAACCAGTCGTGACTCCCTCTTGACCCAGCTAGCTGAGGCCATTGGTCGGTCGCATGCGACCTTGAACGAACTACCGGCGGCGCTCCCCGACGAGTATTTCGCGTCCACTACGCATCTGAACCGCGAAGGCAGGGTCCACTTCACGCGGCTGATTGCTAGGGTGCTGCGTGAGCCGTGAAGTCGCGAGCGCCGGTCTACCCCTCGTGCAGCAGGGGCGGCGAAATTCGATGAGGAAGCAGCCCTCTCAGCGTTAGATAAAGGAACATTTTCCGGCGCAACCTTGGCAGAATGTTGGGTTAGCGAACGTGGATCGAGGAGTCACACACGCGCGCAGAAGACGGCCAGGTTCCGTGTTTCGCCGATTGATTGATTCGCCAGTCGACTTGGCTCTGGCCCTCCTCTGCTTCATCATCGCTAGTTCTGCGCTCGCGCTCGGCGCTCAGCACGCGACTGTGCTCGTGTTCTGCTCGATGATTCTGCTCGCGGCCGTTCTCTTGGCGCTCTCGGTGCCACCGACAGGGCGCGTTCCTATGCCTGTCTGGGGACTGCTCGCTCTCGCCGGCTACACTCTTTTGCAAGCACTACCACTGCCAGCGCGCGCACTTGCAGGCGTGGCACCCTCGAACGCGGAGGTCTGGGCACGTGCGCTTTCGCCGCTGCACCAGACGGGCCCTTCCTACGTTCCGGTGTCGTTGGACCCTGGAGCGACGCTACTCGAAGTACTCAAGTGGCTTACCTATGCGGGCGTCTACTGGCTTGCCGCCGAGCTCGGACGTCAGCGGCGAATGCCCTGGCTGCTGAGCGGCATCTTCCTTTCGGCCGTGCTCGTTAGCGGGGTCACGTTGGCGCATGGTCTTTTGGGTCTTTCGCGCGTCTACGGAGCGTACACACCCCGCTCGGCCCCAATGCCGTGGCATGTCGGCCCGCTTCTGAATCCCAATAACCTTGCGGGCTATCTCAATCTCGCTGCGTTCTGCGGGCTCGGCTTACTGGCAAGTCGTCGCAGTCCGTTAGCTCCGTGGATCACAGGACTCGGCGTGGCAACACTCCTCGCGTGCTCTGCCCTGGCCGGATCGCGCGGTGGGCTCGTGGCGCTGGTGCTTGGCATGTCCGCGCTCGCCGTCAGTCTATGGCTAGGTCAGCAGGAACGTCATGCGCTTTCGCGTGGCCGCATCTGGAGCTTGTGCGCCATTGGCGGCGGACTACTTTTTGCCGGGCTCTCGTTTCAGAGCAGCGCTTGGCATGAACTCGCCGAGCGAGATCTCTCGAAGCTCCAAATGGTCTCTTGGGCCAAACCGATGCTCCAGGCGCACCCTTGGCTCGGCGTGGGTCGCGGCGCCTTCGATAGCGCCTTTCCGGCATTCCACGCCGCGCCGGAGAATCTTCGTTGGCAGTATGCAGAGAACTTCCCAGTTCAATGGGCAACGGAGTGGGGGTTGCCAATTGCAGTCCTCGCTGTGCTAACGTTCGGATTGGCGCTATCACCCGGCCACCTCGGGGTTCGGCGCTCGCGGTTGGCGCTTGGCGCATGGCTCGGCGCCGTGGTGCTGCTCCTCCAGAACCTGGCCGATCTAGGCTTGGAAATCCCAGCGCTCTCGATTGCTCTGGTCGCGGTGCTCGGCGCACTATGGGGCGATCGCGAGGAGCGTTTGCGCGAAACCCAACCCAAGCCGTCCGGCCCGTCCTTGCCGACACGTGCGGTTGGGGCACTCGCAGTCACGGTCCTAGCCGCTTTGGCCCTGACGCGTGGTTCCCCCACGAATGCAGAGGAACGTGCACTACTGCATGCGGAGCTCGGCGGCGTAAATCTGAAGAGCCTCAGTAGTGTTCGTGCGTATCAGGAGAGGCTGCGCGCAGCTATGTTGCGCCACCCGGCTGAGCCCTACTTCCCACTGCTGGGGGGGCTAGCCGCACTGAATTCGACCGAGATCGATGCGCTGCCTTGGTTGGCGCGCAGCTTGACCCGCTCACGTGGCAACGGGCAGGCGCATCTCGCATTGGCTCAGGTCCTGGCACAACGAGGAGCCAGGCAGCAGGCTTTGCTCGAGTTGCGGTTGGCAGTCGAACAGTACGGCGCTTTGACGACGACCGCAGCGCGTAGTGCAGTTCGGTACGCCAAGACCCCTGCCGAGCTGCGTCAAGCAGTGCCATCAGGCCGCATTGGTGCGGCGATGATGACCGAAATTGCAATAACGCTACGTGACGAAGATCGTGCGCTCAGGCGTTCCCTGCTCGAGAATGCCGTCAGTCGAGATCCAGACGATGCTAGAGCGCGAGCGCTTCTGGTGCAGGATCTGTTGCGCGAACTTCCCAGGGCGAATGACAGATCCGCATTGATCGCGTCCATCGAGCACCAGCTCGCGAAATTGCGTGCGGTCGATCCCAACAATTCTGCCCCGCTCACGCTGCGAGCCGAGCTATTGGTCGCGTTGGACCGCGCCGTTGAGGCGGAACGCCTGCTTGCAACTCAATGCGGAGCGGTGATCGATCGCTACAATTGCCTTGCTGCGCGGGCCACGATTGCGGCGAACATCCCGGGCGCAGCTGCCTTCACCCAAGCCGCGCAGGAGCTCTCGGCCGCTGGCTGTGCTTCGCCCGCCGAGTGCGCCGCCACATCGACTCGCCTTGCCGAACTCCACGCATCTCGGCGCGAGTGGGGCCTAGCGTTGAATCAAGCCTTACGGGCATGTCAGGCCGAGCCTACCCAAGCGACGCATTGGCTACGGGCAGCCAGGTTTGCGAAACAGGCGGGCCTTCATGGGGATGCCAGCGAGGCGCTGCGCCGAGCATACAATCTCGGCGCGCCTCGCGACAGCACCCTAGAGCAGCGACTATGAACGAGCTGGAAGCTGCGCCGGAGCCAGCGATCGTGGGACGGCAGCCGTCGAACTGGCCAAAGCGCGGGCCTGCTTTTGCGCCTTGCGTTGAACCTGATCGAGCGCGATGAAGATTAGCGGAACGAATAACATTTGCGCACGGTAGCGGTACAGCGTGCCGACATTCGTGACGACGGACGCCCAGCCAACGGAGGCGAGCAGCGTGTAGACGAGAGGCGCGACCATGCGTTTTAGCTGCCCTGCGCGATAAACGATGCGCAAACCTCGAAATACCGACGGCAACAACCAGTACCAAACCAACATTTCGGGTGTCGTCGCCGACGAGATCAAGCTCGATCCCGTAAACGGAATCGGTGCCAAATAAAGCGCTGCGACACCGAACGGAAGCCAGGCGAGCACCCCGATTGTGCTGTCCGTCTCGAAGCCGCTCGTATCGAGAGCCGAGCCCGCGTCCCCGTATCCAGCCCGCATACCCGAGACGCGCGCGGCAATGGATTCCTCGTCCGATCCCCAAGGCAGTACGAATTCGGAGAACACTCCGCTCAACATGAAGCCCAAAATGGGCACGAGCACGAGCGCTAGGATCCAGGTTCGTGCGCGATTTTTGCGAGCATCGCCGGCAAACGTAAATCCGCTCGCGAGCGCTCCAGCGACGAATAGCGCCTGGTAGGATCGGTTCCACAAGACGAGACCGAGTCCAGCAGCGATCAACGGCAAATTTCGGAGCTGTCCACGCTGGGCCAGACGCATTGCACCGAGCAGCGCCATCAGAGCGCCAAGGAGCGTATGCATGTCTTTTACGACGATCGCACCCCAAAGGACGAGCGACGGGAAAACGGCAGCGAGCACGCCCGCTCGACGGCCCACCGCCACGGATACCATCTGCGCACCAATCAGTGCGGTGAGGACCGCCGTCCACGCTCCCACCACGCCGTTGATCAGCTTCGGCAGCATCGGCACGTGACCTATTAGGTAGTAGCAAACTGCTACCAAATGGATGATGCCGCCCTGTGGCAACTCGTACCCCGGATTCGGAATCTCACTCGCGAGATGGCGCGACAAATCGAGCCCAGAAACGTCGTAGCCCGCCTCATCAATGGCGAACACATACGGATACGTCGGATAAACGAGGTAGTGGATGGCACACGCGACTAGCCAGCGAAGCGTGAGCGCAGTCACGAAGCACTCCGTGAGCCTGAGCTCGCGATCGTACTCGATGGCCCGACAAACGAAGAACGAGGCCACTGCCATCGGCGCCGTCACCAGCACGGCCATCAGAAGCGGCTCCTTCACGATCAACCCGAGAACGACGATCGCGACCGCTACGATCCCCCACGCTGCTATCCAAAGACGCAGCGTCACTTGTGAATGCTCCGGGTGTTCGACATCGGCTGGCAAAACGTGTCACGCCTACGCGGGGTGCGGCAAGGACGACAAACCTGAGGCACCGGGTACGTCCTCGGCTGAATGCCACGGCCAATCGCGGCAACGAACCCGCATGCATCGAGGAACCCGAGTTTCACGTGGGAAATCACGAGGGCTCCGGCTTGACACTACTGGCGAGCGCATGCAAAAAGGGCCTCACGGATCGTGAGTGCAGTAAGTTCCGGACCGGACCTGCGCACGGAGATCGATGGCGCAATCGATGCGGGCAGCTTCGCGCACGCTCACGCGGCGCTCGTTCGCTTGTGGCGCGCGAGTCCAGGCCTGGCTAGTGCAGGCTTTGTAACGTCCCGTTTCGCACGTCTCAAGCACGGGATCTCCGCGCTGAGCGTACGAGTAGCCGTGCTGCGCTCGTTCACCGTCGAACCGGTGATCGCGGCATTCAAGGCTGCGGCGGCCGTCTGTCGAATCGAAGCCGTGGTCGAAGTCGGCGACTTCGGCGCTTACATGCAGGAGGCGCTGGACGCCGCTAGCCGGATCCACGCGTCAAGACCGGACGTGATCGTCGTCGCGCTGCAGACGCGGGACCTCGCGCCCGAGCTTTGGACGCGGTTCGCCGAGCTCGGTGCCGAGGAGATCGATCGCTGCGTTGAACGCGTAATCGCAGACTTCACCGCCTTGATTCGAGCGCTGCGCCAGCACAGTGGCGCTCACTTGGTGGTTCACAACCTCGAGCAACCAGTGCGTCCTACACTGGGCCAACTCGATCTGCGCAGCGAGTTCGGCCAGCACGCAGCAATTCGCCACATCAATGACGCAATCGCGCGCCTAGCGAGAGCCGAGCGCGGCGTGTATGTGCTCGACTACGACTCTCTCGTTGCGCGCCATGGCAGAGTCAGCTGGTACGACGAGGCGAAGTGGTACTCGATGCGCATGCCAATCGCGGCGCAAAACGTGGTGCTCGTCGCGAACGAGTGGCTGCGTCTACTGCATCCGCTCTGCGGGCGGCTCTGCAAGGTGTTGGTCACCGATCTCGACAACACGCTATGGGGCGGAGTCGTTGGAGAGGACGGCCCGAACGGCATCAAGCTAGGTGTGGAGTATCCAGGGGCAACCTATACGGCCATTCAGCGGGCGCTCCTCGCCTTGCATCAGCGAGGGATTCTGCTTGCGATTGCCAGCAAAAACAATATGGAGGATGCCCGCGAAGTCATCGACCGGCACCCGGAAATGTTGGTGCGGAATCAGCATTTCGCCGCGCTGCGAATCAACTGGAACGACAAGGCCCAGTCGCTCCGCGAGATCGCGGCTGAACTCAACTTGGGCCTCGACGCACTCGCTTTCTTGGACGACAACCCCGTCGAGCGGCAGTGGGTACAGGAGCAGTTGCCAGAGGTAACCGTGCTCGATCTGCCGGAGGATCCGCTGGGCTGGGCCGACGCAGTTCTAAGTGCACCGGTGTTTGAACGGTTGCAGCTCTCCGCCGAAGATCGCGAGCGCACCAAGTATTATGCGGCAGACCGAGAACGCCAAGAGCTCCAGCGCGGAGCTGCTTCGCTGGAAGACTTCCTCCGCTCTCTCGAACTGAACGCAGAAATCGGCCCGGTAGACGTTGGAACACTGCCGCGCGTTGCGCAGCTGACCCAAAAGACCAACCAGTTCAACGTCTCCACACGCCGCTACACCGAACAGGCGCTCGAAGTCATGAGCGCGGACCCGAGCTGGCAGGTGTTGTGGATGCGCGCGCGCGATCGGTTCGGCGATCACGGTATCGTTGGCGTCAGCATCTGTCACGTCGATGGCGATCGTGGGAGCATCGACACCTTCTTGTTGAGCTGTCGGGTGATTGGACGCACCCTGGAGACGGCTCTCTTAGCGCGGATTTGCGAGTGGGCCCGCGAGCGAGGGGCTCGCCGTTTGACCGGGTGGTTCCGCCCGAGCGCCAAGAACGCCCCTGCGCGGGATTTCTTCCCGAATCACGGCTTCGCCCTGGTCGAGGAAAACGAGGGAGCCTCTCTCTGGAGCTTGGATCTCGGCTCCACAGCTATCGCAACGCCGAACTGGATCCAGTGCAGCGCGCCGCAAGGAAAGTAATGTCCGATACCGTTCTCGATCAAGTGCGCTCGATTGTCGCCGATACGTTGAACTGCCGCGTGGACCAGGTAAGCGCTGAGTCCTCACCCGATACACTCGAGAATTGGGACTCGGTTCAGCACCTCAACTTGGTCCTGGCGGTCGAGTCACGCTTCAGTATGCGCTTCGATCCTTGGGAAGCTGCGGATCTGGTGAGCGTTGGCGCCATCGTGCGTGCTGTCCAAGAGAAGCAGGGCTCCACCACGTGAAAGCCCCTAAAGCGCGCAGGGAGTAGCTTGGCAATTACATTCCGCGCCGCGAACACCAGCGATCTGCCTGCGCTGGTCGAGCTCTTTCGTGCTCGCGACGGACACGCCCACGCGGCAGCGGCTGTTGCTGGCTACGTCTGCAACCTCGATTCCAACCGATGCAACGCTTGGCTCGCGTTCGATGGCAGCCGACCGGTGGGCATGTCGATGGTCTATCGTCGGCGCGTGCGCGTTGGAGGCAAGGATCATGTAGCGGGGTACTGGGGAAACCTGTTCGTGTTGCCCGAGTACCGAAAGAAGATGGTGTACCCGAAGCTACCGCTCACGATGTTCCGTGATTCGCGGGCGCTCGGTATCGAGTTCGTGTTCACCTGCTCGCGTCGCGGTGAGTCTTCGAGTGTGCATCGCGCTCTCGGCTGCGCAGAGCTCGGCAAGTTGCCGGTGCTGATGAAACCCTTGCGCCCGGCGGCGCTGCTAGCAGCCCATAAACGCTGGCCAGAACCTGCACGACTTGTGGCGCGTGCGCCTGACGCGCTGTTCGGAGCTGGGCTTCGCATTCTGGCGGCACCGGGCAAGTGGAGGACGAATGTCGAGCTGCTTGCGCCCGAAAGCCGGGACCTCGCTGGGCTGTTAGATCTTCGTGAAGCGAACGCAGGAATGCGCCCACACGATCGATGGACGCTCGAGGAGTATCAGGAGCGCTACTCTCATTCGCTCGAGGGAGATCGCTATGAGGTGCTCGCTGCGCGCGCGAACGAGCGCGTCGTGGCGAGTGTCGTTTGGCGCCCCGCCGTGCGCCAAAGCATGCGCCTTGGCGTACTCATGGACTTGGTGTGCGCGCCGGGCCATGAGCGCGCGCTTCGGGCCGTGATAGCGCGCGCAGAACTGCGAGCACGTTCCAACGGCGCTCAAGCAATGCTGCACCTCGATGGCGGAGTCGCCCGCGAGGCGCTGAAGCGCCTCGGCTACATTCGCTCACCGGAAACGTATCTGATGCTCGCATTTCCCCACGATTTTCCGGAGATTCAAAAGGGCGCGCTGGATGCGCAAGCCTGGTATTTCAGCTTCGCGGATCACGACGCTGTCTAGCCACGGCGCGACTCGAGTCTACAGCATCCAGCCTCCGCCAGTAACTGGCAGGTTCACTCCGGTTAGATAGCGAGCGCCATCGGAGCACAAACAAAGGATCGCGCCTGCAATATCGTCGACGTTCGCGCTGCGTCCGATCGGTAGCGCGCTTCCGAGCCGCGTCTTCATGAGCTGGGGTATATCGGCAGTCATATCTGTGTCCGTCAGGCCAGGGCTGACCGCATTGACGCGAACTTTTCTCGCGCCGAGCTCTACTGCCAGCACCTTCGTCAAACCTGCCAACGCGCTCTTCGCCGCGACGTAGGAGCCAAGCCCTGGTGGCGGCGAGCCCAAAATAGCGCTCGTCAACACATTCACAATGACACCGCCCTCCCCGGCCGCCAGGTGCGGTGCCGCCCGTTGAATGCAGGCCAGCGTCCCTCCCGCGATGAGCTCGACATCCCGCGCCAGTGATTCCCAGGCAAGCTCCAAGACCGGTTTGCGAGTGAGCGGCGGGGCCGCGTTGTTCACGAGGATGTCCAAGCCGCCAAGCTCAGCCACGGCGCTTTCGAAAAAACCTGCAATGGAATCGCTTCGCCCGAGGTCGAGCGCGAAGCATGCTCCGCGTACCCCGGCCGCCTTGATTTCATCGACGACCGAGTTGGCCTCCTCCGCTCGTGAGCGGTACCCAACCACCACGTCTGCGCCAGACTGCGCCAGCAGCAAAGCAGTGGCCTGACCGATCCCGCGTGATCCACCAGTAACGATTGCGCGCTTGCCTCGTAGCGTCATTCGAAGTTCCTCTGGGAGCTCGAGCACCATAACCTGCGCTTTGCCGGAAGCCAGCAGCACGCTGCCTTTGCGCACCGTGGTTGCGATCTCGAGGCGTCTGTGCTCGACGTCCTTGGAGATTACTTTGCCCTGAATCGTCAGCTCATCGCCCGGAAACGCAGGCCGAGAGAATTGCGTGCTCTGCGATAGATAAATGCAACGCCTGCCAGGCAGCATCATGCCCACTAGGCGCGAAAAGAATGCTGCCAGATGCGCTCCATGAACGATGCGCTGCGCAAATGGCGGACGCGCCTCCATGTGGCGCGGGTTAAAGTCGCCAGAGAGATCCGCGAACGCATCGATAGCCTCCTCATCGACCGTGACGTTGAAAGACACTTGCTCGTCGACGTGGATGGATTCGAATGGACGATCGATAGCTTCTGGGCGCGTGGTCATTGCGACGAGGAGACTCGATTGGGCCGCATACGCTAGCACTGCTCACGCTCACGGCTGGACATTTCGGAGGTCGCCCGCGTTACCCGCATGCTGCCCGGCCGGACTTGCAGCCCCGTCCGACCATGGCTAGTTAGCGCGATTGATGCAGAAATCTGAACGCGAGCTGCGCGTGCTTCACGTGATCACCCGACTGATCGTCGGCGGGGCTCAAGAGAACACGCTGCTGACAGCCATCGGTCAACATAACACGAAGGGCATGAAGGTCGCGTTGCTCACGGGCTACGACTTCGGGCCCGAGGGTACGATCGAAGACCAGGCACGCGCGGCTGGCATCGACATGCACCACATGCGCGAGATGGTTCGACCGATTGCGCCTGCCACCGACGCCGTGGCGCTCGCCAAGCTCACCTCGTTCATCCGGCGAGGCAATTTCGATGTGGTGCACACTCATGCCTCAAAAGCGGGTATTATCGGGCGACTGGCAGCACGCGCGGCGGGAACACCCATCATCGTGCACACGCTGCACGGATTGATCTTCGGCGACCATGCCAAGCCGTGGGAGAACGCGCTCTACATCAATCTCGAACGTCTCTGCGCTGGCATCGCACACAAAGTGATAGACGTGAGCGACGCCACGCGCCGCGCGGCCATCGCGCACGGTGTCGGCAGCGCCGACAAGCATATTACGATCTACAGCGGATTTCGCATCGAGCCATACCTGCAAATTCGTGAGCGGCTCTCCGTTGCTGACGCCAAACGTCGCTTCGGTCTCGAGCCATCGGACCTCGTGATCGGGAAGGTAGCGCGCTTATTCGAGAAGAAGGGCCACGAGTATGTGATCGCAGCCGCACGTCAAATCGTGGCGCGTGTACCTCAAGCGCGCTTTCTTTTCGTCGGCGACGGGGTGCTACGTTCCAAGTACGAAGCAGACGTCGCGCAAGCAGGCCTACGCGACCATTTCGTGTTCGCTGGGTTGATCGCACCGGAAGAGATGCCCGCCGCAATGCAGGCCATGGACGTTTTGGTGCATACCTCGCATCGCGAAGGTCTGGCGCGCGTCATCCCACAAGCACAAGCCGTGGGCAAACCGGTGGTGAGTTTCGCGCTCGACGGCTCACTCGACGCGATTCAAGATGGAGTTTCCGGTTTTCTCACGAGGCCCCACGACGCGAACCATATCGCGGAGCGGGTGCTGGAAATCATCAACGACGAGGCACGACGGCAGGCCATGGGAGAGGCCGGGCGGGCCTTCGCTGCCGCGAACTTCCCTGTCGAAGTCATGGTTCGGCGCATCAACGACGTTTACTGGCAGCTCGCGAGCGAGCGCCTATCACATCGGGCCGCTTGATCCGCTCGGATTGGCCCCGATCGCCTCGCTCGAGAGCTTCGAGTACAGGGCGACGTAAGCCTCTGCTGCCAGATCGATGCTGAAGCGCTCGGCGATCCGAGCACGAGCTCGCTCGCCCTGGGCCCTCAACTCCGCCTCGCCATGCGCCAAGAGACTCGCCCACCCTTGCGCCAACGCCTCTGGATCTCGCGGCGGCACCACGCATCCTGTGTCACCGACTAGAAGCGCTGAGTCACCGACGTCCGTCGTAACACACGGCACTCCACAAGCCATCGCTTCTCCAACTACGTTGGGCATGCCTTCCGCGTGCGAACTGCAGCTCGCAACATCGAATGCGGAGTTGACACGCCTCAAATCGGTGCGTCGCCCAAGTAGGTGAAAGCGCGACGCCAAACCTTCCCTTTCGACCCAGCCCCACAATCTGCCGTTATGGCGATCGATTCCATCGCCGCACAACACGAAGACCGCGCGCGGTTCGAGATCGATCAGGCGACGCGCGGCGAGAACGAAATTCTCATGGTCTTTCAACGGGTCGAAGCGCGCCACCAATCCGATGACGCGAGCGCCTTCAGCGATGCCGAGCTCGCGTCGGAGCGAGTGTCCCGCCTCACGATCCGGCCACAACTGCGTTAGATCGAAACCGTTGTGGATCACCGTCATCTTGCTGGCGTCATACCCAAATTCGGTGTGGGCCTGCACCGCGCTGTGTGAACAACACACGATGCGCTCGGGCAGATACCTGGAGAGGCGCGCGCACGCCCGCACCAGGCCTTGACGGCCGGCGAGCACCGCGGGCGTCGTGGTCCGCAGATTCCAAACGACGGGGCAGCGCAAGGCGAACCGCGCTGCCAAGCCTCCCAATAGGTCGGCATGGTACATCCAAGTTTGAACCACCGTTGGCCGAAACGAACGCAGTGCCCGCCCGAGGCTCGCCGAGTTCGGTATCCAGCGCTTGGGCCTCTCGAGCTCCAAGCTGATTACCGGAGTACCTTGCCGACGAATGAGATCGGCCAGCTCGCCCTGACCTTTCAACGACACGACGAGTGTTGGCATCCCGGCTTTTTCGAGTTGAGGCAGCAGCCGTGCGAGCATCAATTCGGCCCCGCCCGTCCCGAGCCCAGTTATCACGTGCGCTACACGTGCCATCTCAGAGCGCCTCGAGATGCCGGATGGTATCTGCCGCAATGCGCGACTGCTCGAAGCCGTCCACGATTCGCTGTCGCGCCGCGCTAGCCAGCTCGAACCGACGCGGGCAGAGTCTCGTGAGAGACTCGACGAACGCTTGCGCAAGGGCTGCAACATCGCCGGTCGGCACAACGAGCCCGGTGTGCTCGACGATACGAGCAGCGTCGCCCACGTCGCTCACTACGCAGGGAACGCCGCACGCCATCGCTTCAGCGACAACGTTTGGGAAGCCCTCGCTGAACGAGCACATGCACAGCACATCGAGCGCGCTGTATACGGCCACGACGTCGGGCCGCGAACCATCCATCACGAGTCGTTCTGCAAGGCCAAGTCGGTTGGCTTCCACACGCAGCGCAGCCTGGCTCTCCTTTGCGAGCCCCACGCATACGAATCGCAATTCTGGAGCAAGCGCTGCAGCTCGCGCAGCAGCGGACAGGAACAACTCGTGGCCCTTTACCGGGTCGGCCCGCGCGACAAGACCGATCACCCAGTGTTCATCTTTGAAGCCCCAAGAATCTCGGACACGCGCGCGCCCTTCCGGGTCAGGACTGAAACGCTGCGTATCGAAACCGTTCGCGATGACGAGGGTACGCTCACGCGGATAGCCGAGCTCGAGCAGATAATCGCGCCCGGCGAAGGAGTTCGCGATGATCAGATCCGCTGCCGGTGCGAGGAGGCGTTGTAAAGCATAAGCGCCGCGCACGAATCGGCCGTAGGGTGTGAGGTCGATACGCGATGAGCGCACCCCCCAAACGATTCGCATGCGCGGAAATAGCGGCTTCATAAACGCCGCCAAAATATTGGGCGTCGGCAGAAACCCGTAGAAGATGTCCGGCTGCTCTCGTTTCAACAGGCCGACAACGCGGCGAAAGAATCCAAGCGAATCCCAACGACTCGACTTCCCCAACGAGTGGACCGAAACGCCGGCACGTCGCAGCTCGTCTTCTCCCGGGCTGCCGGAATAGAACAACACTACCAGGGTAGAAACGCCGGCGGCGTGCAGGCTCTTGGCCAAGCTGATGAGCTGACCCTCAGCACCGCCGCGGTACAGTGAGTTAAGGACGAGCGCGACCTTCATTCGGGCGTGGGCGCTACGCTGCCCGCACTACGACGAAACGCGAACTCGTTGCAGCCCAGCTTGCCCCCACATGTCTTCAAGCGTTCCAACGTGAACCCGCGGGCTCGAAAGAAATCGAAAATCGCTTCCGGTCGAGCAACTTCGAACGGGTAGCCGCCTACCCAGTCCACCACATCGTGCCAAGCGGACATGCCACGCTTCGCGCCGTAAGTGCGTGATCGCCAAAACGGTAGGGGATTCTCTCCGCGCAGCAGACGAGCAACCGAGGCCTGACTCTCGAAGTAGGCGAGCGCTGCGGCGAGAACCACGCCGCGCACCGGTACCGGCGAGCGGTTGTAGGTCACCTTCACCGCGCGCCACAACTGGCTTGGTAAGCCCTGATCATTGTAGATCGCGACCACCAGTTGGCCGTTCGCAGCTACGGGCACCCTCGCCAGATCCAGCGCGCGCCACATATCGCCGGTGTGATGCAACACGCCCCAGGAGTAGACGACATCGAAGGAGCCGAGCGAACGCACGAATGACTCGTCCAACACCGAACCTTCGAGCACCCTCCAGCTCTGATCGTTCGGGAAGTAGCGCGAGCGCAACTCCTGCGTGCAAGCGACCGAAGCAGGGTCGTAGTCGAAGGAGGTCACGCTGGCCCCCAGTCGTCGCGCTGCAAGCGAAAACAGCCCGCTACCCGACCCAATGTCCAGGAAGCGCGTATTCGCCAGCGAATCGCGGCGCAGCAAATCCAGAACCGAGCGCTCCGCTACACGAATGCGGTCCTCGTCGAGCACCGAAAGAAAGTGCTGCCAGTTCTTCCCAAACTCGAAGCGCTCACCTCGAGTCACTTCCTGCTGATGCGAATGACCGTTCATGGATCCCATGCGCGCCCGCATAGGTAGCACGGCAACATTAGTACGATCTCACAAAACGACTCCGCCGATCGCCAAGCTGTTTTTGCTCGACGACCGGCGAAGCACCTCAGGCACCAGAATCAGGGTGGGAAAGTGACCGCGACTGGCACCGCCGAGTCAGTCTGGCCACCGTTGCCAAGCTCGCCCTGGCCGCCGTAACCCCAGCACGCGGCCGTGCCGTCTGCGAGCAGCGCGCAGCTGTGATGGAATCCCACGGTAACGCTTGTCGCGTTGGTGAGCCCGGTCACGGCGACTGGCGTCGTCGAGTTCGTCGTCGTCCCATTGCCGAGTTCTCCGTAGGTATTCAAACCCCAGCAACTAACGGTCCCATCCTGCAACGCCACGCAGCTGTGGTAGGGCCCTACCGCGATAGACACCGCGCCGGTGAGGCCAGTTACCGTGACCGGAGTGGAGGAGTCGTTGGTGTTGCCGTTTCCGAGCTGCCCGTCAGCGTTGTAACCCCAGCACCGCACGGAGGTATCCGACAAGATCGCGCAGTTGCTCGACGCCGAAGACGCAACCGCGGTCGCGCCCGACAGACCGGAGACCGCTACGGGCGCCAGCGAATTGGTGGTGGTTCCGTTTCCGAGCTGGCCGTTGGCGTTGTAGCCCCAGCAGCGCACTGCCCCGTTCGTCATGAGCGCACAGCTATGATAGTAGCCCGCCGAAAGCGAAGCAGCACCTGTGAGACCCGTGACGGTCACCGGCGTCAGCTCGTTCGTGCCGGCGACGCGATTACCGACCTGGCCCTGGCTGTTGTAACCCCAGCAGCGCGCCGTGCCGTCGTTGAGGAGCGCGCATGAATGGTACGCACCACCGGTGACGAAGATCACGTTGCTGAGCCCAGAAACCGTGACGGGGCTGCTTGAGCTCGTGGTGCTTCCATTGCCGAGCTGGCCGTTTGAGTTCAAGCCGAAGCAGGCGGCGGTTCCATCATTGAGAGCCACGCAGGTGTGATTGTAACCAGCGCCAATCGACGACGTCGTGGTGAGACCAGAGACCGGCGTCGGCGTATAGATGGGGCTCGTCGCGGCACCAACTTCACCGTTGGGGTTATATCCCCAGCAATCGGTCGCCGTGCCGACGATGGCGCAGGAATGGTATCCGCCGGACGTGACGAGCGATACCCCACCAGTCGCACTCCCACTGGTCGAGTAGTTTAGCCCTGCGTACGTTTCGTAAGAAACGTTGGTCGTGCCTTGTTGACGGATCCAAACCTGGAACGAGTACGCGCCGGCTGCTCCCGAGGACGTGTCCCAGTTGTATGAAGACGTCGTGCTGAAATCCTGCACCATCGTCCACGCACCACCGGGTGGCATCATCCAAAACTGATAAGTCGGCGTGCTGCAGGTAGCAGCGGTCGCGCTAATCGTAACTGGCGTTCCCGCGGCCTGAGGGCTAGCAGGATTCGCGCTGATCGTCGCGCCTGTGCACGCCGTCGCGGTAACGGTGAATCCAAATCCGGTATACGCGTCATACGCAGTTTGCAGCCCTTGCGCGCGCACCCAAATTTGGAACTGATGGTTGCCGAGGGGCGCGCCCGTCGTGTCCCAGTTGAACGTCGCGGTCGTGGAGTATGGCTGCAGGATTTGCCAGGTACCACCAGGAGCAAGATGCCAAATCTGATAGGTGGCAGTGGAGGTATTACAGTTCGCCGAGTTGCTAATCTGAACCGTCGTTCCAACCGTTGCGGAGTTGCGGGGAGTCGGCGTGGACGTCACGGACGAGCAAGGGCCACCAGTGAGTAGCTGGAACGGACGACCATAGTAGGTCTCCCAAGCCGCGGTAGAGCCCGCCTCACGCACCCATACCTGCCAATTGTAGGTACCGTCAGCAAAGCCCGTGGTATCCCAATTGTAGGTGTTGGACGTGCTCCAAGCCTGGACGATGCTCCAAACCCCGCCCGTCGACTGACGCCAGAATTGATATTCCGGGTTTGCAAACTGACAGTTTGCGCTACCCGTCCACGTGACTTGCGTACCCGGAGAAGCCGAGTAGTTGCTGATATTGGAGACCAGCGCTCCGCCCGTACAGAGGTTTCCAGCGGCAGAACCGACGCTCTCGGCCTCGGAGGAAGATCCGCAAGCGGAGAGCACACCTGCGATTGCGAAGGCTATTGATGCGGTGAAGCGATACGATGCAGTGGTCATTTGCTAGTACCTTCCAGGCAGCGACCCGCCAAAGCTCACAGTTGCCCGACGCACATGAGCGAGAATGAAAGATAGCCCGATCGGATCCATACAGCAAGGGCGACTCTCTTGCTTGCCGTTTTCGGCGTGAGCAATCTGCTGTGCCTAATTCAACGTAACTGGCGCGCGATTCGCACTGGCGTGACTCGTCTCGTCGCCGTCGACGTTAGTGGGTCGGAACAGCACGCTTCGGTGAATCAATTTTCGAGTTCGAGCTCGAGTGAGGTTCCAGCTTCACTAACCCTGAGCACCTGCACCGCGCAGGCGAGCCACACAGTATACATACGCCGCCGTCAGCCGAACGGTAGGCAGCTTCGAAAGGTGTTCCTCCAGGTACCAACCGAGCAACGATGTTCGACGCAGCCCTGCGAGCGCTACACGTTTTGCGAGCCAAGTTGCCCCCCGCCCGGGCGCACCCAGATTGATGGCACCGAAATTCGTCGAGACCAGATATCCGCCGGCTTCCACGCTAAGGCCGGCCTTCGCGTGCGCTTCGCGCAAACCGCTCGCATCCAGCGGCACATGTTTTTCGAACACTTCGCGATTCATCGTGCGCTGAACCAAGCCTGGCAACCCAGTCATGTTGGGCACGACCGTTAGCAACATCCCGCTCGGTTTGAGGAATCTGGCAAACGCCGCGATGCACGAAGCAGTGTCTTCGAAGTGTTCGGCCACACCAAAGGAAACGGCGACATCGAACGCGCCGATCAATGACGGGGGTGGCTCGAAGAAGTCCGCACAATGTACCTTTCCCGACACACCCGCGCGCTCCAACATCCGGCGGGCTTGTGCACATCCGAGCTCGGAATAGTCGACACCTGTTACCGAGTAGTTCATCGCCTTGGCGAAGTACGGCAACCAAATGGAACGCGCGCAACCGAGCTCGACGAGCTCGCGCCCGTTGCCTTGCGGCCCTAACCAGGTTCGCAGAAATCGATCATACGCTCGATTTACGTGATTGCTCAGCGCGGGTCCGTGAGGATCAAACGATGGCGGCAGTGAGTCTGCTTGCCACGTAGCATCCCAATACGCCTTGTCGGTCTTGTCGCCCGAACGAACCTGAGGATTCATGGCGCGGAAGGTCCCGTCACTTCTATGCGAAGGCGCAGGAGTTCGACGCCGAGGTCGGACGAAATGCGGCTCAGCGATCGCTGACTCTCGGGCGTGACTTTCTCGCTCGAAACGATGATGGTCGAGACTCCATGATCTTTAACAATCCGCGGGATGTCATCGCGGCCGCCGAGAACGCGGAGGTCATGGATTCGTCGACCCGAAAGGCGCTGATCATCATCGACGAACCCGACCGGTGCCAACTGTAGCGTGGAGTTGTTCCGAATCTCGCGCAGCAATACGACGCCGCCGTCACCGGCGCCGAAAATGAGCGCTCGTTTCGCTTTGCGCAGTCGACCGCTGGTGAAAGCAACTTGCAGCAGTCGAAAAGAGATCCGACTTCCGCCCACCAGCACGAGCAGAAGGATGGCGTCGATCACCAGCACGGAGCGCGAGAACCCCTCGAGGCGATACACGAATACGGCCGCCAACGCGAACATCACACTGGCTGCCGCCACCGCGCGCGTAATGCGCACGACGTCCTCGATTCCTGTGTACTTCCAGACTCCTCGGTAAAGTCCACCGAGCGCCATCGCGCTCAACTGTGTGGCGAGCAACAGGGGGAGCACGCGCACGATGTGCTGCTTCACCTCCAGCGGGAGCGTCCCCTCGTATCGCAGCAGGTGGGCCACGAAGTACGCGAACAAGACCAGGACGATATCGAGCAAGATCTCGAAAACGCGACGCTTATGCGTCAGGTCCGCGAGGAACGCGACGTAGCCAGGACGGACGGTTACCGGACCCACGGCGTCTACCTTCTGACGCGCAAGGTAAACGCCAACGAAGATCACGAGTATTACGAACGGAACGGCGAGCGCCAACGTGACGCTGAGGTGCGCGGTACGCGCCAAAATTGCGAGACCGCCCGAGGTCGCAGACAACCCCCACAACACGAGAACCGCCCGCCGCTCAGATAGGCCGAGATCAACCAAACGATGTGACGTGTGGTCGCGACCGCCTTGCGAGATCGGACGCCCGGCGAGCTTGCGCTGAACCGTTACGAACGTCGTATCGAAAATGGGAACCAGGCAAATCAGGACAGGGATCGCCAGCGTTGCGAGCAAGCTGCGTGAGCGCCCATAAGAGCTCAGTAATGCGAGCGACGACGTGAAGAAGCCGAGAAAGAGACTCCCGCAGTCTCCCATGAATATCGACGCGGGATTGAAATTGAAGACCAGAAAACCGGCGCAAGCTCCGCCAACAGCAGCCGCGGCAAGGGCCGGCCCTTGATGACCATGGTGTAGAAAAAAGATTGTCAATACACCACACGCGATGGCCACGATCCCAGACGCTAGCCCATCCATGTTGTCGAGCAGATTTACAGCGTTCGTGATGCCCACCACCCAGAACACAGTCAGAAGCGAGTCAACCGGATCGATGCCGGTCCAACGCAAGCGAATGTCCAAGTAGACCAGAACGACCGCCGCAAGGACTTGCGGGATCAATTTGTTCTGTGGCGCGAGATGATAAACGTCATCCACCAGACCCAATACGAACATCGAGAACGAAAGTCCGATGATCGCGAGTACACGACGGTCCTGAAACCCCTCACCAGTCAGCGCGAGCGTCACAAGCAGCGCAGTGACCGATGCCAGCGCAAACCCCACGCCGCCGAGGAGCGCCGTCGGTTTCTGATGCCAACGGTCCGCACGAGGCTTGGCGATCGCACCAATGCGACGCGCAAGCGCGCGCACTCCGAAGGTGAGCGCAATAGATAAGGCAAACGCGAGCGCCGCAGCGCTAGGAACCATCCAAGTCACGTGCGATCCCCCTTCCTTCCGGAAAGGCGCGCGCCAACTGCTTCGGCATCCCTCTCAGCCACTCTCAGCCTCTTGCTCACCGGTCTCTGCACGACGCCATAGCCGCCAACGGTCCGCTTCATCGGATATCCCTTGGCAATCGGATCGCTCGCGCGTGCGGGTGCATACGGTAGTTGGTTGTCACGCGACCTTCAACCGTTCATTCTGCCGAAACGAGCCGGTCGCATGCGCACCCGCCCTAGGCTGAAATACGTCCAAACAGGAAGACCGGCCCGCTATCCTGGCCTCCGGGCCGTCACCAAAATGCCATTTCCCCCGCGCCACACATCCACGTCCACTAAGCCCGCGGCGCGGCACCAGCGGCGCATGGTGTGCACGTACTGAGGGTGATCGTGCGCTGGCGCGAGCATGTCGAACGTGTCGAGTACCGAAAACTCGACCTCCTGCTCTGGCGACAACCCGGGGATTACGCCACGAAGATCTTTGATCGGAACTAGCAGCTGATTCCACGGATGTAAGGGCGGGGCGACTTTCATGTAGGCAGGCACCACCGCCTGACACCAGCGTAAGAGACGCTCGTTGTTCAGGCGCTTGGTCAGCCAGCGAACCCTATATCGGGCGTTGAAAAACATACGACGACGGTCATACACGTCGATGGCTAGCTGTCCGCCGGGCCGAAGCATCTCTACCAGCTTGTCAAAAGCGCCTCGTACATCCGGGCAGTGCTGAATTACGCCGTAACAAAACACGCGGTCGAACGAGGCTCGCGGGTACGGCATCTCGTAGATGGAGGCCTGACAAACGATCGCGCCTCGCTTGGCGAATTGTTCGTGGGTGACATCCGCGGCTCGGCTGTAGTCGAACGAAACGACACGCGCGCCAGTGTTCAACAGTACCTCGGTGAAACGTCCGCTCCCGCAGCCAGCCTCCAGGATGGTTTCGCCCACCATCTTTTCGGGCCAGCGCGTTCCCGAAAAGAAACGGTCGCGCGTTAGGTTCGTGCCAGAAGAGCTGTCTACCTGAGTTCGTTTGAACTGCTGCCACTGCAGCCCAAAAGAGCCAGAATAGCCTTCGTCCGCAACAAAGCGCGGCATGCCGCGATCCACTGGAAAGCTATGACCGTTGCTACATCGGAGCTGTGTCTCGTTGCCACGCTTCGAGTCAGCCAAGGGGACGACGCAGGTGGGGCAGAAGTATTGGAATGGGCTCGTCATCGTGGGCGCGGCAACATACCGCAAAGTGTAGCGAGCTTCGCACGAATGCCGTCCACTTCGCTTGGTTAGCCGGCCGCTCGAACTTTTGTGTGGGTGGCGGCAACCCATTCAGTGCTAGACGATCGACGACCAAGGGATGGCGCCTGGCCTCACGAGTACTCTCGGGACCGTTCAGCGCTCTCCCTCCTGAGTAGGAAGAAAACAACGCATGACAACGACGTGGTTGATTACGGGCGGCGCGGGATTCATCGGGTCCCACTTGGCAGAGTCGCTGCTGGCCCAGGGCGACGAGGTCTTCGTTCTGGACGATTTGTCGACCGGCAACGCTCGCAACGTAGCGGCCATCCGCAACAATCGACGCTTCCATTTCCACGTCGACACGGTAACCAACCTGCCGCTGTTGTCCGAACTCGTCGACAGTGCGGATATCGTCGTTCACTTGGCCGCCGCCGTGGGTGTCAAGCTGATCGTCGAGAGTCCCGTGCGCACGATCGAAACGAATATCCGTGGCACCGAGGTCGTGCTGGCGGCAGCCGCGAAGAAGCGCAAGCGCGTGCTGGTTGCGAGCACCTCCGAGGTCTACGGCAAAAGCTCGCAATTTCCTTTCCGCGAAGATCAGGATCTCGTTCTTGGCCCGTCCAGCAAGGGGCGCTGGAGCTATGCGGCAAGCAAGCTCATCGACGAGTTCTTGACCTTGGCGTACTGGAAGGAGAAGCGCCTTCCAACGACGGTGATCCGGCTCTTCAACACCGTCGGGCCGCGTCAAACCGGGCAGTACGGTATGGTAATTCCGAACTTCGTGCGGCAGGCGATCAGTAATAAGCCGATCACCGTTTTCGGCACCGGACAGCAGTCGCGCTGCTTCTGCCACGTAAAGGATGTGATCGGAGCGATCGAAAAATTGTGCCGGACCGATCGCAGCGTGGGCGAAGTCTTCAACATCGGCAGCAGCGAGGAAATCACCATCATCGATCTCGCACAGCGCGTTCGCAGTCTAGCCGGGTCGGATTCTGCCATCGAAACAATCCCCTACGAACAAGCCTACGAGGAAGGCTTTGAGGACATGTTTCGACGAGTGCCTGATGTGTCGAAGGCGCGAGAGTTGGTTGGGTTCGCACCCCAAGCCGGACTCGATCAAATCCTGAAGGACGTCATCGCCTACGAGCGCTCGATCTAGCGCGGCTCCGGCTCGGCTTTGTATGCCGAGCCAAACTGCGATGACTCACGCGCGGCGATCAACGAGATGAAGCACGCATTCACCGTCGACCTCGAAGACTGGTACCACGGCATTCCGATTTCTGGGCAGCAGAAGGCCAGTGCCGTGCGTAGGCTACGAGTCGGAACGGATCGCTTGCTCGAGCGGCTCGCCGCGCGGAAGGCCAAGGCCACTTTCTTCGCGTTGAGCAGCATAGCGCAGGAAGAACCCACCCTCTTGCGCGATATCGTCGCCGCTGGGCACGACATCGGTTCGCACGGCTTGTCGCACGATCTCATTTACGAGATGTCGCCCGACCGCTTCCGCGACGAAACGCGAGCTTCGATCCGTGATCTCGAGAATTGCACCGGAAAACCTGTAACTTCCTATCGTGCCGCGTATTTCTCGATTACGAAGCGCAGCCTGTGGGCGCTCGACATCTTGCGAGCCGAAGGCATCCGTTTCGATTCCTCGATCTTCCCAGTGAAGAACTGGCGCTACGGCATTGAAGACTTCTCGCGACGCCCGACACTCGTGCAAACCGCAAGCGGCCCCCTGTGTGAATTTCCGCTCTCGACTCGGCGCGTGCTCGGCCGCAATTTGCCGAGCACGGGCGGCGCGTACTTCAGACTGTATCCGTACGCGCTGACGCGGGCGAACCTGCAATCTCACGAGCGGGAGCAATTTCCTTGCGTCTTCTACCTTCACCCCTGGGAGCTCGATCCCGAGCATCCGCGCGTGCGCTTCCGACGCCGAGCAATGCTCACTCACTATGCGCGGCTGCGGACCACTGAACCCAAGCTCGAACGACTTCTCGCGGAATTCGAGTTCACGACGCTCGCCGAGGTCCTGGCGGAGCGTTTTCCGCAGTTGGCGAGCGCCTGAATTCAGACGATTAGCTACGCAGCGCCCGGATTCTCTGCAAGCCAAGCCTGAAACATCAGCACAGGCCAGAGCTCGCTGCTCGCGTTGACGCCACCGGAAAGGTGCTCTTGCCAGCGTTCCTGAATTGGTTCCGGAGCAAGAAAGCCGCCGGACTTCAATCTGCGAGTCGACAAAAGCTCCTCAGCCCAGCCACGCAACGGCCCCTTGAGCCATTTGGCGACCGGCACTCCGAACCCCATCTTCGGGCGATCCAATAACGCAGGCGGCACGTAGCGATCGAGCACGCGGCGCAGAATCCACTTCCCTACGCCCCCACGTGCCTTGACCTCGAAGGGCAGCCGCCATGCGAACTCGACCAAGCGATGGTCTATCAGCGGTTCGCGCGCTTCCAGACTCACACCCATGCTCGCGCGGTCGACCTTGGCCAAGATATCGTCAGGTAGGTAGGTGACGAGGTCGAGATACATCATTCGCAGCGTGGGGTTCGAGATGCTAACGCCGTCACCGTTACTTAGAGCCGTGGGAGGCTCGCTGCCGCCAACCACTACACGTGCGGGCACTCTCCAGCTCGACACGAGCGCGAGATATACGGCGTTGAGATCATCCAATGTCAAAATGCCCGTAAGCTTCTCGATCTTGTCCGCCGGGTGTTCGAAACGCAGCATGCGCGGCAGCAAAGGTCGCAGGTGCGTCAGCCCGGAGTCCCATAGCTCGCGTGGCACGGAACTCAGTCCGCGCGCAGCAGCACGTCGCGCCGGCGTTGGGAGCCGCGAGAGTACACGCCAGATTTGCTCACAGTACGCGTAGCGGTTGTAGCCAGCAAACAACTCGTCGCCGCCATCACCAGTCAGACACACTGTGACGAGGCGACGCGCCATTGCAGACACGAGATACGTCGGGATCTGAGACGAGTCCGCAAACGGCTCGTCGTACAGGGTAGGCAGCTTGGGAATCACGTCGAGCGTCTCGCGCGGTGACACGTAAAGCTCCGTGTGATCCGTACGCAGGTGAGTTGCTACGACTTTGGCGTGTGGCGCCTCGTTGTAGCTACTCTCCTCGAACCCGATAGAAAACGTGCGAATCGGACGCGAGCTCACCGATTGCATGATGCCGGCGACGACGGATGAATCGATGCCGCCAGATAAGAAAACACCGATCGGCACGTCGGCGACCATGCGGAGCGAGATCGCGTCGCGCAGCAGAGCATCGAGGGCATCCGTGAGCTCCACGTCACTTCCAACCAACGGATCCGCCAAACCGCGTTGCGCCACTTCGAACGGTGACCAGTAGGGCTCGGGGGCTGGCAGCACTTCGTGTGAGTCGCGAACGCTTAAGATGCAACCCGGCGGCAGCTTTCGGTACTGCGAGTAGATGCTGTAAGGGGCCGGCACGTAGCAATGCCGCAGGAATAGCGCGAGCGCGCCACGATCGAGAGCAGGCGAGAATGCAGGGTGCTTGCGAAGCGCTTTTAGCTCCGAACCAAACAGCAACACGCCATTCGCGACGCCGTAGTACATGGGCTTCACGCCCAAGCGGTCGCGCACGAGGTGAAGCGATCGCTCCTCACGATCCCACAGAGCGAAAGCAAACATCCCAACGAAGCTCTGCACTGCCTTCCGAAGGCCCCAAGCCTCGATGGCAGCCAGCATCACCTCCGTGTCGGAGTGACCTCGATACGTCGGCGCATGACCTTCCGCCTGCAGCTGCTTGCGAATGGCTTCGAAGTTGTACACCTCGCCATTGAACGCAATCACATAGCGGCCAGAGTGCGAGGTCATCGGCTGGTGACCGGCCGCAGAGAGATCGATGATCGCCAGCCGTCGAAATGCGACCGCATAACCAGCTTCTGGCTCACCCCACTCTCCGCCGTCGTCAGGGCCGCGATGAACGATCGTATCGGCCATCGCGCGCGCCTGCTCAAGCTGTTCCGCGGGCGTTGCTGCGCAGCCAGACTGAAAGAACCCCGTTAGTCCACACATAGCAGGATGCGTAGCCTCTCACTCCTCCTGAACAGAAGTTCCGAAGAGGAGCTAAACGGACGGCGCCGGCGCTTCGGGCGGAACGACCGACTCCGTATTGCTGCTGTAGCCGTCCCGTTGATACGAATAGTAGTGGTAGTCGTTGCGATGCAGATCAACGGCGTTGAGAACGACGCCGATCGTAGTGCCGCCAACATTGCGCACGGTTCTAGCTGCATGGCGCGCTAGCTCCTTGCTGGTGGTGAAGGCGCGCACGACGAGTACGGTACCATCCACCAAACGGGAAAGAATCGCGGCATCAGTCACGGCCAATACTGGCGGCGTATCGATGATCACCCGATCGAAGTTCCGCTTGAGCGTGGCGAGCAGATTCGCGAAGCGTTGACTGTGAAACGTCTCGGCTGGATTGGGTGGCAGCGGACCGGCCGCCACGACTGTGAGATTGGGAATGTGCGTTTGAATCAGGTGTTCTTCGATGTTCAGTTCTTCGGCGATGAGCGCGGACGTCACGCCGCGTTCCAAATTCTCACCGAAGATGCGGTGCACGCGCGGACGCCGCAGGTCGCAATCGACCAAGCATACGCGCTGCCCGGTCTGAGCCATGGTGATGGCGATGCAACACGCCACCGTGGTCTTACCCTCCGCCACGCCGGCGCTGGTGACAGCCAGCGACGAGTAGGGATGGTCCGGCGCCATGAATAGGAGGTTGGTGCGAATGGCGCGCGACGCTTCCGCCGTGCCGCTGGTTGGCCTTTCGTGAACGATGAACTCCTTGCGCCCAACCGCTTCGTTCGATACGCGACGGCGAGACCTGCGTCTGACCTTCTGCGGCGCCGAATCAGTCTGCTCGATCTCTGGAAGCAAGCCCAAGAAGGGGATCCCGAGATCGCGTGTCACGTCGTCCGGCGTCTTGACCGTGTTGTCCAACAACGCGCGCCCCATGGCCGCGGCAATGCCAACCAGCACCCCGGCGAGTAGGCCAATGCCAATGTTGATTGCAACCTTCGGACGCACTGGATCGCGCGGAACTAGGGGTCGATCGATGACGTGGATGTTGTTCACGCGCATCATGCGCGTAAGGTCGCTCTCCTTCGTCTTCTCCAGTACCAACGAGTACAGTTTCTCGTTGTTCTCCTTCGAGCGGAGCAGGCGATTGTATTCGATCTCCGGCAAGTTCAGGTCCAGTGCCTGACGCTTGGCGTGCTCCAGCATCCCCGAGAGGCTGCCCTCATGCGCTGCTACGGCAGCCACGTCGCGATCCAACGCTCCCTGAATGTTTCGAACCTCCGTCAGCAGGGCTTCTCGTGCCACAGCAACGCGTGCCGCCGCGGCGATCGCCAGAGGATGCTCCGGACCTTTGCCCTCCCCCATCAAGCTATCGTAGTCCCGCTTAGAGTCGACGTAGTGCTGCCGGAAAGCTTGAAGCAGCGGGCTCGAGAGAAGCTCAGAGGCGGGCAAATTGGATGGATCGTTCGCCTCCACTTTCATCAGCTCGCGACGGCGCGCAGTGAGTTCTGCCCGCCTGGTACGAACGTTCGTGAGCGCGTCGTTCAGCTGCTTCATCTCTTCACGCAGCATGTTCGACTGATCATCGAGCGCCATCGAAAGGAGATTGCGTTCGACCTTGTAGTCGTGAAGCGCCATCTCACTCGATTCGAGCTCCGTCTTCAGCTTGTCAAGCTGGCTTCGCAACCACTCCGTAGCTGCGCCAGTCGAAGCCAAGGCGTTTTGCAGATTCTGCTCCACATAGGTATCGATCAGCGTGGAGAGAATACGCTGAGCTCGCACCGGACTCGCGTCTTCGAGTTGAACGGTAGCGAGCCGGCTGTCGCGCACGGGCGTAACAGACAGACGGCTACGCAACACCTCCGCCGCTTCCTCTGCGGTAATGACCTTCCCAGGCGCGACCGAGCCCGGCGGCTTGTTCGCGAGAAAAGCACCATCGCTCTGCAGCCCGAGCGCATTCACTACCGCGACGGCGACACGCATCGACGTGATGATCTTGAACTGCGTCCCATAGTATTCTCGGTTGTCGAGATACGTTCCGACGCCCATGTCCGAAAATGCGTCCACTTCCTTTCCAAGCGGACGAGGAGGATTCGGATCGAGCTCGAGCGTGGCTTGCGCCTGATAGATTTTGGTGCGGCTCAGCGTGAAGAACGTACTCGCCAGCGCGATGGCGGCGAAAGCGAGCACTGCTGTCGGCCAATACTTGCGAACGGCACGCCAGATCGCGAGAAAACCCAGCGACGGCTCCGCATCTGCTGGCTCCTGCAGTGCAGCAGGCTGAATCGGAGCGCCTTGGGGAAACTGTGAAGTAATCGCCATGCAACGTGCTGATTTCGCGACGGGAAACGTCTGATGCCGCAGCGGGCCGAGAAATTCAGAGCCGGTCGCCGCGTGCCCGCGGCCCCAGCCTCGAGCTTTTCACACTACAAACGGGCACTTATCACGCTCACGCTCGAGAGCCAAGCCCAACGCCGCGCGTTGATCTCCTTCAATTCCCGCTGTCCCCGCCCGCGACGCGCGGCGACCGCTCCATGTCCCGCAGGAGCCGCCAACAGGTCCAGCCGGCCCAAGGCGCTGAAACCATATAGATCGCTGACGTAGCAAGGCCGATGCCTGCCACTCCCATCGCTCGGGTCAGCCAGAAGCCGAGCGCAATGTATAGCGCGAGCGTGGCAATGGCGATCCGAAGCAAGATTGCGTTGCCGCCGAACGCCGAGATCAGCCGTACGAATAACGTGCCCAGGATGTAGAACGGCAGCTGCAAGACGAAGCAGGACTGAACGCGAGCGACAGCCAGGGTGTCGCTCGCCGTAAACGCTCCACGCTCGAATACCAAGCGTACGATCGGCGTCGAGGCGAGGACTAAGACCAAGGTCAGCGGCACGATGCTCAATAACACCAGCCCCGTGTAGGTCGAAAGCGTGTGTCTCAGGCCACGAGCGTCCCGCCGCGCGACTAGACTGGAGAACTGAGGCAGGACCGCGGTGCCAAGACTCAACGCCGCGATCCCGGCGACGAACGAGACCAGCTTGTTACCGTAGTTCAATGCGGAGACGCTACCCTGCCCCAATGAGCCAGCGAATGCTTGACCGATCAAGCCCGAGCTGCTCAGCACGAGCGCGCCAGCAACCATGGGTACGTATTGTCTCAACACGTGCCGCGCGGCTGGACCCCAGGCGTGCCAACGCGGAATCAGCGAAAAGCCCACCCGCGAGACCCCGATACCCACGATCGCAGCTTCAGCGACTGAACCAAGCGACGTAGCAACGGCCATCGCGTGAATTGCAAACGCCGGCGGAGCGACGACCAATGCAATGCCTGTCAGCACTGGCGAAGCCAAAGGCGCGATAGCGGCCAACGCGAAACGGTTCTCCGCGTTCAACACCGCTCCGCCGAGCGTGCTCGCCCCGCTCAGCACCAAAATCGGTGACATCAGCAGGAACAGCGAAAACGTGAGCTTCAGCTTGCCTTCACCGAAGTTGCCGCCCAGCAATGGCAGGAGCACCGGTGCTGCCGCGAGGAGCGCCACTGAAACCAGCAGCAGGAGGCCCAGGGTAAATACCATCACCGTGGACAACAACCGCTGAGCCGCGGCAACGCCGTCGCGCTCTCGGGTTTCGACCAAGGTCGGAATCAGCGCTGAGTTGAACGAACCGCAGACCACGCTGCTCGCAAACAGCGGCACCGTGTACGCCACGAGAAACGCGTCGAGCGCATCCTGCGTTCCAAATCGATTCGCGACCAGTAGGTCCTTGCCAGCAACCGCGAGCTTGGCCACGAGGCTCAGCGTGCCTACGATCAGCGTTGCCCAAGCGACCCTGCGATTGGTCGAACTCAGCAGACGCTGAGCGCCGGCCTGCGCCCACGCGAGACGCGACGTCACGCCCATGCCTCCAGGGGCATGCCCGAGCACTTCACGCAGCCAACCTCCTACGCCGAGGGCGAAACGAACGACTGGTCGACGAAGTTGGCGCTAGCAATCGAGGCTCGGCACCACCCTACCCCGGGGGACGTGATCCAACCACCAGCCAACTGTAGCCGTGACGGTGGTGCAGGCGGATGTCGGTAAACCCAGCGCGCTCGAATAGCTCGTAGGCCTCTTGGCGAGTGTAGTATTTGGCGTGCGCTGGATTCAGTTGATCATAAATGGTCAAGCGCCGAATCTTGTCGGAGAACTTGCCGATGTGGTTGTTCATATAGTCGTGCATCGGCAATGGAAAGCGCCGGCAAAGCGCAATGTAGGCGCGCAACGGCACGTCGAGCGTCGCGGTAACCGCGTTGAGCGCGCTGTGCGGCAACCTAGTCGTCACGGCTCGCAAGGGACGCGCGAGCGCCAGGTATGCACCGTTGCCTTCGGCACCGTACAACCAAACGACCATCTTACCCCCGGGCTTGAGGGCTTGATACGCGCGTCGCATGACCGGATCCGGCTCTGGGATGTGATGGATGACTCCGAACGACACCACCCAATCGAGGTCCAAGCCCAACGGCAGCTCATCACCGCGCGCGTTGACGTAGGTCACGCGATCCTTGAAGGCGGCCGTGTTCTCGACCACCTTCGCGAAACCTTCCGACGGCTCTACGGCAACGATTCGGGACGCGCCTGCGCGCGCGAGCATCTTCACGATGCGCCCAGTGCCGCTACCAATGTCGGCGACGCTCTTGCCCTTGAATTCCGAGGGCGAAACCAACGGCTGAACCAGGTCGTCGAAGAGTGCGTCGGAGGCGTAGTAGCCCTCCTGCGTTTCGTCGAACCTGAGCGTCGACCATTGTTCTCCGAAATCACTCACGGTTTGATCGCGTAGCGAGGTCACGTCGTCTTTCCTTGTCCTGCGTCGAACGAACGCGCGGCGAGCGTAGCCAAGGGAACTGCACTGGTCCAGCGCTTTGCAGCGGTCATTCGCCAGGCCCTACCCCGGTACTCGCGACGGCGACTCGCGTTGCAACCGAAGCGCCGAGCGCGTCCGCCACGACAGCGCAAAGAGTCGCTAAAAATATAGCATCGAAATAAAAGCTGTAGCGGTAAAGCGGCGGCTCCACCAGCGTAACCACACAAATGTTGGTGAGCCATGCAGCCCCACTCAGCGCCATGAGCCAGGCGGCGCGGGAGAAACGATTTCTGCACAGCTCTGCGACGGCAAACGCCGACACAAACAGAACCGTGATGCAAAAGTACCGGTGCCATTCCCAAACCGAGCCGAAAACAAGACCGAGATAGCGGCGCCAATTGCTGCGCATCAGACTCGTTGCAACGCTGATTGTGGCGGCGTCCAGGTCACGCAGCTGTTCGGCGGACAATCCCCACAGCCAAGACTGTTTCACTGGGGCGGCGTGCGCGAGCTCCGTCTTTTGAAACTCGTCCGCCATGCGCACGAGGATCATGTTGTAGCGCTCGGCGAAAAAGCTACTGGCAACTTCGCCTGAAGCGGGATCACGTTGGCTTGCGAGCAGCCCATCACGCTCGAGGCGCGCGTAGAGCGATTCGGCGAATACCCGATGTTTACCAAGCTGAGCCGCATTGAGGTCATTGCGGACCGCAACATGTACCACCGACGTCAGGAGCTGGACTCCCATCACGGAAACTCCGCCGGGAGCTCCACTGCGGTGCTTCAAATAGAGGCCCGTCGCGCCCAAAACGGTGCCCGCCAGAAGCACTGAGCCGCCCAGCAGCAGGACTCGCTCGCGTCGTCGCAACCAATGGCAGCCCACGGCAGCCGCGAGTATTGAAAGCGGGACGAGATAAATGAATTGGGCGCGCGTTGCGTACGCCGCGAGCGCGGCGGATACGAGCGCCAAGCCGCGCCAAACGCTGACTTGGCCTCGAATTCCACCTACCAGTATTGCGCAAAAAATGCAGACGAACGAATAGGCAAAGGACTCGCTCGCGATCGTCGACGCCGCTTTCAGTTGGGGCAACATCAAGGCGCCAAGCACGAATGCCCGCGCCACCAAACCCAAAGACACCAACGCCGCTGTTGCGCGAAGCAACAACCCCGAGCTCAGCAGAGCAACCAAGGCCTGGACGAAGATTGTGGCGCGCACGGCGAAAGCGCCTCCGCCAACCGCCTTCCACGCGTTGTAGACCAGCGGCAGCAGCGGCGGCCGCGTCGGCCATGCCTCCATGTAAGTGAGACTATCGGGGACGATGATGGGGCTTCGTAGCGACCAGACCAACGCGAACACAACCGCAGCGATCAGCCAGCGGCTTCGCACCGCGCGATCTCCGGTCAGTTGCACGATTCGCTCTTCTCGTTTTCCAATTCGCGTGGGCGCGATGCCGCCTGCAAACGTCGATGTCGATCGAGCTCCGAGCGTGCGGCCTGCGTTTCGCGGCTATGCGCGGCGTAGGCGGTAATACGCCCGAGCGACGCCGAAAGCCCGATTGCTGCGACCAGCAACGCAGAAATCAAACCTCCCGATGCCAACATCGCACCCAATGTTTGCCACGGTGCGTGCGGCAACAGGAACATCAGCGCGAACCCAGTCGCCGCAATTCCAAGCAGGAATTGGCAGATGAGGAGAAATAGCTTGAGTGGGTTGTAGTAGAGGATGTTCTCTACGATTATCTGGAAGCTGCGCAGGCTGTCACGCCAGTAGCGAACGTGCGATCGACCAACTCGCTTATGGTAGTCAATCGGCACGTACTTCACGTAATAGCCATTCAACAGGGCCGCCAGTGTGATGGTGGTCGTGAAGCTGAAGCCGTTCGAGATGGTGTGAATGAAACGGAGGGGAATATCACGACGAAATACGCGCAGACCGCTATTGATGTCGTCGATCTTGGTTCCAGTGGCGTACTCGCTAAGCCAGAGGAACACGCGGCGCGCCGGCATCTTCAAAAACGTGCCGCGGTACTCGCGGCCGGTGCGTGCGCCAACCACCATATCGAAGCCGTTCGTCAGCACGAAGTCGAGCAGCTCTGGTAGTCGTTCATTGGGATACGTACCGTCAGCATCGGTGATGCCAATCAGATCGTAGCGCGCTGATAGAATTCCATCCTTCAGAGACTTGCCGTAACCCCCGGGTTGAGGGTGTTCAATTACGATCGCGCCAGCCTCGCGCGCGCGGGAGGCCGTAGCATCCGTCGACCCGTCGCTTACCACGATGATCTCGTGCTCGATGCCGCGACTCGTCAGCGAGTTTCGAATCGATTGGATCGTCTCGCGAATCGCCTGCTCCTCGTTGAGAGCAGGAATCACCACGCTAAGCTGGCGCGGTTGCGTCGTCCACAAACGCGCGACCTCTCGTGAGGCACTGCTCGGTCCCTTAAGCTCAGAGTCGTTCACGCGCTCCCCACACCGGTTGCGGCTGGCCAGGGCTCTCCTAGCCAGTGCTTCGCGACCTTCATGTTCAGCAGGCGATGCTCGTTCTCTCCCGACGCGAACCATTCGTGCACGGGAGCGTTGAAGCCAGCTTTCTTTTTTCGCAGCACGGACGCCGGCACCAGCGAGCTCGCTACGCGACGCAGCGCGACCTTCTCGCTGCTCCCCGCAAGCTTCAACTCTGGAGGTAGGCTGGCCACGAATTCGACGAGAGGGCCGTCTAGAAACGGTGCACGCCCCTCGATGGAGGACGCCATGGTGGCGCGGTCAAGCTTGACTAGGATGTCGTCCACTAGCCACGTTTTGGCGTCGACGTAGAGGTGCTGGGAAAGCTCATCCAGACCCCCGACCTCCGCGTAGTGCTCCGCGAATGACAAGAAGGGATCCGAAGCGCGTACCTCCTCGGAGTGCTCGGCCCCGAGGAGCGCTATTCGCTCCGCCACAGTGTGAAGCTCACGCCAGGAATAGTGAGCGCGCCGGTAGTCGTGAGGCATACCTCGCGCGAACTGACGGGCGCGAAATCCCAAGTTCATTTTCGCTCGCGATTCACGCAGATGCGACACGACCAGCCGTGCGATCTGTGCGCGCGCCGGGCTCGGAATCCAGCGTACTCGGCGCGCCCACCGATCCGCCCGATACGTGGCATAGCCTGCAAAGATCTCGTCGGCGCCATCGCCGCCCAGCACCACTTTCACGTGACGTGCAGCAAGCGCGCTCACTTGAACCATCGGCACGAGTGACGTGTCCGAGAATGGCTCATCGTACGCGGCGATCGCTTCGCGTGTCATGCGCGGACCATCGCCACGCGAAATCGAGAGCTCGTGGTGGATGGTCTCGAGGACCTTCGAAACATTGCGGGCGTCTGATGATTCGTCGTAGCTCGGCTGCTCGAAACCAGCGCTGAAAGTGTGAAGTTCGTATGGCAGGTGTCGCTTGGCGATCGCTGTCAGCGTGCTCGAGTCGAGACCGCCGCTTAGGAAGGTTCCAACTGGCACATCCGCCACCAGGCGCTCCGATACCGCGCGGTCCAGGTGATGTCGCAGACGCTCGATGGCGTCATTTGTCGATCCCAGCCACCGCCTTCGAAAGCAGCTGGCATAGTCCCAATAGCGCGTCAGTTGCGGCGGTGCGCCGGGCTTCACACGCAGGTATGTCGCTGGAGGCAGCTTGAGCACGTCAGGATGCGCCGAAAGCGGACCTAGTATGTAGCCGAGCGCGAGGTAGTGATTCAACGCCGCGATTGAAGGAGGCTTCTCAATGAAGCCGGGCGCGACGCGCAACGCTCGGAGCTCCGAGGCAAACGCGAAGACTCGGCCCAGATGACCGTAGTAGAGCGGCTTCTCGCCAAAACGGTCACGCGCGAGCACGAGTTCGCGCTCATATCGATCCCACACACCGAGCGCGAACATCCCGTTGAAGCGTTCGAACGCGGCAACACCCCATGCCGCGAACGCCTCAACGACAACCTCCGTATCCGAGGTGGTCTTGAAGGTGTGTCCCTTCTCGAGCAACGACTCGCGAAGCTCACGGAAGTTGTAGATCTCTCCATTGAAAGTCAAGGTGTAACGCCCACTCGCATCCGTCATTGGTTGCGTAGCACGTTCAGAAAGATCGATGATCGAGAGTCGTGCATGGCCAAACGCCGCTACACCGTCGACGTCGACCACTCTCGACGCGTCGGGCCCGCGATGCCGAAGGGCCGCAACCATTGCCGATAGCTGCGTCTCGCAAGGAGCCCCGTCAGGCCGAACAACGCCGGCGATTCCACACATCGTGCGCGTCTTCTACCTCAGTCAAGCGGAGCGCCGCAAGCCGCGGACCACGAGCATTTTGCGAGGCGCTCACGTCGAGAGCGCCTCACGCGACGTGCCCAAGAAGAAGCTGGGAACCCATCGCGCGGTTCGGATGCATCATCGAAAAAGCAGACTGGCTCAACGGAGCGTGAATGCCGCACGCATGAGGAGCAACCAAGGCTGGCTCGGTGAATGATCCCTTCTCTGCCGCGTCTCCAGCCCAAAACGCGATCGGCGCTCGGTCTCGTGCCGGTGAGAACACCACTCCGGGGAAGTAACATTCCTGAGGCGGGTTCCGCCAGCGCCACACTCAGTCGAAGTTGCCCCCCAACTGGACCCAGCTTTGACCCTCGAGGCGTAGAAGCTCGCCGCGCTGACCGCGCGCGAACGCTCCGCCCGGAAACGCCGTCGGGGAGCCAACGATATTCCCCCCCTGATTCTCGTAAGCCCAGCCATTCGCGATAGAAAACGTGCCGAGGGAGCCGCCAGTCGTGCGCGCATGCACCTGAACGGTTCCGTCCTCTTTTACCGCCGCGCTCGGGGAGCCGCTCAACACATCGCCGAGGGGCGCGCGCATAGCCGTCCAACCCCAACCCGAAACAGCAGGCGCGCCCCGCACCAGGCCACCGTTCACGTCTGAGATGTATACGCCCATCCCGTCGCTGGGTTCAGCGACAGCGGCTGGAACGCCCAAGAAGCGCCCGCCCAACTCTTCGAGTACCCATGGGCCTTCTCCGTCGGATGCGAGGTGTATCAGTGCGCGATCCGAATTCCGAACGAACAAATCGAGTTGGCCCGGTGCGCGTGCCACGAGCGCGGGAAGGCCGCGCACCCGAAGCCCTCTAGCAACGGGCTGGAACTGAATGCCATTGCCGTGCGACCACCAGTGATAGAGCTCGTAGTCGCTGCCAACCGCGACGACATCCCAGTGGCCGTCGCCCCAGCTGGCAGCCACCGGATCGCTATTGATTCGAACGGAACTCGGCAGGTCCTGTGAGGTCCACTCCAAGGAGGTACCAAAGCTATACGAGAGCTGGTTCGATTCTGGTGCTCGATAGAAGATATCGAAACTTCCTTCCGCGCGCCCGATCACGGACGGCACACCCACGACGGCTATGCCAGCGTCGCGCCAGCCTTCAGGCGTGTGCTGCGCAAGAGTTCCGTTCATACCGCGCACGAAAGCGTGCAGCTTCGAGGCGGCGCCAACGCTGCGGCGTGTTTGACTGAGCTCGGCGATGAGCGTGTCGACGACTGTACTCCAAGAAATTTGATGCTCCGCAGCGGCCTCGTCGATGTGGAGCCGAAAGTGCCCCGTCCCAAGCGTACTCAGCGCTTCGCGCACGCGGCCCTCGTACGCGCGCAACTGGCGGTCGTACGCTCCCTCTCCCTCGGGTGCGCGCTGAAGTTCACCGAAACAGCAGCTATCTCTTCGGTTCAGTACCTGGACCTGCTTGCGTCCCATGCCGTACGCAGCCAGGAGATATATATCCAAGTATCCCGCGACTGAGTAGAACGTCGGGTCGTGCTGTTCTCTATCGCCAGCCTCTCCCGGCCCGCGCAAATACAAGGGTAGCGTACCCGCGACCGGCACACTGAGGCTGACCCGGGGGTCCAACGCAGCATATACAGTGGCTGTCCAGCCGCCGCCAGAAAGGCCCACGGCGCTGAAGTCCGAGTACTGAGGGAACTCGTCGACCTCAGCCTGCGTTTGTAGGTAGTTGAGCACGCGTGCGGTTGGCTCCACGAAGAACCGCATGGCGCCGCCGGTCTCCGGATCGAACGACACATGATCGAACAACCAGTCATGTGGATGAGCACAGTCCTGCCAATCGCTCGGACAACCACACTGTGAGGTCGTAAGCTGGGCCATCTGCACTACGATTGGCGAGTAACCATTGGTCAACAACGAGCTGACGGTACGCCACATGCCGGCCCCCTCGTCATCATCGCTATGACTATCGTCGAGCGCGCAATCATGCCCCTGGAGCAAAACAACGGCTCGAGCTCGGACGGACGAGCTCGGAATGAAGTGATATGCCCGCGCCTCGACCTGAATGTCGGCTCCCTCGTTGCTGCGCGCGGGCATCGAAATGTCGAGCTCATCGACGCGCGCCAGATTCGAAAGACCTGTCATCGGACTCGCCACGTTCCGTCGCACGATGGGGAGCTGATCGAGCGATGGGAACCCTGCGCGACCCCAAATCGCCTGCACCATGCGCGCGCGCAGGTTCGTGGCATCCTCGTCGGATTGAATCGTGATCGTACGGTCGTCGACGAGACCGTTGGAGCCGTAGCTCGTGGGCCACACTTCGACAGACCCGCCCGTGTAAGCTTCGTACTCGGCGCTGCTCCCCCGCTGCCTCGTCCAAACCTGCCAGTTGTACGTCCCTACGGAAATTCCGGACGTCTGCCACTCAAAGCTCGACGAGGAATCCCAGTCTCGGAACAACGACCAGACTCCGCTCGGATCCTGCACCCAGAATTGGTATTGAGCATCTGAGCAGCCGCTTGCGCCAGCATAGACCGTTAGCGACGAACCCTGCACCGCGCCCGCCACCAGGGTGCCGAGCGACGAGAACTGAAGCTGGGCCGCCGAACACACCTCGGGAGCGGGCTCCAGCTGAAAACGCAAGCCGCCGTATGCGTCGTAGCTCGCCTGACTGCCCGCCGCGCGCATCCACACTTGGAAGTGGTAGGCGCCCGAAGCTGCGCCAGTCGTTTGCCAGGCGTAGCTCGGATCCGCCGCATACGGACGTACGATGCGCCAACCACCGTCTGGCGGCAGCATCCAAAATTCGTACTCTGGTGTGGCACATGCACTCGCGGACCCAGTTAGCTGAATCGTGTCACCTACGTGTGCCACCCGCGCTGGACTCGCGCTCATGGCGGCGCTGCCCGAGCACGGTGTCGCGGCCTCGCTCGCCAGCGTCACGCGAGCGCCAGCGTACGCGTCATAAGCCGCCTCAGTGCCCGCAGCGCGACTCCACACCTGGAAGTCGTAGCTACCGAGCTGCATCGCGCTCGTGTCGAACGAGTACGACGGGTCGGCCGCAAAATCGCGAACGACGCTCCAGCCGGCATTGGGGGCCAACATCCAGAACTTGTACTCTGGCTGAGCACAGCCGGAGCTCGACGCGGTTAGGGTGACGGCCGTACCAGGGACGACGCTGCCGGCAGCACTACTAACCAGTGCCGCGGCGCCTAAGCACGCGCTCGTCGACTGCACCCGTACGCTTCGCGCGGCATAGGTCTCGTAAACGGCGGAGCTCCCAGCTGCGCGAACCCAGACCTGAAAATCGTACTTGCCCTCGACCAGCTCACTCGTATCCCAGCTGAAGTTAGGGTCGGAATCGTATGGGCGAATGATTGCCCAGGGACCATTCGGCGGCGAAACCCAGTACTGGTATTCCGCTTGCTCCGACGGTGCACACGCCCCCCCAGCCGCAAACTGTACGACGGTTCCACGGCTCACACTTGCGGTGGCAGGACTTGCCTGCAGCCCGCTAGCCGCACACAAACTCGCGCGATCGGCGGTCGGATGCTCGGCGACGGACACGTCGTCTTTGCAACCGACCACACCGGCTAAGACTGTCACAAGCGCTGAGATTTTAAGCAATCCACGGATCACCAAGTCATTTGCGGCCAGGCGATTACCTTCTTCAGAGGTATGTGAGTGTAAGCGTGCCTCTACACCAGACATCCTATCCATTCATAAACCCGAGGCATAGAATTGAGCTGCATTACTGAGTGGCAGCTGCGGCCGACAAACAGGGAAGCATTGCGCTTCTGCTCTCCTGCCTCGCGCCAATCGGCGCGGCAACCCCCGCACGCCCCGGGCGTGTTCGTCTGCGTGGAAACTAGCTCTCGAAGAACTCGCGAATAAGACGCACGTTCCGCTGGACTTCGTTCCTTCCGTAGCCCGGGTACGTGGGAAGAAGCAAAACGCCATCACCCGTCCTCCGGGCGTTCGGGCAGTCGCGTCGAAACTCGGCGAAACACTCGTAGTCTGCGCAATTGCCGATATGCTGGATCGTCAAATCACGACCGCGCTGTGTGAGAAATCTCAACAGCGCGTGCCGATCCGGGACCTCGATTGGAAACGCCAGATAGATATGCGAGAGATCGTCCCGAAACGGCGGAAGGGTCAAGCGTGGCTGAAGATCGCGAAGCCCTTCGAAATACATACGCGCGCTCTCGATGCGCTGTTTGCTGTCGGCGTCGATCGTTGGAAGCGCATGGCGCACGAGCCGAGCTTGCATCGGCGTCATGCGCCGCAAGTACAGCTCGGGAATCGCCGTCTTACGTTGCGGATCATCTTCGCCGCGCCAGCGTTTCGTAATTGCTTCAATGCCGCGCAGGTATCCGTAACGGTAGATCCAGTAGGTGGCCGCGTCGAACACTGGCCTCCATGTCAACACGTCACCGACAAGGCAAAATCCGACGCGCTGCAACAAGAAAGATGGCGCCTGCTGTGGAAAACTTTCGAGCTCGCGCTTTAGCCGTTCGTGCAGCGAGCTGTCGTTGGTGACCAGCATTCCACCGTAGAAGCTGTTCACGTTCTTAGCCATGCCAAAGCTCAGAATGCCGGCTCGACCGATACTCCCGAGACGCTTGCCTCTGCTCATTGCGCCAAAAGCTTGGGCCGTATCCTCCAAAACAGGAATCCCGCGCTCATCGCAGAGCTCTACTATCTCGTGGACGTCGCACGCGAGGCCGTGGAGATGAGTGACCAACACTGCGCCCGTGCGTTCGCTCAGCAACGCGGCGACTTGCGCGGCGTCGATGTTGCAGGTGCCCGGCACGATGTCCGCGAACACAGGACGCGCTCCGGCACAGATGACCATGTTTACGACATCGTGAATCGTGTACGGAGACAAGATGACCTCTTGTCCGGGTTGGATTAGCGCACGAATCGCCAAGAAAATCCCAAGACGCGCCTGAGGAAGCGCCAACGCGTGCCGTACGCCCAAAAATTCGGCAACTTCGCGCTCCAGAGCGTCCACCGGCGCGGTGTCTTCCCAGGCTCGATTCAAAACGAGGTCGCGCGCAACGGACAGATAGTTGTGAGGGGTTCCATAAATGCGGAAACGCGACGCCGGCGGCACGAAGAACCTCCCCTTCGCGCGTGCAAGTACCTGGGGCTGGTTCAAGCTTTGGATGGTTTCGCTTTCGGACATTTACGACCTCAGTTTTGCTCAGCGGGCTTGCTAGCCAATCCTTTACGCAGAAAAACGTACCCATCACCACAGAACTCGCGCGCGTCGAACTCCACGAAGCCTCGTCGGCGATAGAAGTTCAGGGTCGCTGCGTTGTTGTCTCGCAGTGTCCGCACGCAGTACTCAGCAACGCGCTGCTGCCTCAGCGATTCCTCCACGCGCGATAGGAGCTCGCTTCCAATTGAGCGACCTGCACGCGAGCCATCGACAAAGATCTGCATCAGCTCAGGTAGGCTCGCGTCCGCGCTGGGCGCACTCAGTTTCTCGCGCGCGAAGGCTAGCACCTGCCGCCGCAGCACCGGTCGATGAGCGAGCGCGCGTGTAAGCTCACTACCGAAGCGCAGCGGTGAGCTGCCAACGAACCGGTTGGTCACGCTACCGGGATCCATGCTCACGACAGCAGCGCCCCAAATGCCCTCCTCGCGCCCAGCAACGAACAACTCCTCCGTACCCGAATTGAGAACCCAGGCGTAGTAGCGCACCAAGGTGTTCGCGCCCATGTTGCCGAGTATCGAACCGGGCAGCGTGGCAGCATGCAGGTGAGCGAGACGCCGCAATTCGGTGGAGGACGGCGGCGGAGCAGTGCGAAAGGCCATTTCAACGTTCCCCTGTCGCAATCATGGACGCGATGCGATTTGCGTTCGCCATCGTAGTGTACGTGAACGTCGTGGCGCCTAGGCTCGGAAGTACGCTGCTGTCGACGATGTGCACGCGTGGCAGCAACGGCAACTGGCCGAGAAGATCCGTCTCCAGCTGCCGTGGTGAGGCGCTGTGAGGGAAAAGACCTCCGATATGATTTCCGTCACCCGGCGCTCCCATCTCAATTAGCGGGGGCAAAGCAACAGCGCCGAGGTCGCGCGCCAGCCTTGTCAGTTTATACGCGACCCGTCTGACTGCGCGCCGTGTATGCTCACGTTGGTGGCTGATCAGCTGCAGACCCGCGCGACCACCACGCTCGTCAGGGCGGGCTCGGACTTCGATGGTACCTCCCTCTTTCGAGTGGAGATAACCTTGAATGACAAACAGCCGCTCTAAAAATGGTTTTCCAACCATGCCCTGAAATCGACCAAGCCAGCCGGTGAAGTGCGCTACGCGGCTCGCAATGAATTCGTTGAAGGTGTAGACCTGCAAGTGCACGGTGTAGGCAGAAACGGCTGGATCAAACAGCTCTATGAATAGTTGCGCGAGGGTATGGAGGCGTTCACGCTCCACGCCAGGGGCGCCACGCATCGCCAGGAGCGGTAGCAAAAAGTAGGGTTGGAACTGCAAGCTGGCCGGAGTGCCGTAGAGCCTCAAAGAGTCGAAAACAATGCGTGCGGTCGAGACGGGACCACACGCAAGGAACACCCGATCGGCCTCCAATTCCAGGGGCGCCGCTGAAGCTCCCTCGTTGCCTATCAGACGAACCTTCGAGCCACCCGCCAGGGACTCGACTCGATCAATCATGACCCCTCCGCGATAGCGAAAGGCGCTTTTCGTGCGCCACTGCTCTAGAACATCCACCGTGCTCCAAATCGCGAAATACGGGCAGCCCGAAAGACACAGGCCAGTGTACTGACAACCCGGGCTCGAAGCGCTCGCCTGCGCTCGAACGGCGAGTCGCGATTTGCCGAACGTGACGCCACTCGCGGCGAGCTGCTTGCGGCGGGCACTCATCCGTCGGAGAAGCTTGGCCGCCAGCATTGATGGTCGCAGCGATTGCGACGGCGCACGGTAAAACGGAAACTGCTCCTCGAGATCGTCGTGATCGGCTGCGAGGGGCATAATCTCCGCAATTCGCGCGTAGTGCGGAGTCAGCGCGGAAAGGTCGAAGGGCCAGTCCGCGATGTCTCGCTGCAGCGTAGGGAGAACCGCCGCACCCCAAACGTTGGAAAGACCTCCGCGAGCCAGCGAGAGAAAGCACTTCGTTCCTACTTGGTCGAGCCGCTCCATCTCCTCGAGGCCATATGGGAAGCTCGAGCCGTAGCTGAGCTTGATGGGGATGCGTGAGCGATCGACCTGTGCCGGCCGGATGGACGAAAGGTCTGATGGCAGCCAGCGCTCGGGCCCGATTTCCGCTAAGCGGCGGGCAGCCTGGAGGCGCTCGGGCTCGCATTGTTGCCCGGCATCCAACAGCGTTACCTGCTCACCAGCATCGAGGAGGGCTTTGGCGGCGGCAACACCGGATGGGCCCGACCCGATCACGTAGTGCATAGGTGCGTTCGCTATCAGGTCCCCTGAGGCAGAGCAAGCCCATGGAATCTGGGCAAACTGGCCGCAAGTGCGCCACGCTTATGTCCCGGCAGCGCGCAGTTGGCTGAAGCTACTGCCCGCCTGCTTCAGCCGCTCGACTGCTAATCGCAATACTGAGCGTTTCAACCGAAGGTTCAGCCTCACATCCGGCTGATACCCTCTCAACGCGTGCAGCCCGTCGCTCTCATCGAGAAAATCGATCCCGTGCAACTCCAGGTTCACGAACGGCTCCCCGACCACGAGCTCCGTGAGCGCCCTCGCTCCAAATCGCCCCGCCATCGTCAGCGCCGTGCCAATGAACGGTAAGCGCGGCCCGCGCGTTACCTGAATCGGAAACTCCCAGATCCCCTCGCCTCGCTCGGTGTACGGAGTGCCAATGCGGTATGGCTGGGTGGGCGCGGTGAGCACGCGCGGGTCATCGAGGATCGCGTTCGATGCGCGGCCGCGCAATTTCATGAAGCCGAGAGCCGCGGCTTTTGCGGCGTAGTACGGCGGGCACGGGAAGACGGAAGAGTCGTAGGTGTGGCCGGCTTCGGCGACGATTTGGAGGAGTTGGTCGCTGACGGTGTAGCCGGGCGCGCGAAAGCCCTTGGGGCGAGTGCCGAGGTGGCGTTCGAAGAGGTCGAGGGCGCCGAAGATTTGTTCGCGCTGTTCGGCGACGGGGCGGCGAACGAGGTCGTAGAGGTGGTCTTTGCTGTGGCTTGCGATCTCGTGGCCGAGGGAGAGGGCTCGGCGGAGGATGCCGACGTTTTCTGGGCGCTCGAGGTCGGAAGCGACGACGAAGAATGTGAGGGGGATGTGGAGGTCGCGCGCGAAGTCGAGGCACCGCGGAACGGCGAGGTCGTAAACGAGGTGGGCCGCTGCGGGCGGCGGGGCGCCGAGGCCGTGGATTGCGAAGTAGTGATGGATCTCGTCGAGGTCGACGGAGACAGCGCTGCGGCGGTCGCGCATGCGCGCGGTTGTAGCGCGTTGCGGGGGCTTACGGCGGCGGAATGAGATAGTACGGCATGGTTACGGATTCGTCGGGGAGTCCCTCGCTGCGGACGCTGACGACGAAAGCGTAGTTGCCCATCTTTTCGCTGGCTGTGTTCCAGGTGAATGAGTTGGAGGGGCTCCAGTCTTGAACCACGCTGACGCTCTGATCGGGGCGTGTGAGTGTGAAACGATACGTTGCGTTTTGACGGCAGGTGCCGTAGGCGCGCAGGAACAATGTCGCGCCGATGAAGTGTGAGCTGGAGCCCTCGAAGGCGGCCCACAGTGCACATTCGTATGTCTGTCCCGAGAACTGAAATGAGCCTGTGCCAGTAAGGCAATCGCCAGAGATGCCGGAAACCTGGACGAGGCCGGTGCTGCAGTTCACGCTCCAACCGATGAGCGGAACGCCCATGGGCGCCGAGGTGGAGCCTGCGGCGTACCCGGTTTCAGTTTCGCGCAGCAGGTAGGGGCCGGCAGATGGGCTGTCGGGAAAGTCTACGAGCCAGCCCGCGCTCGAATCATGAAAGACGTTGACGTGGCGAGTGTCCATGTACTCGACGGGGAATGAACAGTTGGGCGCCACCATGGCTCTGACTTTGACAGGCACGGCGTAGGTGGGGCGAACGCAACCGGGTGGAGAATCATCACCAGGTCTGCCTGCTGCACCACCCTCGGCGATGTCGACGCGGCCGCCAGCACCGCCGTTTCCTGATTCACCACCAATGCTGTGTTCGATGTCGCCGGCTGCGCCCGCGCCGGCTGAGCAACATGGGGTACCGCCGGTCGATGAGCCGCCGCCGCCTTCCACCCTGCCGCCCGCGTGCGTGGCTCCACCAGCGCCGGCACTCGCATTCGACCCTCCCGTTGGAGCGCCGGCCATACCAGCGTCGGCTGACGCGCCACCAAAAGCGGGCCCAGATCCGCCATTAGTCGCGACGTGACCGCCATGTTGCTGGCCACCTGCAGCTGTCGAGGTTTTGCCGCCGGCAATAGCGATGAATCCACCGCGACCGGTCGCGCTACTCGCACCGGAAACGCCTCCACCAACGGTGTTGCCACCGGAGCCGCCTGCATCGCCGGCGTCACTACAGGCAGAAAATCCGGCGCAAAGGGAGGCGCCCAGGACCCCGAATACTCGCGCAATGAAACGCTTCATGACACACCCGAAGGAAGTCTAGCGGGAACCCCCGCGGGTACCGCTTTTTCAATTCCATGAGTGGTGGCTGCGTGCTCTTTGGGTGAGGCGGAACCCGCACAAAGCGCGACGACCGAGCCTTGTGAGCCCGGTCGTCGTTTTGTGTACCCGTGGATGACGGGGCGATCAGCCGCCGGCCATTTTGGCGACTTCGGCTGCGAAGTCGTCGCCGGTGGGCTTGTCGATGCCCTCACCGCACTGGAAGCGGGCGAAGCGGCTGATGGTGACGTCGCCGCCGAGCTCTTTGGAGAGGGCTTTGCGGAGGTCGTCGACGCTCTTGTCGCTCTCGAGGACGCTTTGCTGCTCGAGGAGGCAGACCTCTTTCATCCACTTGGCGATTTTGCCCTCGATGATCTTGGGGCGAGCCGCTGGTGGGGTTTTGCCTTCTTCGGCGAGTTGGGCTTCGAAGATTTCGCTTTGTTTTTGTTTGGCGTCGGCGGGGACTTCGCTCGGAGAGAGGTAGAGCGGAGACATGGCCGCGGTTTGCATGGCGGTGTCTTCGAGGAACTTGGTGAGGGCGGGGCTCTTCACGGCGGCGTCGTTGGGAACGCGCGCTGCGAGGAGGACGCCGATTTTGCCGCCCATGTGGACGTACGATTTGACGGCGCCGGGGCCATCGATGCTGACGCGTTCCCAGCGGCGGACGGTGATGTTTTCACCGAGTTTGCCGACGAGGGCTTGGCGAGTAGCTTCGACGGTGTCGGAGGAGCCAGGGAAGGTTTCGGCGCCGAGATCGGCACCGGCCTTGGCTTTCATGGCGACGTCGGCAACGGTTTCGGCAAACTTGACGAACTCGGCGTTGCGCGCGGCGAAGTCGGTCTGGATGTTGACTTCGACGAGGACGCCGCTCTTGGCGTCGGCTGCGACGCGCGCGATGACGAGGCCTTCGGTGGCGATGGCGCCGGCGCGCTTGGCGCTCTTGGCGAGGCCTTTCTTGAGGATGATTTCGACGGCTTTTTCCATGTCGCCGGCGGCTTCGACGAGCGCGCTGCGACAGTCGTTGAGACCGGCTTGAGTGCGGTCACGCAGCTCTTTGACCTGCTGCATGTTCACTTGAGTCATTGCTGTAGCTCCTACTTGAGTCAGTAGACCTGGGTTGCGAGTCGCTGGAAGCGTTCAGCGCAACTCAGTTCGAGTCGGATCCACGACCGCGGCCGGAGTAGACGACCGTGGGCTCGTTTTGCGGGCGGCCTTGGCCACCGCCTTCGCGCTCGCGGGCTTGCTGGTAGTCGCGACGGCGTGCGGCGCCGTAGATGCAGGCGTCGGCGACGGCTGCGGTGACGAGGCGCACGGAGCGAATGGCGTCGTCGTTGCCGGGGATGACGTAATCGACGAGGTCAGGGTCGCAGTTGGTGTCGGTGATGGCGACGATTGGAATGCCGAGCTTGCGAGCTTCGCTGATTGTGATGGCTTCTTGATCGGGGTCGATCACGAAGACGGCTTGCGGCAGCTGGCCCATGCCCTTGAGGCCGCCGATGTACTTCTCGAGGCGTGCGCGCTCTTTCTCGAGCTGCACGGTTTCCTTCTTGGGGAGCTGCTCGTAGGTGCCGTCTTCGCGCATGCGCTCGAGGGAGCGGAGGCGATCGAGGCCACCCTTGATGGTGCGGAAGTTGGTGAGGGTGCCACCGAGCCAGCGGTTGGTGACGAAGTACATGCCGGCGCGACGCGCCTCTTCCTGGACGATCTCTTGCGCCTGGCGCTTGGTGCCGACGAAGAGCACGGAGCCACCGCGCGAGACGGTGTCGACGAGGAAGTCGAACGCACGCTTGAAGAGGCGTGCAGTTTGATCGAGGTCGACGATGTGGATGCCGCTGCGAGCGCCGTAGATGTACGGGCGCATCTTGGGGTTCCAGCGTTTGGTCTGGTGCCCGAAGTGGACGCCGGCCTCGAAGAGCTCCTTCACGCTGAGGGGCTGCGAAGGGTCGCGCAGCTTGCGCTGCATGTTCGAGTCGTCGCCTTGGATCTGGGTTTCACTCGACGTCGTTTCGACGCCGCTATTCACGTCTGTCATTTGCGCTGTCTCCTTTCGGTTTTTCCTCCGCCCCACGTGCGACCAACTCCCTCGCGGGAGCACCGGGTCGAACGCTGCGCTGGGGCGTGCGTTTTTAGGGGCGCGAAAGCTAGCCTAGAGGCCCGATCTCGGCAAGCCGTCGACTTCGGCTTTTGGCTCGGGCTTCGCCGGCGCGGGGCGAGGCGGCGGAGGAGCCGCGGGAAGGGTCGGGCTCGAGGGCTGGTTTGCGTTCGGCGAGCGGGCGGACGAACGCGGCCGATCGCTTCCGGAAGCGCGTGAAACAGCAGAGGATTTGGTTTCGCGGGGTTCGCGAGGCTCGGCCCTTTCGCGCAGCGGACGGGCTGGGGGCGTCGGCGCCGGAACGAGGGCGTGCACTTCGGGTGGCGACGTTGCAGGCGGGGCGGCGGCAGGGCCTTGCACGGGAGTGCCTGGTGCGACGTTGGGGCGCGCTGCTGCCGCAGGCGTGCCGGCGCGCGACGGCTCGCGGAATAGGCTGCCAGCGATGACCGCAACGATGCCGAGCGCCGTGATGCCAGCGACGATTGCAAGCAGGCGCCGCGAGCTGCGCCCGCGAACAGCGTTGACGAACTCGGGAAGCGGCGTGACTGGCGGCGGCGTTTCCGAAAGCGATGGGCTCGGAAAGCGAGTGCGAGTAACCGCTGCTTCGGGTTGAGGCACGGCCGTCAGGACTTCGGTCTGGACGTGCGCTTCGCCCGAGTGAAGCGACGCTTCGCCCGCAAAGCTCGGCGGCGCGATGAGCGTATCGGGCAGGAGCGAACGCCCGAGCGGTCGTTGCTGATCCGGGCACGGGCTGAGCATGCCTTCGGAAAGGCTGCCGGAGGTCAGGGTGGAACGGCGGCTGGCGACACCATCGGGGCGCGTCGTGTCGTGGCCCGCATCCGGCGGCACCAGGGTGACATCGTAGGAGCTCGCCCTGGGCGCATTCGAAGGGCGCGGCGCGTTCGACGGGCGCGGCGGATTCGAAGGGCGTGGCGGATTCGAAGATCGCGGCGCGTTCGACGGGCGCGGTGGAATCGAAGCGCGAGGCGGATTCGATGATCGCGGAGCATAGGAGGGCCGCGGCGCGCCGGAAGGACGCGGCGGATTCGAGGCGCGAGGTGGGCTCGATAAACGCGCATCGCTGCTGGGTGGCGCACCGAGCTCGTCAGCAATTTCGCGAAGCACACGCGCACCCTCGAGTGCGGTGCTCGGCCGATCGTCGCGGACTTTAGCGAGCATGCACGCAACGGCCGCGTCGAGCGAAGGAGGCACACCCATGACGAGCGATGACAGCACCGGCGGGCGGCGCACGAGATGGGCGAGGATGAGTTCGTTGGCGTCGCGCGCATCGTCGAACGGGCTCACGCCGCTCAACATCTCGAAGAGAATGAGACCGGTGGAGTAGACGTCGGCGCGCCCGTCGACCTTTTCGCCGCGCGCTTGCTCGGGCGACATGTACCGCGGCGTACCAACGGCGATGCCGCGCGCGGTGACGACGCCTGGATCGTCAGCGATCTTGGCGACGCCGAAGTCGAGCACCTTGGGCCGACCCTCGCCCGGCCTTCCCCCACCCACCAAGAAAATGTTTGGCGGTTTGACGTCGCGGTGCACGACGCCGATCTGATGGGCTGCCGCCAAGCCTTCGAGCACGCCAGCCGCGATTTCTACGGCTTCCCGCACTGGAAAGCGGCGCGTACGACGCATGCGTTCCGCCAGGGTTTCTCCCTCGAGCCGCTCCATTACATAGAACGGCACGCCGGTCGCGGACGTGCCCGCGTCCGTAACGGTCACGATGTTCGGATGCTCGAGCCGCCCGAGTGCTCGCCACTCGTTGCGCAGACGAATCACCAAGTCTTCACGACGCGACAACTCGCGGAGCAACGCTTTGAGCACAAAGCGTTTGCCGAGCTCGACATGCTCGACTTCGTAGACGGTGCCCATGCCGCCGACGCCAATCAGACGCTGCACCTGATAGCGAGTTCCGGCGATGAGCTCCCCGTCTTGAAACTCGCGATATTCAGCCACGTTGTTTGGAACCCTCGGCGTGCATTTCGATCGCGGTCTCGGCAGGGTGGGCGCGAGCATAACGTCTGTCATCTCGGCCGTCGAGGCGGTGTTTGGATTCGCTAGCACAGCCAAGGGTCGGCAGCTCGCCACTTCGAGTTGCGCGCGTTCTCCCAAGCCTTTGCAAGTTTTTTCGACGCGCGCGGCGCCGCTCCACTCAGGCTGCGCTCCACACGTACACGGCGTACGCGAGCGCCAGCGCCGAAGCGAGCAGATTGATGATGCCGAACGCGATGCCAACCCAGGCAAGCCCTGCGCCCCCCACCTCGTGCGGACGCGTTCGCACTGCCTTGAGTGCCACGACACCGGCGATCAGGGCGGAAATTCCGGTAATCGGCCCCAAACACATCAAAATCCCGCAGACGAGTGCGACGATGGCGGCGGTGCTGGCGGGCGGCTTCTCGCCTCGCGGTAATCCCGTGCGCGGATCGATGCTCATTGCATGGAGCGCCATGGTCTCAGGCGATCCGGTGATGGGCTTGGGCCCCGCACCACCCGGAGGAGGTGGCGGCCAACCGGCGCCGGCGCCGCCCCCGGCCGGTGCTCCAGGCGGATGCCATGGAGGTCCCCCACCACCATGGCCATAAGACGCGCGAACCAGCTCGCTGAAAGCGCTCACTGGCCGAGGATAACATCAGGGACTAACGCTGCATCTCAACAGTAGCTAATCGTTTTGGGGTCGGGGCCCCAAAACCTGAGGGTGGGGCCCTGCCGAATTCACTTCGGCGGGGCGGGAGCTGCGCTCCCGACAAACCAAGGCTAGTGCTCGCGCCGCGAAGCGGCGCCTGGCGAAGCCAGGTCCCAGAAGGAACGATTGTTACTTCTGGGACAGAGCACTAGTCTCTGCCCCCGCCTATGGCCATCACCCGCGAAACGGTATTGCACGTCGCGCGACTTTCGCGACTCGACCTCAGTGAGGACGAAGTCGAAAAGATGCAGCGCGATCTCGATCGCATTCTCGAATACGTCGAAGAGCTCGGCAGCCTTGATACGTCGCAGGTTGCCGAAACGGCGCACGCGGCCGTCGACGCCGCGCCGCTTCGCAACGACGCACTGCGTCCGGGGGTGGCCAACGAACGAGCGATGGCCGAAGCGCCGCGCAGCAGCGGTGGAGCGTTCGCAGTTCCAGCCTTCGTGGACGAGTCATGAGCGATCTCGATCTTCCGATTCCGCAAATCGTCGAGCGCGTTACGCGCGGTGAGCTGAGCCCTCTCTCTCTCGTGGAGCAATCGTTTGCGCGCATTCGCGAGAAGCAGAGCCTGAACGCTTTCTTGAATTTGAGTGAGGAGAGCGCACGCGAGGCCGCCAGCGCAGTCGAAAAGGCGCAAAAACGCGGCGATAAGCTGGGTAAATTGGCTGGCGTTCCGATCGCCATCAAAGACGCGCTTTGCACCGTAGACGCGCCGACTACGTGTGCCTCCAAAATCCTGACGCGCGCGGCAGCAGACGCTTCCGGGGGCAGCACGCCCGAGCGCGGATTTCGTCCGCCATTCGACGCCACGGTGGTCGCGCGCTTGCGCGCCGCCGGAGCTGTGCTGGTTGGTAAGACCAACATGGACGAGTTCGCGATGGGCTCTTCCGGAGAGAACAGCGCGTTCGGTCCTGCGCGCAATCCCCACGATCCTACGCGCACGGCGGGCGGCTCGAGCGGTGGCAGCGCTGTCGCCGTGGCCGCGGGCATGGCTTGCGGCTCACTCGGCAGCGATACGGGCGGATCGATTCGACAGCCAGCCGCGCTCACCGGCTGCGTCGGCGTGAAACCGACTTATGGCCGCGTGTCACGCTACGGGCTGATTGCGTTCGCATCTAGCCTGGATCAGGTGGGCCCCTTCGCGCGCGACGTACGTAGTGCCGCGCGGCTCCTCGAAGTGATCTCCGGACGTGATGAGAGCGATTCGACGAGCTCGGGTCGAGCGGTGGGTAACTACGAGGCCGCCTGCGAGCGCGAAGCCAAAGGACTCCGCATCGGCGTGCCAGAGGAGTACTTTGGTGAAGGGCTCGACCCCGACATCAAGCGCAGCATTCAAGACGCCATTGCCAAGCTCGAACGCGAAGGCGTGAGCGTGCGACCGATCGCGCTGCCCCACACGCGCTACGGCATCGCCACCTACTACATCATCGCGACAGCCGAGGCTTCCAGCAACCTAGCGCGCTTCGACGGCGTGCGCTTCGGGCTGCGGCTCGAACCGACGCGCGGCGACCTGAATGCGATGTATGGGCGCACCCGCGATCGCGGTTTCGGCGCCGAAGTGAAGCGACGCATTCTGCTCGGCACCTACGTGCTCAGCGCGGGTTACTACGACGCTTACTATCGCAAGGCGCAGCGCGTGCGCACCTTGATCAAGCAAGACTTCGAGACTGCCTTCGCGAACGTCGACGCGATCGCAGTGCCCACCACGCCGACTCCAGCGTTTCGATTCGGCGAGAAGGTGGACGACCCGCTCGCGATGTACCTCGCGGATGTCTACACGTTGCCAGCGAGCCTCGCCGGCATCGCAGGGCTGACGGTGCCGTGTGCGCCCACTCCCGCCCGCGCGGACCGGCCGAGCTTGCCGGTTGGTTTGCAGCTGCTTGCGCCGCCCTTCGAAGAGGAGCGGCTGTTCACGCTCGCATCGCACGTGGAGCGCCTGGTCTCTGCGTGAGCTCGCCGCTTCGGTACGACGCTGCCAATCCCAGCGATAGCGCCGCGCTCGAAGCCTTTTTCGCGCGCTGCGATGTGCCCTGCCACTGTCGCTATTGGCACTTCGCCGGCGACAAGAATGCTTGGCTCGACCGCTGTTTCAACGCGCCCAGCGAGAACGCACGTGAGCTTCGCGAAGATCTGGAACGAAGTGGTGAGCTTTCAGCGGTGGTCGCGCGCGACGACCACGGCATCCACGGCTGGCTCAAGATCACACCCGCCGAGCGCGTCGAGAAGCTGTACCAACAGCGCTTGTATCGCGGGCTACCCTGCTTCGCCGGTGAACGCAGCGGAACGTTTACGGTCGGCTGTGTTTTGGTGGAGCCAGACTTTCGGCGCCGAGGCGTCGCGCGCGAGCTCCTGAGCGCCGCGGTCGATCTCGCGAAGCAAGCAGGTGCGCGGCGCATCGAGGCGTTTCCGCGCCGTGGAGAGCACCTAGGCGATCCAGAGCTGTGGATGGGGCCGTACTCGAGCTTCGAGCGCGCCGGATTTCGCGTCGTGAACGAGTTCGCCCCCTACCCCGTGCTGCGCCTCGAGCTTTAGTCTTCTAGCCCGTACTCCAGCCGGAGCTCGGCGCGGCTATGAGCGACGCCGAGAGGCCAATGAAAGCGGCGCGCAGCGTATCTTCGACGCTGCCGAGCCCTTCCTGACTTGCGATCGCGACCAGGCGTTCCAGTGTGCCGGCCGATACCGCGCGCTCCAGAATGCGGCGCTCGATTTCGCTGAGGCCGAGCCGCGTCGGATCGAGCCCACGAGCTTCGCCGCGGACGAGCAGCGCGCGCGCTAGCGGCCCGAGCAACATGGCGAGCTCATCGGCGGAGTATCCATCGCGAATTCCGCGCCCAACCAGCGCAGGCAGCGGAGTTTCGGCGCGCACTTCTTCCTCGCCGCTCTTCACGTCGGGGAAGTACATGAGTGAACCTTCGCGCCAGGTGAGCATTTCGATGAAGCGCTCTTCGACTTGATCCACCAGCTCGCGCAGCAGCGCCGTGGGACCGATGGCGCCGAGACCAATCAGGATCTCACCCAGATGCAAGGCGCAACGCGCCCGCGTTTCGAGCGCCGGCTTGAGTAGCACCGCATCGACCACACCGCGCCGCAACAAGCGGTGACCGAGCAGCTCATCGCGCGACGTGCTGGAGACGAAGCGCAAATTGCCTTCGACCAGGAATGCGCGCTTCTCACGCGAACCGGCGCGCACGACCAGCATGCCGGTCGGAGAGCTCGCGGCGAGATTGAGGATGCGCGCAGGCAAGGTGCGGGCCTGAATCGGCACCGACCAAGCTGCTTCGGCCATTGGGGGATCGCCGAACTGGAACGCCGAACGGCGCAGCAGCTCCGCAGTACCCGGAACTTCCACCGCGGGACGACCAATGCCGTCGCGGCCGACCAACTTGGTGCGACGGCGCACGCGACCAGTGGCAACCAGCTCGAGCAAGTCGACGCGCCCTGCAGCACGACCGTCGTCGAGCGAAAGCGCCGGTGGTGTCGGGCGACGAATTTCGCGTTGAGGCGATGGCAGCGCAGCCCGCGTGGTCGCTTCGCGTTCGGTGTCGGTGTCGACCCCATCAGCCGCTGCGCGTTCGGCGTCCGGCGCGACGGCACTCGGCGCCGCGTTTGCTTGCGCCACGTGCGTGCCGCTGCGCGACGGCAACACGCCGAGCCCCGACACCCACAGCGAAAGCTCGCCGTGATCCAGCGCGATGCGCTTGTTTTCGGCGTAGGCCTCGAGCGCCGCAGCGAACTCGCGCGCGGTTTGATAACGATTGCGCGGCTCGCGCGCCAGCGACTTGCGAACGATGTGAGCGAGCTCCGGTGATACGTGGGCGCCGTGCCGTTCGAAGGTGGAAAGATCCGCCTCGTGGATGCGCGTGAGCACCTCGAGCTCGTTCTTGCCGGCGAAGAGCGGACACGTGATGAGCATCTCCGCGAGCAAAATCCCAACCGCGAACAGATCGCTGCGCGGATCGACTTCCGCGCCGATCACCTGCTCGGGAGACATGTAGCCGAGCTTGCCTTTCAGCTCTCCCGGGTTCGTGCGCCGATCCACGATGGCGCTGCGCACGATGCCGAAGTCCGCGAGCTTCACCTCACCGGCGCGACTCACCAGCACATTGCCGGGAGAAACGTCGCGATGTACGAGTCCGAGCGGCTGCCCATGCTCGTTGGTTGCTTCGTGTGCATAGGAGAGGCCGCGCAACACGTCGCGCACGATGAGCAGGCCGACCGAATCCGGAAAGCGGCCGCGCTTGCCAGCGATATTGCGCAGGAGCTTCGCGACGGAGACTCCGTCGACGAATTCCATAGCCATGAAAAGCTCACCCTGGCTCTCGCCAAAGTCGACGACCTGGACGATGTTGGGGTGCTGCAAGGCAGCGCAGATGCGCGCTTCGTCGACGAACATCGCCACGAAACGGCTATCTTTCGCGAGCTCCGGCAGGATGCGCTTGATCGCGAACTTCTTGGCGAAGCCATGCGGTCCGGCGCGCTGCCCTACGTAGACCTCAGCCATGCCACCGAGCCCAAGGCGCTCGCCCAGCAAGTACGGTCCGAGTCGGATGGCCGCCGCGGCGGGCTCCACCATGAGACCGTAAGCTTAGACGACACGCTGGCTCAGGGCTACGGTTTCGACTACGGTCGCCGCCGCACGGGTCTCAACGCCCCACCGCTCCTCCAAGTTTTGTTTGCTGGATTAGTGTGAGCCACGAAACTACACCTTCCCACTCAATCGAGCCTTCGAGTTCTGCGCTCGGTGCGCCGGCGCCCACCCGCCAGAGCGTCGCCATCACAGGAGCCGCCTCGTTTCTCGGGACCAATCTCGTTGGCATGCTCGAGCAAGACGATTCGATTGAGCGAATCGTCTGCCTCGATGTGAAACCTCCCGCCACCTTGGGAGAAAAGTCACGGGCCTATGAGCTCGACTTGGCCCGCGCGGGCGCCGAGGAGCGCTTGGTCGAGGTGTTCGCCGCCGAGCGCGTGGACACTCTCGTGCATTTTGCCTTCTTACCTTCGCCGACTCACGCCTCCGCGTGGGCACACGAGCTCGAGAGCGTCGGGACGATGCAAGTCCTGAACGCATGCCGGCGTGCGTCGGTCCGCAAGATTGTCACCTGGAGCCAGACGCTGCTCTATGGTGCGCACCCAACCAACCCCAACTTCCTGTCCGAGCGCCATCCACTGCGCGCGCCGCGCATGGAGCCGTATTTCATGGACAAGATCCAGGCCGAGCAGGAGGTGCTGCGCTACGGCCAACCCGGCAAGGGTCGCGTTGCCACGGTGCTGCGCACGGCGCCAATCTTGGGGCCTAACGTCGACACGTTCATCACGCGTTACTTCAGCCGCCGCTTCGTGCCAACCGTGCTGGGGTTCGATCCGCTGTGGCAGTTTTTGCACGAGGCCGACGCAGTCGCCGCGTTCCGGCTAGCGGTGGTGCGCGACGCGGCGGGTGTCTTCAACGTCACCGGTGAAGGCGTGTTGCCACTCCACACCGTAATCCGCTTGATCGGACGCACTGCGGCGCCACTGCCGCGAACCCTGGCGCGCACGCTCGCTGGAGCAGCTTGGCTGACTCAGCTCGGCGAGGCGCCGCAGAGCTTCTGCGACTACCTTCAATACCTCTGTGTGGCGGATGGCGCGCTCGCGCAACGCGTGCTCGGCTTCGTGCCGGAGTACACGAGTCGCGAAGCAGTCAGCGACTTCGCCAACGCGCAACGCCTGCGTGACGTTCGCCTGCTGACGGAGAGCCCAGCGTGACGGAACGACGCAAAAAACCTCGCGCTCGCCATGACAAGAGCAAACGACCAGGTTCGCCTCCGGGGCGCCCGGACGCGTCGCGCAGTGGCGGAGGCAACCGGCATGGGGCACCACGCGCAGAGTTCGCTCGCGGTGGTTCCAACCAGCACAGTCGCGCCGATCGCCCGCGCCAGAGCGAAGCTCGCGCTGAGCGCGGTGGTCACGGCCGCAGCGACGCACGCCCAGGACGCAGCAACACGGGTTCGCGGGAGGCACGCAAAGAAGGTCCGCCGAGAGAGCGACGCGACGAGCGCGAAGCTCCACAGCGGCCACGTTATGGCACCAAGCCCGCTCGTGACCGCCGACCGCCAGCCGTAGGCAAGAGCGATCTGCCGCGCGCGAGTCTGCTCGATCAGCCGCCGAAAGCGGTGCCAACTGCGCCGCGCGTCGCGCCGGAGCTTCCGGAGGAGCCGCCGCTGCTCGATCAGGATCTAGACTACATTGAGGGCGATTTCGTCGAAGAAGAAAACGACGGCGACTTCATGGAAGAGGCGCCCGAGCTTGGCATCGGCGCGCGCGTCGTGCCGCCGAACCTGCGTTACGAAGGCGAAGCCAGCGTCACGACGCCGATTCCCAGCTCGCCGCCACCACGCGATGTGGAAGCACAGATTCGCTCGTTGGAAGCGCGGCTGGACGGATTGATCCGTCGGGCAGCGCTCTCTGAAGAGGGGGACGAGCCCAGCGAAGAGACGCAGGCCATCAGCGTCGCGCCGCCACCCTTCGTTACCACCACCACCGACAACGCAACACGCGACTACGTGGCGCGCCGTTGGGGCCGGGAAGCGCTACGCAACCGCGCCGAGGAAGTCGACGACTTCGGGCTCGACCCGAGCTTCGAACGCAAGGTGTTGCCTGGTCTCGAGCTTTTGTACCGGCGTTACTTCCGCGTGCAAATCGAAGGCATGGAAAACGTGCCACGCGCCGGTCGCGCCGTGATCGTGGCGAACCATTCGGGTGCGTTGCCGCTCGATGGAATGATGCTGCGCACGGCGATGCGGCTCGACCATCCGGGCGTGCGCGACTTGCGCTGGCTCGCCGAAGATTTCCTATTCTATCTACCGTTCGCCGGCGTGTTCTTGAACCGCATCGGCGCAGTGCGAGCCTGCCAAGAAAACGCGGAACGGCTGCTTTCGCACGACGGCCTGCTCGCCGTGTTCCCCGAAGGTGTGCAGGGCATTCGCAAGCTGTTCAAGGAGCGTTACCAGCTGCAGCGCTTCGGGCGCGGAGGATACATTCGTTTGTGTCTGCGCATGAGAGCACCGCTGGTGCCGTGCGCAATCATCGGCGGTGAAGAGACCAATCCGCTCGTGTACCGCTTCGATCGGCTCGCGGAGTTCTTGAAGCTGCCCTACCTGCCGGTCACTCCCACTTTCCCATGGCTCGGGCCGCTCGGTCTTTTGCCCGCGCCCGCGCGATGGAAGATCCGGTTCGGCGAGCCACTTTCGTTCGAGTCGTATGGACCGGAAGCGGCCGACGACGATGTGTTGGTGGGCCGCCTTTCGGAACGGGTGCGCAGCAGCATCCAAAGCCTGCTCGACACGGGGCTGCGCGAACGTAAGAGCGTATGGTTCGGATGAGCGACGAGCCGCATGGGCTGCTCGTCATCGACAAACCGCGGGGGATCACCAGTCACGATGCGGTGGCGCAAGCTCGGCGTCTGTTCGGAACGCGCAGCGTCGGTCACGCTGGGACGCTCGATCCGATGGCGACGGGTGTGCTGGTGCTGCTGTTCGGCGAGGCCTGCAAGCTGTCGTCTTATTTGACGGCTGACGATAAGACCTACGTCACGCGCGTGCTGTTCGGCATCGGAACGGACTCGTTCGACGCGGATGGCACGGAGACCCAACGCATCGAGCTGCCGAGCGGCTTTCCTGAGCACGAACAGCTCGACGCAGCGCTCGCAGCCGAGCAGGCACGACGCGAGCAGGTTCCGCCCAGCGTGAGCGCTATCCACGATCGCGGTGTGCGCGCCCATGTGCGGGTGCGCCGTGGCGAAACGCTGGATTTGCCGCCGCGCGCAGTTGCACTGCACTCGCTGCGCCTGTTGGATCGAGACGGAGCCAGTGTGTGCTTGGAGCTCACCGTTTCGAAGGGCTTCTACGTGCGCGCTCTGGCGCGCGACTTGGGGGAACGGCTCGGCGCCCCGGCTCACCTCACCGAGTTGCGTCGTACCGCGAGCGGCGCTTTCACGTTGGCAGATGCTTGTTCGTGGCCGCTCGCGGAGCGCCCTGCCCTGATTTCGCTCGCCTCCGCCGCAACGCGCGCCTTACCCAAGACCCTGCTCAACGAGGACGGCGTGCGCGCTGCACGCCAGGGCAAGGTGCTGCACGGGGAACAAGCGAGGCCTTCGAAGCTCGAGGCGGTGAGCGCCTGGCTCGGCCCGGACGGCGCGCTGATCGCGCTCGGCGTGAGCAGTGAAGACGGCTTACATCAAGTCGTGCGCGGCTTTCGTTAACGTACCCTCACCGAATCGACCAAAAGCCCTCGACCTTCAAAGCGCACATGCAGCCGCTCGGCGAGCTCGCTTGCGTCCACTCCGGGCGGAGCCGAGACCTCAATGTGCAGCGAAGCGCCGTTCGCATCGACCCGAACGCATGCGCCGGCGTAGACGCCTGCCCCGAGCTCTACTTGAGCGGTTCCGCGGCGGCGATCCCCTCCCCAGGCAATTCGCCGGATGGTCTCGCTAACCCACCCCGGTGAAGCCCTGCACACCTCTGTGACTTCCTGGGAGGCTCCTTTAAGAAGAGCGATGGGATCGAAGACCTGCCCGCTCCGCTCGACCACCTCGGGCAAGTCGGGTGATGCCTCACTCGAATCGCGACGAACGCCTCGCTCGCGGCCAGGCCCGGAAGCCAGCCAGCGCTCGGTGGGATATGGTGCGACTTTTTTCCCCGCGAGCTCGAGCGGCGTACCGACGGGCCGCTCACCCGGCACTACAGCCCCGTTCGTTGTCAGGTGGCTCCTGAAAGTATTTGGAACCAAAGATGTTTTTGTGGGGGAACACCCGCTTACCACCCTGCTGAGTGGCGCTGAGCCGAGGCAATTCGAGTTGATCCGCATTGCAGGCGGGGTCGGCACGCGGCCGCCGTCGGTTGCGCAGGGATCGAGGCCTCCGCTAGGCTTTTTGAAGTGGGCCGTGGTGCTTGAACCCGGCGCGCCAAAGGACCCGTTGGATTCAGTCCCACCATCGACATTAGGCGGCCTTGTTGTCGCTTGCTTGCCCGCTATTTTGGCTGCCGCCTTCGCCGCGGCCAGCTCCGCGATAGGAGCGCTTTCGACCGCCCGCCGTGCAGCCCTACGTGATTCACTGGAAGGCAGCGGCCGTTCCGCCCTGGATCGCTACATCGAGCACGGCCCAGCAATTGAGGCGCGCTGGCTAGTGCTGCGCGCGCTGGGAGTCGCGCTCACCGCCCTGCTGCTCGATGAGCGCCTGCCTCAGACCTGGGGAGCCTGGTCGGCCCTGGTCGCCGGTTCACTCGCAGTCGTTGCCTATGCCTTGCCCAGCGAGATCTTGAGAAACCTCGCGGCGCGGGATCCCGAACGAGCAGCCCCTTTCCTACTGAAGGTGCTGCACCCCGTCGAGCTCTTGGCTACCCCCGTGTCGGCACCAGTCTTTTGGCTGAGTCGGCTCGTTGGCGGGCTCTTGGGTTCCACTCCGGTGCGAGCGCCGGGCGTGACCGAGAGCGAGGTTGAGATGATCGTCACCGAGGGTGAGCTGAACGGCTCCCTCGCCCACGAGCAGTCGGAAATGATCCGCAACGTGCTCGAGTTCGGCGACGTCACGGCGGCAGACGTGATGGTTCCCCGCACGCAGGTCACTGCGTTCGACGTGACCACGCCCCTGCAAGATGTACTCAAGCAGATCACCGAGATTGGTCACTCGCGTTACCCGGTGTACTCGGGCAGCGTCGACAACGTGATCGGCCTGCTCTACGCGAAGGATCTGTTGCGCCACGCGACGGATCTCTCCGGGCGTACGCTGGAGGGCTTGCTGCGCACCCCGGTTGCCTTCGTGCCCGAGGGCCAAACCGGCAGCAGCGTGCTCAAAGACATGCGTGCAGGTCGCCAACACATGGCGATCGTCATCGATGAGTTCGGTGGAACCAGCGGTGTGCTCACGCTCGAAGATCTGCTCGAGAAGATCGTCGGTGACATCCGCGACGAGCACGATGTGGAAGAGCCGCCCATCGTCGACATGGGTAATGGGCGCCTGGTCGTCGATGCCAGCGTTCCCATCGCAGATCTCAGCCGATACCTCGGTGCCGAGCTGCCTTCCGATGGCGACTACCACTCGCTCGGCGGCTTCATCACCGCGCAGCTCGGCCGCGTGCCGGAAGTGGGCGCGCAGTTAGCAGCCTACGGTCTGCACTTCGAGGTCCGCGAGGCCGACGAACGCCGCGTCTCCACTGTCGAGATCACGCGTCTCGCGCCGCCTGAATCAATCGTGCCGCGCTCGGCCTCGCGGATCACCGCCGCGTAGCGCGCCGACCAAAACGAAACGAGCCCGACCAGTGAAGGCCGAGCTCGTTTCGCTCCCCTGCGTGTAGCGGCCTTAGCTCTCTTTGCCGATCTGGTTCAGCTTGACCGTGAGCTTCTGCGCCTGGTCGATGAGACCTGCTCGATCTACGCCCGGGGTATTGTCACCGCGCAGCACGGACTCGAGATCGTTCAGCTCGCGGCGGAGCTTGAAGATAACGTCGGACGGGCAAACGCCGCCCTGCGAAGTAGGATCCACCGGAACGAAGTAGGGCGAGTCGTTATTGATGGGGTTGCCGGACGAGTAGCGCTTGAAAGTCTGCGCTTCCTTCCCGGAGCCCACCTTGAGCTCGTCAAGCCATTTGTCTTTCGCGCCGAACGGAGCCGGCAGCATCAGCATGCTAGCCCAGGGACCATTCGGGCCATTCGAGAGCAACGCCGCCCAGCGCACCTGCGGTTTGCTCTGCTGCTCGAGCAGCTCGACGATGCCCTTCTTCGCACCCGAGAGCACGTTCTGGACCTTTTCCTTCTGCTCGTTGGCAGCGGTGGTGCCGTTTGCGTACTCGATCAGCATCGATACGACTTCGGGCTTGAAGCGGCCGATGCCTTTGCCCGACAGGTTCTTTCCGCCGAACGGAATGTTGATGCCGCCGAGCTTCGACACCTCTTCTTCTGGGAAGGCGCCTTTCGAAAGCTTCTCTTTGGCGGACTTCAAGGTGTCGGCCAGCTTCTGCACCTCGGCGTTCGACTTCGTGATGTCTTTCACCAAGTCCTGCGCGCCGGAGATGGCTGCTTCCGCACCCTTCGCGCGCTCGGCACCGCCACCGGCGGTGAAGCCGACGCCACCGCCGACCAAGAACGCAATTGCCGCCAGGAACAAGACCTTCTTGCGGCCAGCGCGCTGCGCGGCCATCACCTCTTCGCCCATCTCGATGCGAATCGCGGTGGGCTTTGCGGGTGCGGCAGCTTGCGGCTGCATCGCGCCGTAGGGGTTCGACGGATCCATCGCCGGGCGTGACGGAGCCGCTGCAAACGGCGGCACCGGAACGCCGGACGGTGTTACCTGCGGCGCGCCGCTCGGACGCGGCATGCTCGGTCGTGACACACCCGCCGGCACACCAGAAGGCATGCCGCTGGGGGTCGCTGCCATGGGTGGCGGGATGGACGAACCGCCTGCGGCAGGGGTGGCAACAGTCTTCTTGCCGAGGCGCGCCTTGAGATCGATCTTGGGCTTCTGTTCCGACATCGGGATTCTTCGCGCGGGGAGGTCGCCGAAAAGGTCGGCGTTGCGACGGGCGGCACAGTAGCGGCCCACTAACCCGCGGGCAAGATTGAAAAAGCGTCGGTGTCGTCGAGTGTATGGCGCACGCCGGCGAAATAATCGCCCGACAGCGAAACCCAACTGCCATGATGCTGACGCGCAAAGCCTTCGGTGCGCAAGCTTCGGGCACGTGTGCCACAGCCGCGATCACGTAGTAAAACGGGAGCGTCGTGAACCGAACAGTCGTCGTCGTAGATAATTACGACTCATTCACATACAACCTCGTTCAGTACGTCGCATCGCTCGGCGCAAATTGCCAGGTGCGGCTGAACGATCGGGTTACCACTAACGAGATCAAGGCCATGGCGCCGCACGGCATTCTGCTTTCGCCGGGGCCAGGGACCCCCGACGACGCTGGCGTCACTCTCGACGTGATCCGCGAGCTTTCGGGAGCGACACCGGTTTTCGGCGTTTGCTTGGGCCTGCAGTCCATCGGTCAAGCCTTCGGCGGAAAAGTGATTCGTGCGCCGCGCCTGATGCACGGCAAGACTTCCCCTATCGAGCACGACGGGCGTGGCGTTTTTCAAGGTGTTCCGAGCCCCTTTCAAGCGACGCGCTATCACTCGCTGGTGGTGGAGGAGTCGAGCTTGCCCGATTGTTTGGAGGTGAGCGCGCGCACTCCCGAGGGTGAAATCATGGGGATTCGCCACCGAACGTTGCCGGTCGAAGGTGTGCAGTTCCACCCCGAATCCATTTTGACCGAGCATGGTCTCGACTTGGTGCGCAATTGGCTCAACTCTCTGGGGCAATCATGACCGACTCCGCCGAGCTCACGTTTTCTCAAGTCTTCGCCGAGCTGAGCTCGAAGCGCACCTTGAGCCCCGAGCGCGTTCAGCAAGTCTTCGCGGGAATCTTCGAGGGTCGCTGGACGGCCACGCAGATCGCAGGCTTTTTGGTCGCGCTGCGGTTGGTGGGCGAGAGCGCCGAGATGATCGCGGCAGCCGCCAGCGCGATGCGCCAGGCAATGGTGCGTGTCGAGCATTCGTTCCCGCTCGTGCTCGATACGTGTGGTACCGGCGGCGATCACTCGCGCACCTTGAATCTCTCGACCGGCGCCGCGCTGATAGCAGCGTCGGCGGGGATCCCCGTTGCGAAACACGGCAATCGAGCCGCCACTAGCCAAGCTGGCAGCGCCGATGTGCTCGAAGCGCTGGGCATTCCGCTCGATCTCGCCGCGACGGCGCAAAAACACGTGCTGAAGCGCGCGAAAATCGCGTTTCTGTTTGCAGTTGCGCATCACCCCTCGATGCGCCACGCCATGCCGGTGCGGCGCGAGCTCGGCATTCGCACATTATTCAACTGCCTGGGGCCACTCGCGAATCCCGCAGGCGCAACACACCAGCTGCTCGGCGCGTTCGACCACAACATGCGTCCGGTGTTGGCAGGCGCACTGAACGCGCTCGGGGCGCGCCGAGCTTGGGTGGTGCGCAGCGTCGACGAGATGGACGAAATCAGCCCATACGCGCCAACGCGCGTCACCTCGCTCGACAATGGCCACATCGAAGAGTTCGAGATCGCTCCAGAAGACTTCGGGATCCCCCGGAGCGCTCCGGGCGCCGCCGATGGCAGTGATCCTGCCGCCAACGCGCGCGTGCTGGAAGCCGTGCTGAGTGGTGAGTCGCATCCGTCGACGGACGCTTTCGTATTGAATGCCGCGGCCGCATTGGTTGTCGCGGAAGGGCTCTCGCCGCGCAGTGCCGCCGACAAGGCACGCGAGCTGGTGGCTTCGGGCGCCGCACTTCGCACCCTGAACACTTTCCGCGAGGCGGCGTTGGCCGCACGCACCGAGGCCAGCTGAGGCCCGCGTGGGAGTTCTCGATTCAATTTTGAGCGCGAAGCGCGCCTTCGTGCGCGAGCTGTCGAGCTTTCGTCTTCCCTCGCCTCCCGCGCGACGTGCGCTGAATCTAAAGCGCCCCGAGGCAGCCGAGCTTCGGCTGATCGCCGAGATCAAGCGCCGCTCCCCTTCTGCGGGCGCGCTTTCCACGCGCCTCTCCGTAGCGGAGCGAGCAGCGGCATACGAACGTGGCGGTGCGCGCATGGTGAGCGTGCTGACCGACACACCGTTTTTCGACGGCGCTTACGAGCATCTGCAGCACGCCCGCGACGCCTGCGCATTGCCCCTCCTGTGCAAAGACTTCGTCATCGATGAGCGGCAGCTCGACGCGGCGCGAGCGTTCGGCGCCGACGCAGTACTCTTGATCGTGCGCTGCATCGGCGACGATCTGGAACGGCTGCATCGCGCGGCGCTCGAACGTGACCTCGTACCCTTCGTCGAAGTCGCCACCGAAGACGAAGCGCGCGCGGCGCTGCAAGTCGGGGCGCAGTTGGTTGGCGTCAACGCGCGCGATCTCGATACACTGGTGATGGATCCAGCTCGCGCTGCACGCGTGCTTGCTTTGCTTCAGCCGCAAGTCGCGCGGGTTCACCTATCGGGATTGGGTTCACCGGAAGCAGTGCGCGGCATCGCTGGGAGCGGTGTCGACGCCGCCCTGATTGGCGAGGCTCTAATGCGTGCGGACGATCCCGTACCGCTGCTGCGCGCCATGGTTGCGGAAGCGCGAAGCGTTACCGCCGAATAGCTCCTGACGTCGCCACACTCGTCCGAAAATGCGGCACGGCGCTGTGCCTGCCGCTATTCTCCTCAGCGTGGCGCTAGATACGCTGGTCGACGCCTATTTGAGTCACCTGCGGGTGGAGCGCGCGCTTTCGCCGCACACCATCGCTGCCTACGCTCGCGATTTGGCAAAGTTCGTGGCTTTCGCCGAAGCAGAAGGTCGCGACGAGCCGAATCAATTGGATCTCGGTCTGGTCAGCGCCTGGCTTGGCTCTTTGGCGCGCTCCGGCCTCGGGCCTCGTAGCGCGGCGCGGCATCTCTCGGCAGCGCGCGGGCTGATGCGCTTTCTGGTGAAAGAAAACGAGCTCTCCGAGGATCCCACTCGCTTGGCTCCGCGGCCGCGCATCGGGCGACGTTTGCCGCAACCGCTCAGCGAAGACGAGATGTTGAGCCTGATCGAAGCACCCGATCCGAGTAACCTGCGCGGGTTGCGCGATCGCGCGATGTTGAGTGTGACGTATGCGGCGGGCCTGCGCGTCAGCGAGCTCGTTGGGCTCAGCGTCGGGGACGTCGACTTGCGGCGCGGCATCGTTTCGGCGCTGGGCAAAGGTCAAAAGCGACGCCTAGTTCCCCTCGGAGAAGTCGCTTTGCAACACCTCGAAGCCTATCTTGCAGCGCGCGCCGCGCAGGAACGCAAAGACAATCGTTCCGAGGTTCTGTTTCGCTCGCCGCGCGGCGGCCGCCTGACGCGCCAAGGCTTTTGGAAAATCGTGCGGCACTACGCGCTCGCAGCGGGTCTCCGCGACCGAGTGCATCCACATCAGCTGCGGCATTCGTTTGCGACACACCTCCTGCGCGGCGGGGCGGATTTGCGCAGCGTACAGACGCTGCTCGGCCATGCGAACATCGCAACCACAGAGGTGTACACGCACGTCTCCCGCGACCACGTGCGGCGAGCTCACGCGCGTTCGCATCCGCGAGCATAGAAGCCGCGCTCCCAACAGGAGTTGCCGCAAGCCGTTGGGCGTGAGAAGCATGTAGGGTGCAGAAGCTCTCACATGACGGCGCCTTCCTGCGGCGCCTAGCGCACGCTGGTGCTCGCTACGGCCCTAGCTTCTGGCTCAAATACAGCCCACCTGCCTTCGGGGTGTTATCCGCGTTGATGCTGCCGGCACAGCGCAAACGCGTCGCAGAAACGCTGCGTCGCGTCCACGGCGACGAGCCCGCCCCCGCGCGCGAGGTGTACGCCACCTTCGTGCAGTACGCGCAGTGCCTAGCCGAAGCGCTCGCCGCCGGGCGACCTGAAGCAGAGGGTGCGGTTTGCCACGTTCAGGGCGAGGCATTTCTGCACAGCGTGCTCGAGCGAACTCAAGGCGTGATCTTGGTAACCGCTCACACCGGTCCGTGGGATGCGGCGGCGCGCAGTTTGAAGCGCGCCTTTCAGCGCGACGTCGTGGTCGTGATGCGCGAAGAACCCGATCCGGCCGCGGCGGCGCTGCATGATCGTGTGCGCACTGAAGCGGGAGTTCGCGTAGTTCATGTCGGAAACCATCCGCTCGATGCAATGCCCCTTTTGCGCGAGTTGAAGCGCGGCAGCATCGTGGCATTTCAGCTCGACCGCAGTCCGCCGAACAGCCGCGAGTTACAGGTATCGCTCTTCGGCCGCGCAGGCAGCCTTCCCGAAGGGCCATTTCGCCTGGCAGCGCTCTCGGGTGCGCCGATTCTGCCTTTGTTCGCGCGGCGCCGCGCGTTTTTCGAATACGATTTGACCGTGTACCCCCCCATCGAACTCGCCCGCGACGCCACGCCGACCGATTTGGAGCGCGCCGCACAGGCGGCCGCCGACGCGATGCAGCGCTTCATTCGAGAAAGCCCCACGCAGTGGTTCAACTTCTGATTCCGGGGTATTGCCTTTAGTCGACTCGCATGGCGCGTTCAGAGAGCCCAGCGCATTTCGAAGGCCCGAGCGCGCCGCGCGAAGAGCTGTTCTTCGATTGGAACGGCACGAGCAAGCCGCCGCTCACACCGGGGGTGGTAGACGAAACGTTGCGCGACGGTTTGCAGTCGCCGTCCGCCCACGACCCGCCCATCGCCGCCAAGTTGGAGCTGCTGGCGCGCGCAGCCGCGCTCGGTATCGACTGTTTTGCGCTTGGCTTTCCTGCGTCCCATCGGCGTCAGTACGAAGACGCGCTGCGGCTCGCTCGCGAGGTTCAGAGCGCGCGCCTACCAATCGAGGTGTGCTGCGCCGCACGCACACTCGAAAGCGACATCCTGCCGATCATCGAGCTCTCGCAGCGCGCCGGCGTTCGCATTCAAGTCGGCATGTTCATCGGCTCGAGCCCAATTCGCCAAACCACCGAGGGCTGGAGCCTCGAGCAAATTCTCAGGTTGAGCGAGAGCGCGCTCAAGCTCGCCATCGATAACGATTTGGATGTGCTGTACGTGTCGGAGGACAGCACACGCTCACAACCGGAAGCGCTGAAAGCGTTGTACGAGGCCGCGGTTCGCGCCGGCGCGCAGCGGGTTTGCGTGGCCGACACGGTGGGGCACGCCACGCCCGAAGGGGCAGCGCGCGTCGTCGGCTTCGTGCGCGATGTGGTAGCGAGCCTCGATCCACGCGTGAAAGTCGAATGGCACGGCCATCGCGATCGCGGGCTCGACGTTGCCAATTGTCTCGCTGCCTGGCTCGCAGGTGCAGAGCGCTGCCATGGCACCGCGCTCGGCATCGGTGAACGTGTCGGCAACGCGCCGCTCGAGCTTTTGTTGGTGAACCTGAGTTTGCTCGGCTGGCGTCGGCTCGATTTACGCGAGCTGCCCGCCTACGTGTCCGCAGCGGCCAAGGCGCTCGGCTTCGAAGTGCCGCGTCAGCAGCCTGTGGTGGGCGCCGACGCATTCCGCACAGCCACTGGGGCGCACGCAGCCGCAGTGAGCAAGGCATTGAGCCACGGTGACAGTTGGCTCGCGGATCGAGTGTTCTCCTCGGTTCCGGCGGGCCTCGTGGGGCGCGCGCAAGGCCTCGACGTAGGGCCGTTCAGCGGCGAAGCGAACGTGACGGCGTGGCTCACGGCGCGCGGCATCGACCCGAGCGAAGCCACGGTTCGTCGCCTGCTCGCGCTCGCCAAGCAGGCCAACGCCGTGCTGTCGGAAACGGAAATCCTGCGGCTGCTCGAGGTCGTGCCCGCACGACGCGCCTGAATACCAGTGTTCCGCCTTCCCGTCCTATTGCGAGACGCGGCGGCAGCTGCGACGGTAGCGGCGCTTCCCACACGCCGAGCCCGCGATTTTAACGGCAAAAACCTGGCGCGCGCTTGCGCCGCCCGCTTCGGCATGAGAAAGCCTCGCGCCCGTCATGCGCCTGCACGTTGGACTCACCACGCTCACCGGAAGCATCGAGCGCTACGCCGAGCGCTTCGACCTGCTCGAACTGCGCGCTGAGCTAGGGCGCCTACCCTCCACCAAAGCCTTGCGGCGCATCCGCAGCGGCGCCCCCAATCTCGGCGTGAGCCTGCTGCTGCCTCCGCGGGTGATGGCCGCGGCGCTCGACAAGCCGAGCTCACTCGATCCCTTGCTCGCGTCCGCCGATGTGGTCGGCGCCAGCTGGCTCGTGATGCAGACGGGCCCTGAAGTCGGGCCTAGCCAACGTTCGCGCGGCAAGATCGAAGCCGTAGCGCGCCACGTTGCTCGCGACGGCCGACGCTTGGCTTGGGAGCCGCACGGAATGTGGGAAGAGGAAGCCGCTCTGGAGTTCGCGCTCGGGCTGGGCGTGCACTACGTTCAGGACTTGGCAGTGGCAACCGGCGCGCAGGAAGCCGTGGTGTACACGCGCTTGCGAACACCGGGACCCGGCGCGGCGCTACGCGCCTCCGCGCTCGAGAAGCTGGCTGAGGAGCTCGCCGAAAGCGAAGAAGCATTCGTCGTCATCGAGGGTCGCCCGACCCAACGCGCGCGGGCACGTATTCGCCGCGCACTCGCCGAAGCCGCGTCACTCCAGGGCGATCTGGGCCTCGACGATCAGGACGACGGCGCTGAAGACGATGATGAGGAGCTCGAAGAGGGCTTCGAAGACGAGGACGAGGACGAGGACGAGGACGAGGACGAGGCGGAGGACGCCGACTGATGCGGGCTCGTAAAGCGGCGCTCGCATCGGAAGCGCTCGCCGAACAGGCTGCGCTCGAACACCTGTCGAGTGGCGGCGGCGCGCTCGGGGCCGTTCTGGCGGCCTTCTTCGCTGCAGCCGGAGCACGCCCGGGCGTGCTGTTGGGCCCAGTTTCGGTGCTGGTCGCCGGCGTGGGACAAGGCGCACGCGCCTTCGATGGTCGCTTGCGTCAACCAGGGCTTGGCACCAAGCGCCCACGCGGCTTCTTGAGTGACGCCGAGGTGCCCAACGCGGCGCGTGTTGCCGCGCCGAGCGCGCCCTTTGCGGCAGTGATCGCGCAAGCGTACGCCGGTGACAGTCTGCGCTCGCTGATCGCGCCTGGTGTTGCAGCTGCCGAGCGAGCAGGCGCCGAGCGTCGGGCACGCTGGCTCGACCGCTTTGGCCAAGTTGGCGCGGCCGCTTTGAACGAACCGGTTTTCAAACGAGCGCTGCTTCGCGTCGCGAGCGCAAGCGAAGGCGGCGTGCTCACTCCGACCGATCTCGAAACGTGTGAGGACGTCGATCAACCCGCCTCCGATCGCAGCGAAGGCGATGAGCAGTGGGTCGAAGCGCCCTGGGCGGCCGCTGCCACGGTTGGGGACTCGAGCGATCGTGGCGCCGGCGTGTGCGCCGCAGACATGCACGGCGTCGTCGCTGCGTTGACCTATCGCATCTGCGACATGGGCTCGCTCATCGAGGAGCTCGAGTTGATTGCGCCGCACGCGGCCGTACCGGTCATGCGCGGCGTGCCTCGCGTGGCACCGGGTGCGCGCCTGTCCGCTCCGGCGCCGATGGCGCTGCGCCTCGATGCGAGCATGCGGCCCACCGAGCTCGTCGTGGAGCCAGAGAGCACACGGCTGGTCGTCGCGCTGGCCACGACACCGCGACTCGTGCTGCGTCGCGATCCCGCTACATTGTTCGTGAGCGGCGTTCGTCAGTAACTCCGCCACCCGCGCCGACTCATACGACGCGGGGCATCTCGGCTTGTGCCGACAGATGGTGCGGAGCTACGCCACGCCTGGCAGGCGAAGCCGACCGAGCTCAGGAGAGCTTCAAGCCGTGCTGCTTGGCGAACGCAACCAGGCCGATCTTGTCGACGGTGCGCAAGTCGCTGGTGGTGAGCTTGATCGCGACGTGACGATTGAGCTCGGGCACCCACAGCTTGCGGGACTGCACGTTGACGTGCTGCCAGCGCCTGGTCTTGATGTTGGAGTGGGAGACGTTGTGCGCAGCCAGCCTGCGCTTGCCAGTAATTTCGCTGCGAGCCATTGGGGGCGCGGACCCTAGCGCACCCTGAACGCTGTTTCAACTCGCCCTCGGCTAATTTCTCAAACGCGGGCAGCATCGCGAGGAGCGGCGGCGGCGCGGGGCGAAAGCTCCGACAGTTCGCGCGTCAAGCGCCGACAAAATGCCACCATCCTGGCGAATTCATTAGGCTTTTTCTCCAGGGACAGCTCGTTCATGTAGAGCTTTCGGTTCAGCTCGACCTGCACGGCGTGCACGCCCTGATCGGGCCGCCCGTAGTGCCCGGTGGAGAAGCCGCCTCGATACGGCTGGTCGTGGGCGACGCTGAAACCAGCTTCCCTCGCCACGCGGTCGACGGTGTCGATGATGGGCGCCGCTGCGCTCGAGCGGCCGCGGCTTCCCGGCACGATGTCGGCGCGTTCGCGCCCGATATCTTGGTGCCCATCACGACCGCGGCTTGGCATCGAGTGCGCACACAGGAGAATCGCGTAACCGAAGCTTGCCACACGTGCGTCGAGCAAACGCCGCAGCGCCGCGTGATACGGGCGATAATAAGTGTCGAGCCGGCGCTCGACTTCCGAGCGCGGCAGTGGCCCGAGCAGCGCCGAGCGCCCCTCCGTCGTGGTGCGCCAAATCAGCCCATGCGGCGAGACGCGGGCCGAACCGTTCTCGACGGCGAGCGCATCGAAATCGTTTTCGGCACGATTCAAATCGACGACGTAACGACTCACGTGCGACGTGAGTAACGCTGCGCCCTCGCTAGGTGCGTCCTGAAACAACTCGTCGACGTAGAGATCCGCGTCGCGCCCGAGCGCATTGGCGGGAGCCAGCAAAGTCGAAAGTGCCGTCGCGTCCACGTGGAGACCCGCATGAGGCACCTCGACTACGAGCGGGGTCGCCCGAGCTTCGGGCTCTCGAACGCTGAACTCCACCCTCCTCGTCTAGCACAGGGGCGGAGCCGCGGGCATGCGCCGAACCGGTGTTCAGGCTCGGATTTCGAGCGGATAGCGCGGCTCGCATCGCGTATTCTAGGGCGCCCGGCGCGAACCCGCGGGATCCCCAATGGCGCTGAGCCACGAGGCCGTTTTACCACTGAGTTATGACTCCCTGCTCGGGGGCCGCGTGCGTTTCCGGCAGCCGGAGCGAGGCTATCGCGTCAACGTGGACTCGCTCCTGCTGGCCCACTTCGCCTGTGCTGGCAAGAGCGCGCGTTTGGCGGTCGACCTCGGCGCTGGTGTCGGGTTGGTGGGTTTGCTGCTCTCGCACTACGGCGCCGCGCGAGAGCTCGTGCTGGTCGAGCGCGAACCAGCGCTGGCAGAGCTAGCGCGCGGCAATCTCGAACAGGCTGGAGTACGAGCCAGCGTTCACGAGCTCGACGTGCAGGACGAGGAGCTCGCCGACAAGCTCGATCGCCGCGCTGATCTCGTGGTCTGCAATCCCCCGTTCTACAAAGAAGGAGAGCATCGGCTGCCGAACGATGAAAGTCGCGAGCGCGCGCGTGTCGGTGAACTCGAGCCATTCTTGGCCGCAACCGCGAAGCTTCTGGCTGGTTCGAAGGCGCGCGCAGCGTTCGTGTACCCTGCGCGCTCGTTGAGCGAAGTGTTCGACGCTGCACGCCGCCTTCAACTCGTACCGAAGCGCCTGCAAATGGTTCACGCCTTCGCCGATCGCGCCGCGCGCCTCGCTCTAATCGAGTTGCGCCGCGCGAAGCCGGGAGGCCTAGTAATCGAGCCGCCGATCATCGAGTGGCTCGCTCCCGGCGTGGCAACACCGCTGTTACTCGAACTTACCGAAGGCCCAGCAAGCGATCGAAAATGATCGCCGCCGCCGCGCGCACACTCAGGTGGTTGTAGCCATCTGGCCGCGGCGAACGCACTGGTTCGAGTTGAAACGCGGCGCGCTGGAGCACTTCCGGCGCCAAACCCCAACCAGTTCCGAACACGAGCAAAATTGGCGGGCCCGACTCTTCCAAGCGCTGGCGTGCAGAAGCAAAGGACAACAGCTTGTCGCCCGCGCCCGCGCTGGTCACCCACAGCTCAGGCTCGCCCAACGCCGCCACCGCGTCGTCGAGACTCGGAACGATGCGCAGATTCGAAAGCGCCGGCGTTCGATCCGGAATGCGGCGCGCGCCAGAACCCGACGTCCAATGCCGTTGCACGCGTTCGGCAAGCTCGCGCTGCGCGGCGATCGGGTGAATCACGAAGTAGTCGCTCAGCCCGAACGTGTGCGCGCTGCGCGCGATGTCGTGCAAATCGAGGTTAGTGATCGCCGTCGTCACTACTTGGCGCCCGCGATCGAGCACCGGGTAGTGCACCAACGCCGTTGCGACGCGCCTCACTTGGGTCTCCGTGCCGGATCGCTCGAGGTCTCGACGTCGCTCACCAAATCGGGTCTCCGTTCGCGCGTGCGTGAGCGCGATTGTTCCTGCCGCCACTCGGCGATTTTGGCGTGATCACCCGAAACCAAAATCTTCGGCACCTCGTGACCACGAAAACTCGCCGGGCGCGTGTATTGGGGGTATTCGAGCAAGCCGCCGCACACCGGGCTGAACGACTCCTCGCTCACCGACTCGGAGTTGCCCAGCACTCCGGGCAGCAAGCGCACCACGGCTTCGATCACGCACATGGCCGCGACTTCGCCGCCGGTGAGAACGAAGTCGCCAATCGAGATTTCCTCGTCGACGAAGTAGCGCACACGCTCATCGAAACCTTCGTAGCGCCCGCAGGTCAACACCAGCGACTCGTAGCTAGCCAGCCTGCGCGCAGCGGCTTGATCGAAGCGCGCACCCTGTGGCGTCAACAATGCGCGGCGCACTGGGACGTCGCTGCCGATGGCCCGCTCGGCGGCTTCGATGCCGGCGAGCACACAGTCCGGGCGCATCACCATGCCCGAACCACCGCCATACGGTGTGTCGTCCACGCTCAGATGCTTACCCAAACCGAAGGGCCTCAAATTCTCGAGATGCAGGCTCAAAATCGAGCTCGAGATCGCGCGACCGACGAAGCTCGTTTTGGCAAATGGAGCGAAGAGCTCCGGAAATAGCGTGACCACCGCGATGCGCATGCTGACCCGCTATTCGATCAGGCCGTCGCGGTTGGCGAGCTCGACCCGGCGCGCCGCAACGTCCAAACGACTCACGAAGGCCGGCAGCATCGCGAGCTCGACCAACTTGCCGTCGGGACGACGAATCACCAACGTGTCGACACTCGGGTGCACGGCGACCTCTACTACCTCGCCGACGACACCATCCGGCGCGACCACCTCCGCGCCAATCAAATCGACGAGATACGCTTCGCCCTCGGCGAGCGGCGGCAACTCACTGCGCGGCACCAAAACGCGAGACCCCGTGAGCGCCTGCGCAGCGTCGCGGTCGTTGACGCCGGCAAGCTTCACGAGCCACGCGCGCCCGGCGCGCGAAGCGCTCACCACGCCGAAAACACGACGCTCGCCGCTCGCCAATGCAAGCGTCAGATTCTTACGTTGGTCGAGCGCGTCACTCGAGGCTTGGTGAAGCTCCACTCGCACGAAGCCGCGCACTCCGTGCGCTCGCCCCACGCGACCCACCTCGAGCTCGTCGCTGCTCAATCTACGATGTCGAGCTGAGCGCGGCGGCCCAGCTTGATCGACGCAGCGGCCAAGATGGTGCGCATCGATTGTGCGGTGCGCCCGTCTTTGCCGATCACCTTGCCGATATCGCCCTGAGCCACGCGAAGCTCGATGATGGAGCTGTGATCGCCGTCGATCTCGGTGACCTCTACACCATCGGGATCGTCGACGAGCGCTTGCGCAATCGTGGAAATCAAGTCCTTCAGGGCCATCTAACTCTCCACAAATCACACGGCGCGCGGCCACACACGATCACCGGTGCGGCCGCGCCCCGGAACATCACGCAGCCGGGGTGGCCGGGTTCTTCTTCAGCAAGCGATCGAGAGTGTGCGAGGGCAACGCACCCTTGCTCTGCCAATGCTCGAGACGAGCACGGTCGATTTGAAACTTACCGGCGGGATCGAACACGCCAATGTTCTCGATGAAGCGGCCGTCACGCGGGCTGCGATGATCGGTCACCACGATGCGGTAGAAAGCGGCCTTCTTGGTGCCGTGACGGGAAAGGCGGATGTGAACGGCCATGAACTCTCGAATCTCCTAGCGAATACTTCGAAGCGGGGCGAACCGTAGCACCGGTTCCGACCCGCGCCAGAGCCGACGGGCCGGTGAATCTCGGTCCCGCCTGGCCGGCGCAACCTAGGAGACTCGGTTCGGAGCCGTCAAGCCACTTTCCACCCTGAGGCCGGCGAAAAGAAGGAGCGGGCCACCCGGCCTCCTGGCGGAAAATTACGCAGAGCGACATCATGGGCGCGCTTCCCTCGAACCGCGTGTTAAGGTCGATGCACGTGTCGAGTTCGCGCGACGCACTGCTCCAAGTGGTACGCGACGTCATCGCGCCCCTCGTTCGTGCCGATCAGGGTGAGCTTTACCTGGTGGGGCTGACGGATGAGCGTATTTCGCTCCACCTGGCGGGTCGCTATTCGGGTTGTCCCGGAAACACGCTGGCTCGTCGCCGTGTGATCGAGCCCGCCCTGCACGCCATCGCGCCCGCGACCGAAGTAGTGGTCACGAGCGGCGCGTTGATCCCGCCGAAAGCAGAGCGAATCACCTGAAGCTGCCGGCGCTGGGGCGCTCAGCCATGTTCGGCAGGCGCCCCGCCTCGATCGCCAGCTACTTCTTGCCCTTCTTATCCTTGTCCTTGTCGCTGGGCTTCTTCTCAGGTTCCGCCTTCTTCGTCACCGACGCGACGTCCTTGTCGATCGGCTCCGGGCCATCGAGGTTCTTGTTCTTCCGGTAGCGCGGCAGGTCTTCCTGCACTTTGCGATCCGCGTAGACAACGCCCAGCGTGTTGCCGCGGTCGACGGCGCGAATGATCTTGTCGGGGTCGCGCCACTCCGCCTCGTCGAACGGACGGCCCTTGTCGTAGTCCGCCGGCATCATCTTCGGTGCGGCACCGAACCGTTGCGAAAGCGCCTTCACGGCCTCCTGGAAGTTCTTTCCGAGGTTGCCCCCTTCCTTCAACTTGTGCTCGTCGTAGATTTTCCAGAGCTTGTCGTTGAAAAAGAAGAAGTTGCGCTTGGTGCCGCTAGCGAGCGTCATCGTCGCCAAGCTTTCGCCGTTGTTGTAGCTGTACTCGCCCTTGAGCGGCGATTGGTCGACACCGGTCGGCGTCGCTCCGAATTCGATTTTGCTGCGCTTGAGCGCGCCCTTGCGGTTTCTCTGCTCTTCGGTCAGCGCGTCGAGCTCGAGACCCGGCTGCGCCTTACGGAAGAGGGGCAGCATTTCTTCCTCGATGACCTTCTCGTACAACTTCGAGACGGCATCGAGCGACATCCCCCATTTGATGCCCTTGGGGGAGATCTGCATGCTCTTTTCGATGTTACCGGCGCCGGCCGCTGGAGGTGGCTTTGCAAAGGCGGGCCGTTCGGCCCCGCCAACGAGCGAAGCGCCGAGCGCAAGACCAATCACCGCCGCGAACCGCGAGTACTTCATCGAACAATCCTCCAGAAAAACCGTGCCGAAACGTCGCCGGGAAAGTACACCTCGACGCCGTACAGCTCAAGTCAACATCATCCTTTGGACGGGCGACAGCGCCGGTTTAATCAAAGCCGAGCGAGCCACTCGTCGTCGCCAATCTTGCTTTCGATGCGCGGAAAAATTCAGCTTCAAGGCACGGGCCGCTTGTCGGTCATTCGTAAGCTGGCGTTCGTTTCACTGCTGGCCGCCGCTCTGGCGTGCGGCTCGAAGCAGCAAACACCCGCGCGATCGCTTCCCAAGTATGACGCCGAACAAGCCACGCTCTTTGGCGACGTGTTCCGTCCCGATCTGTTCGGTCTCGGAACGGACCGTTCGGTGGGCATCGACAACTTGCTTCGCGATCGCGCAAGCCGCGCCGACACTGTAGTTCTGGCGCGCGTAGTGACGATCAATCGCGAGACACGGGGGAAGGTGCGCGGCTACAGCGTCGTGCTGGCGCCGGCGGAAAGCGCTCTCATCGGGTCGACTCCAAGCGGTCCGCTCACGGTGACCATTACGGAAACCAATCCCGTCTTCGGCTGGCTAGAAGGCGCCGGAAACCACTGGGGTGGCACTCGCATGTTGCTCTTCCTGCGCGAATTTCAGGATGGAACGCACTTCTTTGGTTGCGCCGACACGCAGGAAGTGCGCGGCGTCGTGCAGACGACAGCAAACGCTCGCTCCCCCAGGCCTTGAACGTTTGCGCGTAGGGATCCACGATACGGGGCTCCGCACAGGACAGCCCGATGGATATGTATCTTCGCAGCAGCACGGTCGAAATCAAAACGCCCCGCGAAATCGAAGCAATGCGCACCGTGGGGCGTATGGCGGCCGATACGCTGAACCTCGTTGCGAGCATGGTCCGTCCCGGCGTGACCACCGAAGCAATCAACGAGTTCGTGCATCAGGACACGCTGAAGAAAGGCGCTCGCCCCGCGCCGCTGAACTATCGCGGTGGCGGCAAAGGCCCGCCATTTCCAAAAAGCGTCTGCACTTCGATTAACGAGGTCGTCTGCCACGGCATTCCCGGACCGCGCGTGCTGAAGGAGGGCGACATCATCAACATCGACATCACGCACCTCTACGGCGGCTTTCATGGCGATACGTCCGCTACCTTCTACGTGGGCCAGCGCATCAGCGATGACGCCAAGCGGGTGACGGAAGTTGCTCGGCGCAGCCTCGAACTAGGGATCGCTCAGGTTAGGCCAGGCGGCCGCCTCGGCGATATCGGCGCGGCGATTGAGGAATTCGCCAAGGCGCACAAATGCTCTGTCGTGCGCGATTTCGTTGGACACGGCATCGGCCGGCGCTTCCACGACGAACCCAAAATCGCGCACTACGGGCAGTGGGGAAAAGGCCTACGTCTGCGCCCGGGTATGACATTCACCATCGAGCCCATGATCAACATCGGGTCTTGGGAGGTAGAAATGTTGGACGACGAGTGGACCGCGGTGACGGCCGATGGTTCGCTTTCCGCGCAGTTCGAGCACACGGTGCTGGTGACGGACAGCGGGGTCGAGATTCTGACCCAACGCGACCGCCCTCTCGAAAGCAGCGAAATTTTCCCTGATTACTTCGGGTAGCCGCCCCTAAGCCTCCGGCCAAAAGGGGGTACAACCTGCCCGGATTCCGGTGCAGGCCGCAGCGCTTCGCCACTCGCGGCCAAGCGTGACGATCCGCGCGAGCACGCTCGGGCAGAAGTCGCGCTTCAATCATCACACTCGGCTTGACGGATCGCACGCGGGACGACTACGTTGCGCCGGGGCGCTGGCCCTTCGGCGACCGCGGTCTCCTGCCGCTGTCAAGCCAAAACGACATGGTCGGGTTGCAGGTGTTAGGGGCCCGCCAATCGCTGTTTTCGTCGATGTCCGCTCGAAAGAAGCAAAAGCCGCCGCGAAAGACCTCTCGCCCAAGCCGAAAGCCGAGTAGCCGTACCGCTCGGCCGGCCAAGAAGCGAGAAGCCGCGCGGCAGGGGACGAAGGGCCGGTCTGGAGCAGGCGCGAAAGCGCGCCCCGCGAAGGGCAAGGCGATGGCGCGTGGCAAAGCTCCCGCGCCGAAAAACGATCGCGACGCGAAAAGCGCGAAAAATCGTGAGCAGGCCGCCAAGGCGAAAGAAAAAGAGCGCCTCGTCAAAGAGAAAGAAAAGGAACGAGAGCGCCTCGCCAAGGAAAAGGAAAAAGAACGCCTCGCTAAAGAGAAAGAAAAAGAGCAGGCCGCCAAGGCGAAAGAAAAAGAGCGCCTCGTCAAAGAGAAGGAAAAGGAACGAGAGCGCCTCGCCAAGGAAAAGGAAAAAGAACGCCTCGCTAAAGAGAAAGAGCGCGAAGCAGAACGCGAACGTATTCGTAAGGAGCGCGAAGCCGAGCGGGAGCGCATCCGCAAAGAGCGCGAAGAGGAACGCGCCCGTAAGATTGCGGAGCGCGAAGCGGAGCGCGAGGAAGCTCGCCGTCAGAAGGAAGCTGAGCGCGCGCGTCGCGAGGCAGAGCGCGAAGCTTATCGCCGCGCCAAGGAAGCCGAACGTGAGCGCCTCCGCGCCGAGAAGGAAGCTGCACGCCGAGCTCTGGAGGGTAAGGTTGCACGCGCCAACAAGCGCGCTCAGCGCGCCGATGGCCTTGGACGTGGTGCGAGCACAACGCGCGTCTATCGCCCGGACGCCATCCCGAATCAGTCTGGCACCACTCGCCGCGGTGGCGAGATTCCGCTGATTGGCGTCGCGCGCGTGGTGGTGAATCCGCCGAGCGAGCACACGGAACCGACTGCACCCGCTGCCGAAGGCGGCGAAGGCTCGCAACCCGCTTCACATCCGCCGGCTGCTGAAGCGAAACCGACGCCTCCCCCACCCCCGGCGCTCAGCGTCGAAGAGCGCTGGGCTCGTATCAATCAGCGGCTCGAAGCGACGGACTCGGCGTTCCAGCGCGAGTACCGGGAGAGCTTCGATATGTCGTGGATCTATCATGACAGCGCGCTCGAAGGCGTCGTGTACACCTTCCAGGAGCTGAAGACGGCGATCGATCCCGCGGTCACCGTCGTGGCCGATTCGAGCTTGCAGCCGGTGTGCGAAGAGATCCGTCGCAACCGTCAGGCAATCGAGCTCGTGCGTGAGCTCGCAGAGAAGCGACGGGTTCCGCTCAACGTCGACATCATCAAGAAGCTCTACGTCACGTTGCACCCGGAAGAGGGCGACGTGAAGACGGTCAAGTACCGCAAGGACATCCCCCAACACCGGTTGTACTTCCACGAGTACGCACCGCCCGACAAGATCGCCTACAAAGTGCGGCAAGTCGTGGATTGGCTGAACGGTCCCGAGCCGAAGAAGATGAAGAACCCGGTGCGGGTCGCGGCGCGCGTCCACTACGACCTGCTGCGCGGCTTCCCGTTCCAAACCGACAGCGGCAAGGTCTCGCGCTTGCTGATGAACGTGATTTTGATGCGCGCAGGCTATCCGCCAGCGATCATCCACTCGACTGAGCGTCAGAAGTACTACGAGGCGCTGAAGGGCCAGCTGCCCATCATCATCTCGATGACGAACGATGCCATCACCAACGCGCTCCTCAGCATCGAGAAGCGCTTGGAAGAATACGAGGCGCGCGGGCGCCCCGGCAGCGCGGCTCCGAGCGCGTAAATTAGGGCTCGCCTTCGCAATCCGCCCCACTCGTTGGAGCTACGCTAGGATAAGCCCTTATGACGCTGCCGGCGCCGCGACACCGCTATACCTTCGCGGAGTACCTCGAGCTCGAGGAGGTCGCGCGCGTTCGCGATGAGTTTTACGACGGCGAAATCTACGGCATGGCCTGAGGAACGCCCGAGCACGCAGCAGTGATCGCCGCGATCACCGGCTCCCTTGCCGGCCAGCTGTCTTCGCCCCGTCGCGCGCCTATAGCTCAGATCTCAGGGTTCGCGTGCCGTCGTCTTGGTCGACCATGAACATCACAAGATTGACCTATGGACACGCGACGGTGACGTCTGGAGAAGCTCGGCGTTCGGCGCCGGCACCACTGTTCCGCTCGGGACAATCGGTTGCCAGCTCGATGTCGACGCCGTGTGCGGCGCCGCGCGCGAAGCCTGACACTGCTCAGTCGTCGATGGCGATCGAGTCCCAACCAGTGGTTTGGGCAAGCTTCGCGATGGCCAGATTGTAGTCGAACGTGGCTGACATCTGCGCGAAGCGCTTGAGGGCGTATTCTTTTGCGGGGTCGACCACGTCGCCGTCCTCGAAGGTGCCGATGTCGATGCCCTGTTGCACCTGAATCAGCCAGCGTTTGGCGTAGCCCACTGCGCGGGAGAATGCGTCCAGACGACGTTCTGCATCTTCGGCTTCGCGAAAGGCTTGCTCGACTTCGACGCCCACACCGCCAAGGGCGTAGCGCTCGGTCGCGCGTTGCTCTTCGAGCTGAGCCTGCGCCTGGCTGTAGCGCGCCGCCTGCGGCAAGAAGTCGAGTTTGTAGCGGAGCGCAAGGCCAGCGCCGTAAGCCTGCAAGTGCCCCACGTCGCGCACGAAGGGGTTGCGCTGATCGGTGACGAGCGGCGCGTTGATTACGCTGGCATTCAAGGCGAGCCCCAGGTCGGGGAAGAAGCGCGCGCGTTCGACCCGCACCTGTGCTTCGCGCGCCAGCACACCCGCACGCGCCATATTGATTTCGGGTCGGTACAAACGCGCAGCCGACAGGTAGTGAGCCAGCGGCCCGAGATGATGAGTGAGCCGCTTCAGCGGGCGATCGGGCAGATTGACGCCATTCGTGAGGCCAGTGAGAAACTTGAGCCCGGACAGCGCTATGGATTCCTGTTTTCGCGCTTCGCTCTCGCGCGCCAACAGATCTTCGCGCTGAATTTTTAGCTTCAGTAGCTGAATCTCGTCGGCTTCTCCCGCCTCGACCTTCTCTTCCAGGCTGCTCGTGTACTTGTTGACCCGCTCGACGGCTTCACCCACCAAGAGCAGCGCGTCTCGCGCCAACAACACGCCATAGAACGCGCGACGCACGGCGAGCCGGAGGTCGTTACGTTCCTTCTGAACCTCCCCCTCCCCGACCTTGACCTGCGCCTCTGCGGCGTCCCACAGATTCGTGATTTTGCCGAAGGTCCAGAGTGGGACCACGCCCGAAACTCCGAATTGCCAGGCGAGGCCCATGTCGCCGGTAATTGGCACGTCGCTCGATGGGCTGTACATGGCGGTGCCGATCACACGCGGCGCCAGCGCGACGCCCGCGGTGAACGTGAATTCGGTGAACGGCGCGGTCTTCGCTTGCGAATACATCGCTTGCTTCTGCGCGAGGCGCCAGCGCGACTCGTGTAGGCGCGGATAGTTTTGCTCGGCGAGCTCGAGACATCGCCTCAGTCCGTAAACGCGTGCCTCGGGGACACGTGCCGCCGTCGCTGCGCGCTCCTCCACCGGATCCGTGATGGGATCGGCGCTCACGGATTGTGAGACGAGGACGAGCGAAAAAAGGAGACCAGTCTTTCGAACGAGGCTCTGAGTCATCCGCCTTCGTCGCGCATTCTGACTCCAGCTCGCTTCGCCGCACGCCTGAAATTCGAACGATCCAGTCCGGCCTGCCGCGCGGCTTCGGAGACGTTGCCCCCAGATCGCTGCAACAAGGCGTTGAAATAGCTGCTCTCGAACGCGTGCACCGCTCGATCTTTGGCCTCGCGGTAGGGCAAATCGACTAGCGGATCGAGGCTCGGCCCATTGGTCGAAACGAGCTCGGCAGGTGGTTCCTGCGTTCCGGTCGGCTTCTTCGAGAAGGGCAGATCACCCGGAGAGATAGTGGCGTCGCGGCAAAACACGACGGCGTGCTCGATGGCATTCTCGAGCTCGCGCACGTTGCCCTCCCAGCGTTGAGCGGTGAGCACGCGCATCGCTTCCGGAGAAATCTTGCGTACCGGACTGCTCGAACGCGCCGCGTACTTCTGCAAGAAGTGATACGCGAGCAGCGGAATGTCCTCGCGGCGCTCGCGCAGCGGCGGCAACGAGATCGGCACCACGTTGAGGCGGTAGTAGAGATCCTCGCGGAACTTGCCGGCCGCGATGCGCCCCTTGAGATCGACGTTGGTTGCGGCGATCACGCGCACATCCACGATACGTGTCTCGTTCGAGCCGACGCGCTTCACCTCGCCCTCCTGCAACGCGCGCAGCAACTTCACTTGAGCGAGCGGTGGAAGGTCGCCGACCTCGTCGAGGAACAACGTGCCGCGATCAGCGGATTCAAACAGACCGGGCCGCGTGGCGGTGGCGCCGGTAAACGCGCCGCGCACATGGCCGAACAGCTCGCTTTCGACGAGCTCGACTGGAATCGCCGAGCAGTTCACGGCCACGAACGGGTTATTGGCGCGCGGCGAGTGTTGATGAATCGCGCGTGCAGTGAGCTCCTTACCGGTGCCGCTTTCGCCCAAGATCAGCACCGTCGAGGAGGTTGGCGCCACGCCCACAGCAAGGCGATAGACCTCCTGCATTTCGGGGGAATTGCCGATCAATTCGCCGAACTTTTCGAGGTGCTCCAAGCGGCGTTCGAGCATGGCGGCGCGGTCGAGCAAACGCCGTCGCTCTGCAGCCTTCGTGATGGTGAGCACCACTTCGTCGTTCGAGCGAAACGGCTTGGTCAAGAAGTGGTAGGCACCAGCGCGCACCGCTTTTACCGCGGTCTCGACGTCGGCGAACGCAGTCATGATCACGACTTCGACCCCGGAGTGCTCCGCGCGCACGTGCTCCAGGAGTTCGAGACCGCCGACGCGCGGCATCATCAAGTCGACCAGTGCCACATCGACCGGCTCGCGCTGCAGAATATTCATGGCAATCGCGCCGTCGTCGGCAGTGACGACGCCCATGCCGCGGCTCAACAGAAGACGCGCCAAGCTGCGACGCAACGTGGGCTCATCATCGACGACCAATACCCGAGGCGGTGTCTCTTCCAAGCGCACTGCGCCAAATTCACCCGAGCGAGCGCGCAGCGTAATGGTCACTCGGAACCCCTTCTCGGAGGCAACTCCGAAGCAAGCATTGCTTCACGCGGCGGGCGCGAAGGCGCGCGCGTGGGCACGAGCTCACGCGGGCTTAGCGTGGGGCGTCCCGCTGGAGAGCGCTCACTATCGTCACCGCCCGAAACGGGCGTGTAGAGCTGGCCTTGCTGTTGGTACACGCAAACTCGATTTTTGCCCTCTCGCTTGGCGTGATGCAAGGCTGCGTCCGAGGCCCGCAGCAGCTGATCTTTGGTTCGTACGTCGCGTGACGGAAACAGCGCCACGCCGACCGACAGGGTTACTTTGGCGCCCTCACCGGGCAGCGGGCGCTCGCTGACGTCACGCCAGATGCGCTCGGCTACCGTCACCGAGCCAGCAAAGTGGGTGCTCGGCAACAGCACCAAGAACTCGTCGCCGCCGAAGCGCGCCACCACGTCGACCTCACGCAGACTGCGGCGCAAAGAGTCTGCCACAGAGCGAATGATGCGATCACCCAGCGGGCGGCCGCCAGAGTCGTTGTGCGCCTGCAAGCGATCGATATCGATCACGAGGCACGCGAGCGGGTCGTGGTAGCGCTCGGCGCGCTTGAACTCCTCGCTCATGCGCGGGTGCAAATAGCGATAGTTGTACAAGCCGGTGAGCTCGTCGCGCATGCTGAGCTGCTCGAGCTTCGCGCGCGCTTCGGCGACGTGGTCGTGCAAACGCTTGATGCGCAGCATGGCTTCTACCCGCGCGATCAGCTCACGCTCGTCGAACGGCTTGCACACGTAGTCGTCCGCGCCGATTTTCAAACCTTCCACGCGGCTCGCGCTGTCGGTTTTCACCGTGAGCAGCACCACCGGCAAAAAGCTGTCGCTGGTCATGCCCTTGATCAGCCGACACGCTTCCAGCCCGGAGAGCCGTGGCATCAAGATGTCGAGCAACACCAGATCGACACCGCCGCGCGCGACGCGCTCGACCGCCGCTTGCCCATCGCCGACCGCGTCCACGACGTATCCGTGCGCCCGGAGGACGCTGCACACCGCGTCGCGCGTGAGGCGGTCGTCGTCAGCGATTACGATGCACGAACCCTGCACGGGTCCGGCGGGCGGCGACACGCTTGATGAACCACTATCCGACACGAAAATGTAGCGTACCCGAAGCGCCATCCGTTGACGACAGCAGGCTTTCGCAAACACGCGGCTTTTTCGGCAGCGCCGAGCCCGCCACATATCGCACACCAACGCCTACGGTGGGTCGGCATCGATGCGAGTTCGTGCGCGATTTCATAGCGGAAGTAGCTCGATGTTGAGTCCGACATCCACACCGCGCCGACCGCTGCGGCGCGCACCGCCGACGGAGAGCGACATGCAACGACACGGGTGGCGGTAGCGAACCTGGCCCCAAGTTGCGAGCCATTCGGAGTGGCTCACGTCGAACTCCACGCCAGCTTCCGTGAGAAGCAGCGCGCTGGATCCTGCCGGCGCTCCCGCCCGCGATCCTGCCCGCGCTCCTCCCCCCCACGGCACGCTCAAGCGCCCTCCGGCGGTGGTGCCGCTGCGATCGAGGCGCGCTCCCACAGGCAGCCAGAAATCTTCGGAGAACACGCCGAGAGCCTGTCGCGTATCGCCGCGCGCGGCTTCGATGTGGCCGAGCAGGCGCACGGAGTCGTGTGCACCAAGCTCAGCGCGCAACAAGATGTCGGCCGCTTCTAGCGCTGGCAACGCACGACCATCCAATGACGTCCGCAGGTAGCGCGCATCGGCGCGAGTTCGCGCCGCAAACACACTTTGGCGTTCGCCCGCTTCGGCCACGAGCCCTCCCACGATATCAGCGCTCACCGCGCTGCCTCGAACAGCACCCAGCGCTGTCGTTAACCCAGCAAGCGCCAAGCCGCGCGGTTCGGGAGCAATGATGCCGGAGAACAATGCGTGCCTGGTTGCCGCGACGCGTGAACCCGCTTCGAGAGCTGCTTCGGCAAATGGTGCAACGGTATGCATCAGCTCACCGTAGCGGCGTGCCAACGGTAGCGCCGCGCGCGCACGTGACTCGTGGCGCAGCTCGCGACCTCCCTGCTCGAAGGCGTTGGCAAACACTACGCTCTGTCGTGTTTGCACGCTCGATACCAGCGGCCCAAAACGCGCCGCTGATTGAAGCTCGCTACTCAACCGCGCCACGAATACGTCTCCCGCGCTCGCGTGCAAGCTCTGCGTACCGGCGAGCACGGCGTACCGCGCGTGGCGACCCAGCGCGCCTCCAAGCCCAAAACTCAGACCCGGGCCGGTCACGCCAAACTCACCGAATGCGGCCGAACGCGGCGCGTCAGCGTTGAACGACAACCCGAACACACCGCTGCCCAACCTGCCAACGCCGGCGCGAAATCGATCGCTCGGCAGCACACTGCGCTCGAGCGATGACAGCGCGACGCGTCCGCGTTCGCCCATCAACCAATCTGTGCGCAGCGCACCGAACGAGCCGTTTTTACCAGCCGTTGCCGCCATCGACTTGATCTCGAGTGCACTGCCGTGAAACGCGTCGAAGGCAACCTCCAAGCGCGCGCCGCGCTTCACCACTCGCGCTTCAACCCGCGCGCCACCCCGCACGTAAGCTCCGGCCGTCACATCGATCGCTGAATTCGGCTCATCTGAGATCGGTAGATGAAACCCGCTGCCGAGCAGCAAACCTTCCTCGCCGCGGTACGCCACGAACGGAGGCAGAAATCCCATGCGATTGGGTGAGCGCAACCAGAGGTACGGCCACCAGAACAGCGGCACACCGAAAACGCGCAGCGTGGCGGAGGCGAGCAGCACATCACTCGGCGGCGCCAGATCTGCGGAGCGCAGACCGAAAGCGATGGGCGGATTCTTGCAGGGGCACAGCGCCAAAACGCCCGAGCCATCGACGTGAACGCCGCGCGGCGAGCGGCGCAACGAAAGTCGGTCGCCGCTCAGTCGGAACCGCTCGGAACGAATCGCCACATCGCCCTTTAGATCCAACGAGCCGGCGTCACCCGCGATCTCGACCTGGTTGGCGCGAAATTCGACCTCGTGCTCCGCGCGCTGCGCGTTGGCGCGCCCGCTCGCCAGCGTCAGCCCGATGGAGGCGAGCAGCAGCGAGCGCGCACGGAGCATTCAGAACCGCTGACGATGCGCTGCACCCGCTGTGTGATGCGACTCGGGTGCTTTTTGGCCACGCATTTCTTGATAGAAATCGTCCACCACCACGAACAGCGCGAGGAAGACGCGAGCATCGGGAGAATAGAAGAAACCGCGCCGTCGCCCGTCAGCACCAAGCTGCGAAGACAGGTTATCGTACCCGATGCCGATATCGAGGTAGTGCTGAACTTGGTAGTAGACCGCCATCGAAAACATCGTCGTCACGTCCCAACGCGTGGGCGACGGTGCCGGCTCGGGGGTGACTGGACCCGTATCGACGTTTTCGATCTGCACCGATTGCGGCAGTGCGTAGCGATGCGAATAGCGCAATCCAAATTCGGTGATCGTGCGCACGCGCTCGAGTATCGAGGTGTCGATGCGCAGCGACAGATTCAACAGGTGTTGGGGTAGCGCCGAACCACTCAGTTGGTCGCTCGGCAGCGAGCGCCCTTCGGGATCGACGCGAACGCGATCGAAGCCCGAACGCGTCGCAACTGGAGAGTTGACGAACTGGTACGTGTACGTTGCGCGCGGCCGCAACATGAGGCCGCTGAGCGCCTTGCCCTCACCTCGCAGAGGCACCTGCTGATCCACCCCAATGCCGGCAGCAAGACCCAATCTGCGCCCCGAGAGCCAGCTGTTCTTCGAGGTTGGCAGCAGCACCGATGGCAGCCGCAGCAAGAAGTCGGTTTTGCTCCCCTTCTTCTTACTGAGCGCGTGAACGTAGGCCAGCCACACTTCGGTGTCGGTGAACGTCCATTCGCCGCGATCCGTAGTGGTGTCGCTGTTGGTGAACTCGCGAATCAGCCGAATATCGGCGCGTGCGCTCACCGAACGCGTGGGATCGTCGATGAAGTAGTAGCGTGGTGCGAGACGAAACATCATCTCGTACGTCGGGTTTCGACTTTGATAGTCGCGACCGATCCCCAACGTTTGTGCTGAGACCGCGTGGTCCCAGAGAAAAAAAGTGTGGTGCCAGGGAAGCCAAACGACGGGCTTCTCGGTTTTCGGCGCCACGACTTCCGAGCCTCCGTCGGTGGGGGCCGTTTGTGCACGCGCGGGCGAAGCCAGAAGCGCCACAGATGCAACGCACGCGAAGAAGAGCGAACCGTTACGGACCATCAACCAGCGCCTAGCCTATCCGACCCAGTCGCAATGCGCGACAGTGTCAACGGATCGGTCGTGCTTTGCACTCTGGGCCGATCCGGCTATGTAGCGCTACGCATGCCCGCAGTTCTCCCGGCCACCGAAATCACCGCCCTGCTTGGACGCGGCACCCGCTTCGAAGGTAAGCTCGATTTCGAAGGGCGAGTGCGCATCGACGGCAGCTTTCGCGGCCAAATTCGTACGACGGGAGTGCTGATCGTTGGTGATGGCGCGGAAATCGACGCCGAAATCGAGGCAGGCGTGGTCATCGTGAAGGGCGGCAGCTTGCAGGGCACCGTACATGCTCACGAAAGCATCGAGTTGTATGTGCCTGCGCGCGTGAACGGAACTCTGCGCGCACCCGAGATCTTCATGGACAAGGGTGTGCAGTTCTCTGGCAGCTGCAGCATCGAGCCTCGCGCTGAGTCACCCGAAGCAAACGGTTGACGCGAGAGACATGCCGGCCCGCAAGCCGGATCATGTTTTCGGACAACTGTTGCGGACACGTGGATCGGTGTCGCGAAATAACAACACCCACAGGGTGCATGCGCCCGTGAGTTCACGCCGAAAACTACCGATTTTTGCGGCAAGCCCTAGATTTCGGTCGCGGTCGTCCGCACATGAGATTGGGCACGACGAGTGCATTGAGGGAGAGCATGTTTTCGAAGCCTTGGTCCTCTTTTCGGTCGAGTTTGCGTTGGCTCCAAGCTGCCACTCTTGGAGTCGCGCTGGCGTCTGCTGCAGCTGCAAGTGACGGCAGCAAGCCGCGCAAGACCGAGCGCTACGACGTGAAGGCGCAGGGGATGAGCGCTGGAGCGGCACGCACGATCGTGCTCGCGCCCGACGGCGTGGTTCGCTCCGTGGTGACCGACTTCGGCAAGTACGAGAGCTTCATCTCGCGCTTCAAGTCGGCCAAGGTCGTGGGCAAAGTGGGCGACAAGACCGACGTTTACCTACAGGTGCCGATCATGAACGGCGCCGTGAAGATTTGGGCCGTCGTGCGCTTCGACCCGCCGAAGGGCAGCGGAGACGATCAGGTCATCACTGGCAAGATGGTGAAGGGTAACGTGAAGCGCCTCGACGCTGTGTGGCGAATTCACAAGGTAAACGAGCAGAGCACCGAGCTTCGTCTCGAGCTCCTGATCGTGCCGGACCTGCCCGTTCCTGAGTCGTTGGTGCTGCCCGAATTGCGTTACGCAGCGGACAAAGCCGTCTCGGGCACGCGCGACGAAGCCGAGCGACGCGCATCGCTGCACTGATCGCGAAAGACCGAGCTCGAACGCGCTTCCGTTGACGAGCGCAGGTTGCGTAGGTACCGAAGCGTTGCCTGATACACCCGAACGACACCTGGCTGCTCGTCCCCACCGAGCGGCATGTGGAAGCGCTCGCCGCGTCGGGTACTTCCGCGACCACTCTGCGCAAGCTGGTTGCGGAGCTAGCCGCTGCTGAAGCTCCAGATCGCGTCGCTACCACTCCCGAAGCGACGCGACTTCTGACGGCAGAGTTGCTCGGTTGCGGCATCGCGCAAGCCAGGGCATTCGATGACGCGCTGGGTCGCTTGCGACGCGCGGGCACGCGACCGGAATCGTTGCGTGCAACGCGGCTGCCTCGCGCCGAACGCTTCGCTGGCTTGCTCGAAGCGGCAAACCAACGCCTTGGCGCGCGGCGTTTGCGCGACGATCGCGAAGCTGCCTGGCTCGCCGCGCGCCGTTTGAATCACACAGGGCTCGGTTTCGAGCTTCCGGGAGCGCGCGCGGTGGTGCGCGGTCTCACGCATTGGGACGCGTCGACGCTCGCCTTTCTCGAGGCGCTACACGCGGCGGTACGGCGCGCCGGCGGCGAAGGCGTGTGCTTGGAGCTACCGGAGCATGGCGTGGAGGCGTTGTCCGCGGCGTCGCAGGCGCTCGCCTCGGAGCTCGAATCGCGCTGGGCGCACGAAAACGATCACCCGAGCCTCAGCTTCGAAGTGAGCCAGGCGCTCGAGCCCTCCCGCCTGCAATTGGTCGAGGCCATGGATCCGGGCAGCGAAGCTCGCGCCGCCGCGCGTGCTGTCCTCGAAGCCTTATCGCGTGGAGTGGCGCTAGATCGCATCGCGGTCGTTCCGGTGGACTTGTCGGAAGCGTTTCTCGAACCGTTGCGCTTCGAACTGACGCGTGCGCGCATTCCGTTCGTCGAGCCGCGCGGCAGACCAGTGATTGCTGCCCCGCGTGCTCACGCTGCGATCGAGCTGTTGCGCCTCGCGCGCGGCCCTTTGGTGCGCGACGGACTCGTCGATGTGCTGCGAGTGCCCGGGTTGCGCTTCGAGCGTTGGCTGGGAGAAACCCGAGCCGCCGAGCTTGCGCACGAACTCGAGAAGCTACCGCTGCGCGTAGAGCGAACGCCGGGCGACTTGCTGCTCGAACTGGAGCTACGCATCACGAGGCTCGCTACGGAACGGGAGCTCGACTTGGCGCCGCTGCGCTCGATGCACGCTGGGCTCGCGAGGTTTTTGCAAGAGCTCGAAGCGCTGGGCTCCGACGCACCCCGGCGCGTGCATGCGCGACGCTTTCGCGCTTTCTTCGACGAGCTCGGGCTGCTGCAGTCCTCGCCCAGCGAAGTGAGCCGCGCGCTGCTGCGAGAGAAACACGGTGCGGCTGAGCTGTTGCTGGGTCTGGGGCACGATGCAGTAGCCGCTGCATCCGTCGAGAGCGCCAGCGAGCGCGCGGTAGCGGCGGCGAGCGCGCTCGGCTTGAGTGACCGCGAGATCCCGCTCGATGTGTGGATCGACGAGCTCGAGCTGGCACTTCAAGGTGTCGCACCGTCGCGCGGTGCGGCACGCGCGGCGGCCGTGCGCGTCGCGCGCCCGGACGACGTCGCTTTCATGGATCTGGGTTTGGTGGTGTTGTGCCGCGCCAGCGACGCGAGCCTCGATCGCAGCTCCGGGCCCGACGCAACGCTCGGCAGTGAGCTCGAGAACAAGTTGCCACGACGTGAGCGGCCGCCGGCCGCGGCGGTCGAGCAACACTTTCAGTCGCTGGCCGTGGCTTCAGCTTTGGCGCGCGCCGAGAACGTGGTCGTCACGTGGGCGAAGCGCGACGAAAGTGGGTCCACGCTGCTACCGAGCCGTCTCGCGCGGAGCTTGTTGGAACGCACCCAGCTGCGCCGCGAGCCCGCCTCGTCACTTTCTCCCGAGGCGCGGCGGGTGGTGGCCAACCGTGCAGCGAGCCCGAACGCAAACCGACGCCGCTCCGTAGAAACAGCGCGCGCAGCGTTCTACGCGAACCCCGAGAGTCGGCCCGATGCCGTCAATGGTGAGGCCGGCGATTTGCGCGCTTTCTTCGGCGGCCAAGGTCAGCGCCCAGTAGCCATCACCAGCGTGGAGCGCGGGTTGCGCTGCGCTTTTTTGGCCTTCGCCAGCCACGTGCTGCGAGCGAGCCGGCTCGACCCCGTGGGCGATGCCATCGGCGCGCGCGAACGCGGGTCGTTGTTGCACGAGGCGCTGGCCGCTGCGCTGGAAGCCACTGGCCGAGCGCGCACCAACGCAAGCCCTGAAGCCTTCGTTGAGCTGGGCATCACGGCAGCGTCGCGCTTGCTCGAGCAGAAGGGGAAAAGCCCGCTGCGGCGCGTCGGCTTGCAGAGCACGCTCGCGGACGTACACGCCATTCTGCGTTTGTTGGCTCAAAAGAGCGATGGCCTCGATTTTCGCTTGGCCGAGCACGCCTTCGGCGACGGCGAGAGCTGGCCGCCTCTCAGCGTGGGCGGCTTTCCAACCTCTGGGAGAATCGATCGCATCGACGCCACGGCGGACGGGCGGCGTTTGCGAGTGCTCGACTACAAGATGCGCACGCCGAGCCGCGCCGACGAAACGCTGTTGTTGCAACCCTGGTTGTATGCGGCGAAGGCTGGGCGCGAGCTTTCAGCGCAAGAAATCGAATTTTGCTTCGTTGGCGTCGACGGACGCAACCCGAACCTTCGCGTCGTATACGCGGGCCCCGTCGATGGCGAACCGGTGCAGGAAGCCGAGCGGCGCACATTGACGATTCTGAAGGAGCTCAGTCAGGGCCACGTGGCGGCGCGGCCGAGCTCCGGCGCGTTCTGCACGCGCTGCGATGCGCGCGACATCTGCCGGCGTCCGCTGTCCTCGCCCGAGGGGGTCGAGGAATGACGAGCCAAGATTTTCCTGGGCTCGAACGTAACTGCATCGTCGCCGCCAGCGCGGGCACCGGCAAGACTCACCTCATTACCAACATCTACTTGGCGCACGTGCTCGGATTGCGTGCCGACGGCGAACCAGTCGCTCCCGAACGCATTGTAGCGACGACGTTTTCGCGCGCCGCGGCTCGCGAGATCCGCGAACGGCTCGAGCAACGCCTGGACGCCATCGCGTTTCCGGCAGAGCGCGCCGGTGCTGGCCTCGATCCGACTTTGGCGGCGCTAGCAGAGTTGCGGGGCGTCGACCGCGGCGCCTTGCAAAAGCGAGCCGTGCAGGCGCGCGAGCTCCTGCCGCGCACCTTGATCGATACGCTGCATGGCCTCGCCACCCGCGTACTGCGCAATCACGCGCTCGAACTCGGCATTGCGCCCGGCTTCACGATCCTGGATGAGCAAGAGGCGTTGGAAGACGCGGCCGCCACAATCGAAGACGTGCTGTCGCGCGCACTGGCGGAAGGTGGAGAGCGCGAAGCAGCGGTTGCTGCCTTGGTCGACGCTGGGTTCGGCCTGGAAAGCACCGTTTCGAGCTTGATGGCGACGTTGTCGTTGCTCGACGAAGAAGGGCTCGACGCTTCCGAACTACTGCTACCCAACCACTCGCACGACGCTGGAGTGCTGCGCGCGAAGCTCGAAGACGCGGCGCGCGCAGTGCTGACGAGCGGAGCCGGTCATCCGTTGCGCAGCGCCGCGCAGGCGGTCGAGCAGGCCCTGCGCGAACCGATCGCACCCGAAGCGCTCACTGACGCTCTGGGCGCGCTGTTTCGTGAACGGCGACCTCAAGTGGAGCGCATGCAGAACGGCCACGTCGTGCTCGACGCTTTGGAAGCGCTGCTGCGGCCGCGCGATTCGAAGGCCGAACGCATCCGCCAAAGCGTGAACTTCTTGTGCGCTGCGCCTCGCCTCACCAGTGACGAGCGCGCGGAACGAGAGCTCTTGGCGCGCATTCAGCGCGAAATGCTGGCACGGCGTCGGGCACGCAATGCTTTTGGCTTCGGTGACCTGCTCCGGCTCTCGCGCGATGCGCTGCGCGATGCGCCAGCAATCGCTGCCGAGGCAGCCGCTTCGCTCGACCTGATGTTGGTGGATGAATTTCAGGACACCAGCCGTGTGCAGCGCGACCTGGTGCTACTCCTGCACGAGCGCCCCGAATCCGCTCGCAAACGCCGACCGGGCAGCTTGCCCGCGCCGGCAGATTTACGCAGCCGCGGGCTCGTGGTGGTGGGAGATCGCAAGCAATCGATCTACGCTTTTCGGGGCGCCGACGTGTCCATCTACGCGCGCCTTTCGGCTGAGCTGGCTGGCGACGCCGCTGTCAGCGCGCTCGATATCCACGGCATCGAAGCCAATCCGCGCCCCGTCGCGGAGTTCGTGAGCCTGACGCGCAACTATCGCTCGGCTCCGCCGATTCTCGATTTCGTCAATCGCGTCGCACGCATCGACTTCACGCAAGCACCGCGACGCTCCTTCGAGATTCGCTACATGCCGAGCGAAGAGCTCGTTGCTCCGGCGGCGCGCGCCAACGTGACTGGGCGCGTCACCTGGATCCAAGACGACGGAGCTCTTCCGGAAACTACGGATCCGTTGCTTTCTGCAGCGCGCGGCCCGCTGCGCACAGCGCTGGTGGCAGCAGGCTTTTGCGCACACGCTCACAGCGAAGGCAACGCCTATCGTGACATCGCGCTGCTAGCGCGCCGGCGTTCGAGCTTGCCATTGTTGGAGCTTGCGCTGGATCGCTTGAAGATCCCATTCGTGGTGGCGGGGCGCGCCCTCTACGCCACGCAAGAAGTGCGCGACATGGCGGCTCTCTTGCGGCTGACCTTGGATCCGTACGATCGCCACGCGCTGGCAGTCGTCGCGCGCGGCGTGCTGGGCGGCCTTTCGGATCGTGCGCTGGCGGAGCTATCGCAGCCACAACGTGGACTTTTGACTTCGTATCAGTGGTCGCGCGTCGAGCTCAGCGACGAAAGCGACAGCGCACTGTGCCGCACGCTCGCGGAGCGTTTGGCAGAGCTTTACGAAATCGGTCCGCGCTTGTCGCCGCGCGATGTGCTCTCGTTTGCCATCGATCGTTTCGAGCTCGAGGCGGTGCTGGGCGCTCTGCCGCGCGGAGCGGTGCGTTTCGGCAACGTGGGCCGCTTGCTGGAAATTGCGGCGCGACGCGGCGGCAGCTTGCCGCAGTTCTCGCGCTGGCTCGAGCGACAGATTGCGCTCGACGTCGACGAAAGCGAGGCCGCCACGTTCTCGGAAGAGGACGACGCCGTTCGGCTGCTCACGATTCACGGCAGCAAGGGTCTATCGTTTCCAATCACGGTGCTCGTCGATCTGCACGCCACGGAACCCGCGCGTTCGCTGCCCTACGCGCTGTTGCGTAGCGATCGCGAGGCGCCCACCCTCACCTTGCGCCACCGCGGGGCCGAAGGCGCCATCGCGTCGCCGGCGCTCGCCCGCCTCAACGAGGACGCGCAGGCGCGTGCGCTCTCGGAACGCCAACGCCTTTCGTACGTCGCTCTCACGCGCGCCGAGCGCGAGCTCGTGTTGGTGATGCCGGCTGATCCGGCACGCCCCGGGAGCTTGGGTCGTTCACTCGCGGAGCTGGAACTCAGCGATCCCGAGTTACCGGTTCAGCGACTGTCCGCGCTGGAGCTCCTGAGCATCGCTCCGCAGTCCAACGAGGAGCCGCCCGCGCCCGATCCGGTTCCGCAACGTCCGTTGCGCGCGCCGTGGCAAGGAGCCGCGATTGGTGTGACAGCGCTTAGTGATTACGCACTGTGCGCGCGTCGTTTCCAACTACTACACGTGATCGGCTTGAGTGAGTTTGGCAACGCCGGCGGCGAACGCGGCGACGAAGCTTCGGACAACGCGCGCACGCTGGGCAGCGCAGCGCACCAAGTGCTCGAGACGTTTCCGCTCGAACGCTTCGGTGAAAGCGCCAACGAACAGGAAATTCTCGAACTGCTGAGCGCCACGGGGCTCGACCGCGACGCGGAATCGACTCGCGAAACCGCGAATGGCGTGCGGCGCTTTCTGAGCAGCGCGTACGCGCGCGAAATCCGCGAGAGCGCGAGCCACGTGCATCGCGAGCTCGAAATGACGCTGGTGATCGACGAATCGCGCCGAAAGCGCCCCGTCCGCCAGCTCGAGCTGTTTCACACACCAAACGCGCAACATCGCAGTGTGCTGCGCGCGACTTTGGATCTCGTCGTCGAACGCGCTGACGGCAGCATCGACGTGATCGACTACAAGCGCTCCCGCGGTGGCGATCCAACGCGCTACTCGCTTCAGCTTTTCGCGTATCGCTTGGCAGTGCAGCAACGCTTCGGCGATCGGCCGCTACGCACCGGCCTCGTCAATCTGCTCGCGACTTCGGCGGAGCCGATTTGGGTAGCGGAAGAGCCACAACGCGACCTCGCCGAGCTCATGGCGTTGCTCGCCGAGAGCCGCTATCGCGCCCACTACCCACCGATCCAACGCACTCGCTGCGTGGCGGCGCGTTGCGGTTTCGTCTCTGCCTGCCATCCCCGCCAGCGGCACTGACCGTACCAACGCGAGCGCTGTCGAAAGGTCGAGGAAACGCTGCGGTCGCCAAAACCGGCCCAGGCTCGGCTCACGTACGACCGATGGCGCACTGCGTCATAGATTCACCTACATGTTGATGCCTGACAGGAGGAGGAACCGCCATATACTTGGCTGGCTCAAGCGCCCGCCATGTGGCAAGCCCGGCGCTTTCCCGAATCACGCCTGACGCACCAGGCGTACCTTTCAACCCTCAAACCTACATCGAGACACGAATGCCGCTTCCTGGCCGACGAGGACTCTACGACCCCCAATTCGAACACGACGCGTGTGGCGTTGGATTCGTTGCCAACATCAAGGGCGAGGCCTCGCACGACATCGTCAAGAAGGGCGTAGATATCCTGCTGAACCTCGTGCACCGCGGAGCGTGCGGTTGCGACCCGCTGACTGGCGACGGCGCCGGTATTTTGCTGCAGGTCTCGCACGCTTTCTTCCGCCGTGAGTGCGACAAGGCTGGGATCGATCTGCCCGAGGCCGGACGCTATGGCGTCGGTAACGTATTTCTCCCGCGGGACAAGACACAGCGGCGGCGCTGTCAGGAGATCTTGGAAGATAAGATCTCGGGCACCGGTCAAAAGCTGCTCGGCTGGCGCAACGTCTACGTCAACGAAGATGCGCTCGGGCCGATGGCGCGCGCGAGCGTTCCAGTAATTCGCCAGGTGTTCGTGGGTTCGACCACGGAAGACGAAGCGAGCTTCGAGCGGAAGCTGTTCGTGATTCGCAAGTGGGCGGAGCGCACGGTGCGCGAGAGCAACATCGCGAGCCGGGGCATGTTTTACCTCCCGAGCCTTTCGTCGCGCACGATCGTTTACAAGGGTTTGCTCCTCGCCGAACAGCTGACGGGTTTCTTCCGCGAGCTGGAGGACCCGGACATGGTGAGCGCGCTCGCCATGGTGCATCAGCGCTTCAGTACGAATACGTTCCCAACGTGGGAGCTCGCGCAACCATTCCGCGTTCTGGCGCACAACGGTGAAATCAACACCGTGCGTGGCAATTCGGCGTGGATGAGCGCTCGTGAACAGCTGTTCGACGCGACGCAGGCGTTTGGTCACGACATTCGTCACATCTTGCCGACCATCGCGCCCGGCGGGAGCGACTCGGCCCAGCTCGATAACGTGGCTGAGCTGTTGCTCCATGGCGGCCGCTCGTTGCCGCACGTGATGATGATGTTGGTGCCCGAGGCCTGGCAAAACGATGCGTTGATGCCCGACCACAAGCGCGACTTCTACGAGTACCACTCGTGTTTGGTCGAACCGTGGGACGGCCCTGCGGCGCTCGCGTTCAGCGATGGCAAGCGCATCGGCGGCATCCTCGATCGCAACGGCTTGCGCCCGGCGCGCTGGACCGTGACGAAGGACGGCTTGGTGGTGCTGGCTTCCGAGACCGGCGTGCTCGAGTTCGCTCCCGAGAACATCGAGCGCAAAGGGCGCCTGGAGCCGGGCCGCATGTTCTTGGTCGACACCGAGAAGGGCCGCATCGTCGAAGACGAAGAGATCAAAGACGAGATCTGCAAGCGCAGGCCGTACGGCAAGTGGATCCGCGAGAACAAGATCGCTCTCGACGAAATCGAGAATTCGCCTCCGTCGGCCACGTATCGTGAAAAGTCCTCGTTGTTCGAGCGCCAGCGCGTGTTCGGTTACACCGAAGAAGACGTGCGCCTGTTGATGGGACCAATGGGTGACAAGGGCGAAGAAGCCGTCGGCTCGATGGGCACGGACACGCCGCTCGCGGTGTTGTCGGACGAGCCGCAGCTGCTCTTCAACTACTTCAAGCAGCACTTCGCGCAGGTCACCAATCCCGCCATCGATCCGATCCGCGAAGAGCTCGTGATGAGCCTCAAGGCGTACATCGGTGGTGAAGGCAACGTGCTCAGCGAGCTGCCCGATCAGGCGCAGATGTTGGAGCTCGAGGGCCCGATTCTGACCAACTCCGATCTCGCCAAGTTGCGCGAGACGCACCTGCAGCAGGTCCGCGTCCCGCCGACGTTGGCGATGTTGTACCCGGTTGCTGAAGGCGGCGCTGGACTGAAAGAGGCGCTCGATGAGCTCTGTCGTCAAGCATCGCTGGCGGTGCTGAACGGCTACAGCCTGCTCATTCTGAGTGATCGCGGCGCCGATGAGCACATGGCGCCGGTGCCGAGTTTGCTCGCGACGGGCGCGGTGCATCACCACCTGATGCGCAACGGCACGCGCATGCGCATCGGCATCATCGTCGAGACCGGCGAAGCGCGCGAAGTGCACCACTTCTGCCTGCTGACTGGCTACGGCGCGGGTGCGATCAATCCGTATCTCGCCTTCGAGACTCTCGATCAGGCAGTGCGCGAAGGCACTCTGCCCGGCATTACCGAGAGCGAGTACGCCAAGAAGAAGTACGTCAAAGCGATCAACAAGGGCTTGCTCAAGGTGATGAGCAAGATGGGCATCAGCACTCTACAGAGCTATCACGGCGCCCAGATCTTCGAAGCCATCGGGCTCTCTCCCGAGGTCGTGGATCGCTACTTCACTGGCACCGCGTCGCGCATTTCGGGCGTGGATCTGGATGTCATCGCCGAGGAGTGCCGGCGCCGCCACGAGAAGGCGTTCCCGAAGGTGGCACGCTCGCTACCGATGCTGGACCTTGGTGGTCAGTATCACTATCGCGCTCAGGGCGAACGGCACCTGTGGAATCCGACGACCATCGCTCGACTCCAGCATGCTGTGCGCGCCGAAGACGCGAAGAGCTACAAGGAGTACTCGGACGCGATCAACAACGCGAGCGACGGCTTCATCACGTTGCGCAGCATGTGGGAGCTCAACTCCAGTCGGCCGCCCGTGCCGGTCGAGGAGGTCGAATCCGCCGCTGAGATCGTGAAACGCTTCGCGACGGGCGCGATGAGCTTCGGCTCGATCAGCGCCGAGGCACACGAGAACCTCGCCATCGCGATGAATCGCATTGGCGGGCGCAGCAACACTGGCGAAGGCGGCGAGCGCGAAGAGCGCTTCCTCCCGGATGCCAATGGTGATCTGCGTCGCAGCTCGATCAAGCAGGTGGCCTCCGGGCGGTTCGGCGTCACCACCTATTACTTGGTCAACGCCGATGAGCTCCAAATCAAGGTTGCTCAAGGTGCGAAGCCGGGCGAAGGCGGTCAGCTGCCGGGTCACAAAGTGGACGCCACGATCGCGAAGACGCGCCATTCAACGCCGGGCGTGACTTTGATTTCGCCGCCTCCACACCACGACATCTATTCGATCGAAGATCTAGCTCAGCTGATTTTCGATCTGAAGATGACGAACCCCAAGGCGCGCATCAGCGTGAAGCTGGTGGCGGAAGCGGGCGTAGGCACCGTAGCCGCGGGTGTCGCCAAGGCGCACGCCGACGTGATCTTGATTTCGGGTCACGACGGCGGCACCGGCGCGTCTCCCCTCACCTCGATCAAGCACGCCGGCATTCCGTGGGAAATGGGCATCGCCGAAACGCATCAGGTGCTCGTCAAAAACGACCTGCGCAGCCGCGTGATTCTGCAAGCGGACGGCCAGATGCGCACCGGTCGCGATGTCGTGATTGCCGCGCTGCTCGGCGCGGAGGAGTTCGGCTTTGCGACGGCGCCGTTGGTTGCCTCTGGCTGCATCATGATGCGCAAGTGCCACCTCAACACCTGCCCGGTGGGCATCGCGACGCAAGATCCGGTGTTGCGCGCCAAGTTCCAGGGCAAGCCGGAGCACGTGATTCGCTTCATGTTCTACGTAGCCGAAGAGGCGCGTGAGTGGATGGCGAAACTCGGCTTCCGTTCGCTGCGCGAGATGGTGGGCCACTCCGAGTGCTTGCAGACGCGCAAGGACGTGACGCACTGGAAGGCTTCGCGCCTCGACTTCTCCGACGTGCTGATGACGGCGGAGGCAGGCAACGGCGTCGCGGTGTGCAAGACCATCGAGCAGGATCACGGCCTCGAAAAGGCGCTCGACAATCGCTTGTTGGAGTTGTGCGCTCCGGCGCTCGATCGGCGCGAACCGGTGCAGCTCGAGATGCCAATTCGCAACGTGCACCGCACCGTGGGCGGCATGCTCGCGGGCGAGGTGGCGCGGCGTCACGGTAAGGACGGCTTGCCCGAAGGCACGATTCAGATCGCCTTCCAAGGCTCCGCCGGGCAGAGCTTCGGCGCGTTCTTGATGCCCGGCATCGAGTTCTCGCTCGAGGGCGACGCCAACGATTACGCCGGCAAGGGTCTCGCTGGCGGCGTGATCGCGGTTCGGCCACCACGCGGCGTCTCGTTCCGAGCCGACGAAAACATCCTGATCGGCAACACCGCGTTCTACGGGGCGACCTCGGGCAAGGCCTTCTTCAATGGGCGCGCGGGCGAACGCTTCGGCGTGCGCAACAGCGGTGGGACTGCCGTCGTCGAAGGCGTCGGCGACCACGGCTGCGAGTACATGACTGGCGGTCGCGTCGTGGTGCTCGGGCGCACTGGCCGTAACTTCGCGGCAGGTATGAGCGGCGGCTATGCGTACGTGCTCGACGAGCACGGCGACTTCGAGACGCGCTGCAACACCGGCATGGTGGAGCTCGAAGCACTCAGTCACGAAGACGCGGCGTTCGTTGCGGCGCTGTTGGAAGAGCACATCCGCCGTACCGGAAGTCCCAAAGCGGTGCAGTTGATGTCCCAGTGGGAAAACACGCTGACACGGCTCGTGAAGGTGGTCCCCATCGAGTACCGAAAAGTGCTCGACGACCTGGCCCGCCGCGAAAAGGCCGCTTCCCAGAGCCAGGCTATGCTACACGGAAGCCCCTGATCCGCCCGCGAGAGCCGTTCGCGGAGCTTGGCCTCCCCCGAGCGAACGTGCGCGGCTCTCGCTGTCCTCGCGTGAACCCCAATCTTTGCCGGACCTTCAGTAGACCGTGGGAAAAATCACAGGATTTCTAGAGTTCGAGCGGCTCGATCCCTCCAAACGCCCGGTGAACGAACGCGTAAAGGATTATCGCGAGTTCGAGTTGCCGGTCGTGCAAGAGAAGCTCGCAGCGCAGGGCGCGCGTTGCATGGATTGCGGCATTCCGTTTTGCAACACGGGTTGTCCGCTCGGCAATCTGATTCCGGATTGGAACGACCACGTTTATCGCAACGACTACAAGCGCGCGATCGTGGCGCTGCATGCGACCAACAACTTTCCGGAGTTCACCGGTCGTGTGTGCCCGGCGCCGTGTGAAGCGGCGTGTGTGCTCGGCATCAACGATGATCCGGTCTCGATCAAGCTCATCGAGCGTTCGATCGCTGACCGCGCCTTCGCTGACGCGCTAATCGTTCCGCAACCGCCCAAGGCGCGCACAGGCAAGAAGGTCGCGGTGATTGGTTCGGGCCCGGCCGGGCTTGCGGCAGCACAGCAGCTCAACCGCGCTGGCCACAGCGTGACTCTGTACGAACGCGACGACCGCATTGGCGGCTTGCTCACCTACGGCATCCCCGACTTCAAGATGGAAAAGTCGCTGGTCGAGCGCCGCATCGAACAGATGAGCGCGGAGGGCGTCGTATTCAAGACGTCCGTCAACGTCGGCTACGACGTCACGGCCGAAGATCTGAAGAAGGAGTACGACGCGGTGGTGCTCGCGCTCGGCTCTCGTGTACCGCGCGACTTGCCGATTCCGGGGCGCGAGCTGCCCGGCATCCACTTCGCGATGGACTTCCTCACCCAGCAGAACCGGCGCGTTGCCGGCGACGTGGTGCCGGACGACATCGCCATCTTGGCCGGCGGCAAGCGCGTCGTCGTGATTGGCGGTGGTGACACTGGCAGCGACTGCATCGGCACTTCGCACCGTCAGGGCGCGACCAGCGTCACGAGCTTCGAGATCATGCCGCGCCCGCCGGACGAGCGCGCGTCGAGCACGCCCTGGCCGATGTGGCCGCTCATGCTGCGCACATCGAGCTCGCACGAAGAAGGCGGCTCGCGCGACTTCAGCGTGTCCACCGAGCGCTTCGTTGGCAACGGCAAGGTGGAGCGGCTCGAGTGCGTGCGCGTTGAGCTGAAGAACGGCAAGTTCGAGCGCGTGGCCGGCAGTGAGTTCGTGCTCGAAGCCGATCTCGTACTGTTGGCGATGGGCTTCGTGCACCCGGAGCAGCCGGGCGTCGTGAAGGACCTGGGCGTTGCTCTCGACAAGCGCGGCAACGTGCAAATCGATAAGAAGTTCATGACCAGCGTGCCCGGCGTGTTCGCGGCCGGCGACTGCCAGCGCGGTCAGTCGCTGGTAGTCTGGGCCATCGCGGACGGTCGCAAGGCCGCGCGCGGCGTGGACGAGTACCTCACCGGGCGCAGCGAGCTGCCGGGCTGAGCTCACCCGAGGTGTGCGGATTTCGCACGCGGTGCGCAGCGGTCGCCCTCAGCGAGAAGGCGAGCGTCCGGTAGCAATGTATTCGCCCAACGCGAAAGCGATGAGATAATCGCCGCGGTGAGCGAAAAGACCCCGCGTCCATCGAAGCGCCCGAAGAGCCCTTCCAAGAACCCCGGCCGCGCTGAGCCCATACCCTCCGTCAAACCGCGAGCGCAGCCATCCGTCCCCGCCGCGCGTAGTGAGCGACGCTCCGAACCGGTCACACGTCGCGCCGAGCGCCCGCGCCCACTAGAACCCGAGATCCGCGTCGCAATTGCTCCCGCCGGCCGAGATACACTCGACGCCATCGCGGAGGAGCTCTCGCCGAAAAAGGGTGCTCGGCCGCGATTGCGCAGCTACGCGGAAAGCGCGCCAGAAATTACGATCGAAACGCGCCCAGCAGGCCGCGACACGCTCGCAGCGATCAACGAAGAGCTCACCTCGACCCGTCCTCGTGAATCGTTGCCCACCCTCCCCTACGGCGACCGCGTGCCCAACGCACCGGGTGCGAGAACTCCGTCGCGACCGCCCAGCTCGTCGCCGAAGCCTGGAAAGCGAAAGCCAGCGGTTGGTGTCGCGAACGCCGAAATCTTCGAAATGCGCACATTCGTGCTGCAAAAGGCGGATGCTCAGAGCCTCGAAGACCAAGCCGAGCGCGTCCGGTTCGTGACGGAGCGGCTCGCGCACCATCTGCCCGGGGGGTCGGCGGCGGGAGTTACCCGTGTGGACATGACACCCTGGACCGAGAGCGAAACTCTGATTCTGCGCGTGTGGTGCCGGGTCGAGCCACACGGATGAAGCAGCGCTCCGAAAGAATCGCAAGCGGGGGCTTGCCCCAGCTGTGTCCAGACATTGGCACCGCGGTTTCTGTCGTGTTAGCTATGCGTTCCAGCCACCCGCCCCCTCGTGCATTGATATGAATGTCGCCTGCACGGCCTGTCCTGCCAAATACGCGGTGCCCGACGACCGAGTGCGGGGCAAGCGCGTCCGTATCACGTGCAAGCACTGCGGGACCTTCATCGTAGTCGATGGCACGAACCTCGGCGCGAGTGGCGGTTCGCAAGCTGGGCCGCTGCCGCAAGGCGCGGGCAACAACGTGCGTGAGCGTCGCAAGACGATGCTCGGCATTGGTGCCAGTCCGAATGCAAGTGCGGCTGCGTCGCTGGGAGTGCCGATCGGTAGTTCTGCTCGAGCCAGCCGCGCGCCGCAGCCTGAGGCTTCGCCGCATCACGCCTGGCTGGTAGCGCTCGCTGACGGGCGGCGCGAACCGGCGAGCCTCGCACGCATCGTGGACCTGTTCGCAGCGCGCTCCATCGACGCCAACACGTACATCTGGCGCGACGGCATGCCGGATTGGAAGAAGCCGTTCGACATCCCAGAGATCGCGGCGGCACTGCGAGCACGCGGCATCGGTCCGGACGGCGTTCCGCGCGGCCTCTCGGTGCCCCCACCCGATCCCGATGAGGCTACGCGCGTCTCGTTCGCGCCTTCTGACGAGGCCGTTGGCGCAGCGACCAACGGTTCACGACCGCCCGCTGCACCGGCGCCCACGCCTGGTAGCAGCACGCGCTTCGACGACGAGAGCGTAACCGTGGCGCGCTCGGGTCCACCGTCGAACCCCTTGGCGCTCAGCAAGCCGCTGACTTCGCCGAGCGGTGCGCTTCCTGGTCAGAAGCGTCCGACGTTGCCGCCGCTTCGGCCAGCAGCGGGCCGGCCTTCGCTGCCGCATCCTTCAACGATCGCAGAATCAACAGGGCGGGCGCGTCAGAACACGATTCCCCCGCTCGGCGCGCCCGCGGCACGGCCTCCGCTGCGGAGCTCGACATCGAACCCGCCGCCTCCCGCGCCAGTGGTTTCGTCGGTGCCTCCTCCTCCACCGCCCCCGCCACTCGCAGCTCCTTCTGCTCCGCCCGTAGTTGCGGCACCCGCCATGGTTGCAGCGCCGCCCGCACCATCGATGCCCGATGCGCCCGCTTTGGCGGCAGCGGCGGTCGCGCCGCCGATGAGCGCGCCGTACGTAGCCCCTGCACAGTTTCCACCTCCGCGCGCGGAGTTCGAAGTCGTTCCACGCTCGGGTCCGCCCATCGCGCTCGATGACGATCCGTTTCATCCAAAGCGCGGTAAGACGACTGCTGTCGTCGTTTCGCTGATCTTGGTCGCCGCGGCAGCGGCCGCAGGTTTCATCTTCCTGCGACCGCGTCTGGCACCTCCCGCGCCGAGCGTAGTCGCCGTTGCACCACCGCCGCCCGCACCAACGCCGGCGCCGTCACCCACGCCGCCGCCCAGCGAAACCGCCGAGCCGGCAGCGTCTGCAAGTGCAGCGCCTTCGGCAGTTGCGCAAGAGAAGCCGTCGTCGAGCAAGTCCAGCGCGAGCGTTGCTGCGCGCGCCACGAAACGAGACGAGAGCGCGCCGAGCAAGCCGAGCGCGCGCAAAGCGGCGCCCACGGAGTCGACGGAAGGTAGCACCCCGACCGAGGCGAGCGAATCGAGCGGCAGCAGCGAAGGCAGCCTGGCAGAGAAGCTGGCGCAGACTGAGGAAGCTCCTGCGGCACCCAAGGGTAACGCCAACGATCCCGAGTTCAACCGCGAAGCGGCGGCGCAAGGGCTCGGTGACGCAGCATCGCGTGCGGAGAGTTGTCGTTCGCTCGGCGGTCCCTCTGGTAGCGGCCAAGCCACGGTCACGTTCTCGCCCAACGGTCGCGTCAGCTCGGCGACCATCGCTGGTGAGTTCGCGGGGACGACCGTCGGCGCTTGCATCTCGCGCTTGTTCCGTAGCGTGACCGTGCCCGCGTTCTCTGGCGAATCAGTGACGGTCAGCAAGCGTTTTACGATCGAATGAGAAGTTGGTTCAGTTTTTTGGGCTGCGCTCTCGCGTTGGGGTGCGGGGGGACACGCGAACCGGATACCTCTGTGTCGCTCGCGGCGGGCGAAGCAGGCGTCGATGCCTCTGTTAGTCATCAGCGCATCTCGGGCTTCGGTGCGTCGAGCGCGTGGACATTGCCCGCTGCTAGCGACGAGCTCGCCGATCGCTTCTTTTCGGTGGAAAATGGCATCGGGCTTTCGCTGTTGCGCGTGCGCATCACGCCCAATGGCACCACCGACGAGCTGGTTACCGCACAGAAAGCTGTCGCGCGCGGAGCGTCGGTGTGGGCAGCGCCGTGGTCACCACCGGGTGCTTGGAAGACCGGCACTGATCCGCAAAACCCGCTTTGGGGCGGCAGCTTGCTTCCGGAGCACCGAAAGCCCTGGGCCGAGCGACTGGCAAAGTTCGTAGTCGACATGCGCGACGCCGGGGTGCCGCTGCTCGCTCTATCGGCGCAAAACGAACCCAACTGGACCGATCGTTGGGAAACTTGTCGTTGGACCCCACGCGAGCTCACGGACTTCGTGCGCGACGAGCTCGGACCTGCGCTCGCCAATGCCGGTGTCTCGACACCCATCCTCGCACCCGAAACCAACGATTGGAGTTCGGTCGCTAGCTTCGCGAACCCGCTGCTGCAAGACGCGAACGTGCTGCCGCTGTTGGGTCCAATCGCGACGCACGCCTACGGCAACGCGCCGCCTTACGAGTTCAAGACGCCAGCTCAATACGGCAAGGAGCTGTGGGAAACCGAAGTCAGCTTCGATCCCCCCACGCCAGATCCGGGGATCGACGCGGCGCTAAACGTAGCCGAGATGATTCATGACCATCTCACGATCGCTCGAGTGAGCGCATGGCACTATTGGTGGTTGATGCCAGTTTCGGCGAGCACGGGCAGCGGTGCACTCACGCAAAATGGCGAGTTGACGAAGCGGGCTTACGTGCTCGGTCAATACAGTCGCTTCGTGCGTCCTGGCTTCGTGCGGGTGAAGGCCACCGCCGAGCCGCAGCGACAGGTGAAACTCACCGCGTTTAGCGAAGTAGGCTCGCAGGGTCTGGTGCTCGTCGCGCTGAACACGTCGTCTGAAGACAAGACTCAAGTGTTCGTGCTGGCGAACGCTACGAGCCCGACGTTCACGCCGTACACCACCTCGGCGTCGCTGGCACTCGCAGCGGGCGAGCCGGTGACTGCGAGTGCGGGCAAGCTCACGGTGGTGCTGCCTGCGCGCAGCGTTACGACGTTCGTCGGCAAGTTCGAGTGAAGCACTGAGTGCGCGACGCGAGCTCACGCAGGAGCCGCGTCGCGCCGTTCGGCGTCAGTTCTGAAAGCGGATATCGTCGAGATAGACGTTGAAGTTGCGTGGCACCGGCGACCATGTGGAGAACACGAACTCCCACGCGGTCTTCTGATCGAACTCCGGCTTCTTCATGTCCGCGACAGGAAGCTCGACGGCGTGCCACTGCCCATCGATCAGATTCTCTTTGGTGTACTTCACCAACGAGACCGCATTGCTCTGCCCCTTCTCGGGGTTGCTCGAACACTTGATCGAAACGTTCAACGAGCCGGGATCTGGAGCTTCGTCTGCGTTTTTGGCTTCGATGCGCACACGAAACGCGAGTGTCTTGTAGGCCGAGATGTCGGTGCCCGCATTTTGTGGCCACCAACCGAACCAGTTCCAACCCATGCCGATCCAGCCAGGGCCCTCTCCGTGAAACTTCAAACCCACGCTGTTGTTGAAGCCAGTACCTGGCTCCGGAGCGAGCGTGGCTTTGCAGCCCGGCTTCTTGTCGCAGTCCTGCCACCCTTTCGCACCAGCACCGTTTTCGTCACCGTCCCAGATAATGCCGTTGGCTGCAGCAGGGCTGGCAGGCGCGGCGCCTGCGCTGGGTGCTACTGCAGCGGGCGCTGCGGCTGCGGCAGGCGCTTCTGCACCAGGTCCACACTGGCACGGCGGCGTGAGGCACGCGGAGGTGAGCACCAAAGCAGCGCCGCCGATCGCAGCAGTGCGAACGAGCATCGAGTCAAACATGTCGAGAGCTCCTCGGGCGCCCGAAGCCGTGGGCGCCGCAATATGTGCCAGCGCGATTACCATCTCTTCGTCGCCGACTGAAGACTTCTCTTCGTCGCCGACTAAAGAGTTCGAAGAACAAATCCGTGCGCGCACAATCCATAAATTGTTGAGCCCAATTGGTGCGCTCGCGCAACGAGATGTGTTGGACATCACCCATTCGAATGATCGCTCCTGCGGCTCGAAACTAGACACTCATGCATTCCCTAACAAAGCTAGGAAATCGCTTGACTCGCACGTGGATTTCGACTGAATGACCTGCTGCGGAGTGACTGTCGCGAACAGGTCGCGAGTCCACTCGTTCGAGCGCTCCGTGCAACTGCGGCGCTCATTGCCATCAACGCCGCCCACCGAAATGGAACAAGGAGCGACCGGGTGAGAGTCACGCGAAGGCTGGCTCGGCCGAACAGAGGACGATTCGGGAGCGTGCCGATCGCTGCGCTCGCCGTGTGCATGCTCGGCTTGGCTGCGGGCACTGCGCGCGCCGAAGAGCCTGCCAAACCCGCAGCCCCAAAAACCGGCGCTGAAGAGCCCGCCAAGCCGGCAGCCCCAAAAACCGGGGTGGATTCGTTGCCCGGTTCGTCGCGACCGTTGGGGCCGAGCCTTTCGCCGGAGGCGCCACCGGTTCCGGCGACTCCTGGCGGCCGCGCGCCTTCGTTCGGTGCGCCCACCGACCCAGACGCCTGGGCCTTCCGCTTCGGCGGCAAGATCATGGCGTACGACACGATCGGCTTCGGTCAGAAACCGGTCAACAAGCAAGAAGGTCAAACATCCACACCAATTCACGTGCCAGCGCGAATAGAAGGACGTTTACCTTTCGGCGCCGGCGCCGCGCTGACTCTCAATCTGAGTTACGGCACCGCCATCGTTGGCGGCTATGTCACGTACACGGTCAACACGCTCGGCAAAGAGTGGGCGGGCTACTACAACGCGACCGCAGGTGCCGCCGCGAACTCGGCGTACATCCTGATCACGCCGCAGCCGCTCGGCAATTTGCGCCCGCAAATCAAGGTCGGCGCGTTCGTGGAGTCATTTGCCGGTACTGGTCAGTGGGGCTGGGGTCTACTCGGTCCGCTCCTTGGTGTGCGCGGCTACGGCGAAGAGATCATCGCCGAATACGATGTGTCGCCGGACATGCGCCTGTACGCGGCGCACGGCTTGTTCGCTGTGCCGGGCGTGCCGGAGTTCTTCGTGCGAGGCAATTACTCCGGCTGGAACGAAACGGGCGTCTCCACGGTGCTGCAGCACGCGCACGTTGGTTTCAACTACAAGGGTAGATATCAGCTCAAGCTTCACGCCGCGAATGCAGCGGGCACCGATGAGCGCAGAGTGCTCGCGCCGCCGGATCCGGTCATCTGCAACGGCTTGAACCCTACTTGCACTTCAGCGCCGCGCGACGGTCGCATCGACGTCTATGCGCTCGAGACTCACACCTTTTTGAATCAGTGGGGCCACTTCGGCTTGGCGGGCGCCTACTACAAGCTCGTTACGGCCAATCCAGTTCACGACGGAATTTGGTGGACGGTGGATTGGACGCAGGGCGGCCGCGAAACCGTACTCAAGTACTTGGGATCGCGCAGCGGCGGCACCGGCAGCTACTTCGCCGTCAGCGCGCAGTACGACTTCAGCCTCGCGAACCTGCTGTGGCACCCCGAGCCGTTCGACGGGCGCGGCCCTGACGTGCGCGTCGCGCTCGCCGGCATCTACCACAAGACGCTGACGACCGAGGACGCGCGCTACCGCGACGCACAGGGCTTTCAGGTCGGTCTCGACGTCGAGTACCGCATGTTGCCCTGGCTCAGCGCGACATTCCGCAGCTTCGGCACCTATCGCAACCCGAGCTTTCGTCCTTCCAACGATCCCAGCACCAATCCGAACAACCTCTCGGTGGTCTCGGATGCCGCGCCGCCCGGTCGCTACTCGAGCTTCAACGTCACGCCCGGGCTCTTGTTCCGCACCGACTGGCTTGCACCCGAGCGTATCGAAATTGCCTATTCGCGCTTCTTCTACAGCGACTTCTTGGACGCCAACCCCGTTCTGCCCTTCGACCGCGACGTTCTCTCGGTCGGGGCCACGCTGAGCTTTTAGGTAGAGCCATGCGACGCCACCTCGTGAAAACTCTTGTCCTGACGGCGCTCGCGACCGCGCTTCCGCTTCGCGTGCACGCTCAATCCCTGAACGTGCCGCGCATCGGTCTCGATCCGGGCGATCCGCTCACGCGTAGCGCGCCTCCTGCCACGCCGTTTGGACGGAACCCTGCGACGTCAAAAGATTCGGTGCTCGATTTTCACGGTTTCATCCTGATGCCGATGAATTTCTCCTTGCTCAAGCGCGACAATCCGCAGCCCGGGCAGTCTTCCACGGCGCTGCACAGCCCTCCTCTGATTCCGCAAGAAGAGACGCGCTTCGAGTACACCGGGGTCGTGCCCACCCCGTGGGTGCAGCTGAATTTCACGTACGGCAACTCGATGATCGCCGCGACCGCTGTGATCGCCGCGAAGCAAGCCACCGACGCCGCCGGTCTTTTCGATGCTACCAAACAACCTGGCATCGCCAACGCTTTCGTCAGCCTCAACCTCAGCGAGCAACTCAAGACACCGTTCATGATTCGTGTCGGCGCGTTCACCGGCCGTTACGGCATCATGGGCCAATACGACGCGGGTCGTTATGGCACGCCAGTCGCGCGCACGAGCACCATCGGCGTGACCACCTCGGTGGGGGCGGATCTCGGGCACGATTTCTCGCTCGCGTTGGAGCACGGCATCGGCACGTCCTTGGCTCGGCCCGGCAACGGCATTTTGCCCGAGGGCTGGAACGATTTCGGTTACACCGGCGCGCAAGGCGTGGGCGGAGCGGACGCACCGAAGGGCGTCGGCACGACACTCGTGAATCACCTGCACGGCGCTGTCGGCTACAAGTCCTTGGCTCAGCTCGGGCTCCACTACATAGGCGCCTGGACTCAAGACGAGACGGTCACTCCGGGTAACATCCAAGACGGCAAGATCACGCTGTTTGGCGGCGACGTGCGCCTCACGATGGGACCCGGCGGTCACTTCTACGCCGGCATTTCCCGAGTGAGCGCGTCGCACGCAGCAATTGTCTCTGGTGTGCTGCAGATTTTGAACGCGCGTGGCGGCCCTGAGCTCATCAGCGAATATCTCGGTCCGAACAGCCACGGTAACGGTGGACTCACGATCTACAACGCTCAATACGACTTGAGCGTCGCGCGAGCGCTGTACGGCAATTATTTCTTGGGCAAGAGCCCCGACGTGCGCCTGAGCCTGTTCGGCATGGGTGTGCACGTGAACAGCGACGATCCCACGGCAGACGGTGTCGACAAACTGAAGATGGGCGCGGAAGCGACGTACTCGATGCTGTCGTGGTTTGCAGTGTCGGGGCGCTTCGATCATGTGGCGAGCGACGCCTCCGACACCAAGACCGCTTTCAACGTGATCTCACCGCGCTTGCTCTTCCACACCGATTGGTTGAGCCGCGATCAACTTGCGGTGCAGTACTCGTACTTCCAAACTGGTGACAAGGTCTTGGTTCGCACCGGTTACCCAGCAACGCCCGATCCTTCAGCGACACCGGATCGGCACGTGTTCTCGATTTCCGGCACCTACTGGTGGTGACATGCAACGAGCATCCGCCCAGCGCGCTCGAGCAACGAGCACAATCCTGACGCTAGTCGTCGCGATCGGCGCCGGTTGCAGTCAGGCCAAGCGCGCGCCGGTGCCCACGGACTGCACGGTGCTCGACCGCTATGAGCTGCACCCGAACGCCGACTTCAACAGCTCCAATTGGTTCTCCTCGGGAGACTGCACCAACGGCGTGCTCGATAACACCAAAGTTGCGTACGAGACGCTGGACGAAAACGTTTGTGGAGTAGCGCAAGGCATCCATTTCACGAGCGATGACAACCAGAACTGGGGCTCGGTGGCCGGCAACTTCGTGATCGGCGGCTTCCAGGCGGCGGCGCCCATCAACAAGGACGCTTCCGCATACCAAGGCTTATCGTTCTGGGCACGCAGCAATTACGCACGCATCTTCGCTGTGATTCTGGGCGACGATACCTCGACTGAAATCGAAGGCGGCACCAGTGCCTGCATCCCGTTGTACCGCACTCCCATCACCGATGGCGGCGTCCCGCCTACGAACATCTGCGGCACGAGCCTAGCGCAAATGCCGAATCCAGACGCTTACAGCATGGGAAGCGTCCCTGTCGCGAACGCGTGCGGAAGCCCGTTCATCGCCCAGCTCGTCACCAACGACCGCTGGCAATTCTTCGCGATTCCGTTTTCGGCGTTCACGCAAGTTGCGCAGGACCCACGCGTGAAGCCCGGCGGTATCAACAAGAGCTCGATTTTCAGCATCGCGATCCGGGCACCCAAAGATTCCACCGTGGAGAGTTGGTTCGCAAACTTCGCGTGGTATCGCGAAAAGTAGTGAGCGCACTAAAGCCCGAGCTCTGCACCGAGCGCGAGGCCGAGCCACAGCACGGGCAAGCGACCCAGTGTGCCGTGCGGCTCTGCGCGCACCTCACTCGGCGACGGGAACAGGCTGGCTTCGATGGCGAGCAGCGGTCCCACGCGCGGTGTCGAAAGCGATGCGCCGAGTCGCGCACGCAAGCCGAGATCGATAGTGTTGCCAGAAGCGGGATGCACGAAGTCGCTGCCTTCGACGTGCGAAAGCGCTGCCACAGCGTCGAGCTCTGCCGCAAGAGCGAACGGCCCCGCCAGCTGCCTCAGTCGCGACCCGATGGCGAGCTGGGCGCGAGTAACGGCGCAACGCGCTTCGGCGAATAGCAACTCGCGCGAAGGCGCGTATGCAATGCTGACGGCGGGAACGAGAGCGCCGGGGCCAAAGGCCGCACCGAGTTCGATCCCAAAGCCTCGCAGCGTGCGCTCCGCGCTGGAGTTCAGGGCTTGCTCGGCGACACCTGCAAACTCGAGGCGAAGTCCCGGCGGAGCCGCCTCGGGCATTGGAGGCGGGGGCGGAGGCGCGGGTGGAGTGGGAGGCAGCGCGGGAGGCGTCGGTTCTGGCTTCGTCTCGTCTTGGTGCGGCTCGGGTTCGGGTCCGAGATCGGGCGGCATCAACGTGACGATTGCGAACACGGCTGCGAAGCGCGCGCGCCGTTCGCAACTGCGGCCGGGATCCGAGTAAGTGCGCTCGGCAGTGCTCCCCTCGGTGACGACCGAAACTCTGAAGCTTGCGCCCTGATCATTCACCGAGACGCGCGACTCAGCTGGCAGCGCAGCGCGGCTCTTGGAGGAAGTCAGCTGCAAAATTGCAGCACGCACCGCCTCCGGTTCAGGGCACGTTCCAAAACCCGTGACTTCGAGCGACTCAGAGGCTGGCTGCGCTCGACTCAACGTGGTAATCGAAAGAACGAGCGCTCCGCATGCGGCGGCAATGGCACGAACACGCCCGAAGTACATCAGGTTGGGCTGAGTCTGTACTTTAAGGCGGCGCTTGTCTGCACTTAGCCGACCATTGTCCGACGAAACCCGGCGCCTAATTACCACCGCAATTTCCCGGCAAGGTTTCCGCCCCCAGTGGCCCTAAAAAGATCAGTCTCGCAAGAAAAGCTCGATTTCGAGCTCGACGAGCCCCAAAGGTCGGGCGGGCGGAGCTCCGTGCCGCCCACGTCGATGCTGGAGTTCGACGCAATCTACGAGGAATGGTTCGAGGAGGTTCTACGCTGGATTCGTGCAATGGGTGGCCCCGAGGCGGATCGCGACGATCTAGTTCAGGATGTGTTCTTGGTTGTGCACCGCCGCTTGCCAGACTTCGATGGCAAGAACGTGGGTGGATGGCTGTACCAAATCGCACGCCACAAGGTGCGAGATTATCGTCGGCTGTTTTGGGTACGGCACTTGTTCGGTCAGAGCGTGCCCCTCACCGAAAGCGTGGCAAGGAGCCCGGGCTCACCTCAAGAGTCGTTGGAGGTCAAGGAACAAGGTCAGCGCCTCAACGAGCTGCTGCAAAGCTTGAATCCGGACCAGCGCGCAGCGTTCGTGTTGTTCGAAATCGAAGGCTACAGCGGCGAGGAGATCGCGCGTTTGCAAGGCGTGCCGCTGAACACAGTGTGGGCGCGCATCCACAAGGCACGCAAGAAGCTCCAGCTGCGCATCGGCAAGAGCGAGAAGGCACGTAGGGGGAAGCGCACATGAAACGCCTTACGGAACAGAGTTTCCCGGCGGAGACGCCAGAGTCGAAGCTCGCCGCGCTGGTGGCGCGCGCCGCGCCGTTCCGCGCGAATCCGTTTCGCAAGCGCATGCTGCTGCAGCGCCTGTCGCGCGCGGCCGAAAAGCCAGCTTTGGGTTTTGCGAAGCCTGCGTTCGCGCTGCTGGCTCTCGCGGTGCTCGGCACGGCTGGCGTCGCCGGTGCGTCTTACGGCTGGTTTGGAAACCGTGAGGAACCCGCTCCCGTCGCGGTCAGTCAGGTTGCGCCGAACACGCCGTCCAAACCGGTTTCGGTTCCGCGCAAGGCTCCGGCAGTGGAAGAGAAGGCGGAGCTGCCTACTCCAGAGCCGGCCAAGTCGAGTGAAGCGGCACGCAACCGTCGCCCCGGCGGCTTGCGATCGCGAGCGGTAGAAGGTGAAGATCCGTCCGAGGTGCTGGAAGCGATTCGCGCCCTGCGCAAGCAAGGCGACGCTGCGCGCGCCCAAGTTCTCCTCGACCAATACTTGAAGACGCACCCGAGCGGCGCACTCAGCGAACAAGCTCTCGTGCTTTCTATCGAGGCGGCGTTGGCTCGCCACGATCCACGCGCCAGCGATTACGCCAGGCGTTACCTCGCGCGTTTTCCGAACGGGCGTTATCGCAGCCTCGCGCAGCGCGTTCTCGGCACACAGCAGTAGGTACGCGCAACGTGTTCTCCGCGCGCAGCAGTGGGCGCGTTTCAGGGGTGCACGTGCACGATCGTGCCGGGCTCGGTCGTTTCACCAGAGTACGCTGCCTGCCAGTGCTCCGGCACGTTCGGCGCTGACCAGTTGAACACGTGGCGCGCATCGATCGGCGACAGATTGACGCAGCCGTGCGAGCGCGGCCTGCCGAAGTCGTCGTGCCAATACGCGCCGTGCAGCGCGTAGCCGCCCTTGAAGTACATGACCCAGGGCACATCGCGTAGCTCGAATTCGTGGTCTGCTACATCCGAATCCATGGTGGTGGTCACGTGCTTCTGAAAGATGCGGAAGATGCCTTGAGGTGTGCTCAGCGTCTTACCTGGCTCGCCCATGCCGTCGCGACCGGTGGAGACCAACGTCGCGTAAACCGGTGTGTCGCCTTCCCACAACGTGAGGGTTTGATTGGCGAGCGAAATGTCGATCCACCTCGTGGTCTTCTTGACCCAGCCGGGCTTCGAGCTCGGCTTCGCAACAGTGCCGAGCTCTTCGCTCTCGAGCCACCGCCCGTCGCGTGTCTCCACCATGCGCGTCTTGCCAGACATGCGCACGTTGCCGCTGAGAGCAACCAGCGAGCGGAACGCCGGTCGTTCGACGTTCACGAGGTGGTTGCCTTCCAAACGGTAGGCGTTGGCGTCGCGTGAACGCACGAACGCGACGGGCAATCCGAGCTTTCGAATATCGGAGCCGTGAAACGCCGAACCCGGATCGGCTTTGAGTTTGTCGGCCGGCAGCAAGCGCGCGTCGGTAGTGATCGCGAAGCGCCGGCTTTGCGCCGCCTCGGGCGCCACGAAGCTACCGATCAGCGCAACACCGCCGTGGCGCTTGATGCGATTGGAGATCACGGCGTAGGTCGGCACTTTGAAGCTAGCGATGTTGGGGATGCGCCGCTCCCCCACCAACCACCACGGCACGCTGTCGTCGCCCTTGCTCGCGAAGCGTTGACGCTCGTCCATGGGGCGCGCGTTGGGTGCGAAGCCACCGAGAGGGAGGCCCTGCTCGTCGAACGCAACATCGTTGGCGCCGAGCTCGAGCGCGTCCCAGCTCTCGCGGAACTTTTTCCAGTTCTTGAGGTGCCGCTCGAGGCGCATCTCGTAACGAAACTGCTCGTCCTTGCTCGGCACCCGCATGTAGTTCGGTGCCACCGCGCGCAGGAACGCGTAGCGATAGGGAAGCGGCTTGCTGCGATCCGGCTCGACGTCGATGGCGCGCGCGATCGGGTGGTCGAGCTTCAACGTGACGTCGTTGCCGACACATACGAAACCTAGCGGCCGCACCGCGTACCAGCCGCCCGCGCAGTCACGCTGGGTCACGGGCTGCTCCGAACGCGCGACGCGCGCTCCAACGCGTAACACACCGATAATTTCGCCGTCGCGCGCGGGTTTCGCGCGTACGGGGACAGCCATCGCGACGGGCGCGAGCAGAGGTCCATCGGCCGCCGGGACTGGCACGTGCGACCAGTCTTCTTGCGCGAGTTTAGGGCCACCGTTTTCCGGCTTTAGCTTGAGAAGAGCAGGATCTTCGCTGCTGGCGGGACTCTGGCAGCCGAGGGCCAAAGCACCCAAAGCTAGAAGGGCCCAGCAAGGACGAAACACGCCGGAGAGCATGGCGAGATCTTCATGCCGAAAGCCGAAAGGCCTGGCCAAAAAACCATCAAAGGTTCAGCCAGGGGCTTGCGGGGGCACACCCTTCGGGAAAGTATCCGGGACCCACGGACAGAGCGATGCCCAAGGACACCCTTACAATCACCGATAACCGCACCGGCAAGACCTACGAACTCCCGATCACGGATGGAACCATCCGCGCGACGGACCTGCGTCAGATTCGAGCTGACGAACAGGACTTCGGGATGATGACGTACGACCCAGGGTTCATGAACACCTGCTCGTGCCGCTCGTCGATCACGTACATCGACGGCGATCAAGGCATCTTGCGCTATCGCGGCTACCCCGTGGACCAGCTGGCAGAAAACGCCAGCTACCTCGAGGTCGCGTACTTGCTCATCAACGGTGAGCTACCCACGAAGAGCGAGCTCGACGAGTTCACGAGCAACGTCACGCATCACACCTTCGTGCACGAGAACGTGCGCACGTTCATCGATGGGTTCCGCTACGACGCGCACCCGATGGGCATGCTGGTCGCGACCGTCGGCGCGCTTTCGACCTTCTATCCGGAAGCGAAGCACGTGCTCGACAACGACATTCGTCGCAACCAAATGGTGCGGCTAATCGCCAAAATGCCCACGCTCGCGGCCTGGAGCTATCGCCACAGCATGGGCATGCCGTTCGTGTACCCGAGCAACGAGCTCAGCTACTCCGAGAACTTCCTCTACATGATGAAGCGTATCGCGGAGCCGAAGTTCGAGATCCATCCGGAGATCGTGCGAGCGCTCGACGTGCTCTTCATTCTGCACGCCGACCACGAGCAGAACTGCTCCACGAACGTGATGCGCGGAGTGGGCAGCTCGCGCGCCGATCCGTACGTCGCTGTCGCGGGTGCGGCTGCTGCGCTCTACGGTCCGCTGCACGGCGGCGCCAACGAAGCCGTGCTGCGCATGCTGCGCGAGATCGGCAATGTGAGCAACGTGCCGGCCTTCATCAAAGAGGTGAAGGGTGGCGTGGGCGGTCGCCTGATGGGCTTCGGCCACCGCGTGTACAAGAACTACGATCCGCGCGCGCGGGTGATCAAGCGCCTCGCCGATCAGGTCTTCGAGATCGTCGGGAAGAAGAGCCCGCTGTTGTCGGTCGCGCTCGAGCTCGAGCGCATTGCGCTTTCCGACGAGTACTTCGTGCAGCGCAAGCTTTACCCGAACGTCGACTTCTATTCGGGCCTGATTTACGAGGCCCTTCAAATCCCGGTCGACATGTTCCCGGTTTTGTTCGCCATTCCGCGCACCGCGGGCTGGCTCGCGCAGTGGGAAGAGCTTCTGCTCGACAAGGAGCAGAAGATCGCGCGCCCGCGCCAGATCTACACGGGCTACGACGAGCGCAAGTTCGTGCCGATCAAGGAGCGCCAGAGCACGCGCATCGAGCCCGCCAAGAGCTCGCCGCGCGAGACCGACTGAGAAATCGAGTGGAACGCGTTGCCGCCCCGTTGACAAGCAGTCGACGGGGCGGTTTGCATTTGGGGCTTCGCACGCACGAGGAGGGACAATGAGTGATAGCCGACCCGATAGCTGGACCCCACCGCGCTCGGCGCCGCGCCGCTCGTCCCCCGCTTCTTTCGGAGTGCGCCCCTCACAGCTGACCGGCGCCGTGCTCGGCGGCCGTTACAAGATTCACGGCTACCTGCGGCGCGGCCTCAGCGCGCGTGTCTACCTCGCCGAAGATCTGGAGAGCCAGGGATCGGTCGTGATCAAGCTGCTGTCGCCCACGGTCACCAAAGACGACGCGCTCCGGCAGCAGATCGCCGAAGCGCGCGAGCGCACACAACCGATTCAGCACCCCAACCTAGTGGATCTGCTCGGTGTGGCAGAGACGGCCGCCGGGATTCCATATCTAGTTATGGAAGCACTGGCGGGCGAGACGCTCGACGAAAGCTTGCGGCGCCTCGGCACGCTGCCTCTCGATTTGGCATTGGTGGTGGCGCGCCAAATCACTGCGGGCGTCAGTGCACTCCACGCAGCCGGCGTCGTGCACGCCGACGTCAGGCCGGAGAACGTGATGCTACTGGGCGCGCCAGAGCAGCCGTACGGCGCCAAGCTCCTGAACTATGGCATCGCACGCTACTTTCGCGATGCCTCAATTCCGAGCAGCTTCGATCCAACGCGCAGCGCCTATTTTGCTCCGGAGCAGCTGCTCGATGGTCGCAGCGAGCCGACGAGCGATGTGTACGCGCTGGGCGTTCTGCTGCTGCAGATTCTTTCCGGTCGCTTGCCGTTTCAGGAGTCGAGTGAACCCGAGTGTTTGAAGCGCAAGCTGACCGGCGACACGCTCCAGGGAATTTGGGTAGATGAAGCGGTGGACGCGCGCCTCGAATGGATCGTGCTCAACGCGACCCGCCGGCATCCGAAGAATCGCTATGACAGCAGCGAAGCGTTACTGAACGATCTCGATGCCATCGTGGGGCTGTCGACGCGCGCCGTGCGAATCTTGCCCTCCGTGCTCACGCCGGATAGCTACGAACCCAGTAGCGAAGCCGGTCGCGCGCGGCTGGTTTCGTTAGCGGAAGGGAGTGCCACGGCAAACTCGTGAAGCGAGTCGCTCTCGCCCGTTTCGCTCTACTCACGAGCGTGCTGACCACTTGCTCGCACGATCCGATGCGCACACCTTCGCAACCACCGTCATTTCCTACTCTGCCTCCCAGCCAGGTGCTGGTTGAAAGCTGGCCCGGCGTGGTACCAGCGATTCCCACTCTCCGCGAACCAACCGTCGATCGCATCTTCGGCGCCCAGGTCGCCGATCCGTACCGCTGGCTCGAGTTCGCCGACAATCCAACCGTCGATGATTGGATTAATCGGCAGAACGCGCGAACCGAGGCGTACCTCACTCGTTTCGATCAACGAGCGATGCTGCGCGCGCGCATGGCCCAGCTGCTCGCGATTGGTACGCTTTCACTGCCGCGCCTGCGCCGACTCGGGCCACAGCAGATCCGAATCTTCTATAATCGTCGCGAGGGCGGAGACGAGCAACCAATTCTGTACGTGCGCGACGGCTTCGATGGCGCCGACCAAGTCCTGCTCGATCCGACGCGCATGCCGGGTGGCAGTGCGACCACCGCGCTCGACTGGTACGAACCCTCCAACGATGGCTCGCTCATCGCGTATGGCATCAGCCAGGGCGGCACCGAAGATAGCGTGTTGCGCATTCGGCGCGTGGCGGACGGCAGCGACTTGCCAGACGTCATCGATCGCACGCGTTTTGCTGCATTGGCTTGGCGGCCGCAAAACCGAGGCTTTTTTTACTCGCGTTATCCGGATCCGAAAACGGTTCCAAAAGGCGAGGAGCGCCTGCACCGCCGCATCTACGAGCATCGGCTGGGGGACGATCCGGCGAACGATCGCTTGGTTTTCGGCGCGGAGCTCGCACCCAACGACTTCCCAGGCTGTACCCTGTCTCCCAAGGGCAGCTGGCTCATCATCAATGTGAGCCGCGGCTGGAGCGAGAGTGCCTTGTATCTAGCCGACGCACGAAGCGGTAAAGAGCAGTTCGCGCGCGTGACGCCTCCGGAGAAGGCGCTCTATGCGGCAATCGCACGCGAGGACCGCATCTACGTGCTCACCAACGAAGGAGCGCCGCGCTATCGAATCCTTTCGTTCGATCCCAAGCATCCAGCGCGCGAGTCCTGGCAGCTGCTGGTGCCCGAGCACACTGAAGACGTCATCAAAACCTTCGACGTCATCGGCTCGGACCTGTTGGTTTCGTATCTGCGCGCAGGAGCAACGCGCCTTACGCGCTTTTCGATCACCGGTGAGGCGCGCGGAGCGATTTCCTTACCTTCTCTCGGCACGAGCGACGGCTTCTCCGGGCTTCCAGACGGCAGCGATGCGCTTTACGCTTTCGAGTCATTCGCGGTGCCCCGTGAGGTGCGCCGCCTGGAGTTAGCAAGCGCCAAAGACTCCTCGTTCCTCAGCGTCTCAGCGGATATTCCGAGCGCCGACTACGTGGTAGAAGTGTTTTCCGCCCGCTCACGTGACGGCACTTCGGTGCCATACCAGCTCGTGCGGCACCGCGACCGCAAGCTCGGGGACGGAAGCGCGCGCACGTTGCTGTACGGCTACGGCGGCTTCAACGAAAGCATGCAACCGCGCTTCTCACGACCGGTGCAGCTTCTGTTGGAAAACGATGGCATCTACGTGCAAGCGCTGCTGCGCGGCGGGGGTGAATTCGGTGAAGCCTGGCATCGCGCCGGGCAGCTCACACAAAAGCAAAATACCTTCGACGACTTCATTGCAGTCGCCGAAGATTTGATCGAGCGCCGCGTGACCCAGCCGGCGCACCTCGGAATTCTGGGGCGCTCGAATGGAGGACTTCTCGTAGCCGCAGCCGTCACACAACGACCAGAGCTTTTTCGAGCGGCGGTCGCCTCGGTGCCGCTGACGGACATGGTGCGCTACCCGCAGTTTCTGATCGCCAAGCTGTGGGTGCCCGAATACGGCTCGCCCGACAAGGAGGACGAGTTTCGTGCGCTCCTTGCCTATTCTCCGTACCACCGGGTTCGCGAGGGGCTCCCGTACCCGGCAACCCTGGTCACCACGGCGGACCGCGACACCCGCGTGGATCCGCTGCACGCCCGCAAGTTTGCTGCCGCGCTGCAGCACGCAACGAGCTCGGGTCGCGCGGTGTTGTTGCGCACCGAGCGCACCGCGGGCCACGGAGCGGGAACACCCGTGAGCAAGCAGCTGGATGAGCTCAGCGACGTATACGCCTTCCTGTTCGCCGAGCTCGGGCTTCAGATTCTGCCCAGAACCCGCTAGGCTCGCTCGTATGACGACCGCCCGCGAGAAAATGCAAGAGCTTCACACCCGAATCCTCGAGCGCAAGGCAGAGGCCTCGGCCATAGGCGCCGTATATCGGTTCATTCTAGAGGGTGATGGCGGCGGCACCTTCGTCGTCAACCTCAAGGACGACGTTGGTGTGAAGGAAGGCGACGGCCCTGCGCCGTGCACGATTCGCATGAGCGGACAAGATGCCGTCGATTTGTTCGAAGGCCGCGCCAATGGCCAAGCCCTGTTCTTCGGCCAGCGCCTGAAAGTGGAGGGAGATCTGGCGCTCGCGCTCAAGCTGCAAGCTTTGACGGACATCTTGAAGTGAATCCGAAGCGAAACTCCGAGCCTCCAACTCCGCGCCGCGACGATACCCAGAATTGGGGCGGGACCTGGCCGTTGTTTCACGAAACGCCTGGTGCCTTTCCGGATAATCCGCGCCAAGCGGTCACTCCGTTTCGGCCTCAGACTTCGGATCTGAATTCGCTCGATGAGCGGGCAGATTTGCCGGAGACCACCCCGCAAGCGGAGCAAGAAGCGCGGCGGCTGACGCAATCAGTACCGCCGCCCGCTCCCGAGTGGGTCCGCGCGGCACACGCCATGATCGAGTGGCTCCAGCAGCGCTTGGCGGCGCAACAAGTAAGTCCCATCGACGAGGCGAAAATCTCGCGAACTTGGGCGGCGTTTTCGTTGGCTGGCGTGTCCGAGCCGCAAGCGCTTCGGGTTGCGCATTTGGTGAGCCGCGCCTACCACGCAATCCGCGAGACGCCGCGGGGCAACGTGGAGCTGCAAGCCGCGCTGGTCGATTGTGCCGGCGTGCTGCACCGCAATCTGCCTTCGGCGATCCGCGAGCGTATGCCCGTCGAACGCGCCATTCAGGTGGTGCGCAAGCTGAAGACAGAGCCGGACGCTTGGGCCGCTGTGGTGGAAGGCGTTGCCGAACTCTTGGGCTGGAAAGACTATGGGCGTATGCACGCCGCGCTGGTGCTACGCATTTTGATCGAGCAAGCGCGATAACTTCCATGTCCATCGACGATCTCCGCCGGCGCATCGACAGCATCGATGACGAGCTTTTGGAACTGTTGGAGCGACGAGCGCTCACCACGCGTGACATCGCCCACGAGAAGCGCGCGGCGGGGATCGCAGCGCACGACCCGGAGCGAGAACGCGCTGTGGTAGCTCGCCTGGAAGCAGCGCTCGACGCGCGCGAAGGCGCCGTGTTTCCCAAAGGCAGCATCCGCCCGGTGTTCCGCGAGATCATGAGCGCCTGCCTGTCTTTGGAGGAGCCTCAAACCGTTGCGTACATGGGCCCCTCCGGCACCTTCTCACACATCGCCGCGCACACGGCGTTCGGCTTGGCGGCGCGTTACGTGGAAACGCCGACCATCGGCGCGGTGCTCGAAGCTGTCGCGCGCGGTTCGGTGGCTTACGGCGTGGCCCCGATCGAGAACTCCACGGAAGGCGGCGTCACCGCTACGCTCGATGCATTCCTCGAGCTCGACGTGATGATTCAGCGTGAGTTCGTGATCGAGGTCACACTCTGCTTGCTCGGCCGCGAACGCGAGCTCGGCGGCATTCGGCGCGTCTACTCGCATCCGCAACCGCTGGCGCAGTGCCGCAGCTGGCTCTCTCGTCACCTGCCCCACGCCGAGCTCGTCACCTCGCCGTCCACTGCGGTCGCCGCGCGTGAGGCCGCCAGCGAAGAGAACAGCGCCGCCATCGGCAGCAGTCTGTTGGCGCAGCTCTACGGCCTCGAAATCATCCAGGAGAGCATTCAAGACCGCGCCGAGAATGCCACGCGCTTCGTGGTGGTCGCCAAGACGGATGCCGAGCGCAGCGGGCGCGACAAAACCAGTGTGGCGTTTTCGGCAGCCCATGTGCGCGGAGCTTTGCGGCGCGCGCTCGAGATTTTCGACGACGAAGGGCTCAACCTCACGCGCATCGAGTCGCGGCCAGCGCTCGGGCGGCGCTGGGAATACGTGTTTTTCACCGATTTCGAGGGCCATCGCACCGACGCCAATGTGGCCAAAGCCATCGATCGCTTGCGCCACGCCTGCTCGACCGTACGCGTTTTGGGCAGCTATCCCCGCAACGATTCGATCTGAGAGCGCCAGCGAGGTCACGCGTCGAGCGGGATGGCATAGACTCCCGCCGTCATGTGGTTCCGAAAAATCCTCGGTTACTTTCTGCGCGGCGCGCTGGTGAGCGCACCGCTCGGATTGACTCTGTACATCGTGCTCGCGGTGCTGTCCGCCATGGATCGCTTTTTACCCGTGGGCATTCCCGGGCTCGGGCTGTTGCTGACGCTCACGCTAATCACGCTGATCGGCGTGCTCACCACCAACGTGGTCGGGCGCAGCGTGCTGGACGCCACCGAACGCTTCATGACGCGCGTACCACTCGTGAAGCTCGTGTACAGCTCCATCAAGGATCTGATCGGCGCCTTCGTTGGCGATCGCAAGAGCTTCAATCGACCGGTCGCCGTGCGTCCCTACAAAGACAGCGAGCTTCGTATGTTGGGGTTCGTCACGCGCCAGGACTTGCTCTCGCTCGGCTTGCCAGCACACGTCGCCGTGTACCTGCCTCAATCGTACAACTTTGCCGGCCAGCTGATCATATTGCCGCCCGACCAGATCGAGCCGCTCGATGTGCCCAGCAGCGAGCTCATGACCTTCATCGTTTCAGGTGGTGTATCCGGGCTGGGGATCGGTCAGTCGTTGCTGCCACCGCCGCCGCGCTGAACGGAACCCAGAATCTCTCCCATGACCGCGGGCGACAGCTCCAGAATGTCCCCGAGTTGCCCCAACACGCGGCGCTCACTCGCATCATCCACACCGTCGGCATGCATCAGCAACGCGGCGTTCGAAAACAAGAGCTCGCGATCCTCCTGGGTGAGCTCGGCGAGCGGAATGTCGTCTTCCAACGTACGGCGCGTGCGCGCGTAATCCAAAAGCTCCCGTTCCTCTTCGGGTGTCGCATCGAAGCCCGACAACAAGCCTTCGATCACGCTGGTTTCGGCTGACTCCATGTGGCCATCTGCCCAGGCCACGGCGATCAACGATTTGACGATATTCTTTTCACTCGGCGACACAGCTAACCCATCCTCCTCGCGCGCCCGGCAGGCCGCAAGTCCATTGCGGAGCGACGTCAACCACTTCGCACCGCCGAAAGAACGCGCACGTCCGTAAAATCGGTTCGCCCCGCCACTTCGAGCCCGCGCTGAACGCGCACCTGCTCGAGGCCGGACAGAGCACCCCGCGACTCGAGCGACTCCGTTTCCGAGCTCCTGTCCAAGATGCTGAGCCGCGCGCCTGGGCGGAGCAAGCTCAGCACCCGTCTTACCCCAACCTGCTCGCGCTGCTCGCCCAGCACCAACAACGCGAAGTCTGCTCCCGCGCCGATGAGTGGACGCAGCAGCTCGTCGGCGTCCGCACGCAAAAACATGACGTTCGAGTAGCCGCGCATCTCCGCGCGCCGTTCACTTTCAGACGGCCGTGCAATGGCCGACGGCAACAACATCAACACCCGCCGAAAGATCGGCACCAGCACGTCGAGGCACGCCCCATCAGCGGACCCCGCACACACCGCCAGCTCTCGAGCCGGAACGCTCTCTCTCAACGCGGTGAGGTAGAGCTGAAACTCCGTATCCGGCGCGGCGGCTGCCGTTGTTGCAGTCAGCAACTCGCGCGTGCGAGCGTCGCGACGGCGAATCAGCTCCGCGATGCGGCCGAAGACGCCGGTCTCTTCACACAACGCGCGTCCAATCGAAATCGCTTCTTGGAGTACGCTGTCTTCCTCCGCACGTGACGCGAGCGTGACGAACGTGCGAGTACCGATGCGACGCTCCGAAAGCAGCCCAGCTTGACGCAACTGCGACGCATGGCGCGACGTGTTGGGTAGCGACTCTCCAATCGCTTCGGCCAACTCGCCTAGAGACAGTTCCGCGTGCTCGGCGCTAGCGAGTACTCGCAGGCGCGCCGGCTCACCCAAAAGCCGGAACAGCTGCCAGCGGCTGGCCCGTCGTGAACGCTCCACGGGACAATATTTGCATCATTAATCAATGACGCAAATACGCTTATGGAAGGCCTTAGAGAAGCCCTTTCGCCGCCGTCGCGAATCGGCCTTTCTTTGGCGATCCGCCACGCTCGCCTCGGCCTTTCAGCTGACCGAAAAGCTGGTGCCACGTCGCTGGGTTGTGAGCTGCGTGCGCCGGCGTGGACGGAAGGTGCCGCCATTCGAGTAGACTGCTTTCATGGATCGGTTTCGGCGCTTCGACGAAGCGTACTACCACCGCTACTACGAGTCTCCGCAGACGCGCGTCATCTCGCCGGAAGAGCATTCGCACCTAGCAAACTTCGTCTTTTCGTTCGCTCGCTACAACCACATCGAAATGAAAAGCGTGCTCGACATCGGTGCGGGCATCGGCTTGTGGAAACAGTGGATCGAAAAGAACGCGAAAGGTGTGCAGTACACGGGCACGGAGGTCAGCCAGGCCATGTGCAAGAAGCATGGCTATCAGTTTCGTGACATCGCCCGCTGGCGCGACCGCAAGAAGCACGACCTCATCGTGTGCCAGGGCGTGTTGCAATACCTGCCTGATCCGGACGTAGCGCCCGCGGTTGCGAACATTGCCGCGATGGCGCGTGGAATCGTTTACTTCGAAGTCACGACGCGCACCGATCTGCGTGAGCGTTGCGACAAGGTGCGAACCGACAGCGATATCTACGTGCGCAACGGCTCGTATTATCGCGGCATCTTCGCCAAACATTTGGTGAGCGTGGGTTGCGGGCTGTGGTGGGCCAAGGATCGCCCACCGCCGTTCTTCGAGCTTGAAATGGCAGGAGCCTGATCGATGGCCGAGTCGCGCGGACCGCTGCGTAACGCGTTCACCATTCTGCTGCTGAGCGGAACGGTGCTTGGTCTGTACAACGTGTATAGCGATAACGCCGACGTGCGCGCGCTCGGCGAAAAGACGGCGTGCAGCAACAGACCCTGCAAGGCAACGGTCACGCGCGAGTCACGTTCGCCAATCGCTCAGACTTTCACGTATCAGGTCGAGCTCAGCGAGAAGGGCAAAACTTCACGCGGCGCGAGCGTCGACGTGGAGTGCCAGCGTGCGTATTTTCTGGTTGGTGAGTACCGCTGCACGGCACGCGGAACGCTGCCGTAGTGCTCAGTGAACCACGCCGCTGGTCGACTCGAGGCGCTCGATCGCGCGGCGAACTTCGGCGACGTCACCCGCGTGCGGTAACGCGTCGAGATAGTGACGCAGATCCGCGACGGCGAACTGCGGCGCGCCCAGGCGCGCACACAAAAATCCGCGATCGCGTACTTCATCGGCGGCATCGGGCATCAGGTCGATCAGATGATCGAGCACGGCGAGCAACCTCCCCGAATCGGCACGCGCCGCGTAGATCCCGCGTAGGTTCATCAGCATGCGTGCGACGATGTGCCGCACGCTGGCGGGGTCGAGCATTTCGTCTCGCAGGTTCATGCGCGGCGCCACACGTCGCAACAAATCACTCAGCGCGCCTCGATCCAGGATTTCACCACCAAAAAACGGATCGATCACAACTGTGTCTCGCGCGTCATCGATGCGCACCAGAAAGTGTCCGGGAAACCCGACGCCGCGCGCGACCACTCCCAATCTCCGCGCGACCTCCACGTAGACCACGGCCAGCGTGATCGGAATCCCGAGTCGCCGTTCGAGTACCGCGTTGATGAACGAGTTCTGCGGGTCGAGGTACGCTTCCTGATTTCCACGAAAGCCATGCACCCGATAGAGATGATCAGCCAGCGCGCGGGCCTGAGCAGCCGCCGGCAGCCGCGCAAGGCCAAGCGGAATGAGCGGTGCCGCTAGTTCGTCGAGCCGGGCGCGCACGGCCGAAACCTCGAGACCCGGGTAAGCGATACGGGCCACGGCGACCGCACCCTCCACCAAATCGAGGTCCCGATCGGGCTGCTGCGCGAAGGACGAGAACGCCACCCCTTCAGTATAGCCTTGCCGAACGCTTAGCCGAACCCCCTGGTGGGTTTTGCCGCTAGCCCAATCCCCCCCAAAACGAGCACCGCCGGCAGGTTCCGCGAGAGACGCTCTCGCACTGGCGTTGCGAGCTGAGTAAGCTCTCCCCTGGCGCGCTGCCCCTGCGCCAAAGTCCGGGCCGACCGGGCGAAAGGAGATGCCCGTGAAGATCGCAGAAATCATGACGCGAGACGTGCACACCTGCACTCCGACCGATACACTCGCGACCGCGGGGCAGATTATGTGGGAAAACGACTGTGGTGCGGTACCCGTAGTGGACCGCGATGGCCGCCTGGTGGGAATCATCACCGATCGCGATTTGGCGATGGCGGCACAACTGCAGGGAGTTGCGTTGAGCGATTCCAGCGTGTCGAGCGCGATGGCGCGCGACGTGAAGGCTTGCTCACCTCAAGATACGCCCGCAACTGTTCAGGCCTTGATGCAGCAGTACAAGATCCGCCGTGTCCCCGTCGTGGATCAAGACAAGCGCCTGCTCGGTATTGTAAGTCTCGGTGATCTTGCCTACGTGATGAGCTCTCAGCAAACGCTGGGCGGTGACGGTATGACTTGGACGGCCATTGCGCACACGTTGGCCGCCGTCAGCGCGCCGCGCATACCGCGGTATCGTCGCTAGGCCGTTCGAGTAAGCTGAACGAATTTCGCATTGAGGGAGTCACGCCATGATGGGAATGCCCCAACCGAGTGAACACCATCGCAAGCTGCATTACCTTGCAGGGACTTGGATCGGCGAGGAGGAACTAAGTCCTTCGCCGTGGGGTCCCGGTGGCACGGCTCTCGGGCGTTACATCGGGCGCGTCGATGTCGACGGCTTTTTCGTGATCCAGGACTACGTCGAAGAGAAGGATGGCCGCGTGGTGTATCGCGGTCACGGCGTGTTCGGCTGGGACGAGCAGCGTAAGACGTACACCTGGTATTGGGTGGACTCGTTGGGCATGGCGCCAACCGCACCGTCACGCGGGCATTGGGAAGGCAATACGCTCGTGTTCGAACACGACACGACGGCGCCGGAGCGAGGCCGTTACACCTATCGCTTCAACGACGAAGACAGCTACCACTTCACCATCGAGAACACGATGGACGGCGGACAGACCTGGCAACGCTTCTTGGAAGCCGAGTACCACCGCCAATAGGCCCGAGCTTGGGGTTAGGGCCACAACAGCGCAGCGCCGAATACTCCAGCTGAATCGCCGAGCTCGTGCTTGAGAATCGGCGTGGTCAGTTCGTCGTTGAACACGTAGCGGCCGACCCATTCGCGCCCTTCGTCGTAAAGGCAATCCAGGTTCGAAACCCCGCCGCCGAGTACGACCGCGCTGGGATCGACGATGTCGATGACGTTGGCGAGGCCACGCCCGAAAGCGTGCAACAGCTGTTGAATCGCGCCCGCGGCGTGCACGTCGCTAGGCCGCCTCTGCACGATCTCGCGCAACGAAAGGCGCTCACCGCTGCGCGCCGCGTAGTCTCGCTCAACGGCGGGTCCTGACGCATAGAGCTCCAAACAGCCGGTTTTTCCGCAATAGCAGGGTCCAAGCTCTGGAAGTCCCAGGCCGAGATCGCGCCGCACGCTGGTAGCTGGCGCACTCGCGAGGCCACGCCAGGGGCCGACAGCGTGATGTCCCCACTCGCCAGCGAGGCTCTGCGGGCCCGGCCAGACACGCCCGTGAAGCACTAGGCCGCCACCGACGCCCGTTCCCATGATGACGCCAAAGACGACGCCGTCTCGGTGTGCGCGCGCCGCGCCCAGCAATGCCTCGGCGAGCGCAAAGCAATTCGCATCGTTTTCGAAGCGCACTTCGCGCCCGAGCTCACGACTCAAGTGCTCGCGGAATGGTCTGCCGTTGAGGCACACGGTGTTCGAGTTCTTCACGACTCCTTCGCGACGTGTGACGGCTCCGGGCATCCCTACGCCCACCGGCGTGTCGGCGATCGATAGGTTCGCGTCGTCGAGCACACGCCGCACGAGGCCTGCGGTGCCGGCCAGCACCGCATCGTAGCCGGCGCTGCCCGCCGTAGGAATACGCTCACGCGCCAGCACTTCGAAGCGGGACTCACTCGCGTCTTCGGATTCGAAGCGTCGCAAGAGCGCGGCTTCGGTCTTGGTGCCGCCCAGATCGATGCCCAACGACAGAGTCTCTTTCATGTGCTCCCGCAGCATAGCCAAAGTCGCTCGCGAGGCCCGCCCCAGAAAGCGCGAGCTCAGCGCAGAAAACGGTAGGATACGGCGATAAAAGGTACGACGCTGCGTTGGCTCTCGAGTGACGAATACAGCGCGCCGTCCACCGCCCAACGTTTGCCCGACCAGCGAAAGCCGGCGCCGAGCACGATGCCGTGCCACTCCGCAACGCTGCGCCCCGACGGAACGAGTGTATCCACCTCGACGAGAACAGCGAAGAGCTCGCTGACGCGCGCCACCACGCCCGCTCCAGTCGCTACGAACGTGGCTGGGCCAAGCAAAAATGTTGTGGCGCCTACGTTTGCACTCGAGCGACAGAAGCGATCGAAACAAGCCTGGCCAACCATGCCCACATGGCCGATCCAGGCGGGCCCATTCTCGAGACCTGTGGCGCCGCTGACGCCGCCGAACGCCGCCAAGCGATAACCTTCGCCACGTGCAAGCGTCGACTTGATCGACAGATCCAGCGGCACGATGCCTTCGATGGGCGGAGTCGCAGTCAGCGAGAGTTGCGTGCTGTCGTTGAACGCGTACGTCGCCTGCAGAACGACGATCTCGTAACTAGTGAGTGATGTCGTACCCGCGGGCTGTGTCTCCGCGGTGGGTAGCAGCAGCACGCGGTCGACGTGCGCGTCACGAAAACGTGCGTCCGGATTCGGAGCGGCTGGGGGCGGCGGAGGTGTGGGTTCGGTGTAATCGCCAGTTCTCGGCGGAGTGTAGACAGGTGTTGGCGGCGGCACGCTGGCAACCGGTGCTGGCGGCACTGTCGCGACCGGTGCTGGTGGCGCGCTCGGAGGCGGCGGTGTGGGCGCAGGCTGCGCGACGGCAGGCGCGTCGTTCGGCTGCGCGAACGCGGGCGAACCGCTGCTCGCCGCGAGCACGAGGAATGCAAGGAGTGCGCTCACCCTGCCCATGCGCGCCGATTCGGACAATACTACTCGTGACCGTCGCCGGCGCGCGGCCCCCGCATTCCTCAGCTCATGACCATGGTCCACAGCTTGCTGGTAGAACTCTGGGTTCACGCGCGCCTGGGTCACTCGGTGCGAGCATCGTGCCATCGTTCGGGTCTCGCCGCGATAGCTCTCGTGGCCCTTTCGTGTTCGCGATCCGGACTCGATCCCGGTGAGCTCGCCGCAAGCGGCGAACCAGTGCCGTTGCCCAGCGCGACGACTCCGCTGGATGCCGGCGCGCCTAAACCCATTCCTAGCGTTCCTGACGCTTCGCTGCCGCTCGGCTCGGGAGGCACTTACACCGATCCCGCGTGTGTCCCCAGCGGCGAAGCGTGCAATGGCATCGACGACGACTGCAATGGCCGGGTCGACGATCTCACGCCGCTGCCCTGCCCCAACGGCGGATTCAGCTACTGCGTCGGCGGTCGGCAAAGCGAGTGTCCGTCGCGATGCGAAGCCTGCATCCCCGGCAGCGAGCGAGTGTGCTTCACGTCGTACTGCACGTTTTGGGGAACTCAGACCTGCACCGCTGATGGTCGCAGCTTCGGTGTCTGTCGTGAACGCCGCGTTCCATCCGAATGCGCCAACGCCGCGGGGCGCGAAGGCAACATCGCCAACCTGGAGCGCTGCTGTATCGACAATGGCTATTGCTGCGTGGACAGCCAAGATTTGGACGAAGACGGTGATCGCACCGAAATGCTGGGCCGTTGCGACGATGTGACCTGTAACTGACGCTGACGCATGTTGCGCGCATCACGCTGCATATCCACTACGCTGCTGAGTCTCGGCTTAGTTGCGCCTGGCGTCGCACTCGCAGACAACTGCGCGCGCCCGGATTTGGCGGCTACCTTCCCCATCGATGGCGCCGCCAACGTGCCCCTGAATGCGAGCCTCTCCGCTTCGTACGAGCAAGGCGCAGACTACCTGGACGAGCCGGTAACGCTGAGCTTCTCGAACATAGAACGCTCGTTGAATGCTCGCTTCGACACGAGCGAGAGCCGCTTGATCGTCGATGAACCCGGCCTCGAACCCAACACCGCCTACACGCTGACGTGGCCCGCACTGCGCGGCTTGAGCACGGCGGGGCACGGGCTCGGCAAGACGATTTCCTTTACCACCGGCGCTTCTGTCGATTCGGCTCCCCCCGAATTCGAGGGCCTCGAAGGCGTGAGTTGGGATCTGGTGCATCCTCGCGACGAGTGCACGGACGATCTCGAGCCACGCCTGAGATTTCGCCTCACGATTGGTGCCGCCAACGACGACGGTGGTCGCGATTCGTTGGCGCTGATGTTGTTTCAGACCCAGGGCCCCGCCGTGAACGACAGCGCGCCGCGCTTTCTCACTGGCCGCGCGCTGCCGAGCGGCGCTCATGCCGACGTCGATTTGACGGTAGATGACGCAACTGGGCGCGTATGCTTTGCAACCCTGGTGCGCGATCTGGTTGGAAACGTATCGGCAACCGGCAATGACACGCACTGCGTGAAAACGACTGCTCCGCCCATCTTCTACGGATGCGCCTTCCCGAAGCGCCCCCCGGGGGGCAGCGCTTTGGACCTGCTGTTGGTCCTGGGCGTGGCGTCGCTGTTCGGGCGGCGTCGGTGGCGCGCGCCGTGAGGATCCGTGGCGTGAGCGACGTTGCTCTCGCCGCGCTGCGACCGGGACGCGTCCCCCTGCTGCTCGCGCTGTGCGCAGCTGCGTGTCGCAAACAACCGAGCGCCGAAGAGCTCGCCATCACGCGCACTCGAGCCGTGAATGTTCCCGCCAACGATCCAAGCGGGCTTTGCAGCGACATCGCCGATGCGCGAGTGTGTTGGTCTGCGAAACGCGGCGAAGAGGTGTGGGTGGGCGAGCGGCGTCTTCCCGGTCCGGGCGCATCGGATCTTGGAAAGTATCGTTGCACGGGCAGCGGCGCGGCTCGCGAGTGTCGTTTGCGGAGCGATCTCGCGCCCGCCTTTCGCTGTCGCGGCAGCCGCTGCATTCAGCCGCAACCCCGTGTGCCCGATGATGGGGAATGGGAGTGCGCCGATTTGGGAGGCGTGGTCTTGTGTCGTGGCGGCGCCGTGCCGGCGGGTGTCGCGCGACCAAGCAGCGATCCGGGCTGGCGTTGTGGTGCGCGCAATCGCTCCACCTTGGGCGAACGCGTGTGCCTCGATCTGGATCCCGATTATCCGCGTGGACGGAGCAAGAGCTTTACGTGTGGATACGAGATGGACGGCGCCGCGCTGACTCGCGTGTGTGAAGCGAGCGAGCTACCGGTGCTGGGCAGTCGCTGTCAGGGCGCGAACATGTGCCCTGCCGATGCGCGCTGCGTAGGTGGCATCTGCCTACCAGAAGCGTTTTCGCCGAACTGCTGGGGCGATCTCGACTGTGCGCCGCACCGCTGCGTGTACGGGGCTTGCATTGTGAGGCACCGATGAGGCAGCTGGCCGCGCGCAGCGTTGCACTATTCGTGCTCGGCGCTTGCCAGCGCGATGAGCAGAGCAATGCCAACACTCAAAGACTGGTCGTAAGTGCGCCAGAGCTTCCGAGCGAAGCTCTGGATGCGGTGCGCATCAAACCGCGCACCTTCGTGACGCGAGTCGAGCGGCGAGGAACCTCTCTTTCGATTGAGCTGCGCACGCCGAAGGAAAACCTCGCTATCGAAGCGCCCGGCGCCTGCCCGCTCGAACTCGACGTCCAGAATCTTCCGAGCCACGTACGGCTCGAACCGCGCATCGCGATTGACGCGCCGTCCGTGGAGGTCGGCTACGATGCGCCTTTCCAGCTCACGCTGCGAACCTTGTGCGGCGACGGCGAAGGACCGCGCGGCACCGTCGCCTGGCAAAGCGAAGGCGCTCCGCTGCGCGAAGTGGCCACACTAGAACAGGGATACCGCCTGAACGCTCGCACCGAAGCTCTCCCGCGCCGCTTACTGGAGGCACACCCGGGTGAGATTCTGGCAATTTCCCCGAGCGAACGTGGTCTCACTCGCGTGACAGCACATTGGACGGCGGCGGACGGCAGCGTTGCTCAACGTTCGGTGGTGGTGAGCGCTGCGCCACGTTCGCGCGGCCTGCCGAACGTCGCGCTCAACGAACGCACCTTGCTGGCAGGACAAAACTATCGCGTTCGAGTTCGCCCGCCGGGATCACAAGCCGAACCCAGCACTTGGGGGCCATTCACCAGCCTGGTGCCGGATGCACACGGTGCTTGGGAGCTCGTCAGCGGCAACCAGCGAGTACGCCTTCTGGTTGGCAGTTACGACAGCGTGCCGCTCGACTGCGGTCGCTCGGATTGCCACGCCGCCGAAGCGCGCGCTGCTGAAAACAGCCCGATGACCTCCGCATTCAAGCGCCTGCTCGATGGCCCGGGCGCAACCAGCGCTCTTGCATGCGCGCTCGGCTGCCACACGACGGGCGAACCGAGCGGAGCCGACGGAGGATTTTCGCACTCGCTTCGTGTGCTCGGCCATGACGCAGGTGATCTACCCGCTTGGGACCAATTGCCGCGTTCACTCCGGCGCAGCGGCGGTGTTGGCTGCCTCGCCTGCCATGGTCCCGGGCAACTTCCGGAAGCTGCGGCGCGCTGGGGGATCCTGCGCAGCGAAGTGTGCGCTTACTGTCACGACTCCCCACCGCGCTACGGACACGTAAAAGCCTGGCGTAGCTCAGGGCTAGCTCACAGCGATCGCGAACCCCTTACGCGTGCCAGCAGCAATTGCGCACGTTGCCACACCACCTGGGGCTTTCTCGACGTCGCCGCAGAGCGCCTCGTCGGCAGCCGCATGCCGCCCACTGACGCGCCATTGCAAGGCATCGCATGCGCCGCCTGCCACGCCGTCCACGATGAACGCGCAGTCACACCAGGGCTCTTGCGTCGGGCACCGCTCGCAAGCACCTACGCGGATCTCCCCGAAAGCGCGCTCGAACGCAGCAGCGCTTGCATCTACTGCCACGCACCCAGTGAAAACTCGAGCCCTAGCTCATCCCTCATCTGGGCTGGCCGCGGCGCGATCGACCCGGTCTCATCGCAAACCATGCTCGGCCCCGCGCCGCACGCTTCGGTACCTGGTGGATGCGTTGGCTGCCATCGCAGCGACAACCGCAAAGGCGAACACGGCGCCGGCCACAATTTTCGCGCCACGCGTGAGGGCTGCTCGAGCTGCCACGCAGAGCGCAAACTCCCCCTCGATCTCTTCGACCGCGCGCGCGAACTCCTCACTCGCGCGGGCGTCGGCCCAAACTCCCAGGTGCCTGCACACACCCTCGTGAACCAGGGCGACGGCGTGCGAGAACGCGCCATCGAGCTCGCTCGCCTCGTCCTCGAGGATCGCGGCGCGGCCGTCCACAACCCACGCTACGCCGAATTCTTGCTCGATCGCGCCGAACAGGTGCTCAACATTCCAGTCCGCTGAGGTCCCCTTGTCGAGCTCCCCGATTCTGCTTGCCCTCTGCTTCACGCCGTTGCTCGCGCAAGCGCCGACGCCCTTCCCCGCCCCGGCGCCACCCACTGCGCCTCATCCAAACGCCGCTCCCGCTCCAACGCCGGCGCCCGCTGCGACCGCTCCAATGCCCGCCCCCGCCGCGGCCACTCCAACACCCGTGCCCGCTCCAGCCGCGCCCACTCCAATTGCACCACCTACGCCCGCGCCTGCTCCAGCCACTGCGCCTACTCCAACCATCGCGCAGCCATCAACGGCAGCGCCCGTTCCAACATCCGCAGCAACTGAGCCCACGGAAACCCCGCCCGCACATCGCAACGTGGTTGCACTCGCTGGTTTCGCCGAAGGTGCGTTCGGCTACGCCGATGACGGCTTCTACAATCAGCTCGCAGGGCTGCGCTTGGACTATCGCGCCGCGGAGCGGCTCAGCGTTGGCTTTGCCCTGAGCTACGCCAACCTCAAGGGCAAAAACGGTCGCGCTCACAACGTGCTTCCCGCCGCCATGCTCGAATGGAGCGTGCCGCTATCACCCCGCGTGGGTTTGCCGTTGCGCTTCTTCAGCGGCTACCTCCCCAAGAATGGGCCTTGGATCAAAGCGGCACTCGGCTTGAGCCACCGTGTTGGCCAACGTTCGCGCATCACCTTCGAGGCGCTCGCGCCCGCGCTCTGGATAGTGCACGACTCCACGGTCGGCTCGTTCGACGTCGCGCTCGAATACTCCGTCGAGCTCTGAGCACGCATCGCGAAGCGCTCCGTTGATGTCCAACGAATGAGCGGACACCCGAGCCGGATGTCTCACTCGCTTCTTCGAACTTGGTCGGGGCGGCAGGATTCGAACCTGCGACCCCCAGACCCCCAGTCTGGTGCGCTAACCAGGCTGCGCTACGCCCCGAACCCGACCAACAGCCGGAAATTCGCCATGTTTTTAGCTATGACCGACCGTTAGAAGCCCGCGCAACGTAGTCCTTTTTGGAGGGATTGCAACAGCTTTCTGGCGCCTGCGAGGCGGTACGCCGTTTCGGGTCGCACGAAACACACGGGCCGCAGCGTGCGTCGGCTAACTGGCGCGAGAGCTCAGGCGGGCGAGGTGCTGCGCCAGGCGTCGATAGAGCTGTGCCGCCAGGCGGGGGTCGGAGCAGACCTCGGCGAAGTCGTCGGCGCGAACGCGCAGGAGTCGAGCGGTCTGTTCGGCGATGGGGGCCTCACCCGCGCCCGTAACGCTGACCAGCGATTCAGGGAAGACCAGCGCACCCGCACCCATGCGGCGACCACTGGTTGGATAGTGAATGACGCCGTCGAGCACGATGTACGCAACCAGATCGCTGGCGACGACGCGTGGAACGCGATCGCCGACGCCGACTTCGACTTCAACGGCGGCCGTCAGCGCGCTCAGCGCGAACGACTCGGGCAAATCGACGAGCAGCGGGCTCTGACGTGCACGCTCGAGATCGGCGGAGTCGAGCCCGCGGTCGCGATCGCCACGCCGCACGAAGCGTTCACCAACTTCGAGCACGATGGCGGTTGCGTTGTCGCGCCCACCTTCGGCAGCGCGTGCGATCAGGGCCCGCGCCGCGAGCGCCGCGTTGCCGGTGCGCAACAGCTCGGCAAGCTCGGCTTCGCCATCGATTTGCGAATGCACGCCGTCGCTGCAAACGAGTAGGCGATCACCGCGGGTGACATCGACGAACGCCATGTCGACCGCGATGGCGTCGCTCAAACCAATAGCGTTGGTGATGCCGGAACGATAACCGCTGGGTGCGTGCTGGCCCTCGGAACGCAGGACCTCGGTGGTGGTGTGATCCTGCGTGATCTGCAGCACGGCGCGCGCCCGTGCGAGGTAAACGCGGCCGTCTCCGGCGTGAGCCACGAATGCGTGATCGCGCGCCAACCAGACGACGTCGAGCGTCGTGCCCATGCCGCGATGCTCTTCGTTGCTCGCTGCGTCGCGCCGCACACGTTCGTTGGCGCGTTCGACGGCGGCGCGCAGCTGCGCGAAAACCTCCCGGCGGGACGGCAGATCGGCGCGTTGCACGTAGGCCTCGACGGCTCGCTGCGCGGCACGACTCGCCAGCGCCGCGCGCGTCTCCTCGATCGCGAGGCGCGCCGCCACCTCACCTGCGGCGTGCCCGCCCATTCCGTCGGCCACGGCGAACACCGCGAGCTCCGAAGCCACTAGCGCGGCATCTTCGTAGGTGCTGCGCTCACGGCCCTGATCCTTCTCGAGCGCGTAGTCCACGCGGTAGTCGAAGCGCGGCAGAATCGACGCCACGGCACAGCATAGCCTCAGCTCTCACCGGCTTTCGTCAAAAAACGCCAACCCGCCCCGCCCTTCCGAGTTGCCCGAAGGGTCGTCCCGCACTTTGCGTCGAGCGTTCGCGAGTTGCGGCACCGAGCCGCTGCCGCTAAACCCCGCCGCGATGCGCATCCTCGCCATCGAGACATCGAGCCCGCGCGGCTCCGTTGCCCTCACGGATGGGGTGACGCTCGTCGCCACAGAGGAGCATCGCGAACCCAGCGCACACGCTGAATTGATGCTACCGCTCGTCGGACGTGCGCTCACCAACGCGGGTTGGTCGAAGGGCAGCATCGATCGCATCGCCGTCGGTACGGGGCCCGGATCATTCGTTGGGTTGCGCGTTGGCATCGCGCTGGCGGAAGGTTTGTCGCTGGGGCTCGGTCGGCCGGTCGTTGGAGTTGGATCGCTGAGTGCGATGTTGTGGGCACTGGCGCGCCAACACGCTGGCCCTCGTGCGGCCCTGCTCGATGCGCGGCGCGCGGAGATTTTCTGCGCTGCCGAAGACGCGAGTGGAGCGCGCGTGATTGCACCGTGTGCGGTGCCGCTCGCCGAGGTGGCGAGCTCGCTCGCCCCGCTCGGAGGCGAACTCGCCCTCGCTGGCGAAGTCGTTGAAAAGCTCGGTTTGCCCCAACGCTGGCTGCGCGGCAATGAGCTCGACTTGCCCCACGCTTATGCGATCGCCATGCTCGCGGCGACGCGAGAGCCAACGCAGGAAAGCGTCGTGCCCGAATACGTGCGCGGCCCAGGCGCAATTCGACCCAATTTGCCGCCATCGCCGCTCACTCCAAGGTAAAGTCCCCCTCGCTTCATGGCGTCCGATCTAGACGAACGCGAACGTTTGCTCTCTCGCTTCGGGCGCCGCTTCGACGCGGGCAGCATCGTCTTCCGCGAAGGGGAGCAAGCAAGCCTCGCCTTTCTCGTGCAAGAGGGGCGCGTGCGCTTGTTCAAGCAGCTCGGCGCAATGGAGCGCAGCCTGCGCGTGGTGCGGCCGGGTGAGCTCTTCGGTGAGTCGGCGCTGCTCACGGGCTCCACGCGCGCAGCGACCGCAATTGCACTCGACAACGTCGTCGCTCTGTCGTTCGACGCGGACAGCTTCGATCAAATCCTGGTCTTCGCTCCAGAGGTCGGTACGCGCGTTGCGCAACAGCTGATTCGTCGTTTGCGCGACGCCGAAGACCAAATCGAAATTCTGATGATTCGCGACGCGCAGTCGAAGGTGGTAGTGGCCCTGCTGAAGCTCGCGCAAAACCGCGCCAATGGCGAAGCGCGACCGCCAGCGCTCGAAGTCACGCCGCTCGAGCTCTCCGCGCGCGTCGGACTCGATGTGGACTCTGTGAAGCGCATCGTGCTCAGCCTGCGCGAATCCGGCTACGTGCGTGTGCAAGACGAGCGCATCGAGATCCCCGACGTCGAAGCGCTACGCGAGCTCTACGGCCTTCTGGGCGTCAAAGATCAGTTGCGTGGTGGCAGCACGCGGGAAGGCACGCGGGCACGTTCCGCGCAGCGCGACTCATGAAGCAACGGTTCGTCGCTTGGTTCGCCCTCATTTTGGTGGTCGTCGCATTCGGCGGCTGTGGCGGTCGCTCGTCAGGACCGGGGGCCCAAGACCCCACGCGCTTGGCCGAGACGGAATACGATCTTGCGCGCGACCTTTGGCTTCAACGCGGGCAGCTCCGCGAAGGGCTCGAGCATGCGCTGAAGGCAACCGAGCTCGACCCTGAAAACGCCGAAGCCCATCATCTGGTCGCGCTGCTGTACCTCGATTTTTGCGCGCGAAGCCCAAGCGAGTGTCGTCTAGCGGAAGCAGAGCGCCACGCGCGGGAAGCCCTTTCAATTCGCCGCGATCTGCGCGAGGCTAGAAATACCCTAGGGGTGATCTTGATCAACGCTCGAAGGCCGCGCGAAGCCATCGACGTGTTGCGGCCACTGTCGGAGGACATCCTCTATCAGACCCCCGAAAAAGCCTGGGGCAACCTCGGTCTCGCGTATCTCGACGCGGGTGACGCCGACCACGCCATCGATGCGCTCCGGCGCAGCCTGGCGGCGCAGCCACTTTTCTGCGTCGGAAGCTATCGGCTCGGGCTCGCATACGAGAAAAAAGGCGATTTTCGAGCCGCTCTCGAGGCCCTTACGCGTGCACTGGAAACCGAAGCCCCGGAGTGTAGTCGCCTCCAGGATGCGCTGGCGGCGCGCGCGCGTGTCCACGGCCGGCTCGAGCAGCGCGAGGAAGAGAAGGCCGACTTGGGCCGCTGCATCGAGCTCTCGGCACGCAGCGAAACTGGCAAGAATTGCCGCTCCATGTTGGAAAAGCTGAAGTAGTCTCTGGGCCCCATGCCGAGCGTCGGCCAGTTTCTGCGCGAACAGCGCGAAGAACGCGGAATGAGCGTCGAGGAGGTCTCGCGCGCTACGCGTGTGCCGGTGTCCAGCGTGGAACGCATCGAGTCGGATCGCTTCGACGAGCTGCCGGGCGAGGTGTTCGTGCGCGGCTTTTTGAAGTCGTACGCGCGCGCGTTGGGCGTCGCTGGTGACGAAGTGCTCGCCCGTTACACCGCCAGTCGGCGCGTGGCGTGGGTGACCCCATTGCCGCTCTCCAGCGCCAATCCGAAGCCGGCTCGCGGCCGGCGCTTCGGTGTGGCCATCGCGTTCGTGCTGCTCCTGATTTTGTTTACGCTCGCGCTCAGCATCGTGCTCAAGCCCCGCGGCGACGACATGCCGCAGGAGCTCTCGGCGCGCACGTTGCCCGCGCAGCGCGCTTGAACGCTGTGGGAAGCGCGGTTCACGACAGCGAAGCGCTCCTGTTGCGACGGGTCGAGCTCGGTGAGTCCGACTTGGTCGTCACGTTGTTCACGCGCTCGTTGGGTAGGATCTCCGCGCTCGCGCGTGGTGCGCGCAAAAGTCAGAAGCGTTTTGGGGGAGCGCTCGAACCCTTCTTCACGTTGCGCGTGCGGCTGGAAGAGCGTCCGCGCAGCGAGCTGTTTGCGCTCAGTGAAGCGCGCGTCACACGTGCCCGTCTTGGCATGCTCAGTGATCTGAACCGCTTGGAAGTCGCCGGTCGTGCGTTGGGTTGGATTCGCAAGACGGCACCTCCGCGTACGCCAGAGCCCGCCACGTTCGAGCACCTGGAGCGCGTTTTCGACCGCTTGGCGGCGGACGAACCCTCGCTTTTGCCGCAGCGCGAGCTGGCCGAGCTCGGTTTGTCGCTGCTCGGTAGTTTTGGTTGGGGGCTCGATTTCGAGCGTTGTGTGCGCTGTGGAAAGGCGTGCCCCGAAGGAGCTCGCGCGTCGGTCGACGTGGCGAGCGGCGGGCTTGTATGCCGTGACTGCGGTGGCGCACGCGTTCGTGTCAGCGCCGGGCAGCGCACGCGTTTCGCCCGCGCAGCTCGAGGCGAGCCGGCATCACTCGCCGAAGATGACGTGTCGCTCGCGCTCGATCTAGTCGAACGCGTCTTCGCAGCGCACGCTGGCGTTGAATGACCGACGCGGCCACGGCAGACAGCGCGCTCGGCGAGCGCGGCAAGATCGCAGGGCGTGCCGGCATCGTCGCGGCGGGCACGCTGCTCAGTCGCGTACTCGGGTTGGTGCGCGACCAGGTCATCGCCGCGATGTTCACGCGTGTGGCCACCGACGCGTTCTTCATCGCCTTCACGTTGCCGAACGTGTTGCGGCAAGTGCTCGCCGAAGGCGCGGTTCAAAGCGCCGTGTTGCCCGTGCTGGCGAGCACGCGCGAACGCGAAGGCGACGCGGCCGCGCGCCGCTTCTTCGCGAGTGTGCGCGGCCTGTCGCTCACGCTGCTCACGTTGACTTCGATCGCCGGAGTCTTGTTCGCGCCGCAGCTCGTCGAGCTCTTCGCCAGCGGTTACCGCGAGACTCCGGGCCAATTCGAGCGCACCGTCTGGCTGACGCGCTGGGTGTTCCCGTACATCTTCTTCATGGGCACGGCCGCGCTCGGCATGGCCGCGCTCAACACGCACAAGCGCTTTGTGGCGACTTCCTTCGCGCCCGGTTTGCTCAACCTGGCGTTCATCGCCTGCGCGCTGCTACTGCCCGGATGGCTTGCAACGCGTGGCTCGGCGCCAGAATTTGCGCTCGCGTTGGCTGTGCTGGTCGGCGGTGTGCTGCAAGTCGTGGCGCAGTGGCCGAGCCTTTTGCGCATCGGCTATCTCGGCCGCCCTCGCCTCGACCTCGGCGATCCGGGCGTGCGCGAGGTGCTGCGGCGCATGCTGCCGGTGCTCGCCGGGATGGGCGTCTACTACGTCGACGTAGTGCTGGCGCGGCGCTTCCTGTCGGAGCTCGGCGTGGGCGCACAGAGCTACTTCAGCTGGGCGCTCCGCTTGTGCGATTTCCCACAAGGCATCTTCGTGATGGCGTTGCAAACGGCGGCTTTGCCGAGCCTCGCGCGCTTGGCCGCTCGCGAAGACCACGCGGAGTTCGCAACGACATTTGCCTTCGGCATGCGGCTCGCGCTTTTCATTGCGATCCCAGCCACCGCGCTGTGCGTCGCACTGGCAGAGCCGTTGGTGGTGCTGTTGTTTCAGCGCGGTGAATTCGACCATGTGAGCGCGCATGAAACCGCGCGCGCATTGATCGCACAGGGCAGCGGCATTTGGTTGGTAGCCGCTGTGCGTCAGCTGGTGTCCGCCTACTACGCGCTCGGCGACACCAAAACACCAGCTCGAGTGGCAGCGATCGATCTCGGGGCTTTCGTGCTCGCTGCCCTCGCACTGCGCGGGCCTTGGGGCCACGTCGGGGTGAGCGCTGCGGTTAGCGTCGCAAGTGCAGTTCAAGCGGCACTTCTATGGATCTGGTTGCGACCCCGTTTGGGACGCCAGGTGGGTGCCGAACTTTTTGGCTCATTTGCGAAAACGGCGTTCAGCGCTGGGTTCGCTGCGGCGACGGTCCTCGGCGTGTTGCGCGTTGTGCACTTCACGTCGCCCGTAACGGAAGCCCTGCTGGGCGCACCGCTCTTCGTGGTCGCATTTTTGGCTGCGGCGCGGCTCGTGCGCAGCGAAGAACTGCTCTCGTTGCTCGCGCTGGTACAGCGAAAGCTCCGGCGCGCCGGCTGAGAACCGCTTTTTCCTTGCCGAACCCGCCTTCTCACATTACGGCCCCAGCATGTCGCCCTTCGATGTGATCGACGCAAACTTCGTGGCGGCGGCACACTCCCCTCGCGAACTGCCGCCTCCCGTCGGCGTGGAAATCGCTTTTGCGGGCCGCTCCAATGTCGGCAAGAGCAGCCTGCTCAACCGACTCACGGGGCGCAAGGCTCTCGCGCGTACCAGCTCGACGCCGGGCTGCACGCGCGGCGTCATGTTTTTCGAGGCGCGGGCGCGTGACGGCCTCGCGCTCCGGCTCGTCGACTTGCCCGGCTATGGATACGCCTCACGCTCCAAGCAAGAGAAGGAGCTGTGGGCCGATCTGATCGAGCAGTATTTGCTGGAACGCGTTACGTTGAGAGCCGTGGTCGTGCTGGTCGACGTGCGGCGCGGGCTCGAAACTGAAGAGAAAGATCTTTTGACCTTGCTCGACGAACCCGGCCCGCGTCCGGAGCCGCCACGCAAAATCATCGTGGCTACCAAGCTCGATCGCTTACCGACGAGTCAGCGCCAGCGCGCACTCAACGCCATCCAAGCCGACGGTCAGCGCGTGGTGGGCTTTTCCACGGAGTTGCCCGAGACCGTCGACGCCGTTTGGCGAGCGCTGCGCGCCGGCATTCAGTGAAAGCACGGCGAACTCACGGAACGCTGCCGCTAGCTTCCGCGCGAGTCAGCTCGCGCTGGCAGTCCCCGTAAACACTGAAGCGCATCGACCCGTCAGGCAGCTCGAAGCGCCACGCGGGCCCAGCTTGCGAGCGGTAATATTCGATGCGCGCCGTGGCTTGCGCCGAAACGCCCTTCTCGCGCGCCAACTTCCAAATCTCGGCCAGCGAGCAACGCGGTGCCGGCAAGCCCTCGACCGGAACCGGAGCGCAGGGCAAGTCGAGCTGATCCGGATCGGCATAGATGCCCTTCTCCGTGATGTGCACGTTTTGGCGACCGCACAAATTGCGGCGCGGCACCACGCCTGGCACGCGCGGCGGCTGGGGACCGTGCCCAGGCGGACTCTGGAACGAGTAACGCACCCGCACACCTGCCTGCTTCACCGGCAGCGAGCCGTCCGAGTGAACCCCTTCCGCAACCATCCCGCGAAACAGCGAGCGCCGCGTGAGCGAACGAGCGGCGTCCAACGTCAGAATTGGGTCGACCGAATTCGGCCAGCCGGCAATGCCTGCAGTGGTGGGTGGAGCCGGCGGCTTGCTTTGCTCTGGCTCCGAAACGCGCTTCGCCCAGAACGAGATCCCGAGGCTCAGCAAAAATGCGATCCCCACCACGGCGAGCCCGTGCAAGCGGTCACGCTGGCGTGTCGACTCATCCATCCGAGAAGCTTCCCTTTCGGGTATGCGAGGCCAAGGCCGGCAAGGGCCCGACCCTATAACACCACGAGCCCCGTCTTGGGAGTCGTCCCGCGCCGGCCGCACGTTTCTTGAAACGAAACGATTGCGGGACGGCCAAGGGCGCGCTAGAAGGGCTGCCGCTTTCGGGCGCATAACTCAGCGGTAGAGTGCGTCCTTCACACGGACGAAGTCGCAGGTTCGATCCCTGCTGCGCCCACAAAGAAACCCGAAGCCGCGGCCGAGTTCGCCACCCAGGCTTCGTGGAAACAGCCGTCGTGCCGCGATGCTAACTTCGCTGCGTGACTTTCGGGCGAGCGCTCTGCGCTGGCTTACTCAGCGTGACTTTCGGGCGAGCGCTCTGCGTTGGCTTAGTCAGCGCCTCGTCGTTGCTGGGCTGCGCTTCAGCGCGCTCCGCGGGCACGCACGAGTTCGAAGTACACCAGTATGTCTTTGGCGCGTTTGGCGGCCGTGCGCTCGATTTGCGCGACATTTGCGAAAATGGCGCGCGGACGAGCTTCGTGATTCGCCGTTCGGCCGGAGACTACTTGGTGAGCGTGCTCAGCGTGGGCCTGTACGTGCCGCACCGAGTGCACGTGCGTTGTGAGGCCGACGGCCAATGAGGCGAAATGCAATCTGCGCGTGGTTGCTGTTCACGGCGAGCTGCGCCAGCACGCGTGTGTACTCGGGCAAGCCTCCGGGAGAGACTGCTAGCGGCTACGACGCGCGCTGGCATGCGGCTTTCTTTTTTGGGGGAGTTGCGCTGCACGACGACTACCAACTCGACGAGATTTGCCCCGAGGGTTGGTCAGAAGTGAAAGTCGAACCGGACGCTCTCACATTCCTCGCTAGCTTGGGGACGCTATTCATTTACATGCCTTCCAGGCTCACCGTGGTGTGCGCTGCCGGCGAAGGAAGCGCGCGCCCGCGGTTGCGCGAATACCCACCGCCGTAAGGCACAGCGAAAGTGATAAGCTGCGCGGGAATGCAGCGACTTCACGTCTCGGTGGGCAGCAGTGCTTTCGAAACCGAAACCACGCGCGAGCCTGGTTCGACGCTCGTTGATGTGCAGCTGAAGGCGGCGGAGGGCGAGGAGCAACGGCGCGTACGTGTGTTGCGCAGTGGTCCCGAGCCGCTCGTGCTCGTAAACGATCGCGTGCTTTCGTTGCGGATGGCGACGGGAGCCGAGTCGCGCGAAAGCAGCGTGTGGTTCGAAACCGGCTGGCGACGCGTGCTGCGTGGCGCCAGTGGTGCATCGACGCAGCGCGGCGCCGCGGCGCAGAACGATGTCCTGAGCTCTCCGATGCCGGGACGAGTCGTCGCTGTGCGCGTGCAGCCGGGCGACGAAGTGCAAACTGGCCAGCTGTTATTGGTGATTGAGGCGATGAAGATGCAAAACGAGCTCTACTCGCCCGCAGCGTGCCGCGTGGAAAGTGTGCTCGTGAGCCCGGGTGATGCGGTCGAGCGGGGCGCGCCGCTACTGCGCTTCGCGTGAACTCAACGTGTCGGTCGCACTTTGATTTCGCGCAGGCCCTGGCGAAACGCGCGGAAGTTTTCGAGCGCGGGGCCCGTACGCGCCTTGTCGCCCGACAAATCACGCTTCTCTTCGGGATCGGCAGCTAGATCGTAAAGGCCGAGCACGCGTCCGCCGCTCAGCACGAGCTTCGAGTCGCCCTCGATGAAGGCGCGGCGTTCTGCGTTGTAGGGGCCCTCCGCCATATCGACGAATACGGGGCGTGCGGTTCCCTCTCCCGTCATCAACTCCGGCACGAGTGAGACACCACTGAGCTCGGAGTCGAGCGGCAGCCGCATCAGCGAAAGTACCGTGGGCACCAAGTCGATCACGCTGCGTCGCGCCTGGATGCGGCGCGGCGCCACTCCGGGTACACGAATCAGAAACGGCACACGCACGAGCTCTTCCCACAACTCGAAGCCGTGTCGAATCATGGAGTGCTCACCAAAGGCTTCGCCATGATCGCTGGTCACGATCACCACGGTGCTCGACCAGTAGGGCTTGGCCCGCAGCGCGTCGAGCACGCGACCGACGTGGTGATCGACGAAAGCAACCTCGCCATCGTACGCGGCGCGGCTGCCACGACCGAAGTCGAAGCCCTCGTGAGGAACATATTCGGCGTGGGGATCCGTATAGTGCGCCCACAGGAAGAACGGCTTTTCCGCGAGCTCCGGCTTGCCGAGCTCGGCGATGGTTTCGTCGCTGATCTTTTCGCTCGTCACGCTGCGATCGCCCTCGGCTGCTTGCCTTTCGTTTGGGGCCGCCGCTGTGTTGAGCACATCGAAGCCGCGCTCCATGCCGTAGTTTTGAAAGAAGTACCAATGGCCCTGCACGCTGACGGTGCGCACGCCGGCCTGCTGCAAGCGCTCGGGCAAGAAGCGGTCGGTCTTTTCGAAACGATTGAAGTGCAGAAAGCCTCGATGAGTTTCACTCGAGTAGCGACCGATCAACATCGGCGGCAGGCTCTTCGCGGTGTACGAAGCCAGCGCGTACGCTCTTTCGAAGACGACGCTCTCCTTCGCCAACTCGTCGAGCCGTGGGGACAACGGGCGCGTATTGCCGGCGTAGCCGAGATCGTAGCGTAGCGTGTCGATCGTCAGCAGCACGACGTTCACGCGCTCTGGCAGCTTCGCCAGCTGCGCCGCCTCGCCTGTTAATCCGGCTGCCGCCGCGGGCTTCTCCGGCGCGCGAGGCAACGGGTTGGCGTCGGACCCGGAACAGTCTTCATCGATATGATTGCCCGGGATGTCTTCCGAACCGGGATTGATGCCGGCGTTGTGATCGTCGCAGTCACCACCGCCGTAACGAGCAGCGTAGCCGTCGCGATCGCGGTCACCCAGGCGACGGAAGCCACGCAAGAGTGGCGCGCCCAACGGGGCTCCGCGTTCGACGGCAAGCGCAAGGCCCGGAGCATCGAGTGCGGACGGCGCGCGCACGAAACCACCCAACAACAGCAGTACTTGCGCGAGCGCGAGCGCAAACACGACTCGCCGACTCGAGCGCGGCACGCCGAGCGCCAAGACGCCCACGATCGCGAGCAATCCAACGGGGCGCAGATCGAGCTCGTCGCGCGTGAGCACACCCAGCATCGATAGTGGCCCGCCAGCGCCGCTCGGCTCGCCCGTAGCGATGGCAGCGAACAGCGCGATCGCAAAGAGCAAGCTGGATCCAAGCAGCACCCGCAACGGATCGGTTTTTGGCGCGAAGCGCACAGCCAAGCCCGAAGCGACCGCACGCACGCCGAGCAGCAAGGCGCCCGCGAGAAATGGCGCCGCCAAACCCAGCACGGCGCCGGACGGCTTCGGCTCCAGCGCCGCCGCGAGCACGGACACTGCCCAACGCGCTACGACGACCAGCCATAACACCAGCGCAAGCGGCGCGAGCGCGAGCTCGAAGACACGCGCGGCGCGTTCGGTCGGCGCGCTCGGGCGCAACCACACCAAGATGCGCGCGCGGCTGCCTTCGGCAAACAAGGCACTACGCGCGACGCCGCAACCAATCGCAATGCCGAGCGCGATTGGCGCCAACAGCCCAACCGAAGCTAGAAAGAGCTGCGCTGCCGGCGCTCCTGTCGCCCGCGAACACGCTCGTGCGTCGAGCGCTGCAGCAACGAAGGCGCCGCTACTCGCACCGACGAGCGCGCTCACCACGTCCAGAGCGAGCGCACGGGCGAACCTGAGCTTCATGGACCGCCGGAACTACGCCGCTTTTTCGCGTGTGCCAAGGGGTGCGCTCGGTCGTACACCGAAAGCAGCTGATCCATCGAGACATGGGTGTAGCGCTGGGTCGTGCTCAGGCTGCTGTGCCCGAGCAGCTCCTGGATTGCGCGCAAATCGGCGCCGCCCTCGAGCATGTGAGTCGCACACGAATGCCGCAGTGCGTGTGGGTGAAGATCCGGTCGACCCGCGCCGAGAATGCCGTAGCGCCGCACCAAAGCTTGCACCCAGCGCACGCTGATACGACGCCCACGCCGCCCGAGAAACAAGGCGCGCACATTGCTGGCTGCGCCCAGCAGCTCGGGACGGCGCTCGAGCCAAGCGCGCACAGCGTCGTTGGCCTTCGAACCCAGGGGCACCATCCGCTCTTTGCGGCCTTTGCCTAGCACCCGCAATTCGCGTGAAGCGAGCGCAACGTGCTCGAGATCGAGACCAACCAACTCACTCACGCGTAGGCCGGAGCCGTACAGGAGCTCCAGCATGGCCGCATCGCGCACTCGCTCGGCGCTCGCGTTTTCGGGGACGGCAAGCGGCGATTCAATGACTTGGGTGGCGGCTTCGGCGCTCAGGAACTTGGGCAACTTGCGGCGCAAGCGCGGCGTGGCCAAGAGTGCTGCCGGATTTTTGCGTAGCCCTGCGTAGCGCTCCAAATAACCAAAGAAGGCGCGCAGGCTGGCTAGCTTTCGCGCAATCGTGACGGCGGAGCGCGACTCCGCGAGCATGCCGAGAAACGCGCGCAGCAGCCCGCGATCGATGCGCTCGATCGTCATCCGCTCGTCGAGTCGCTCGCGAGCGAACGCGGCGAATGAACGCAGATCGCGGCCGTAGGCCAGCACCGTGTGAGGTGACATGCGGCGTTCGTCCGCCAAGTGTCGCTCGAAGCGGCGCAGCCACTGCTCGAGCGGGTCGACGTCGTCCTCTGGGGTGGGCACTCTGGCAGTGGTTTTACGCCCGATAGGTCGCAGCGGTCCAACAAGCGGCGCCCAAAACCACCAGCACGGCCGCAATCAGCAGACTGCGCGGGTAAGTTTTGCCGTTCGCGCGCAAGCCGCGAAGCCCTGCCCAAGCGAGCCCCAGAACGACCAGCAGCATTCCCCCGCTCAACAGCACCAAGCCTTCGGCGGGCGGGCCCGGCGGGCGCTCCAGGGTCCTCAGAATCTCTCGCTCGCCCGTAGGATCGTCTTTGCCACCACTCGCCAACCAACTTGCGAGCCGGGCCAAGTTTTGATTGGCCAGCGAAAGCTCTGCCCGCGTTCCGAAACCCGGCGCCGCGCTCTCCACCGCTGCGCCGCGCACCGTGTTCCACGCGTAGGCAGCCAAGTGCGGCCGCCCTGCGGCTTCGGCGCCGCGCGCAATGACCACCAAGCGCCGGTATGCAAGATCGACGTGGCTGGCGCCGGGCACCGAAAGCGCCGCGGCGCGACCGGCGAGGCGCACCGCTTCGCGCAGATCGCCTTGATCGAACGCTCGCTCCGATGCCGCCAGAGCAGCGCGACCGGAAACCAGCGTGCGCGTGATCATCACGCCCAACGCGGCAACGCCAAACGCCGCTACCAGCGCAGCGATGCGCAGGACCCGTAACCACCGCTGCGACGCTTCCGTCATAGAAAGTCGCGCCGGCGGAAAATGACGCTCGCGAGCGAGAGCAAACCAACAACCCAAGCGAATGCGTACAAGCTCGACATTCCGACGTAGGTGGGCAGCGACGTGCCGGCGGCTTCACCCGTGAGCAACGGGCGCTCCGGTACATACAACATCAGGTTGGGCACGACGTGCCCTAGAGCCTGCCCGAGCGCCCGCAGAGTCGCTCCGAACATGCGCACCGGCAGATTCGCCAGAGTATCCGCAGAGCGCCCCACCACGAACACGCTGAACGTGAACACGGCGGTCAAAAACGGCGATGAAAACGAGGCAAACACGGTCGCCACGGCAGCAACGATGCCAACCTCAGACAACGTGAGCAGCGCCGACACCATCAGCACACTGCGATCATCTGGCGCGCCACCAGCCAACAAAGCTCCCGCAAAAAACAACACCAGCGAAAACGGAATCGGCAGCCAAGTGCGCAAACGCGGCCAACGCAGCCCCAAGCCGAAAGCCACACCTGCTGAGACCAGCGCGACTCCGAGGCAAAGCCAAGTGCTCTTGCCGGACAGCTGAGCCAACGCAAGCAACAGCGCGCCCGAATTCGCGGCCACGAACACACCCAGAGTGAGCAGCGTGCCGAGATACTTCCCCACCAAGTACTCAGCGCGACGGATCGGACGCGCCAAAATGGGAAAGATGGTTTTGAGCTCGAGCTCTCGATAGAGCGACGTCGCCCCCAGCACGACGGCCACTATGATGCCGTACAGGGAAACCGATGCAGCGCCCAGATCACTCACCACACGAAGCTGCGCGCGATTAGAAAACGCTCCCACGGCCAGCGCATAACCGCCCGTTGCGATCGCCAACCCGAACAGCCCGTGCAGAACACGCGCCCGCACTGCTTCTCGATAGGTGTTGTATGCGACGACAGCGACGCGAACGATCATCGGGCGGCTCGGACGGAAGCCGTAGCCTACCTCAGAGCCAGCCGTCGCGGCTCGACGAAATCGCGAATCCCAGTCACGGACGCGAGCACCGCGCTCCGCACCTTGGAGTCGAGCAAACTGCGCAGCAGGCTCGGCCCCAGGTCGACCGCGGCGCCCACGCTGAGCAACGTGCGGCCTGGACCAAATGGCTTCGCGCGGAAGAAGCCCCACACGTCACGCACGTCGTGCGGAGCGCGCTGATCGAGCCAGAACCGAAGCTCCGAGTGATCGGCGCTGCGCGCCACCACGATGGTGTAGCGCGCAAGAAATGGCGCGGCGCCCTGCGTGAGCTCGATGCGAGTGAGTCCTCCCTCGATCGAGACGACGCGCGCTGCCTGGGTGCGCGGCAACATGGCAGGCAGGTTCGCCGCATCGAGCAGGGCCGCCAGGATTTCCTCCGGCGGGGTGTGCACCACCTGATAAGAAACGCCCCCCACGTAGGAGCCCTCGCTGGTCGTGAAAGTCAGCGGACGTTCGACTCGCTGACCTGCAGCCAATGCCTCGCGTTCGCTCGCTGCCAATGACGACGAACGCGTTTCGGCGGCGCTGCTCGGCGTTGGTGCGAGCAGCACGACCGACAAAGCTATCCACGTGGCGGCGAGGATGCCGTGGCGCGGCGAGCGCATTTGCATACGAAAATCAGGCTAGCCGCGTTTTTGGCGGCGAGCCAGTTCCAAGCATCATGGCGGGGGTGGCTCGCCAAAAAAGACATCCAATACCCAGTGACCAGATGCGCCAACGTAGCCGTCGACTTGCACGTGGTAGTCGCCTTTCGGCAGCACGACATCGAGGAAACTTCGACCCGCGCTGCACCCTGGGGCACAAGCGCGCTCAATCTCGCGACCGGGGCAATCTGCCGCACTCCGTACGGCAACCAGGGTGGCGTAGTCGCTGCCGCCAGCGTCGAGAATTACCCGGCGTGTCTCAGATAGATGCATCTTGAGCATCTGGTCAGGGGCGCCGGCCGCCGCGCCAACGCCGAAATCGCAGCTCGCCGAGTAGTCTGGATTTGCGTTCGTGGTCGTACCGGTGAAGCGCCCGCCAGCTTCGGGGATCTCGAGAGCATCGGCGCAGGTATCGCTGAGCGCGACCAACGTCGCGGGGCGCGCTGGCCGAGTAAACGCGGTGATCTGCGCAGGGCTTCCGTACGCACTCTCGACGACCACGGCGTAGCGTCCAGGCACGACGTCGTAGGCACGCGCGCGAACCGGCGCCGAGTCCGAGCAGACAGCGCCGTTCCACGGTGAGCAAGTGCAATACGCACGCGCCGACGAGCTCGTGCAGAGCAGGCTCGTCTTCGAGTCGCAACCCGCGGCGAGCAAGCTGACTGCGCCCGTGTCACCGACTGAAAGCCGCTCGACGAGCAACACGTCCGAACGCGTCGGCAGCTCGAGCGCGTATGTAGCGTCGACGGCGCCGGGCAAACACTGACTTTGAAACGTGTTCTGGTGCTCGTTGAGCTCCAAATCTTGTGTAAGCCCCGCCGTGAGCAGAGGGGGCGCTGCACAGCCTTCGTCCGGTGGAGGCTCGCTGGGTGCCTTCACGTTGAGACGCAACTCGATGTCACTCGGCCCGGTTGCGCCAACAGCTACGTAATACGTGCCCGCGGGCAGGGCGCGTGCGAATAGCCGAGCCGGTGTGCCGCTGCGGCAGTCGAGCTCGCTCTTTGCACTGACGCACCCTTCATTGCGCAACGAAAGCGTGGGCGCGCCGTTCGTATCCAACGGAATCGCCGAAAGTACGACGTCGGCAGGCGTCTGCAAGTCGAAGCGATACACGAGTTCGCCGAGGGCACCTTTGCACGCGCTGGTCAAATCCAATTGGCTCGCCGTCAAACGCGCTAATACCGCTTGATTCGGCACCAGCTCCGCAGCTGTGCCGCAAGTTTCATTGGTCGGCGGCGTCGTGGCTGCGGCATAACTCACCTTCAAATCGACGGGCTCGTCGTACAACCCGCTCACGAACAGCGGATAAACGCCTGGTGTTAGCGCGTGCGCCGTAAGCCGCGCGACGTGTCCGAGCCCTTCCGGCGGCGGACTTGCCCCCGCACACGAAAGCTCCGAAGCTTTGTTGCTACAAGAGCCCGCCAACCCCAGCGCGAGCCCTGCGTCAATTGCGTGCGCCGTGACGTCCACCTCGAGCGCAGGTCCATCCGGCACGGTGAGCGCAACAACCACGTCGCGTCGTCCGAGATCTGGCTCGACGCAACTCAGAGCAAAGTCTTGTCGAGCAGCTTCCAGTGAAAGCTCGTACGTGCCGGACGCGTCGACCACCAACGCGTCCACACAGCCATCGTGGGCCGGAGAAACGCAGTCGGATTCGTCCACGGCTCGATCGCAATCGTCATCGACGTCGTTGGCGCATACCTCCGGCGCGCTGCCGTTCACTTGCGGGCGCGCGTCGTCGCAATCGCTGCCACCGCAGTTCCAAACGGCGTCCCCATCAGCGTCGGCGTCACGCAACTCGTGCTCACAACTGCGTGTGCTCTCGACACAGCGATCTACCGAACACGTCGACTGATCGCTGCACGCCACTGGATCTCCTGGCCGGCAACCGAAGCCGGGCACACATTGCTCGAATCCATTGCAGTAAGCGCCGTCTGCGCAGCGATCGTTCATCGGCTCGAAGCGGCAGCGCCCAAGGCCGGTATCGCAGCGGTCGGAGGTGCATTCGATGGCGTCGTCGCATTGCCCGTCATCGAGGCAGGGACCCCCGACGGTCGCGTCGTTCACCTGCCCTCCACTCGCGTTGCCGGCGGTTCCCGCCACGCCGCCGCCGCCCCCAGCTCCGCCACCCCCGCTGCCAAACGAACTGGGAGCATTGCTGGTTCCGCACGAGCTCAAGGCGAGGACAAGCGAAAGACACCCAGCGGCAACACCGCGCATGGGCGGTTTTCTACGGCGTTCTGGCAACGTACGCCAGCCATGCTGCAAATCCCGCGGTGTGGTCGCGTGTAGTCATGCAGTTGGACAGTTCGGGCGCGAGAAGGCTAGCGAGCGTCGCAAACCCCGGCGTAAGCTCAGCCAAGTGTCGCACGATCGGCTAACTCGGCATGAGCTGACCTGGTTGCTCGCACAGGAGGCCCGCGGGGCAGCCAAGACGCTACGGGACGAGGTGGTGCGTGTTCGGCCAGGCGCCAGTGAGCCCGCGCCGGAACCGGTCGAGACGACTCTCGACGCGCTCGACGATGCCATCGAAATGCTGAGCGAGCTAAACACCGGCTCGCGTGGCAAAAAGGCTCGCCGCGGGCGAATCGACTTGGCAGCGCTCGTTTACGAGATCGCGCCAAACGCGCGCATCGCCATCGAGCCCGGCGCCGGTACCGAGGTGTTCGGCGACGAAGCAGACTTGCGGCGCATGGTGAACCTGCTGGTCACTCAAGCGGGGTCCCAAGCCGTCGTGCACATTCGCCGCCACCGAGACTGGGTGAAGATCAGCGTCGATCTCGGCCCGGACGTAGCGGCAATTGGTGAGCTGGAGCGGCGCTGGCTGAGCCGCATGGCCACGCGACACGGCGGCTCGTTCGAGCTCGACGGCGGCACGCAATCGATCTTACTTCAGGCTGATGGCGCCGCCGATCAGCGCGAAGTTTACGAGCTTCGAAAGGAGCTCGAGCAGGCCCAGCAGCTTGGTGAAGCGTACGCCCGTGAGCTCGCCGCTGTGCTCGGTGGCGAAGAAGTGCGAACCGAGCCACCGCCGTCGGCTGCGACAACGGACGGCACCGCACAGCTCGATGTGCTGCGCGGTGCATTCGCTGCGTTCGAACGAGTTTGCCGGGGCACCGCCGAAGCAGCCCGAGCCGACGCTGCCATCGCCGCGAAGCTCGAAGGAGCAACCGAGCTCCACCAATCGATCGCGCGGCGTGCACAAAGCCTTTCCGAGTTGGCTAGCGATCTGGCCGCATTCGCTGACGTCAGCTCCGAAGAAGCCGAGACTGAAGTCGACTTGCCATCGCTCTGTCGTGTCGGCGAGCAAGCTGTGCTCCCGCGCGCCACGCGGCGTGGCGTGACCCTGGAGCTATCGTTGCCGGCGCAGCTGCGCGTCGTCGCCCCCAAAGGCTTGCTCGACCTTTTGCTGCGTCAGCTGTTGTTGCATGCCATCGCCGCCACGCCGCGCGGCGGCAGCGTGAGGCTGTCTGCTTACGCTACGGAAGTCGGCACGGTCGTCTCGGTCGAAGACGGCGGACCGCCAGTGCCGGAAACGGCTCGCGCGTCCATGCTTCGCCACAGCGCGGATCCAAGCAGCCTCGGCCGCCCCGCGGGCGTCGCGTTGTTGGCGGCGCATGTGGTCGCGGGGGCACTGGGGTCGGAGCTTTCGCTCCGTGACGGCGCACACGGCGCGACCGAAGCCTGGTTTCGGCTGGTCACCCATCGTTGAACCATTCCGCCCCGCGGCTAGCTCTAGCTAGCGGGAAAACAAGTGCGCTATGCTCGATCGAGATGAAGATTCTCGTTTGCGAGGATCAAGACTCGATCCGACGCATGATAGAGGCGCTCGTCCAAGCGCGCGGCTACGAAGTGACGGCAGTCGCGACCGGCGCCAAGGCGCTGGACGTCGCGCTCACCAATCGTCCGGACGTAGTCCTGCTCGACCTGATGTTGCCTGGGCAGTACGACGGCTTCGAGGTTTGCCGTCGCATCCGGGCAGATCCGAACACCTCCTCGATTCCGGTCGTCATCATCAGCGCGCTCGATGACGACGACTCTCGTGCCCGGGCTACACAAGCGGGCGCTACCGCGTATTACACGAAGCCCTTTAGCCCTATCGCACTGCTGAAGGAAATCGATCGATTCAAGAACCGCGCTGGCCGCGCCTGAGCGCCGCGCAGCTTCGTTCGAGCGCGGCGCGCTACTTCTTCAAGAGCGGTGCGAGCGCCTGAGCCTGCTCTTCGGCGGCTTTCACGATACCGGCCGCCTCGATCGCAGGAATGCGCAGCACGCGGCAGAGCTCTTCGATGAGCTTCTGCTCGTGTTCACTCTGATCGCCATCAACGAAGCTCAGGATCACAGCCTGCGTGAGCAACACGCGGCGATCGTTGTAGCTGAGCTCGTGGATAGGAACGTCACTCAACGTACGCTTCGTCTCCGAAAAGTTTCGCACTTCGAGCGCCTCGCTCGGCGTCGCCCCGAAAGTCTGAATCAAGGCTTCGATGAGCTCCCGCTCCGCCGCCGCAAAGTGGCCATCCGCCCACGCTACGCAAACGAGCCCCTTCAGAATCGCGAGACTTTGCTGGTCCATGCGGACCCGAACATCTCACATCGGGCTTCGGAGTCAACGCGGTCCGACATCGACCGCGGAACCAGGCGTGAGATCGACCCCGGCCAACGCTTTGAGCTCGCGCCGGAGCTCCACCTCGCTCAGGCCATCGCGCACTTGGAACTCGGAGAGCAGCTCACGCACGTCACTCGTAGGTGCCAGAATCGGACGAATCGGCTCGACGGGAAGCGCGCTCGCGGAGCTCGGCAGCGGGCGCGTCTCGAGCTCGTCGTCTAACACTGGTTCCGCTGCGTCGTCTGAATCCGCCACATGAACGCCGACAACGAGCGCAGGCGACTCGCGCAGCCCAGGAGGTTCTGCAGTGGGCGGATCCGGAGAGAGCTCCGTCTCGAGCGCAAAACGTGGCAACGAGGGTGACGGCGCGTCTAACACCGGCTCGGGTTCATTCACCGCGTTCACGCTCAGCATCAGGGGCGCTGACAACTCGGTTGTCGGGCGCGGCTCCACGCCAGGCAACTCGCGCGTCAATTCGTCAAGGTCGCTCGCGGCTGCGGAGGGCGCAGGTCGCCCGTTGGGCAACGGCCACTCAGCAAGCGCTTGCAGCGAGTCCTCCGACGGCAGCGGCTCGACTGCATCCATCACCGGCGGAACGCGTTCGGTGGCATCGCCGGGCGCCTCGGGGAGCGGCGGCAGGTGTGCAACGGGCACGCTGATCACGGCAACGTCGATAGAACCCATGCGTGGAGTGCGCTCTTGGGGAAGACGGTTGTCCGGCAATGGCGGTGGACCCACGAGCCCGCGTGCTCGGCGCGCCACGACCGTCTGCGGACTGGTCAGGTACTCCGGCTCGACCGGTTCAGGGTCGAGGCTTTTGTTTGCCTCCGCACCCAGAACCGGCACGGGCAACGGCATCGTTCGCTCCCGCGAAGCCAGCGAGACTGGGAGCGGCGGTGGCGTTCGCACGTTGGCCGTTCCCGACGTCGGCGACGGAGGCGTGACTCGTAAGGGTGAAACCGCAACCACGGCTGGTAGCTCGCGTGAAGACTCTGCTTCGAACCGCGGCTCGGCAATTTGTATTGGCAGCGCGGGAGCGGGCGGCGGCGTTTCGAGCGCGGCAGCCACGAAAAGAAGCGGGCTCACGCTGGGTGCCGGTGCGGACTCGTGCGACGCAGCCACGAGGTGCGACGCAGCCACGACTGGTGCGCTCGCGGACACAGCATCGCGCGACGCGACCGGCGAGGGTGGCGGCGACAGACGAATCTGCGCAGGCTCATCGAGCGCGGGTGCCGGCGCAAGCTTGCCTTGCTCCACGGCGCGCGCGGTCTCACGAAATAGCCGCACCAGAGCTCGGCGCGCGGCGCCGCGATTCAGCGGGATCAAAGCCTTTTCGATTTCTTCTGCGAGCGTCGCGAGCGAGGTGCCTCCGCCGCGACCCGCCACGCGAAACAGCGACGGACCCGGAGAGGAAGCGACTTCCAGCAGCCGTCCGAGCAACGTGCGCAGGTCCTTGTCAGCGAGCGGTTCCGCGCAGGAGCGATTGGAAAGCAATCTAACGACGCCATCCTCGCCGAGCTCGGCGTCGGTCAAAGCCAACGAACGCGGTGAACTCTGCGTCGCTTCGCACAGCGCCAGCGCCATGAACCCTGCGCTCTCACCCGAAAACGGCACGGATCGAGCGCGCGCCGCGCGCCACACCTCGAGCAAAGTCACGCTCATGCAGAGCCTCCTCGAACCCAGACCCCGTGTTCGCTCAGATAGCGTTTGGCTTCCGCGACGGTGTGCTCGCCATCGTGAAAGATGGAAGCCGCGAGCGCCGCGTCGGCCCCGCCTTCGCAGAGGCCTTCCCGCAAATGCTCGAGGTTTCCGACGCCACCCGATGCAATCACCGGAATTTCGACGGCTTCGACGATCGCACGCAGGAGCGCGAGATCGTAACCAGCACGTGTGCCGTCGCGATCCATGCTGGTCAACAAAATCTCACCAGCGCCGAGGGCTGCCGCGCGGCGCGCCCACTCGACCGCATCAATGCCAGTCCCGCGTCGTCCACCGTGCGTGAACACCTCGTAGCGCCCTTCCACGCGCTTGGCGTCGATGGCTACGACCAACACCTGCTTACCCCAAGCGCCAGCCACGCGTTCGATCAACGAAGGATCCGCAACGGCGGCCGAGTTGACGCTGACCTTGTCCGCCCCGGCTTCGAGTAACGTCTTGACGTCATTGGGCTCACGAACCCCGCCCCCCACCGTGAGCGGCGCGAACACGACCTCCGCGGTACGTGACACCACATCGAGCAGCGTGGCTCTGGCCTCGTGAGAAGCCGTGATATCGAGGAAGGTGATCTCGTCGGCGCCCTCCGCGTCGTAGCGGCGCGCGCATTCGACCGGATCCCCGGCGTCCCTTAGGCCGACGAAATTGACGCCCTTGACGACGCGTCCGTTGCGAACATCCAGGCACGGAATGATGCGTTTTGCGAGCACGGAGCCTTTCTGGCACATACTTAAGCGAAGCACCTGGAATTGGACAAAGACCTTGCAGGCAGGGTGTTGTGCGCCAGCCTGCGCAATCACGCTCCGTGGCGCGATTCACGGGGTATAGTGGGGGTGGGATGACCGTTTGCCCTCGCTGCGGAACGCAAAATCCAGCCCAGGCGTTGGCCTGTAGCCTGTGCGGGCTGGCCTTCACGAAGCCCCCTCTGGGTTCGCCCGTACCCAACGCCGCGGCTCCCGCCGATTTCTCAAAGACACTGATGGGGCAAGGTCCGCTGGAGCTCACGCCCGCGCCCGCCGGGGCCAGTCAGGGCGCGCCGCCGGCCGCACCGAAGTCCAACTTCGGCTCGACGATGGTGATGGCTTCCCCGCCGGGTGCCGGTGAGCCCCCCCCGGCACCCGGCCCAGCTCCCGCTGCAGCCAACGCGCGAGCTCGCACGCAAACGGTGATGGGGCTCGCTCCGCCACCGGTTCAGGTTGAGCAGCGACCCGCACCACTCAACCAAACCATGCCGCTCGTTGCACCGCCGGCGGTTTCGCAGGCTCCAGCTGCCGCTACACCCGGCGGCGCCGAAAAGCCTCCCGTCTCACTGAACCCCGCTACGAAGACCATTCTTGGTGTGGCGCGCCCTGGGATCGCGCCGTTGAACCCCGGCGTTGCCAAGGCAGCGCCCGTGGTCATCGAGAACTACCCGTCTCCGCCACCTCCCCCGGTCCAAGCACCGCTCCCCGCGCTAACGCCCATCGATTCCTTGGCGCCACGCGACACACGCCGCGCTCCGGTGTTGGCAGGCATCGCGCTCGGAGGCGCTTTGGTGCTGCTGGCCACTGCGGCGGCAGCGTTTTTCCTGCTGAAAGGACCCGGGCCAATCGAAGCCAAAGCGCTACTCGACTCGCAAGGGCGGGAGCAACTTGAGCTTCACTGCGGCGGCTGCAAAGACGGAGATCAGATTCGATTGAACCAAACCGTGGCGCCGTTTCGCAGCGGACGCGCGGTGGTGGCGCTGCCAGGCGGGCTCAAAATTGGGGAAACGCGCTTCGAGTTTGCGTTGCTCCGCAACGGCGCACGCAAGGAGACGCGCGTCACGCTGAGCGTACCGCTCGAATATCGGGTGCGCGCCGATGAAGCCGGCTTGAACGATCCCGAACCTCACCTGACCGTGCGTGTGGAAGCAGTGCCCGGCACTCAAGTGAGCGTCGACGGCCAAGCTCTGAACTTGGTCTCGGGAAAGGCCAGCTACGAGCTCTCGGTGAAAAAGGAGCTCAGTGGCCTCGAGCCGACGGTGAAGAAGCTCGAGCGCCGCATTCCTTATCGCATCACTCCGCCCGGCAGTAGCGGCGAAACCGGTGAGGTCACCTTTCAAACCGGTATCACGCCGCTCACGGTGCAAGCGCCCGGGGATACGATCACAATCGATACGGCGACGTTCCTCTTGGCAGGACGGACAAGCAAGGGCGCGGCTTTGAGCATCTCCGGGCGGGCAATCCCGGTGGAGCCTGATGGTCGCTTCAGCCAGAACCTAGCGATTTCAGCGGTGGGCGAGTCCAACGTGACGCTGCGGGCGAGCGCGCCGGAGCACGCGCCGCGCATGTACACTTTTCGCGTGCGCCGAGTGGCTAGCTTGGCCGAGGAAGCCAGGGCACTGCGCGCCACCGCAACGCAGTCGTACGCCAACATCGCGGGGAACATCGAGGGCTCGCGAGGCACCCCGGTAGCGCTCGACGGCAGCGTGAGCGAGATTGGGGGCGACGAATATTCGACGTTGCTCTTGCTCGATACCAAGAGCGGGTGTCGCGCGGCACCGTGTTTGACGAAAGTGGTGCACGGCGCGCGTCTGCCCCTCAAGACCGGCGACCATGTGAGCGTATTCGGCAAGGTCCGCGGCGCAGTGGACGGTCCGCGCGGTAGCAAGCTGCCGGAGGTGTTTGCAGACTTCGTATTGAAGGGTTCACGGTGAGCGAATCGCGCGCCCCGGCTACACGCAGTTGCCCGGAGTGCCGCGAGCTTTCTCCCATCGAAGCCCTATTTTGCTGCCACTGCGGCTTCGCTCTGGCGAGCCGAGTCGAGACCATGGAAGTCGAAACGCGCGCAGCCTTCGAGCCGCAGCCCGTACCTTCGCAGCGCGGCGCGAGGCCCGCCAACTCCACTTTTCCCCTGCACGATCGCGCCACCGAGCTGCCCCACTTCGCCGATCCGCTGATCGGTCGCACCATCGCTGAGCGCTACCGAATCCTGGAGCAGATTGGCCGCGGCGGCATGGGTGTCGTGTACCGCGTCGAACACGCACGCATCGGCAAGCTGATGGCTTTGAAGCTGCTGACGGGCGAGCTGACTCGCGACGGCGTGCAGGTGGCGCGCTTCAAGCGCGAAGCGCTGATGGCAAGCCGGCTTTCGCATCCGAACACCGTGCAGGTCTTCGACTTCGGAACGGCGGATGGCCTGGTTTACCTTGCGATGGAGTACCTGCGCGGCGAAGATCTCGGCCGTATCATCCGTCGCGAAGGTGCGCTTCCCGTCGAGCGCGCTGCGCGGCTGGTCGTGCAAATCGCGAGCTCACTCGCCGAAGCGCATGAGAAAGGCATCATCCATCGCGATCTAAAGCCGGAGAACATCCTGATCGTGCGCGGGCACTCGGGAGAAGAGGTCGTAAAGGTGCTCGACTTCGGGCTCGCCAAGCTGCGTGAATCGAGCGAGCTTTCGGACGTCACCTCGCGCGGCGCAATCGTGGGCACGCCCTACTACATGTCGCCCGAGCAGATTCGGGGCGAAGGAGCCGAGCCGAGCAGCGACGTGTATTCGCTCGGCGCGCTGATGTACATCTGCCTCACCGGCGAGCCCGTATTCGATGCCAACACGCCGCTCGGGGTGTTCACGAAGCACCTGCTCGAGCAACCCGTGCCGCCGCACCTGCGAAAGCCGGAGCGCAACATCCCCGAGAGCGTGAGTCGCTTGGTGCTGAGCACCCTCGAGAAGGATCCGCACCGGCGGCCGCCCAGCGTCACCGCGCTGCAGGAAGGCCTGGTGCGCTGCCTTCAAAACGACTCCGGCGTCGAACGCCTGCTGCTTTCCGGGGAAGTGAAAAAGCTCACTGACGAAGACGCAGCGGCAGCGACGCGCGCCGAAGTCGAGCGCTATGAGCAGAAGCTTCGCCGTCGCAATCGGTTGGCGCAGGGCGCCCTGATCTTCGCAGGGCTTGCGCTGCTCACCGCCGGTGGTGTCGCCCTGAAGCGATTTCTCACTCCCCCAGCCTTTCAGGGTCGCGAAATCGAGCCCAACGACGCCGCTAGCCAAGCCAACCCAGTGCCCTTCGCCGCCAGCGTTACTGGGCAGCTAGGCCGTCGTATCGATCGCGAGCGCAGCGATCGAGATTTTTATCGCATCAGCGTGCCGAGGGAGACACCGTTGGTGCGGCTCGCCACCAGCAGTTTGCCCAACATCGCGAGCTGCACCTGGTTGTATCCGGCCGGTTCGGAGTCCCCGTTCGGTAGGTACTGTACCGGCGCTCCCGGTAAAGACTTGGTGATCGAGCAGCTCGCGTTGCCGCCGGGTGAATACCTGGTGGCCGTGATGCAAGACCGCGATGTGTACACGCGCAGCGGCGCGCCACCGGTGCACGAAAACGTCTCGGACGAGTACAGGCTGCAGCTCACAACGCAGAAGCTCGACACAAATCGGGAAGTCGAGCCCAACGATACTCCCCGCAATCCCAACCAACTCGCGCCCGGCTACGAACTCACTGGCAAGCTCGCGTTCATGCGCGACGCCGACGTGATCTGCAGCACGGGAGCCGGCGCCATTCGCTTCAGCGTCGAAGAGACAGATGCTCAACCGAGACCGCGCGAAAGCTTGTTGCAGGTGAAAGCGTTGAGCGGTCCGGATCAAGACGTGCCCGTGCGCATACACCGGGTTTTGCAAAACGTGCCGCGTTCGCCGCGCGATGCACAGAGCCCGTGGCGTAGCGCCAAAATCGAAGGCGCCGGCAGCCCTGCCTGCATCGAGCTCACCCTGGTTCCAAACCCATGGGGCCCGTCACCGCCGCCCGACGTGCCCCCTGCCAGCGAGACAGAGTATGTGGTTCGCGTCGAATCATTGTGACCGCAGCTTGCGCTCGCTGCTCGCTGCAACGGCGTTGTTGCTGGCCAGCGCGCGCGTCCATGCGCTCGGTGAGCGCTGGGATCCGACGCTGCCGCAACGCTTCTCGCTTCAGCGTGCCCACATTGCACAACGCGAGAGCCTAGTGCGCCTGCCAGAAAATCCAGAGGTCGTCTGGCGCGTGCGCGTCGCGGGCGGCGTACCGTTCGCGCCCAGTGCAACGGAGCAAGGCTCGGTCGTGCTCTGCCTCACGACTCCTGTCGTTGCGGAGTACGACGCACGCGGTCGCCTGGCGTGGAGCGCGCGACTGGGAGCATCTAGCGCGGCGACTAGCCCGATCGTGCTGGGCGACGGCACTCGTTTGATTTTGACGCAGGCCAGTGAAGCTCTCGGCTTCTCTCCGCAAGGCCGGCTGCTGCGCCGCTTCAGCTTGCCCCTCACGTCGCTCGAAACGCAACCGCTCGTTGCAGCCACGTTCGACGGCGGCGTCTTGATCGCGGCAGGCCGGCGCTTGCTGCGGCTCGATGCGTCGCTGGGTGTGGTCGCCAGTGTGCGCGCCGAGCAGGAGATTCGCGCGTTGTTGCCCGATCCCGAACACAGCTGGGTGGTTACCAACAACGGCGGCGTATTCGAACTCACAGCGAGCGGCGCGCTGAAGCGCATTGCGAGCTTCAGCGCGCGTGTCGATGCGGTCGCGCGCAGCGGTCCCGATCATGTGCTCGCAATTCTCGAAGGGCGGCGGCTCGTCGATCTCGATCTCGCCAACCTGACGCCAACCACTCGCTTCGCAGAGACCGACGTCGAGCTCTTGCCTCTGCTGACGCGGAACTCGCACGGCGCCCTGCGGCTGCTGACCAACCTGGACTTTCTCCTGGCCCTCGAAGCCGACGCGCGCGAGAGCTTTCGAGTCGCGCTACCCGCAGCCAACACCGGGCCACGCACACTCGTGAGCGAGCTCGGTTTCGACGCGGCGGGCACCACGTTGGTCGCGCGCAGCGGCGTGGATCTGGTAGCAATTCACGCTGACGGCGCGCTGGTGCGAGCCGAAGGCACTGCGTGCGCCGAGCCGCTACCGCCGGTGGGCGCGGCGCCCGGCTACGCTGTGTTCGCCTGCCGCTCGGGCATCGTGCTCGGCCTGGGCGAACGACGCTCCGCGCAGGCTCCGGGTGCCGCTACTGGTAAAGCAAAGTGACCGAAAGCGACGCCGCGTACGACGTCGCCTGCTTCTCCACCTTTTGGCCCTCGATGTTGCTCGACATTCGCGTCGCCAAGCCGCCGAGCTTGAGCAGACCACCCAATGACCAACTGCGACCGATCCAAAAGTCGTAACCCCCAAACACCAAAAACCCGATCCCTCCGCCCTGATAGTCCTTCACGTCTGGTCGACCGCTCAGACTCGCGCTCACGCCACCCAGCGCAAGCGCACCGCCGAAGTGCTCGCCACGCCGTGCATTGGGGTAGGCGTCCACGAAAGCGCCGATCAGCGTGTTGCTCGAACTGCCCGAATCCGCTCCGCCGGCAACCGCGGGATCGCCATCGTTGCTCGACCAGTAGCTGAGCGCCGGCCCCAAGACGAGCCCTGACGAAAGCGCCCAGCCCACCCACAAATCGAGCGATAGCCCCAACCCCGAAAGCTTCACGTCGGGCTGGCTGACTCGATCGGTTTGCACGCGCGTCGCGCCGTACGCAATGCCGGGGGTGAGCCGCAGGTAGAAACCATCATGCGAGTAGCCCCGATCCCTTCCGGGTACGACGGGCATTGGCGCCGAATGCGTCGATGCGGATGCAGATGGATCATCGCGGCGACGCGGAGGTGGGGGTGGAGGTGCAGGCCGAGCCGCTTCTGGCTGCGCTGGTACGAGGTCCGGATCCGATAGAGCAGGTGGAGGAGCGGACGGTTGTGCGGACGATTGTGCGGACGGGTGTCCGTCGTGCGCCGGCGACGGCCCGGGTTCCGCCCGACTCCGGACCGAAGCGATCAGCAATATCAAAAAGGTAACGCCGCTGAGCAGCGGGCGACTCGGACTGAATGGCACTGGCGAGCCCCTGCGATGCTGCCTATACTACGCGAGCAAAGTCATTCGGCGCCGCCCGTCGGGGCGCGGACGGACCGGGAAGGCAGAAACCCAGAATGATTTCGATTACTGAGCTGGCAGCTGGCAAGGTCCGAGAGATTTCGAGCGCTGAAGGGCTCGAAGGTCAGGGTCTTCGGCTCCGCGTGATTGGCGGCGGCTGCGCAGGCTTCCAGTACGACCTGTACTTCGAGGAAAAACCTACGGATTTGGACGAGCAGTTCGAGTCGAACGGGGTGAAGCTCTACGTCGATCCGCTCAGCTATCAGTACCTCGACGGCACCGAGATCGATTACGTCGAAACCGCCCATGGCTCAGGGTTCAAGTTCGGAAACCCGAACGTTTCCGGGACTTGCGGCTGCGGTTCTTCCTTTAAGGTCTAAACAAAAACGGACACAGCAGCGTTGTAACGGGCAGCGAGCGCGGTCACGCGAACAATACTGCTATGTGCGCTAGCTGAAGCGAGCGCACAACTCTGCCCTGAACGTGGCGCGTTTGCGCCAGAGCAGCCCTCGTGCGGGCGAAAATCCCGTTCGCTGCTCGTGCCAGATGCGTTTCATCAATATCGAGCGTCCGCATGTGGTTGCCGAACGTCTCGCGGCGCAACTCCCGACGGACCCTCCGCGTACCTGCACCCGTTTACAGGAGAACGTCTCTTGCAGGCCCGCTCGCATAGGTCGGGCACTCAGGTTTGTCCAAGACAGAACTTGGACAGGCCGACCAGGTAGGTCCCATGGCGCGACAGATCGATTCGGAAGTGACTCGTTACATTGCCCAGGTAAATGGGTTCCCTCAGCTCTCTCGCGAAGAAGAGGTGGAGCTGCTGCTTCGCTGGCGCGAAAACCAGGACGGCGACGCGCGACAGGCCATCGTCGAAGCGCATCTTCGTTACGTGGTCGCAATCGCGCTGCGTTATCGCCGCTACGGCATGCCGCTCGGGGAGCTCATCGCCGAGGGAAACTTCGGCATCGTTCACGCGCTGAACAAGTTCGACACGTCGCGCGGCACGCGTTTCGTTACGTACGCGGCCTACTGGATCCGCGCTTACATTCTGAATCACATCATTCGCTGCTGGAGCCTAGTGGGAGTCGGGTCGGGCGCGCTGCGCTCGAAGATGTTCTTCAAGCTCCGGCGCGAGCGGGTGCGCATCACCAACCTGGTGGGTGAAGGCGATCAAGCCGACGAGATGTTGGCGCAGGCGCTCGAGCTGCCAAAAGCGCGCGTGGTCTCCATGGTGCGCCGCCTGGAAGCGCGCGATGTTTCGCTCGACGCCAAGGTCTTCGATGACTCTGCCACTACCCTGGCCGACACGTTGCTCGCGACGGATGCCAGCCAGGAAGAGAGCTTCGGCGCAAACGAGCTCGGCGGCCACTTGAAGGACATTTTGCGCGACGCCGTGGCCGCCCTAGACAAACGCGAACGCTACATCGTCGAGAAGCGCTTGATGGCCGACTCCGAGGACGAGTTGTCGCTCGCGGAGATCGGTCGCAGGCTGGGAGTATCACGCGAGCGCGCTCGTCAGCTCGAAGCACGAGCCAAGCGCAAGCTGAAGACCAAGATCGGCGATCTCGGCGCGCTCAAGGACATCTGGCTGAGCGCGGCGTGACGGGACGGTTGCGGCGCGGAGCGCTGTGCTAAAGTGCTCGCGCCGCAGCAGTTCAGGCGATCGCTCGCCGCATCACCGATGCGACGGGAGGAAAGTCCGGGCTCCACAGGGCAGGATGCCGGGTAACTCCCGGTGAGGGTGACCTCGAGGAAAGTGCCACAGAAAACGAGAAACCGCCGTCGCGTTGGCAACGACCCGACGGTAAGGGTGAAACGGTGGGGTAAGAGCCCACCGCGCGGTCGGTAACGATCGCGGCACGGCAAACCCCATCCGGAGCAAGGCCACGTAGAGGGGCGTTCGAGGGCTGCCCGCCCGAGCCCCTGGGTAGGCCGCACGAGGCGCGCGGTAACGCGCGTCCCAGAGGAATGACCGCCGCGGAATGTGAGGCGACTCGCATCCGAACAGAACCCGGCTTACGAGCTCTGCGACCGCGCCCAGTAGGCTTTCTCGGCTTGCTGGGCGCGTCTATTCCATGGGTGAGCGCGCGGTATTCGACCTTGCTTGCCGGCCCCGATTGCCAAGGTTAGGGAGCACGCCTTGGTGCCGCGTTCCGCCGACATCGAGCGAACCCTAGGTTTGGGCGAGCGTCCCGAGCCGACGGCGTACGACACGTTTCCGCTGCCGATCACGCTGAACGGTCGTTACGAACTGCACGAGCTGCTCGGCGCCGGTGGCATGGGTGTCGTTTACCGCGCGACGGATTTGGTCAGCGGGCGCGAAGTTGCGCTGAAGACGCTGCGCGACAGAGAAGTCAGCCCGACGGCGCTTGCGTTGTTCAAGGCCGAATTCATGACGCTGTCGACCCTGAGTCACCCGAACATCGCCGCGGTTCACGACTTCGCGCGGCGCCACGACTCAGCCGAGTGCTTCTTCACCATGGAGCTCGTGCACGGCCGAGGTGCGATCGAGGCGACGCACAACGCTACGCTCGAGCAGATCCTGTCGTTGGCGTTGCAGGTGCTGCGCGCGCTCTCGTATTTGCACGCCCGTAGTGTGATTCACTTCGATCTCAAGCCGGCGAACATCATGATCACGAGTGATGGTCAGGTGCGCTTGCTCGACTTCGGGGTGGCCCGCTCGGCTCACTCGCGTCCGCGCGGGTTGTACGCGACGCCCATTTACATGGCGCCGGAGGTGCGCAGCGGAGGCGAAGTCGATCGGCGCGCCGACTTGTATAGCTTCGGCGTGACGTTGTTCCAGCTCGTGTTTCGGCGCGTACCCGCCTCGCAAGCGGCGTTGGAAGCGAACCCCGAGGTGCAAGACTTTGAGTTGACTCCAGCCGAGCGCGCTCAGGTGCCGACTTGGTTGCCGCCCATCCTGCAGCGCCTGGTCGAGCGCGATCCAGCACGCAGGTTTCGTACGGCCAACGAGGTCATCTCGGCTTTGAATCGCGCACGCGGCGTCGATGATGCCATCGAGACAGATCAGACCAGCGATAGCTACGTCGCGTCGGCAGCGCTGGTCGGTCGCGAAGACGCTTTCGAAACGCTGCTCGACCACGTACAACGCCGCGCACGGGGCGGGCGGCAGGGCCCCATCGCGACGCTCTGCGTTGGCCCTAGTGGCTCCGGCAAATCGCGCTTACTGCGTGAGCTTCGCCACCAATGCCAGCTCGCACGCCATCTAGTGTTCGAGGCGAACTGCTACGCGGAAGCTCGTGAACCGTACGCGGCTTGGTGCGACATCATCGGGCATGCGGCGACGAGCTTGGAACGGCCAGCGGAGCCGCATCTAGCGGTGATTCAGAAGCTGGCGCCAGCGACGGCCGCGCGACTCGGATCGGCACCAGAACGCCGCGCAATGCACGCCCACGCGCTCGCGGAGGGTGTTGTCGAGCTGTTACTGGCGACCAATCTGCCCGCTCTCGTCAGCTTCTCCGACGTGGAGTGGATCGATGCGCCATCGCTCGAGTTGTTGGAGCTGGTGCTCGAACGTTGCGCCAGCTTGCAGCGACAGAAGCCGGTGCGCCTCGCGTTCTTGCTGAGTGCACGCGGTGAGCTTGCGGATCCGCTCGCGGCGATGCTCGGGCGCTTGCGGAGCGCACAAGGACTGCTGGAGGTACCGCTGCTCCCGCTCGACTCGCGGCAGGTGGGTGAATTGGTTGCGTCAATGCTCGGCGCGACCAACATCACCCCTCCCCTGTCCCAGGCTTTGACCGACGCGACCCACGGCAATGCTTTGCTGGTAGCCGAAGTATTGCGCGCTTGGGTTCGAGACGGGCGACTGAGTCCGCAGCCATCGGGCTGGACATTTCGAGTCTCAGCGGGCGCGGCCGAAATCGCGGAACAAGTCGAGCGGCTGTGGCGCGATCGTTTGACCGAGCTCGCTCCACTCGAGTTGCAGCTCTTGCGCTTGCTCGCGGTCTTCGGTCGGCCGCTAACGCTGAGCCTACTTTCAGCGGCCGTCGATGCGGATGCGAAGTCTGCGCTTGCTGCTGTGGCGGAGCTGCGGCGCCGTGAACTCGTCTTGATATCACGCGACGAGCTGGTTCACGTCACGAACCCGCGTTTTGCCGAGGCGGTCGGCGCTGCGATCGAGTCGAACGAGCGCATGGCATTGCATCTGCGCCTGGCTGACGCGCTTGCTCTCGAACACGATGCGGCACGCGCCGCCCTTCATTACCAGCGAGGTGCAAACTTGGTCGCCGCCGCCGAGCAGTATGCCGTAGCCGCGTCGCAATCCTTCGAGCGCGGCGAGCTGAGCCGGGTCCTCGAGCACGCGGAGATGGTAGCTGCTTGTGGCGCTTCGGGAGCCGCGCTCGGTCGCGTGGCGAGCTTGGCAGCAGAAGCCGCGAGGCTTTGCGGTGATCCACGCGCGGCGGACTACGCACGGCAAGCGTTGACGTTGCTTGCGCCAGGCAGCAGCGAATGGCTGCAAGCTTCGCGCGTGGCCATCGCAGTGTTCAATCCGCTCGCCAAAGACCAAGGCTAAGCGTTGCTGATCTCTTCCCAACGCCGGCGCAGCTCCTCGGGAGTCCAACGCGGCCCGCTCGGCACGGCGGGTACGCTTTGCTTCATCCTGTAGAGCGAGAGCTGAGGTCCACCCACGTCGATGACTTGACCCGTGATGCCGGCGGAGAGCTCCGAGGCGAGGAATAACACTACGTCGGCAACGTAGTTCGGCGATAGCACCTGCGCTGCGTCCGGAATCGCAGCGATGGCAGGGATCCCTTCGGTGAGGCGAGTCCACGCCATGGGGTTCAACGTGTTCACCGTAATGTCGTGCGCGGCGAGCTCGATGGCGGCAGTTTGCGAGAGCGCGTAGATAGCCGCCTTGGATGCCGCATAACCGCCGAGCCCCGCGTTGCCATTCATCGCCACCATGCTGCTCGTCGTGATGATGCGGCCCGGGCGGCCTTGTTCGATCATGCTGCGGGCGGCGGCTTGCACACACAGGAAGGTGCCGCGCGCGTTGATTTGCATCAGTCGCTCCCACACCTCCGGATCCATCTCGAGCACGCTGGATCCGGCGTGCAGCACACCAGCGCTGCACGCTAGAATGTCGACGCAGCCGAAGCGCTCCCGCGCCAACGCAAATAACGCGTCCACCTCATCGCGCCGTGAAATGTCGTGCACGCTAGCGATGGCTGTGCCGCCGGCGCGCTCGATTTCTTCGACGACCCTGGCGGCAACGCTGACATCCGTACCGGGATCGTACGGCGGCGCGCCGATATCGTTCACTACGACGCGGCAGCCTTCCGCCGCGAAACGCAGCGCATAAGCGCGACCGAGACCTCTGCCACCGCCCGTGATGACAGCGACTTTCCCGGCCAAAATTCCGCTGCTGGCCGTCTCCGTTGGCACGCTGAGCGCATCGGTCCCCGCGTCGTTCAAGCGCGCCAACAAGCTCTTCGCGCCAAGAAATGTAACCCGATACTTCTCCGAAATCTCGAGCACGTCTCCATCACGCAGCACCGTCATGACTCCCGGCGTGATGCGCGAGCCATTCAGAGTGGTGCCGTTGTGGGAGTTCTCGTCGCTGACGCTGGTGGTGCCCGCTTCGCACTTGAAGCGCAAGTGAGCCCGCGACACCGCGGGATCATTGATTTCGAAGTCCGCATCGGACCCGCGCCCCAACGTGACTCCGTCGTCTCGGTCGAAGGCGAGCACGAACACTCGCGCCTGCAATGACAACGATGGTGTCGCTGGCGTCGCGGGATCGGAGCCAAGCGCCACGGTTGCGGTGGCTGCAGATTCTTCGCGCCGTTCCAGCAACAGAAAATGTCGCGGCTCGCGATCGTCGAGGATCGGTGCGTTGCCGCTGCGATGCAATTCGGCAAGCTCGGATAGGCTGAGCCCTGGACGCATGCCGCGCATTAGCATCGCCGTCGCGCTGCGGCAGCGGGCTTCGTGCCGCGCAGCCGTTACTGCGCCACGAACACGAACGGAACGTTCACGGTGGTCGAGCCACCCGACGGGGGGAATTGCCAGCCGCGAACGCGTCCGGCAATGCATTGAGCCAAGCCGCGATACCCCTTGGGATCGGCGCCGGTGTTCACGTCCTGCACGCTGCCGCTCGGGCTGATGGTAATGGCTACGGAGACACGCGCGCTGGTTGGGGCATCCTTGTCACGACCGTCCAACGCTGGCTGCCAGCAGCTGCGCTTCACGCTCGGCGTGTAGCGCTGAACCACGCTGGAAAGCTGTGCCTGGTCGAGCTGCCCGCCACCAGAGCCAGGACCCGCGCTGGTTCCGCTCGAGTCGCTCGGCCCCTTGGTACCGTTCGCGCTGAGCCCCGAAAGACCGAGCCCGCTTTTGCCCGTACCGGTTTTCGGCTCGGTCTCAGTCTTGGCGACGGTGGTTTTGCCGGAGCCGGAGCCGCTCTTCGAAGGCGCTTTCGGATCGCCCGAGATCACCTGAGCGTCGTCTTGTGTCTTCTGCTCGGGTTGAGCGGCGGCGGCCGGCGCGGGCGCCGATGGCGCCGTTTGGACCGGCGTGTCCGACGGCTTGTCTCCCGCAGCGTGCTGCGAGCGATCGGCTCGGCCAAAGAACACGAAGCCGAGCGTGATCCCGAACAGAACGGCGACGACCATCGCCAGCCATGCAGCGGGAGAAGTGCGCGGCCGTGCGCGCAGCGCTTGCAGCTCGTCGATGCTGACGCCGCCGGCAACAATTGCGGGTGTCGTGCTCGGTGGTGGAGGTGCGGCAAACGGATCAGCCAGCGTGCTCGGAGCCGATCCCGCCGCGGGCAGCGGAAATGGAAGTGAGGCGCGCGCGCTCGACAAGCTCTCTTCGACGATGGCAACCAGCTCGGGGAAGCTCTTCAGCGGGCGCCACTCTTCGAAACCGTCACGCCAGACCAGCGACTCTTTCGTCACGGCACCAGAAGCCGCCTTGGCGCGCAACTCGCTCAAACGAATGGGGCCGACAGGCACTCCGTTGATGCCCACGAACCATTCGTCGCCAGGCATGCTGAGAGGATCGGCAACAGATGCCGGCGCATGCTCCTGCACGGCGGCGCTGAATGCTCCAATCAACGCACCGCGCGCGATCTGCGTCGCCTCCTCTTCGCCGAACTCCTCCTGTAGTTTCGGAGCGGGCGCTGCGGGCGCCGGAGCCGCGACCGGCGCGCTCGCAACGGCTGGCGCGGGCTTGGCTGGCGCGCGTGCACTGAGATCCGCACCGGCCGCCGCGGTGCCTAGCGCGCCGACTGCTGGCGCCTTCGGGCTGGGTTCGCGCGTTGCTGCGGGACTCGTCCGCGGCACTCGCAACGCATCAGCAGCTTTCTCCCCAGACGTACGCGGGCCAATACCCGCTGGCTTGGGCGGCGAAAGTGCTCCGCTGCCCACTGGCTTCGGCGCGGGCACACGTGATTTGGCGGCCGACGGCGCGGCGGGCGCACCAACGCGGGGAACCGGTGCTGCCGGCCCCTTCGGCTTTTCAGGCGCTCGCGCCGGAGTGGCAGCGATTGCTGGAGGCGCTTCGCTCACGTGCGAGTCCCCAGCGCCATCAGGAGGCGGCGGCGCTGACGAACCCGCGATCGCGTCGTCGCTCGAGACCTGAATCATGTGGCCGCACTTGCGGCACTTCATCCGCACCGAGCGTCCGGCGACCTTCTCGTCGCTAATCTGGTACTTCGCCTTGCAGCTAGGACAGAGAAACTTCATTCAACCAGACGCCGTCGGAGTCGAGCGTTTCGGGGACGGAGAATACCGCGAGGCTAGCATTCTTACTTCAGTTTTCAGCATGACGGCACTGCGCGAAAAATCGAGCCCGGCCCATGAGCCCGGGCGGCCGACAGGCTGAAGGTATTGAGTGCGCTCACCTTGGTGCATTAACCACCGAGGCGTGAATGCACCCAAGACGGCCAGACTCACAAGAGCTTGAGCAAGTGCTGCCGAATGGATTGGCGCGTCGCTTCGTCCGGCGCAAGCGGGAGGGCGCGCTCCCACATCTCGGCCGCTCGATTCCTGAAGCCCGCCTTCTGGTAGAGGATGGCGAGGTTCTTCAGCGCGGGGAAATGCTGGCCGTTGCTTTCCACCGCCGCTTCCAAGGCGGAAATCGCATCGAACACCAAGCCTTGCTTACCGTAGAGCAAACCGAGGTGAAAATGTAGCCGGAACGCCAGCGGGTCGATGGCAGTTCCGCGCTTCAAATGCTCGATCGCCCCATCGATGTCACCTGCGTGATAGGCCTCGATGCCGGCATTCAGCGCCGCTTCGGCCTCGTCCGAGATTTTGCGGTCGGATTCGGGCGCGAGCGACTGCCGATCCTTGAGCATGCTTTCGACGCTCTGCACGATTTCCGAGATGCGGAAAGGCTTCTCGACGAAATGATCGACACCGAACGAGCGCTTGACGTCTTCAGCGTAGCGCCATCCGCGATACACCGCGCTCACCATGATGATCGGAATGTGGCGGTAACGCTCGCTGTTCTTGATGCGGCGCGCGATCTCGAAACCGTGCACCTCGGGCAGCATGGCATCGAGCACGATGAGATCGGGAGCGTGCTCTCGCACCATGCGCAGCGCCTGCTCCCCTTTCTCGGCGTCTACCACCTTGTAGCCCGCGCGCGACAGGAGGTGCGTCAGCATGCGACGAATCTCCGCTTCGTCGTCGACGACCAAGATGACTTTGGAAGCGCGCGCCGGGTCGAGACTCGCAGCGTCACTCGGCCGCCCAACCGAGCTCAGCTCACGCGCGGCGTCGCCGAAATCGCGCACCTCGACATCGTCGTCCCGCGAGACGCGGTCGACGTCGTCATCGACCACCACCGCGTCGGCGCCCAATGAGTCGCGTTCGCTCGGTGGCCCCAAGAGCTCGAGCGGCGCGGTGCTATCGGTGATGGCTTCGCCGTTCTCGTCGATGCCGAGCTTCTTCAAAAGCTCGGGCGGGCAATGCGGGCCGATGTAGAAGGCTTCGCCGCGCGCCTTGCGTGTGTAAGCGTCAGCAGTGACCTGAGCTAACGCGGCATCTAGCGCGACGTATGGGTAGACGCGCTTGCCGGTCACGAACTCGAGCTCGTCGATCACCGACTTCTCGCGCGGGTCCGCCATTGCCACGAACAAACGTTCGTCACGCTCGAGCACCGGCAAGATGCGATGCTTCTCCGCGATCTCGCGCGGCAACAAGTCGAGGTGCTCGAGACGCAAGCAAATCTGCGAGAGATCGATGCCTGGAATTCCGTGCTGCTCCGACAGTGCCTTGAGCGCCGCGACGTCCGTGATGGTGCCTTCGGCGGCGAGCCGCGACGCCAACCTGCCGTGAGACTCGCTGCCCAAAGCGCGATCGAGATCTTCGGGACGTAGCGCGCGCTGCCGCAACAGGATCTTGCCTATTTGCTTCTTCTCAGACATCGAGCTCGTCGACCAGTTATCATGGCACGCATCCTGCGCGACGGTCCATCAGCGCCGTGGCGAGAGCCGTTTGCCGGGCGCTTTCTGCTGCGGAGGGGAAGCTTGGCTCAAGCTTCGGGCTGCGCCGAATGTGCGGACAACACGGCGAGTGTCGTCTCGGCCCAGGCTGCGTACCGCTGCTCGAGTACGGCGGTACGCGCCGCCGCCACCAGATCTTGGTAGTACTGAATGTTGTGCAGCGTGAGCAGGCGCAGGGACAGAATTTCCCCCGCCACGTAGAGGTGTCGCAGGTAACTGCGTGAATAGCCGCCACGGCACGCCAAGCAGGTGCAGTTCTCGTCGAGCGGGCGCGGGTCGTTGCGATAGCGCGCGTTCTTGATGACGATCTTGCCGCTTCGCACGAATGCCTGACCATTGCGCGCGTTGCGAGTCGGCATCACGCAGTCGAACATATCGACCCCGCACCCGATGGCGTGCACGAGGTCGAGCGGAGTGCCGACGCCCATCAAGTAGCGCGGCCGCGCCGAGTCGAGTGCAGGAGCGACGCGGCTCAGCGTCTCGTGCATTTGCTCGATTGGCTCACCGACGCTGAAGCCGCCGAGCGCAAGGCCGTCGAAGGGTAAGCTGCCGAGCGCCTCCGCGTGCTGCAGCCGAAGCTCGACGTCGAGCCCGCCCTGCACGATGCCGAACAGCGCCTGCTCACGTGTCTTCGCCGTGAGGCAACGTTCCGCCCAGCGCGTCGTGCGTGCCACCGCGAGCTCCAGCTCAGCGCGCGACGCGCCCGCCTTTGCGCAAACGTCGAGCTGCATGGCTATGTCCGAACCCAGTAAGCCCTGAATGCGCATCGCCTCTTCTGGTGAGAGGCGCAGCCGGCGGCCATCTAGGTGCGAAGAAAACTCGAAGCCGTCCTCGTCGACGCGCGTGCGCTCAGCCAGCGAAAACGCCTGAAAGCCGCCGGAATCGGTGGTGATCGAATGCGGCCAACGCGAAAACTCGTGCAGCCCTCCCCGCTCAGCAACGAGCTCTGGCCCGGGCCGCAGCCACAGGTGATACGTATTCATGATCACGAGCCGAGCGCCCGTGGCTGCCACCTCTTCGGCGGAGAGCGACTTGACGCTGGCTTGCGTGCCCACCGGCTGAAACGCCGGCGTACGCACTTCACCGTGTGCAGTGCCGAGCACGCCGGCGCGTGCGAGCCCGCACACGGCTTCGACTCGAAACGTGCTCAGCTGGCCCTCCGCGGAATCCACATGGCGTCGCCGTAAGACAAGAAGCGATAGCGGCGCTCGACCGCATCCGCGTACGCCGCCATCACGGATTCGTAACCGGCAAACGCCGTGACCAGCGCAAGCAAAGTGCTCTTCGGTTGGTGGAAGTTGGTGAGCAACGCGTCCACCACGCGAAAACGGTAGCCTGGTTGGATCAAGAGCCGCGTGTTTCCGCTAGTGGCGACGAGCTCGCCACTCGCTGCAGCGCTCTCCAAGGCGCGTACCACGGTAGTTCCCACGGCGACCACCGGTGCGCCCCGCGTGCGAGCTTTAGCCACGGCATTCACTAGCTCGGCGCTCACCGAAAAGCGCTCTTCGTGCATCGGATGCTGATCGAGATCGTCGCTGCTCACTGGCCTGAAGGTGCCGACGCCAACCGCGAGCTCGAGCCGTCTCACTTCCACGCCGCGAGCTGCCAGGCGCGCCAGCGCGTCGGGTGTGAGATGAAGCCCAGCGGTGGGCGCTGCCACCGAGCTGGTGCGCTCGGCGTAGACCGTTTGATAACGCTCGCCATCGGCGGGCTCGTCGCCGCGCCCCAGGTACGGCGGCAATGGCACGTGCCCGACGCGCTCGAGCAACGACTCCACCGGCTCCGCGGCGCGCACCAAGAGCTCCAACGTGCCCTCGTGCGTCGAAGCAATCTCGACTTCGAGCTCCGGCACTTCGACTACGGTACCGGGCCGCAACGACTTGCTGGCCCGCCCCAACGCCTGCCAGCGCTCGCGCCCATCCGCAGCTTGGCCGAGCGATTCGAGGAACAGCAGCTCCACTCTGCCACCCCCCGGGCGGCGCGTACCGAAGACACGCGCGCGGCGCACGCGCGAAGCGTTCAGCACCACGAGCGCGTTCGATGGCACGAGCTCCGCAAACTCCCGAACCGCTCGGTGCTGGCGCTGGTTTCCCTCGAGCACCAGCATGCGGCCACCGTCGCGCTCCGCCGGTGGATGGCGCGCGATCAGCTGCTCCGGCAGGAAATAGTCGAGGAGCTCGGTTCTCACGAGGCCCGCCTCATAGCACGCGAGGCGGGTCTCGCACCGCGGCGCGCTTTCAGCGATCTTCGAAGGTGATGCCGAGCCGCGTCATCTTGCGCCACAAGGTGGTTGGGCTGATGTCGAGCGCCTCGGCTGCGCGCTCACGACTGCCGTCGAACGCACGCAGAGCCGATTCGACGGCTTCGCGCTCAGCGTCGTCCACGATGTCGGCCAGCGTACGGCCGTGCGGCTTTTCCTCGGATTTGGGCGGGCGCGGCAAGATGTCGTCCACTCGCACGATGCCGCCGGTGCACAGCGCAACCGATTGCTCGACCAAGTTCTCGAGCTCACGCACGTTGCCTGGGTAGTCGTACGCTACCAAGCGCTCCATCACCCCATCTGCCAAGCGCGTGCGTTTGTTCATCTTGCGGCTGTACTTCGCGATGAAATGCTCGGCGAGCAGCGGAATGTCTTCCCGCCGCTCACGCAGCGGCGGCAGCTGGAAGCGTGCCACGTTCAAGCGATAGTACAGGTCTTGTCGAAAACGCCGCTCCTCCACCGCGCGTGCAAGGTCCACGTTGGTGGCTGCCACGACGCGAATATCGACCTGAATCGGCTTGTTCTCACCAACTCGTCGAATCTCGCCTTCCTGAATGGCGCGCAATAGCTTCGCCTGGAACACCGGCGTGGTCTCGGCGATCTCGTCGAAGAAAAAGGTGCCGCCGTCGGCCTCTTCGAAGAGGCCTTTGCGCGCTCCCACAGCGCCGGTGAACGCTCCGCGTGCGTGACCGAACAGCTCGCTCTCGAGTAGCGTTTCGCTGATCGCCGCGCAGTTTACGGTGACGAACGGCCGCTGTGCGCGCTTGCTATTGGCGTGCACGGCGCGCGCAATCAACTCCTTGCCGGTGCCGCTCTCGCCAGTGATGAGCACGGTTGCGTCAGTAGGAGCAAACTTGATGAGCCGCATCAACACGTCGCGGATCGCTTGCGAACGCCCGATCACGTTGTCGACGTGGTAGCGCTCCTTGAAATCGTGCGCGAAGAGTTGAACCTGGCCGTTCAAGCGCCGGCTCTCGAGCGCCTTCGACACCTTGACGATGAGCTCTTGCTCCGTGAACGGCTTTTGGATGTAGTCGAATGCACCCACGCGCATGGCTTCGACCGCGCTCTCGATGGTGCCGTAGGCCGTCATCACGATGACCTCCGTCATCGGTTGGGCTTCCTTGACGGCGCGTAGAACATCGATGCCGTCGTACTCACCCATCCGCAGGTCGGTGATGACTACGTCGAACGCGCCCGCAGCCCCGCTCTCGCGACCCTGAGCGCCATCCGCTGCCTCGTCGACCTCGTATCCCACGCCGCGCAACATCATCGCGAGCGTCGTACGCATGTTCCTCTGATCGTCGACGACGAGAATCTTACCCATGTAGCTCGACTGTCCTGCGCGGGTATGGACCGCGCGCGAAAAACCCTCAGATGCTAACTCGAAAAAATGCTTGCGCGAGCCGATCCCGCGCCCCGGGATGATCCAAATTCGGCCCGTCGGCTCGAAGGGCAGGGCCGAGCACGAATGCAAACGCGCTAACGACTAAGAAATAGCAGCACAATGATGGCGATGGCCAGCCCGGCCACGCCGATCGCATAACCAATCGCGCTCGACCAACTGACCCCTGACGGTCCTCCGCCGCCAGCTTGCGGGCGACGTTGCAGCTCACCGGGCATTTCCGCAACCCCGGCGCTCGACGTCTCGCTGCCCGTCACATTACTCGTACTGATTCGGTCCTTGCCGGTCGGCGTAAAGGCGGTTTCGGTCGAAAGCAAGTCGCCTCCCGACGGGCCGACGTTGCCGAGCTTTCTGAGTGCCGCGCGGATGGCCTTGCGTCGTTGCTCGATACGCTCTCCCACTACGCGTTTCAGCAGACCGGCTATTCCACCCTGTGGCACAACGACGCGCTCTGCCTTCAGAAAGCCGCGCAGCTCTTGTTCGAGTTCGGCGGCGGTTTGATAACGGAGCCGAGCGTCGCGCTCCAGCGCCTTCAAGACGATGCGTTCGAGCTCGGGTGGGTAGCTTGCATCAATCGTCGAAGGGCGCGGCACCTGCCCCGAAATCACGAGCTTCAACGTTTCGACGTCCGACTCGCCGCGGAACAGGCGCCGGCTAGTGGTGAGCTCGAACAGCACGATCCCGAGCGAAAACACGTCGCTTCTGCGATCCACAGGGCGCCCGAGCGCCTGCTCCGGCGACATGTATCCGAATTTGCCTTTCAGTTGCCCCGCGCGCGTCGACTCGGAGACGCGACCGAATGCCTTGGCCACGCCGAAGTCCACGAGTTTAATCGCGCCGTTGGTGCCGATCAGGATGTTGTGGGGGGAAATGTCCCGGTGCACCACGCCGCGCAGCTCGCCGCGCGGATCGCGAAGCTCATGAGCCGCGTGCAAGCCGGCCGCAACGTCGGCAATGATACGGACTGCCATTTCGGGCGGGATCGCGCGGCGCTTGCCGGCTTCGGCGATGACTGTGTGCAGGCTCTCGCCCTCCACCCATTCCATCGACATCCACATCACGCCGTCGCTCTCGCCGACGTCGTAAACGTCGACGACGTTCGGATGACGAATGCTGCGTACCAGCCGCACCTCATCGATGAACATGCGCGTGAACTCGGGCTCGTCCGCGAGTTCGGTCAGCATGGCTTTGACCGCCACGAGACGATCGTGTGCAGGGTCGGCGCCGCGTTCACGCGCTACCCATACCGTTGCCATGCCGCCGCGCCCAATGCGCAACACCAGCTCGTTGTCGCCAAGTCGTGTGCCTTGCCTGAGCTCTTCGGTCATCGATGTGAAAGGACGGGATTCGACGACAGCCTTGCGTTACCGCGCCGGCGTGTCTAGACCGGCGGCTCCTTGGTTCGGCGGCCGACTTTGGTGCGAAGCGGAGTGTGACCGGCCTGGTGGGAGCCGGCCAACTCGACAGTCTGCCATGTGCCGAGCCACGAAGGTGAGCTCGAAAGCGCTTCGAAGTGTGTAGGCTGCCAGCGCTTTGATGCCCACTTAGCCCCAGTAGTGCTAAGAGCCCGCGCATACCCGGCGTCGAGCCTCGGGGTCAGCGCGGCTCGTAGTCGGCTTTCTTTGACGCGAACAGCGAGAAGCGGAACGAAGATATGACGAGTCTCATCGAACAGCTCGGAAGCGGTGAAAAGCGCGAAGCAGTCGTGAACGATGCGCTGAAGGTGTTGGACCAGGAGGTCGCCGATAAGAGCGGTCTCACGGGGCTCGCGATCAAAGGCGGCTACAAGGTAGTTCAGGGCATCAAGCCCGGCTTCTTACGGCAAGTGGTCGAGAGCCTGCTCGACGAGTTCTTGAAGGCGCTCGATCCCGTCTACCAAGAGGCCGTGGAGAAAAAGAAGCCCGCGGGTGCCTATCTGCTGGACCAAAAGAGTCGGGTCGCTGACGCTTTGCTGGCTGTCACCGACCAGAAGGCAGAGCGCGCTAGCGGAACCATCCGCGGTGCGTACGACAAGCTGCGTCCACTCGCCAAAAAGCAGGTCGAGGCGGCTGCACCACGCCTCGCCGCGATGCTGGAACGGCACGCCGCCCCCACAGTTTGAGCCCTGGTGGCCGGCTAGGCGGCCATGCCTTTCCGCCGGCTGCGAAACCCGCTAAGACATTTCGCGGTCGTTTCGGGTAGCGATTCCGCCTATTCCCATCGGGTCGCTTGACAATCGTGTCCGCACCACCACCTTTCGTGCGGTTTCTACGCCATGACCTCTAGTTCTCCCGTGCCACAACCTAGCCCTCACACCGTCCTCCGCGGCGCCGTCGTCCGTTTTGCTGGCGACTCCGGAGACGGCATGCAGGTCACCGGCGACCAATTCACGGTGGCGGCCGCGTTGGCTCGCAACGACCTCGCGACGTTTCCAGACTTCCCCGCCGAAATCCGTGCGCCCGCCGGAACCACGTACGGCGTCTCCGGTTTTCAAATCCATTTCGCTTCTGAGCACGTCTACACGCCGGGAGATGCGCCCGACGTGCTCGTGGCGATGAACCCGGCAGCGCTCAAGACCAACCTGCGCGATCTCAAGAAGGGTGGGCTCTTGATCGTGAACAGCGGCGCCTTCAACGCCGCCAACCTGAAGAAGGCCGGTTACGACACCAGCCCGCTCGAGAACGGCACGCTCACCAACTACCGGCTGCTTTCAATCGACATCACGAAGCTCACGCAGAACGCAGTGAAGGACAGCGGCCTCTCTAATAAGGAGAGCAATCGCTGCAAGAACTTCTGGACGCTCGGGTTGATGTTTTGGATCTACGGGCGCCCGCTCGATCCAACTTTGCGCTGGATTGAGCAGAAATTCGGGAAGCGCCCGGAAGTCGCCGCTGCCAACGTCGCCGCGCTCAAGGCTGGTCACGCTTATGGCGAAACCGCGGAGGTTTTTCAAAACCGCTACGAAGTTCCCGCGGCTCCCGTAGAGCCCGGCGTGTATCGCAACATCAGCGGGAACACTGCGACCGCACTCGGCCTGGTTGCGGCGGCGCAGTTGACGGGTCGTGAGTTGGTGCTCGGCGCCTACCCCATCACGCCGGCGAGCGACGTGCTGCACGAGCTCAGCAAGCACAAGCACTTCGGCGTCACCACCATCCAAGCCGAAGACGAGATCGCGGCGGTGTGCGCGGCGATCGGCGCTTCGTACGCCGGCAGCATCGGCGTCACGAGCACCAGCGGCCCGGGCATGGCTCTCAAGACGGAGGCCATTGGTCTGGCGGTGACCACCGAGTTGCCTCTCGTCATCATCGACATTCAGCGCGGCGGGCCGAGCACCGGTTTGCCGACGAAGACGGAGCAGGCCGACTTGCTGCAAGCGGTGTACGGCCGCAACAGCGAAGCTCCAGTTTGCGTCATCGCAGCAGCGACGCCCGGAGATTGCTTCTACATGGCAATCGAAGCGGTGCGCTTGGCCGTAAAATACATGACCCCGGTGATTCTGCTCACCGACGGCTACCTCGCGAACGGCGCCGAGCCCTGGAAGATTCCGGACGTCTCCACGCTGCCCAAGATCGAGGTGAATTTCCGCACGGATCCAAACGGCTTCCATCCGTTCTTGCGCGACGAAGCCACGCTGGCGCGGCCGTGGGCAATCCCGGGAACTCCCGGTTTGATTCACCGCATCGGCGGCTTGGAGAAGGACTACGACTCGGGTCACATCTCCTACTCGCCGGAGAACCACGAGCGCATGTCGCGCGTGCGCGCCGCGAAGATCGCCGGCATCGCCAACGACATCCCCGATCAACACATCGAAGTGGGCAACGACAGCGGCAAGCTGCTGGTTGTTGGGTGGGGTTCGACGTACGGCGCCATTCGCGAGGCGGTAGAGCGCTGCCGCGAACGCGGGCTCGACGTTTCGCACGCTCATATTCGCAACATCAACCCCTTCCCCCAAAACCTGGGCGACCTGCTGCGGCGCTTCGACCGCGTGCTCGTACCCGAACTGAACCTCGGTCAGCTGGTGCGTTTGCTGCGTAGCCAGTACCTCGTGCCCGCCGAGAGCTTCCCCAAGATTCAGGGGCAGCCCTTCAAAATCGCCGAGCTCGAGGAAAAGATCCGCAAGGTTCTGGAAAGCTGAATCTCTCTCCTTCAGTAGAGAAGCGCGCCATGTCGAACATCGTCGAACCGACTCGCCTCACCAAGAAAGACTTCGAAACCGACCAGGACGTGCGCTGGTGCCCTGGTTGCGGCGACTACGCGATCCTCGCGACCGTTCAGCGCGTGATGCCCGAGCTCGGGATTTTGCCCGAAAACATGGTGTGGGTAAGCGGCATCGGCTGCAGCAGCCGTTTCCCCTACTACATGAACACCTACGGGTTTCACACCATTCACGGGCGCGCGCCGGCGTTCGCAACCGGCATCAAGGCAGCCAACCCTGATCTTTCGGTGTGGCTCGTGACGGGCGACGGCGACGGCCTCAGCATCGGCGGCAACCATTTGATGCATTGCTTGCGTCGCAACGTCGACGTGAAGATCCTGCTCTTCAACAATCGTATCTACGGTCTGACCAAGGGGCAGTACTCGCCGACCAGCGAGTTCGGCAAAGTCACCAAGAGCACACCGTTCGGCTCAGCGGATCAGCCCGTGGATCCCGTGAGCTTCGCGCTGGGCGCCAACGCCTCCTTCGTCGCGCGCTCGATTGATACCGAGGCCGCACACCTCGCCGACGTTCTGCGCCGCGCAGCTGCGCATACCGGCAGCTCGTTCACGGAAATTTATCAGAACTGCAACGTCTTCAATGACGGTGCGTTCGACGTCATCAAGGAGAAACCCAACAATCTCGAGCACCAGCTACGTGTCGAACACGGCAAGCCGCTGCTCTACGGCAGGGATCGCGACCGCGGTTTGCGGCTGAATGCGCGCACGTTCCAGCTAGAAGCGGTGCGTCTCGGCGAAAACGGCGTCACTGAAGCAGACATTCTGGTTCACGACGAAACCAACCCAACGCTCGCCTACATGCTCTCGCGCCTGACGTTCCCGGAGTTCCCGGTTGCGTTGGGTGTGCTGTACGCGGTTCAGCGCCCAACCTACGACGGGACGCTTCGCGACCAGCGCACCAGCATCAAGGCGCAGAAGGGTACCCCCGACCTGCAGCGGCTCCTGCGCGGCGGTGAGACCTGGGAGATCTGAGCGTTTCCGCGCCAAACACGCGCAGCACACGAGACAGCTCGGAACAAACCTGCTAGAGGACGCGCCACCATGGGAACCCCGCAAGACCCCCGCACTCGCCGTCGCACCCGCATTCGCCGCGCCAAGAAGAACCTCGAGTGGGAGCAGAAGCGCGCTCGCGAAAACGCCGAAGCTGCGAAGCCGAAGGCGCCCGCCAAGACCGCGACCTGAGCTCCTGCGGAGCCCTTGGCCCCGCGTCGCTTCGACACGCCGACCGCTCGTAAACGGGCGCGGCTGCGAAAGGTCGACGCGGGCGATCCAGATGCTGCCGTGGCCCGGCGGCCGGGATTCGTGTGCGCTTCGAGCGCTGAAACGGGCTCATTGCAGCCCGCTCGAACGGGGGGCTCGACAGCAGCGCCTCGCGCGCTCAAATTTCGTCGAGCAGCATGGCGACAGACCGCCCCAAGCACGGCGAATCCGAAGGTGATCTCGCCACTGACGAGCGCCTGAAAGTCGAGCGGCCGCGACGCTATGTCGTGGTTTTACATAACGACGACTACACGACCATGGAGTTCGTCGTGCATGTGTTGATGAAGTTTTTCCACTTGGGCGAGACTGAATCGACGCAAATCATGTTGCACGTGCACCACAAGGGCTACGGCATCGTGGGTGCGTATACCCGCGATGTCGCGGAAACGAAGTCGGCGCAGGTGATGGACTACGCCAAAGAGCATGGTCACCCACTGCGCTGCACGGCGGAGCCGGAAGGGTTCGGGGAATCGTGAAGGTTAGTCCGGAAGTAGAAATTGCCTGCAATTTGGCGCTGAAGGAAGCCGAACGGCGCCGTCACGACGTGATGACCGTGGAGCACCTTTTGTTCGCGCTGCTCCACGACGATGCAACCGCCAAGGTGCTGAAGAAGTCCGGCGGCAACGTGGAGAAGCTCAAGGCGCGTCTCGACAAGATCCTACGTGAAGAGTTGCCAGCGGTGCCCGTCGGGGAGCTGGTCTCGCCCACGGCTTCGCGCGGTTTTCAGCGTGTGCTGCAGCGCGCGGCGTTCCACGTGCAGCAAAGCGGCAAAGAGCGATTGGAGGGGCACAACGTGCTCATCGCGATCTTCGCCGAGCCGGAGAGTTTGGCTGCAGAAGCAATGAAGGCCGAAGGCATCACGCGCTTCGACGTCGTGAACTACGTTTCGCACGGGGTATCGAAAGACGGCAGCGCCGACCGCGGCCTCGAGCTCAGCGAAAACGAGGAGACGCGCGAAGACGACGATGAAGGCGGTGAAGACTCGCAGAGCGACGCACTCTCACAGTTTGCGGTGAACTTGAACGAGCGCGCGAAAGCCGGCGACATCGAGCCGCTGGTCGGGCGCGACAAGGAAATTCGCCGCGCGATTCAGGTGCTCTGCCGCCGCAAGAAGAATCACCCGCTGTTCGTCGGTGATGCTGGCGTCGGGAAGACCGCCATCGTGGAGGGTTTGGCAGCGCTGATCGAAGCCGGCAAGGCGCCGAAGCCGCTCGAAGGCGCAACCATCTTTGCCCTCGACATGGGTGGATTGGTGGCGGGCACGCGCTTCCGCGGTGACTTCGAAAAGCGGGTCAAAGCCGTGCTCAAGCAAATCGAGAAAATCAAAGGCTCGATCTTGTTCGTGGACGAGATTCACACGGTGATCGGCGCTGGCGCGGCTAGTGGTGGCACGCTCGACGCCGCCAATTTGCTGAAGCCGGCGCTTTCATCCGGCAAGCTGCGCTGCATCGGCGCAACCACCTTCGAGGAGTACCGCACGCATATCGAGCGTGATCGCGCCCTCGCCCGTCGCTTCCAAAAGATCGACGTCAACGAGCCGACGGTGGAAGAAACAATCCAAATCCTGCAAGGCTTGCAGAAGCGCTACGAAGAGTTCCACGAGGTCACGTACACCGTGGAAGCCGTCAAGGCGTGCGCCGAGCTCGCGGATCGCCATTTGCGCGACAAGAAGCTGCCGGACAAGGCCGTGGACCTGCTCGACGAGTCCGGAGCTGATACCAAGCTCGACCTCGGGCCCAAAGCAGTCGTCGATATCGGGCGCGTGGAGACCGTCGTGTCGCGCATGGCTCAAATCCCGCCGCGTCAGGTCAGCCACGACGACAAGGCCGCGCTGCGCAACCTGGAGAGCGATCTCGAAAAGGTGGTCTTCGGGCAAGATCGCGCCATTCGCGAGCTGGCTACCGCCATCAAGCTTGCTCGTGCGGGCCTGCGCGCTCCCAACAAGCCCATCGGTTCTTACTTGTTTACTGGCCCGACCGGCGTCGGCAAAACCGAGGTCGCCAAGCAGCTCGCGGCCACGCTCGGAATCGAACTCACTCGCTTCGATATGAGCGAGTACATGGAGCGCCACACCGTTTCACGCTTGATCGGCGCGCCCCCTGGCTACGTGGGGTACGATCGCGGCGGGCTACTCACGGAGGCGGTCGCCAAGACGCCGCACTGCGTGCTCCTGCTCGACGAAATCGAGAAGGCGCATCCGGACGTTTTCAACGTGCTGTTGCAAGTGATGGATCACGGCACGCTCACCGACAACAACGGCAAGAAAGCCGATTTTCGCCACGTCATCTTGATCATGACGAGCAACGTTGGTGCTGCCGACTTGGCGCGCGCGCCGGTTGGCTTCGGTAGCCGTGAAAGCAAAGGGCGTGATGACCCGGCTTTCAAGAACACCTTCAGCCCAGAGTTCCGCAATCGCCTCGACGCACGCATCGCCTTCGATCCGCTCACGCCGTCCGTAATGAACCGCGTCGTCGACAAGTTCGTGCGCGAGCTCAACCTGCAGCTGGCCGAGCGCGAAGTCACCTTCGAGCTCAGCGAAGACGCGCGCAGCTATCTCGCCACGAAAGGCTACGACAAGGACAACGGCGCTCGCCCGCTGTCACGCCTGATCCAAGACGAGGTCAAGCGCCCGCTCACTGAAGAGCTGCTCTTCGGCGAGCTGGAGTTCGGCGGTCACGTCTTGGTCGAGGTTCGTGACGGCAAGCTGCATTTCGTGCTCAAGGGTAACCCCAAACCGGGTGCTCCTCCGCCTCGCCTCTTGAATTAGCGCGCAGGGCGCTCGAGCTGGATCAGCGCAGAGCGGTGTCGTCGGCGGCGGTGTGCCGCTCGAGCGATTCGCGGGCCTTCAAGGCGAGCGCGCAGTTGTTCACCTGACGCTGCTGCGCGGCGATGGTGATCGGATCTTTTGCAGCGGCTGTCGCCGTGGCGCCCATTTGGGCAAACTCTCCCGCCGCCGCAGCGCGCACTCGCAACAACGGCTGCCCGCTCGCAATCTCCCAAATTCCAATGCGCGCAAAGTGAGCTTCGCGCTGTAGCGCCTCGGCAGGGGACTCACCTTCGACCATGGCTTTGGGCACGCCGCCGGGCGGATCTTCGTCCAAGACCAAAGTGAAGTACTTGGCGCGCGAAAGGATCTCGACGGTTACGGGCACGTCGCGACGGGCAACGTTTTCGAGGTCGCGATCGTAAGCAGACAAGCCCAGCTCGCTCGATGCTTCGTGGAGCTCGTCCGTCCAATCACTGGAGAGCACACGCAAGGTCCGGTAGACGAGCCGCATGTTGTAGGGCTGCTCGGGAACGGCGCAGGTGTTCCACTCGTTGCAAAGCAAACCTGACGCGCAATCGCCGATGGTGCGACACGAACTGCCCGGCGTGACCCCGGGTGCGGGCGCGCTGTTGCTGCGTGTCACGAACAGGCAAGACGTGAAGCCGTCTCGCAGAGAATCCCTGGCGGCCTTGCGAATGTCGCGCGGGCTCGCTGCGGTGGCGAGCCGCAAACGCAGATAGACCGAGCCAGCCGTACGAACCTTCTCCAGATCCGCGTTGGGAGCGACCAGCGGCCCTGTCCAGGGTGCCGCCAGCTCCCGAATCCAACCTTCGGTTTTGTCCCGGAACGGAAACAGCCTCGGCCCAAGCGCCTTCGACATGGCGCGCTGCTTCGCCATGATCTTGCTGCGCTGGGTTTCGATTTTGCCCTGCGCGATGCGCCAGTACACCACGCCAGACGCGCTGAGGATCACCGCCGTCCAGAGCCAGAAGTGCATCGGCACGCCTGGCATGCGCACCTTGCCCATCACGAACGCCCGTCTGCGCTCGGCGCGGGCATCGTTCAGGGTAGGAAGCCCGGGCTCCCTTCCGTCTCTGCGCACTACTGCCATGAACCTCTATTCGTTTCGAGCCGAGCGGCCATGAACGTCACGTAGTAACGACAACGCCCGACGGCAACCGGGGTTGCCATCGGGCGCTTACTTCGTCCGCTAGGGAGAACGCTGACTCAGCCGCCGGTCTTGCCGAGGCGGCCGACCATGAAGCTCACGTTCGGGTAGCCGGCGAACGCCGCCGTCTGGAACACGCTCTTCACGACCAGCGCTTGCACCTTACGGTCGACCTGCAGAATCACGACGCCCGGGAACTCGCGGCTCGGGTTGAGCTGCTTCCAGAGCTCGCGCTTGTTCTTCAGCACGTTGAAGAGCTCGTCGATGCGCTGCAAGCGATTCGACTCTTCGATAGCGCGGGTGCTGCCGGAAGGATTGCCATCGACCAGGATCTGCGTGCCCGTGATCGCCACCATGGGCGCCTCGGTCATGTCGATCACGTTCTCGGCGTTCGGCAGCTTGACGTTCTTGTCGATGGGCAACTCACCGCTCGCGGAGAAGCTGGCCAACAAGAACAGCACGATGCAGAGCAAGAAGTCGATGAACGGAATCAGCGGGATTTCCTGGTTCAACGCGCGACCGCCGCCGCCCGCAACCTTCTTCCGCACGAACTTCAGCGGAACGTGATGCAGCAACCGCCGACCGGGAACGGCGATTGGTTGATGAAAACGGCTCAGAGGTTTCTCTGACATAGCGCCTCAGTTGACCGCAAAGGTGACGTTGAAGGCCGGAAGCTTATCCTTGGCGCCCTGCACGTCGCGCTTCGGGGTGTAGATCGCGTCGATCACGGCGATGACATCGCTGAACTGGGTCGAGTTGTCCGAGTGCAGCACGGCCTGATCGAACTTCATATCGCTGGGGGCGCGATGTGAACCGTTCTGGTTCCACTCGTCGGAGATCTTCTTGGCGAGCTCGGGATAGCGGTAGTCCCCGCCGCTACCCACGGGAACCTGCTTCTTCTCGACGTCAATCGTGTTGACGACGGTGTTGCCCTCTTTCCAAACGAGCTGGAACTTCTGCTCACCGCGCATCTCCACGTGGAGCTGCTTTTCCTTCTTTTGCTCTTCCGGCGGCTCGTCCTTGGGCGGACCGGGCACGCGCGCGTCGGCGTTGATGCGCGCCATCTGCGACCACACCGCGGTCACCAGAAGGAACGCCACCAGACAGAGCAAGAAGTCGATGAAGGGAATCAGCGGAATTTCGTGGTTGGTGGAGCGTTTGCCACCGTGACCACCACCGACGTCGATACCGGCCATCGTTTACTCCAAAATCAATCGAGCTCGAGAGAAGCGGCGGGGCGCGTTGAGCGCTGCACCCGCCGCTCGCCGGGAGCCCGAGGTTCTAAAATCAGGCAGCTTGCTCGAGGCCCTGGAGATTGACCTTCTGACGGTTCGCCACGACCAGGTTGAGGACCTGGACGGACGCCTCGTTGATGTCGTCTTCCAGCGCCTGGGTCTTGCCGTTGAGAACGGCGAAACCGATGAGGGCGGTGATAGCGGCCATCAGCCCGAACGCGGTGCAGTTCATCGCTTCAGAGATACCTTCTGCGAGAATGCGCGCCTTCTGGCTGGGGTCGACGGATTCACCACCGACCGCGCCGAAAGCCTTGATGAGGCCGACGATCGTACCGAACAGGCCGCTCAACATCGCGAGGTTCGCGAAGAGGGCGAGGAAGCCGGTGCGCTTGCTGATGCGCGGCATCTCACGGAGAGCCGACTCATCCATCGCCGCCTGAACCTCTTCGTCCGGACGATTGACCTTCACGAGGCCAGCCTGAACGATACGCGCCAACGGGGCGTTGGCGGCCGAGCACATCTTAACGGCCTTGGCGATGTCCCCTGCAAGGATGCATTTCTGCATGGTCGCGAGGAACACTTCCTTGTTGATGGAGGAACCGAACAGATAAACCGCGCGCTCGGCGATGACAGCGATCGAGCAGATCAACCAGAAAAGGATGATCCACATTGCCCAACCGCCCGCCTGGAAGTGATGCCACATACTCGACATTTCTCGTTTACTCCGGCTAGTGCTCCTGAATGGCCCTGGGTCGGCTCCCCCCGGATGATTCGGGGATAGGCGCCTCGCGCCCGGAAACGACCGCGGCCAACGCCTCGGACGCCCTTCCCGCCCGACTTCGGCGGATTCGGACCCGGGCATTCTGTTCAAGTTGAACCCGCCTCGTCAAGAGAGATTGGATTTCACACCGAACTTCGCGCTCCGGCACAAAGTTTCACTCGATCGTTCAGGTGTCTCGAAGCGGTAATCACTCTTCTTTTCGAGAACCGATTCCTGCGTCGAGCTGAACGAAGCGAAACGGTGCTGAGCGGTGCTGAGCGGTGCTGAGCGGTATCGGGGTTGGTCTCGCACAATGAAGTACCCGTGCCGTTCCGCGCGCAGGCGATGACCGCCACGCACGAGCTCGTGACCGCAGCGTCATCGAGCGCAGCGTGCGTTCGGCACCTGACGATTTACGAACACGAGCGCTCATGTATGAACACTTGCTGCTGCGCGCACGTGAAGCGCTTCGCGATGTTTGCACTCACCACTTTTCAGCGGCGCGTTAGCTAGAACGGCTGGAGGACCGGCGAGGATCATTTCGCCAGCGACATGACGCACTCTCGCCGCCGCGAACTGCACACGCGAGTCTGCACTTCTCACGCAGTAAGGGAACGGAACACAACTGCGCACACACGAGCACGTGAATCGCGATCTCGACACGTGCGATGATCGCTCGTACTCGCGGCACTCGCGACAGATTTGCCCCGACGCGTAGGTCGTTTGCGCGTGTTCGTGCCGGTCGAGACGAGTCTCTACACGCGAGTAATGCGCCGAGCGAAAGACCGGCCAGGAGGACGAAAATCCCAAGCAAAGAGGGATGCTTGCGCTCTGACTTTCGCGACGGCTATAGTGCGCTCTGGCCTCGAGCTGGGATGTTTTCAAAGCTCGAGTACCGACGTTCCACTACTCGTTGGAAGCCCGAAAGTCCGGCTCAAAGAAGGGAAGAAGGGGTAATGCAGTTCCTGCTCCTCGCAGCCGCCGAAGGTCATAGCGGATCTAGCCAGCTCGTCGAATCGTTCAAGCAGAACCCGACCTTCCTGGTTCTGAATCTTTGCTGTTCGGCAGTGGTGCTCACAATCGTCATCGAGCGCTTCGCCTTTCAGCTCACCCAGTATCGCGTGAACTCGAAGGAGTTCTTCGCGCAGGTCAAGAAGCTCGTCACCGCGGGAAATATCGATCGCGCCATCAAGTTGTGCGAAGCGAGCGAGTTTCCGATCTTGCAGCTGGTGAAGGCTGGCCTCACTCACGCGAACAAGGGTCCCGACGAGATCGACGCCGCACTCAGCGAGAAGCTTTCGGAGCTCAAGCCGCAAGCGGAGAAGCGCGTGGGTGCGCTCTGGTCGCTCGCCAACATTGCCACTCTGATCGGCCTGCTCGGTACCGTGAGCGGTCTGATCTTGACGTTCGGTGCCATCGCCGCGCCGGGCCTCAGTCAAGCCGACAAGCAGCGCATGCTGTCGAACGGTATCGCTGAAGCCATGTACAACACCGCGCTCGGGCTCGGCATCGCTGTGTTCTGCATGATCACTCACATCGTGCTGCACACGCGCTCGAAAGCCATTCAGCACGACCTCGAATCCACGATGGAGCGCACGTTCAACCTGCTCACCATCAGTCAACGGCCTGGGTCGTACTGATAGCGCGGGGCTCGGCACTCAATGGCACTCAGCCCCGCTCAGCGCAGTAAGATTCGCCGGATCAGTCAGCCGCGCGAACTCTCGCCCGACGAGGAAGGTGGCGAGCTCAACATCGTCCCCTTCCTCGACATCGTCGTGAACATTCTGATCTTCGTGCTGGCGACCGTGGCGGTCACGTTCACGGCCAGCATCGAGACACAACCGCCTGCTAGTCGCGGCACGGGTGTGCGAAGTGAGATTCAGTCGGAAGCGCTGAATCTCACCGTGTTCATCGTGAACGACGGCTTTTCACTGAAAGCATCGGGCGGCAACATCGCGCCGGGATGCCAAGGCATCGGCCCTGGCATCGCAATCCCCCTGAAGGCCGGCAAGTACGACTACGACGCGCTAACGCAGTGCGCCAGCAACCTCAAGAACGCGCGCCCCGAGTTCGAAGAGGAGAATCAGTTCTACATCGTCGCGAATCCGGGCACTGACTACCAGACCGTCATCGACGTGATCGATGCCATGCGTCTCACCCCGCAGGGTCGACCCCTGTTCGACAACGTGAACTTCAAGGTGCCACGATGACCGATCAGGGACCTTCGGGACAGAAACCCAAGCCGGCTGCGCCGCGAGCCTCGATCGTTCAGTACAAGGCCGAGCTGCGCAAAGCCATCCGGCGCGCCGCGCACGAGCCCGAGGTGAACTTCCTCAACATCACCGCGATGCTCGACATCATGACGATCATCCTGGTCTTCTTGTTGAAGACTTTGGGTGAGTCGAGCGCTGCGATTCCGCAAAGCGACGACCTGCGCTTGCCGAACTCGTTCATCACGCAGGAGCCACATCAAGAAGGCATTACCGTCACCATTTCCAAGAGCCAAATCTTGGTTGGTGAGAACAAGATCCTGGCTCTCCCGGGGCGCGAGTCCACGGCGCAGACCGGCGTGGGCGCCGCCTTCAAGCGTGGCGGCCCGAACGACCTCTACATCGTGCCGCTCGGCAACGCGCTACAGGCGGCGCGCAAGACGGACGAAGCCATTCGGCGTGCCAAGGGGCTCGATCCCTCGAGCTCGGAGGCAATCATCATTGCCGACCGAGGCACGCCCTACCGCCTGTTGATCGAAGTGCTGTTCACGCTCGGCCAGAGCCAATTCGGCAAGTATCACCTGATGGTGATCCAGTCGAAGAAGAAGTAAAGGCGCCCCCGCGTCGCGAACGCCGCGAATTCACTCGAATTCTGCCAGCAAGGGCACACTCCCGGTCACGTGAACGCGCGCCTTGAGGGCGTTCGTGTGGGATGGCTTGCTCCCGAACCAAAGCTCGTGCTAAGCGATCTGCCGTCCGAAGGCTTACCGCTCCTGGGGGAGCGTTCTGGTTTCGAATCCCGGTGCCACCGGCCTCGTTCCAGCCAGAAGCAAACCCGTGAGCGGTCGATGCGGTCGACGAGCGCCAAACCGATTTATTGCTGTCGGTAGCTCGTCGCCGAGCTCAGGCGTCCGAGCCGCGCCTTTTGCTTCGCCGTGACGGAACTCGCGCTGATCCTCGGGATCCAAGTAGCTGCTCTCGCCTATTCGTTGGTCGTCGGGCGCGGTGTCTCTTCGCCCGCCACGGTGTCCACGCGTTTGCGGCGTTTGGCGAGCGCTCTCGAGCGCGCGACGGCTACGTTCTCCATGCAGCAGGGCAAGGTGCTGTTGCTCCTGGCGCCCGCCCTCGCCTGCGCGCTGTTCGCCCTTCACTTCCAGCGCGAGCCCGCCAGCGCGCGCTTTGCCTCCGGGGCCACTGCGTGCGTCGGAGTGCTCGCCGGTGCCGTGCTCGGCTGGCTCGCAGTACGCCGGGCGCTGCTGCTCAGCGTCCAAACCAGCCTCTCGACCACCACCGCAGCGGGTCGTGGTTTGGACGCGGCGCTGCAGCTTGCCACTCGAGCCGGCGCGGCGACGGCGATTGGGACGGAGGCCGTCAGCGCGCTTGGCCTCTTGGGCCTCTTCGGTAGCGCCTTTGCGCTTCGCGGCGGCACCACTTTCGCACTCAAAGAGAGCTTGGCGCTGGCAAGCGATATCGCGGGGGCGCTGGCGAGCTTTCCACTCGGTGCGGCGCTTGCGGCGCTGGTTTGTCAGCGCTCGGGCGGCACCTATCGCGCTGCCACGGCAATCGGACGCGACATGGCGCTCGAGCAGCGCTTTGGGCTCTTGCGAGACGACCCGCGCAGTCCCACTTTGGTGAGCGAAATAGCGGGCGACCACTTGGGCGATGCCGCCACGCGCGCGGCGCTCTCGTTCGTGACGGTTTCGATATCGCAGGTCGCCGTGTTGGCGTTGGCGCTCGGCAGCGCTGCAGCCGACGCCGCGCCGCGGGTCGAGCTGGTGCTGTTGCCTTTCTTGGTTCGCGCATTCTTCCTGCTCGCGAGCGGGTTCGGCGCGGCTGGCGTGCGCACCGAAGAGATGCGCAATCCCAGCAGCGCCATCCTGCGCGGCTACGCGAGCGCAACGGTGATCGGTTGGGCAGGGCTGGCCGGCTCTAGTTTTTGGCTGGCTCGCGAACACATGGGGCGCTTCGTTCTGGCGGGCATGCTGGGCAGTTTGATCGCCGCTGGAGTGGGCTTGCCAGTGTGGTCGCGCTTGCTGCGGCCCGCTGCAGCTCTGCGTGAGTCGTTGGAAGCTCTGCGATTCGGCAGCGCCACTCCCACGTTGCTCACGCTGGGCAGTGCGTTCCAAGGTTTGGTGTTGCCGACCCTCAGCGTCGGCGTGGGAGCTGCCGTGGTCTGGCAGCTCGGCACGTCGATGGCGTTACCAGCGGGCGGCATGTGGACATCACTCGTGGCGTGGTCGGCCCTTTTGGGTGCAGCTCCGTTTGCCGCAACAGCTTGCGCCGTAGGCACGGTTGCATCCGGCGCGCGCGGCGTCGGAGCGCTGGGCGCCGTGGATGCAGAAACGCAACGCCGCAGCTCTCGTCTCGACGAGACTCAAGCGGTGGCCGCCTCGGCGCGAGCCCAGTTGATCGTTGCCGCGGCCGTGGCAGCCACGCTGTCGGCGCTCTCGTTGCCGGCCTTGGCGCAGCAAGCCGTACGGCTCGACTTGGCGTTGCTCGAGCCAGCCGTCACCTGGTCGGGCGCGCTCGGCGCCGCTTGGATCATGGCGTACGTGGGCTCGTGCGCGCGAGCAGCGCTGCGCGGTGGCCGCGAAATCGCCCAGGAAGTCGACCGGCAGCTCCGCAAATTCGCGCGTGAGCAGGGTCCCGCCACGATTCCCGCCGACTTTGCCCCGAGCTACAAAGGCTGCGTCGACATCGCGTCCCGCTTCGGTTTGAGCCAACTATGGCAGCAGGTGCTCACCGCGTTGGCGGCCCCCGCCCTGCTCGCGCTGGCGCTGCGGCTCTGCTTTCGCGGCGCCTCCGGGCCGCGCGCCCTCGAAGGACTGATGAGCTGCGTATTGTTCGCTGGGCTCATTGGTCTGGCTGCAGCGCTAGCTCTCGACTTGACGCGCGGATTGCTCTCGGCGACGGAGCGCTCTCGAGGCGCGGCCGACCCGTCCATCGCGTCGACGGACGGCGCGGCCAATGTTTTTGGTCACGCAGCGGCTCCCGCGGCACACGCACTCCTGCTCGGGACGGCCGCTTTGGCGCTAGCGGTCGCGCCCTTCATGAATTAGCTACCGGCGTTTTCGCCTTCACCTCAGAAATACGAATCCCTTGTCCTCACTAGCCGACGCTCTCTCCACTCTGTCCGACCGCGGACTCCGACGCTTGCTCGGAGCCAGAACGTTTCTTCGAGGGCTCGACTACGAGAAGCGCAAGGTCGTCGACGAAGTTCACCTCAACGATGCGGCAGCGCACGGCCGCGTGCGTGGCTCCGATCCGGATCCGTACGAGGTCACGATTCGTCTCGGTGGTGAAGGCATCACCTCGCACTGCACCTGCCCTGCCTTTCAGAAGACGGGTCAGCACTGTAAGCACGTAGCAGCGCTGCTCATCACCGTGCGCAACAAGGCGCGCCAGCAAATGCCGCGGCGCGAACCGCAACCGCAGCCGCCGCCACAACAGGCACAACAAGCGCCGCAACCGAACATCAACAGCGGTGAAAACGGCAAAGCCGCGCGCCGGCGCGATCGGCGACGCCGCGCGCAGGTCCAGCAAATTCAAGCTCCCACTGGCCACTACCCGGCACCCGCACCCGAGGTGAGCGCACGCAGCACTGGCATCGGCGCTTGGCTTGCGCCAGAAGGGTCCACACGCCAGCTCAAGCTGGAGTTCCGCGTGCACGTCCGACAAGGCGGCCTGACAGTAACCGTGCTCGACGTCGACAACCGCGTGCCGCTCCTGCCGAGCGCTGCGCTCGGTTGGCAAACCTCCACGCCCACCGCCGATCGCAATGGCCTGCGCGTGCTGGCGCGTTTCGAAAGCGGCAACCCGCGTCACCCCGCGGTCGACGTACGCGGTGAAGACGCTGCCGAGCTCCTGCCCCTGCTGCGCGATCGCCGCGTGCTGCTCGAACCTGCGCTCGCTCAGCTGCGCTTCGCCGACGAGCCCCTGCGGCCGCGCTTCGATCTCGAAATGGTGAGCGACACCATCGTCGCCAAGGCGACGTTCGAACGGCCCAGCGACGGCCGCCGCTTCTCGCTCACGAGCGGTGGCTGGTTCGAGGGCACACCCGGCTACCACATCGACGTGGGTGAAGGCGTGGCGCGTCCACTCGACCATCGTGTTTCGCCCGCAGCGCTCCGGCGTTTGCTGCGCAGCGCCACCATCGCCGAGCCCGCTTCCGAGCTCATCAGCCTGATTACGTACGGCTTACCAAAGGTCGCGCTGGAGGTCGGCGCCGAGCTGCCCGAGCTCTCGCAAGTTGCAGATGTAATCGATCTCGAGCCGCAGTTCCGCATGCGCGCTGGTGGCTCGCTGACGCAAGTAGAAGTCAGCCTGCGCGCCGCCTACGGTTCGCGCGAAGTCGAAGTGCGCGCCGACGGCATTTCGCCGCCGATCATGATTGTGCCGCCCGAAGAGGGTCAAAAACGCGCGCGTTGCATCCGCTGCGATATCGCCGCGCAGCAGCAAGCCGTGCAACGTTTGCTCGACCTCGGTTTGCGCGCCGACGACAGCGGTGAGTTCTTCGTGGCCGAAGGCGAAACCGCGATTCGCTTTTGGTCTGAGGGCGTCGGCTCACTGCCGGAAGACTGGGATCTCTACATTCCCGAAGAGCTGGTCGGCACGCACGTGCGCAGCGCACCACTCGCCATGAACGCCCGCGTCTCCAGCGGCGTCGACTGGCTGAGCGTGAAGATCAGCTACGAGGCGGACGGCGTCGGCGTGGATCGCGAAGAGCTCGAGCGCTGCTTGCGCGAAGGCAAAAAGTACGTGCGCCTGTCGGACAACTCCTACGCACCGCTCGATGCCGACCGCGTGCGCGCCATGATCGATCGCGAAATCGAGCTGATCGCAGCCGGCAAAAACGGCAAAATCCCCCTCTCCCACGCCGGTCGCGTGCAGGAGCTCTTGCAGCAAGCCTCGAGCGCACAAGTCGCAGCCACCACCAAGCAACTGTTTCAAAAGCTCGCGTCGATCGAAGAGATCAAGCCCGCCAAGAAGCCCAAGGGCCTCAAGGCCACCTTGCGCCCCTACCAGGAGCAAGGCCTCTCCTGGCTCACCTTCGTGCACGAGATCGGCTCGGGCGGCGTGCTCGCCGACGACATGGGTCTCGGCAAAACCATCCAGACCATCGCGCTGCTCCTGAACCTGAAGGCCGAGAAAAAGACGCAGCCGCTGCGCGCCTTGATCGTCGCGCCCACCAGCGTGGTGAGCAACTGGCTGCGCGAAATCGAGCGCTTCGCGCCCACCCTGACCACTGCCCTCTGGCACGGCGCTGGTCGCAAAGATCAAATGGAAGAGCTCGAGACGGCCAACGTCGTCATCACGAGCTACGCCCTGCTCCGGCGCGACATCGATCTCCTGCGCAAGCTGCGCCTCGATTACGCCATTCTCGACGAAGCGCAGAACATCAAGAACCCGCTCAGCGCGACGGCACAAGCCGCCAAAGAGCTCGCGGCCGATCGCCGCCTGGCACTCACCGGCACGCCGATCGAAAATCGACTCAGCGAAATCTGGTCGATCTTCGAGTTCGTCAGCCCTGGCCTGCTCGGCCCCTTGCCGAAGTTCGAAGAGAAGTACGCACGCCCCATCGACAACGGCGACTCCAAAGCCGCCGCGCGCCTGCGCTCCATCATCCACCCCTTCATCCTGCGCCGCACCAAGATCGAGGTCGCCAAGGATCTGCCGCCCAAGCTCGAGGTCGACAAGCTGGTCGACATGCCCTCCGATCAAAAGGCGATTTACCTGCAAGTCCTCCGCGAGGTGCGCGCGACGGTCATGGGCGAAGTCGAGCGCGTCGGCGTCGCCAAGAGCCAACTCCACATCTTGGCGGGCCTCACCAAGCTACGTCAGGCCGCGTGTGATCCACGCTTGCTCGGCTTGCCTCGCGAGTTCAGCCACGACGACAGCGGCAAGCTCAGCGCCATCCGCGAGCTCATTGACGAGGTCGAGTCGGGCGGCCACAAAGTGCTCGTCTTCAGCCAGTTCGTCTCCATGCTGAAGCTCATTCGCGAAGCGCTCGACGAAGACAAGGTGCGCTACGAATACCTCGACGGCAGCACCATCGATCGCGCCGAGCGCGTCGACCGCTTCCAAAACGATCCTACCATCCCGGTGTTCCTCATCAGCCTCAAGGCTGGCGGCTCCGGCCTCAACCTCACCGCGGCCGACACCGTGATTCACTTCGACCCCTGGTGGAACCCCGCCGTCGAAGATCAGGCCTCCGATCGCGCCCACCGCATCGGGCAAAAGCGCGTCGTCACCGTGTACCGCCTCGTCGCCGCCGGCACCATCGAAGAGAAGATCCTCCAGCTCAAACAAAAGAAGAAGGATCTCGTCAACTCCGTGCTCAGCGAGGACATGGGTGGAGCCAAGAACCTCTCCAAGGACGACTTGGACGACCTGTTTCGCATCGACTGAGAGCCATTTCCTTCACGCTCGCTCCGAAGCGCGCGCAACCAAACACGCCGCCTAAATTTTTGTTTGGGTGGGCGCCTCGCCGCAGCCCACCTGCGCCCCAGCGCCCGCGCCGGGTGCCACTCGGCGGCCGCGAAACCCCGTAAACTTCAGCGAACTCGCTGATTCGCTGACAACTTCGGGTCGGTTCGCACACTCAGCAACATGGCGAAGCGCCTAGGTCGATTCGTTGGGCCACTCGCGGCAATCTGGGTCCTTTTCAGCGCTTCGTGCGGCGGTAACGCCGAAGCGGTGAGCGGCGCCGCGTCGTGCCCGGCGGCGCCACCGGCTCAGGGCAGCGCCTGCTCCGGTGATGCACAATGCAGCTACGGCTCGTCGCCGGACTTTGCGTGCCGCTTGCTTCTCGTTTGCGAACACGGCGGCTGGGTGCAATTCCAAGCAGGCTGCGAAGGGAGTGATCTCCCAGCGTGCCCCCAGCAGGAGCCTACCTCCGGCACCGCCTGTGACGTCGAAGATGGACCTAATCTGAGCTGCCGTTACGGCGCTCAACACGAGCGCAACTGCGTTTGCCACACCTGCTCGCGCTTCGACTATTGCGAGCCCGGCGTTGAGCCCGGCTGGCACTGCAAAGGTCCCCCCGAAGCGGACGGCTGCCCTCCGCTGCCACCCAACGTCGGTCGTAGCTGCCCACTGCTCCAGCTCGAGTGCCGCTATGGCTTTGCCTGTATCAACGAAGTCGTCGCGCGTTGCACGGATCGTGGTTGGCAACTCGCGGATGGCACGGCTTGCCCTGAAGGCGCGTGACCTCGAGCCAGGGGCGGCTCGACCACCGTACTCAATACTGACAGATGGTGTGCTGTTTTTTGCAGCTTTGCCGGGGCGCGCACTCGCGATCGTCGAAGCACGCCCAGAAGCACGCGCCGCCGTCGCAGCGCGCTCCGTTTGGGCAGTCGAAGTCGTCGCGGCACGCGTAGGTGCACATCCCGCCGCCGCACGGCGGGCTCTTGCAACAGAAGCCGGAACCGCAGTCGTACGGGTTCGAACACAAGGCTCCGATGCCGTAAACGCCTCCGCGCGGAGGCGGCGGGCCATCACCGCCGCTGCAAGCGAAAACTAAACCGAGCAGGACGAGAACCGCAGCACGAATCATCAACTGAGCATGGCGACTCGGACGCGGTTTTCTGAAATTCAGCGCCGCATCGAGACGTTCATGAGTAAGCCGAGGCCGATCATCATGGTCACGATGCTGGAGCCGCCGTAGGAAAAGAGCGGCAAGGTGATGCCGACGACGGGCAGCACGCCGATCGCCATGCCGATGTTGCAGACGGCGTGCCAGAAGACCATCGCTCCCACACCGATCGCGACCGCCGCACCGAAGCGATCTTTGGCTTGGGAGGCAATGTGCACGGCCCAAATCGAGAGGAAGGCGTAGAGCGAAATCAACAGCACTGCGCCGAGAAATCCCCAATCCTCGGCGAAGACGGCGAACGGAAAATCCGAGAATTGGTCGGGCAGCATGCCGAATTGGTTTTGCGTGCCCTGCATGAAGCCTTCGCCCCAGAGCTGTCCGTTGCCGATCGCTGTTTGCGACTGCAATGCGTGCCAGCCCGTTCCAGTTTTGTCCGCTTCGGGGTTCAAGAAGCTCGTAACGCGAGCCTTTTGATAGTCGCGCAGCACGTAGTTCCACGCGAGCGGCACTGCCACACCGGCTGCGACCACCAACGCCAGAACGCTGCGTCGCCGCACGCGGTTCATCGCCAGAATGGACGTCGATATCAGCGCGTAAATGATGGCGGTACCGAGATCGGGCTGCGCCATCACCGCCGCGCATGGGATCGCCGTGATGAAAAGCGGGGGCAGCAAATCCACCAAGGTGCGCGGCTCGAGCTTGGTGTCGTTATGAACGAAGCGCGCGATCGTCAGAATCACGACGATCTTCATGAACTCGCTCGGCTGGAACGCGAAGCCTCCGAGCGGGATCCAACGGGATGAACCGCGAATGTCGCTGCCCAGAATGAAGACCAGGCCGAGCGAAATCATGCCACCGACATACAGGAAGCTCGCCAGGCGCTCGTAATGTCGATAGTCGATCGCCGCCGCCAAAATCGCGAGCAGCGCTCCCACCACCACCCAATAAATTTGCGAGACGTAGTTGTCCGCGAGGCGCGAATGGGAGCTGCTATCGGCGTAAACGCTGGTCGCGCTGTACAGGTTTACGAGCCCCAAAGTCACAATGCCGACCGCCGCCATCATCAGCGGCATGTCCACGGACGGCCCAGCGCGGAACGACATGCGATCGGCGCGCATCAGAGGCTGCTCCCATTTTTCTCGGTGCCGCCGGGCGCGCGCGCCGACAGCCGCGTCTCCTTCAGCTTCTGCCAATCGCGCACCACGCGCATGGCTACGGGCACTGCGTTTTTACCGCCGCCGCCGCCGTGCTCGATCAAAACCACGATGGCTATTTCCGGCGAACGCGAAGGCGAAAACGCCGCAAACAACGCGTGCGCGCGGTTGAAGTACCAGATGCGATCCGGATCGACGCCGCGCGAGTTCACGTGCGTGACCTGCGCGGTACCGGTCTTGCCAGCCATGTCCACGCCGGCGATGCGCTCCTTGTTGGCGGTGCCAGTCTTCTCCGCCACCACACCTTCGAGGCCGCGTTTCACGGTGGCGAGGTGCTCTGCATCGACGCCCACCATGCGCCGCACGCGCGGTGGAAACTCCTGAACCACGGTGCCGTCGCTGGTTTCGATGCTGCGCACCACCTGCGGCTGGTACAGCGTGCCCCCGTTGGCGAGCGCGGCGTATGCCAGCGCGAGCTGCAGCACAGTGACGGTGGTGGCGCCCTGCCCGATCACGGACAGCAGCGTGAAACCGCCGCGGAAGGCTTCTTTGTAGCGGCGGGTGTACCAGGCGCGCGTCGGCATGCGGCCGCGCGCTTCGGGATTCACACCGATTCCGGTTTTGATCCCGAAGCCGTAGTCGAGACCGGTAGCCGCCAGGCGATCGATGCTGATACGCGCGCCGAGATCGTAAAAGAACGTGTTGCACGACTGCACGACGGCGCTGTGCAGATTCACGTGCCGGTGAATGCCTTCGCAGCGAAAGAAGCGCTTGCCGTATTCGTAACCACCGCGGCAATCGACTTCTGCGGAGGGATCGATGAGCCCATCGGCGAGCCCGGCGAGCGCGCTGAACGGCTTGTACGTCGAGCCCGGTGGGTAAGCGGCAGAGATGGTCTTGTCGAGCGTTGGCTTGAGCGGATCGACGTTGAGGCGCCGAAACGCTTCTGCGGCGACGTTGATGCCGTGCCCGCCCGAAACGACGTTGGGATCGAAGCTCGGCTTGGAGACGGCGGCGAGCAGGCGCCCAGTGCGCACGTCGACGACCACCACGGCGCCCGCCGCCTGCCCGCGCAGCGCCTTTTCGACCGACGCCAACAGATCGATGTCGACGGTGAGCGAGATGTCGCGCCCGGGGATCGGCTCGATGCGGCGCGGCTCTTCCAGGTAACGCGCTTCCAGCTCTTCCAAGCTCTCGCGCGAGAGATTGCCACGCTGACCAACCAGCATTTTGCGCATGCCGCGCTGACCGCGCAGATAGCTTTCCCAGCGCCTCTCGATACCAACTGCGCCGATGCGATCGCCAGCGCGATAGCCGCGCTCTTCCAAGCGCGACAACGCCTCGCTGTCGACTTCGCGCATGTAGCCGACCATGTGCGCGCCGAGCTCGCCGTAGGGGTAGTAGCGCACCGGCGTCGGTGTGACGTCGACACCGGCCGGGTTGTGCGTCTCGAGCCACGCCACCGCGTCGCGGTCAGCGTCGTATTTCAGTACGACTTGCTGCTCGGCGCGTCGGTCACGCTCCTTGTCGCGCTCCTTGCTGGCTTTTTGCGCCGCGACCGCAGCGTGCGCTTCTTTGATACGCTGCTCGAAACGCGCCTTTTCGGCTTCGTCGAGCCCGAGCAGGCGCACCAAGCGCGGCCAAGTCTTTTCCAAGTCGACGCGGCCCGGCGTGAGATACACCGTGTACGCCGGGCGATTCGCAGCCAGCACACGGCCGTAGGCGTCGCGGATCACACCGCGTGTGGTCGCCAGGTAGCGCTCGCGCACGATGTTGCGGCGCGCCTGCGCGCGATGCTGATCGCCTTCCACAATTTGCAGCTGCACGAGGCGCGCGATGAGCCCGCCGAACACCAGCACCACGAAAAGCACCAGCCAGCGGTAGCGCCTGCGAAACTCGCCGACGTCGGAGCGCTGAACCAAAAAGCTCACGTCGCACCCTCCGCCGGAGCGCGCACCTGCGCGGGCCCTTGACGCAAGCGCTGCGCCAGCCGAAACACCAATGGCGCGCACAGCCCGGTGGAAACGCCATGCGGCAAAACCAAACTAGCGAGCTCGATGGGGCGCCGGTTGTCGCTGCCGAACACTGCCAGCAGCACCAACAACAACGCGCCCTCGATCACCGCGAACACGAAGCCGAGCGTGACGCGCGTGAGCCATGTCTGCGCGGTCAAACGCACACCCGCGATGCGTGACAGCCACCACACGGCGACTGAAACGAAGGTCAGCAAGCCCACCGGTGCGCCCGCCAAAATGTCTTCGGCATACCCGATGGCGAAGGAGAGGAAGGCTCCCTTCGATGATGATGGCTCGTGTACACCCACGAACACGATCATCGGTAGCACCAGATTGGGCGTGACGCCGTGCACCCAGCGCCAACCCAAAAACGAGCCGAGCGGGCCGAGCACGCGGTACAGGTTTGCCTGCACGAGCAAGAGCAAAACCGCAACTGCCACGTACGCCGCGCTGCGCATGAGCCTCAGCGCTGCTGCGCGCGCGAACGACGATTCTTGGCCGCGACGTCGCAGTCCTCGGAATCGTTCAGAATGATTAGAACTTCTTCGAGCCGCGAGAAATCGACGGTGGGCTCGGCTTCCACGGTTTGATAGATGCCGAAATCGCGCTTGGTCAGCTTGTTGATGCGCGCGACGGGAATGCCTTTGGGAAAACGGCAGCCCACGCCGCTGGTAACCAAAAGATCTCCGATTTCGACCTCGTCGCTGCGCTTCATGTACTCGACGCGCGCGGCATAACGGGCGCGCTCGCCAGTGCCGCGCACGAAGCCGCGTGCGCCGGTACGCTCCACGATCACGTCGACGCCGGCGCCGGAGTCCACCACCAGCTGGATCATCACCTTCTCGCCAGCGACGCGCTCCACCGTACCCACGGCGCCGTCCAGCGAGACCACTGGCATGTGCACACGAATGCGGGGATTGGGCGTGTCCACCGTGACGTGCGCGACGCGGAAGTACTCGGTCGTATCCTTACCGACCACTAGCGCGCTCACCGTTTCGTCCGGCACTAGGTCGCGGATGCCGAGCAAGCGCCGCAAACGCCGATTTTCAGCCTCCGCGCGCTCGAGCTCGCGTACACGTCCGCGCAAGCGCGCATTCTCGTACGAAAGCCGGTTGTTATCGTTTTTGACGTCGACCAGGTAGACGTAGTTCCCAATCAGCGACGACACCAAGCGCGCTGCTGCAGACGCGAACCACTCGAACGGCGTGGCGATGCGCAACACTGCCTGATCGATCGGCATCAGCTCGCTCGGCTTGCGAATGCTCGCGCGCAAAAAGAAGAACGGCACCGCCAAGAGCAGCACCACGATCACGATGTCGCGATAGCGGCGGAACGCGGTCATGGCTGACCCCGCGCGCCACGTGGCCTGCTCACTCCTGACAGGCCCGCTGCGGACCGCGGCCCAGCGACTCGGCGAGGACGCGGACCGAGCGTCACCCGATCGTGACCTCTTTCAGGAGTTCGAGATGGTCCAACGTCTTGCCGCTGCCGAGCACCACCGCGCTGATGGGATCGTCGCTCACCATCACGGGCAAGCCGGTTTCTTCGCGCAAAAGCACGTCGATATTCTTCAGCAACGCGCCGCCACCGGTGAGCACGACGCCCTTGTCGACGATGTCCGCCGCGAGCTCCGGCGGAGTGCGCTCGAGTGCAACCAGCGCCGCTTCCACGATGGCGTTGATTGGCTCGGCAAGCGCTTCGCGGATTTCGTCCGAGTTGACCACGACGGTCTTCGGCACGCCGGCGACCATGTCGCGGCCCTTCACTTCCATCGTGAGCTGTTGATCGAGCGGATAGGCGTTGCCGATCGTCACCTTGATGCGTTCGGCAGTTTGCTCACCGATCGCCAGGTTGTACTTGCGCTTCATGTACGCAACGATCGCTTCGTCCATCTTGTCGCCACCGACGCGCACGCTTTGCGAGTAGACGATGCCGGCGAGCGAGATGACGGCGACTTCAGTCGTGCCGCCACCGATGTCCACCACCATATTGCCGCTCGGCTCCGTGATGGGGAGCCCAGCCCCGATGGCCGCGGCCATGGGCTCTTCGATGAGGTACACCTCACGTGCACCCGCGCTCTCGGCGCTCTCCTTAACAGCGCGCTTCTCCACTTCGGTGATGCCGAAGGGCACGCAGATGATGATGCGTGGCTTCACCAAGGTGCGGCGGTTGTGTGCGCGCGCGATGAAATAACGCAGCATCGCTTCGGTGATCTCGAAGTCCGCGATCACACCGTCGCGCAAAGGACGAATCGCCTGAATATTTCCTGGCGTTCGCCCGAGCATATCCTTGGCCTCACGGCCGACGGCGAGTACACGCTTCTCGCCGCGTGCATCGCGCGAAACCGCAACGACCGACGGCTCACAGCTGACGATGCCCTTACCTTTGACGTAGATGAGCGTCGTCGCCGTGCCGAGATCGATGGCCAGGTCGTTCGAGAACAGGCCGTAAAGCCAATCGAAGATCATCGACCGTGCTCAGTAGAGAAACGAGGGAGCAAGTTCACGCAGCGGTTGTGCTGAGAAGGATCCACCTCGGCGAGGGGGCCACGTCCTACCACGCCATCTCGCGCCGGCGCAATCGTGCCGAATGACAACAACCGACCAGCTGACCAACAGCGCCACTTTCGTGGCGTGTCGGCCCCTCGACCTCACGCCACTTCTGAATTTTCGCTGCGTATTTCCCCAGAACTTCAGCGGAAATTTTCAAGCGACGAAGCGTAACCATCACCTGACATTTTCGTCGACGCACAACCCACTTCGTTTTTTGTAGTCGCGCTAACGACACGTGGCCGTGAGCCGAAGCGGTGCCGCGCAATCGAAGCCGCGTGCGCCGGCGCGACAAGAAGGCGGAGCAACACTGCAGCGTGCACGCTTTGGCGCGCGCGACGCCGCAGTGGTCACGTCGCGCGGCACCACGTCGGCTTACGCTGCTGGTGACACGAAGCTCTTAGTCTTCGTCGTCCCAGTCGACCTTGGACTTCCAGTTGCCGCCGCCGCCGCGTTCACGATGGTCGGTGGCACGCCCGGTGGAAGCGCCCTTCGCTTTCTTCTTCTTACCGACCGCACGTCGGTCGTCGGAGCCCTCACCTTCGCTCGGCGCGCTGGTGCGCCGACGCTCGCTTGGTGCACCACCGCCTCCTTCAAAGTTCATTGGAGGCTCAGTCGGATAACGAGGTGCACCATCGCGCGGCGGCGGACGCGAACGATCGGGACCGCCACCACCACCAGCAGGACGCTCGCTGCGTGGGTGCGCGATGTTGATCATCAAGCGACGACCGCGCACGTCCGCGTTTCTCAACGCAGCCAACGCTGCGTTGGCGGCTTCCGCGTTGCCCATGGTGACGAAACCGAAGCCGCGCATGCGACCATCGGGACCCACCGGCAAGTGAATACGAGCGACAGGACCTACGCCGTTCTCTTCCAAGAATTGCGAGAGCTCTTGTTGGCTCGTGTCGTACGGAAGGTTGCCCACGTAGAGCGTGCGATCTTCAGCTGAAGCTGCTGGAGCTGGCGCATCGAAACGCCCACCTCCGCCTTCGCTGCGCTCACCTCGCTTGGGCGGCTCCGAAGAGAAGGGCCGTACCGAAATCGATCGCCCCGCTTGCAGAGAACCATCCAATTCATCTCGCGCGCGATTGGCTTCGTCTGCCGTAGCAAACGTCACGAACCCAAACCCACGCACTTTGCCTGTCGTCCGTTCTCTTGGCAGGCTTACCTCGACGACCTTGCCACCGGTCGCCTCGAACAACTGCCGCAAGACATCTTCCGTGATGGACTCCGGCAAGCCCGCAACGAAGAGCTTGCGCGCATCCTCGGTCGCCATTCTCGATTACCTTGTCGCCCTGAAAAAGAAGCTCCTGCTCGCCGGGCCGGATCGACCCGCGCGGGGAACCAGGGTTTTACGATAACTTCCACCGTTTCGCGGTTCAAGCCCTACGATCGTTCCGGCCAAACGCCCGAGGGTGGTTCCCCGCGCTTCTGGGATTGCCGGCGAGCTCCCAATTTGTGACGCTCGGAGACATATGCGTGTCCGTGTCATCGTAAACCCAAAGGCCGGTAGCGGGTCTGCTTCCAAGCGGCTTCCGCAGATCCTCCGCGAGATCGAGCGTGCAGGCGCGCTTCCGGACACTGCCGAAACCCTGAGCCCCGGCGACGCAGCGCGTCTTGTCCGCGAAGCCCACGGCGACGGAATCGACTGTGTCGCGCTCGTCGGGGGCGACGGTACCCTCAACGAGGCCGTTCAAGCGTTCGTGGGTAGCCATGGCGAGGTCTTGCCTGGCCCCGTGCTGGCTCTCATCCCCTCCGGCACGGGGGGCGACTTCCGCAAGACGTTCAGCCTGGGCACCTCGACCGAGGAGGCCGTCGCGCGCTTGATGTCGAGCCCCCCACGCCCGATCGACCTCGGGCTACTCGAACTCACTTCACACGAAGGCGCCACCATCCATCGCGCGTTCATCAACGTAGCCAGCTTCGGAATGGGTGGCCTCACCGATCGCATCGTGAACTCGAGCCCGAAGTGGTGGGGCGGGCGCGCGAGCTTCTTCGTCGGCGCCTTGCGTGCGCTCGCCGTGTACCAAAACGCACCCGTGTCGTTGCGGGTGGACGGGCGCGTCTTTTTGGAGTCGCCGATTGTAAACGTCGCGATCGCCAATGCGCGTTACTTCGGTGGCGGCATGAAGATCGCGCCGGATGCCGATCCCGCTGATGGTCTGCTCGACGTCGTTGCGATCGGAGATTTGTCGCGCGCGCGCAGCGTCTCACTCACACCGCACCTCTATCGTGGCACTCATGTCGACCAGGCCGATGTGCGCACTTGCCGCGGCGCGCTGATCGAAGCGCAGCCTCTAGCCAAGGGCAACGAAGTGCTCATCGATATGGACGGTGAGACGCCGGGACGGTTGCCACTCAAGGCACGCGTGGCGCCTGCCGCAGTTTCGATTCGCGTTTAGCCAGCGCTCTTCGAGGGCTTCGCAAACGCGGGGGGAACCGGCGGCGGCTCGAAGGCGCGGTTGCTGTCGGCGCCCGCCAACACGCGACGCAGCAACACAATGCCGAAGAGCAGAAGTAGGAGGCTCGCCCACTGTGCGGGAGTGAGGCTTGCCATGCGTCGGTCTGCGTACAAATCCAGCGAGGGAACGTCGTCACGAATCCTGAGAAAATCGAGAGCGAAACGCACCGGAGCGTAGGCGACGCACATGACGGCGAGGAAAAGTCCCCACGGCCAAGCTCGGCGCTGCATCCAGAGGAACACGAGCGCGAGCGGTATTGTCAGCACCATCTCGATGAGGCCCAAGTCCAAGCGCCCGCCGCTCGGATACGCGACGGCAAACCAAGCGTCGCTGGCGATCCCCGGATGGTCGTGCACCACCGCGCAGCCCGCTCGACCGAAGACCCATCCGAGAGGCAATCCGCTCGCGACGAGATCTGCGTAGGGAAGAATCGAAACGCGGTGTCGAAGGCGCCAAACCAGAGCGCCCAGCGCACCTCCGATGAACCCGCCGAAGCTCGAGAGCCCATCCCAAATGCGGATCAGCGCCAGCGGATCGCTGCGCAGCCGCTCGGGTGAATAAAACAGAACATCGAGCACATGGCCGCACACGAAGCCCAGCCCCACCACCCAATAAATGAATGAGGCCATCGCCGCCGACGACACGCCACGCCGACGTGCGTAGCGCGTGCTCACGAAGGCGCCGAGATAGACGCCAGTCGCAACCAGCAAGCCGAACGGCTTCAAGCTCAGCGGCTCATGACCGAGCGTACCCGCGGGTAGCAACGTCAACTCGGGCAATTGAATGTATGGGATCTGTGGCGTCATGGAGCAGCGGCTGAAACCTCGATTCGATCGAGCTCACCGGGTTCGGTCGCAACGATCATCGACAGCGCTACGCCGCGACAAACTCGACTGAGCACGACCGGAGCTATCACGTCACGCCGGCATTCGCTGCTCGGGAGGCTCGGCTCGAGACCGTTTTCCAACAGCTGGATCGCCCGCGCGATGGCTTCGGTGCGCGCCAACAAGTCTTTCGGATCGAGCAAAACGCGATCGAACGCCTCGGTCAGGCGTGAGAATAACTCGGGACCAGCAAAACGCACGCGCTTGACCAAGCCAGCTTCGAGATCGATCGCCAACGTGAGACTGGCCGAACGCGCAATCAAGCCGTCGCGTGTCGGCACCGAGTACGGCAACACGAACGCCTTCACGCAGGCGTCGCCGATGCATTTGCCCGCAGGCTGCTCCAGCCGAAAACGGTAGATGAGCGCATCGTCGAGGTCTTGCGTGGGCCGCCCGAAGCTCCGCACGTTGGCTAGTGCGTTCACGATACCGGTAACGGCTGCGATGAAGCGCTCGCGCTCGGCTTGTGCTTTGGCAAGCTCGGCTTCTACTCGAGAGATCAAGCGCTCGCTCCGGGCTTCGCGCTTTTCTCGATACTGGTTTAGGAGCTCGAACTCCTCGAGACGGTCGCGCACCGCCTGCGCGTGAGGGCCGTTGGGCATCGCGCGCAAGTAGGCGCGCAACAAACTTGGTCGATCGTGCGCTTCTTGCACGAAGCGAGGCTCCGCGACTTCGAACCAGGCGCGCACCTCGGAACGAAAGCGCCCCTCCGGTTGCTCACGCAGATAACGGCTACCAGCGGCCAAGCGTTGCTCGGGAGTCGCCGCAACACGTGTCTCGCGGTAAAGCGCGTAGTCGCTGCGCGAGGCCGCCAAACGGTTGCCCACGCCACACGCGCCGAGCAAAAGCGCGCCAACCAGCATCGCGATCGGCGAAAGCCGCGTCACTCCGCAGACTCCGGGCAAAAATTGCACTCCGTAGGCACAGTGGGAGCTACGTCGCGGACGTGGTCGCGGTAGTCGCCGCAGGTCGCGACCGCAAGCGCCCGCAGACAGACCTCGCCGTCATGAACGAGCGGGATGCAATCCTTCGGGAACTCGCTTTGGTAGACGTTGGCGCACGCGCGTGTACAGGCTTGCGTGTCGAAGCCGCATTCCTCGCAGCGTTGGCAGTCGAGCCGCGCCTTGCTCGCAAAGAACGCGACTGGATCGAGCTCTTCAGGGCTTTGGTTGCAGCCGCCTACATCACCGGGCACCGGCGCGGCGCAAAACGCCAGCAGCACGAAAGCCAACACGCCGCGCAACGCTCGCGCACCAACCGAAGTTCCTGCGACTCCGAAGCCCAACTCACGGCTCACGGCAACACCTCGTAGTCGAACCATAACCCGAGTTGCAGCGATGTGATCGGATACAAGCTGGGTTCATGCTCCCAAGTGCCTGCGCCAACGAACAGGCTTTGCACGAGCTCGGCGTTGATGCCTACCCCTCCAGTGAGGAAGTAGACGCTGCCCGCCGCGAGCTCGAGGCCCACGCCACTATCGGGCGCCAACACCCACGGCACACCGGCGCGCGCGTAGCCGAGTGCACTTTGACCAAACGGGATTTGAGCCACATAGCTGACGCTCAGCGTTTCCTGCGCGACGCCGTTGGCAGCCACCGACAAGTGCAACACGGCGCCGTGCTGCAGGCCATTCGGAGCGCCCAGGGTTGCACCCAACGAGATGTCCCAATACCCCGCCGTGAGCGAAAGGCTTCCGGGGCCATCTCCCAGCTGTGTCTGCAAGCGATAAGGATTGTTCCAGCGCAGCCCTCGCCCATAGCCGAGCGCCGAGAACACGTGGACGTAAGTGCCGCGCTGGCCAAAGCCGCGCGTCGTGTTCGGCGCAGCCGCCGGTGCTGGCGGAGTGCTCCCCTCCGCCGCGCGACTCGACGACGCCCACACGGCGGTCGCGACGAGAGCGCAGATGACGCTCAGCGAGCGCACGCTGCTTCGACTTCCTCGATTGTCTTCGGGATGCGCGCGCTGAGCACGTTCGCGCCCGCTGCTTCGACCAACACGTCGTCTTCGATCCGCACACCGATGCCTCGATACTCGGACGCAACGTCGGCGTTCTGCGCTACGTAAATCCCCGGCTCCACGGTGAGCACCATACCTGGCGCGAGAGTTCGCGGCTGCTCCCCAGCGTAGTAGCGGCCCACGTCGTGCACATCCATACCAAGCCAGTGACTGGTGCGATGCATGAAGTATGGCTTGTAACGTTGCTCTTTCAGCGCCACCTCGAGTGGGCCCTCGATCAAGCCGAGCTCAATCAGGCCCTCGGTAATGACGTTGAGCGCCGCTTCGTGCACCGCCTCCAAAGTCGAGCCGGGCACCGACTTCTCGATGGCGGCGAGCTGCGCGCGCAGCACCAGCTCATAGATGCGTGCCTGTGGCGGAGAAAAGCGCCCGTTGGCTGGGTAGGTGCGCGTCACGTCGGCCGCGTAGTAACCGTACTCGCAGCCTGCGTCGACCAGCACCAGATCGCCCTCCCCGATGCGACGATCGTTCTTGCGATGATGCAAGATGGTCGCGTTGGGCCCGGAGCCCACGATTGGGCTATAGGCAGGACGCTCGGACCCAGCCGCTCGGAAGCAGCGCCGCAGTAAAGCCTCGAGCTCGAACTCGTACATTCCAGGACGCGTGACGCGCATCAGCTCTCGATGGCCCGCGTCGGTGATCTGGACGGCGCGGTTCATCAGCTCGATTTCGCCGGCCGACTTGATCAGGCGCATCTCGTGGAGCACGCCGTCCAGCTCGACGATGCTGGTCGGGTAAACCATGGCCTGGCGCGTCCGGCGTCGAAGCCCGGCGATCGCCTTGAGGACGCGTGCATCCTCCGCTTCTTCATAACCCAAACGGTAGAAGAGCCGCGGCACGCCGCGCAGAAGCTCCGGCAGCTTTGCGTCGAACTCTGCGAACGTGAACGACTGATCCGCACCGAAGTCGCGCACCGCCCCTTCCACGCCCGCCCGAGGGCCGTCCCAAGTCTCGCGCTCGGGATCGCGCGGCCGCACGAAAAAGACCGCCTGGGATTCGCCATCGCTGCGCAAAAGCAGAGCGCTTTCGGGCTCATCGAAACCAGTCAAGTAGTAGAAGTCGGAGTCCTGGCGGTACTCGTGTTCGACGTCATTGTTTCGAATTGCAACCGGCGCCGAGAAGATCAGGAGCGCACCGGGGTGAATTGCCTCGAGCACACGCTTCCGCCTCGCACGAAACTCGTCCTGTAACGTCACGGATTCATTTTACCATCGGTTCGGCCAGCCCGTCCCGCGACGAAACCGAAAGCCCGCTGCCCTCTAGGCGAAGCACTGGGTTTGACGTCTCCCTTGCTCCACGGTACGACGCCCCCGCGTGGCAACGGAACGCCCGCCGGAAGGCGATGATCGGGAGCGCGAGCAGCGTCGACTCGAGCGACTGATCCCAGAGATCCTTCGTCGCGTGCTAGAGGTCGGCTACGAAAAGCTGACCGAGGGGCCCGAGAACGTCCGCAATTTGGTTTCGGATCTGAAGCTGCCGAAAGAAGCCTTGAGCGTCTTGCTCTCGCAGCTCGATGAAACCAAAAACGGGCTCTATCGAGCCGTCGCACGCGAAGTGCGCGACTTCTTGGAGCAGACGAATTTCGCTGAAGAATTGGCGAAGGTTTTGACCACCCTATCGTTCGAAGTCAAAACTGAGGTTCGCTTCATCCCCAATGATCAGCGCCTACGGGCGACACCCGACGTGCGCACCAAGGTGAGTGTGAAGCGCGACCGTCCTTCGCAGCCCCCACCCGAACCCGCCCCGCCGGCATCCGAACCGAGCCGCGCGCCGAACGATTCCGAGGAGAAGACTGAGTGAAACCGCTGACTGCTGGTAGTGAAATCGACGCCTGGTGCACGAAGTGCAGGATGGATCTGGGTCACCGCGTGGTGGCCATGGTAGCGGGCGCGCCGAAGCGCGTCGTTTGCCTCACCTGCGGCGCCGAACACAACTACCGAGCTCCGCGCAACGAGAAGCAATCGGGTTCCAGCGTGCACGTTCGTTCCAACAAGAGCGAGAGTGCGCGCCCCTCGGGCCAATCATTGGGCGCGCGTGCAGCGGCCAAAGCAAAGACTGAAAGTCAGCGCTACGAAGGCTGGGCTTCGAAGACGCTCGGTCAGGCAGTGGACGCCTTCACGCGCTACTCGATGGAGCGCACCTTCAAGGTTGGTGAGCTCGTGATTCACCCGAAGTTCGGCGAAGGCTACGTCGATCAGGTGCTCGAAGGTGGCAAAGTCAACGTGATGTTCCGCGAGGGCCCGAAGGTCCTCGCCCACCGCGTTTCGTAGCCGACGCGCCGCGCGGCTTCGTTCCGCCACGCGGCGAGGATCGCACGTCGTAGCGCGCTTTCTTCAGCTCGCCGCGCTGAGCGTCGCTGCGACCTTTTGCGTCACGGCGACGCGGCGCTCGCACGTCGTGGCGAGCCGGGCGCTTTGCAAGCGCTTCCGGATCGGCGCTGCGCACGCTGCGCGGCACGCCGTACGCCTTCTTGAGATCGACGAGCTCGTCGCGCGTGAGGTGACGCCACTGCCCGGGTCGCAAGCCTTCGGTCGTGATCCCGGCGTGCGCGACGCGCGCCAGCCGCAACACGGGGAAGCCTGTCGCTTCTCCCAGGCGACGCACTTGGCGATTGCGGCCTTCGTGGAGCACAATCGTAATCCAGCTCTTGTCGCCTTCGTGGCGCAGCAAGCGCACGGAGGCTGGACGCGTGGCACGACCATCGATTTCGATGCTCTGCTCCCAGCGTTCGAGCGACTCTTCATCGACGATGCCGCGCACCTTGGCGACGTACTCCTTCGGTACGCCGCCGCGCGGATGCAACAGCTTGCCAGCGAACTCGCCGTCATTCGTGCACAAGAGCGCACCGCTCGTGTGATAGTCGAGGCGACCGATGGGCACTACGCGCACGCCCACGCCTTTCAACAGATCGAGGACCGTTTTTCTGCCCTCGGGATCGCTCAGCGTGCACATCACGCCGCGCGGCTTGTGCAAAATCACGTAGACGAACGGCTCCGCGACCAAGCGCTTGCCGTCTAGATCGATGCGTGCGCGACGTGGATCGACGCGCACGCCGAGTTCGTTCACGACTCGTCCGTCGACCTTCACGCGGCCCTGTACGATCAGGTCTTCGGCAGCGCGACGCGAGGCAACACCTGCGCGCGCGAGAATCTTCTGGAGTCGCTCCTCGGCCATGGGGGCGCTACCTTAGTCGAGGCCTCCACTTCGGCCAGCGCCACCCCAAAAACCCGCGTGGGACTGGCGTCAGCGCTTGCGTGCGCTCACGCGTGCGTCGGTTGCGCCCGCGTCGGCCGCTTCGCTCTGCTGGCGCGCCTTCTCTTCCTGCGCCTTCTTCTCTTCGGCCTCGGCGTCTTGCCGCTCGCGATCCGCGATTTCGCGCAAGGCGATTTCGTCGCGATCCCAGCGGTCGACGTGGCCGTCGAAATCCAAGTCGACGCCGATGCGCTGAAGCTTGCCTTCCTCGTATACCTCCCAAACGTCGGGCTTGCCGTCTTGATTGGTGTCGCGCTGCGCGCGGGAAAGCTTGCCGCCTACGTAAAACCGAGTCTCGTCCGCGCTGCCACGCGCGAGCGTGTCGAGCTGCATCTTCGCGACACGGCCGCGAGTGAAAGAAATCCAGGTGTCGATTTTGCCGTCGTAGTTCGAATCCGACAGCTCGCTCAACGGTTCGCCCTTGTCGTTGAAGGTGCGAACGATGTCCTTGGCGCCGTCGAGGTTGGTGTCCACTTCGCGGCACAGCAGCACACGGCGACGCTCTTCGCCTTGCCCGACGATGCCGTACACACGGCGGATATTGGGGAACCTCGAACCCGGGCCAGTCGCTTCCGATACTTCTCGATCGGCGCGGCCCTTGAAGTCACAACGCGAACGATCGTCGGAAGGAACGCCGGCGACTTCCTTCATCGGTGTGCGCGGCGTTTGCGAGCTGGAGCCGCACGCGGCGAGCACTCCACCAACGACGCTCAGTAGCGCGACCCCCCAAATCAGCGGCTTCACTTGGCGCCTCCTTTAGTATCGGTCTTCTTGGTGGCGTCCGCCGGGGCAGCTGGCGCTGCGGGAGCGGGAGCGGCAGCCGGAGCCGGAGCTTCCTTCGACTCGAGCTCGGTCGGCAGGGGCGTGCCGCTCTGTTGGAAGCTGGGCCCTTCGGTTTTGCGGTAGTCCTGGCGCTCGGGCGGGACATACCCAGTCTCTTTGCAGTAGTCGACGCTCGCGCCGGGATCGGGCTTGCCGTCCGAGTTCACGTCGGCGTGAATCACCGGGCAACCTTCGCGCGGATACTCCCACCACTGATCGACGACGTGGTCGCCGTTCGAATCTCGCTCGGTGCGTGCCAGCTTGCCACCTTTGTAGAACTCCCAGGTGTCGATCTGGTTCGCGAGCATCGTGGCGCGGAGCTTTTCGGAAACGACTCCAGCGCTGAACGTCGCGATCTCGTCGATACGACCGTCACGGTCGTAGTCGCTCTCCCGGCGACGAACCTGCCCGCTCGAGTCGTAGTAAATCCACGAATCGACGATGCCGTCGAAGTTGAGGTCGATGGCGCGGCACGCTTCGCGGCTGCCGTCCTTCACAATGGTGACGTCGGTCTTACCGTCACCGTTCGCGTCGAGGCGCTCCGCCGAAGACGAGTTCAGGGCGCACTCTTCGTGCTTGATGGTGGTGTCGCGCGGGGCGCTCGCGGCTTCAGCCCCTTTGGCGGCGGGGTTCGAGCTACAAGCACACTGCAATAAAGCCACCCATGCGAATCCCGCGAACGAGCCGGCGCGAATCGTCGAAAACACCCTCATGTGACCTTGAAGTCCTTGCTGAAGTCCTGCTGATAAACGAAGCCCGCTCATCAAAGGGCGCGCGGTGGAAGCGCCGAGGAGCCGCAAAGAAGCCCTCGCCCTTGGCTTTCTACTCCGCCCCCTGGCGAAACACCAGGCATGTCACACAGGTAGTAACGCTCGGCTCGCTGGTAGGCTGGCTCCCCGCGATGCGGCAACCAGGGGCCGCTGCGCTCATCGATGCGAACCGAACAGCCGATTTCTAGCCGCTCTGCAGCAGGCGCAGTCTCAACGCGCTTGCGCGGCTCTAATTTCCTATAAGAGGTTGAAATTAAAGCTCTTTTATCGGGTGAACAGCGCTGCCACGGTTTGACAACATACGTATGGGAATCTAGTGTAACGGCTGGCAACGGCAGCCACCCGAGCGGCGATGTCACGCAAGAAGATTTCGACCACCGTCTACATCACGCCGGAGCAGAATGAACGGCTCCACCTCTTGCACAGCCGCACCAAGGTGCCGGTCGCCGTTTACATTCGTGAGGGCATCGATCTCGTCTTGAGCCGCTATGAGCACCAGCTCCCGGGTCAGATGAGCCTCGACGTGCCTGCCAAGGCCGCGAAGAAGTAGGCGAGCGGCAGCTCGGTCGCGATAGCGCTGGCGCGCTCGCTGGTGCTAAACCCCCGCGCCCTTCCCGAGCGAGTACCTCGCCGTCCACTCCGATGCCCACCAACCCGCAGAAGATCCGAAATTTTTCCATCATCGCTCACGTCGATCATGGAAAGAGCACGCTCGCCGACCGCATCCTCGACGTGACCGGCGCTATCACTGCGCGCGAGCGGGTCGATCAGTTCTTGGACAAGCTGGAGCTCGAGCGCGAGCGCGGCATCACCATCAAGGCGCAGTCCGTGCGGCTGCGTTACCGGGCGAAAGATGGCGAGGAGTATCAGCTCCAACTGATCGATACGCCGGGACACGTCGACTTCAGCTACGAGGTGTCGAGCAGCTTGCGTGCCTGTGAAGGCGCGTTGTTGGTGGTGGACGCAACGCAAGGCGTGCAGGCGCAAACCGTCGCCAACGCGTACCTCGCCATCGAGAACAACCTCGAGGTGATTCCGGTCCTAAACAAGGTGGATTTGCCGTCCGCCGACGTCGATCGTGCCGGCGAGCAAATCGAAGAGGTGATCGGGCTCGACTGCAGCGGCGCGGTGTTCGCCAGCGGCAAGACCGGCGTCGGCGTGCCGGACGTGCTCGAGGCAGTGGTCGCGCGCATTCCGCCGCCAAAGGGCGACGCCAACGCGCCGCTCAAAGCGCTGCTCTTCGACAGCTGGTACGACAGCTATCGCGGTGCCGTGATCATGGTGCGCGTGATGCAAGGCACCCTGCGCAAGGGTGACCGCATGAAGTTCATGGCCACCGGTCGCACCTACGATGTGACCGAGATCGGTTGCTTCGCGCCGCACCCGACGGCGCTCACGGAGCTCGGCCCGGGAGAGGTCGGCTTCGTTTCGGCCAACATCAAGAGCACCGAAGACACGAAGATCGGTGACACGGTCACACTGTTCTACAACTTGGCCGATGCTCCCCTCCCCGGCTTTCGCGAAATCAAGCCGATGGTGTTCGCCGGCATCTTCCCGACGGACTCGGCAGACTATGAGAGCCTGCGTGACGCGCTCAACAAGCTGCACTTGAACGACGCTTCGTTCCAGTTCGAGCCCGACACTTCGGACGCACTCGGCTTCGGCTTCCGCTGCGGCTTCTTGGGCCTGCTGCACATGGAAATCGTGCAAGAACGGCTCGAGCGCGAGTACGACCTCGATCTCATCACGACCGCGCCGAGCGTGGTTTACATCGCGCACACGAAGAGCGGCGAGACGGTGCGCGTCGACAACCCTTCGAAGATGCCGGCGGTCGGCGACATCGAAACCATCGAGGAGCCGATCCTCAAGCTAACGATTCACGTGCCCGCTGACTACGTTGGCCCGGTGGTGTCGCTTTGCGAAGAGCGTCGCGGTGTGCAGATTGGCATTCACTACGCCACCAAAGACCACGTCGTGGTCACCTACGAGATCCCGCTCGCCGAAGTGATCCTCGACTTCCACGATCGGCTGAAGAGCGTGTCGCGCGGCTATGCCAGCATGGACTACGAGATCGTCGGTTATCGCGCTGACAATCTCGTGAAGCTCGACATGCTCCTGAACGGCGAGCCGCTGGACGCTCTCAGCGTGATCGTGCACCGCGATTCGGCGTACACACGCGGTCGCGCGTTGGCTGCCAAGCTGAAAGAGCTGGTGCCGCGGCAGCAGTACGAAGTGGCGATTCAGGCGGCCATCGGTGCCAAGGTGATCAGCCGCGAGACGGTGCGCGCGCTGCGCAAAGACGTGACCGCCAAGTGCTACGGCGGCGACATCAGCCGCAAGCGCAAGCTGCTCGAGAAGCAAAAAGAGGGCAAGCGGCGCATGAAGTCGGTTGGTAGCGTCGAGTTGCCGCAAGACGCATTTTTAGCTGTTCTAAAGCTGGAAAATTAGCCGACCAGCGCGTCGTACTACCGGCTTTGGGGTCGCCATTTCCGTGGTATGGGTGCTTCATGCAAGCGCCCATTGCGCCTTCCCGCGCTCGCTCGACAGCTTCGAGCTCTGGCTCTAAAAACGCACGCCGAGCGGCCTTACTCGAAAAGATCAACGCCGAGGCTGGTGAGTGGGGCGCCATCACGCACGTCGAATCGCTCGCGTTCGGGCCCTCGCTCAAGCTCGAGCGCTTCGTTCTGAAGAACGGGCTCTCGCTCTTGTTGTGTGAAGATCACAGCGCGCCCGTGGTCGCGTATCACACTTGGTTTCGTGTGGGCTCACGTCACGAGCACGAGGGTAAGACCGGCCTCGCGCACTTGTTCGAGCACCTCATGTTCAACGAGGTCGAGGGGCGCGAAGCGGGCGAGTTCGATCGTTTGCTCGAAGAAGCTGGTTCCGAAGTCAACGCTTCGACTTGGCTCGACTGGACTCAGTACAACGCGGCCACTCCGCGCGATCAGCTGCCTCTGGTGGTGAAGCTCGAAGCCGAGCGCATGTCGCGTTTGGTGCTGCGCGACCCGCAGGTCACGAGCGAAAAAGAAGTGGTGGCGAACGAGCGCCGTTATCGCGTCGAAGACGACGTGGAAGGCTCGGTGAGTGAAATTTTGTGGGCAACCGCCTTCAAGAGCCACGCCTACAAATGGCCGACGATTGGCTGGATGGCAGACATCGAAGGCTTCACCACGGACGACTGCGTGGCTTTCTACCGAACCTTCTACGCGCCCAACAATGCCACCATCGTGGTGGTGGGCGACGTGACCGAGAGCCAGTTGTTGCCGCGCATCTCGAAGGCTTACGGCGTGATTGGCCCGAGTGTCCTCCCACTCGAAGACGTGCACCCCGAACCTCCCCAGCTCGAAGAGCGGCGCGTCGAGGTCACGAAGCCGACCACTACCGACAAGCTCTTGGTTGGTTATCACTCGCCTGCCCTCGGCGATTGGGATCATCCGATCGTATCGCTCTTGGTAGAGGTGCTGTTCGGCGGCCGTGCCAGCCGCTTGCATCAACGCCTGGTACGCGAGCTGGAACTTGCCAGCGAGGTACGCGCGTTCGTCGGCCCGTTCAAAGATCCGGGGCTCATCGAGATCTTCGCTTCGTGCCGCGAAGGGCATCGCGCCGAAGAGCTCCTCAGCGTGATCGATCAGGAGCTCGCGCGGGTTCGCGACGAAGCGATTTCGGATGATGAAATCGAGCGCGGGCGCGCACGCTTCGAGCTCGGTTTGCTCGCCGGGCTCGACACCGTGGACGGGAAAGCTTCCACGATTGGCTTCTACGATACGGTGCTGGGCCGACCCGCCGCTGCGTTCGAGCGACTGGAAGCGACCCGCCAGATCGGCTCGAGTGAGCTCCGGCGTGTCGCCCGTAAATACTTCCCGGAAGGCAAGCGCTCGATCGTACTGGTGCGGCCACAACCCCAAATGGCGAGCCACACCGCGGAGGCACCGTGAACGCTCCCTCTGCCGTGTCGAAGCCGAACGTGCTGGTAGAGACCAGCCACGATTTGCCCCTGGTGTCGGTCAGCGTTGCCACCAAGACGGGTTCGCTTCTCGATCCCACCGAGCTCGAAGGGCTCACGCGTGTGAGCGGTCGCTTGATGCGACGCACCGGTGGCGGTCGCGACCCGCAGCAAATCGACACCTTGATCGATGCGCTGGGTGGTTCGCTGGCCGTCGAAGTGAACCCGAGCGCAACTGTGTTTCAAGGCACGGTGATCCGGCGTTCGCTGGACGCCTTTTTGGGAGTGCTCGCCGACGTGCTAGCTCACCCCGGCCTCAGCGAAGAAGAGCTTGGCCGCCTCGTGCGAGAGACGCAAGCCGAGCTGGTCGAGGCGCTCGACGACGATCGTGGCCTCGGTCGACGCTGGTTCCGCAAAGCCATGTTCGACGGCCACCCTTATGGTCGCCCAGTCAATGGTATCTCGAGCACACTCGAGCGCATCACGCCAGCCGACGTGGCCCGCAAGGCGCAACAGCTCGTCACACGTGAAGGTCTGATTGTCGCTTTTTCGGGCGACATCACGCAGGCAGAGGCGGAAGCCAGCGCACAGCGGTTGCTAGCCGACTTGCCGAGCGGCGAAGTTCCCGTCGAGACCACGCCGGAACCCAGCGTGCGCCCAGGGCGGCGACTCGTCATCGTCGACAAGCCGGAGCGCACCCAAACCCAAATTCTGATCGGCGGCCTCGGCACGCATGCACACGATGCGGATCACACGCCGCTGCTCATCGGCAACACCATCTTCGGCGGCACCTTCACCGCGCGCATGACACAAGAGGTGCGTTCGAAACGGGGCTGGTCTTACGGCGCCTACTCGAGCTTGCCTGTGGATCGGCGGCGCCAAGCGTTCAGCATGTGGACGTTTCCGAAGGCCGAAGACGCAGCGCCCTGCATCGCTCTCCAGCTCGAGATGTTGCAGAAGTTGCGCGCGGAAGGTGTCACCAAGAAGGAGCTCGCGTGGGCAAAGCGTTATCTCACGCGTTCGCACGCTTTCGCGGTGGACACGCCTTCGAAGCGGGTTGGGTTGGCCCTCGATGCACGTCTCTATGACCTTCCCGAACACTACTACGAGCAGTACTTGGCGCGCGTGGCAGCGGCCAGCTTGGAGCAAGTGAATCAGGCACTCGCCGCGCGCTTGCCGGAGAAGGATCTCGTGATTGTGGTGGTGGGCACCGCAGCCGACATTCGCGCGCAGCTCGAGCAAGCCATCCCGGATTTGGCCGAGGTGGAGGTCGTGAAGTTCGACGTCGAGGTCTAGCTCGACGTCGCGCTGCGCAACCAGGCGGCCATTTCCTCGGCCAAAGTGCGTGCGCGTTGTCGCGCGCGTTCACTCGCTGCGGAGATGCTTTCGCCAGCCGTGCGCGTCAGCTGCGCATCGGCGTAAATCTTGAGCTTCGGTTCGGTGCCACTCGGCCGCACCAGCACGCGGCATTGGTCTTCCAGCGACAGCTCGAGCACGTCGCTCGCGCCGCGCCAAGCTGGGCGCTCATCAGCTGCGACGCGATAATCGGCGAAGTCGCGCACTTTGAGCCCTCCCAGCGCTTCCGGCTGCGTGCGGGTGAGGCGTTCGACTTGCTCGCGGGTGATCTCGGCACCGCGCGCGGACGGATTGAACAGCGACACCTGCGCGCTCGCCCACACGCCGTGCTCCGCGAAGATCTCGTGCAAGCGGTCGATCAGAGTTTTGCCCTCGGCTCGGCAGCGCTCGGCGAGCTCACTGAGCCAGAGCAGCGCCGAGATGCCGTCTTTGTCGCGCACCACCGGCCCAATCGAGTAGCCGAGCGCTTCTTCGCATCCCATCGCGTAGCGCACGCCGGCTTCGGCTTCGAGCGTGCGCGCGGCGTGCCAAATCCACTTGAAGCCGGTCAGCGTGCGTTCACAGCGAGCTTCGTGCGCGGCCGCCACACGCGTCAAAAGCGGGCTCGAGACGATCGAGGTTACCAGCAGCGGGCGCGGCTTCGCGGGAGCCTGCGCGAGCACGAAGTCGGCGAGCAGTATGCCGACTTCGTTGCCGGTCAGTACACGCCAACCAGCGTCGGGCAGGCGCACGGCTGCCGCGAGCCGATCGGCATCGGGGTCATTTGCGAGCACGATGTCAGCGTTCACGGAGCGGGCCAGCGCAAGCGCGCGATCGAGCACTCCGTCGAGCTCCGGATTGGGAAACTCAGCGGTCGGAAACGTGCCATCCGGTTTGGCTTGTTCGGCCACGACGTGCACGTCCGTAAAGCCACGCCGCGTGAGTGCGGCGCGCGCCAGCTCGAGCCCAACGCCGTGAATTGGCGTGTACACGATGCGTAGCTTCCGAGGCGCGGATTTCGAAGGCAACAGAGCTTCGACTTCGTCTAGGTAACGCTCGGCGAGTGAGCTCGGCACCACTTGGAAGCGCCCTTCAGCCAGCGTCGCGCGTGCCGTGGTGAACTCGACGCATGCAATCTCCGAGGCTCCGCCAACCAGCTCACGTCGCCGTGCCACGTCGACGTCATCCGGCGCAACGAGCTGGCGCGCGTCGCTGCCGTACACCTTGAGGCCGTTGTCGCGCTTCGGATTGTGGCTCGCCGTCACGACCAGCGCAGCCGCCGCTGCATAGGCGCGCGCCGCGTAACACACGAGCGGCGTGGGCACCGGCGCATCGAACCAGCGTACGGAAAAGCCCGCCGCGAGCATCACGCCCGCAGCCGCTTCCGCCAGCGCGCGGCTGGTCAAACGTGCATCGAAGCCGATCACGACGGGCAAGCTGCGAGCGTCGGGCGTGCGCGCCGCGAGATGATCCGCCAGCGCTCGTGTCGCTCGCATCACCACCGCACGATTCATGCGAGCCGGGCCCGCCCCCACTTCGCCACGCAGCCCAGCCGTCCCGAAATCGAGCTCGGCTTGGAAGCGCTCGGTGAGCTCGGAGACCGTCCCGCTGTCGATCAACGTTTGCAGCTCATGACGGGTGGTGGGATCCGGATCGGCCGCCACCCACGCGCGAGCGCGTTCGATCAGCTCCTGACTCATGTGCTCACTCCAAGTTTCGAAAGCAGCGACGTGTCGTACGCTCCCGCAGAAAAGCGCGAGTCGGCGAGCACGTGCCGGAGCCACGAAAGGTTCGTGACCCGCGGCCCCTTCGGGCCCGCCAACGCAATCTCACTCTCGGCCAGCGCTTGATCGAGGCGAGCGATCGCGGCTTCGCGCGTGTCGGCGTGAGCGATGACCTTCGCCAGCAAGGGATCGTAGAACGGCGTCACCTCCGAGCCTGCCGTAAAACCCGTTTCGACGCGCACACCGGGAAGCTCCGTTGGAAACGTGAAGCGCTCCAAACGGCCCGGCTGCGGAATGAAGTTCTTGGCTGGATCCTCGGCATAAACACGCACCTCGATGGCGTGGCCCCGCCGCTGCGCATTCACGACCTCGCCGCGCAGCGGTTCGCCGCAAGCGATGTGCAGTTGCTCCTCCACCAAATCCAAGCCCGTTACCATTTCCGTAACCGGGTGCTCCACCTGCAAACGAGCGTTGACCTCGAGAAAGTAACCGTTGCCGGCGCTGTCGAACACGAACTCCACGGTGCCAGCGTTTTCGTACTTGGCTGCGCGCACCACGGCGAGCGCCTTGGCAAACAATGCCTCACGACGAGCTTCCCCAGCGTGGCCTTCGAAAAAGCTCGCCGGGCTCGGGGACTCTTCCAACACCTTTTGGTGGCGGCGCTGCACGCTGCACTCACGCTCCCCGAGAGCCACAGCATTGCCAGCCCGATCCGCTAAAACTTGCACCTCGATGTGGCGGGGCTCGCTCAAGTAGCGCTCGAGGTATACGCGATCATCAGAGAACGCCTGGCGAGCCCGATCGGCACACGTCTTCACGGCGCGTGCGAGATCGCTCGCCTGCTCGACCACCAGCATACCGATGCCGCCACCACCCGCTGCCGCCTTCACGATTACTGGGAAGCCGACGCGTTCGGCCTCACGCTGAAGCGCTTCTGCGTCGTTCGAATCGAGCGGGCTCGCGCTACCCGGCGGGGGTTCGACGCCAACCGAGCGAGCCAACGCACGCGCAGAGATCTTGTCGCCGAGTTGCTCGAGCGCTTCGGGGCGTGGACCAACGAAGATTGCACCCGCTTCGGCCACAGCGCGCGCCAGCCGTGGGTTCTCGCTGAGCAGGCCGTAGCCAGGGTGCACGGCTTCGGCCCCAGTGCTGCGAATCGCCGCAACGACCGCATCGAGATTCAGGTAGCTATCCTTGACCGGCGCCGGCCCGAGCCGCACGGCTTCATCGGCTTGCGTCACGTGTGGCAACGCCACATCGGCGTCGGAATACACTGCGACGCTGCGAACGCCGAGGCGCTTGCAGGTGCGCAAGATGCGACACGCGATCTCTCCGCGGTTCAAGATCAGAATTTTGCCGAACATGGCTCACGCGCTGGGCTTGTTGGGCTTCTCACGACGGCGCAGCTCGACCAGCTCCGGAGCCAACGCGAGTTGCCCGCAGGCAGCGTCGACCTCGTCTCCTCGTCGGGTGCGCACGAAACAACTGTAGCCCGCTGCCGAAAGCGCGCGTTGAAAATCGGCGACGCGCGCATTGCTCGGCGCGCCGTACCCCGACCCCTCGACCGGATTCATCGGAATCAGATTGATCTTTACGGGCAAGCCACGCAAAAGCGCAATGAGCTCCGCTGCGTGCTCGCGCCCGTCGTTGACGCCGTTGATGAGCGTGTACTCGATGGTGATACGGCGCCGGCGCGGCAATGGATAGGCGCGCAAGGTCTGCATCAACTCACGAATCGGAAAGCGATCGTTCATCGGCATGATGCTGCTGCGCACGGTGTCGTTCGGCGCATGCAGCGATACCGCCAACCCTACTTTGCCGTCGAAATCACGCCCCAGCTTCTGAATGCCGGGGACTAGCCCGACGGTACTGACCGTAATGCGACGTGGACTCATGCCGAGCCCCTCCGAATGCATCAATAGTCGCAGGGCACGCGCGGTTTCGTCGTAATGGTGCAGCGGCTCGCCCATGCCCATGAACACCAGATTCTTGAGCTCTTCGTGCGGCTCCAAGTAGCGCTTCGAGACCAACACCTGTGCGACGATCTCCGCCGCTTTTAAGCCGCGCAGAAGGCCCGCGCGCCCGCTCGCGCAAAAACGGCATCCCATGGCGCAGCCGTGTTGCGTCGAGATGCACAACGTGACCTTGGTCTTTTCGTCGGCCTCGTCTGTCTCGGTCTCGTCTTCCACTGCGGCAGATGCATCGGCGTCCGCATCGAGCCGCGTCATGGGGATCAGCACGCACTCGACGCGCCCGCCGTCGAATAACGAGAGCAGTAACTTCCGCGTCCCATCTTGCGAACGCTGCACGCGCTCCACCTCCACCGGTGAACGCAGGCCCAAGCCAGCGAGCTTCTCGCGCAACCCGAGCGCCAAATCGGTCATTTCTGCGGGCGCAAAAACGCCGCGGCGCTGCAACCAGCGAAACACCTGAGCCGCGCGGTACTTCGGCTCCCCCAACTCGGTCAGCGCGGTCTCCCATTCCTCGGGAAAACGAGCCAGCGACGTCAGGTTGGTGGCGACCGCCGCAGGAAGTTCGTGTTCTTCGCTCACTTGCCCTCGCGCTTGGCTTCGTCCCAATAGCCGTCCATCACTTCCAACGGCACACCGCGCGTGGCCGAGCCATCGCCTGCGCGTGGCCAACCTCCGTGTTGCTCCTTCACGCGCCGCTCCACGTGCGCAAAACGCCGCGAAAAGCGATCGCAACTGCCGCGCAGCGCCGTCTCGGCGTCGACGCCGGCATGGCGCGCAAAATTGACCAACGCGAATAGCAAATCGCCCAGCTCCGCCTCGACCGCCGCCTTGTCGCCGCGCTCCATCGCCTCGTCGAGCTCACGCAGCTCTTCACTCACTTTGTCGCGTGAACCGCGCCCGTCGGGCCAATCGAAGCCCACGCGGCTCACCTTCTCGCTCATGCGCTGCGCGCGATACAACGCCGGCAAGGAGTGCGGCACGCCGTCCAGCACGCCCCGCTCGCTCTTCTCGGCAGCCTTGATGCGCTCCCAATTGCGCACCACCTCATCGCTGTCCTTCACGTCGACTTCGGCGAACACGTGTGGATGCCGCCGCACCAATTTCTCGATGATGGCGCGCATCACGTCGTCGGGACCAAAGCTCCCTTCCGCGCGCCCGAGCTCGGCGAGAAACGCAACTTGAAGCGCCAGGTCGCCCAGCTCCTCGCGCAAGTGCTCGCGACTGCCGGAGTCCACCGCGTCGATTACCTCGCACGCCTCCTCCAGCACGTACTTGCGCAGACTCTCGAAGCTCTGTTCGCGATCCCACGGGCAGCCGTCCGGCGCGAGCAGCCGCTGCATGATCTCGACCAGCGCCGGAAAGGTCTGGCCGCGTTGTTCGGCGAGCGGAATCGATTCAGGGATGTGGAAAGGACGACCCATGGCGGTGACCGTGCCCTCGGCGAAAAAAATCGGCGCCCGGGCGCGACCTTCCTAGCATTTTCTGCCCAGCGCGCCGTTCGCCGGCCGCCCTACACCAGCTCTCGCCGAGAGCGCGACAGCCGCCAAAGCACCGGTTATTGTGCGGCAATGAGCGAAGCGGTGCTGCTGAAACTGCGCGAAGGGGCCGTACTCGACCTCCGACTAAACCGCCCCCAAAGCAAAAACTCGCTCGACGAAGCTCTCGTCAGCGAACTCGCCGACGCACTCGAAGCGGCCTCAGCGGACACATCCCTGCGTGTGCTCGTCGTAAGCGGCGCGGGTGGCTCCTTCTGCTCCGGGGTGGACTTGCGCAGCGCCGCGCAAGACATCGACTCTGCCGATCGCCTGCAGAAGCGCCTCGACGGCTTCCATCGCCTCATCCGCGCCATCGACGCAGCGCCGCAGCCGGTGCTCGCATCCATCGACGGTCCCGCCGTCGGTTTCGGCGCCGATCTCGCTTTGGCTTGCGATCTCCGCGTTGCCTCGACGCGCGCCTACTTCGAAGAAAAGTTCGTCGCCATTGGCCTCATGCCAGACGGCGGCGGCACCTTCCACCTCCCCCGCCTGATCGGTCTCGGACGCGCCCTCGAACACCAACTCCTCGGCACTCGCTTCACTGCAGAACAAGCGCTGACGATTGGGCTCGTCGCTCGCGTCGTTGCACCCGAAGCCCTCGACGCCGAAGTCCAACGCGTCGTCGGCCAACTGCTCGAATCTGCGCCCCTCGCGCTCCGCGCCATCAAACGTGCTCTGCGCGACGGCATGAACGGCACTCTCGACCAAGCTCTCGATCGCGAACGCGCGGGCCAACTCAACCTGCTCGCCAGCGCCGACGCGCGCGAAGGCGTCAATGCCTTCCTAGCGCGACGGAAACCGGTGTTCTCCGGGACGTAGTTGCGCGCCGCGCCGCGCTTGGGACCGCATTAGTAGAGGTAGCGTTCGCCCGAATCGCACAAGATGGTCACGACGTTGCCTCCGCCGAGGCGAGCGGCAACTTCACACGCTGCGTGAACGTTGGCACCTGATGAAGGCCCTACCAGCAAGCCTTCTTCGCGCGCCAAGCGGCGTGCCATGCGTTCGGCAGCGATGTCAGTCACCTCGATGACTTCGTCGATTACGGAGCGATCGAGGATCTGCGGGATGAAACCAGCGCCCAAGCCTTGAATGCCGTGCATGCCCGGCGGCTTGCCGCTGAGCACGGCGCTGTTCGAGGGTTCCACCGCAACGATGCGCACTTGCTTCCCGAGCTCGCGCCGGAGAACGCGACCGACACCGGTAATGGTGCCGCCCGTCCCGACGCCGGCGACGAGAGCCGCGATCTTGCCGTCGGTCTGTTCCAGGATTTCGCGCGCGGTGCCAAGCTCATGGCTTTCGGGGTTGGCAGCGTTGGTAAACTGGCTCGGCATGAAGGCGCCGGCCGTTTCCGAGAGGAGCGCTTGGGCGCGGTTGACGGCGCCGCTCATGCCGTCGGCGGCGGGAGTGAGCACGATGTCCGCCCCGTATGCACGCAAGATGTAGCGGCGCTCGAGGCTCATGTCCTCTGGCATCACCAGCATGCAACGATAGCCGCGCACCGCCGCGATCATTGCCAAGCTGATCCCTGTGTTGCCGCTGGTCGCCTCGATGATGGTGGCGCCAGCTTTTAGAGTACCGCTTCGCTCCGCAGCCAAGATCATCGAGAGCGCCGGACGATCTTTCACGCTGCCGGCCGGATTCATGAACTCGGCCTTGGCGAGCACGCTGCTGCCCGCCGGAGCGACCCGACGCAAACCAACGAGCGGGGTTTGCGCGATCAGCGCCAGCGCGTCTTCCGCGATGCGCAATCCAGAGCTCGTGAAGCGGCTTGCTGAAACTTGATTGGGGCGATCCGCAGACGTCATACCAGTTCGTTTGACCCTACCATCATCCCGCGCTTGGCGGAGTGAGAATCCGTGCCGGTCGCCCGGCTACTTCCAGCGCACGCAAGCCTTCGAAAAAAGGCGCGCGCAACCGAGCCATGCAGAAGGCGCGCCCTTCAGCGCTCGCCACGCTCGTCAGGCGCCCGACCGACTCGGCCTCTCCTTCAGCCCGTACTTCGGCATCGACTGCCGCGGCATCGGCTGCGATCTCGAGCGGAGTGAGCCGTCGCTTCACGCGGCCTCGCATGTCTTGCATGCAAACGACTTCCTGACCCAGGTAGCAGCCTTTCGACCACGAAACCGCGCGGCGTTCGAGTGAAGCCTCGTGTGGATTGTCATCAGGACCGAAGTCGACGCCGAACTTGGGAAAGCCGTGGGCCAAACGGAGCAGCTCCCAGTCGGCAGCGCTCGCGTGAAGTGACACCGACTTCAGCGCTTGCAAGCACGCTTCGCGTTGCGCGCTCGAAGTCACCAGCGCCTCTCCCCCGATGCGCAACCAATCGATGCTGCCGCGCGCGACCACGCCTTCGACCTGCACGTCTTCGGCGCCGCGCCCCGTCAGCCGCAACCAACTCAACTCCGGCGCGGGCTCGAGCTCGACGTCCTCCATCACCAAGTAGCGATCGAGCAGCTGGCACACTGCGTCGAATACCGCGTCGCCCATACCAAGCAGCAGCCCGCCCTCACTCTTCACGATGTCGAGATCGGTGACGATCTTACCCTGCTTGGTAAGTAGCAGACCGTACGCTCCACGGCGCGCATCGACCGCCGCCACATCGCACGTCACGAGCCCATTGAGCCACGAGACCGCATCCTTACCGCGCACGCGCAGGGTTCGCCGCGCGGGCACTTCGCTCACGATCAAAGAGGTTCTCTGCGCGTCTAGCAGCGTCGGCATCGTCACGGCAGGTCTTCGCTGATCAGCGGGTAAATCGGTCCATCCTTGAGCAGGACATCACGCTCTTGTTTGTCGATCCCACGCAGGCGCAGCGCAAGCCCCGTGGCTCCGTTGGAGTTGATCAGACTGCGGACGCGCCCTTCGGGCATGTCCTTCACCGGCTCCCCCATGATGCTGACGATTTGATCGCCCTTTTTGATGCCGGCGCGCGCCGCGGGCGACTCGGTGAAAACTCGGGCAACGAATACGTCGTCGGTGCGAATCTCGTACGAAAAACCCAGGCCCAGTTTGCCGCGCGCCGGCTGTGCGACGAGCCTTACATACGCACCGCTGTCGCAAGTGACATCGATGGTACCTGCATCGCCGATGCGCTCCTTCAACTCGTGAACTTCTTGCGTGCAGATGGGGCGATTGTTCAGGGGATTATTGTCCCAGAGCTCGACGCGCAGGCGAGCTCCGTCGCGGATCCGGTAGTTGCCGCGCTTCTGATTGGGCCACGTGGGAGTGAGCGTATTCGCGTGCACTGGTGTCGTGATGAGGTCGACGTCATCAACGAGTAGCTTCGCGATCGGATCCGGCAACGAGCCGCCAACCGAATCCCAAGCACGGCCGTCGCGCGTCTTCGAGGGAATCGTGGCGCGTTCGAACTCGATGTAGAGCAAGTCGGACGGAGGCGGCGGGTCCATCACGAAGCCAGGCGGCGGTTGCCGCACGGGCGTCGTCAGCTCCGGGAAAACTGCGCCGCATGCGGACGTGACGACAGCCAAGCCAATCGAGGCGCTCAACGCCAGCGCGCGCATCACCCCTCCACCAGCAGCGTGCGAGAAACGACGGATACTCTTCAAGCTGATCTCCCTATCGATGGGCACAGACCCGGGTCGGCCTGCCTCGAAACTGCTCGACTTTCGCGCCCCTAGCTCGAGAGCGCCAGCCCTCTTACATCACGGATTGCGCCCGTCGACGAAACTCCGCATTTCGACCACACTGAAACGTCTCTTCAGCGGCGCACTCCGCAGGCTTCAGCAACCTCATCGCGATAGCTGAGCCATCCGGCGAGAGCTCGCTGCATCGCGTCGACTACGCCGGGGCGGGCAGCGGGCCCTACGAAGTTCAGGATGACGCGCCACGCCGAGCGGCGATGGTCGCCTTCGACCTGACGATGCGCCTTGGTGAGTGCCAGGTGCTCGAGTGACAGACCGTAGTGGCGCACCAACGGGTGCTCCTCCAACGGCGGCAGAGGTCGAGGGTTTTCACTCGCGAGATCCGCACGTTCATGCGCGGTGCCCTCGACGAACAAGGTGGTCACGGCAGCTGCCGCTTCCCAGCCAGCGCGCAGCGTGGCGTCGTCGAGCACGCGTCGATACTCGGCAGCCTTGGGTAAGAGCGCCACGTTATTGAAGCGTTCGAGGTCCATCCCGAGGCCACGCGGGTACTCGAGGAAGAGCTCAGGATGTGGCCGGCCCGCAAATAGTCCGCCCGTTTCCTCCTCGTACACGTTCGCGATCAGCTCGCGACGTGCTTCGGGGATGGGACACGCCACGTATGCGCGACCAACGAGCACGGGGAAATCTCGCACATAGGTCGCATATTCCTGCTCCAGGTGGACGTTTAGCCGCTCGCGTGCGACCTGACCTGACGTAAACGCGCTCCAAGCCCAGTGCGTTTTTTGGTCCATCACCGCGAGCAGCGCTTCTTTGAATTCGGCGAGGTCCACGCTTAGTGAAGAGCTAGCTTACCTACGCGACGAGCGCGAGCGTCGAAACGAAGCGCCTCGGCTGTCAGGCCGGGGTGGTACGCTTTTGTCGTGTTCGCGAGTGGAGGTGCCGACCGCGCCGCTGAGCGGTATCATTCCAAGGGATGGCACGGATGTTCGGGTTCATCGGCAACCGTTCCGATCTCGGAGCGCTCGTTCTGAAGTCGCATGCTGATCTGCTGCGCGTTCGACGTGCACCAGGTGAGCCGCTCGGTTGGGGGCTCGGCTTCTATCAGGCTGGCGAAATCCTTCTGCGGCGTCGGCCAATCGACGATCGCAACGAGATCGATCTCACCGAAGCAGCGGAAGACATTCGCACGGACGTGTTGATAGGCCACGTGCGGCGCGCCAGCGTCGGCGCTTTGCGCACCGAAAACACGCACCCGTTCCGCTATCGATCGTGGGTTTTCGCGCAGACGGGCACGATCGGCGGGTTCGAAAATCTGCGTGAGCGGCTGCTGGCTTCGCAGCCCGAGTTTTTGCGGCGCAACGTGCGCGGCGAGACCGACAGCGAGTGCTTCTTCTACTTGTTCCTGTCGTTTTTGCACGACGCTGGGCACCTCGATGAAGGACACGTGGCGATGAACCATGTCGCCGCTGCGCTGCGCGCTTCGATCTCGCTGGTCGATCGCCTGTCTGCGGAGGAAGGCTTCGGCCCGAACGGCGGCAACATCTTGGTGACCAACGGCGAGTCGATGCTGGCCGTGCACCGCAACGGAGCGCTCGGCTACCGTGTGCTGCGTGGCAAGTTCGACGTCGAAGGGCTGCTCGGAGAAGACGGCATGCGCCGCGCTCGAATTCCGAGCATCGACAGCACGCACTTCACCATCTTGGCATCCGATCTGGATGCGCTGCCGAGCGGTTGGACCGAGGTGAACGAGCGCGCCATCGTCACGCTGTCGCGCACTGAAGATCCGCGAGTCGAGCCGCTGTGAACCACCACGGCACGCGCCATTCGCTGCGCGGCGCCTGGGTGCTCGGTCTGTCGGCGTGCTTGCTCCCAGCTTGCAGCCCGAGCCCCGCGCGCTTTGCCACCACCGATCCCAACGAGGAGCCGCCGCGTCGTCGTCCGCCTGCCATCGCCGTCGATCCAGTGTCGCGTTTGCCTGCGAGTAAGAGCCAAGGGCGCTCGGAAGCGGCATTGTTGGTGTTGAGTGCGCCGCGCAGCGCCGCCCAGGCCCGAGCCACCATCGCGCGTTTCTTTCAGGGCGTCGTGGGTGAATCGCCGGAGGTGCTCGACGGCTTGCTCACTGATCAAGCCTTCATCGATTCGTCCGGCAATCGGCAGCCCGCGCGCGGCGCCTTGCGCTCACGCTTTCTGCAGCTCGACTACACGGTGTTGCGCGGCGTGCCGCTGTACCGCGAAGCGGACGTCGAAATCTATCGCTACCAAGACGCGGAGAGTTTGAAAGCCGCGCGCACGTTACCGAGCGATTTGGCGCGCGATCAGGTGTTCGTGCGGGTGCGGCTCAACGTCTCGCACTCTGGCAAGACGCGGCTGTTTGCGGACGAGATGGCCTTCGCGCTGCGACCGGATCAGCAGAGCTACCGCATCGTGAGCATCCGCGAAGATGCGCCGGTTCCGTAGTTTCGCCGCCTACGTTTGGGTGCCGCTGCAGCTCACATACCGGACAGGATCTTGAAGCTTTCGCCTTCGCGCACGATCTCGAGCCGATCGTCGGCCACGCGACGCCGCCACACCTCGCCGTCCGGCGTTGGGATTTTGTAGCTGGCGCTGTACGTGAAATCGACGAAGAAGGTTTGCTTACGCCCAGGCGACACCTGCCGATAGCGGATCTCATAACGAATCCCGCTGGTCTCTTTGAAGCGACCTTGCAGGTATTCTTCGAGGCCAGCCTTATCGATGTCGTCGCTGGTGTCGACGGTACCGCCGTCCTCGTAGTAGTTCTCGTGGGCCATCTGCAACAGCAGTGGCACATTGCGGTACTCGACTGCGTGGCGGTACTTTTCGCAGAACTCGATGAGCTCGCGGTTGAAGTCCGTATCCTCCACGTCGGTGTTGGCGATGTAGTGCGTCGCGCAGCCGGTGAGAGGCAGGAGGATCAGTGCCAGCGCTTGCAACCTTCGCCAAACCAGATTCATGAGGATACTTCCCGACGCCACGTTCGAACGCCGCTCCGCGCCGGCCAATTCCCGGGGACGGTAAAAGAGACCAGCCACTTTCGGCAAGCGCGTCGTGGCACAAAGGCACAGGAAACGCCAGGGCTCGGGCTAAGGCTCCGCCACAGCCAAGCCGGCCCAGATTTGTGCGCGTTCGGCAGCAGAATCCGCTGTTTTCGCCGCGCGTGAGCCCTTGGGCAGAAGCAGCGCAGCTCGGGCGCGACGAGGCAGCGGTTCGTGCCCGGCCGCACGGAGCAATGCCCTGGCCGCCGGCCCAGCGTCTTCGGCCACGATCACGACGGCGGCCGGAATGTCACCGGCTCCCAGCAGCAACTCGGCGACGGTGAAGGCCTCGAGCGCGGCGCCGCGCAAGGAAGCGCCAACGCTGAAGGAAGGTCCCGTCAGGCCGAACACAATCGAGCATACACCCGCGCAGAGATTCGGAGACGTGGGTGGGAAGGCGCGTGGCAGCACCGACAAACCCGCGCGCCTGCGGCGATCGAATTGTTCGTTGGCCTCCAGCGTTGCGACACCAGTACCCACGATGACCGCCGTAGTGCTGGGCAGAGGCCGTGCTTGGACGATGCGCGCCAACGCGGCAAGGCATAACTCCGAAAGGGAATCCGCACGTGCGGTGAGAGGGATGGCTTGGGGCGCCAGCTCTGCCAGCAAGCCCGGCGCCGCGTCGTGAACCCAATCGCCGAGCACTTCGAGAACGACATCGAATCGCTCCCCGGCGACACCTTCGTTCACGGAACCGCGCTTCCCGAGAACCAATGCCGCGTTCACGCCGCCAAATGCGGCGGACAGCTTCAACGCATGTTTCGCGTCTCCGGGCCGCACGCGTTCGGCGAGCTCGCTTTCGAGCCCTGTGTCCGGAGTGCCGTCGCCGCCGAGCGCCGGCAACATGCCGCGATTCAGTGCATCCCACGCAGCAAGCGACTCCAGCGCTCCAGCCGCTCCCAGCGTGTGGCCGATGCTGGCCTTCCAAGCGTGCAGACTGGGCAGCCGCGAAAAGATGCGGCGCAACGCCTTTGCTTCGGCTGCGTCGTTGAACGGCGTTGCAGTCGCATGAGCGCTCACCAGCCCAATGCTGCTCGCTTCGAGGCCGGCGTCGCGCAGAGCTGCCAATGTAGCGCGTTCGATTCCGCGAGCCTCGCGATCCGGCGCCGTGATGTGCACCGCGTCGCAGCTCGAGCCAAAGCCCAGCACGCGACCGACCTCGGTATTTGCGCTGGGTGCGCGCACTAACGCCAACAATGCAGCACCTTCGCCCAGCGCCAAGCCGTCGCGCTCCTGCCGGAACGGTTGCGGAACTCGCCGCGTGAGCGCACCCAACGCGTCGAAACCGGTCACCACGAAATCACTGAGCGCATCGTAGCCGCCCGCGATCGCCAGATCACAATCGCCAGACTCCAAGCTTCGGCAAGCGAGCCCAATTGCCATCGTCGAGGACGCGCAGGCGGCCAGCACCTGCACGCAGTGCACCGCGTCCCGCGAAAGCTCGAGCTCGCTGAACAGCGCGGCGAGCGGCGCGAAGTAGTTCGCGTGCCGCGCGAGTTCCGCCTCGACGTCGCCTTGCTGCTCGCGTTGTGCGAACGCTTGCTGCATCGACTGCATGGCTCCAGCAGAAGTTCCGATGCACACGAAGATGCGCTTGCTTCGCCAGCCAGAGTCGATGGCCGATAGAGCCGCCGCGAGATCGCGCGCCGCCGTCGCCAATAGCCGATCGGCGCGCTCGCGGGCGTCCACCACGAGATCGGTGTCTGCGACACGACCGAGCGGCAAACCGGCGTCGAATGTAAAACCTAGCGGAGCTTGCCCGCCGACGTCACCGACGTGCGTCGCGGCAACGCCACGGCCCAGCGCCGAAATTGCGGCGCTCGCGATGACCGAGACAGGCCTCATTGTACCTCGGCAGCGAGAAGCTCGATCACGAAGGCAGCTCCTGCATCACGGCCGAGAACCAGCGCTTGCTCGGCTCCCTTCCCCAGCGCGAAAACGGCGCGTGCCAACGCAGTTGCACCCAATGCTTCGTGATAGCCGGGATCATTCGCGAACGAACGCTCTACGTTGGCCCACGCCGAGTTCAACAGCGCGCGTTCGAGCTCCGGCTCGCGTTCCGCACACACAACGATCGCGCGTTCCCGAGGCGTCGGCAGGTTTTGGGGCGCACTTGCAAGTGAGCATCGTGCAAACGAGGCGACACGCGCAAGCGGCGTTCGCCCGCGCCGTTGCGCTGCTTCCGCTGACTCCACGAGCAGGCATGCGCCGCCTTCTGATCGCGGCGGCGCATGCGAACGTTCGTGAGCCCAGAGTTCATTCACGACCGGATCATCGACTTCGAGCGCGACAGCGAGCGCTGCGTCGCATAGACCAAGCGCGATGAGATCGCACGCAAGCACGAAGGTTGACTCACCACTCACGCCGAGAGCTGAAACCGAAAACGCCGGGCCGCGTGAGCCCAGATAAATCGAGACATTGCCGGCAATCGCCGACTTGACCAAGTGCGGGAACTCCGCTGGCGGCCCCGAACGCAAGCCACGACTCAAGATTCGATCCAGGAACTTCAACGAGCGCTCGACCGGGCCGTAAGCGCCGCCCAGCACCAAACCGACGTCGTGGGAAGGGAGCTCACTAGCGCGCAGGGTCAGCTCGCTCAAGCGCGCAGCACATGCCGTGGCGCGATCGAAGCGGCGCGAGCGCTCCGCGTCGAGTGCGTCGCGTGGATCTGCGGCAACGTCGAGTACGCCAATACCGCTCAAATCGCCGCCGAGCGCAGTCACCCCCGTGATGACCAGCTGCCGTACGCCACGAGAGCGCGGCCGCGCCGCGGCGTTGGCCGCTTCGAAGAGCAGCACGCTATCCATCCCGCCGAAGCCGAACGAATTCGAAATCACCGCTTCGAGCTCGAGCGCGTGTCCTCGCTCCGTGACGTGTGACAGCTTCGGCGCTTCGGGTTGCGCTAGCCCCCGCGTCGGCGGCACCCGCTGTTGCTCCAACGCGAGCACGCAAATGGCCGCTTCGATCGCTCCCGCCGCACCCAATGTGTGCCCGAGCTGACCCTTGTTGGACGAAACGGCAACCTGCGCCACTGCTTCCCCAAACACGCTTTCGATTGCGCGCGCTTCCATCGCGTCGTTCGCCGGTGTGCCGGTACCGTGCGCGTTCACGTATTGCACTTCGTGGGCGGCGCGCCCGGCCGTTTTTAGGGCGGAGTCGATCAGCTGTGCCGCGCGCGCACCGCTGTCGTCCGGCTGCGTGACGTGATGCGCTTCGGCGCCCACGGCCCAGCCGCTCAGCCACGCGAGAACACCTGCGCCGCGCCGCTGCGCGTTGGCTTCCAACTCGAGCAGTAAGAAGCCGGCCCCCTCACCCAGCGTGAGCCCACGACGGCTGACATCGAATGGGCGGCACGGCTCGGGATCGAGCACGCCGAGCACACCGAAGCCGGCGTAAGTCATGCGGCACAGCGGGTCCACGCCTCCCGCCAACACGGCGTCGCAACGACCGCTCAGAAGCCACTGTGCAGCGATGACGAGAGCGAGCCCACCACTCGAGCACGCGCTGCACACGCTGCTGCTTTGTACAAACGGCCCGAACTCGCTTTCGAGTGCGGCTTCCGTGGTCGATAGAGGGTGAGTGAGCAACCGTCGTGCGCGCGGCCAAACGGCTGTTTCGCCGGCTGCCAGGGCCGCCGCGAGCTCCGCTTCGGTCTCCGGCATGCCCGCCGCGGTAGTACCGAGCGCCAGCCCGAGCCGTGACGATGCCGACTGCCACTTCGCTTCCAAAAGCGCTTCGCGCGCGGCCAACGCGGCCAACGCATCCGCGCGTTCGCGCCCGTCGACGAAGAGCTCTGGCACCTCTGCTGCCACACGCGTCGGCAGACCGCCTGGATCAAACAAAGTGAGCGCGCGGATGCCGCTTTCTCCAGCACAAAGTCGCTCGAACGTGACGCGCGCGCCTTGCCCCAGCGCCGAAACCGCGCCCACTCCGGTGACTGCAATGCGCGGCGTGAGCTCAGGCATGCGGGCTTGCCTCACTGCTTCTGCGCGCTCTCCACGAAGTCGGCGAGCGCGTTCACCGAAGCAAATACGACACGCCCCGGCTCACCCTCTGGCACCGTAACCCCGAAGTGCTCTTCCACGAGCATGGCGAGCTGCAGCGCGTCGAGGGAATCCAAACCGAGGCCTCCACCAAACAGTGGCGCGGCGTCGTCGATGTCAGCGCTGGTCTTGTGGCGTAAGTCGAGCTCCGAAACCAGCAACTCTTTGATCCGTTGCTTCAAAGCTGCGTCTGCCATGCTTTCACCCGCGCCCGGCGCGCTCCAACAACTCCTTCAAGACGTCGGAGTCGCGCACGCCATCGACGTCGGCGCGATAGCCGAGCACCAAACGATGTCGCATCGCTGGCAACGCCATGGCTTGCACGTCTTCGACGTCCGCCGCAGCCTCGCCGCGTAGCGCGGCGCGTGCTTTGGCAGCCAGCACCAGCGCTTGGCTTCCCCGCGGACCAGCGCCAAAACGCACGTATTTCGCCACGATCTCAGGTGCTGCCGCATCACCCGGACGAGAGATTCGAGCGAGCCGCACGGCGAGGCGCACCGCGGCGTCCGTTATGGGAATACGCGGCACGAGTTGACCCAAGATGCGGATCTCGTCCGCGGTTACCACCGGCTCGATGCGCTGCTTGTGACCCGAAGTGGTGCGACGTGCGATCTCTCGCTCCTCGTCCTCCGACGGATACTCGACGTGTACCTCCAGCAAGAAGCGATCGAGTTGCGCTTCGGGCAAGAGATAGGTTCCCTCTTGCTCGATTGGGTTGCGTGTCGCGAACACCTGAAACGGATCCGGTAGTGGATGAGTGTGCCCACCGACGGTAACGTTGCGCTCCTGCATGGCTTGCAGCAGCGCGGCTTGCGTCTTCGGTGGCGTGCGGTTGATCTCGTCGGCGAGGACCAGGTTCTTGAAAATCGGACCCGGCATGAAACTCACGTGCGGGCGCGAACCCGGGTCGGCGTCGTTCAGCACATCGGTTCCGGTGATGTCTGCCGGTAACAAATCCGGCGTGAACTGGACGCGCCCGAACGAGAGCCCCAGCGCTTCGGCGATGCTGCTCACGAGTAGAGTCTTGGCCAAGCCAGGCACACCAACGAGCAGTGCGTGCCCGCGTGCGAGCAGCGTCACGAGCAGCGCATCGACCACGGCTTCTTGCCCCACGACGACGCGAGAAACCTGCTCCTTCAAGCTTTTGCACGCGGCGCTACAGCGTTCGAGTAGATCGGCCTCTTTGAGGGCAGGAGCGGCTGAGTTCACGTTGAAAAAGCTTGCTGGGCGGCGCGCGGCCGGGACAAAAGCGAGCTTAGCACCATTGATGCGGCCGATACGCGCCGCATTCACTCAGCCTCCGGTTGCCGAGCCGGCCTGGTCCGTGTAAGCCCGACGCGCATGCAAGCAGGCAAAGCCAATACCGACGCCAGCGCGGCCCCACGCGTGCTCGTCGAGCGCCCGCCGGAAGGGCTCCTGCGCGGCCGTGCCGAAGGATCGCGCTGGCTGCTCGTTGCAGTAGCTCTCGTGGCGTTACTCGTATTGGTGGGCTTTTACGCGCGCAAATTGCGGCGAAAGAACTTGGGATGAACCGTTTCGTTCAGCGCCTGCTGGTGGCCACGCTGTGTGGCGTCCTGGTCTACGGCGCCTTCGCGCTCTACACCGGCCTCGAGAAGATGCAGACGAGCCTGCATCACTACGCCTGGTCCAGTTTCGGCATCGCGCTCTTGCTCGCCACGGGCAACTACATCGTGCGCTTCTTCAAGTGGCAATATTACTTGGGCCGGCTCGACATTCGCGGCATTGGCTGGCTCGATAGTTTGCTCGTGTTCCTGTCCGGCTTCGTGCTCACCATCACGCCGGGCAAGGTAGGCGAAGTCTTCAAGAGTGCCGTGCTGTTTCGCACGCACGGAGTTGCGGTAGAGCGCACGGCGCCAATCGTTGTGGCGGAGCGTTTGACGGATGCCATCGGCGTGATCGCGTTGATCGTGCTGGGTAGCGCCACCTTCGAAGGCGGTCGAGTTTGGGCGATCGCAGGCATGCTCGCGGTCGCGCTCGGCATGCTGGCAATCGTCTGGCAGCGCCCTGTTGAGCTCGTGTTCGGAATGCTCGAGCGGCGCGGTGAACGTGGCAAGCGCCTGGCGCCCAAACTGCGCGAAGCGTATCGCAGCCTGCGCGTCGTGGCTGGCCCGGCGGCGCTCTTGATTCCCACGTTGCTGTCGGTCGTTGCGTGGGCGGCAGAGGGGCTCGCAATGTGGATGATCTTGCGCGGCTTCGGCGAAGACGTGTCGCTAGCTCGCGCCGTGTTCTTCTATTCAACCGCAACTTTGGCGGGCGCATTGGTACCGCTGCCCGGCGGGCTCGGCGTGGTGGAGGGCATGATTCGCGAGCAGCTCGTGCACGTGAATCACGTTGCGGAAGGCACGGCCACGGCGACGATGATCTTGATTCGATTTGCCACCTTGTGGTGGGCGGTGGTCGTCGGCTTCGTGGCACTCGGCGTACTGCGGCTGCGTTTCGGCGCTAAACTCGGCTCGAGCGCGGAGCTCGCGGCGCCGCAGGAGACCGCTGCGCCCTAAGCTGACAGAGATCGCAAAGCCTCGAGAGCTACTTGCATGTCTTCCGGCGTGGGCGATTCGAAACGCAATTTTTCGCTAGTGCGCGGGTGCTGAAAACCGAGCACCGCCGCGTGCAGTGCCTGTCGCCCGAGTTGGTTTGCAACGGCTTCGATTTCCGCAGGGCGCTGCGGCAAGCGATACAACGCGTCCGCCAATAGCGGGCTCTGCGCGCGTTCCAACAGATGCACACGAATCTGGTGTGTACGCCCAGTCTCCAGTCGGCATTCGACGAGCGCCGCGCGCCCGCGCGCAAACGTCTCGACCACCTTCAGGTGCGTCACGGCGCGTTTGCCTTGCTCGACGTGTGAGGTGAAACGAAGGCGTGAACGCGGATCTCTTCCATGCAAACTGTGGATGCTGGTCACACGCGGAACGCCGTACGTGATCGCTAGATACACGCGCTGCATGCTGTGTGCTGCGAGCTGAGCTTTGAGGCCCTCGCGCGCGACGTCGTTCTTGGCGACCACCAGGAGACCACTGGTGTCTTTGTCGATACGATGAACGATGCCCGGACGTTGATATGCGTCGGGCTCCTCACTGAGCTCTGCGTCGAGCGCAAATGAGTCACGCGCCAAAAGACCGTTTACCAGCGTGCCATCGCGATGTCCGCGCGCCGGATGCACCACCAGCCCCGCGGGTTTGTCGACGACGAGCAGGTCCTCGTCCTCGTGCACGACACTAAAACGAACCTCCGGGTTGGGAACGGCGCCGCTCGGTTGCGGTGGCTCGGGCTCGACCTCGATCACACTGCCCTCCCGCACGTTGTCGCGTGCGCGGCATGGCGCACCATCGATCCAAACGCGCCCGGCCTCGATCAGTCGCTGCACGGTGGCGCGCGACGCTCCCTCCCACAATCGGGTCAGCACCTTGTCGACGCGCTCGCGCTCCCCCGGGCCGAGCACGAAGCGGAGCCGTGTCACCAGATCTTGCTCTTGATGTGTCCCTTCGACTTCACCAAAATATCGACGAGGGCGCGATCGTAGTAGTTGCGATGGTAAAGGTCGGGAGAAACACGGCTTTTGTAGAGCGCGCGCCCTTCCTCGATCTCCTCTGCGAGCTCGTCGAACAAGCTGTCGCCCTCGATGCCCCGAATGATCTTCTCCTCGTTATATAGGGAGAGATCGCTGGCGATGGCGCGTGCCAAACGGCGGGCGGCTTCCTCGGTCTCGATGAGCGGCATGGCAGAAGTATCACCCGCCGGGGCTTCGGCTGTCAAAAGTCGGGAGGGGGTCTGCAGCTAGACTCTTCGAGCGCAGACCTTCGACCGCAAACGGGATGAGCAGCAACACACACACGAGCCCATAGCGCCCCGCCCCGAAGAACACCGCGTGTGTCACCGCCGTGGCTAGAACCGCCGCCGCCCCAAAAACCCAACCGGGACGCTGCCAGAGCTCCGAGCCAAAGCGCAGAACCAGGAGCACCAGCAAGAGGTGTGCAAGCCACGCTTCCGGACGAAACAACCAGATGGCCGATAAAAGCGCGGCAATCAGCCTCTGAAAACGCCGCGGTCCATCGGCGAAACCGACACCGAGCAGCCCGACGAGCACCACGATGCGCTCCACCAAGGCCTCCGCAACTCCGAGCAAGAGCTTCTTGTTTTCGTCGAAGGCCGCGTAGTTGGAAGCGTGCAGGTAGTGCCCCGGCGCTCCCGACCAATCGAAGGTAGCGCTCAGCTTCGCGGGAATGAGGCTCAAGAAGTGAGCCGGCGCCTGCAAGACGTTTCGCACGCCCGCTCGCCCGAAGCATTGGTCCTTCCCGGCTTCGCCGAATTCGTTGCGGCATTCACTGGGAACCCCGAGCTCATCGATCGACACCCAACGCCCCGTAGCTTTTTCGGCGGAGCCGATGAACAGGTTCCAGCCACCGTTCGCGCTCACGAACGCACAATGATCCAGGCGCTGACAGTTTCTTAACGTCCACGGCAAACACACCAGCACAGCAAGCACGGTCACCACGACCGCCCGACTGACCCGCGATTGCCACGAAGGCCGACCCGCCATGGCTCCAAAAAGCGGCGCCAGGATCAGCGCCTGCGGCCGCACCAGCACCACCCCACCCGCAAGCACCCCGAGGCCGAGCAACGTCGCCGTTCCGCGTGAACGCGCCACCACGCTCAGCCACGCGAGCAAGGCAAAAAGCGCCGCGGTGACCCCCTCGGTCATCAGCGCCGGCGTGTAAAACACGAGGCTCGGATGCAGTGCCGCAACGACACCTCCGACGAGCGCAGGCCCGCGTTGGCCCGGCACGCAAGATAGCTTGTAAGCTGCCCAGGCACCCAGCGCGCCCACCAAGGCGTTCACGCCCATTGCCACTGCGGGAACGCTTCCGAACAGCGCGTACGCCGCTCCGATCAGCGCCGGATAGCCAACCGGATAATGCGCGGCATAGGTCACCACGCCATCTGGCCAGAGCCACGTGTAACCCTGCCCATGTGCAATGCGATCGGCGACTACATGATAAAATTTGCCGTCGTCCGCCGGGGGAAAACGCCCGCTCGCCCACAACACCACCGCCACCCGAGCCGCCACGGCGAGCAGCACCACGCCGAGCTCGTCGCTGCGACGCGGCGCTGAGCGCCAGAAGGCGGACCAATTCATGGAAACTCGGTGAGCAAGCCGAGCTCGAGCAGATCGCCGACCACCTCGCACGCGGGCAACCCCACGACGTTCGAATACGAGCCTTCGATGCTCTTCACCAAAAATGAGCCAATGCCTTGCACCGCGTAAGCGCCGGCTTTGTCCAGCCCCTCGCCAGTCGCTGCATAACGGCGGAGCTCTTCGGTGCTCGCGCTGCGCATGGTCACCTTCGACTCCACCGTTCGCTCGCAACTGGGTAGGTCGCGAGTTGCCGACTCGGCAATTGCGTAACGTGTGTAAACGATGTGTGTACGACCTGCGAGGCTCGTCAGGAGGCGCTCGGCATCAGCCACGTCGCGTGGCTTACCTAAAATCTCGGAGCCCAGCACGACCGACGTATCGGCGACCAAGACGCCAGCGCAGTCGATGCCCGCGCTGTGCTCAGCCACGGCCTTCAGCTTCTCTCGCACGATGCGGTTCAGGTAGCTCAGTGGCTCCTCTCCCGGCAGCACATCCTCCACGATGTCTGCTGGAGCGACCCGAATAGGAATCCGCAGACCCTCGAGAATTTCACGCCGGCGCGGCGAAGCAGAACCCAGCAGAAGCGGTCGAGCAGAGTCAATCACGCTGGGCGCAATGCTAGCGCCCGGAGCGCGCGTCAATCCGGAGGCTCCGGCGGCTTTGACGTGGCCGCGTTGACTCGCTCTTGACCTGCGCCTGGGCACGGCGAAAGCCGCAGCGCTTCGCGAAAGAATGCTAGGGTGCGGCCCGGATGCGCCAACGCGCCTATCGATGGTTGGTGGGGCTAGCTGCGTGGACGTCGACGTTGGTCCCGACCAGCGTGCACGCGGCAGACTGTTCGCCAGCGAACGGCGTTTCGCCATGCCTCGACGCCAACGATCTCTGGCTCACGACCGGAGATGCGCGCCTTTTCTCTTTGCCGAGCGGCGAGGCACTCCCAGCAGGTCGAGTTGGCCTGGCCATTGCCGTTCAGGCATTGTGGCGCCCTCTGCGACTCAATGTCGCGAGCTCGAACGCTACCGGGCGTGACATCTCTCTCGTGTCCCGCGCCGTGCAGCAGGATACGGTGCTGGCGATCGGCCTCGGCAAGCAACTCGAGCTCGGCCTAGGTGTACCGCTCGTCCTCCACCAAACTGGTGCTGGCAGCGAGGGACTCACGTCGCAACGGGGAGCACCACTCGACCCCAATGGCGCACGCGACCCGCGTGTAAGCCTCGCATTTTCGGTCGCCACCGGGCCGGTCAAATGGAAACCTCGTGTCACCCTGGCGCTACCGCTCGGCGATGCGGAGGCCTACGCCAGCGCCGGACGTGTCATCGTCGCGCCGGCTGTTCCCGTGGTCTTTCGCAGTGGCCGCTTCGAACAAGCCTTAGAGCTCGGCCTGCGACTCACGTCGAGCATCGAACTGGCTAGCGTTCGCATGGGCTCCCAAGCCAGCATCGGCGTTGGCACATCCTTCGAGATCCTCGAGAAGCAGCTGCTGCTCGTCGGCGCGGAAGCTTGGCTGTTACCGAGCTTGATCGATAACCAAAGCGCACGCGCGCGTGCATTCGACGTGACCACTAACCTGCTCTCGGCGGAGTACCTCTTTTCGCTGCGGTCCAAGCCGCTAGCCGGCGAGCCGTGGTCGGTTGCGCTCGGCGCCGGTTCTTCCTTGGCGCTTTCGCGTGAGTCCTCGAGCGCTGGTCCCGAATACTTCGTCGCGCCACCAGGGCCATCGCTGCGTATGCTCGCCGAGGTGCGCTACGCGCCGCGCTGACCGCCGCAGGTCTTAGAACAGACGCTCGCGCACGTAGATCTGATCACCAGCTTGCAACGGAATGTCCGCCGCGCGCCCGACCATAATCGGCGCTGCGCTCAAAACCGCCGTATACGTTTTGCCGTTGTCAGCCTTGCGCGTGATGGTCACCTTGTCCTCATCGGCAATCGCAGTGAGCCCACCGGCGAGCGAAACGGCCTGAATCAAAGTGAGCCCAGCCGTGAATGGATAGCTCCCCGGCTTCGCCACCTGACCCAGCAACGTGACGCGCTGGCTGTGGTACTCCTTCACGGAAACGATCACGCTGGGATCAGTCAGCACCTTGGCTTCGATCAAGCGCTTACGTACGAGCTCGGCGATTTCGTGCGGATCGAGCCCACCCACCTTCACCGAGTGGATGTACGGCACATCCACGCTGCCGTCCGAAGCGACCTGATACTCCTTCGGGAGCTCCTTCTCGCCGACGATCTCCAAAGTGAGCACGTCGCCGGGACCCACGAGGGTGCGCTCCGATGGTGCAGGCAAGTTGACGCGCTGTACTCCGCCTCCACCGCCGCAAGCCAGCAGCAGGCAGACGCAGAGCGCCGACAGCACGCAAACGATGAATCCGATAAAGCGCGCCCCACCGCGCGCAGCACGGCCCTTTACATGAACCAACGGAGACCGATGAATGCTTGCCATCGAGCGAAGTCGAGATTGTCGAGCGCAGCGGCGGAGAGCCCGCTGCCCGGCGCGGGGGCCAGCTGATCGCTCATATTCTGATCGTAAGCAACCGTCCCGTTCAAGCCGAACGAATTTGAGAAGCGATACTCGGCGAAAAGGCGAGCGTTGATGCGGTTCTGCGAGAACGCCTGAACCTGCCAGCCCTGAGGGAAATCATAGTGATAGAAACCGCCGTCGAGCTGCGCGACGAAAGCTCCGCCCTGGAAGTACACCAGCGATGCGTAGCCACCCGTCCGAATGAAGTACGAAGATAGATAACTGTTGCCGACTTCTCGGACTAGGCCCACGGCAATCGTGGAAAGGCCGGTCGATGCTGTGCCCTGAGCATCCAACCCTGGTGGCGGGATGACGAAGTACTTCGCCTCAACGGTCGCAAGTATGGTGTCGGAGTTCTTACGCACGTTCTCATAGAACGAAGTTCCCCAACCAACCAGGCCGAGCAGAGCGAGACGGGGCAGTACCAGGCCGTTCAAGCCGACTCGCGCACGTAGGATGTCGCCGTCGTGAGGAAGCGGATTGTCCTGGACGTTGCTGCCGTTCGGGTAGCGAATGAAACGGTACTCGGCGTCATACATCAACGCGGTGCGCGGGAGAAAGCGCCAACGCCCGCGTGTCTGCGCTGCATGCTGAAAGTTGTTATTGACGCGAAACGCTTGGGATTCGAAGTAGTTGTAACCAAACTCGTAGCCGAAGCGCCACTCGAACAAGCCACCGCCGGGTCGCCACGTGAGGCCGGCGCCAGCGCGCACCGCGTCGCGATTCCACGTGACATCGTCGTTCGGTTGATTCGTTGGCTGAGCTACGCGCTGGAAGTCAGCGTAGATGTCCTCGCCAATCACGCGCTGAGGCATGATGTCGAGGCGCAGATTCGCACCGAGATTGAACGGATTCTGAACCGCCTTCACACGTTCCGAATCCTTCGACTCGACGGCGAACAAGCGGCTGTAGTCACCGTAAACCGAGAGGCGGAAGTTCAGTGACGGAGGCGTGCCCGGATTCAATCCACGACGCTCCGGGCCCAACGTGGACAAGCTCAGCGACGGTGTGATTCGCAATCGCAGAAGGCGAAGCGGATCTTCGCTCCGCGACGGATCCTTGGCGGCAAGCAGGTAGTTACTGTCGTAACCAAACTCCGCACCGATGCCGGGGTGAAGCTCGAGATTCCCGGTGCGAATGCCCATGCCCTCGCCCATGCGACGATCGGAGAGCCAGGCTTGTGCATAAGCAGGTGCCGGGAGTGCAGCCGTAGCGAGTACCGCAGCGAGTACTAAGCGCTGTTTCATGATGAGCTCGATCCGTTTCCTTCAGAACAAGGTTTGGAGTCGACTGGATTGGCTCGCTCGCTACTACAGCGTTGGACTGCTGAGCGTCGGAGGCGTGTTAACGAGAGGATCGTTTGGGAACTCGGAAGGATCCGAATCCGGAATGTTGGGATCGATGGTCACGGTGACTCGCGACTCACCGACGAAGCCGGTTTCTTCACCAATGCATTGATTGGCTTCGCTCACCAACGACCTCACTCGATCGCGCAACACCTGCACGACGGTGAACTCATGCTTCGTGCGATCTAGGTCGTTCTGACCAGCCGCCGCGTTCAGCGCGTCGCTGCGATCAGTCGCCGTGCGAGTTGCCAAATCAATCTGATTGAGCTTGTCGTTCAAGCACAATACACGCACCACATCGCGACGCTCGCGCGCTTCGGCGAGCTGCCGGCGAACCACCCCTGCGGCGCGGTCCATCTCCGGAAGGTAACCCTTCGCCGCAGCCACCATTTCGGGCACGGTCAAGTTCACTTCGCGGCGGGTGCCTAGCTCCACCGGCGGCTGCGTGCCCGCGGCCGGCGCAGGTGTCTGAGCGGCAGCGACTCCAGCTGCAAGTAGAAAGAGCGGTATTAGCAGGCCTCGCGGCTTAGCGGTCGTTCCCATATGACCTCTCAGCCTCCCTCAGGTCGATGGAAGCTCGCGGAGTATAGGAACCCCTTTCGGAATATGTCAACGCAGTGAGTCGCGCGAAAGTCCGTGCGTTTTCGTGGGGTTCCGGCCAGCGGGCAGGCCCAACTGGTGATTCTAGTCCGCACACAATCACGAGTTGTCGGGTGCGCGGACTAGACACCTCATTCAAAACGGCAGACGCGGAGCTATCGATTAGCGCTTCGATAACCTCGGACTGCTGGCCGCGACTCGTCTCCACGAAGGCTACAGTGACGCCTTGGGATGCAAATCAGGCCAAATAACAGCGATTCGATGAAGTCAGCCGTTAATCACTGCTTCACGAACGTAACCGGTACTTGGACCACGGCTGACCCGCCATCCGGCGGATCGAACTGGGCCGCCTTGGCGCGCGCCTGCACGCAGCTGATCACCGACTGAGGCAAATTACCCGAGGGCGTTGCAGTCACGCCACGCACCTCGCCTCCGGGCCCTACCTGAATCGCAAGTTTGATGCTGCCAGCCGCGTCCGGATTTTCGCCGAGACCGCGCTGATAACAGGCGCGGAAGCCTGCGCGCATGCCGGCGACGACGCGGGCCGCGTTGCTCACGCTACCACCGCTCACCGCGGCACCACCAACGTTCGCGGCGCCCTTGGGCCCAGCCACCTTCGCAGCGGTACCAGTGCCACCTTCAGTGCCGCGACCGGTAGATCCAATGCTGCCAAGGCCGCTCTGACTACCGGGTCGCAACGCGCCGCCAGCGCCGCCCAACTTGAGGCCACCATCGCCCGCGCCGACGCCCGCGCCGCTGGCAGCAGCTTGGTCGAGAGCACCCGTCGCGACTTCGCCGCCCTTCAACACGCCCGCCGTGGCAGGGCCCTGCGCGGACAACGCACCCAACGTTGCCATTTCGAGTTGCTCGAGCTGATTGGAAACGGCGGCCGCTTCCTTTTGGCTCATGGCGCCCGCGGGTCCCTTTGCTGCCGGAGCCGGCGCCTTAGTCTCAGCTTTCGTCTCCGTTTTCTCAGCAGCCTTCTCTTCGGCCTTCTCCTCCGGCGGTTTCTCTTCGACGGGCGGCGGAGGCGGCAGGTTCTTGAGAGAGTCGATTAGACCTGCAACCGCGACTTCATCGTCCACGACCGGGTCGAGCCAGTCCGAGTAGATCATGCCGAGCAGCATGAAGTGAAACAGGAACGAGAACGCCGCGATGATCGTGCTGTTCCAGTCGATTGCGCTCGCGCCACGCAGCACTGCAACCGGCAGCTGCGGCTTCGGTTGCACTGGCGGCGGCGCGACGAACTGAAATAGAAATGTGGTGTCGCCGATAACGACTTTGCCGCGAGAATCCTCGGTGAGCCGAATCTGATGTGCGCCTTGAGACGTGCGTCGCGCTTGCCCCTTGAGGACGTTGAGATCCGAAATACCGGTGGGCAGCGCGATGCGGCCCTGCATGCCATCGAGAAAGTTCAGGTGGTAATCGTTGTTCACCAACTCGAACAGACGAAAGCTCGAGGGCACCAAGCTGCTCGCGATGACAAACAGATTCTTTTCGCTCGGACCCACAGTGACGTGGCTGCGCTGCTTGATGATGCGCTCCTCCAAAACGCGCCCGCCCTGCACCACACCGATGCGAAGCACCTTGGGCCCGGTTGCCGCGACCGCGCGCATCACCGCGGTCATTTGGCCAGGACGTTGAGAAGTGCCGGGCTGCTGATAGGGCTGCTGAGTCATGCTTTGGCCTGAGGTGTCGCCGATTGGCAAAGGTCTACTGCCGCGAATATTCCGACAGCAGTGGTTCGCACCAAGTTCCCGTAGCCATCGAGGTTAGACCCAAAGCGCTGTGCGGTCTAGCCAAGCGGATCTGACTTTTCACGCCGCGGGGCAACGCTTTCGCCACTGATTTGGCGGCGCGCTCGCGTGCTCACGTCAGACCAGTGTGCGCGGATGGTGCGCGAGCGTTCGCTGGCCAAACGGCCGAGGTAAGACACCACCATCGCGCCGACTACACCTACGCCAAAGCATGTGCCAGCGCGCGGCAACGCAGCGAATCCAAAGTTCGAAGCGAGCGCAATCAACGCGAGCGCGGTGCCACTCGCCAGCGCCACGCGCGCCAGTGCGCTCGAGAGCTCCGGTAGTGCGCGCGACTCTCCATCCAGATCGATGATCATGTCGTCGATCTCCCTCAAGACATGCTGTGTGGTGGCGTTGGGACCGCCGTTTTCACGCGCGCGCGCGACCACGGTTGCAACGTTCGGCAACTCGACTCGGCGCAAGCGGCCCAGGCGCTTGAGCATTACCGCCACGCAAGCGGAAGAGATCGCCGCCGCGAGAAGCGTGAACAGCACAGCTTCAGAAAGGATCGTGCGAGATCGCCTTTTCGATGCGATCGATGAAAGGCTGACGCAGCTCACCCAGTGTGAGCTTCGGCTGAATGCGGCTGACATCCACCGCCGCGATCGGCTTCTGCACGCGGCCTACGATGGTGACTTCGCTGATTGTTACGACGCGGCTCTTTTTCTGCGCCGCAGCCAGCGACGGGACCAGCGTGGCGGAAGCCAGAACCAACAACATCAGAGTGTGTCGCATGAAAAACCCTCCTACTTTGGTGCCGCGGGTTGCGCACCGCCCGGTGCTGGTTGTGCCCCAGCGGGTGCCGCGGGAGCCGCCGGCGCTGCTGCCGGAGCCGGCGCCGGCGCTTGAGCGGCCGCCTTGGCTTCTTCGGCCTTCGCCTGCAAGAGACCCTTCTTCGTCTTCGCGCGCGTGATGAGCTCGTCCGTATCGTCGTTGGAGCCCGCCTGACGTGGACGCAGCTTCTTGTATTTCTCGAGCTCGTCGATGGCTCGATCCACGGCCTGCTCGGGAGTCATGCCGGGAACGCTGTCCGCCGTGAGGTAGAGGACGCCGAGATCGTAGTGCACCTGATAGAGCGACGGATCCTTCTGCGACACCCACTCGAGTTCGCGGCGTGACTCCGCAACTTTGCCGAGCAGGCGGTAGGCGTCGCCCAAGTTCAAGTGCGCGATCACATGATCAATCTGATAGCGCAGAGCCCCCTCGAGCAACGGAGCCGCTTCGGAGGGATTCCCCGACTCGAGCAGGTAGGTCGCCAAGTGCACTCGGGCTTCCACCAAATCCGGTCGCAGCTCGAGCGCCTTTTTGAGCTCGTCCATCGCCGGACCGCGCAGGTTCTGCTCCTTGTAGATGAGCCCGCGAATCAAGCGCGCTTCAGCGTTGTTCTTGTCGCGCGGCGGGTTCTCCGGACCGTAACCATCGAGGATGCCCTTCAACGAGTACAGCGCCAAATCCAAGCGGCGTGAGCGGTAGTGGTCACGCGCGATGGTAACCATCGCTGGGCGGTAATCGGGGTTCTTCTTCAGCGCTTCTTGCGCGTAACGCTGAGCAGCGCCCGAGTCCCCTTGAATGGATTTGATCTCCGCCATCGCGGCAGACACCGCCGCGCTCTTCGGCATCGCGCCGAGGCGACCGTTGATGTACTCGACGGCTTCGTCGGAGCGACCACTGCGCGCCAGCAAAACAGCGTAGGCAAAGATCGCTGGCTCGTAGTCTGGAACCACCAACGTCGACTGGCGATACGCCGCCAGCGCGCCGGTCGTGTCACCCAACCGCTCCTTCACGACGCCCAGCGAATAGAAGGCTTGGTATGCCTTCGAATCCGCCTGCGTGGCTTGCGTGAACTGCGCCTTGGCGCCCTGCAAATCGCCGTTCTGGAACGCAGTCATGCCGGCGTTGTAAGCAGTCGCTGCGGCGCCCTCCAACTTGGGCCTGTTCGCTGTGGCCTCCTCGCCGCTGGTCGGCGCGTCACTGATCGCAAACTGTTGGCCAGGGGTCGCGGCTTGATTCGCGGGAGGAGGCGTGGGCGGTAGCACTGCCTCGTTCGAGGTCTTCGGCGGAGCCGACGACGACGATCCTCCGCATGCGGAGAGCAGGAGCGAAATACCGAGGCTGGCTCCCAGAAGAAGCCAGCGCGGCGTGGCGACGGCGTGCATGGTCGTGCTCATTGAATGCTCACCGGGAGTGGCGGAGGCGCGCCAACGGGTTGCGGCGACACGACCTGACCTGGTCGCATCCGCAAGAACATGCCGTCCGTGTAGTTCAGGTCCTTAACGCCGGTCGTGTATTGCTTCATCTTGGCTTCGCCGATCACGTCGGTGAAGAACGCGAGACGACGAATTGCGCGGGTGACGGCGGGATTCGAAACGCTGTAACGGCGCGCAACCATCACTGCTTTGCCATAACGATCGATCATGAGTTCGTCGGCGCCGGCCAACTCCTTCTCGCGGGCGTCGCGCCAACCCTGCTGAACGGAGACGCGAATCTCGTCGGCCTTCGCCTGCAAATCTGGGTTGTCGCTGTTTTCGGCGCGCTTCAGCAGTGCTTCCTGCTTGGCGTCGAACATCTTCAGCTCGGGTGGGCGGGTGTTGTAGAGCCCGGTGCGAACCGAATCCCAAACCGTGCCCTGGCGTGCCAACGCCGCGGCGGTCCACTCCGCCGAAACGTAAGCGTCCTGCACGTGCTGGAGCCTCTCGTCCCACTTCTTGGCTTCGGCTACGTCAGCGCGGTACTTCTGCATCACCTCGACCACCGTGCCGCGATAGCGATGGAAGCCAGCCTCGTAGTCGAACTTCTTGGTGAGCTCTTCATCGAGTAAGGAGAACTCGCCTTCGGCGGCCATACCCGCTTCACGCGAGCCGAGCGCGCTGCTCTTCCCGCCAGTCTGCGGTGCCAGACGCTTCCACTTCTCGAACGAGTTGATGGTCGCGTCCCACCACTTGTTGGTGTCGCCAGAAGCCACCGCTTTGCGAGTCCGCGCTGACCAGTACGCCGCTTGCACGACATACTGCGCCGCCGCGTCCTTGTTCTTGTTGGCGTTGTAGTAGTCCTCCATCGTGCGCTGTGCCGCGCGACGAGCGGTGGCATTGGCTCCCTGGTCGCCGCTGTACGGATCCCAGCGCTTCAAGTCGGCGCTGGCCACGATGAAGTCCGCCTCCGCCATTTCCTTTGGTGACGCACCCAGATTTTGGAAGCGCTCGCGGGCGCGCGTCATCCCAGTGCGATCCCCGAGGCTCGCGTAGAGCTGCAGAGCCTGGCGGGCTGCCTCACGGCGATCAGGCTGCTTGAAGTTCTGGTTGTTGCTGATCTTGTCGTACGTCTCTGCGGCGCGCGGATAGTTGAAGAAGAGCACGTACGCAGCTGCCAAGGCGTCGTACGCACCTTTCAAGTACCCAACGCGATCTTCGTACTTCTTTGGATTCGCAGCGACCGGTGGGTTCGCTTTGGGATCGCCGTTTTTGAGCTTGTTGAGCGTTTGCTCGCTGCCATAACGCGAGATGAACAGCTCGTACATCTCGATGGCTTTGTCGTACTCGCCGACTTGCTTGTAGGCGTACGCGCCGTTCATGGCGGCTTCCGGCGCCTCATCGCGATCAGGCGCCGCATCGAGCGCAACCTTGTACGCCGCAGCCGCCTCGCGCCACTTCTTCGCGCGCGCTGGGCCGTCCGGCATCTTCTCGGCTTCTTCGTAGAGCTTGCGCGCGTCGAGGTAAGCGACGCCTTGCTGCACCGGCTTGCGAATGGCGTCCTCGGCCTTCTGCGTCTCGGTGTTGTAGGCGCAGCTCTTGCCCTCGGCGAGCTTGCGGCTCTCTTCGGCGTTGTTCTCGAAGTTGCTCATGCTGATGAGCTTCTCCCAGGACTTGTAGCCCCACTCGTTCTTGCCGCAGTACTGCTCGTAGAGCGGAGTGAAGCGTTTGCGAGCCGCGTCGAACTGCCCGTACACGAAGTACAGATCGGCCGACTGGAACGCGTAGAGCAGCCCGTTGTGCTGCGGGTCGCGGTCGAGCGGGATGCGATCGTTGTATTCGTCGCGAGCCCGAATTGCGTCCAGCACCTGCTGTGGGACTTCGTCGCGAACGACCTGGCGGTTCGCGCCTTCACCAGTGAAGTGCACCTCGGTGCGCTTCTCGAGACCTTGCTGGCCCTTGCTCTGGTCGAACTTGCGGTACTCGTCCTCTAGAACTTTCTCCGCAATGGTGACCACGTAGTACGCGGACGGCTGCAGGTACTTGTCGTCCTCGTTCGAGTCGCGCACGGCCACGGCGGCTTCCCGCGCGGAGCGCACCTCACCAGGGCTCGGGCTGCGACCCAGCGCCACTTGCAGCACGACCACCCAATAACGAGCGTCCGCTAACCAAAAGCGACTCTCGTACGAGTCAATCGCGGTCGGCTCTTGCTCGATGTATGCCGCCCAGCCGGTTTCGGCCAAGCGATACTCCGCAATCGCTTTCTCGATCAGCGCGCGCTGCTCGCCCTCGTCGTTCAGCTCGAGAGCCTTCTCGTAGTAGCTACGTGCGAAGTTGGTGTGATCGGCCGCAGCACGCTTCAGACCACCACGCACCAACTGCTCCGCGGTCGCTAGCGCTTCCGGATCGTCGCGGTTGGCATCCACCCAGGGTGTCGTGCCGACGTACTGAGCGAGCTTGGTGCGCGCTTCCAGCGCTTTGGACGAATACTCCGCGCGCGCTGCCGAACCTTCCGGCGCAAGCCTGGCGAGCTGGTCGTAGAGCTCCGCCGTCTTGTTCTGCATGACGGGCGCGTCCCGATCCATCGGAAACTTTTGCAGCGTGAGTTCGAGCGTCGCGACTGCGTTGCGGTTCTGCGTGATCTCGATGAACTCTTGCGCGAGCGACTTGTAGATCTCGACGGTCCACTTCTTATCTTGTGGGATCAGCGCCGGATCTTGCACACGCTTGATCGCGATCGCCATCTTGTTCTCGGCGACGATCGGATCGGGCTCGATGTCGAGCACATCGCTGCGCGGGATGTAGGGGCTCTCAGCCGGCGGACCTTCGAAGTCGACGTACGTGAGCGAGCCCGCGATGTACGTATACGCCTCCGCGCGGAAGTCTGCGCCGGGATCGCCCGTCTTCGCTTCTTGCTCGTCCGTGTAATAGAGCAGCTTCACGAACCAATCGACGGCGGTGTGATAGCGCTGCTGCTTGAAGTAGGTCCAAGCCTGCTTGTACATCGCCACCCCGAAGATGGGCGGCTTCTTGTACTGCATGGAGTGGTCGTACGCACTCACCGCGCGGTTCAGGCTGAAGGGGCCCCCGTGCGGATCGATTTGATCGAAGTGGTAGTTGCCGATCTGCCACCAAACTTCAGCCACATACCGAGGCTCTTCGCCGGGCAGTGTGTTCTGAGCGATCGGCTGGCAACCGCCGTAAGGATCACTGAACGTCACTTCGTCTTCGACGCCACCCACCCTGACTGGCTTCGCCGCCTTGACGGCAACGCGCCCGGTCTTGGCGTTGGCTTGGTCGAGCGGTAGTGGATGCCGATTGTACCAGTCTGCCCAGTACTTATCGTCGTGGTCCTGCGGTAGGGCGGGCACCTCGATCTTGCCCACTTTCTTGGGATCGTCTTTGACCGTGTAGCGGTTGTTGCACACGAGCGCACGCCAGGCCTGTTGACCTTCGTCGAGGCGCGCGGCGTCGGTGAGCGCGTGGCCCAGGTAGTAATGAACAGCCGCGACTTCTTCGTACTTCGGGTACTCGCGGATGATGCGCGCGTAGAGTTGAACTGCTGGCTCGAGACCCACGGCGATGTCGGTGTCTTGCTTTTCGCGAGCTCGCTCTTCGTAGAGCGCGGCCAGGCGGAACATCGCGTCCGGCGACGCCTCGGGATCCGCATTGGCACCGCTGTAACGCTCGATGAATTTCTCGAGGCGCGCGATGGCTTCGTTACGCGCCTCCTCCAAGCCCTGCTTTTCAGCGGTGATCTCGCGATCGAGGGCGGAGAGCACGCGACGGCGGCGCTCCTCGTAGTGATGCCTCACGATTTGCGTCAGCGTGCGGCGAAAGTCTTTGGCCCCCTGCTCATAACTGCGAGCTTCGTCGAGTAGGACCTTGTAAGCGCGCAACTGCTGTGCGGTCGGCGCTGCCGGTTTGGGCACGGATTTGCGCAGGTTCACGCCGCTCGTGCCAGGCACAGCGGCCGGCGTGGTCGAGGGAGCCGCCGGAGTTGGTGCTGACGTCGCAGTCGCCGAAGTACCCGCCAACGACGTGGGGGTTCCAGTTGCGCTCGCTCCGCCGGCTGCGGTCGCCGTGCCGGTTGCCGCGCCGCCAGCGACGGCGCCTGACTTCGCGGCCGTGGCTGGCGCGCCCGCCGTGGCTCCGCCCGTGCCGGTAGCCGGCGCCTGCGCGAACGCCGCGGGCAAAACCATCGTAATGAAGAGCCCGATCGCGACGCCTAGCCGCGAACCTCGCGCGCGCATCATTCCTTGTCCTCCGCCGCGTCGTCCAACACCTCACGCAGCTCGTCGTTCAAACTGTTCTCTTCGCGCGAGCGCTCGCGCTGCAGGTTTCTCACGCGCACACGCTGCTCCTCGCGGACTTCCCAAGCCTCTTGCACGATGCCGACGTCGGCGCGCAAGACGACGCTCTTCAGTCGATCTCGCACCAGCGCGAAGTTTTTCATGGCACCCTCGCCGACGAGCAAGCGCGCCTGCTGATCGAGCGTGTCCAAGTTTTGGGCGGAGGTCTCGAGGATGGCAAGCTCGCTGCTCACCTTGCGGGAGATCTCGTCGGCGCCGATGCGCGCCTGTTCGTCGAGCCCTCGCACCTGCCCTTCGAGTCGTGAATCGATCACGTCGGCGCGGGTCAGCAGCGGCTGAATCGCCCTGGCGTACGAAGCGCCGCCTTCCCCGCCCTGCCCCGCCGCGCACAACGAAACCTCGCGTGCAAACACTTCGCGGAAGCGGCGCCGCACGTCTTCGTCCTCGACGTAGCGAGAATCGCCGAAGCCGATCTGCGCGCGGCCTAGGTCGATCGCGTTGCGGTACTCGTCGATGCGCTGGCGGTACGTAGTGAGGTCACGCTCGTTCGCTTCGATCTCGAGCCGGAAACGCTCGCGGCTGGTAGCGTCGGCGGTCACTCCGTGTTGGTCCGCTTCGCGCAGTACCCGCTTCAAGCCATTGACGATCGCGTTCAGGCGATCAGCTTCCAGCGTCATCCGCTGGAGCGCCTGCGAGACGCCGTTCCACTGGCGTTCGCCGGCTTCGTCGCGACGCGCAAAGTCGACGTCCGTCACCGGCAGCCAACCCATGCGCTTCATCAAGTCACGGCGCTCGCGCCGCACGGTGGCGAGCTCACCCGACGCGTCCGGAGATACATCATCCAATCCCTCCGCCAGGGTCCGGCGCGCTTTCGCCGTGCGGTTCAGCAGCATCAGCGCCTGCTGCATCTTGGCGAGCACTTCGGGTTGCGCCCGAACGCGCGTCGGCCCACTCAAGACTGCGTTGAGACGCGCCGCCAACTTGCGGCCTTGCTTGATCAAGTCGCGTGAGCGATTCACGTCTTCGATCATGCCGAACACGTGCTCGTCCTCGGCTTGCTCGCGTGCCCAGTCGATCACGATGGCGGGCAACTTCTCGTCGCCAGCGATCGTCTGATCCGCGGTGAGCTTGTCGTAGTAGACGGCTGGGTCGTTGGTCGACTGCAGGAAGCGATCGACCTGATCGCGCACCGGCTCGAACTTGCCCTGCACCGATTTGTAAAGCGCCAGAGCTTTTTCGAATTGGCCGGAACGCAGCATCAAATCGGCACGTAGCAGCGAGCCATCAGCGGCCTCGATGTTACGCGGATCGAGGATGGCCAAAACTTCGAGTGCTCGCTGAGCACGCATGAAGTCGCCGAGCCGCACGTACACCCAGGCGAGCTCGTACAGCATGGTCGCGAACTCGGGTGATGCGCGATCGATGTGGCTGTAGGCTTCGGCGGCGTCTAGATAAGCATCGTTTTCGTGAAACAGGCGGCCGATGGCCATCCACGAAAGATCCACGACGTGCTTTTGCGCCTGCGATGGCGCAGGCATGCGTGTCACCTTGCGAAACTGCTCGATCGCCGCCGCAAAGCGCTGCGGCTGACCTGCCACGGGGGCCGTGGCCGGCGTTGTCGTCGTGGCAGGAGCGCCGGTCGCGGTGGTACTAGCCGGCAGTACCGGCATGGCCTCGCGCACGAGAATAACCCCGAGGAGGTATTGACTCTGGAGCGCGTACTCCGAACCCGCGGGCACTAGGTTCACCGCCTGACGAGCCGCTGCGAAATCCTTCTTGGCAAACAGAGCCTTGGCACGCGCGTAGGCGAGCGACCCGGACCTGTCGGACGCTGGAAGCCGATCTAACCGCGCGAAGACATAGTCGAGGCTCTCGATATCGCCGGTGCGCAACGCAACGTCGACGAGCCGACTCACGGATCGGCCGGTGTACGCTTCGAACGTAGGCTTCGCGCCCTGATCGATCACTTCACGGAAGTGACGACGCGCGGAGAGGTACTGCCGCGACTGGAAGTACGCCTCGCCCAACATGAACGTGGCGTCGGCCATGGCCGCTTCGGGCACCTTGCCCTGGCGATGCAGCTCCAACACCTTGGAGAGCTCGGCGATAGCGCGGTCGTAATCCTTCGTGCGCAGCAGCATGTCGCCCGCGGCGACGCGCTCAGCAGGGGTGGCGGTCGGCACTGGGGCCTTGCCACCGGCAGCGCCGCGCACGACTTCGGTCTCGACGTGTTGGATGGCTGTCTCGGCCTGACGTCGCGCTTCTCCAGAATCCAGTGCGAAGGCCGAACCGGCCTTGAGCAGCGCGGCGAGGGCGAGAACGCCAACGGCCCCCGAACTTGGACGTCTCATCATTTGGCTCCGGTTCCGACCGAAACGCCTCCGCTGACGCTACCGGAGGCCGGTGCCGCCGGCGCCGTTCCAGGCGCTGCAGGTGCGGGAGCAGCGGGAGCTTCGATCGCCGCCGCGCCGCCGCTCTTCATGTTCTCCGTGAAGCGAATGGCTGGGCGCTGCTCGAGCGGAGTAGTTACGTCACCTTTCTCCCAAGCGATGACTTCGAGCCCGACCGTCTTGCCCTCCGTCACGGTGAACGTATGGCTAGAGCGGACGTCGAACTTGTAGCTACGCAGGTACGAAAAGACGCCGTAACCGTAGCCGTGCAAATGCAGCACCACCTGGAGTGAGTGGTCGCCTGGCGGGATGGACCCTGAGAAAATCGGAATTTCTTTTTGCGACGCGAGCATCCCCGACTCCGAGTCGTCCTGCTTGTTGTACTGCACGACGCCGTCGAGCACGAAAACCGCGCCCGTCAGTCGGAAAGCGTTACTGATGTCGTTCTTGAAAGTGATTTCGGCGCGAGCACCGCCAACGCCACCCGAGAGGATGGTGTCGCTGAGCAGGCTGAGGCGCGTATGGCTGCGACGAATCTGCTCCTTTAGCTCGTCGATGCGCTGTTCCAGATCGCGCAGGCGCACGACGTACGTCGAACCGTCGAGGCCACCGGTTGCGCCAGCACTGGCGCTCGCCGAGCCAGAGGTCGCGGTGGGTGCGGAGGTAGTGGTTGCGCTACCGGACGTGGTGCCCGTGGTGGTGGTGGTCGTCGTGGCGGGGGTCGTAGTCGAGGACGTTCCAGCAGCCGGCGCGGCGTCGGCTTTTGCAGGGGTCGCGGTGGCGCCCGTAGTGCCCGCAGCAGCGCCTGTCGTGCCCTTGGTGTCCGCCGTCGCCTTCGCGCCAGCACCGGCGTTCGCCGTCGTCGTCGGGGCGGCTGTCGTCGCCGCCGGCTTCTTCGCGTCCTGCGCAAGCAGCAACGAGGTCGAGGAGAAACACACCGCAAACGCGGCAACCGTCCAAGCTCTATTGAAGCGCATCATGACCCTCTCTACTGGGGAGACCGGCGGACCAAGTTGCATAGTCCAGCCTGCGTCACGTCAAAAACTGCTGTCGCGAGTGAACGCAACCTCCTCCGAACGCCTGCATCTTCCTCTCAAGCACGTCGCTCGCCAAGCATGAAAGTTTCGGCTCGGACGACCCCGACGAAGACCGGCCAATCGACCCGTCAGTCGGCCCTTTGGCCACTGTCAAACCGTAGCCATCTTGCGGGCTTCGGGACGTCGGCGTACCGTCCAAACTACGTGAGCGGAGTGGAGATCGAACTCCGTTGCCGAACGTCGAATCTATCCGGCAGCGCGAGCTCGACATCGGTCGAACTTTCCCCTCCCCCCGCCCTCGTATTGGTCACCCCTATGCCGGCCGTGCAGGGCGATGCAACGGACGAAATGCTCATGGTCCGCTATCAGCGGGGCGAAGCTCCAGCATTTGCTGAGCTCGTACGCCGCCACAGCAGGGCCGTGTACAACTTCGTTCTCCGACAACTCCGCGACGAAAACCTGTCCGAAGACGTGACGCAGGAGGTGTTCCTGCGTGTCGTACAGAACGCGAGCGAGTTCAAACACGAGGCGCGCTTCTCGACGTGGCTCTACAGCATCACGCGCAACCTGTGCGTCGACCATCTGCGACGCTTGTCGCACCGCAAGCACGCCTCGCTCGACGCACCGCGCCGTGTCGGTGATGGCGACGGCGCGCCGCTGCTAGAGCAGATCGCCGACACGCATCCGCGCGCGAGCGCCGAACGCAGCGCACAGGCGTCGCAGATGCAGACGTCGTTGCTCGAAGCGCTCTACGGCTTGCCAGACGATCAGCGCGAGGTGTTCCTCTTGCGCGAAGTGGCGAACCTGCCTTTCAAGGAAATCGCCGAGATCACGGATACTCCAGAGAATACCGTAAAAAGCCGCATGCGGTACGCGCTCGACCGCTTGCGCGAAACCTTGCGTGAGTTCGAAGAATATGCGCGCGCGCTGCGCTGAGGCGCTGAGGATCTGAGACGTGGATTGCGAGAAGTTCGACCGAATCGTGCTGGACCTGCTCTACGACGAGCTGGATGAGATCACGAGCGCTGCAGCACGTCGCCACGTCGAGCACTGCACGCGCTGCCGCGACATCGTCAATCGCTTGCGCGCCACGCGCGAAGTGGGCGCGCTCCCGATGGTCGATGCGCCCGAAGGGCTCGAGCTTCGCATTCTCGAGGCAGAGCATCGCGCGCGACGCGAGTTACCAACACGTCAACGCTTGGGTCGCGTCGTGAGCATGCTCGCCGGCTACGCGATGCGCCCGCAGCTCGCGATGGCGGCCCTCCTGCTGTTGGTGATTGGCTCCAGCTTGCTCCTTTTGCGTACGCGCCCCGGCGAACAAAAGAACGTGCTCGTCACCGAGCGCGGCGTGCCCGAGGGTGAGCCAGAAACTGTCGCGCTCGTGCCGCGCGCCGCGGCGCCTCGCCCTGCCAAGGCCAAAGCCGAAGAGGAAAAGGAAGAGCGACGTGCGGAGCCGCGCGCAACCAGCGAACGCACCGCTGCAGCGCCTCGCCCCGAAGCCGCGCGCGACGAGGTTGGCTCTTCGGCGGCTGCCATAGGTCAAAGCGGCGCCGATCGTGCCTACGAAGATGCGCTCGGCGCCTACCGCGATCGCAAGTACGACGAAGCGCAACGTCGTTTTTCGGAAGTCGCGGCGCGTGGTGGCGAGAACGCTGCTTCCGCTGCTCTCTACGCAGCGCAGTCCGCACGCGCGCGCTCCGGCTGCCCCACGGCGGCGCCACTCTTCGACGAAGTGTTTCGTAAATACGCGGACACCCAACCGGGCCGCGAAGCGGCTTGGCAAGCTGCAAGCTGTTACCGCACCCTCGGCGATTTCGAGCGCGCTCGTCACGACTACGAAGCGCTGCTCAACACGCCGGGGTATGCCGATCGCGCGCAAGCAGCGCTGGCTTCACTCGGAGACAGCGAACCGAGCGAGCTCGCTAGTAAACGCGCCGCCGGCGGTGCTGCCTCCAAGGCATCCGCGAACGCGGCAGGACGCCGCACGGCGCGACCCGTGGAAGCCACGGCTCCCCCGGCGGCAGCGCCTCCGCCGACGCCTTCTCCTTGAGCCGCGGCTCAGTTTGAGGAGCTGCGAATGTACGCGATCGTATGAACCATATCGACGAGGCGCTCACGCGCGTCGTGCGTCAGGTTGATGAAGCGAATGCCCATGCCGGGGTTGGGGTTGTCGGCCAGCATGCGAACGGGGTTCACCCATTGCACCTGCCCGTTGATCACGAACGGCTCTGCGGTGCCAGGCGGGGCGAACTTGAGTGTGAGCTGCGTACCAACCTCGAGCGGCTCCTGCGTCATGACGAAGATGCCGAACTCCGAGATGTTCGTGATGTTCGCGTAGAGGAAGGTATCCTCCGTTTCGCAATCGACAGACCAGGTGACGTCGATGCGTTCGGCGTTTCGACGATTGGAGCTCGGCGGGCGCTCGGAAGCTTTGGGGTCGTCGCTGCTCACCAGGATTCACCTAGCACCGCTCTGGCGCGGATGGGTAGCGGCTCGACATCTCGTCCCCTCATGATTGCGGGATGAAGTCGGGAACTCTAGCCTATTTCACGTCAATCGACCCCGCAGCGATGCGGTCATCGCTGTGCGCGCCTCGCCGGACCTCAAGCCGGCGCGAGCCCGAATACAACCCGAAGTAAACGCGATACGTGCCACTCGAAAACTCTGGTCCGAGACGAATCGTATGACGGTCGACCATGATGTCACCGGGCAACCAAAGCGGGAACGGATAGTGACCACCGAGCGTCGGATGGTCTCCGTTGAAGCGCCGCTGGAACCCGTCGATGTGTAGAAAAGTATCCCAGTTGCCCGCGACGCGCTGCTCGACGCGATAGTAGATCGCGAACTCGTATTCGCGACCCGGCGAGATGGAACTCACTGCGTTGCCGCGCGCATCGAACACGTCCCAACCCAAAACAGTGAGCTTCCCAGCGAGATCTACGTCGAGTGGATGACGTGGTGAAGGCGGCGCGCTCAGTACCCAACGCGCAAACGGGTTGTCGTCGCCGGAGGCGGGCGAACTGCGATTGCTCGCCAAGACGATGTCGGATGAATGTGCGTCGAGCACGTGAACGTTGCGGCGCGGAGTCGTGCGCGCGCGGAAGACGGCGTTCACGGAAGCGAGCTCGTTGGCTCGTAGTGCGAGAAAACGGGGCTGATCGTTCTCGAGCAGAAAAGCCGCCGCTTCGTCGCCATCTCGCAGCGCCTTGCCAGGCACTCCGGCTTGATAGCGCGCCATGGCTGGGTTCACTCCAAGCAAGCCGAGAGGCGCCGCGTCAGCACTCTGACGCTTGTACAAATCGAACGCTCGCTTGGGTGAGAGCTCGCTCGCCAGCGCGCCGTAGTAGCCGAACGAAAGCACCACACCACTCACGGCGAACACGCTGACCGCGCTGCCCCCTCGCCTCAAAGCTTTGCCTTGCTCTGCGCCGCGCCATGGCCAGCGCAGGACCACTTGGGTGACGTCACGACCAAGCAGCACCGCCAAAGGCACCAACAAGAATGCGAGCGTGAGCAGCCAACCGAAGCGCACGCCCGCGCGCGCTAGCTCAGGCATCGATTCGAACGCACTCAGGTGGAGGGCGCGATCGCTGACCCAACGCATGATCTCGAGAGCAAAGCAGGAGCTACCGAGCGCCAGCAGCAGAACCCACAGATTACCACCCCACACTCGCCGCACGATGCGCGGCCAGCGCCAATACTCACGACGCCGAAACACTCTTCGGGTTGTTTGGTTGGGTGCTTGAACCAAAAAAAATACGATGGCGCCAAGTGGGACGCTCGTCGCCGCCAACACCCCGAAACCCCAGCTCGCGAAACGTGGCGGCAACACCGCATCGCTCACCGAAAACGCTACCAGACCCTTCTCAGGGAAATTACGGAAGTCGAGTAGCAGTAGAACCAGCGTGGCTGCCACCGCAAACCCAAACCAGCGCGAAGCCGGTGCACCGCGTTCGATGTCGTCGAGGGCCAACGCGACGAGCGCAGCCAGGGCCGCGCACGCCGAAAACGCCTGGAGCCCGAACCACGGCGTGAGCGCCGTGTGTGCTACGCCCGCCGCGCCCACGGTCGCCAGTAAACCCAAGCGCAAACCTTGTTCACGCTGTTCGCTGACTTCACGCAATGCGTACAGGGCTCGCCCGAGCGCCGGCAAGATTAGCGCGCTCCACGGGAACAGCGCGTGCCCCACGTCGCGCACCACCACGTCGAAAGTTGGTTGCGGACGCACGACGGTTGGCGCCCCAGCAAGCCAAAACGAAAACACCTCGTCGGGGGTCTGCGCGATGATCAACGCGCCGGCCAGCGCGGTCGCGGCGCCCGAAATCAGCGCGGCAGCACCGAGCGTCTCGCTGACTCGATCACGTTTCGCACCGCTGAACGCAAGCGTCAGCCAAGCGAGCCCGACGCCCAACGTGGGCACTGCTACACCCACGATCAAGCCGCGCGAGAGGAGCCCGGCGAGCAACCCAAGCGTCGCGAGCGCGCCGGAAATGGCTCGCACACGTCCACTCTGCGCGTCGAAAATTGCTACGGCGAGGCCCCCAAAGGCGAGCATTTGCGCTGTGAAGGTGACGACATCGCCGAGCAACGTGCGCGCGTGCACGAAGTAGAGCGGCGTACTGGCAAGCACCAACACGGCGAGCCACGCAGCGCGCGGCGAACACAGCCGGCGCAACACAAAGTGCAGCGTGCCCAAACCCGCGAGCCCCCACAGCGCCAACGCCACGCGCCCGGCAACGCTCGAGAGCCCGAACGCGCGAAACCCAAGCGCGATGGACAAGAATGGTAACTCACCGCGCCCGAGCGCTTCGCGCGTCAGCGGCGCTTCCGACGAGTCCGCAGCGAAGTGAGCAGCGCCCAGCAAATCGCGAGCAACGCGCCGAGCGAACTCCGCGTTTTGAAGCTCCGGCGGATCCCACAGCCCCGCTAACCCAACGCTCGCCAAGGTCGTGCACAGCGCCACGGCGATCGCAAACGCCGCGAGCCACGGCAGCGGCGGCCGCCCACTTGCAGCGCTATTTTCGGTGCGAATGGCCTCGGATTCTGGGAGCTCACCCATTCGGGAGGCGAGAGGCTCCCTCGAACGGACCGAGGCGAGCAAGGCCGATGCGCCGTTTCTGGGGTGGATTTGTGGCCAACGCGCCCAAGCCTGCGGCAAACCGACGCCGAGCGGTTGCAACCGGCGACTTCCGGGGGTACCCCGCTCGGCCCCTATGCGTTTCGGCACGGTCGCCCTATTCGGTCGCAGCAACGTGGGAAAGTCCACGTTCCTCAACGCGGTCCTATCTCAGGATCTCGCCATCGTGTCGCCGTTGCCGCAAACCACGCGCGATGCGCTGCTCGGGGTGGTCACGCGTAAGGACGCACAGATTGCGTTCGTGGACACTCCCGGCGTGCATCGACCGAAGTCGGAGCTGGGCCGGCGCATGAACCACGCGGCGTTCGAAACGGCTCGCAGCACGGACGCGGTGGTGTTCATGACCGACGTGAGCTCGCTCGCGCGGCGCAGCGGCAAGGCGCGCGAGATTGGACCGGATCCGGAAGACGAGCGACTGATTGCGGAGCTGCCCAAGAAAGTGCCCGCGCTGCTGGTCATCAACAAGGTAGATCTGTTGCGCGACAAAGGGCGCTTACTGCCGGCGTTGGAAGCGTTTCAAAAGCTGCGCGACTGGAACGCCCTGATCCCGATCAGCGCGTTACAAGAGGACGGCGTCGAGCTCGTACTGTCCGAGTTGATCGCGCTGCTGCCCGAAAGCGAAGCTGGCTATCCCGAAGATACGCTGACGGATCGCCCCACCAGCTACTTCGTGCGCGAATACGTGCGCGAGCAGGTGCTCGCCGCGACACAAGGTGAGGTGCCGCACGCCGTCGCCGTCAGCATCGATCGCTACGAAGAAGGCAAGCTGCCGCGCATTTTTGCGACGCTGCACGTCGAAAAAGAGGGGCAGCGCCGGATCTTGGTTGGCGACGCTGGCAGCAAGATCCGCGCGATCGGTAGCGCGGCGCGCGCTCGCATCGAGGCATTGCTCGGCTGCCAGATTTATCTCGAGCTGTTCGTGCGCGTGAGCCCGCGTTGGAAGGACGCGCCGCGCCAGCTCGCCGAGCTCGGGTATTCCAAGGCCACCAGCGACACGGAGGGCAGCAAGTGACGCCCATCGTTGCCATCGTCGGGCGGCCCAACGTCGGCAAGAGCACGCTGTTCAATCGGCTAGTTGGGAAAAGCTTGGCCATCGTGCACGACGTTGCGGGCGTGACACGCGACCGGCATTACGCGGAAGCGCACATCGCGGGCCGCACCATCAGCCTCGTGGATACCGGGGGGTTCGACCCCACTAGCGATGACCCGATGCAAGCCGGCATTGCTCGGCAGGTAGAAGTCGCCATCGAAGAAGCCGACCTGGTCGTGTGCGTGTTCGACGCCACGACGCCGCCGACGGCCCCGGATCGCGACGCGGTGCAGCTCCTGCGCCAAAGCGGCAAAGCGGTGATTTACGTCGCCAACAAGGTCGAGACCAAAGAGCACGAATTCGAGCTCGGACCGCTCTACGAGCTCGGGCTGAAGACGCTGATTCCGGTTTCGGCTTTGCATGGGCGCGGAACCGCGGAGCTTGGCCAGGCCATCCGCGAGCAGTTGCCACCCATCGAGGAACAGGTCGCAGCGGAGCCCGGCGAAATTCCGCGCATCGCCTTGGTGGGCCGCCCCAACGCAGGGAAATCCTCGCTTTTCAACCGATTGGTCGGCGAAGAGCGTTCCTTGGTGGATGCGCGCCCCGGCACGACGCGCGATCCGGTGGATGAGGTCGTGGAGTTCGAGGGTGAAACCTTCACGATCGTCGATACGGCTGGAATTCGGCGGCGATCGCGCGTCGAGCGCGGCGTCGAGCTCGTCAGTGTGCTGCGCTCAATCCGCGCCGTCGAACGCGCCGAAATCTGCATCTTGATGTGTGATGCAACCGAGGGCGTCACCGAACAGGACGCGCGCCTGCTCGCGCTGTGTTTGGAGCGGCGCCGCGGCATCGTGGTGGGCTTGAACAAGATGGACGCGCTCGACGCCAGAGGACGCAAGCAAGCCATCGAGCAGGCCGAGGAAACGCTACGCTTCGCGCGTTTCGCACGCATCGTTCCGATCAGCGCCAAACGCAACGAGAACATCGGCACGTTGATGCGCGTCGCGGCGCGCGCGGCGAGCGAGATGCGTAAGCGCATTTCCACAGCGGAGCTGAATCGCTTCTTCGAAACCGTCCTCGAAAAGCGGCCACCACCTACGAGCGGCGGGCGCGCCCCGCGCATCTACTACATCACGCAGGCCGAAACCTCGCCGCCGGTGTTCGTCGCCATGTCGAATCATCCGGAGCACCTGAAGCTGAGCTACCAGCGTTTCGTCATCAATCAGATCCGCGAGGTATTCGGGTTCGAATCAGTGCCCGTCACCGTGCACTATCGTCAAAAACGCGCGCATTAGCGCAACGCTTGCTCACTCGCGTAGGAGCTCATCGCTGCTTGCGACCAGCGCTACGCGTTGCAACCAGTGCTCGAGGGTTGTTGGGTCAACGGTCGAGAGAATGCGTTCACGCTGCTCGCTCGACACCGCCAGCTTGCGCGATTCCAAGACCGCCAAGATCGCTCCGCGCTTTCCCTCCAGCAGGCCGACAGCTTTCCCTTCAGTTCGTCCCTCCGCGCGCCCTTCGGTCCGTCCCTCCGCGCGCCCTTCAGTTCGTCCCTCCGCGCGCCCTTCGGTGCGCCCTTTCGAGATCGCGTTGCGGACTAGTTCGCTTTGAAACTCGTAGCCGGGGGGAATCATCGCGAATGCCTTCCTGGCGGCCTCGCTGAGCGCCGCTTGAATGAGGTCAGAGTATAACACAATGCGCTCGGCGTCCTGGATGGTGCGGATCCCGGCGCTGGCAGCGAGCGCGATGCGTACAGCGGTCTCTACGTCGCCTTCGCCATGAGCCATCGTCGAGAGGACCGCTAGCTCGGGATCGGCACGCGCCGCTTCAGGGTCGGTTACGAGAGGAATCGCGCTCGGGCCTACCACCACCGGCACGAAGCGGCTGGCGCCGCCGAGCGGGATGGGTTGAGACGCCCAACGTACGACGGCCCCGTTGGGAGTGACCACCAGCACGATGGTGTCGCACTTCAGACGCGCTCTGAGCTGGGCGGCGTAACGCGGCCAGCTGAAACGCTTGCGCCAATCAGTCCGCAGCTGCACTTCGATGATGATGCCGAACACCGGTTTTCCGTCGAGCAGCAACACGACCAGGTCGGCTCGGTACTCTGGTGGATCCACCTCCGCGAACTCAGCCGAATCGATGCGCACCTGTGAGTACGCCGGTAGGTCGAAGCCGAGGCCGTCACGAAGTAACTCGGCGGCAAGCTCGGGGCGATTTTTGAAAAGGAGCAAGAGCGCTTCGTGCAGGTGCGATGGCATGGGCAGACCAGTGGATCCGCCGTATTGGTCGGTCGCTGTGGCGACGAGTTGCGTGAAATTGGTTCGGCCGCTGCGTGCACTTCGCGACGGCCTCCCTCCGGGGTGCGCGCAGCCTCCGGCAGCGAGCATCGTGCTCACATCAGGTGACGGCACACGCTGACGAGAGCGGCGACGTCGTGCACGCTCGCAGGGAACGCCGGGAGCTCGAGCGTCAGTGGGATGCGCTCGGCCGCCAGCGCGCTTCCGGACGCACGCGCCGCCGCCAGACTGCCGCGTTCGCTAGCCACGAGCTGAGCTTCATCCTCGCGGGCGCGCAGCACGCGTTCGGCCAGATCCGGTGAGGCGCTGAAGCCAAGTTGCGCCAGGCGCGCTCGCAACGAACTGAGCGCCGGCGCGGCGCCGATCTCGGCACGAACTCGATTGACGATGAGCCCGTCCGCGCGCATTCCCGTTCGCGCCAGACGCTCCGCGAAGAAGCGTGCTTCGTCGAGCGATTCGCTCACCGGGGTTGCCACCAGCAGGTACGCAAACTCAGGTCCGCGAAACGCCCGGGCAACGCGCTCGGCGCGTTCCTTGAAGCCACCGAACAGCTCGTTCAACTCCCCTACGAACTCGGCGAGGCGTTCCAAAAAGCGTCGACCGGTGAGGCGCGCGATGCCGCGCAGAACCAGCGATACGCCGCGCGCCATCCAGTTCAGGCCGAGGCGACCCGAACGCTCGAATGCGTCGCGTAACCAGCGCAGCGCAGCGCTGTCGAGCGTTTCAATCAGCCGCTCCGGCGCGTCGAGAAAGTCGAGTGCGTCGCTGGTCGGCGGCGTGTCGAGCACCACCAAATCGTAGCGGCGCTCTTCCAGCACACTCAGCACCTTTTCCATGGCCATGTAGGCTTGCGTGCCGGCGAGCTGGCTCGAAACGTATTCATAGAACTCGTTCGCCAAAATCCGCTGAGCCACTTCGGGGCTCGAAGCGTGGCGGCGCACCAAATCGTCGAAGGTACGCTTCGTGTCCAGCATGGACACGCTCAGGCGGCCCTTCACGTGGATGCCCGCAGCTTCGAAGCGCGTTGGATCGAGCACCTGCTCGGCGACGTCGCTCCCGTCGACCCCCAAGCGATCGAGGAGGCGTTTGGCGGGGTCCACCGTGAGGCACAGCACGTTCAAGCCGCGCGCCGCAGCTGCCAAACCGAGCGCAGCGGCGACGGTGGTCTTGCCTACGCCGCCCGCCCCCGCCACCACGAGGACGCGGCGTTCGGAAGCGAGTCGTTGCAGGGGGGACGCGGACATGGCGAGCGCCTTCTACCACTACCCTGCCTCAAGCCCGACGCCGAGCAACGAAAGTTGGCCGCCGCGCCCGCACGGGCCCGATAATCCGCGGCATGAATTCTGACTTGCCCGAGCGCCGCGTGCGACGCTCGTCGAATCCGAGCGAGGCCCTGGCTTGCTGGCTCGAGGCGGTGCGCCGACGCCTCGCCGTGCGCAGCGTCGCTCTCGCCGACTCGCTGGGAATGCTGGTGGCGGGCGCCGGACCGGCCCGTGAATGCGACGAGCTCGCCGCGTGGGCACCCCTACAGCTGCATGCCGATGTGGGGCCGGAGGGCCCCCCGTTCAAGCTTTCGTTAGCCCGGGTGCCCGGCTTCGACGCATATGTCTGCGCTGAGAACGCGGCGCTCGAGGCGTTGGCCACGGCCGCGGCCGGCTGCTCACGCATTCTCGCGGCGCGCGCCTGAGCACGGCGCGAAGGGACGCGCTACGCTCGCCTGCGATGCGCGGGTACATCGATCTGCATTGTCACTTCGTGGCCGGCATCGACGACGGCGCGCGCAGCGAAGAAGAGGGCTTGGCGATCCTGGAAGGGCTCGCGGAGCTCGGCTTCGAGCGGGTCGTGGCCACGCCGCACATGCGCCCGGGCATGTTCGACAACGATAAGCGTGCGCTCCTCGCCGCTTACGAGCGGCTGTCACCGAAACTTGGCCGCGCTGGCTTGCCCGCGACGGACATTTCGAGCGAGCACTACTTCGACGATGTGGTGTTTTCGCGCATCGTCGCGGGCGAAGGCTTGCCCTACCCGGGTGGTAAGGCGGTGCTGCTCGAGTTCTACGCCATCGATTTCCCGCCCGCGGTCGATATCTGCTTCGCTAAGTTGCGCCGCGCCGGCCTATTGCCGGTCATCGCTCACCCTGAGCGCTATCAGTGCTTGTGGAAAGACCTCGGCAGGCTGGAGCGGCTCGTCGACGGTGGTGCCGCAGCGCTGCTCGACACTGCCGCTTTGGTCGGCAAGTACGGAGCCGCTCCGCAGCGCGCCGCGGAAACGATGTTGGAAATGGGCCTTTACCACGCCGCTTGTAGCGACGCGCACCGACCCGCGGATGTGAAGGACGTGTCGCGCGGCATGCTTCGCATCGAGAAGCTCTACGGCCCGGAGGAATGCGAGTTCCTGTTCGGGGAAGGCCCGCGCGCGCTGTTGTCGGGTCGTTTGCCGGAAGGCTGAGCTCCCAACGCACGAAACTTGCCCGCGACTGGCGGAGGGAGCTACGGCAACAGGCATGCGCGTCCCGCTGCTCGCTGTTTTCGCTTGCGCCGTGGCGAGTGTCACCGCGCCCGCGTTGGCACGCGTGGAAGCCAGCGCCGCCTATTCGAAGGCGCAGACGTTCAGCTGTGCGCTGCGCTTGCTGCGCGTCGATCGCGGCTACGAAGTCGTCGAGAAGGACCAGGACGCTGCCTACGTGCTGTTTCGTTACCCGCTCGCCGGCAAAAAAGAGCAGGCAAACGGCTCGCTCGAAGTCGTGGAGACGTCCGGCGGCGTGCGTGTGTTCGTGCAGCTACCGCGTTTGCCCGAGTACCACGAGGCGCTGTTGCGTGACGCACTACTGAAGAAGCTCCGCGAAGAGTACGGCCCGCCTGCGGCGAAACCTGCTCCCGAAAAGCCGGCGCGCCCCGCGGAAAAGCCCAAGCCCGAAAAGCCCAGCGCACCCGACGAAGCGCCCGACGACCCATAGGCGTGAACGTCAGGCGAAAAGCCGAGCGATGCTTCGACCCATCGCGCAAAATTCCTGGCGGCGTTAGCCAGCGGCCGAACCAACGCGGAAAAGAGCGATCACGCGGGGGGTTTTGCGATTGGCATGCCGCGCCGAGCGTGAATAGATGGGTGCGCGCATGGAAGCCCCGGACAGTTCGTTGCCAGCGACGATTGGCCGCTACGAGGTGGTGCGGCTTCTGGGTCGTGGCGCGATGGGCCGAGTCTTGCTCGCGCGGGACCCGGTGCTGAACCGCAGCGTGGCCGTCAAGCTGTTGCGGGACGACTTGCGCTTGCCTCAAGAGCAGCTGGACGGCTTGGTCGAACGCATGCGTCAAGAAGCGCGTGCTTCCGCGCGCATCGTGCATCCCAACATCGTTGGCTTGTACGACATGGGCGAGGAACCGGAGCTTGGGCTGTTTCTCGTCTTCGAGTACGCCGACGGCCCAACGCTGAAAGAGCGACTCAAACGCAGCCCGGTGGGCCCGCAAGCCGCCGCCAAGCTGGCGCGCGAGATCGGCGATGCGCTCTCCACGGCGCACGCAGCGGGTGTGCTCCACCGCGACATCAAACCAGACAACGTGATTCTCACGGCAACCGGCGGAAAAATAGCCGATTTCGGCATCGCTCGTGTACCGGATTCCACGTTGACCCGCGACGGTGGCCTGCTTGGCACGCCCGCGTACAGCGCACCCGAGGCGATCATGCATGGTACCTTCTCGCCGGCGAGCGACCAGTTCTCGATGGCGGCCACGCTTTACGAGGCACTGAGTCAGACGCGTGCATTCCCCGGCGCAGACGCCGTGGCGGTGGCCAATCGCATCACCACGGAGGATGCTTCGCCGATCGCGGCGGCGTGTGGCTTGAACCCTCACGTCGACGAGGTGCTGATGCGCGGCCTGGCCAAGAACCCCGCGGATCGTTACGAGAGCGCGCGTGAGTTCGGCTATGCGCTAGCCGAAGGGCTCGAGGTAGCACCGCGCACGGCGATGCCAACGTTGCCCGATGCCCGTCACCACGAGATGGAACGCGCTGCCGAGCGCAGCGGCACGCGGCTGGCCGTGGGCGGAGCCGCAGTGGGAGCTCTAGTCGCGGTGGCGGCGATGCAACTCACGAGCGGCCTACGCGAAGACGCGGGCAAGCCGGTGGCAGCCGCCTTGTGCGATCCACAAGCGCCTCCACAGAAGCGCTACGCCTGGCTCGCCGAAGCACCAAAGCCACGCGCCAAGCCGCAGCCCAGCGCCGCGCGCGGTGTCAGCCGAGCAGAGCGTCGCACCCTCGAAGATGCTGGGGTGAGCGCACCTAGTCCCGACGCAGGCGCCGCGCCAGCTGCGAACGACGCGGGCGCAGAGCGCGAGCCAACCCCGTGAACGGTGCGCGCGCTCTAGCCATAGCCGTGGCGGGAACGCTACCGCTGCTCCTCGGCTATCCCAGCTTGCACGCGAGCGCTCTGCCGCTCGTCGTCGAAAGCCGTGCACGCGTTGCGCGGCCATTCGGGTTGGTGTCGAGCGTGCTCACCTTGCGCGAGAAGGGCGCGTTGATGGTACGCATCCCCGGAAGCAGCGCGTGGCTGGGGTCCACGGCGAGCGAGGCGCTCAATGCCGCCGCACAATGCGCACAGGAGCCGCTGGCTCAGCGCTGCAACGAGCAAACCTTCGCCAACGAGCTCGAGCGACGTCGCGTGGACGTGCCCGCCTTCTTCATCGATCGCAATGAGGTGAGCGTGGGTGAGTACGCGCGCTGTGTCGCAGCGGGCTACTGTCAGCCGCCAGCTTTCGCAGCTGGCGCCCAGCGCTTCAATCGTCGCGAGTTGCCGGTGAGCTTCGTGAGCTATGAGGACGCTGTGGCATACTGCCGCTTTCGCGGCGCGCGCTTGCCTCGCGAGGCCGAATTCGAACGCGCCGCGCGCGGAAGCGAAGGACGCGCGTATCCCTGGGGCGAGCTCTACAACGCGCACGTGCTGAATCACGGCCGCCTGGGTGTACTGGAGAACGACGCCAGCGATGGTTATGCCGAGCTCGCGCCGGTCGGCTCCTTCCCCGACGGCAAGAGTCCCGAGGGAGTGTTGGACCTTTCGGGCAACGTCGCCGAGTGGCAAGCCGAGCCATACCGAGAGAGCTCGAATGATCCAGTGCCGGACGACACCGAGAGCGCGCCGCGGGTAGTGCGCGGGGGAAGCTACCTGCGTGGAGCAGCCTTCGTGCGCGGAGCCGCGCGAGAGCGCGCTGATACCAAGAGCCGCCGCCCAGATATCGGCTTGCGCTGCGCGCGCAGCGCGCAACACTCCGCGCCGTGAAAGATCTGGGCAGCAGCGAGCGAGTCACCTTGCCCATTCACGCGTGCGTCCGCTTCGTGTTGGTACGGCCCCACTACCCAGAAAATCTCGGCGCCTGTGCGCGTGGCATCAAAACGATGGGCTTCTTCGATCTCGCGCTGGTGCGGCCAAGCCGCTTGTGTGTGCCCGAACACGAGATGGCATTCAAGATGGCCGTGAAGTCGTGGGACGTGCTCGATGCGGTGCGCACCTTCGACGACATTGGCAGCGCCGTGTCGGGCTGCAAACACGTCATCGCGACCACCGCGCGCCGCGGAGTGAGCGGCGTATTTACGCCGCGCACGTTGGCCCCGGACTTGCTCTCGCGCGCTGAACGCGGCGAACGTTGCGCCATCTTGTTCGGAAACGAGAAGACCGGTCTTTCAAGCGAAGAGGTAGAGCTCGCCCACGCTTCGCTACGAATTCCGATGGCCGCCGACCAGCCCTCAATCAATCTGGCGCAAGCCGTACAGCTCGTCGCGTACGAACTTTTCGTCGCCGCGTTGGAGCGCCGCGCGTAAACTCAGCGCGTGCGCCGCATCGACCTACGTTCGGACACACTGACGACCCCTACAGACGGCATGCGCGAAGCGATCGCGCGCGCACCAGTGGGCGACGACGTGTACGGCGAAGATCCGAGCGTACGCGCACTCGAGGCGCAGGTCGCCGAATTGCTGGGAAAGCCGGCCGCGCTTTTCGTCCCTTCCGGTAGCATGAGCAACCAAATCGCTTTGCTGGTGCACACCCGGCCAGGCGACGAAGTCATCGTGGCGGACGCGGCGCACATGGCCTGGGACGAATCGGGGGCCGCGGCTGCGATCGCGGGGGTGCAGTTCGCCACGGTTGGAGCGGCGGGGGTCTTTGACGAGGACGACGTCACACGCATCTGCAAGCCCGATCGCTACTTTCATCCGCGCACACGGCTCGTGTGCGTAGAAAACACTCACAACCGGAGTGGCGGTCGCGTGTTCCCTCGCGCGCTGCTGGCCGGCATCATCGAACGCGCGCGGACTCTAGGGCTCGCGCTTCATCTAGACGGCGCTCGGTTATGGAACGCTGCCATCGCGTTGCGCACTTCCGTAAGTGAGCTCTCGCATGGCTTCGATACGGTGAGCGTTTGTTTTTCGAAGGGGCTCGGGGCGCCCGTTGGTTCCGCGTTGTGCGCGTCGAGCGAAATCATCGCGAGCGCGCGCCGGTTTCGCAAAATGCTAGGCGGTGGAATGCGACAGGCCGGGATCCTCGCGGCGGGCGCAAGCTACGCGCTCGAGCATCATCGTGCGCGCCTTGCTACGGATCACGAGCACGCACGGCTTCTTGCCCAAGCGCTTTCTACCGTACCCAGCTTGGAAGTGGCCGAACCGGAAACCAACATCGTCGTCGGCCGTCAAGCGGAAGGCCGCGCGGCTGAGTTCGTCGCAGCGCTAGCCGCAAAGAACATTTTGGCCGGCGCGCTCGACGCTTACACGCTGAGGCTCGTGACGCATCTCGACGTGAGCCACGACGACGTGCTCACCGCCGTGGCTGCGATCCGTTCTCTCGGGAATGGCAACTGAGTGCGCTGGAACGCCTGCCTCAGCTTGATGTTGGCCCTGGGTTGCGCACCATCGTTGCCTGCGCGCTACGTGAGCGCTCGCGACGCCGCCGAAAAGGCGTACTCGCAGAAAAATTATCGCGGCGCCGCTGCCCATTGGCACGAGGCGGCGCAGAGCGCTCCTTCCGCCCGCGCCCGCCACGAAGCCGAGTATCGCGAGGCCGCAAGTTTGGAGCGCGCCGGCGATTCGGATGCAGCTGAGGTCATTTACGAGCGGCTTGCCGGTTCCGGAGGCGAGCGCAGCGAGCGCGCAGCCTACGCTCGCGCCGAGTTAAATGATAGCCGATCGGCGAAAACCGCCGGCCTCCTTGCCCTACGAGCGGCGGTGGTGCGCTTTCCAAACTCGGGCATGGCTCGAAACGCGGCCTACCGCTTTCTTGAGCGTGAAGCCGAGTTGGGCGGAGACGAACGCGCCCTCACCGCAGCCGAACGATTGGCAACAGAGGTTCGTGGCAGTGAAGTCGAAGAGGCTCTCCTCTACGCTCGTGCCAAACGGCTGGAAGCGTTGGGGCGTTACCAGGCTGCACGCGACGCCTACGTCGATCTGGCCAACCGATTTCCCTACCCGCGCGGAGCTCACTGGGACGAAGCTTTGCTCGCCGCGGCGCGACTCGACGAAAGCGCGGGTCGCCACACATTGGCCATTCGAAGCCTCGAACGGCTGCTCGCCGAGCGAGAAACCTCGCGCCTGAACGGCAGCTATGAACGCGTTGGTTATGCCGAGGCGCGTTTGCAGCTCGCGAAGATCTTCAGGGACGGCCTAGCGGACCCAGCCCGCGCTCGACGCGAGTTTCGCCGGGTATGGCAAGACCACCCGACGAGTCGGCTGCGCGATGACGCCCTCTTTGAGGAAGCGCTGACCGCGCTCTCGAGCGGAGACCCGAAGGGAGCCTGTGCCCCAGCCAGTCTACTGCAACAGAAGGAAGCCGAATCGCGCTACGTTGGATGCGCAGCCGAACTCTGCCCGGACATCGCCAAAGGGACGGGAGATTGCCGCTCCTATCTGCGACAGCAGATCGAGGCAGCCCGCTCCCGCCCTACCGGGGAGGCGACTCATTCCTCTTCGTCGTCGTCGTCGAGGTAGTCGTCGTCGTCGGCGTCTTCATCATCGTCGCCGTCGTCTTCGTCCTCCTCTTCGTCGTCGTCGCCTTCGGCAGCCTTGGCTTCGGTCTTCAGGTCGATGCCGACCTCACCGAGCTGTGTCTCCAAAAGCTCAAAGAGCTCGTCGACATCGTCGCCGCTCCATTCGTCGAGCACGTCGGTCAAAAATTCGAAGAAATCCCCATTGTCGAGCCGTCGCTCAATCTCCTCGACCTGGTCTTCCGTAAATGCCTCGAGAACATCCTCTCGAAGGGACTCGGTATCGTCCTCCTCGATGGCTTCTTGAGCGGACAGGCGAATCTGGCGAACGGCGCGTCTGTCGAGGTAGAGTTCCATAAAGCGCTTCCTCTCGGACCCGACCCGGCATTAAACGAAGGACGTCGCCCGAGTCAAGGCCCGCTCAGCTTTCTCCGATGCGCCGCGCTAGAGTCCCGCGCCTTCTGACGCTTCTCGGCGTCCTACTTGGAAGCCTCCATGCGCGGGCAGAAACCGCCCCGAGACCTCCCCCGAATAGCGTGGAGTATTTCCAGTACGGGGTTGCGATTGCGTTCGAGCAGCTCGGATCGGCGGCCGATGTGTGTCCGGAGAGCGCCACGGTCCCCTGCATCCTCGGGTCAGGGGGAGGGCTCGCAATCCGGGCGGGCTATCGTTCCCGCGGGCCCTGGCTGGTCGGAGGCGCGTATGAATTCTCGCGACACGATTCGTCCAACCTTTTGAGGCTCGCGATTTTGCAACAGCTGCGTGGAGAGGCCCGCTACTACGCGGATCGCAGCACACGCCTGAGCCCTTACGCAAGCATGGGGGCAGGTCTGGCACTGTACGGCTCCGAGTGGGGAGCAAGCACCGGTGGGCTGGTGGCAACGCTCGGTCTGGGCGTAGAGTTTCAGATTACGCAGGCGACCGTGGTAGGCTGCGCTCCCATGTACCGCGCATTTCTGCTGCGGAACTTTACCGACAGCGCGGGGCAGCATCGTGCCGACGGCTACTTCGGCTTTGGCCTGGCTCATTTCATCGCGCTCGAACTGGTGTTCGAGGTGCGAGATCCGCTGCCTCGGTGGTGATGGAACAAGTGCGCTGTGACCATGACTGGCAAGAGCTCCGGTTCGACCGTGCGCTGTGAGCGCTGCGGACGAGACAACCCGCCCGGCCTTAGATTTTGCCGGGACTGCGGCAATCGAATTTCTTCCGAGCCGGACCCAACGGCTGCGCCCGCAATCGCAACCGCAACCGCCGCGGTTCCGCGACCCGCTGCACCCGCCTTCGACTTTGGTGTGCGTGACGAGCCGCGCCCTACGACGTTGGGCTGTGGACGGTGTGGCGCGAACAACCCGAGCGGAGGTCGGTTTTGTTTCAACTGCGGCAATGCTCTGAACGCACCCGAGGCGCAGCCCGCCGCAGTGGGCAACCGCGCCTCAGCCGCACCCGCCGCGCCAGCTCCGCTTGCTGCTGCCGCTGCAGAAGAGCTGAGCGTCCCGTGCCCACGCTGTCGAGGAAGCAACGCGCGTCAGAGCTCCATCTGTCAGTTCTGCGGAGCGCGCCTCGGTCAGGACAGCCATGAGGCACCGACGCCTGCTACCGGAGCACCAACACAACAGGCAGCAGTCACAGCACGACTGGTTGTGATCGCTCAGGACGGAACGCCGGGCCGGCAATATCCACTCTCCGACGATCAGACGGACATTGGTCGTGAAGAGGGCTCGATTCTCCTACCTAGTGACCCCTACGTCTCACCTCGCCATGCGCGAGTTTTCCAGCGGGCGGGCCGGTTTTTCGTGCGCGACCTCGCATCGGTGAATGGGGTATTTGTTAGAATTCGTTCGGCCGAGCGACTCCAAAATGCGGACTTGGTCCTGATAGGCCTTGAGGTGTTAAGGTTCGAGGTCGTGAGTGACGCGGAAAAAGGCCTGGGCCCGGCCACGGAGAGGGGGACCCGCGTATTCGGTTCGCCCGCACTGCCGCGCTATGCGCGCCTCTGTCAGCGCACCGTGGAAGGCGCAACCCGCGACATTGTCTATCTCGGCAGGGACGAGACAGTGATCGGTAGGGAGTCGGGCGATCTGGTCTTCACCAACGATCCTTTCATGAGCCGACGCCACGCCGTGTTCTTGCGTGACGCCACGACCAACATCTTTCTCCTGCAAGACCTGGGGTCTTCCAACGGCACCTATCTCGCCATCCGTGGCGAGCACGAGCTCGCGCATGGTGATCACGTCCGCATCGGGCAGCATTTGTTTCGCCTCGACGTCGACGGCGGCAGCAGGGCGAGGTCATGACGGCTGACGCGTCCACGGCCAGCGAAATCCGGCTGCGCGTCTTCGGGCGCACCGACGTTGGGCAGATCCGCGAACACAACGAAGACAATTTTCTGATCGCGGATCTGACGCGCAAGAGCCGCAGCCTGATGGAGGCGGATCGCGACCAGGTGGTGGGGCCGCGCGGCACCGTCCTCGGTGTGTGCGATGGCATGGGCGGCGCTGCGGCAGGTGAAGTCGCAAGCCAGCTAGCTGTCGACATCATTTACGAAAAGCTCGTTCAAGGGCAGCCGACGGATCACAACGAGCTCGCCCGCGGATTGGTGCGGGCGGTGGAAGAAGCTGGCGCGCGGATCTTCAACGAGGCGCGCGCGGATCGAACCCGGCGTGGCATGGGCACAACCGCCACGATCGCGGCACTCGTCGATGCGCGTTTGTTCATCGCCCAGGTGGGTGACAGTCGCGCCTACGTGCTGCGCAATGGTCGCCTGGTTCAGGTAAGCCGCGACCAGTCGCTCGTCAATCAGCTGATCGAAGCTGGGCAGCTCACCGAAGAGGAAGCGGAGACCTTCGAGCACAACAACATCATCCTGCAGGCGCTCGGCACGGCCGAAACAGTGCAAGTGGATCTCACTTTCGTGGATATTCGCCGCGGCGATGTGCTGCTGCTGTGCTCCGACGGCCTCTCCGGCATGATCCGCAGCGAAGAAATTCGGGAAGTCCTGACCACCGTTTCAGAGCCGCTGGAAGCCTGTCGCGAGCTCACCGAGCGCGCCAACCGAGCCGGCGGTCACGACAACATCACTGTGATCGTTGCGCGCTTCGACGGCCCCGGCCTCGTCGATCCCGGCGCAGAGGACCCTCCGCTCACGTACCAAAAGTACGCCTTGCCAGAAGCGCCCTCCGAACAGGAAATCGCCGTGCGCACGTTGAGCACACTGCCGGGTGAAGCGGCAACGCTCCCACCCAGCGATGAGGCGCGCGATCCGCGGCGCCTGCGCGTCGGGCACACGATGGTAGGGCTAGCCAGCGCCGTCACTCCCGAGATGCTTGCCGCAGCTACTGAAGCGCCAGCAGCGATTCGCTCATCGTCGCCGGCCCCGCTCGCGAGCTACGGTCCTACGGACGAGCCGGTCGAGTTACCTACGACTGGTTTCCCGCCTTCCCTCGTCGGCTTCATGGTGCTCGGCGCCATGGTGCTCGCAGCCGTAGCCGGCTTCCTCCTGCTGAGATAAAGCGAGCTCGTGCGCCGCGCCCTCGCCCGGCTGCTCGCCGTCGCTCTCACGCTGGGGTTGACCTCCGCCGTCGCGCTCGCCGCGCTGAGCATGCTCGCGCGACCACCGGGTGGCGGCGTCGAACTTCCGTTTTACTTCAACCCCACGCCGCGCAACGTTCACGACCTCGCTCGCGACGCGCTCCGACGCATCACCGCGGGCCACGATCCCGAAGCTGAGCGTACGCTGGTGCGCTTGGGCGGCGCTGCGCTGCCCCACGTACTCCCCGACCTGGATACGCTGGCACCCAGCGCGCGTGGACGCGTGGCGTTGGCGCTGACGCCTCTCGCGCGGCGCATGGGGGTCGCGAACGAAGAAGATCTTGCGAACGAAGACGCCGCCGTCGGGTTCTGGGCTCGCTTCTGGCAAGATCGCGCGTTCGATTTTCGGCCGCCGGTGGTCAAGCGACTGGTGGGACGTTTGGCACATCGTTCCAACGCGCTTCGCTACGACGACCTAGTCCATCTCGATACCTATGCAGTGGGTGAGCTGCTGCGAACACTCGGCAGCATGCGAACGCAGGACGACGTGCTGCGCGCCGAACGCCTCACGCGAGTGCTCGCGCACGTGACTGGCCGCGGCCCGATCGTGGACCGACAGATGTCGCCGAGCCAGGCCGCGCAAGCGGTGCGAGAGTGGCGTCGTTTCGCAGCGGAAGAAGGCGCCGACTTCACCACGCTAGATGGTCCGATGCGGGTGCTGGCGATGTTCACGCAAACCCGCTACGGCAGTTGGTTTGGCCGTCAGGTGCTTTCGCTGCGCGAGCGCTCGACCGAAGCAGCACCAACCTTCGGTATCGGCTGGCCCGCGGCGAGCCGAAGCTTACTCCGCTTCTGTTTGGCGCTGCTGATCGCCATTCCGCTCGGCCTAACGCTGATTCGTCTCGAGATCGGCACGAGGCGCTTCGGGCGTTTAGCGGCGCCGCCGATCGGTGCGCTGCTCGCGAGTTTGCCCGCAGTGTTTATCGCGCGCCTGGTGGGAAGCCCTGAGCACCAGTTTTGGCGCGAGGCGCTGGCCATCGCGATTGCGAGCCTCGGCGCGGCGGCGCTCTTGTCACGGCTCGGGCTGTCACTTGCCGAACGAGCCGCGTCTCCACCGAGCGATGCCGCTTTGCTGCGTACCGAACTCGGCGCCGTACCGAGCATTTTGCCGTGGCTCACGAGCGGGCTGTTCGGCTTGGAAGCGGTATTTCGTCTGGACGGAGTTGCAGAAACAGTTCTTGCGGGGCTAGCGCGCAGCGAAGTGAGCCCCGGCATCTCGCTGGCGGTCGTCAGCGCGGGACTCACGGCGGCTCTCATTTCACTGACTACCGCGCGCCCGCCGGTCACGTTGACAGGAGGCCCGGTGCTCGTCGCCGTCGATGATGACAAGCGACGTCGTTTGCTGACGCGGGGCGGCGCGGTCGTGCTGTTTCTCGTCGCTGGCTCATTGCTCGCATTCGGGAGCCCCTCGGAATCGCGACTGCTGTTGGCGCGCGGCGCCGAGTCGCTGCTCGGATACGGGCTGGTGACCCTGTTCACCGCGACGTTTCTGGGGATCTCGCTGGGAGCCTTTGCGGTCAGCGGCCCGGTTGCTCTCGATCGTGTCTTGCTGATGCTCGTCGAGATTTGCTCATCGCTCCCGGCGCTCCTCTGGGCAGCCGCCCTGGCACGTGCCCTCGGAACCGGATTTGGATTCGCGTTTGCGCTGGGGTGCTTGCGCGCTCCCGATCTGGCGTGGCTATTTCGGACCGAGCTGATGCGCCTCGCCAGCGCCGACGCCGAACTCGGCGCTCGCTCGCTCGGTCGGCTTCCGCTATCGATCTACCTGCGCAGCCGCGTATGGCCGGCTGCTTCTGTCGTTCTGCGCGGCGCCGCGCTGACGCCCGCGTGGACCGTCGCCGTTGCGGTCACGGCGCACGTCGCTGGCTTTTCCGCTTCGGCTGGAGGCCCGGGCTGGGATCGCTTGCTGTCGCTCACAGCGCCCACCAGCGTCGCCTACGCTCTACTGGCGGCGCTCGTGCTTGGAGCCACGAGCTGGTTTTTGGTGTGGGCGTTTGGTGGCGCTCCGCGGCGCGTTGGCGTGCGCTCGACGAGACCACCGCCCCCCGGTCCGTAGTCCCGGGAACCGGATGGCTCCCCCGCCCAAGCGGAGGGCTTGCGCATCAGACCGGAATGTTCGAAATACTCCTCGCATGGCGCTGCAGACGGTCGGCGAACGCGACTTCGAGCAAGAAATCATGATGAGCGAGCTCCCCGTGCTGGTGGAGTTCTCGGCTGAGTGGTGTGGCCCCTGCAAAGTCATCGCACCCGAGTTGGAAGCGTTGTCGCGCGAGCTCGACGGCAAAGCCAAGATCGTCAAAATCGATATCGATCGCTCCCCCACCCTCGCCCGCCAAATGGGCGTGCAGTCGGTGCCCACCTTCGTGATCTTCCACAATGGGCGGCCGGTGGGAGGCCGCGTCGGAGCTCTGAAGCGCAATCAGCTTCGCGAAATGCTCGATCCGTTTCTGCCGCGGGCGGAGGGTGCGTTGAAGCCCGAAGAGCTCGCGGCGCTACTCAAGGCCGGCCGAGTCAGCGTGGTCGACGCACGTGAGGCCGCCGTATACGGCCGCGCCCATATCGAAGGCGCCGTGAACATCCCGAGCAGCGAGATCGAGTCGCGCTTGGCCGAGCTGCACATGTTGCCGACGCCTCCGGTCATCTACTGCCGCTCCGGCGACATCACGAAAGATCTCGCCGCGAAGCTAGCCGAGCAGGGTGTGCCCGTCGCATTTCTCGAAGGCGGCGTACTTGCCTGGGAGGCATCGGGCTTTCGTTTACAGCGCCCTGACTGAGGGCGGCCTTCAGGTCGACGTCGGCAGGGCTGCCAAAGCCGCAGCGATGACCTCGCGAACCGGTACGTTCGCCGCCTTCGCAAGGCTCGCGCACACATCGAACTCGGGCTTGGCGAGCGGCGGCCCGAAGTCACCTTCGCTGATCTTTACGGGGACGCGGCCAAAACGCGTCTCCACCTCGACCACGCGGCGCGGCCGCTCGGTGCGCGTCACCTCGATGCGACGTAACCCGATGCTGCTGCTCTCTTTGAGCAACAGCTTCGCCAATGCGTCCGCGTGCAGCTTGTCAGCCAACACCGACAAGGTCAGCGCAGGGCGCCCCTTCTTCATCGTTACCGGTTGCGCCCATGCGTCGAGAGCCCCCGCGGCGAGCAACACCTCGATCGCGTGCGCAGCAAGCTCACCCGTCATGTCGTCGACGTTCGCTTCGAGCACGACGTGAGACGACGAAGTGATCGCTTCCTCGCCGATCGGCGTCCCGAGCACGGCGCGAAGCGCGTTCGGGCGATCCGGTAAGCGGCGCGTACCGCAGCCCACCCCAACACGCTCCGGCGCGAAACGCGGCCAACGCGTAAAGCTTTGCGCAACGCTCGCAATGATGGCCGCGCCGGTCGGCGTAACCAACTCCGATTGGATCCCTGCGTCGTAGGTCGGCACGCCACTGAGGCACAGCAACGTCGCTGGAGCCGGCAGCGGCAAGTGACCGTGCTGGCACTCCACGAAACCGCGCCCCATCGGCAGCGGAGTGCCCACGACGTGAGCGCCTAGGTACTGGAAGCACGCGGCGGCGGCCACGATGTCCACGATCGCGTCCACGGCGCCGACCTCGTGGAAGGCTACGCTGGCGAGCGGCACACGGTGCACTTCAGCCTCCGCGCGTGCCAGGCGCTCGAAAATCCGGCGGGCTAGCGCTTCAGTGCCCGCTTCGAGCCCCGCCCCCGCAATCAACGCGTCGATTTCGGCGTACTGACGATACGGCTGAGTAGAACCTTCAACCACGACGAAGCGAGCGCCGCCAATCGCTCCGGAACGCGCCGCCTCCAGGCGCACACTCACGCCGGGCAAACCCAATCGAGCAATCGTCCCTTCGACGACAGCGAGCGGCACACCCAGATCCAGCAGTGCCGCCACCGTCATGTCTCCAGCGATTCCGCTCGGCGTATCGAGGAGTAGCAACTTGCCCTGCCCGGCACCTCGATCGAGCGGTTGGTTTTGCGACGCCAGAGCTGGGCGCATGTCGTGTTCGTGATCGTGCGAATGCGAGTGCCCGTGTTCGTGCGAATGCGAGTGCCCGTGTTCGTGCGAATGCGAGTGCTCCTGCGAAGAGGTTCGCAACCAGCTACGAGACTCGCTGGTCACACGGCTGAGCTTGCGCCCATCACCCGTCACGTCGGCCCCTGCTTGCAATACGAGAGTAGCCGTGCCGCAGCCAACGCGGCGCCGAAGCCGTTGTCGATGTTGACCACGGTCACACCCGACGCACAGCTCGTGAGCATACCGAACAGCGCCGTGAACCCTGCCAGCGCCGTACCGTAGCCGACGGATGTGGGCACCGCGATCACCGGCGCTGCCAATAAGCCGCCCACGACGCTTGGCAAGGCTCCTTCCATTCCGGCGATCACAATCACTGCCGGCGCGCGCCGCAGCGCTTCGAGGCGACCCAACAAACGATGGATCCCAGCCACGCCGACGTCGAACACACGGGTCGCCGGCACGCCGCAAAGGCGTAACGTCTCGAGCGCCTCCTCTGCAACGGGAACGTCGCTCGTACCAGCCGTCACCACCGCAACTGGTTCGCTCGCGTAACGCGCCGGCGGCTTGTGCAAGCAACTCAACGTGCGTGCGAGGGCATTGTGTTCGAGCGCGGGCAGCGTCTGACAAACGTCAACAGCGACGTCGGCGTTCACGCGCGTTACCAACACGTTCTCACCGGCGTCGAGCATGCGCTGAGCGATGCCCACAATCTGCTGCGGCTGTTTACCCGCGCCGAAAATCACCTCTGGAAAGCCCTGGCGCAGCGCACGGTGATGGTCCACCTTGGCGTACCCCAAATCGGCAAACGGTAGCTGTTCCAACGCCTGGTACGCGCTGTCCAGGCTTCGACTCCCGTCGCGCACACCTTCGAGCAGAGCTCGTAACTCGTCGGGATTCATCGCGGTACGTTGGCGCCCCGCAGGGTGGTGGCGGGGCGCACCTGGGGGTCGGTTTAGCTCCGAATTCCCGCTGTGTCGATTGCCGGGCCAAAAGCACGTCCGAACCCCAGCGTGCGATCGAGCAGTAGGCCGGAGCCACCCAAAGCGTCATCGTTGCCGGCGGAACCACTCGCGGGACGTGCTCATCTTGGCTAGGCTAGAAGTCGCGCCATGCATGGCCCCGAAGCTCTGCTCGATCGTGTCGTGGAAGTTTGCCCTCTTCCCGCGACCACGCAGCAAGTCCTCTCCCTCACTGCCGGAGACACGGCCAGCATCCCTGAAGTCGCGCGGGTCATTTCGAGCGATCCAGCGCTCGCAGCAGCCGTCTTGAGCGTCGCCAACAGCGCCGCCTACGGCATGGGAAAGGTCGACCGGCTCGAGGTTGCGGTGATGCGACTCGGGTTGCGAGAGCTCCACAATCTCGCAGCGGCAATGGCCTTGTTCGCCGCATTTCGCAGCAAGGCCGAGCTCTCCTTGCAACTTCACGAGCTGTGCGTGGCGTCAGGCTCGATCGCGCACCGTTTGGCTAAGGAGACGGGCCTCACGGCTCCCGGCGGCGCCTTCATCTGTGGCTTACTCTCCGAAATTGGCGCCATGTGCTGCCTCGCCTTCGATGGCAAGGACTACGTCAAGATTTTCCAAGAAACCGCGGGCGACGTGGAAGCACGCACCGCGCGCGAAATCGAACGCTACACCGTTTCGAGCTTCGCCATCGGTAAGCGCTTCCTCGAACGCAACTCGCTGCCTGAGAATGTTTGTGAGGCTGTCGGCAGCGAGCTCGCCAGCGACGCTCAGCACGAGGCGCTCGACCAAATCACTTTGCTGGCTCGCCACGCTCCCCTTCTGGTGCGGCTCTATCCCAACGACAAGGCCGCGTTCGAAGCAGCTACCGACGCTCTCGCCGCGCGCGTGGCCCTCCCGGACGTCGACGGCGCTCGCTTGCGGCAGATTTGCAAGACGGCGCGCGCCAGTGACGCCCTCGATTGATTGAAGGATGCCTGCTCCCATCGGGCCACTGATAGGTCTCGCGCTCGGTGCGTTGTTCGCCTGGATCGCGAACGACGGCGCGCCACGCAGCAAGGCGTCTCTGGCCTTGCCGCCGCTCGCGCTGGTGAGCCTGTTTGCGCTGCTGGTGTTCGCGCCGGCATGCGCTTACTTCATCGCGTTCGAACCTGATTGGGCGTACGCCTATCTCGTCGACGGCAGCCGGCGCCTCGGCGCTTTGCATGCAGCCGTGCTCTTGTGCGACGTGGTGAGCTTGCCGCTTGGGTTCGTGCTGCTGGTATATTCTGCGCATGGGCCGACGTTCCCGCAGCTCTTGCGGTTATTGGGGGCGCCCCTCTTGGCAAGTGGGATTTTCGTCGTGGTGCTGTTCCCGCGCCTCAGTGTGCAGGCGACGTATGCCCAGTTTCACGGGGACTTTGGCACGCGCGCCGTGGCGGGCGGTCCGCTCGGATACGCGCTGATGTGGACGACCCTGGTGCTGATTGGCGGCGGGACCTGGACAGCCCACGCATTGCGCCGCATGCGCTGAAGTCGAGGTTCGTCTCTGTGTCCGGACGGCTCGGGACACGAGTGGCTGAGCAGCTCCTCGCGCCTTCGTGCTAAACGTTGTCTGCATGCAGGACAAAGAAGCCGCCGAGCTCGAGGCACTGGGAAGCGACGTGGTGGAGCGCGCACGCCGCGCCGGCGCCGATGTCGCGGAGGTCAGCGCCCGGCGGGGCTTCGATTTGTCGGTGCGTGTTCGGCTCGGCAAAACCGAGCTGGTCGAGGAAGCCGGGCATCGCGGTATTTCGCTGCGCGTGATCAGCGGCCAACGCGTCGCACTCGCCTCGACGAGTGACGTCACCGAAGCGGGAATTCGCCGCCTCGTCGCCGATGCCATGGAACTCGCGCAGCTCAGCGAACCAGACCCCTTTGCCGGCCCTGCCGATCCCAGCGAGCTGTGCGGGCCACCACACCCCGATCTCGATTTGTATGATCCGCGCGTCGGTGAAATCATGGCGGGTGAAGCCATCGAGCAGGCGCTGGCCGCCGAAACGGCGGCGCTCAAGCACGACGCACGCATTCAGCTGAGTGAGGGCGCCACCTTCTCGCGCAGCACCGGCGTGTCCGCCATGGTTCTCTCCAGCGGGTTCTCTGCGGTTCAGCGCGGCTCCTACGCATCACTGTCCGTAGCGCCCGTAGTGGAGGACGAGGGTGGCAAGAAGCGACGCGGGCACTATTGGACGGCCAATCGCTATCGCTCAGGGCTGGAACCCGCCGAAGCCGTTGGAGAAGAGGCCGCGCGGCGCACGTTGCGAAAGCTCGGCGCGCGCAAGGTGCCTACCACCGAGACCGCCGTGGTGTTCGACCCGGACGTGTCGCGCTCGTTGATCAACGCGTTCGCGGGCTGCATTCTGGGTGGCGCGATTTGGCGCAAGTCCTCCTACCTCATCGAACGCGAAGGCAGCGTCGTAGCAAGCACGCTGGTAACCTTGGTCGACGATCCATTGTTGCCGCGCGCACCAGGGTCACGAGCCTTCGACGGCGAGGGGCTGCGCTCGCGACGCAACGTGGTCGTGGACGCGGGAACGCTCAAGACGTTTTTGCTCGACAGCTACAGCGCTCGCAAGCTCGGCAAGCGCTCGACCGCTTCCGCCGTGCGCAGCGGTGGAGTTGGGCCCTCCACGAGTAACTTCGTGTTGCAGCCCGGAGCGATCACGCCCGACGAGCTGATTCAAAGCACCCAGTCGGGCCTGTACGTCACCGAGATGATGGGCTTCGGTTTCAACGCGCTGACCGGCGACTTCTCGCGCGGCGCTGGCGGTTTCTGGATCGAGGACGGAAAGCTCAGCTTCCCGGTGAGCGAAGTCACGCTGTCGTCGAACCTCGACGCGATGCTCAAAGGTGTGGATGCCATCGCCAACGATCTCGTGCTGAAAACGAGCACCGCGGCGCCCACGCTGCGCATCAACCGCATGACCCTGTCCGGCACCTGATCATTTCAAATCCTTCAGCGTGTTAGCTGCGCCCGGAGAGGCTCCGGGCGGCGCGTGCTCGCCGAACGCTTGCGGATCACTCTCGCCCGCACCCGCACTTCGGCGAGCGAGGCTGACTCCTGCATGCGCGCTGGCGCGTGCCGGAAAGCGAGACACCACCTGCCCTGCCGCGTTCAGCAGTGACAGCGGTTCACCGCTGTTCGAAAGGCCGTTTTTACCCAGCGCAGCCACACGAAGCAGCCGGGTTCCGGGCGCAACCGGAACATCGCTGCCGTTTTCGACGAAGTCTTCACGCACCAAGAGCGCATACTCGAGCGGCTCTAGCTCGAAAGCGGGCAGGCTGATTTCCCCCGCTGAGTCGCTCAGCCGAAACCCGGCGAGCTGCACCGCCGAACTACTGTCGTTCAAGATCTCGATCCATTCGCTAGCTGGCTCGGCCCCGAGCGCATTCGCCAACACTTCGTTCAAGATCACGTGAGGCCGCGGCGGTAAGGTATGAAACGGCACAGCGAAGGCTCGTTCGACTCCGAACACGTCCGTGGTGCGCCCCTCCAGCAGCTGGTCGCTATCCGGAGCGAAGTCGCGCAATTCGGTTTCCTGTCCCGCGGCGAGCACAGTCAGCAGTGTCTCGCCTTCTCGATCGAGCGCGTAGAGCGCCGGTTCGGCGGCGTTGCGTAGCAGTACGCGATCGTCCTGCACCAGCACGCAAGCAGTTGGCAACGCGAGTTCGTCCCGAGCGCACGACGGCGCTTCCGCTTCTCGAATGGTCGTAAACTCGAGTGGTGACGGATCCCACAAGGCGCCACTTGCCAATGCCGGCAGCACCTGCCAGCTACCCGACAGCGAGTCACCACGCAGCTCCAGGCGCACGCAAGCCTCCCGACTAGCGAGCCGCCCCAAGCCGCGTGCGATGGTCGCGGGCGAGCCAGACGGCGCGAGAACGAGCTCACCTTCGAGGCCTTCCGCCGAGCTGCCACACAAGACCGCGCTGGAGTTTCCCGCAACGTCTACCGGAGGCCACAGCCGCTTCATCAAAGGATACGGGGACTCGCCGGCCACGTCGAAGCGCAGCAGCTCGCCCCAACCGGGTGCGGCCAAACTATAGTGCTCGCCGGGTTGCAACGGATGAGCCGGGACCACCACAGTCTGGTGCTGAACGGCGTCGCTCCACGCGTTTACGGCTACCCGCCGAGTCAGCAATGTCTCGGGGAGCTCACGTCGGGCGACGCGCCCGAGATGGTACTCGCTGAGCTCACCAACGAAGAGCCAGGCATCCTCCGGCTCGAGGGGTGTTGGTGCGGTCACATAGAAGCGCACGACACGCTCGCTGCCGAGCTCCCCCATGGGTTCAAGCAGGACCGCTGGCTTGGCGCCCAGAGGCTCGCGACGCTCCGGCAGGCAGCCGGAACTCACAGCAAATAGCAAGACGAACGCAGGAGGCCAGATCCGTGAGCGCATGCAGCTTCATCGGTCCGTCCTCGACCCAGTTGCGCGCCAGACGCGAAAATCGGACGCGTGGTATGCTGCGCTCGTGCTGCCCGAAGACATTCAGAAGCTTCGAAAAGAGCTGTCGTGCACGGCGAAGGAGCTCGCGGCAACGCTCGGCGTCGAACAGAAGGAAGTCAGCGCCTGGGAGGCCGGTGAGCTGTTTCCGACCAAGCGGCTCGTCGACGCAATGAACGCTCTCCGGGCGCGCGGCAAAGAAGCCATCGTGCGCGCCCCGCGCGGCAAAGCGACGGCCAAAACCGGACAGCAGCGGCTCGCGGATCCCGCACTATGGCGCGTCGTCCGCAAGTTGGTAGAGCACCCCGCGCTCTTCGATGAAGTACTGAAGCTCTCGGAAAAGTACTCGGATCCCGCCGAGCCGAGCTGAGCCTCACTTCACGAACGGAGCCCACTCGAGCCCAAGTGTTCCGGAGATGAGGGGCTGCGCCCAGTAAGCAATCACGTTCTGATCGAACTGGATGCCCACACGCGGCTGCGAAACGCCAACCGTGCCGTCGATGCGCAGATACAGCGAACGCGACAGCGCGTAACCGCAGAACAAGCGCCCAAACGGCAGCGCGGCGTAGAGATTTTCGCGCCGTCCCGCAAAACCTTCCTTCGGATAACCTTGCACGTTCACGATGGCAAAGGCGGCTCCCGCGCCCACTCCAACCTCCCAGCGACGACTGCCGGTGCGGTACTCGATAGAGGCGCCCGCGAGGGTGGCGCGCACATCCGCGGAGCCTTCCTTGTCTTCCATGCGCGCGGCGGTTGCAGGCAACCAAAGCTCGACGCCCGTCGCCAGGTTCCGCGTGGGCTGCAGGCGAACCGCCGCGGTTACGCCGACGTGCAGGCTGCCGACCGTGGTGGACTGCAGGGCGCCACCGGCAACAGCCAACCACACGCGCGGAGGAAAGTGCGTTCGCGGCCCAGGGTCGATGACCTCACTGATGTCGAAGTCTTCGTCGTAGTCTTTGGGCGGTTCTGCCGAGGGTACCGTGCCGGAGGTGCCCGACGGCGAAGCGCTCGAGCCTGGCGAACTCGACCGGAGTGGCGCGCTGCTCGGACTCGAATTCGCGCTCGGGCTTGCACTCGTGGTCGGATTCGGACTGCCACTCGAACTCGTGCCCGCTGCGGGTGCATTCGAAGCTTCCGGCTCGATACCGAGCTCGATGAAACGTGCCCGCAGTGATTCGACCGCGCGCACGACCGCGAGCTCTGGACGCCGCGGATCGACGTCGATCCACTCGCTGCGCGCTTGCGCATCCACCTCGGGAGCAACCCAGAGCTCGATGCCCTCGGCGCCTCGAACCACGCGCAACACCGCCAGCGTGCGCGCGCGCCGCGCGATTTGAGCGAGTGCGACGTCGCCTCCTGGTGCAATCTCTGTGACGCGCCAGCCGAGCGTATTGATCTCCGCGCGAATGCGCGCGTGCAATTCGGGATCTGCACCCACGGTGACGAGTGCGATGGCGGTGCGGCGCGGCTCGGCGCAAAGCGAGCTTGGCCGCATCAGCGCGAACACGAAGACGAAGAGCAGGCAAAAGCGAGCCGCGATGCCGGCCGCCTTCGCGCTCACCGCCCGAGCAAACTGCGAGCGACGCGCGCGTGAGGACCGTTGGGATTCGCCGCCAAGTATCGCTCGGCCAAGCGCGTAGCGCCTTCGCGATCGCCCGAACGATACAGCGCCTCCATTAGACGCCCCTGCGCCTCGCGTACGAGCGGCCCGGACGGCTGTTCCCTCAGGTAGGTTCGGAACCATCGAGCAGCTTCATCATACGCACCCCGCTGATCGAAGTGCACGCGTGCGATGTTGAACGCCGCCACACCTGCTCGTTGCGAACCAGGAAAGCGACGACGCAACGCGCTCAGCGCCTGGATGGCTTGCTGCGGACGGTTGCCGAGGCGGGCCATGTCGGCAAGGAGCGAAAGCTCTTCACCCGTGGCACGTTCGCACTCACCCGCAAACCCGCTGGCATCCACCGCGTTAAGAGCCTTGTCGAATTTGCCGGAGCGTGCGAGCGACTGCCACGATGTCTCACCTTCGCTCCGACGCGCGACGCCACGCGCAGCGGCCTCTCGCTGTGGCTCGCTCGCTGCTAGCGCCGAGGGAACCGGAGCCGGCATCGGCTGGGGCTCCGTCGACGCAGCCTGACCTCGCGAGATCTCGAAGTGACTATCGCGGCACGATGCCACCAAGCTCTCGCCGGCTCGCAATGGCCGCGGATCGCCGAGCGCGCAGCCCGAAACCACAACCGTGCCTTCCTTCATCGTGAGCCGCAGCACGTCTTGCTCGGGAGAGAAGCTCACGTTGAAGCGCGTTCCGGTGACTCGCACCAAAAACGGACCCAGGCTCAGGCGGTAGTCGGTCTTCTGGTTGTGCTGAACCGAAACATCGAGCGCCCCGGACTCCACGGCCAAGGTAGCGCCAGTCGAGCGCAACTCGGCGATGCGCACGCGCGAACCGGGCTCGAGCGTGATGCGAGAACCGTCCGAGAAGTCGATGGGCAGACGTTCCGCAGGCGGCGAATGAACGAACGAATCCTGTGAAGCGGGCTTGTCCTTGATCTTCGCCAGCACCGGTCGCGCGCTGAAAAAAACCCGCGGCGCGAGGAAGACACCCGCACCGAGCAGTACGCCCAGACTCACCGCGGCAACAGCCAACCACAGCACACGTTGCGTGCGCCGCGCAGCCCCAGCTCGCAGCAAGAATCCGTCGCGCGCCGAGTCGAGCGGCGAAGCGCGTTCGAGCCAATCATCTTGAACGGACGCCACGCGCCGTCCGAGTCGCATCAAATCCGGGAAGTCGTTCATTCCACTTCCCCCCCTTGCACCTCGAGCCAAGCGACGAGCACAGGCTCGCGCCGCGCGAGTTCACGGAAGCGTTCTTGAGCACTGGTGAGGCGCCGCTTGATCGTCGACAGCGAAACGCCGCAGGCCGTCGCGACCGCGGTGAGCTCCATTCCGTCGAGAATACGCAGCGCAAAAGCAATTCGTTCGTCTGCCGGCAGCGACTTCAACACGCGGTAGACCGCGGCGAGCGCCTCTGAGCCCTCGGTATCCAACGCGGGCGCGGCAGTTTCGGGTAACTCATCGTCGGGCACGAACCGCAGGAAACGCCAGCGGGTACGACGACGGATCTTGCCGCGCGCCGTAAACACCGCCGTACGCGTGAGCCAAGCCTTCAGCGCCGAAGGGTCTTCGATGCTGTGAACCGACCCAAGTGCGGCCACGAACACATCCTGCAAGAGATCCGAGAGCTCCGGATCGGGACCTAGCACGCGAGCCAGGACGCGACGCACGTGAACGGCGTAGCGGTCGAACAGCGCCGCGCCCGCATGGGGATCCCCGCCGCGCAGCGCCCGGACCAGAGCAGCGTCGGATTCCCCAGCCCGCAACTGGATGACGGTCGCCGACGGCCTCATGGCGGCTTCTGCGCTGGCAAGGTTCGGTCGAGTCACCGTGAATTGAGCTCCATTCGATAGGTGTCCCAGCCCTCCGCCCGAAGCTCACGCGGACGCTCAAAGCGGAGAAATTCAAAATAAACGTACGACACCCCCAGACACACGCCACCCATCGGTCACCGGGCCGGCAAATCCCCTGGGATTACTTGGCCCGCCAGCCGACGATCAGCGCCGCCGTCGCTCCGCCGGTTCAGGACTCTCGTCTTCGTCCGAATCGTCGTCGTCCTCGTCCGAATCGTCTTCGTCTTCGTCCGCGTCGTCGTCTTCGTCGGAATCGTCGTCGTCGTCGTCCGCGTCGTCGTCGTCGTCGTCGTCGTCCGCGTCGTCGTCGTCGTCGTCCGAATCGTCGTCGTCTTCGTCCGAATCGTCTTCGTCTTCGTCCGAGTCGTCTTCGTCTTCTGCGCTCGATTCGCTTGGCGGCTCAGAGCTCACGTCGGACTTGGGCGGCTCCTCACCGGATGAGCTCGGCGAAGATTCGGAAGCGCCTTCACCTTCCAGCACTGCCTCGTCGCTCGTGGGTGCCTGCGACGGAGCTTCTTCGGCTTCTGGCGGGCTAGTCAGAGGCCCTTCGGGTGCACGTTCGCCGGTTTCTTCCTCGAAGTCTCGACGCGACTCGTCCGTGAGCTCCGTGTATTCGCGCAACGTGGGCAGATCACGCAGGCTCTTCAGGCTGAATGCCTCCAGAAATTGCGTTGTCGTTCCGTACAGCATCGGTCTTCCAGGTTCGTCTTTTTTGCCGATGATGCGGATCAAATCTCGCTCCAGGAGCCCCTTCAGCACCGGCCCTGAATCGACGCCGCGAATGTCGTCAATCTCTGGTCGCGTAATCGGCTGACGGTACGCCACGATCGAAAGCGTCTCGATCTGTGCACGCGAAAGGCGCACCGGGCGTTGCTGCAAAAAGTGGCGAACGTAGGACGAATACGCGGGATTGGTGCGGAACACGAAGCCGCCCGCAATCTCTTCGATGCGAATGCCGCGCGAGCGCGTCTCCGTGATCAACTCGGCGACCAGTTCGCCGGCGCGCTTCTTATCGATGCGTGCCGCGCGCGCGAGTTCTTTGATTTCGAGCGGGTGATCGGCGACGAACAAGATCGACTCGAGCAATCCCTTCAGAAATCCGGTCGTGTCCTCGAGTGATGACTCGGCGGGAGACTCTCCTTCGCCGACCAAGCTCTCAGGATCGACGCGAGCAGGCGAAATACCGTCTTCGTCGGATGCAGCAGACTCGCTGTCGCCTTCTTCTGTGAGCACAGCGCCAAGCTCCGCAAGAGCTTCAGCCGCTTCCGAAAGCTCCTCGCCTTCGGGCTGGCCACTCGAAGCGTTCGCGTCGGTGGGCAACTCGTCGTCGAGCTCTTCCTCGGACGCAGACGCTTCGGCGCGGTGGTCTACATCCGTGTCTTCGTCGACAGCGTCCGCTTCGGCAAGTTCGTCTTCGTCGTCTTCGTCGTCTTCGTCTTCGTCGTCTTCGTCTTCGTCGTCTTCGTCTTCGTCTTCGCGTTCGTCGACTTCGTCTTCGGAGGCTCCGCTCTCAGCAGTGAGCTCTTCCTCGACCGCTTCGGGCTCGCCGGTGAGCTCGAGCTCCTCTTCTGTCGCGACTTGCTCCTTCGCCTTGGCCTTCGTCTTCGCGGCGGCGGCCTTGGCTGGAGCCGGCTTGGCTTTTGTGGCGGGTGCCTTGGGCTTGGCTTTGGCGGGCGCTACCTTGGGCTTCGCAGGCGCCGCCTTGGATTTTGCGGGCGTTTTCGCTGCCGCACGCGTCGGTTTTGCAGGTGCCTTCTTGGTTTTGACACCCTTGGCTGGAGTCGCGGCTTTTGCCGGGCTCTTCTTACGCTTGCTGCTCGCCATCCATTCACTCCGTATCGGTCTGGAAGTCGTCGTCCTCCGACTCGGAACTGGAAACCTCTTCGTCACTCGCGTGATGCGGGACGTTCGGCTCCTCGCGGTCGGCGCTTTCCAAGACGGGCTCGGCGTCACCGTCGCGTTCACTCGCGGACAGGGTCTCACTTCCTTGGGCCACCGCAGCTCCTTCTTCGAACTGCGATGGGCTGTCGTCGCTAACTGCCAGCTCGACGTAAATCATCTCGAGGGGCCCCTCTTGGAAAAGGCGCGTCATACGCAACCGGGTCATTTCCAAGAGAGCAAGAAACGTAACGATCAGCTGCGCGCGAGTCTGCTGATCTTCGAACAGCTCATCGAACGAAAGGCGCGAGCGAGCTTGCAACAGCACCGAGAGCTCGTTGATGCGGTCGGTGATGGAGAAGCGCTCGAAATCGATCTGATGATCGATGGTCGCCTTCGCCCGCGAGAGGACGCTCTGAAAAGCGTCGAGCAGCTTGAACAAGCTGAGCCCAGCGATAGGAGCCGGCCCATCGACCGCCGGCGCTGGCATTCCGCGCGGGAAAACGTCGCGCCCTAGCAAATCATGCGCGGACAGCCGCTCCGCCGCGTGTTTGTACTTTTGGTACTCCAGCAGGCGTCGGATCAGCTCGGCGCGTGGATCGATTTCCTCCTCGTCCTCCTCATCGGGGTCGGCCGGCGCCACCGGCAGGAGGGTTTTGGACTTGATGTGCGCGAGTGTCGCCGCCATCACCAGGTACTCGCTGGCGACGTCGATGTTCACCTCTTGCATCAAGGTGATGTACTCGACGTACTTTTTCGCGACGAACGCGATGGGAATGTCGCGAATGTCGAGCTGGTGCTCCTCGATGAGGTGCAACAAGAGGTCTAGCGGCCCCTCGAAAGTCGGCAGCTCGACGCGATACACCCCCGCACCCGTGACCACGCCTTCTGCAGTGACCACGCCTTCTTGAGAAGGCGCCGGTTCACCGGTTGGGCCGGGCGGCTGGGGCGGGTTCTCGGTCATTCGAAGGGCCGGAGCGTATCTGCGGGGCCAGCTTTCGCAAACAGGAATCGCCGGAGCGGCCCGCAAGCAAGTTCTCGTGCGACCTCCGTGCTAACGTGGCGAGAATGGCGCAGCGCGTCTCGAGTGGGGACGATTCTGCGGTCGGGCAGGTGCTCGACGGCCAGTTTCGTCTCGAAGAGCTGATCGGAGCGGGCTCGATGGCGCGCGTCTACCGAGCACATCAGCTCGGCGTCGGTCGCGACGTAGCACTGAAGCGTCTGCGGCGCGAACACCTTGGACGTGCAGACGTCGTAGCTCGTTTCAGAAACGAGGCGGCGCTCACAGCGCGCTTGTTCCACCCACACGTCGTGTCCGTACACGCGGTGAGCCCGAACTGGGATCTGGATGCGCCGGATCGCGAGCCGTACGTGGTCCTCGAGTGGCTAAATGGTCCTTCGCTCGCGGAAGCTTTACGCAACGCGGGAGGACGCTTTCCACTCGAGCGTGCGTTGCACATCGTTTTGGCGCTTTCGGACGCTGTGGGTGAAGCACACTCGCAGGGGTTGGTACACCGTGATCTGAAGCCTGAAAATGTGCTTTTGGTGCGCCGGGGCGACGACGCCGACTTCGTCAAGCTGTTGGATTTTGGGTTGGCCAAAGCTCTCGACGAAAGCGTGGACGGCCGCACGCGCGCGGGCAGTGTTCTCGGAACGCCACGCTACGTTTCGCCCGAGGGCGCGGAAGGGCAAGCGGCAACGCGCGCTTCTGATTGCTACGCGTTGGCAACCATTCTGTATGAGTGCTTGGTCGGGCGCACGCCGTTCGAAGCGGAAAGCGCGGTGGCGCTACTCGCAATGCAAGCGACAGCGCCGCCGCCTGATGTGCGATCCTGGGAAGCGACGCGAGAGCTCCCAGCGCCGATCGCCGAGCACATCATGCAAAATCTCGATAAGCGGCCTGCTGCGCGCTCGGCCAACGCACGCGTGTTCGGCCGCGAGTTGGCCCAGCGAGCACGCCAAGCCGGCCTCGATGCGATCGAGATTGGGATCGCTCCAACGCTGTTCGGGACCGTACGCAGCACCGCCATCGCGCCAGCTCGAATCGAAACGCAGACGCAAACGCGAGCAGTGGTCGCGTCGCCAGCGCCGTCAGCTCCCGCCGCAGAGCCGCCCCTCGTTCCTGCCAGCGAGCCACGCCGATCACCGCGTCGAAGTTGGCGCCCACTCGGCTTGATTGCGGCTTGCTTCGTTGTTGGCGCGCTGGCCGCGGCGCTCATCGCATCAACCGCAGAGCAGAAGCCACCGAGCGGAGGCGCCCCGTGAGAAATCTGCTCGGCTGCGCGCTCTTCGGCGCGCTTTTGATTTGTTCGGCTGTGGCGAGCGGAGCTGAGCCGAGCGCCGAGAACAATGTTTCACTGGCTCTCCCCGAGGCTCGACAAGCGCGCGGCTTGGCAGCCCTCGAACGGCCCACCGGCATCGCTGAAGCAGGCTTCGGCTGGCTCACGTTGCCTGGCGCCGAAGTGTGTGTGGTCGAATGTTCGCGCGGCGACACCAGCTTCGAGCTCGATGTGTGGCAGCTCTACCGTGGCAATCGGCGCTTCGCGCTCGGCGCAGGCATCTTGCTCGCGCTGATCCCGACGAACGATGTTGCCGGAGCCAACCACAGTCGACGCTACATGACCGTCGAGGGCACCGCGCGCTACTACCCCTACGTCGGCGAAAACGTGGAGTGGTGGGTGGGCGTCACCGGTGGTCTGGTGGTGGTGAGCGATTCATACGAAATTGCGAAGCCTCCGTCCGACCGCGCGCTGCTGGGTCCAACGGGCGACACGATTCGCACCGAGGGCGGCAGCATCGGCATCGCCGGCGGCCCGGTAATTTCACTGGCGAAGCACTGGACGCTCGGCTCGACGCTGCGCTACGGGCACTGGTTCTTACCGGATCGGCCCGCGGTGGATGCGCTCCGCAATCAGGCTTCGTTGACGGGCACCAATACCGTATTTTCCTTGGGTGTGAACGTCGCTTTTCGCATGGATCTCTAGCGAAATCACTTCGCGACCGCGAGCAGGAGCGCCACCTCGATGCGATCGAGCGCCAAGGCTACGACTGCCAGCAACACGACGGAGCGCAACGGCCCGAGGAGCTGAGTCACGTGCGCAGGCGCGGCAGAGCGCGCCAACAGCGCTTCGGCAACACTCAAGATCACTGCCACGCCGACAACGGGCGCTGCTACTGCCACTGCGATCCCCGAAGCTGCCGCCAGGCTCGCGACCACGCCGTGCCAGCTCGCACTGGGTGTGACTTGCGCAAGCGCACCGAGCAAGCGCGCAGGTGCGCCGGTTTCCAGCAGTGCGATGGCAACGAGCAAACCGAAGAGCGCTCCGAGTGGAGAGTGCTCCGAATCGAACACCGGTAACGCCGCGCTGTTTCTTGCACCGCGGAGATCGTCGATCACTCCACCAACCATCAACGCGATGTGCACCAAAACCGCTGCAGCGAGCGCGACGGGCAGCCCTCGAGCGGCTTCGATGGCCAGACCGATCGAGAGTGGAGCTTCGAGAGCCACCGGACGCAGAGCCGGAGCGATCGCCACCGCGAGCGCAAAGCCCAGCCCGGCACGCGCAGCGACTGGAAGCGCCGCACCTCCGAAAAACGGAACCAGCGCCAAGGTCGGCGAAACGCGCGCCCATGCGAGCAGCCAGCCATTTACGTCCGCCCCATTCTCGACGACCCAGCGCGACCAAAGTTCCGGGAGCAAAGCGGGCGCCGTCATGGGTGGAATGGGGGGTCAGTGACGGCCGGATTGACGCGAGCCAGTGGTGCGCGATAACGGTTCTCGCGCCCGAGCGCCACCAAACGCAATGCCCCTCGATCTTTCCACAGTTGGGTTTCGAACGAAACCGTTTGCGTTCGAGTACTCCTTCCAGCAGGCGGTGCTGTACGCACTCGGGGTCGGAGCGACGCGCGACGAGCTCGACTTCCTCTACGAAGGTCGCGGGCCGCGCGTGCTGCCCTCGTTCGCGGTAGTGCCAGCCTACGCGCCCGCAACACAGCTCTTCGATCACACAGGCTGCGACCTGTTGCAGCTGCTTCACTTGGGGCAAGTGATCCGTCTGCATCGCCCGCTACCACCGGCCGGCAAGCTCGAAACCGTGGGCGTCGTAAAAGGCATCTACGACATGAAGAAGCTCGCGCAGGTGGTACTCGAGACGCACACCACCGAGCGAGGCGAGCCGTTGTTCGAAACCGAATGGACGTTGCTGCTGCGCGACTCGGGCGGCTTTGGTGGCCCTCGCCCTCCGAAGAGCGAGGTTCCCAAGGCGGCCGCTGGTCAGCAGCCGACCTTCGTCACCACTCTGCCGACGTCGCCAGAGCAGGCGCTCTTGTATCGCCTTTCCGGCGATCTGAATCCGCTCCACGCCGATCCTGATTTTGCGGCGCGCGCGGGGTTCCCCGAAGGCCCGATTCTGCACGGTCTCTGCAGCTTCGGTGTGATGACGCGCGCTCTCGTGCGGCACCTAGGCGGCGACCAAACTAAAATTTCCGCTATTGGCGCGCAGTTTCGCAAGCCCGTTTGGCCGGGCGAACCCATCCGCACCGAAGGTTACGACGTCGGTGGCGGCAAGTTCGCCCTTGAGGCTTTCGCTGCCGACCGCACCGAGCCGGTCATCACCGCGGCGTGGGCAGAACTTCGTTCTTGAGGAGTGTCAGCGATGTCCGATGATCAATCGAAGAAGGTCCAATCCGTACCGCCGCCGGCCACCGACGACATCGATCAAGAGTGGGGTGGAACGCCGCCGCCAGCCGACGTTGTCGCAGCCAAGGCCGCAAGGACGCCCGACGCTCCCATCTCTCCGTCTCCCGTGAAGCCGCCGCCCGTTGAGGACGACGAAGAGGATGAGGAGGAAGAGGACGAGGACGAGGAGGGCTCGGAGGACGAGCGTGAGGAAGAGGAAGAAGACGAAGGCGACGAGGAGGATGAGGACGAAGAAGAATCCGAGTCGTCCGGTGACGCACACGCGGCCTCGGCGCGCCCAGTAACATCGGCCGGCACCAAGCGCGCGTCCGGTGATGATTGGCTCCCTGAGTGGTCACCCTGGGTGGTCCTCGCCGGGCTCATCGTGATCGGTATCGTTGGCGGTTTGGGAGGGCTCACGACACCGAACCCCGAGCGCGCCGCGCGTGTTCAAGCCCAGGCCGAAGCGCAACACGCGGCGACTCCTCCCCCAACCCCGGCTCCGGCAGCTCAACCGGCTGCAGCAAACGACACGATCGAAGCGCGCCACTTGCTCGTCGCTTATCAGGGAGCGATGCGCGCCAGCCAGAGCGTGACGCGCAGCAAGGAAGAAGCCAAGAAGCGCGCCCAAGAAGCACACACCCGAGCTCGCAAAGGTGAGCCCTTCGAAAAGCTGGTGGCCGAGTATTCCGACGAGCCCGGCGCAGCCGCTCGCGGCGGTAAGCTCGGCTCCTTCACGCGGCAGCAAATGGTAAAGCCGTTCTCCGATGCGGCCTTTTCCCTCAAGCCGAACGGGATCTCTGGCGTCGTCGAGACTGCCTTCGGCTTTCACGTGATTCAGCGGACCAAGTGAAGCGTTTCCTTCCCGCCCTGTTGTTGAGCGGCTGCGTGGTAACGACGCTCGAAGGGCCGAGCGAGCCGCCGCGCGTCGTACCCCCGCCGGGGCGCGCCGAAGCAAGCAAGGCGGCAGAGCCCGTCGTCGAGCGCGGACCGGAAATGGTCGGCGCTCGACACCTCTTGGTGGCTTACCGCGGCGCGATGCGCGCCAGCCCGAAGATCGTGCGCAGCAAAGACGAAGCGCGCGCACGCGCTCAGGAAGCGTTGCAGAAAGCTCAGGGCGGCGGCGATTTCGAGCAGCTCGTGAAGGAGTATTCGGACGAGCCAGGCGCGGGCGAGCGCGGTGGTGACTTGGGCAAGTTCCGCCGCACACAAATGGTGAAGCCGTTCGCCGACGCCGCTTTCAAGCTTTCGCCCGGTGAATTGTCGGACGTGGTGGAGACGCCGTTCGGCTTCCACGTGATCCAGCGCACCGAGTGACGCTTAAATAGCGCTACTCGCGCAGCAGGTTTTTGGCGATCACCATGCGCTGCACCTGGCTCGTGCCCTCGCCGATTTCGCACAACTTCACGTCGCGCAAGTGGCGCTCGACGTCGAACTCACGCGTATAACCGTAGCCGCCGTGAATTTGTAGCGCCGCGTTACAAGCACGCGTTGCCACCTCGCTTGCGAAGAGCTTCGCCATCGAAGCCTCTTCGGTGTAGCGCTTCCCCTGATCCGCCAGCGTGGCCGCGCGGTACGTCATGAGCGCGGCAGCTTCGAGCTCGGTCTTGGCGTCGGCGAGCATGAATTGAAGCGCCTGAAACTCCGCGATCGGGCGCCCAAACGCTTGTCGCTCCTTCGCGTAGTTTACGGCCATCTCGAGCGCGCCACGCCCGAGGCCGAGTGCCATGGCAGCAATGGAGACGCGTCCGCCGTCCAGGATGCGCATGGTGTCGCGAAAGCCCGCGTCGATTTCGCCGAGTCGCTCGCTATCGGGAACACGCACGTCATCGAGCGTGATTTCCACGGTGTCGCTGGAGCGGCAGCCATACTTCTCCAGCTTCTTGCTCGCGGAATAGCCGGGAGACGACGTTTCCACGATGAACGCCGTGATGCCGCGCTGGGCCGGCACGTCGAAGCGCGTGCGAGCGAGCACCACACAAAAACCCCCAACCGATCCCTGCGTGATGAACATCTTGGAGCCGCGCAGGATCCAGTGATCACCTTCGCGCTTCGCCGTCGTCTTCAAGCCAGCGCTGTCCGATCCCGAGCCCGGCTCCGTCAGAGCCCACGCTGCGAGCCACTCCCCCGTCGCCGCCCGAGGCAAGTACTTGCGCTTCTGCTCTTCGGTACCAACCGCTAGAATGTGGCCCGTGCCGAGCCCGTTGTGACTCGCAACCGTGAGCGCCAGGGAGCCATCGACGCGCGCGATCTCTTCGACGCAGACGGCGTACGCCAGCATGTCCAGCCCTGAGCCGCCGTACACCTCGGGGATCTTGATGCCGAGCAAACCGAGCTCTGCGAGTCTGGGCATGATCTCGATCGGAAAACGCTCCTCACGATCCCATTCACGCGCACGCGCTTTGACCTCGCGCAACGCAAACTCTCGCACCGTGTCGCGCAGTAATCGGTGTGACTCAGGCAGCTCGAAATCCAAAAGGCACGCTCCCGTCTTGCCTCACTGGGCAAGATTCATTGTGACCCGAGCGCAGCCCCAATCCAACGCAGCGTGCCTTGTGGGTGAATGTCAGAGCATGACAATTAGGGCGCGCTGGCCGGCGGGGCTGGCGCCTTGCTTCCGCTGAGCACGCTGCGCAAAAGCGCCTGTCGCTCCGCGTCCCCAAGCGTGGCCTTCTCACCGCCGCGTGCGGCCGCAAAGGCTTCGTCCCCCACGCCCGCCACGAGCGCCCCAGAGCGCCCGACCAGCCAGCTCACCTTCGGCGCGCCTTCACTTTCGTGCACGCTGAGCGTGACCGCATCGATAGGAGAATCTTTGACTGCTTTCGCTCCCTCGAGCTTCTTGAGCGTCTTGATTACGTCCTTTGCGGAGTCTTCATCGGGACGCACGCTGGTAAACACGCGGTAGCGCACGTCGCCGTTCTTGTAGAAGCCAACGGCACCGCGCCCGGCGCCGGAGACGCCCAGAAGATCGCGGTACTCGTAGTGGATGCCAGACCGAATGCGATGCGCGTCGGGCAGCTTCTGAACCGACACTGGCAGCGCGCGTTCGCCGGGCAGCTTGTCACCAATCTCCCGAGCGATGACGGGCAGTACGCGCGCACTGCTGGCTCGAATCTGATCTGGTGACTCGAGCTCATGCACGTAGCGCAGCTCTGCCACGAGCTCACCCCGCACGACGTACGCCATCCCGCTACCGAGCGCCGCCGCCGTGCCAGCTTCTAGCGGCGCTGGCGCGGATTCGAGCGGATCGGCGTCAGCAACCACACGCTTCGTGAAGAAGGCGTAAGCTGCCTCTGGCGAACCGAAGCGCGACAAGGTCACCGTCACGTTGCCGGGCGAGCCGTTCCCGTCGATGTACTGAACCGTCACGACGCGCTTCAATCCGAAGTTCTTGTAAACTTCGCACTCGCCATCGAAAAGATCGCACACCGCATCGAGCGGAGCTGACGCCGATTCGCCGAAGGTCTTGGCATCGCCGTTTGGATCGATGCAGTAGTCGCCTGCGACGCGCGGAAAGTATGCGCCGCTCACCGCGTCTTTCACGGTGCCACCACCTGAGCCGCAGGCTCCCCGCTGTGAACTCACGACGGGAGGCGGAGGAGGCGCGCCCTCCACGGGCTCCGACTTGCGCTTGCACGCAATGGCCGACAGCAACAACGAGAGCGCGAAAAATGGGAGGGTACGCATCATTGGACTCAGGCCCCCGTTGCTCGGCGACATAGACCGGTCCGCGCGGCCGGGCAAATCGCTCGCAAAAAGCCTCGAATTCACCTACATCCGCACCCCGCAACGTTTGCGGAGCGCTGAAAACCTTACGCCCGATGCGGTTCGGCGCCCCCGCAAATCTGCTTTGATTCCGCAGATATCAGCCTTGCGTGCTCGGCACGCCAATTGCTCCGAGGTCAGCGCTCCCGTGTACGTGCCCTTTGCTTTCGCCCGCCAACGCCAGCGTCTGAGCCGCCTCCGCAGGGGGTTCACGTTGGTCGAATTGATGGTGGTAGTGCTGATTGTCGCGATTCTTGCGGCGATCGCGGTCCCGTCGGTGCTCGAGCGCATGCGCGAACGGCGCTCTGCCGAAGCGGCGCAGCGCATTGCTTCGCTCTACCGCGGCGCGCGCATGCGGGCGATGGGGCGCGGCTCGGCCGTGATGGTGAGCTTCGATAAGGGCGCCTTCGTGGTTCGCGAAGCGGTGCGGCCGCCGCCAGAAACCAACACAGAGTGCACCGGCGAACCTTCGAGTAGCTGCGTCAACACTAATTGGACCGATGGCAAGAGTTTTGCCGAGCTGTCGCGCTTCGAACCGACGAAGCGCAGCGAGTACGAAGGTCTCACGTTGGCGCCCGTGCCGTCGACCGCGACGCGCTTGGACATTTGCTTTACGCCGATGGGGCGCGCGTACACGCGCAGCGACGACCTGCCGTTTTCGACGCCCATGGTGCAGGTCGCGAGCTTCAACGTGGGCCGTAGCGGCAGCGTGCTCACGCGCACCGTGATGGTGCTGCCGAACGGCGTGGCGAGGCTCGCGTTATGAGCCGTCATCTTCGCGCTCGGCGCCGCCTCGCCCGTGGCTACACCTTCGTCGAGCTCCTAATGTCTTTGTTGATCTTCTCGATTGGGGTGACCGGTGTCATCGCGATGCAGAAGGTCACCATGACGTCCAATCAGCACGCGAAGGATCTGGCGCTAGCGACGCAGATCGCGCAGAGCTGGATGGACCAACTGCGCGCCGACTCCATGGCTTGGAACCATCCGTCGGCACAACGTGCCACGCACGATTTGGGTGACACGCAGTGGCTCTCGAGCGTCTCGCAGGCGATCTGGGTGTTGCCGGATTGGAACAGCACGCGACGCTTTGGGCCCGCGTTCGATGCGCGCGGCACTGCCATCGATCCGAGCACCGCGGCGAACCAGGTCAAATTCTGCACTCACATCCGCTTGTCGTGGCTGTATCAACCGACCGGCGTCGTCACGGGCGGCGGCCTGATGCGCGCCGACGTCCGCGTCTTTTGGTTGCGCGACGGGCAAGCACGCAGCGGCAACGTTGGGATCTGCAGCGCGCAAAACAGCCCAGCCACCGTGGGTGATGACGTGGGACGCTATCACTTCATCTACAACGTGTCTGCGATTCGGGAGAACACGGCGCAATGGTGAAGCGGGCTTCGGCTTCAGCGCGGCGGGCGCGTGGCTTCACGTTGGTGGAGCTCCTCGTAGCGCTCACCGGCGGCTTGTTCGTGTCGATCGCCGTGTTTGCCATGGCGCGCGACGCGACGCGTTTCTACCAGCGCGAAGGCAGGCTCGCGAACGCAACATTGGCAACGGTGGTTGGCTTCGAGCGGCTGCGCGCGGACGTTGCGCGCGCCGGCTTCCTGGCCACGCCCAACATTCAAGCCGACCCGCTGGTGTGCAATCGCCCCGCTGCGGGCGCGCCGACGCGGCTGTTGAATCTAGCCAGCGTCTGGGTCGGCACGGGAGCCAACGGCTCACCGAGCAACAGCGTGGTTGATTCGTACCTCGACAGCGCTCCCGGCAAGCGTGCGCACGCGCTGATTCTGGCTGGTTCGTACAGCTCGCCCGACGAGTTCCCGGTGCGACTGATTGCACCTCTGGGCACGGATGGTTCGGATGGTTTCGGGGTTTACCTGCAGCTCGGTAGCGGCGCCTTGGCTCGACTCGGCTGGGCCGGCGCCACCACGGAGTCGGCCAAGACGCTGCTGTTGTCGCAATTGTTCGCGGCCGGGCGCGTGCTGCGGCTGGTTGATAAGGAAGGCCGTGCGCAGTACGGCACCATCGCATCCGTCTCGGTCGACGCCGCCAACGGCGAACCGTTCATCAAGTTGAATGCAACCCCCGCGCTGGTGTTTCGTTATGGCCAAAGCCGGCTGTGTGGCTTCAAAGGCAACGAGACAGGCGCCAGCGCGAATGTCGTCAACTTCATTCGCTACGACTTGCGCAACTTGAAGAGCGCGTCGCTGTTCAGCGGCACCACCAAGTACGCCGACCTGTACACCACCAGCACGAATACGGTGCTGGATGCGTTCGAGAAGAACCGCACCGAGCTCGTGCGCACCGAGCTCGACGCGAGCGACAAACCGCTCAGCGTGAACTCGGTGAACTTGGAAGAGCTGGTCGCGGAGTACGCAGTCGACTTCCGCCTCGGTATCGGCGCTGTGAATAGCAATCCGTCGACCGAGCCCACGTTGGTTCAGCTCGACGAGGGAGACAACGGTTATCAAACCTACACGGATGCTCCGAGCGCTGGTGGCATGCCGCAGCGGCTGCGTTCGCTGCGTGTGCGGCTCAGCGTGCGTTCACGTGAAGGTGATCGCGACGAGCGCAGCTTCGCCGGCGGCCTGTATCGCGTTGGGCTCGGCGCCAATGGCAAAGGGCCTTACGCGCGTGTGCGCACCCTGCAGGCGGACGTGATGCTCAACAACAACGCCAACGTGCAAACATGGTAGCCAAGCAACAAGCTCCTCGCCGACGGTTGCGCGCGCAGCGTGCGCGCGGTGCGGCTGTGTTCGTTGTGGTCCTGGCCGTGTCGGTGCTCACGGCGGTAGGGCTGTTCGCGGCGCACTCCGCCACGCTGGTGGATCAGGCGGCAGGCTACGATCGCTTGGCAAGCCAGACGCAGCAGCTCGCCGAGTACGCCACGCTCGCATCGGCAGCCGAGCTGGGTTCAGGTACGGCAGAGGCCTACATCACCATGATGCAGAGCGGCACGCAGAAGTGCGCCTCGACCCCAGGGCTCACCGGCGTGCCCTGCTACCTTTTGACGTACGGCCGGCTCAGCGAGCGAACCAAGGCGCTTTCGCAGGAGCCGCTGATCGAAAATCAGAAGGGTACCGCCGAGAACGTGATCGGCAGCGGCGACACCCAAGGTGATTTCTACGTGGAGCTCACGGAGCCGAAATACGTCGACGTGCCCGTCGCAGGCACGGATTTGAGCGGCACGAGCGGCATCGCCTTCCGCTATTTGCGGGTCACAGCCACGAGCTACGCCAATTTTCGTCCTGCGAACGCGGCCGTTTGTAACAACGCCGTCGCCAGCGTGAGCGGCCAACAATCGATGCGTTCCCACCTAATCGTGGGACCGATTCAACACTGACGAGGACTTTGTAATGCGCGCCCCCAAACCATCCCCGAGCCAACCCAACCCGCAGCGATCGCAACGCGAGCGCCGTGGCGTGAGGAGGGTCTTGGGTCGCGTCGCGCGCCAGGCACTCGCGGTGATCGCGCTCTCCGCGTTGGGGCGCAGTGCGTCCGCGCAAACCGATGTGAACCCGGCGCTGCCCGACGTGCTGCTGTTGGTCGATACATCGGGGTCGATGGAGTACAAGGTCGGCACCACTGAGTTTCCGAAGTGCTACCCAGACGGGAGCGCGCCGAGCGAGAAGAGCCGCTGGATCGAGCTCGTCGAAGTGCTCACTGGTTCGATCCCCGATTACCGCTGCGAAAGCATCGACCGCCGCACCTCGAGCTTCTCGACGGGTGAATACTCGCTGCCCGGCACGCCGCGCGTCGTGCCGTACGACTACATGTACGAGGACCCGTTCCACCGCTTGCTGAGTGGAACGTGCGCAATGGGGCCGGGCACGCCTCCGACCAACGCGTATCAATTCTCCGACAGCCCGACCACCGACACCACCATCAAGTACCACCACTACGCGAACGTCGCGACGTCGTGTGAGCCGTTCCGCCCCGCGCAGGATGGCATTCTGGATGCTTTCGAAAGCTCGATTCGCTTCGGCCTGATGACGTTCGACTCGCTCGCAGATCCCAGCACGGGCTTGACCGGCTCGGCTTCGACCACCGCCGATCACGCGGGCGGCATGAAGGGCAATTGGACCTATTTCTGGGGCGCACAGTCAGCGCAAGGCAAACCCGTGGGCTGCACCACTTTGCAGCCGTTCGACGTCGGCGCACGTAATGCGGCTGCGCCTCCTTGGGAAGGCCGCATGGTTGCGTTCGGCGATCCGAGCCCGGGCAACGATGCCTTCAAAACCAAAAAAGCTCAGATCGAAAAAGTCCTGATGCTCACTCGCCCATATGGGCCAACGCCGATCGCCGGCATGCTGAAGGACGCGAGCGACTTTCTCAATCTCGACAACAGCAAGGATCCGCTCGATCCCAGCGGCCAGCTCTACTTCGGCCCTGCCAACGACCCCTACGTAAACGATCTCACCGCGGGCGAGGCGTGTCGCAAGCGCTACATCATTTTGCTCTCCGACGGCCAACCGAACATGGATCTTCGGCCGTACTGCGTGAACAAGCCGGACTGCCCCTTCGATAAAGCCGAAAAGATCGCCTACGACATGGCGACACAGGCGAACCCCATCGAGACGTTCGTGGTGGGCTTCGCACTCTCCAAGTTCAATGTGAAGAACAAGGGGCTCATCACTTGCAACGGTCTTGCCGACAGTGACTTCAACGAGTCGGCTCCCGACGCGCTCTGCAACAGCACCGACCCGGACAACGTCGCCAACAGCGCTCTGCAAGCGTGCTGCGCCTTGAACCGCATCGCCGTAAACGGTGGTCGCGGCAAGAGCCCGCGCGCCTTCTTCGCCGACAATCGCGACGAGCTGGCCTCGACGCTGAGCCGTATTCTCACCTCCACCACCCAGGTGACGAGCCGCACGCAACCGGTGGTCTCTGGTGCAGCGGCTGGAGCGCAGGGCTTCCGTTTCTACTCTTCAGTGCGGCCGATCTCGTTCCAACCGTGGGTAGGCATCCTCGAACGCCAACGCTATGAGTGCGACAAGGATCTCAAGCCGGTCGCAAAAGAGATCAAGCGCGACGAGTCCGACGATTTCGCCGCCAACGTGAACTATCACCCCCGCGAGCGGTTGTTCGCCAGCATCAAAGCTGGCAACGGCAGCGAGACGGTGTACTCCGAACGTACGATTCGCCCGTACTACACGCCCAGCGGCACACAAGATGGCGCCGGTGTGTATGGCGGCACACGTTACGTCGCGTTGGACGATGGCTTCGTGCAGCAGACGACGCCCGACATGATCAAGGTGGACAAGTTCACCTGCGACAGCACGGGCACCATCGATGCAACCTCGTGCCGCAACCGCTACATGAACTGGCTGGTGGGGCGCCCCAACGGCACTCCCTTCACGCGCTGCAAGACCCCTGGTTCCGATCAGTGTTATCTGTTCGGCGATATCTTGCACTCCACGCCGCGCGTGGTGGGGCCGCCCAGCGACTTCTTGCAGGACGAGAGCTACGCACGCTTTCAGCTGACGCAGCGGTACCGCCCGGTGACGCTGTTCACGTCGACGAACGACGGCTTCTTGCACGCATTCAAGGTGGCTCCGACCGATCCGAAAGACACGGACAAGTTGACCGGACCGGGCCCGCAGCACAACGAGCTCTGGGCTTTCGTGCCGCCTGCGATTCTGCCGCACTTGCGCAGCCAGTATCCTTTCACGCATCAGCAGCTGCTCGACGGCGCGCCGGTCGTGAAAGACGTGGTTGCCACCGTGCCAGATAGCGGCGCGGTGAAGGACATTCGTTTCGAACGCTCGCGCGGCGATGCTCAGGCTGGCCGCGGCGCGTGGCGCACGGTGCTGCTGCAGAGCTTCGGCGCCAGTAGCCCCGCCGGCGGTGGCTACTTCGCTCTCGATGTCACCGACCCGATTTTGGACGCGTCCGACGCGAACAACAACGACAAGGGTCCACGCCTGCTGTGGCAGCTCACGACTGACGCTACAGGCAACCGCCTCTTTGCCAGCGGAGTCACTCCGCTGATCACGACTCTGTTCTTCGATCCGTCGGGCCTCAGCGTGGACAACGCCAGGGAGATCCCGGTCGCGATCCTGCCCGGCGGCGCAGCCCCCGCGAGTGAGCCCGTCGCCGCCTGCCCGAGCCCAGCGCGCACCTTCACCAACGCCAGCACCGACTACCCGCCGCGCCCCACTGTGCGCTGCTATCCGAATACGAGCCGTGCAGGTCGCTCGCTCACGGTAGTGCGACTCGACACGGGTGAAATCATCCGCACGTTCCGCCAAGCTGCCAACGAAGTCAGCGACGACCAGCTGAAGACGCGCGTGATCGCCTCGCCGATCGATTCGCCCATCAGCGGGCAACCGGTAGCGTTCCCATCCGACACCGGCGCCGTTGCCGATCGCGTGTTCGTGGGAGATCAGGACGGCCGATTGTGGAAGGTGAACTTCGCCTCGACCAATCCCAACGATTGGAAGATGGACCTCTTCTTCGATACGTTCCCGGCCAAAGCGACGGGCGATACCGCGTTCGTGAATGACCACACCACGGGCCAGCGCATCTTGCTGCCCCCGGTCGTGTCGGTCGATGCAAACGGGGATTTGACCGTCAACGTTGCGACGGGTGATCAAGAGACTCTCGGCGCGTCGCTCACCACGAAGAACTACGTGTGGTCGCTCACCGAAAAGACGAGCAGTAACCGCACGGTAGTGACCACCAAGGTGAATTGGTACCTGCCATTCACCAACGGTGAGCGCACCGTGGGGCCGATGTCGCTGTTCAACTCGCAGCTGTTCTTCACGAGCTTCGCGCCGCCCGCAGCCAACTCTCGCGCGTGCAGCAGCGGCAGCAGCAAGGTGTGGGGCATGGATTATCTGCGTCCGGTCGACTACCAGAGCGCGTCGCCGCCCAGGAACCAAGGCGGGCTAGCGCGCTTGCCGGATCCCACCAAGTCGGGCGCCTTCGTGCAATCGCTCACCGCGCTGCAAGTCGCCAAGAGCAGCGACGCGGTGATCTTCGGTGTGTCGGTGGCGCAGCAACCTTCCTGCAGCCAGATCGGCACCGGCGCGTCCAACGACTTCTTGGGCTATCGCGCTCAGCAGACGGTGACGCACGTTACGCCGGGGCAGTTCCAACTCGTGATGCACATCGGTGGTGTGAAGAACACCACCGCGACCGGCGACCAGCAATCCAACGTTCGCACCGTGGATCTCCAACCGCCGGCCAGCGCGGCACGGGTCGACTCATGGGCAGCACTGGTCGAGTAAAGCGCTACGTTGCGTGCGGCTCGGCGGCGCTGCTGCTCGTCGGCACCGCCTGCAAGCGCTCGCCGCGACCGCGCGCGGACAAGCCGCAAGCCAGCGCGAGCGTGGCGCCGCCCGTCGATCGGCTCGCTCCCGGCGAGTTGCCGCCCGGACGTGATGCGCTGTTCGGCTTGGTGATCCCCCAAGGCATGACCGTTCAGGGTCAATTCAAGGATTCAGGGCTTGCGTTCGGCGCGCTGGAAGCCGAAGCCGTCGCCAACTACGTGCGGGATCGCGTCGAGGTCTCGCACGTCGAAATCGGCGCCGCACGCACCGTGTTCCCGGGTGCACGCATCAAGAACGGCCCTGCCGATCGCACCTTCCGAGTCGAAGTGATTGGTGAAGGCGCTGGCACGCGTTTATTGGTGGAGGACATCACTCCCCCACCCCCACCTCCTCCGGAAAACATTTCCGACACGGAGCGCTGGCGGCGCGCCGGGTTTACGCACGATGGTAAACCCACGAACATGAACGCGCTCAAGTAGCGCGTATCACTCCTCGCCGGGCGCCGATCCTTTGGCTTCGTCGTCGAGGCGCATGGCTTCGAGCAAGAGGCCACTCAGATTCTGGCGCGGCGCGAGCGACTGAATTGGCTTCGAGCGGAAACTGAAGCTGCCCGCCGTCCAACTCAGGATGGTGCGGAGCGCCAAAGTCGGCTCTGCGGCGACGTCGTTCAGCTCCGCGCTCACGAATGCGCCATCGACGAGCTCGAGCAGCGCCGTGCGACCCGAATCTTTACGCGCTCGCAAACGACCCGTACGCCGCTCGAGCTCGAGTAGGGTGAGCACCGTCGAAATCGACATCTCCGCCAGATCGCCTTGCAGAACCGTCGCCCCCACGCTCGAAGGTGGAGCCTCTGAAGGAGGATGTGTGGCGGCTTTGAGGCGATTGGCCATGCCGATCAGGGCCGAAACCTGCGCGACGGCTTCCTCATTACGGAACGGTTTCGTCAGGAACAGGTCCCCACCCACGTTCAGGCCGTGCAGGCGCGCTTCCAGATCTTGCTCGTCGATCAGAAACAAGAACGGCGTTGCGCTCACCGGCCCCGCCTCAGCCCGAACGCGCCGGGCCACCCAAAAGCCGTCGATGTCCGGCAGGTTCACTCCGCACACAATGCAGTCCGGCTCGAGCCGCCGCACGCGATCGAAGCCGCTCCGCGCTTCCGTCTCGATCGCAACCTCGTAGTCCGCCTCGCGCAGGAACTTGGCGAGCAGCGCGGAGGCCCACTCGTCGCTTTCGATGATCAGAACTCTGCCTTTCGGCATCGTACTACGCTAGCACGACCGCGACCAGCCCAGAGAGGCCCCAACGCGTTTCCTTGCCCAGCGCGCGGGTGGGGTTGTCGGGCGGGCGACTTCAGGTTACCGAGCAGCAGTGAACAGCTCGCTTCGACACACCCCGGTCCACCCGGAGCATGTCCGCCTGGGCGCCCGCCTCGTGCCGTTTGCCGGCTACGAGATGCCGATTCAGTACGCCGGTATCAGCGAGGAGCACAACGCCGTGCGCAACGCGGCGGGGCTCTTCGATGTATCTCACATGGGTGAGATTCACGTGCGCGGACCAGCCGCGCTCGCCACCGTGGATCGCATCATTACGGGCGATCTCACGAAGGTGGCGGACGGGCAAGCGCTGTACACCTGCGCGTGCAACGAGCAGGGCACGATTTTGGACGATTTGATTGTGTATCGGCGGGCTCCTAGCGACGTGCTGGTCGTGTGCAACGCCTCCAATCGCGAGAAGATGGTCGCGCATTTCAAAGGCTTCGCCAGCGCCGATGCGAGCATCGAAGACGTGAGCGACAACTACGCTTTGCTCGCGCTGCAGGGACCACGCGCCTTCGACATTCTGGCGATCCTGCGCGGCAACACGGAGCTCGCCAGCTCCCTCAAGTCATTTCACTTCGTCGACACGAAGCTCGCCGGTATCGAAGTGACTTTGGCGCGCACCGGCTACACCGGCGAAGACGGCGTGGAGCTCTTCGTCGCGCCGGCGCACGCGGCGGAGCTGTTCCGGAAGTTGCTCGAAGCAGGCGCCGCCCACGGCATTCGCCCAGTTGGGCTCGGCGCGCGCGACACGTTGCGCCTGGAAGCGCGACTCTCCCTTTACGGCAACGACATCGACGAGACCACGAACCCGCTCGAAGCCGGGCTCGGCTGGATCGTGAAGCTCGAGAAAGCCGACTTCGTTGGCAAGGCAGCGCTGCTCGCGATTCGCGAGAAGGGCTTGTCTCGCAAGCTGGTCGGATTCGAAATGACGGGCCGCGGCATCGCACGCCACGGCTACCCTCTCACCGATTCGGCGGGCCAGGTGATTGGGGTATGCACTTCCGGTGGCCCCTCGCCCACACTCGGTAAGAGCATCGGCCTCGGCTACGTCGAGACGCGGCTGTCCGAAGTAGGCACGGCCATCGCCGTCGACTGCCGTGGCAAATCCGTACCGGCAGTCATCGTGCGAACTCCGTTTTACCGACGCCCGCGTTGAAAGGAACCTCTCGATGAGCGCAGCGACTGACGTCAAGACCGATCGTAAGTACACCAAAGATCACGAATGGGCTCTCGCGCAAGGCAACGAAGTCCTGGTTGGCATCACCGCGTTTGCAGTAGATCAGTTGGGTGACATCACGCTGGTGAACGTCGACGTGAAGCCAGGCGACAAGGTGGAAGCCAAAAAGGCGTTCGGCACCGTCGAAAGCGTCAAGACCTTGAGCGACCTGTATTGCCCGGTGAGCGGTACGGTCGTCCACGTGAACGCCGAGCTCGAGAACAGGCCCGAGCTCATCAACGAAGACCCATGGCAAAAGGGTTGGATGATTGTGATCGCGCCGAGCGATCCCGGCGCGCTGGGCGGCTTACTCGACGCCTCGGCTTACCAAAAACTGTTGGAGAGCGCTGAGCACTGATGCGTTACTTGCCGCATACCCCCGAGGAAATCGACGAGATGCTGCGCGTCATCGGGCGCGCCTCGCTCGATGAGCTGTTCGAGACCGTGCCTCCCGCTGCGCGCTTTCAAGGAGAGCTCGCGGTTGCACCCAGCCTCGACGAAGCGCGCCTGATGGCGCATCTGCGAACGCTCGCAGACAAGAATGCTGGAGCCCGTTACCTGAGCTTCCTCGGCGCGGGCATGTACGCGCACCACATTCCGCCAGCCGTGGACCAGCTGTTGCTGCGCAGCGAGTTCTACACGGCTTACACTCCCTACCAACCCGAGGTGTCGCAGGGCACATTGCAGGCGATCTGGGAGTTTCAGACCATCGTCAGCGAGCTTTACGGGCTGCCGCTAGCGAACGCGAGCTTATACGACGGAGCCAGCGCCGCAGCTGAAGCAGCGCTCATGGCGTGCCGGCTCAACAAGCGCTCCAAGGTCGTGGTCAGCGCCTGCGTTCACCCCGATTACCGCGCCACCGTGCGCACCTACCTGAGCGGTCGCGAAGGCAACAGCTACGTAGAGGTCCCGGTGGGCGCAGACGGCCGAGCCGACACCAAGGCGTTGGCTGAAGCGGCCGGCGACGCAGCGGCTGTTCTGGTTGGCTACCCGAGCTTCTATGGGCCGCTCGCCGACCTGCGCGAGATCGCCAACGCGGCACACGATCGCGGCAGCTTGCTCGTGGCGGTGAATGCGGAGCCGTACGCGCTCGCGATCGCCGAGTCGCCCGGTGCACTCGGTGCGGATATCGCTGTGGGCGAAGGCCAACCCATCGCTTGCCCACCGCAGCTCGGTGGCCCGGGTGTGGGGTTGTTCGCCTGCCGCGACGATCGCCAATTTTTGCAGCAGATGCCGGGTCGCATTGCCGGCGAAACGGTGGATGTGAACGGTCAGCGCGGCTACGTGCTCACACTGTCGACGCGCGAGCAGCACATCCGTCGCGAACGTGCGACCAGCAACATTTGCACGAACCAGGGCCTCATCGCGCTCTCGCTCACGATTCGCATGAGCCTCTTGGGCAAGCGCGGCTTCATCGAGGTGGCCGAGCATTGTCTGGCCAAGGCTCGCTACTTGCGCAGCGCAATTCTCTCGCTACCCGGCTACGGCCCAGGTTTTGGCGACGCTCCGTTTTTCAACGAATTCGCGATCAAGGTGCGCGGTGGGAACGCGGCCCGCGTCGTGGAGCAGCTGGAAGGCGAAAGCATCGTTGCTGGATTCGATCTGGGTCAAGTCGATCCGGCGTTCGCTGATCGCCTCTTGATCGCGGTCACCGAAAATCACCAGCGCGAGGATCTGGATCGCTTCGTCCGCGCGCTCGAACGCCTGGCCTGACGCGAGCTTCGGGCGCGGAGCTGCGCTTCCGAAAAACCTGCGCCGCTCAGCGCGGGCCGCGACCGCGTTCGTCGGTGGCAAACGGGTTCGAAAACCAGTTCGTACCCGAAGTGCGGTACACCGTAAGGCGCGCGAAATCGAAGCCCAACGTGACCGATGCGAAGCGTTCATCGTTGGTTCCCATGCCGCCGGTCGCGCTCAGCGTCACGCCCCACGGCGCGCCCACGCCGAGCGCAAGAAGGCCGCCCTGCGAGTGCTCACCCCAGAAACGTTCGTATCCTCCGGCGTCGAGCGCGAGCCCGAAGCCACCTTGAACGAAGCCGCCAGTTGCGACGCGCGCCAACAACGCCAGGTCGGTGCCTTCCTTGAAGTACGGTTGGATGCGGAACAATCCGCCGAACACCAGCGGGCCCGGCGGCGTGCCCATGCCCGCTTCCGCCTGCAAGGTCCAACGCACGCGGTCATGGCTCAGAAAGCCCTGCCCGAGCCCGGTATACATCCAGGACGAGACGTCTGCGTGCGCGCGGTTGGCGGCGAACAGCGGCAAAAGGAAGGCAAGAGCGGCAACGGCAGTGCGAACGCGCGGTGAGAACGACACGGGCGCGAGGTACCACGGACGGCGCGCTCCCGGAAGCCCGCCGTGCGGCCGGTCGAGCCCTGCTTGCGCAAACGCGCTTCCAGCGCCTGATCTAAGCTGCGTGCATGGCACCGCGGGCCGTAAAAGACATCGATTGGTCGAGTTGGAAAGCTCGCGATGTCGGCACGGTGCTCTTCGTTCTGCGTGGTGACGAGGTGCTTCTGATTCGCAAGAAGCGCGGGCTCGGCGCCGGCAAGATCAATGCGCCCGGAGGCAGACTCGAAGCCGGCGAAAGCGCTTTGGCAGCCGCAATTCGCGAAGTGGAGGAAGAGGTCTGTGTCACACCGCTAGAGGTGGAAGCACGCGGCGAGCTCAGTTTCGAATTCACGCACGGCTATCGTTTGCACGTGCACGTGTTCGTGGCGTTCGATCACACCGGCACGCCGAGTGTGACGCCGGAAGCCGATCCGTTCTGGTGCCATCGCGGCGCGTTGCCGTACACCGAAATGTGGGCAGACGATGAGCTCTGGTTGCCCCACGTGCTCGCGGGAAAATCGGTGAGCGGCCGCTTCGTTTTCGAAGACGATCGCATGCTCGATCACGATTTGAGCGTGCTTCCGCTCACGCCTCGGTTGGAGTGAGCAGCACCGCCAGATCCTTCGCGCCGAGCACGGCGTAGTTGCGAGCGCAGTTGTTGAAGATTGCCTGCACACGCTCGGCCTGCGTGGCAAGACGCTGAACCGGCTCGATCCACGCCTCGAGTTCAGAAGGTTCGTACAAGTAGCCGAAGCGCTCGTACACACTCGCGCCCTTGGTCTTCCAACCAGACTCGTTTTTGCCGTGGAAGCGAATCAACGCGAGCGGTGCATGCGTCACTTCTGCAATCAGCGGCATGCCAGGTTCATCGATCACCACGAAGCTCATGTGCTGCGCTCGCAGCGTGTCGAATACGCGCGTGCGCCGCGCTGGTTCGAACCAGCTGGCGTGCCGAAATTCGACTGCCAAGGGCAACTCCGGGTGAGCTTCGCGTATTGCTTCGAGCCTTTTTACGTTGCCGCGCGTCGCCGTAAACCATGGAGGAAACTGCAACAACACCGCGCGCAGCCGATCAGCGCGCAGCAGCGGCTCGAGAAAAGAAAGAAAGCGCGCGTTGAGCTCAGCGAGCAACTCGGGCTCCAAGCGATCGGGGTAAACGCGAGCCTCGTGCCCGGCAGCAACCAGCGCTTGTTTCAAATCGTTCGGCAAGCGGCGGACGTCGATGGGGTGGCCAGTAAGCGATGGGAATGCCTTGATGTCGAAGCTGAACGTCGACGGCGTCCAGCTCACCCAGCGCTCGGCGGTCTCGACGGGCAGCAGGCTGTAATAAGTTGCGTCCACCTCAACGAAGGGAAAATGCGCCGAGTAGTGGCGTAAGCGCGCCTCAGGAGTCTTTGCGCCGCGAGGGTAGAAGGTCCCACTTTCGACCAACGTGCGATCGGTCCAACTAGCGGTGCCGAACTCGATATTGTGCACCCGCGCCGGCAGCGGTGCTCGTTCGGCGAGCTCGTTCGCGCGTGCGAGGCGCTCGGGATCGGGCGGCGGCAGCGACGGCGTGGCGCGCTTCGGCAAGGTTCACTCCTCCGCAGCCGAAAGCCACTCCAAGAGCTGTTTGTTTTCGAAGGGGCCGAACACGCGCAGGCGCTCTCGGCCGCGCCGATCGAGCAGAACCAACATGGGTACACGATCGATGTTGGCAAACGCCGGAAAGCTGCGAAGCTCCACGCGATCGGCGATCGCAACGGGATACTTGAGCTCGAGCGTGTCGCGAAACGTTTCGACGAGCACGGCGTTCTGCGCGGCCTCGAGCGCAATGCAGGCCGCGTTGAAGCGAGGCTTCCGCACGCGATACACCTCGTCGAGCCGGCGCGCTACGAGCTGGCTCACGAGGTCGTAGCTCGTCGCGAACAACAGCGCGGTGACTCGACCGCGTGTGTTCTCGGAGGTCACCACGCTGCCGTCCAGCACTCCAAACGCGAACTCAGCGGGCTCGCCAACGGGCCGATGCAAACTGGGAGCGGCGGGCTTCGTCGAGCCACCGCAAGCCATCAGCAGCGCGGCGCACAGAAACGAGAGCGCCCCTCGTCGCATCATGCTCATACAGAAGGCGGCGGAGGCGTCGAGCCACTCGGTGCAGGACCGAACCAATCCGCAAATACTCGCAGAGCCTCGGGCAGCTCACGACCACTGCGACGATGAGCGAGCACCGCGTGCGCCAAATCGTCGATCACCTGTGATAACGGAGTGCTCTCGAGCGCGATCCCCTCAATGTGATCGCCGTCGGCCGGCACACGACGCCGATCGACGATCGGATCGTGCCGTACCCAGTCGAAGCCCATGTCGGGGCGGTACGCGCAAGCCAGCACCTGGGCGAAGTCGAGATACAAAGGTGTAACAAGCACGGCGACGCGCACGCCCGTCTTGGACACACCTTGAAATGCCTGCGCCGCTACGCTCGGAGTCGCCGAATCCATGGGGCCCACGGCCCGCTGAATGCGCGCCCGCCGCTCCGGATCGGACTCAACCGCCAAAAGCGGCGCGTAGACGGCAAATTTCGGCACCGAAATCAGATCGGCGTCTTGCTCGAGTGCTTTCAGCCAGTCGTCGCGCGCATCACCCCCCAGCTCGCGATACGCAATGGCCGCAGCCAGCGCGGCTTCCGCGTCGGTCGCCAAGGCGCGCAACCACTCGCGCCAAGCGTCCACCAACCGCGACTCGGGACGCGCTGCACCCGTCAGCGGCAGCGGCGTGCGTTCAGCGAGGTTGCTGGAGGTCGGCGTACGACGCTCGGTGGATTCACTCATGGGGTTCGCTGGCTGCCGGGCGACACGAGGTCGCTCGGAAGTGACGAAACTAAGTCCGGATCGCCCGCCGGGGCAACCCGTTCATCATCTGTGTCAGCAGGCCGTCGAGATCCGGACACTTTCTCGAGCGGCTCCACGTGGTTGTACCTCCCCTGCCTTGGGTCCGGCTCCACCACGCCATCGAGCTCGACAGCCAAATCGAAAATGATTTCTTCCAGCTCGCGCTCCTGCGAGCGCGGCGCCGCCACGACCAAGTCGCCGCCCTGCTCCGCAAACAACACGCCAACCCCTTCGCTCGCTTCGAGAACGCCTTTTACAAAAACGGCGTCGCGCGCTCGCACACGCAAACGACGCGCCACGAGGTCGGAGTCGAGTAAAGGCGGAACTGGCACGCGCGAGGGCGTAGCACAACTGAGCCAGCGCTCGCTGGCACCGCCGAACTGCGCAAGATCCGCCGGATTTTGTGGCAGACGCTCAAGGGCGCGCCTCTGCTAAGCTGAGCTCGCGATGAAAGAGGCCTCCGACGATCTCGCGATGTCCAGTTTGCCGCCGCTCGACGTGGGTGAAGAGGCGGACGAGCTCGATGACGACGCCGTCGGCGGGCTCCTCGATCCGCTTCCCCAGCTCGACAGCAACGAAGACGACGATTCGAGCGCGCTGGAGACGGGTACGGAATCCTTCGATATCGCTGGTGAAGACGTCGAGGAGGGTTCCACCACCATCGATCTCGCGGGTGTGACGGAAGAGTTGCTCATGCTGCCAGACGAGGCAGAGCCAGCCGACGAAGGCGAAGGCATGGCTGGCGCTGAGCCAGTCTGGATCACGACTCCAGAAGCGCTGGAGCCGCGCGATGACAGCGAGGGCTTGGACGAGCCTGTCGATGCTATCGGTGTGCTACCTGCGCTTACGGAAGGGGACGATTTGGAGGGGGTGGAGGATCCAGGCGAGTTGCCGGCTTCCACTCGCTTCGGTGATGAGCCACGTCCGCGTGCCGCGGAACAACAGTGGACCTTGGCCGGCCCGGATTTGAAGCTCGAGCCGTGTGCCGCGCTCGCGAGCATCGAAGGCATCGTGGTGGCAGCCAGCACCGATCTGTTCTGGTTTACCGCGGGCAGTTTGACGCCGATGCGCTTGGAGGCGGGCTCGTCACACATTCACAGCGTCGCGTTATTGGGCAGCGGTTGGGAGTTCGCCGCTTGCGCGACGGCGAGCGGAAAACTATTTCGCCGAGGCCGGCTGGCATCGTCATCGGAAGAGCTACGTCGCATCCGCGAAGAAGTCGGGTTGTCTGGGCGCGAAGTGTTCGAACTGTGTCAACCAGGGCTCAGTTTTCCGCATACGCTTTTGCTCCGGACCGCGGGTGGCAAGCTCCTCCGCAGTGATGACGACGGCGGAAGCTTTCGTCGCGTGAGCGAACGCAAAATTGTGGCGCTGGCCCCGCAAGGCGCTCCAGCGCTCGCGTTAGCCGCGGAAGGCTTGCTGCTCATCAGTGAAGACGGAGCCGGCACATTCCGCGAAGTGCAGCTCGAAGCGCTGGCGTTGCGCGCGGCGCGTGGCAAGGCGCCGCTCATTGCGGGGCATGCGCAGGCGCTGCTGCTCGCGGAGCCGAGCTTCGGCGTGCTCGTCTCCACCAATGCTGGCGAGAGCTTCGTGCGTGTTCCGGGTAGCGTTGGAGTCAGCGCCGTGTGCCTCGGTGCGACAGAAGATCGCCTGTATGGATTTGCTGCCGTCTACGACGACGCCCGCGACCACACTTGGCTCTTGCGCATCGACTTGAGCAACCTCGAGGCATTCACGATCGCAACCATCGAGGCCAGCACGGGCGATGACGAGATGAGCGAAGGCGCACGCGTCGCCCAGCTGGTTTGGGATCACGTCTACGGTCGACTCTGGGCCGCCGGCGGCTTCGGCGTGAAGGCTTTTGCGCCCTGATTCGAGCGCGGCACGCTGTGATCCACGCGCGACTTCAACGACACTTCTGCGCGTAGGCGTCTTGCTCTTTGAGCGCGGCGTCTAGCGAAAGGCGATAGCCCGTCACGTTGGCGGGCGCGTCGCTCTGCAAGTTGGGCACACGCGTGGCGAGCTCCTTGCGCGCCTTGTCGGCGCTGTCCCACGTTACCTGCGTAGTCATGAACGAGCTCTCCAGTAGCGCTGCACGCTCTTGTGCGTACTTCCAGCCCTCGATATCCACGCCGGCCAACTGCCTTCGCGCAGCCGCCTCGGTGAGGCCATGCCAAGTCTTGGCAAGCGCCAGCCGCGCCTTCTCGCAGTCCTGGCTTTCCCTGCAGCCGACGAGAGACAAAGCGCAAGCGCCCACGCACACGAAAAGAATTCGGTGATTCATGCAAGGCCCCTGAAACTGAGAGACATTTAGAATAGCCCCTGCCGGCGCGCGGGGCCAAGCGCAAAAGGCGCCCCTTCGCCGGGAATTGGGCCATTTCGAACGGCGTTGCTATCAAGGCAGTCATGACCATCGTCGTTCAGAAATTCGGCGGGTCATCCCTAGCGGACATCGAGCGGCTCGGACACGTCGCTGATCTGGTGAGCGCCTCGCGAGCACCCGGGCGAAAGCTCATCGTGGTGGTGAGCGCGATGGGTAAAACGACGGAATCGCTGCTCGAACGGGCGCGCGCAGCGGCCTCGCCAAACGCTGCCATTGAAGCCGCGGCTCCGGAGCTTCCACGTCGCGAACTCGATATGCTGGTGAGCAGCGGCGAACGCGTGAGCATGGCGCTTTTGTCGATCGCCTTGCACGCGCGCGGTGTGCGCGCTGTCAGTCTTACGGGCTCGCAGGCGGGCATCGTAACCAACACACTGCATTTTGACGCTCGCATCCAAGAGATTCGGCGCGAGCGCATCCTGAGTGAGCTCCAACATCACGATGTGATCGTCGTTGCTGGTTATCAGGGTGTCAGCGCTGCGCGCGAAATCACGACGCTCGGGCGCGGTGGGTCGGACACTACAGCGGTCGCTCTGGCGGCGGCCTTCGAAGCCGAGCGCTGCGAGATCTACAGCGACGTGGACGGAGTCTACACGGCGGATCCGAATCGCGTTCCCGCTGCACGCCACTTGCCCAGCGTGGATTACGCGACCCTGCAGGAGATGACCGACGCCGGTGCCAAGGTGTTGAACGCTCGTGCGGTGGGTTGGGGTGAGCGGCATGCGGTTCCGATTCACGCTCGGCGGACCTCTGACTTCGCTCAGGGCCAGCTGGGACGCGAGACGTGCGTGAGCAAACGCCAGACCGCCGCGCTGCGAGCCGTTGTGGTGAACCGCGCGCTAGCAGTTTTGACGGCCAGCAGCGGAGCGCGAGAGTGCTTGTTGCAAGCCGCTGCCGAGCTTTCCTTGGATGTTCGCGACGTGTGTGAGGTCGCTGGGCGTGTGCATGCCACGGTGCCGCTCGTGTCCGTGCCGGATTTTGAGAGCGTGCGCGAAAAGCTACTCCGCGTTGGACCGAACGATCTGATCGCGGAGGATGGTTTCGCAGAGATCTGTGCCATTGGAGAGGGTCTCGACTGGAGGACTCCGGGTGGCCGCGCAGCGCTGTCTGCGCTGGGCCCGGCGCCGCTCCTCCGCGTGCAAACCCAGCGGCGCTTGAGCAGCATCGTGCCACTCTCATCCATCGACGCAGCCGAACAGCGTTGGCACCAGCTGTTCGTCGAAGCGGCGTAACGTTAGCGTTTGCGAGCGCGCTCAGCGACCAGCGCGGAAACTTCGCGAAAGCGTTTGCCGACCCGCTCGTCGTTGGGCGCGATGCGCAGCGCTACGGTGAGGTGACGTTCGGCAGCCGGCGCATCGTCATCGACGCTCAGGGCGTGTTCGGCGGCTTCCAGGAGCCAACCGGCGAAGACTCGCTTCTTGTCGGCAGCGAGCTCGATCGCCTCACGCATGCGCGCGAACGCCAGCGCCGCTCCCACCCGGTCGCCGAGGCGCGCGCGGTACACGCCTTCGAGATAACGCGCTTCCACCACACGCTCGGAGGCCGCGGTGACTTGCCGCAAGCGCACCACCGCCTGCGGCAGATCGCGCGCATGCTCCGCCAACATGCGAGCCAAATCGATGAGTGCGTCGGCATCGAGGTGACCGCTGCGTTCGGAAAGCTCGACGGCGCGCTCGAACAGAACCAGCGCGCGCGTGGCACGCCCAGCCAATTGTAGCGAGCGCGCCAGTCCGGCGGTCGCGGCGGCGTCGTCGGGCAGGTACCGCAATGCTCGCTCGAACAAGCGCCCCGCGTCGCGTACGTGGCCAGCGTCGAGCAATACACGCGCGGCGCGCCGACACACATCGTGGCGCGCTCGCGCTCCGCTCTCGAGCGCCTCCAAATGCTCCGCGTCGGACAGCGCTCTCTCCAAATCACCTCGTTCGACGCGCAGCGCGAAGCGTGCCCAGCGCGGCGCAGCCAAACCTGGCGCACGTGCAACGGCGCGGTCGAGTGAATCGATGCGCACGGCGATGTCGGGATCGATCTCCGCAAGGCGAAGCCAGCTGAGCGCTGCGAGCGGCGCGAAGTTTTCCTCGCGCAAGGCTTGCTCCACGGCTTGGCGCGCCCCGGCTGGATCCCCTACCCGCACCAACAGCTCCGCGCCGACCAGCCCTGCTTGCGTCGCGGGCAAGCTCTCGACGAGCAAGCCCAACGCCGCTTCGGCGCGGCCGTTCACGCGCGCGTCGATTTCGGCAACCAGCCGCACGATTTCGGGGTGGCGCGGCGCGTTCTCCAGCGCGGTCACGTAAGCTTTGCGAGCCGCGTCGATGGCGCCGTCGGCGAGGTGCTGGTCGGCGTCCACGAGTAACTCAGCAAGCTCCAGGGCGCGCGTAGCTTCGAGCGACAGCTCCGGTGCAGCGGTCGAAGAATCGAGCTCGACCGAGAACGCCGTAGGAGTGCTCGCCAGCGCGCCGAAGCGCACGCGTTCCGCGGCGGGAACCCGCGCACCAACTGCAGGCAACAGCACACGCCCGAGGCGCCGGCCAACGGCGGTGATGCTGAAGCTGCGCCCGCGCGCGTTGACCAGGCGCCCGAATGCGGCCGACACGACGCGCAGCGCCACCGCGAGCGCTGGCACGTCGAAACCAACACCGCGTGCATTCGAAATCACGAGGCGCGCGTCACCCCCGGTGGGCGCCCACAAAAGCTCGAACGCCAACGCGCGCCCTGCTCCAGCCATCCCAAGACCGAGACCGCCCGGCACCACGTAAACGGAGACAGGACGCACGCTCTCGAACGCGGCACTCACGCGGCGATCGATCCAGCGACCGAGCGCTTCGAACGGAATTTGCAACGTGACGTGCTCGAGTTCGCCGCGCCGATGGCGAAACTTGGGAACGCCGCCCGAAAGATCGAGGGGAAAGTTGAGCCCTGTGAGAGTGAGCGTCAGCGCCGTTATCCGCAGCGGCCCCAGCTCAACGGCCTCGTACAGCTCGAGCCCGAGCGCACCACGCTGCGCAGTCAGACGCAGCGGGACGCGCTGGTCTTCCGCGAGAACAGCCTTTTCCGAAGACGGAGCGAGCTCCGGCTCGGGGGTCAGGCTTGGACTTTGGGCCGGTGGCACAGAGCGGAAATCGTACCAGGGCCCCCCGGGCAGAGGGCAAATGCGACGTAATTCGTTGGCTTTAGCGCGGCACAAAGCGGAGTGAACCGATGAACAGTCCGCAGTGTTGCTTATTTTACGCCTTGAACCGGGCGCCCGCAGACTCCCCTAGATGATGATACGCCCGTCTCGCCCCTTCACCAGGCTTTGCATAGCGGTGGCCCTGCTCACCTGGGCGCTCCCGAGCCACGCCGACGTGCCGCGCTTCTTGGCGCAGCAGGGCCGTCTGTTCGATGCGAATGGGGTTCCGTTGAGCGGCAGCCTGAACTTCGTCTTTTCACTCTATCTCACGCCGACGGGAGGACCAGCGGTGTGGAGCGAACAACAAACCATCACGCTCGAAGACGGCTACTTCTCGACGCTGATCGGCACCCTCGTTGCTTTCGATCCACTGCACTTCGATGGCACGCCGCGCTACATCGGCGTGAGCATCGGCAATGACACCGAGATGACGCCGCGCCAGTTGATGGTGAGCGTGCCCTACGCAATGACGGCGGCCAACGTCACCGGCGACATCAACCCAACGAGCATCCGCGTGAATGGCACACTGGTGGTGAACGCGCGCGGCGAATGGGTGGGACCTCGAAGCTCGCTCGCGCAGCTGACTGCTCCCGCTTGGAAGCCGGGGTTCGGGCTCGACGGCAACGCTGAAACGCTCGAAGTGGATCCGAGTGATTTCATGGCGCCGGTGGTGCACACGCAGCTCGCGAACGCGGTGACGGTGGATGCGCCGGCGAGCACCGCGCAAACGGTGGCTTCGGCGACGCTGACAGCACCCGTTGCCGGGTCGATTTTGGCTTCGGCCGCAGCGGACGTCGAATGTGCACTCACGGCCAGCAACGCATCTGTCGAATTGCTCCATACACTAACGATGAGCTCCACTGCGCCGGCCGATTCGGCGTCTTTTTCAAGGGGAACTCATCGTTATCCGAGCGGCGCGGATTTCTTTGCTGCAGTGAACTTCGGGCGCTTCAGCGCTGTCGCGGGCGCTCCGACTACGATTTACTGGCGCGCCGGCGTGCAGCGTGACGGAGAGAGTCGCGACGCGTGCAGCTTTCATCGCGCCAAGATTTCGTTGCTGTTCGCGCCGGATTGAAGGCGGCGCTGCACGGCGTCCTCCGCGGGGCACAAAACTAGAAACTGGTCAGTTGACGTCGCCCTTGTCGAGCTTGGCCTTCATGCGCTTGATGAGCGCGGGGAAGCCGTCTTTCTTGATGATGCGGCGAAACTGGTTGCGATAGTTCGCTACCAGACTCGAGCCTTCGGTCACGATATCGGCGACGCGCCACTTGCCGTCCACTTGGTGCACGACGTAGTCGATGCTGACGGGCTCCTGGCGAGCGTCGTTGCGGCTCTTGGCGACCGTGCGCACGATTTGTCCGTTTTCGGCAGCGGACTCACCCTTGTATTCGACGGTGTAGTCGCTGATGCGCTTGAGGCTCTTGCGGTAAGCACCGCGCACGAGCTTCTTCAAAACCTGTTGGAACTCTGCGCGCTCTTCGGGTGTGCGCTCGGCCCAAGCTTCTTTGAGCGTTTCACGCGCCAAGGCGTCGTAGTCGAGTACGTTATCGAACGCGTCTTCCACCTTGCGATCGTCGGCGGCGCCTTTGGACTTGCGCACCAGCTCGAGCAGCTCGCCCTGCTTCGCCTTCACGAAGCCTTCTGCCTCGGCGGCAGTGGCGAAAGGCGCAACCAGCAAAACTGCGCTGAACAGAGCGATCATTCGGAGAGAACCGCGGGTCGACATGATTACCTCGAGAATCTAGGTGCCAACACGATATACGCAAGGGGGATGCCAATTCTTTCCTGCGCTGGAACTGTTTCGTAACCCGCCGAAATTGAGGCATTTTGCCGCGCTCACGTCTGTGAACCGGCGGCCACAGGCGTCGCGCACCGCAGACACCCGCAATCTACGGCGCGGGCGGCGTCGAGCTGGGGTTGGGTGCTGCGCTCAAAACGACGCGAAAGGTGGCACCGCGGCCCGCGGAGCTGTCCACCTGGATGGTAAAGCCGTGTTCATCGGCGATGCGTTTTACCACCGCCAAACCGACACCGGTGCCTTGTGAGCGCGTGGTGAAGAACGCGTCGAAAAGCCGTTCGCGCGCTACCGAATCGATGCCAGGCCCGTGGTCGCTGACGCTGAGCTCGATGGCGCCGGCCTCGTTGCGGCGCGTTGCGATGGTCACGATGTCGGCGGGCCGCGATGCCTGTACGGCGTTTCGCACGAGGTTCCACACCAGCTGGCGCAGCTGCGCGCCGTCAGCTTGAACTTCTGCCGTCTCGAGCCCCTCGTAGCGCACGGTGACGTCGGAAACACCACGGCCTGAGCCCGATGAAAGCGCGACCACTTCGCGCGCGATGTTCGCAACGTCGACGTTGGCGAGCAGTGGTTTGCGCGGTCGCGAGAGGTCGACCATATCGGTCACTAGATCGTTGAGGCGCGCGGCCTCGCGCTGGATGATTTCGCAGAGGCGGCGATCCTCTTCGGAGAGGTTGGGCACCGTCTTCAAGAGCTGAATGCAGCCGGCGATCGAGCCCAGCGGGTTGCGGATTTCGTGCGCCAAGCCTGCAGCCAGGCGTCCGAGTGCGGCCATGCGCTCGGCGCGGTCGGCGCGCTCCGTTGCGAGCACGAGCTCACCGCCGGTCCAGCGCAGGCGTTCGACCAAGGTGCCCGCGAGCAGCGCGACCACCACGAGCACGAGCAAGTTGACGATGACGTAAAACGATGCTTCGTCCGGCGAAACCAAGTAGAGGCTGAGCGCCTGATCCGAGGGTGGCCGCAGCCAACCGCGCTGCAGCGCGAGCACGAGGCCGCCGTAAGAGAGCCCGGCCGCGACCGCCGCGACCGCCGCGCCACGCATGCCGCTGAGACTGGCGCCAACCAGGCAACTCAAGCCGTAGAACGAAGTGGCTCCGCTGGTAACGCCGCCCGTGAGGTACGCCACGACGGTCCACGTGAGCTGATCGACGACGAGCTGGACATCCGCGAGCCGCTCCAGACCACGCCCAGTGCGCAACACCCCTGCGTAGATGCCGGCCACCGCAAATGAGCCGGCCAGCATGGCCAAGGTGACTCGCAGCGTGTACGAAGCGATGTCGAAGGCGTCGCGCAGATAAAAGGTGCCCACCAGCGCGAGCGCCAGCAGCAAGAACATCAAGCGCGCGCCGGTAAGCCATGCCAGGCGGCGCGGCAGCGGCCCCGCGCTGACGATCGCCGGAAGCCCAAGCTGAATCTTCAATCGGCCTTGATGTTACCCGCGAGCGAAAAGATCGGAAGGTACATGGAGATGAGCACGATGCCGACCATACCGCCCACCCCAACCATCATGATCGGCTCGAGCGCACTGGTCATGGCGGCCACGGCCACGTCCGTCTCTTCTTCGTAGAAATCGGCGATTTTATTGAGCATCTGATCGAGCGCGCCGGTTTGCTCGCCGACGGCGATCATCTGCACGACCATGTCGGGGAAGATCTGCGTTTGCGTGAGCGGCTCGGCCATGTTGCGGCCCTCGCTGATGGCTTGCCGCACGGACATGATGCCTTCTTCAATCACGACGTTGCCCGAGGTCTTGGCGCAGATCTCGAGCGCATCCAAAATCGGCACACCGGACTGCAGCAGAGTGCCGAGCGTGCGGGTGAAGCGAGCCACCGCGATTTTGCGCAGCACGGGGCCCATCACGGGCAGCTTCAGCATGACTTGATGCACGAGGCGCTTACCACGTGGCTGCTTGTAGAAGTACGTGAAGCCCACGGCGGCGCCGATGCCACCCAAGATCAGAAAAGGCAGCGCCGACACGAACAAGTGCGAAAAGTCCATGACGAGCTGGGTGAGCTTCGGCATCGCATCTTTTCCGCCGCCAAATTCTTTGAACATGCCTTCGAAAGCGGGGATCACGAAGGTGAGCAGCACTGTCATCACGCCGCCGGCGATGACGACGACGATGGAGGGGTACACCATAGCCCCGCGCACCTGACGCACGAGCTTTTGCCGCTTCTCCAAATAAATGGAGAGGCGGTTCAAGATGCTGTCGAGAATGCCGCCCACTTCTCCGGCGTGCGTGAGGTTCACGAACAGCTCATCGAAAACCTTCGGATGGCGCCGCAGCGCTTCGCTGAAGGTCGAGCCGCCTTCCACGGAACCGCGGATATCTTTCAAGACCGCGGCGAAGTGCTTGTTCGACTGCTGGTTGCCCAGAATTTCGAGGCATTGAACCAGCGGCAAACCGGCGTCGATCATGGTCGCGAACAGGCGCGTGAAGGTGACCAGATCTTTGACCGAAACGCCGGAACCGAAGCTAATGCTCCCCAGGTCGCGCTTGCGAGCGACCTTCACGGGGCTCAGCTGCTGTTGGCGCAAGCGCTGGTTGACCGCCTCCTCGTTGTCGGCCTCCATCGAGCCCTTGCGCAGCTCGCCGGTGCGAGCCCGGGCTTCCCAGGTGAATTCAGCCATCCGAAGGGTCCGAGGTTCGCATGAGGGTCGAGCGCTTCTGCCTTTTGGGGCAAGCCCCAGAATAGCCCTCTAGCAAAGGCGGGGTCAAAAGTTCGCCCGCCCGAAACACCCCGGGCAAGATAACGCGCATCTCAGCCATCCCGCGCGCCAAGCTCTTGGACGAGCTCGCACAACGCGCCGTCGTCCGTGCCGGCGTGGCGCGTGCGGTAGCGCTCGGAGTTGCGGTGCGCACGAGTGGGCGCTGGGAAGTAGAGGTGGGCGCGGCAGGCGACGTCGGCGGACTTCCAGCGAGCGAGGACACGCCTTTCGACTTGGCGTCTGTCTCCAAGTCGTTCGTCGCTTGTTGCTTCGCTCGGCTGTGGGAACGCGGCGCGCTTACGCCGGAAGCCCAGCTCGGCAGCTTGGTACCAGAGTGTCGCGGCAGCGCGAGCGAAGATTCGACACTCGGGCTCCTGCTCTCGCATCGTGCCGGGCTCGAAGCGCACCTTCCGCTATACGCGCCACTCGAGCGCGGACGCCCCGTCGAACGCCGGCGCGCTTTGCTAACCGCAGCGAACGCTCGCCGTGCAAGGCTCGACGCAGCACCCTTTTCGCCTCTGTACAGCGATCTCGGTTATCTGCTCGCCGGCGAGGCGTTGACCCGCGTGGCGGCCGCGCCGCTCGACGAGCTGATCGCATCGGAGGTTTCCGCTCCGCTGGAGCTCGACGCGGCTTCGGCGAGACTGTGGCGCGCGCGCGATGCAGCGTTTTCGCGCAAGGTTGCACCAAGCGAACACATCGCATTTCGCGGCGGCGAGCTGCGCGGCGTCGTGCACGACGAAAACGCGTGGGCATTTGCCGGACACGGCGCGGCTGGACAAGCTGGCCTCTTCGGCAGTGTGCGCGCCGTGCTCGGTTTGGGCTGCGCACTTCTCGACAGCCTGGCCGGAAGGGCCGAAAATTGGCTTCGGCGAGATACGCTCTCGTTTTTGGTCTCGCCTCGCCCAGGCGGAAGCTTGCGCCTTGGTTTCGACGGCAAATCAGAAGAAGCTTCATCCGCCGGCCCCAGCGCCAGCGCACTTACCTTTGGACACCTTGGCTTCACCGGGACCAGCTTCTGGTGCGACCCCGTGGCCGACGCAGTGACCGTCTTGCTCACGAATCGCGTGTGTCCAAGCCGTGCAAACGTGCGCATCCGCGCGTGCCGGCCAGTGGTCCACGAAGCTCTGTTCGCGCACGCGAGCGCTGCGAGCACTGGAAAGCGCGCCGCACCCACGTGACCGCTGACGAATTGCCTTTCCGGGCTCGTGCTCCTCGTGCGAAATTCGTGAGAGCTCGCCTGCGCCGCCGCCACGCTAAAATGGCTGGCATCGAACGATGTGGAAGCTGACGATCGAGGATGATCAGACCAACAAGACGGTCGTGCATCTCGTTCGCGACGAATACGGGCTCGGCCGCGCCGAAGAAAATGCCATCCGTCTGACGGAGCGGAACATTTCGCGGCTGCACGCCCAGCTCGAGCGCAAGAACGAACACTGGGCACTGCGCGACCTGTCCAGCTACAACGGCTGTTACGTCAACGGCCAGCGTGTGTCGGGCGCGCAGGAGCTGAATCACGGCGATCTGATTCAGGTGGGCGACTACCGCCTGTCGCTCGAGAACGAGGCGTTGCTCGTCAACGAACAGGACGCCACCGCCACCGTGCCGGCCCCGCGAACCGCAGTTCCGAGTTCGTCGGTGGACCGCCTAGTGATGCTGCTCGGTCCGAACCCTGGTTCTGAATTCGAGCTCACGGCGAAGCGCATGGTGATCGGGCGCGGTGAAGACTGTGACATCTCGCTAAATCATGCCTCGGTGAGTCGCGTGCACGCCGAGTTGCACCCACTGGGGGACGGCCGTTACGAGATCTTGGATCGGCAAAGCGCGAACGGTGTGCGTGTGAACGGCGTGGAGCTGCCGCGCAGTTTCGTCGACGCGCGTGACGTGATCGAGCTTGGCGACGTGATCTTGAAGTTCATCCCGGCAGGGCAGATGTACACGCCCGGCGCTGACGAAAGCTTGCAGATCGCCGCGATTGGTGCGGCTCGCCGTCAGGAAGCCGAAGAAGGCGGGATCGGGACGGCGCTCGGTCGCTCTTCAGGGCTCAAGTGGGGCGTCGGGCTCGGCATTCTGCTCATCGTCGGTGTGGCCGGTGCCGCAGTAGTGCTGCGCCGCTCGGGTCCGGCCGAAGTGGTGAGCGTCAAGGACGCGGCGACAGAGCGAGCCGAGCAAGCGCTGGCAGCGGCCAAACAACTGCTCGCGCAGGGCAACGCGCGCGGTGCCTACGATAAGTCCGCGGAAGTACCGCAAGGCTCCGCGCTGCGCGAGACCTCCGATTTTCGCGCGATTCAGGCCGCGTACGCGGATTTTCTGTTCGCCGAAGCCGAGCGCGCCAGCGACCCCGCTGACAAGCGCGCCTTCTACGATCAAATCGCGCGCTCTCCGAGCATCGATCGCGGCCGCCGCAATCGCGCTGCCGAGCAGCTCGCGGCGCTGTCCGCGCAAGCCGTGAACGTCACGGATTTGCCCAACGCACCACGACCCAGCACAACGGACGATTCGGCTGCCGCACAGCGCACGAGCCCTGCACAAGCCAGCGCCGTACCCGAAAACGCTCCGGCGCCGGCCGCCGCCCCTGCTCGCGCCGAAGTGCCGCGCAACAATCATCCCTCCGCAGCACCACCGCCCGCCCCCGCGACGCCGAAGGGCCAAGCGACGACGTTGGTGCGCGAATCGCCCTTCTGATCTGCTGACGGCGCGCGTGGAGCCCGTGCTCGAAACCGACGAGGCAGGCCGCCCTCCGCAGCCATGGCGCGAAGTGTTTCTGAGTCGCCCGGCGTTGGCGGCGCTGGCAGTCGTAGCGTTTGGCGTGGTCGCCGAGCTGGTACCGCAGCTGGCACCACTACGGATTCTTTCACCGCGCCCAACGCCCGAAGCTGCCACGGCGCCTGCGGCGCTGCCCGCACCAGCGGAAACGGGCGAAGCCGAGCTCGTTCAGCGCACCGAACAGAACTCGGGAGTGGAAGCCGCAGCGGTGCCCCGCGCCCAGGTGAGCCTCGGCAACGATCCGCCCCCCAAGGTGAAGCTCGAAAGTGCGGATCCAAAAGCGCTCGATGCCTTCTTTCGCGCGCTCGAAGCGACTCGCCAGAAGCGCCCCGAAGCCATCACGCGCATCGTGCACTTCGGCGATTCGATCGTGGCGAGTGACTACGTCTCTGGAACCTTGCGCCGCTTACTGCAAGCACGCTTCGGTGACGCGGGCCACGGCTTCACGCTGGTCGCCAATGCATGGCCTGCGTACTTCCACAACGACGTGGAGCGCTACGCCACGGCGGGTTGGAAAGTGAGCCGCGTGGTGGGGCCACTTTCGGAAGACGGCTTTTACGGGCTCGGTTGCGTGTCGTTTCGCGCGGAGAAGAATGTGCTTTCGCGCATCGGCACAGCCAAAAGCGGAGACTTCGGTCGCCACGTGTCACGCTTCGGCATCTCATACTTGGCTGCGCCAGACGGCGGCACTTTTCAGGTTTCTGTCGACGGCGTGGTGCTAGGGCTCGTCGACACGCGCGCCGCGGCCAAGGAGGCCCGCGTTCACGAGCTGAAAGTGCCCGATGGTCCACACGAGATCGAGATCCTCACCAAGAGCGGCGCCTCGCGTTTGTTTGGTGTCATTCTGGAGCGCGACGTGCCGGGCGTCGTGCTCGATGCCATCGGCATCCAAGGTGCGCGCGTGCGTTTTTTGGACAAGCAGGACGATGCTCACTGGGCCGAGCAACTCGCGGCGCGCCGGCCCAATCTGTTGGTTTACCAGTTTGGCGCCAACGAGAGCGCTGACGGCATTCTGTACCCGATGGTGGACTATCACCGCACGATGAAAGAGGTGCTCGAGCAGGGCAAACGCGCCGTGCCCAACGCGAGCTGCCTCGTCGTGGGTGTGATGGATCGCGCGACGAAGCAAGGCGAAGAGCTCAGGAGCGTGCGCATCATCCCGCGCTTGTTGCAGGAGCAGCGCGCCGTCGCGGCTGAGGTCGGCTGCGCCTTCTTCGATACTCACCGCGCGATGGGCGGCGAAGGCTCCATGCCGAGCTGGGTCAAGCGCGGGCTTGGACAAGCCGATCTCACGCACCCGAGCTCAATCGGAGCGGATATGATCGGCACCTGGATCTTCCGAGCGCTGATGCAGCGCTACGGCGAGTTTCTGAACGCAGAAACTGGATCCACTGGCGGAGCGCCGAACAGCGCGCCGAGCGTCAATTCGCCCAGTTTGCGATAGCCCTTCGGCGTCAAATGGATGCGATCGGCGCTAGCAAGCGCGGGTTCTTGCTGGGCCCAGCGCTGAAAAGCTCCCGGGCCTCCCATGAGTGACTGCCCGCTGAAAAATGCGCAGCCCAGCGAACGTGCGGTGCTGGCGTAGACCGCGCTGATTTCAGCAATGCGCGGAGCCGGTTCACCCGTGGGAGCGGTGGCATCCGGAGGACCTATCACCAAACAATCGACGTTGGTGTTCGTGCGCAAGCGGCTCATCAACGCGCGCAGCTGAGCTTCGTAGGCGCTCGGGCGGAGCTCGTCGAAGGCCTCGTTGGTCCCAAATGCGACCACTACCAGATCTGGCTTGCGCGCCGTTACTTCGGCGACGAACGGTGCTTCCGCCCAGGCCAGCGCCGTAGCAATGCGAGCGCCGTTGATGCCAACCGCGTCGAGCACGACGCCCGGCTCGCTGCCCTCGACGATGAGCCCGTAGAAGCGAGGCTTGCCGCGACGCACTTCGAGCGTAAACGCGTCGTTGACGCCACCTTCCAACGTACGGCGCAGGATGGGGCTGCCTGGCACTCGGCTCGCGTCATTGGCGCTCTTCACGCTGACGACTTCTGAACCAAGCCGCAGCACGATTTCGCCAGGCTGTTTGAAATCGAACAACAACGTGTGTCGCGCGCGACCGCGCAGGGACTGCGGCGCCACGCGCACCAGCAGGCGAGCGTCGCTGCTTGGAGTGATCCGCATTCCTCCCAAGCCGAACACACCGTCATCGCGCCGAAAGCGCGTCGATGGCGACATCGGCTCGATGCGAAAGCGCCCGCTGCGCTCGAACGTCGCCCAATCGTGGCGCACCGGCACTCCCAGCCGCAAAAATCCGGGTCCCCCTGCCCCGAAGCGTTCGCTCAGCGCGGAACGCCACGTCCCGGTCATGAAATCCGACGCGGTGTGGGAATCCCCAAGCCACAGAATGCGAACCGATTCACTACGCTGCTTGCGGCTGAGCGCGTCCAGCGCCGCGAAGAAACGCGCAAGCTCCGGAGGACGCGCCGATTCGGACGGAACTCCAACCTGAAGCCGCTGTGGCAGAGAGCTCGCCGGCGCAGGCGTGGGCTCAGCGTGTGCGTCTGAGCTCAGCGTGAGCGCCAGCGCCAACGTCGCCGTAAGCGGCTCAAGCCACGAGAAACGCCGGCGTCTGACGCCGGGTCGTGAAGAGCTCTCCGCGTTCGATGCGCTCGCGGACATGGTCGAGGAGGCGGTCGAGATACGTCGCAAACGGGGGACACTCCGGCGCGCCGTGACTTACCAGGTCGGTCGCGCCATCACTAGCGTACTCCGCCCCCGAGGTGAGCACCTCCAAAACACCGCGCACGTGCTGTGGTAGGGCCTTCAACGCCGGATTTCCCGCCAGCAGGCGCGTGAGCGACGAGGGGTGAAAGCCTGGTTCCAGCCGCCTGCCGCAGCGCTCCGCGACCTCGGCCAGGAACTGACGCAAACCGAGGCGTGTTGGATCGATCACATGAAACGTGCTGCCCGCCGCGGCACGCTCGCCGGCGAACACACCAAAGCGCGCCAAGTGATCGACCGGCGTGACGCAGAGCGGCGCGTCTGCCCCGGGCAACACTGGCAACGCTGCGTCCGCGGGTGCGCTGGCGATAAAAGCGATCAGCCAGTATGGGCCCGAAAGGTGCTCCACCACTCCGCGCTGGCTGTCTCCCAACAAGTGCCCCGCGCGCAGCACGATGCGAGGAACGTGGCTGTCGCGCAGCATGCGTTCCGCGGTGGCCAACGTGCGCTCGACGGGGCCACGAAAGCTTTGGCCCGCCTCGAGCTCCGCCTCACTAACGACGCCGGTGCGCTGCCCGCTCACGAAGACGCTCGAGTACAGCACCAGCGCGCGCAGGCTCGACGCCGCGCGCGCAAACTCGATGAGCTCGCGCGTTTGCCCGATGTTGACGGCCTCGGCCAGGCGCTCCGGCGCGGGTGTGTCGGTGATCGAATAGGCCGCGTGCACCACTTGAACGCGGTGCGCCAGTTCGAGATAACGCGGCCCGCTCAAACCAAAGTCGATCGCAGTTGGATCCGCCTCGACGAGTGTGACGCGCGCACTCAGTTCTTCCCGCGCGAGTAGCTCACGCGCTTCATCCACGCGCTCGCGGGGCACCAGCACGATGACCTCACCAGGCTCGGGTCGCGCGAGCAGCGCACGCACGATGTGGCGGGCACGCAGGCTGGGAAAACCGGTAACCAGCGCGGCGCGACTCATCGGCCGAGCCCTCGTGCAACCAACGCTCGCAAGGCCGCGTCGGAAACGCGCAGTGACAGCGAGAGTCCGCCTTCCCGCGATCGCGCTGCCAGGCTGAGCGGCGCGCGGCTTTCTGGCAGAGCCATGCCGAGGCGAGCCAGATCACACAACGCGAGCCAGCTCACGTCGGACGCGGCAGCGATGAACGGAGCCAGGGCTGGATCCGCGCCGAGGTTCGCTTCCGCGCCAGCGAGAGCCCTGTCCAAAGTGCCAGCCCCCGAAGGCGCCGCCGTGATGACGAATTCTCCCTCGCTGATCGAGCTCGCCAACTCGAGCCGCTTCGCTTTCGCGCTCGGTGCAGCGGGTCGCAACACCAGCTCGGCGCGATCGATGCGCGCCTCCGCACGACGTTGGCTCGGCTTGCGCAAGAGCTGCGGACGCCCAGCGCTCGCGGCCAGCAGCTCCGAAAATGGCTTGTGAGTGAGCAGCGAAAGCAGGGTGGAGACTCCGTCGTGCAACTGGTTGGCGTCGTTCACCGGACCCCGCCAGACTACGCCGAGATCGGGGAGCAATGCGAACGCATCGACCTCGCCCCGGCCCAGTGCCAAGTTCGTGAGCCCTTGCTCGAGCTGCGCTGATTCGGCCGACGCGAGCCGGCCCGCAAACAGCGCACGTAGCCTCTCGAGGCCAGGTTTTGGTTGCGGCTCTAGCCGACGCCGAAGCAGCAACGCAAACGCTGAATTCGCCGGCAAGGACTTGATCGCCTCACCGTTGCCGAGAGCCATGTTCGAAACGAACGCCTGCGCCGCGCCGTTTGGCTCTGGCATGAGCCGAAGCTCGAGATCGAGACGTTGCGCATCGACGTCCAGCACGCCGCGCATCTCGCGCACGCTCTCGAGCAACGCCACGCCCGCTTGCACGAACTCATCCAACCACGCCAACAAAACCTCGGGCTCCCCGAAATCGGCGGGGCGCGCGTGTGTGGCGCGCTCGCGATCCAAGGCAGCTCCGAGCTCCGCGCGGCGCTCGAGCCAAGCCCGGCGCAAAGTTGGAGTCACCCACGCCTTCAGGCTCTCACCGCTAGTTATGAGTGTGATGGGGCCACGCGTCGATGCTTGGGGACGCAACGCGCGCGCCACGTACTCACCCACCCGTTGCACCGCCGGTTCGGGCCCGAGCAGCAACGTGTCGTCTACCAAACCAAAAGCAAATGAACCCTGAGCCCCCGCGTTGAACACCTGAGCGAGCGCGCCTTTGCGCTCAGCGCGATGCGAAGGCCGCGCGCCGGTGGTGACGTTCGCGAGTAACTCAGGCCCATTCTGCAAGTGCACGCCCACGACGACACCCGCTGCATCACCGCTCACGGTCGCTAGCACCAAGGGCGAATGCAGCTCGAACGAGCCGGCACTCAGCGCGGGAACGCCTGCGATTGCAGCCACTGCGAGCTCCGGCGCCTGAGGCAGAACCTCCGCGAATGGCCCCGCCAAACTCCGTAAGCGCGGCCACAGCGCGTGTGGATCGGGAACCGTGAGCTCCGCAACCACTTCACGCGGTCGGGGCGGAGGGCTCGGACGCACCACCGCCGCTGGCTCCGGCTTTTTGCGACAAGCGGCCACAAACGGCGTGAGCGTCACAAATGCCAAGAGCAAGACGCGCGAAGCCTCTGCGCATCGTCGAGCGGCGCTGCGCAACGCACGCCGCTCGAGCCGTGAGGTGCACCGCATCGTCCGTGCGCTCTCGTGCCCCTCGCCGCGCAACTCAGAACGGAATGTCGTCGTCGCCGCCGCCGCCGTAATCAGCGTCGTCGTAACCACCACCGCCAGAGCTAGGTCCGCCCCCTTCGGGCGGCCCGCCGTAATCGTCACCACCAGCGCGTGGCGCGCCGCCACCACCGCGCGCTCCGCCAGCCAAAATCAGGTTCGAAGCCACGATCTCGGTCCGATAGCGCTTATTACCTTCGCGATCGTCATAACTCGAGGTCCGGAGCCCGCCCTCGATGAACACGCGCGACCCCTTCGAGAGGATCTTGTTCAACGCTTCGGCGCGTTTGCCCCACACGACGACGCTGTGCCACTCGGTCCGCTCCTGGCGCACTTTGTTGCGATCGAGGTAGCTCTCGCTGGTCGCGAGCCGCAGCTTCAGCACCGCTTGCCCGCTGGGGGTCATGCGAAGCTCGGGATCTGCGCCCAGGTTTCCTAACAGCATCACGCGGTTGAGCCCGTCGGCCATGAGATGGCCCTCCTTGGTTACGACCTACCGCATGTGGTCGCGGGCTTTTGCGGCGTCAAGGTGGGTAGGAAGAACCCTGTCCGCTCAGGAGGCGTCACCCTCGAGCTCTGCGAGCATTCTTTGGATTTCGGCCCGCAGCTCGATGAGTTGACCGCGCGCATGGGGCGGCAACGACGGCGCTACTGCAGGCGATGCGGCCTCGGCGGCAGGCGCTGGCTCAGCCTCGGCCACCGCTTCCCGCAGGCGCTTGCGTGCGCCAGCGATCGTAAACCCGTGGGTATAGAGGAGGTCCTTGACCTTGAGCAGCTTGTCGACGTCGCGGCGCGAATAAATGCGCTGGCCCTTGCGCGACTTCTGCGGGCGAATGGAGCGAAACTCCGTCTCCCAGTAACGCAACACGTGAGGCTCCACGCCGACGATCTGCGACACCTCGCCGATGCGGTAGTAGAGCTTGACCGGAACTTCGGGTTCGTCCGCCACGCAGCTCGCTCGAAATCAGGGGGCTTACAGCGAATCGCCGCCGAGGCCAGCGGTATCCTTGGCTTCGGTGGTCGCGCCGTGCTCGTCGTTCAGCGCCTGCTTCAAAAGCTGGCTGGCCTTGAAGTTCAGCACGCGACGCTCGGTAATGACGATGGGATCGCCCGTCTGCGGATTGCGGCCCTGGCGCTGGCGCTTGTCGCGCAAGACGAAGTTGCCAAACCCAGAGATTTTGATCTTTTCGCCCCGGCCGAGGGTCTCTTTCATGGTTTCGAAAACCAGGTCGACCAAGTCAGCCGACTCTTTCTTCGAAAACCCACCAAGCTGGGTATAGACCGCCTGAACGATGTCGGCCTTTGTCATCGGGGTGCCTGTGTGATGGGCCCCGTCGAGCCACCTTGCTCGAAGGGCGGTTCCCACGCCGCACTTCTGATAGTAGCCCGCCCAACATCAGGAAGTCCATACGTAAGCCCGCGTTTCTTGTGGGTGTTTGGGCTCCGCAGGTGCTTTTTTGCCATGGGGCCGGCAATTTTTGACCCGGACCCCGGTTCGGCGCGCCGCGCATTCGCTTCGTGCGCGGCGCTTGTTTCAAGCGATGACTTTAGCACCCGGCTACCCGGCCCTGAACTCAAGCCAAGCGGGCGCTTCGCCCAATTTGCGCGGCTGGCCTCTCTCTTGCGGTCGCTGTCAGGATCAGGCGGCGCGAGCCATCTCGTCCGAACCGCTCGCTTCCGCGGTGAGCGCGGGCGCCGCCGCCGCTCCAGAAGCGAACTGCTCGCGGATTACCAGGAACGCCACCGACGAGTAACCGGCGCAGAAGAGCGAAGCAAACGGCGCCGCCAGCCAATGGCCAGTTTGAATCGCCGCGATGACGCTGGCAGCACTGATGGCTGCAAGGAAGAGCTCGCCGAGCGGGAGCTTCGCGTACTGCCGATAACGAGCACCATTGGCTCCGCGCTTCGGAGTGCGCACGAACTCGCCGGCCATAGAGCGAAGGCCGTCGAACACTGCGAGGCTCAGATGCGGCGCAAGCCCAGCGCCAAGCGCGATGATGCCCGGCAGCTTACGAATTGCCTGCCAAGCAGAACGGTTCTGCGCGACCTCGGCCATGGAGTAGAAAGTCGCGAGCGAGCCCGTCGCGCCAAGACAGAGCGGAACGTCGACGAGCAGCAAGGTACGCAAGCTCGTCGCTGGCATGAACACAAGCGCCGGGAGCAACACCAGCGTGAGCATGACCGTGAGCGGATAGGCGAAGTGCGGCAGCATGTGGAAAGCTGCTTCGATGCGCGCACCCAACCGAATCTCCGATTGGAGCACCGTCGCGAGCAGCTTGCGCGCGGTTTGCACAGTGCCCTTCGCCCAGCGGTACTGCTGCGCGCGGAACGCCGACATGTCCTCCGGCAGCTCGGCGGGTGTGCACACGTCAGCTCGATAAACGAAGCGATAGCCAGCGAGCTGTGCGCGGTACGACAGGTCCAAATCCTCGGTGAGAGTGTCGTGCTGCCAGCCACCCGCAGCGTCGATCGCACGGCGCCGCCAGATGCCGCCCGTACCCGAGAAGTTGAACATGCATTCGTTGGCGAAACGCGCGCGGTTCTCGACCAAGTGATGGCCGTCGAGCATGAGCGCCTGAATCGAGGTGAGCCAGGAAGCACCGCGGTTTAGATGATCCCAACGCGTTTGCACCATTCCAATCTGAGGATCTTGGAAGTGCCCCACGACTTCACGCAGAAAGGAGGGCTGCGGCACGAAGTCGGCATCGAAGATCGCGATGAGCTCGCCCTTGGCAGTCTTGAGGCCGTAGTCGAGCGCGCCCGCCTTGTAGCCCTTGCGGTCGTCACGACGCACGTACACGGCGTCGATACCGCGCGCGCGCAGCGCCTGCACGGCTGCAGAAGCGATCCCCGCGGTCTCGTCACTCGAGTCGTCGAGAACCTGAATCTCCAGACGATCTCGGGGATAATCCATGTTGCCAGTCGCTTCGATCAGGCGGCGTGCAACGGTGGCTTCGTTATAGAGCGGCAATTGAATGGTGACGCGAGGCAACTCGGCCTCTGCCACGTCCACCCGGCGAGTCAGTTGCTCGAGCCGTTCACGGTGACGCAGGCAGGAAAAAGCGAGATGGGCGCGGTGAACGCCGTAGGCGCACAAGACCAAAAGAATCGCCGCGTAAAGAACGACCAATGCGATGTACATGCTCGTTTCTTGCCGTAACACCGCGGTCCATCGTGATTGTCACGCAATTGTAAAACGTTGCACGATGGTGTCGCCCGAGCGCGCGTCGTCCGGAAAATGCGCAGAAAACTTGCCTCGCCTGCGATTCAGAAGCCGAGCAACACGTCCCCAACAACCTTCCCAACAACCCCCCGGGAAGGAGAGTTGGTGGCCTCAGTAGCCGATGTCGATCTCTTTTTTGGCTGGCGTGGGCTGCGCCGGCTGGGGCCGCGCAACGACTGGCTCAGGGCGCCGCGGCGGCGGTGCGGCAGGGCGCGGCGCTGCAGCAACTGGGCGCGCAGGTTGCGGCGTCACTGCGGCGGCAACCGGCTTGGGCGGCGGAGCAGAGCTCGAGGGCTTGGGGGCGACCACCGTGATGGGTGGCTCCGACACGGCAGACGGCGTCGGCGGCACCAGCGAAGCCAGAGGCACGGCGCTCGCGTTCGCGGTAGCGGCGGAATCAGAACTTCCGCCGAGAGCTTTGATTGCTACGCCGATGCCAATCGCAAGCACGACGGTCGCGGCGATTCCGGAGGCAACCAGCGCGCTCTTGCTCGACCGATTCTGCGTGCTCGGCGACGTTTGCGTGAGCGGCGCACCCGTGGCTGCGGCGAGCTCCGACGCTGTCGCAACTTGAGTTGGCAGCGGACCAGCGACGGTGGGATGCGGACCCGTGCCCATCGCATTCAGGTACTGCGGTTGCTCACCGGTGCCGTACGCGCCGCGCACGCTGATGCCGCACACGGCAGACAGCGACGCAGCGAACTCCTGCACGGTCTGAAAACGCTCGGAAGGCTCGCGAGCCAGCGCGCGCGTAATGAATGCGTCGAAGCCTGGAGGAGCATCAGAAACGACCTGCGACGGGAGCGGGATGGGAGCCGTGCAGAGCTTGACCAGCAAGTCGCCAATCGCTTCACCGTCGAAAGGCAACGTGCCCACGATGCAGCGATAGGCAATCACACCCAGCGACCAAATATCCGTTCGATAGTCGACCGAACGCAAGCCGCGCGCTTGCTCCGGGCTCATGTAATACGGCGTTCCCAGCACCGAACCGGTGCGTGTCGCCGAAGAAGGACCCAGCGAACGATCGGTGAATTTGGCGATACCGAAGTCCACTACTTTTGCGACATCGGCGCCGTCCTCATCGTCCCAAACCAGAAATATGTTCTCGGGTTTGAGATCGCGATGCACGATGCCCGCGGCGTGTGCCTTCGCTAGCGCACGACACACCTGCTGGAGAATGAAGGCGGTCTCTTTGGCAGGCAGACGACCAACGCGGTCCAGGCGCCGATCGAGCGGCTCGCCCTGGAGGTACTCCATCACGATGAACGGGCGCCCGTCGTCGCCGACACCGTGGTCATAGACTTCCACGACGTACTTGCTCTGCAGCTTGGCAGCCGCGCGAGCTTCGTTCTCGAATCGGTTGCGGGCCTCGGTGCTGTTCGCGTACTCGGCCTCGATAAACTTCACGGCGACGCGCGTGCCGAGCGTCGTGTGAACCCCTTCCCAAACCGAGCCCATACCGCCTCGGCCCAATAGGCGACTGAGTCGATACTTACCAGCAACTAGCGCGCGAGGCGGATCGTCTTCTGCCACGAAAGTACGAGGCTAGCCGCTCCCCGAGCTCGACGCCACCTGTTCCCGCAAAGCGTGCGGCTCGTCGCAAACACCTTCACAAGCGCTTGCAACTTACCGTGACTCCGACGCGCCGAGAGCTCACCACGACGCGCCCACTCTCACTTCATTTTGCCGGACCGCCGGTTCTGTTCGCTCATTTGGAGACAATTGCGCGGATTTTCAATGGAGCTGAACCCGCGCGCGCCGCGCTAGAAGGTCCGTTCGCGCCTGGCTCACTTTGCTGCGCTTCAAAACATCACCTGCGCACTCGCGAGCGGGGATGAGCGCATGTCGGGTGATAGGCGGCTGAACTCCCGGAGCAAAAGCCCCTCTCGCAGCCCACCGGGGGATACACGCAGCGACGAGATCTCGAAAGCATCCAGTAGGGCACCCATGACGAGCGCTCCATAGCCCAGTGTGTCGGTGCGCTGGACGTCGACGCCGAGCTCACGCAGTCGCTCGGGAGACGACGCCGCCACCTCCTTCACCACGCGCCGCATTGAGTTCGCGGAAATCCCGCTCGGCCCTGATACGACCAACTTTCCGAGAGCGCGCGCCGTGCCGCCGGAGAACAGCCACGTATCGGGCGGCTGCCAGGAAAGGCGTTCACGCAGCTCGCTCGACTCGGTGTGCACCAACTCCGTAAGGTCACGCCCGATGCTCGGTCGCGACCAATCGAGCTTCGCCGAAAGGCGCAGGAAGCCGAGCGGCAAGCTCGCAACGTATTGGCACAGCGCTCCTTCGCCGAGGCAGACCTCAACGGAGCCGCCGCCAATGTCGACGACACCAATGCGGCCACCCAAACCGGGAAATGAGCTGCGCGCGCCGCGATACACGAGCCTCCCCTCTTCGAGGCCAGACAGCAGTTCGACGGTAACGCCGAAGCGCTGCTGCACGTCGCTGCAAAATTCGAGGCCGTTTGCGGCATCGCGCAACGCGCTGGTGGCTGCCACCACGATGCGTTCGACGTGAAAAGCGCGCGCGAGCGAGACCAGCTGAGCGACCGCATCGAGCGCTGTCGCGTATTCGAGCTCCGGCAGGCGCCCTTCACGCTGCACCACGCGGCCGAGCTTCATGACCGCTTTGTGGGACGCAACCTTGGTGATGGCGCCGGTGTTACCCACGTGTGCGACCAGCAGATGGAAGGAGTTGGAACCGAGGTCCAGAGCCGCAAGCTGCATGTGTTTGGCAAAAAAACTGCCTCGGCCGAGTGGCATGCACGCGCCGCACGTGTGCCGAATCCATGACGACTACATCATTTCATCCAGCCGGAGCGGAAGACGAGAAGCCAGAAGCAATGGCCTGCGATAGGCTCGCCGCCCCGATGCCGAGTGAGCTCTTTCCTGCTGGGTCCCCCGACGTCCTCTATCTCGTCGATCTGTCGAGCTACGTTCTGCGTGCATACCACGCGGTGGCCCCTCTCTCGACGCCGTCGGGTGAGCCAACCCATGCCGTGCACGGCACCGTGAGCATGCTCGAGCGGCTCCTCCGCGAGCGCCGGCCGATGCTGTTTGCGATCGCAATGGACAGCGGACGTGCGACGTTTCGCAAAGAAATCTTCGCTGACTACAAAGCGAATCGTCCCTCGGCTCCGGAAGACTTGCGCACGCAGCTCGAGCGTTTGGAGCAAATCGTGCGTGCATTCCGAGTTCCGATTCTCAAGCAGGATGGCGTGGAAGCCGACGACTTGATCGCGACGTGTGTGAAGCAAGCCTGCGCGCAAGGAATCAAATGTGTGATCGTGGCTGCCGACAAGGACCTGATGCAGCTCGTGAATGAGTGCGTGGTCATGTACGACACGATGCGTGACCGCGTGTTCGGAGTGCCGGAGGTCGAAGAGCGCTTCGGCGTGCGCGTTGACCAAGTGCGCGACTACTTGGCGCTGACGGGCGACAGCTCCGACAATATTCCTGGCGTTCCCTCGGTTGGGCCCAAAACCGCGAAGGAGCTTTTGAACCAGTTCGAAACGTTGAGCGGCATCTACGACAATCTCGAAAAGGTCCCGCGCAAGGGCTTGCGCGACACACTCGCCAGCAATCGCGACAACGCGTTTTTGAGCCAGCGCCTGGTGAGCCTCAAGGAGGATTGTGCGCTGGAGTTCACACCTGCCGCGTTCGAGCGCGGCGGGCGAGATGTAGATACGTTGCGCGTGCTGTACGCCGAGCTCGGCTTCACACGTCAGCTCAGCCAGCTGGAAAACGAGCCGCAGAAGCCGCTGCCTAGCGTGCGCCCAGCAAAAGCTCCCGAGCCAGTGGTAGCTCCCGCTGCCCTCGCAACGCATCAGCTGGTGCGCAGCGCCGACGAGCTCGCGGCGCTAGTCGAGCGTGCCGCGCAGAGCGGGCGCTTGGCCGTGGAAGCCCTCACTGATCAACCGACGCGCGGTCGCTTGACGGGCATCGCACTCGCGTTCGATCCCAGCGCCGCGTTTTACGTTCCGCTCGCGCATCGGCACTTGAGCAGCGGCACGCAAATCCCGCTGAGCATCGCGCAAGAAATTCTGCGCCGACCCTTCGCGGATGAAAAGCTCACCAAGTTCGGCATCGACTTGAAGCACACTGCGGTTGCGCTGGCACGCGCTGGGCTTCCGCTCGCCGGGTTCGGCTTCGACGCGACGCTGGCGAGCTACTTGTTCGATCCCGAAGCGCGTCACGACCGCAATTCGTTGGCGCAACGCGAGCTCGGCATCGTAGCCACGACTTACGATCAGCTGACCAAACCAGGCCGTGGACCGCGCGCCGGCTTCGACGAGTTGCCCCCCGAGGAGGTGCTCGACTACGCCGCCGCTAGCGCCGAATTTGGACTGAAGCTCGAAGCGCGACTGGCTCCGCGCATCAATGAAGAGGGCCTCGAGAAGCTTTACCGCGAACTCGAACTACCGCTGGCTTCTCTGCTCGCCGAGCTCGAGCTGGCAGGCGTGCTGGTCGACACGAGTGGGCTCGCGGAGATTGGGCGCGATTGCGAGCGCGAGCTCGAACGTCTGGAGAAACAGGCTCACGAGGTCGCCGGGCATCCATTCAACGTGAACTCGCCGCGGCAACTCGAGACGCTGTTGTTCGACGAAATTGGGCTGAAGCCGCTGAAGCGCACCAAGACGTCGCGCTCCACCGACGCCGCCACGTTGGAGGCGCTCGCCGATCAGCACGATTTACCGCGGATCATCCTAGAGATTAGGCAACTGGCGAAGCTCAAGGGCACGTACATCGACGCGCTCCCGAGCTTGGTCGACAAAACCAGCGGGCGCATCCATACGTCGTGGGAACAGGCGGTGGCGGCCACGGGAAGGTTGTCGTCCAGCGATCCGAACCTTCAGAACATTCCGATTCGCAGCGAGCTGGGCCGCAAGATCCGCGCGACGTTCGTGGCGCCGCCTGGTACTCGCTTGGTGAGCGCCGACTATTCGCAAATCGAGCTGCGTGTGCTGGCGCATTTGTCGCAAGACCCCGTATTGCTGGATGCGTTCCGCACCGGCCAAGACATTCACACGCGCACCGCGATGGAGATCTTCGAGGTGGACGCCGAGCACGTCACACGCGAACACCGCACGCGAGCGAAGGCGGTGAACTTCGGCGTGATCTACGGCCAGGGCGACAGCGGCCTCGCCAAGGTGCTCGGCATCTCGCGTGCGGAAGCTAGCAGCTTCATTGCCGCGTACTTCCGGCGTTATCAGGGCGTGCGGCGCTTCATGAACGAGACGCTCGAGCGCGCGCGCAGCGGCGAAGCGGTCACGAGCGTGCTCGGGCGACGCCGGTTGTTACCCAACATTGGTAGCGCGAACCGCGCAGAGAGGTTGGCGGCGGAGCGCATTGCGATGAACATGCCGATCCAGGGCACCGCGGCGGACATTCTGAAGCTCGCCATGCTCGCGTTGAAAAAACCGGTTACGCCTGGAACGCGCATGGTGCTCACCGTGCACGACGAGCTCGTGTTCGAGGTTCCGGAGGCGGAGGTCGAGGAAGCCTCTGCTGCCATTCGCGCCAAGATGGAGGCCGCGTTTCCGCTCGATGTTCCGCTGGTGGTCGACGCCGGCTCAGGCAAGAACTGGAACGCAGCGCACTAACTCGAGTGTACGCGAGTCGCCCCCGCCTCAAAGAGAGGCAGTTTTATTAACTGACATCGACGCACACTCGCCTGCTAATCGATAGCTGCGCGCCGCCACGCGCGATCGCATGTGATAAGACGACGCCATGTTGATCGTCGTGACCGGCGTGGCGCGCTCCGGGAAGACCACCATTGGTTCCGAGCTCGGGCGCCGATTGGCGCTGCCGTTTTTGGATATCGCCGCGCTTTCGCAGCTTTCTGAGCAAGAACGCGCCCGCGTCACGCAGGGCAATGTGATCGTCGCGCTGGCCCGAACTTCGGGTGAAGACGAGGCGGAGCTCGCCACGCTGCGGCCGCAATTGCGGGTGGTGCTCAGCTTGAGTGCAAGTGACGCAGAGCGGCGGATGCCCGGATCGAGCGGCGCGACGATCGATGTCAAACCAGCGCACCAGCCCCCTGGCGCGCTGGTGTTGCCGGCCACGTTGTCACCTGCGGAGCTCGTGGAGCGCGTGTTGCGACGCTCGATCGCGCTCGGGCATCCAGGGGGGCATCGGCTGCACTTCGCAGAAGGCAGCCGCTACTCGATAATCGACAATCAGCGCGCGGGAGAGCTGGTGGATGAGCTCCTGGCGCGGCTCGGACCGATGCGCCGCGTGTTGCTCGTGCCGCCAGACTTCACCCGCCTGCACTCGGGTGCCGGTGCCCTCACTAGCCTGCTTTACGCGCGTCTGGCCGGCAAAGCCGCCGTGGAAGTGTTGCCAGCGCTCGGCACGCACGCTCCGATGACCGAAGAAGAGATCCACGAGATGTTCCCAGGGATCCCGCTGTCGTGTTTCCGTGTGCACGAATGGCGTCACGGCCTCGCGCACCTCGGCGACGTGCCAGCCTCGTTCGTGCGTGAGGTCTCGCAAAATCGCCTCGACTATTCGATTCGTTGTGAGGTCGACGCACGCTTGGTCGGCGGTTGGGATCGCATCATTTCGATTGGGCAACTGGTGCCTCACGAGGTGATTGGCATTGCCGGCCACGACAAGAATATTTTCGTGGGCACCGGCGGGAAAGATGTCATCGATCGCACGCACTTCCTGGGCGCGGTGTGCGGCATGGAGTCCTTGATGGGTCGCGCGCAGTCGCCGGTGCGCGACGTGTTGCGCTACATGGCCGGCTCGTTCGCAAGCCATTTGCCCATCACGCATTTGCTCACGGTGCGCGAACGCAGCACAAACGGCGAAATGCTGACACGCGGGCTCTTCGCGGGCGACGACTACGCTTGTTTCGCTGCCGGCGCCCCATTGGTTCAAGCCTGCAACCTGGAGCTCTTCGAGCGCCCGCTGAAGAAGGTCGTGGTGTATCTCGACCCCAGTGAGTTCAAGTCGACGTGGCTCGGCAACAAAGCCGTGTATCGCACGCGCATGGCGCTGGCCGATGATGGCGAGCTCATCGTGCTCGCGCCGGGTGTCAGCCGCTTCGGCGAAGATCCAGGCATCGATCGGCTAATCCGTCGGCACGGTTACCACGGTACGCCGCGCACACTCGAAGCTGTGAAGAGCGATCCCGAGCTCGAAAGCTCGCTATCGGCGGCGGCCCACTTGATTCATGGCTCGTCCGAAGGGCGCTTCCGCATCACCTATGCAACCGGAGGTGTCAGTCGCAAAGAAGTGGAAGGCGTCGGCTACGAGTACCGCGATCCTGCTGAAGCGCTGCGCGAGTACGATCCCACACGCCTACAGGCGGGCCTGAATCAGATGCCAAGCGGCGAAGAAATCTTCTTCGTACCGAACCCGGCGCTCGGTTTGTGGGGGCTCGCGAGTCAGTTCGCCAGCTAGCGCACCCTTAGGCTCCGCTACAGCGTCGCAAGGTAGGCTGCGCCGACGACGCTCGCCTGCTCACCCAATGTGCTCACCACAATCGGCACTTCGCCCAGAAGCGGCGCGAAAGCGCTCGATCGCAGCTCGGCACGCAAGCGTGATTCGAATAGCTCGAACACCGAAGCGAGCGGCCCTGCCAGCACGACGCCGTTCAGGTCCAGCAGGTTCTGCAGCGCTGAAATGGCACGGCCCAACACTACACCCAACGCGTCAACAGTCTGAAGCCCCGCCGACTCACCACGCCGCGCGCTCGACACGACCTGCGAGAGCTTGAGGCCAAGGCCGCCGTACTCGGCGAATCTCCTGAGCACGCCGCGCGCTCCTGCGAACACTTCGAGACATCCGCGCCGGCCACAAGCACACAATGGGGCGTCGCGCGCGCCGTCGACGCAGAGGTGACCAATCTCGGCACCGAAACCATTCGCTCCGGGATAGAGTTGGTGACCAATCACGAGGCCGCCACCCACTCCGGTTCCCAACGTAATTAGAATGAAGCTCGGGAAGGTTTTGCCGTAGCCGAACAGCCGCTCGGCGAGGGCCGCCGCGGTAGCGCGATTCTCGACGGCAACCGGGCAGTCGAGCCGATTGGCGATCTCCTTGGCGATAGGCACACCTTCGAAAACGGGCGCGTTGGGCAAACGCCAACACGAGCCCTGCGCATTGACCTGACCGGGAATGGCAAGCCCGACTGCATCGAGACGCTTGGTGAGCCCGCGCACCAGGTTGGCGAGAGCATCGAGCGTTTCCCCGGGCAGCGCGCCCGCTGGGACTTCGACGCTGGCTTCGCGCACCACGGCGGCCCCCTCCACCACCCCAGCGGACAGCGTGGAGCCAGTGAAGTCCACGCCGATCAACATGTGACGCCGTGACCTCTGCGCTGCTCAGCGCGCTCGAGCGATGGCGGAAACGAGATCTTCATAACTGCTATACGTCGCGAGCTTCTCGCGAGCGCGGTTACATCGCTCGGCGCTCGCCATACCCGTCGTCTCCGCCAGGAAGCAGAGATACTCGGCCACATTGCGAGCGTAGCGGAGCTTGGCCTCCGAACTCACAGCGTAAAAGCGCGCGCGCTGCCGATAGCCGAGAGGCGTGTGGTCGCCGAGCGCATTCTTCTCGGCGCGACCTTCGGCGGCCAAGACGAACAAGAAGTTGTATTCGAACCAAAACATGTGGTCCGGATTAGGGCTGAGCTTTGCGAGCGCCTGATGGCAGGTATCGCGGCTCGCAAACACATCGCTCGCGAGCTTTTCGTGGCTGAGCGCGTGCACGATGAAACGTCGCGCCATCTCGCGTTCATCGGCGTTGTCGCTGAACGCGCTGCTCAGCGCGAGCTGTCGTGTGAAGTCGTACCAGTCGCTAAAAAGCGCGCGATCGGCTGGATTTTCGGAGGCTGCCAGCGCGCGCCCCATTTCGTAGGTGTAGCGACCGCTGGTTTTGATCTCGAGGCGACTCCCCGTAATGCGCCCGCAGAGACGATAGTTTTCCGCGGACTTGCCTGAGCCAGAGTGGAAGCCGATCGAGACGTCGAATGCCTGACACACCTTCCATGCCACAGTCACGCGACGCTCGAGCTCCTGGTTGTCTTCGAAGGGGAAGTTCTTCTGAAAGCCGAAGGCGGGCGCCACGAAGTGCACGCGCATGTCGAGCGCTTCACACAACCCCAACATGGTCGCGAGTGTCTCCGGCGTGGTGAGCCCAGGGAGCTCATCGATGGAGAGCTCGCGCAAGTAGCCGGAGCCGAGCGGCGTCGTGAAGGCTTTACGACGCGCTTCGGCGTAGAGGCGATCGCGCCGTTGCATCTTGAGGATGGCCGGCCACACCGCGGCGAGGAGCGATGCAAACGCACGCTGATCGAGCTCGAGACCAACCGCCGCCACACGCGCGCGCACTTGCTGGCGCACCTCCGCGGGCACGTTGCTATCGCACCAGGCTTCGGCGTCTGCCGGCTTGGGCGTAACGCCGAGCTCAGGCGACAGATCGAACGTGATGTAGCTCGCGAGCAGACAGCCGCTCACGAGCTCAGGCTCACGCGCGTCGTACTTGCCACCGATCGGTTGGTGATCGGCGTTGAAGCCCCAGGCAATGCGTCGCTTGTGAAAGCCCGTCTTCAACTTGGAAAGCACGGCGCCGTGGCTCATGCCCTGCACGCTCTGACCCTGGTGCCCTTCGGGAACCTCCGCGCCGATGAACGGAAACGGAACCCCTTCGAGACGGCCCGCAAGCATCACATCCACGTCGTAAACCAGCTCGCGCGGAATGCTGTTCTGGTTGGCGGTCATGCTCAACTCGAGTTCGTTCATCGCCCACTCCACGGCGGGCCAATGCAACGTCGTGAAGCGCGCGCCAACGCCGAGGCTTTGCCGCGCCAGCGTTCCGCTCGCACTCGGGAAGATGGTGGAGCCCGAGTCGTGTTCTTGAATCAGGTTCTTCAACGCGAGCAGGTTCTTGAACGTGGCAGGGAATGCGACGCGCGAGGCGTCGAGTGCAAGCGCTCCTTCCAGACCCAACGCCGCTATGTCCGCTCCCGCGTGCGCGCGCAACAACCAGGCGTGATCTCCACGCACGTTCTCGACCAACGTCCACGTACCTTGGCGTGTCGCAAACTCACTCAGCTCATGCGTGGTGAGCGGCTGCGCTGTCTTGAGTTCGTGCGCAAGCGTCGACCAATCAAGGCAAAAATCCGGTGAGATGCAGGGATTTTCTGCGATGAAGATCTGGTTTTGGAGCAGGAACGCGTTGATGGCCGACATGACGCGAGCCTACCGTGAAACGCGTCGACTTCAATCGCGTGTGGCGTGCAGTCGCAGCAATTGTGTTCGAGAAATCCCAAGACGGAGAAAGGTAAGATCCCTTTCATTGAAATGCCTCATTCAGAGATCGTCGCCATAGTGCTCTCCGATCAGGCGAGCGACCTCCCTCCGCCCGCTTTCGGTGAAATGTGGGCCGCCTTTTTCGAACCAGTCGCACGACGCCACTTCGAACTTGGGTCCGACGCGCACGAGGCCATCGAACTGTGCGCTCACGCGCTCCATAGCTTGATCGACGAACGGCTCGACCACACTCTTGGCATTGCCGCACGAGGTGTTGCCCGGCGCTCGCACCATCGTGAGCAGCTGAATTTCCCGGGCGCTGGGGTAACGCGCGCGCACGGCGTTCACCGTTGCCGTCAGACCCGTAATCCACTCGTTCTCGTTCTTGTAGTTCCAATCGGCGGCGAAGAAGAGCACCCGCTCCGGCTGGTTGTGAGCTTCGTCGCACGCTGAGCGGAGCGGCTCCGACCAAGCCGGGTGACCCGGATCTGCCCAATCGGCCACGAAGGTGTGCGGCCGCACGAGCGCTTGCCAACGACCGTTGCCGACAATCTCTTCGAAGCCGGCTTCGAACCACTCCGCCGTAACCGCCAGTCCGACGACTAGATTGCAACGGTAACTCTTGGCTGAAACGCGCGAGGTGACGGGCAGCGGAGTAGTGACTTCTGGAGCGCGTGGCGCAGACGTGCTCGTCGTAGGAACCGTTTGCGCCGGGGTTTCGGTCGGGGGCCGCGTGCACGCCAAAATCAGCAAAGAAAGCCCTAGCGCGACGCAGGCGCGACTGCGTTGGAATTTTAGATACATGGCTTTTTACACGCCGATAGCTGCGGCGGCGCACCTGACGAGACTCGAAAGCGCGCGCGATTGCAAGCGGAGAAGCGTGCTACACCGAACACGCATGCCAGCCTTTTCCGGGAGTGCCACGTCGTAAAGACAATGACGTTTCCCTCGCACGTCCCGATCGCAATTCTCGGCGCTGGCCTCAGCGGGCTTTCCTGCGGTCTGGCGCTCGCGAGCCGCGCAGCGTTTTGGATCTGCGAGCGAGCAACGCACCCAGGCGGGCACGCCAGCACCCGCGAGGACAACGGTTACCGCTTCGATCGCACGGGCCACCTTCTGCACCTGCGTTCGCCTAGCCTGCGCGAAGAGGTTCTCTCTTGGCTCGGGGGCGACTGCGTCAGCATCGAGCGGCGCAGTGTCGTGTTCTCCCACGGCGTGTATACACGTTACCCATTTCAGGCCAACACCTTCGGCTTGCCGAAACAGGTCGCCTACGAGTGCTTGCTTGGCTACCTGAACACCCTGGCGCTCGACAAGAATCGCCCAGTTCAAAACTTCGCCGAGTACTGTGAGCTTCATTTCGGAGCGGGCTTTTGCGAGCACTTCATGCTGCCCTACAACCAGAAGTTGTGGGGAGTGCCCGCGAGTGAGATCAGCGCGAGCTGGTGCGAGCGCTTCGTGCCCAAACCCAAGCTCGAAGACGTTCTCAAGGGTGCGCTCGGGCTGGAGGATCCAAAGCTCGGATACAATGCCGAATTTCTCTATCCTCGGCTTGGCATTGGAGCGTTGGCGGACGCAATGGCTCGCAAGCTCCCGCCCATCGCGTTCGAAACCGCCCCCAGCCGGATCCATGCCCGCGCGAGAGAGCTGAGCTTCGGCGAACGGCGCGTACGCTACGACGTGCTGGTGAGCAGCGCTCCCCTGCCCGATTTATTGCGATGCATCGATGAGCTGCCCCCGGAGGTGGCGGCCGCTTGCGACAAGCTGCGCGCAACGCACCTCAACTACCTCGACGTTGCGCTGGATTGCCCTGCAAAGAAGGACTTTCACTGGGCCTACGTACCCGAAGCCAAGTATCCGTTTTATCGAGTTGGCTGCTACACACACTTTTCGTCTGCGCTGGCGCCGCCGAACAAGGCGAGCTTGTACGTCGAGCTCACGAGCCGCGAACCGGCACCACTTCGAGAGGTGTTATCGCGCGTGCTGCCAGGCCTAATCGAAATGGGTGTCATCAACTCGGCGGACGACATCGCCTTCGCACGTTTGCGCCGGCTCGATCACGCCTACGTAATTTACGATCGAAACTACGATGCCGCATTGGAAGTGATCCGACCCTTCCTCGATTCGATGCGGATCATCAGCTGCGGCCGCTACGGCGCGTGGAACTATTCGTCGATGGAAGATGCGCTTTTGTTCGGGCGCGATGCTGCAGCGCGAGCTCTTACGCTGCTCGGATGACGAACTTCATTTCGCAGTCCACCACTCGATGCGCCATCCTCGTTGCTTGGCCACGCGGAGTAGACGGCGGTCGGGCGATACCGCCACGGGTGTACCCACCACTTCGAGCAACGGCAGATCGGTGATGCTGTCCGAATAGAAGGTAGCCTCGGCGAGCTCGAAGCCGAGCTTCTGCGCCAGGACACGAGTGCGCTCCACTTTGCCGGCGCCGTAGCACAGCGGGTCGACGGGGCGCCCGGTGAGGCGGCCGTCGCTGCCCACTTCGAGCTCGCTCGTGACGATGTGCTCGATGCCGAGCTCACGTGCCAACGGTGCCGTAGCGTAAGGCGTCGCACCGGTCACGATAGCCAGGTGATCTCCAGCGCGTCGATGTGCATCGACGGTGCGGCGCGCCGCGTCGCGCACGTGGCGCAGCACGTACGACTGGAACCAGGCCTCGCAGTTATCGACTAACAAACGCTCCTCTTTGCCCGAAAACTCTTTCAGCGCACTCAGCGCAACCTTCTGGGCGTCGATGACGCCAAAGCTGTACTGGAGCAGCCAGTAGCCGACCTGCAGCATCGACCCCCAGCCGATCTCCCCTCGATCGCGCCGATAGCGCGTGTATAAGAGCGCGGTGTTGGTCTCGAGCAGCGTCCGGTCCATGTCGAACAAAGCGGCGCGGCGAACCACGTTCGTCACATAGCGCATTCTCGGCAATCCATGCAGGCCCTTCCCATCGATCCGCTGCTTCCGGAGCTCTGCCGAGAGCTGAGCCAAAGCCGAGCGCTGGTCTTGGAAGCGCCGCCGGGTGCCGGCAAGACCACACGGGTGCCGCGTGCGCTGCTCGAGGCAGGGATCGCTAACGGTGAGGTACTCGTAGCCGAACCGCGCCGGCTTGCTGCGCGCATGGCCGCGCGGCGAGTGGCGGACGAGCTTGGTGAGCCGCTCGGCCAGCGCGTGGGCTACCGCGTGCGCTTCGAGGAGGTATGTGGTCCGAAAACGCGCCTCATCTACCTGACCGAGGGCGTACTGGTGCGGCGTCTGCTCGAAGATCCGAGCTTGGCCGGCGTCGGCGCCGTGATCTTGGACGAGTTCCACGAACGCCACCTCGATACGGACCTGCTGCTCGCACTGTTGGCTCGCATTCGCGAAACTTCGCGACCTGATCTCGCGCTCGTGGTGATGAGCGCAACGCTCGATGCCGAACCCGTGGCCACCTTCCTCGGCAGCTGTCCGCGCTTGCGCAGCGAGGGTCGCGTCTATCCTCTGACGATTCAGCACTTGCCGGCGCCCGACGATCGTCCGCTGGAAAAGCAGGTGGTCGGCGCGGTACGCGATGCGCACGCTGCAGATCCGGACGGCGACGTGCTCGTGTTCCTGCCCGGCGCGTCCGAGATCCGTCGCACGCAGCAAGCCCTCGAGGCGTTGGGGCGCGAGCGGGATTTGAGCATTCTGCCGCTGCATGGAGACTTGCCGCTGGCCGATCAGGTGCGCGCCATCGAAGCGGGACCTCGCCGCAAAGTGGTGCTGTCGACCAACGTGGCCGAGTCGAGCGTCACGATCGAAGGCGTCACCAGCGTGATCGACTCTGGGCTCGCGCGGGTTGCCTCGCATTCGCCCTGGAGCGGCCTGCCCACGTTGCGCACCGTGAAGATCAGCCGCGCCTCGGCGATTCAGCGAGCAGGTCGCGCCGGGCGCACTCGGCCAGGCCGCGTGTTGCGGCTCTACACGCAGGGCGATTTCTCGAGCCGTCCGGCGCACGATACGCCGGAAGCCATGCGCGCCGATCTGGCCGATGCGCTGCTCGTACTGGCAGGGCTCGGCGATCGTGCGCTCAACGAACTGCGTTGGCTCTCTCCACCGCCAGCTGCTCACGTGGAGGCAGCGCTCGAGCTGTTGCGCTTGCTCGGCGCGCTCGGTGAAAAATCGGAGCTCAGCGCGATTGGACGACGCATGCTGGAGCTTCCGCTGCACCCACGTCTCGCGCGCATGATGTTGGAGGGCGAGCGCCGCGGCGTTCCCGAAGACGCAGCGCTCGTCGCCGCACTGTTGGGTGAACGCGACATTCGTCTTTCGTCGCGCACTGATTTCGGCAAGCGCGGCGGCGCGCGCGACAGCGCCACGGGGCCCTCGGACTTGCTGGAGCTCGCGGATCAGTTCGAAATCGCGCGTTCGCTCGGCTTCGATGCGGAGCGCCTGCGCGCCCACGGGCTCGACGCGCGTAGCGTCAGCGCCGTCGCGAAAGCGGAACGCAAGCTGAGCCAACGCTTGCGCCGCAAGACCGTTACCGAAGCCGGCAATCGCGAAGAAGCGCTTTTGATCGCGATTCTGACCGGCTTTGCGGATCGCGCTGCGCGACGGCGTAAGCCGGGTGGCGCCGATCTGGTACTGATGAACGGCACGACGGCGCGCCTCAGTCCGAGCAGCGTCGTGCGCAACGACGAGCTGATGGTTGCGATCGATGTCGAAGAGCAGAGCGGTCGCAATCAGGGAGAAGCCAACGTGCGCCTCGCCAGCGCCATCCGCGCGGATTGGTTGCTCGAGCTCTACTCGGAGCGAGTACGCATTGAAGAGAGCTTGGTGTGGAACCCGGCTGCTGAGCGCGTCGAAGTGGTGAGCCGCATGGCGTTCGGCGCGTTGGTGCTCGACGAAAGCCGCAGCGCCGCACCGCCGAGCGCCGAGGCAAGTCGCTTGCTCGCAGACGCAGCGGAGAGCCAAGGTGCCCTGGAATTCGCGAAGAGCGATGCGCTCAGCGATTTCAGGGAGCGCTTGGCCCTGGTCGCCCGACACTACGGGCAAAACGTCGCCGGCGCCGCCGACATGAGCAGTGATCTGGCTGCACTGTGTGAAGGCGTCACCAGCTTCGAAGAGCTGCGCCAGCGCGACCCACTCGCGACCTTGCGGGCGAACTTGGATCCCAAGCTGCGCGCGCTACTCGAACGCGCCGCACCCGAAAGCGTGCGGCTTGGCTCGGGTCGCATCGCGAAAATCCATTACGAAGCTGGGAAGCCACCTTGGCTGGAGTCGCGCTTGCAAGACTTCTTCGGCTGCGCTGACGGTCCGCGCGTCTGTGATGGTGCGATCGCGGTCACGTTGCATCTTCTGGCGCCGAACGGCCGCGCCGTACAGGTTACCAGCGACTTGGCTGGATTTTGGGAGCGACATTACCCAGGTATTCGCCGCGAGCTGATGCGGCGTTATCCACGTCACGCCTGGCCCGAGGACGGTCGGCACGCCGAACCGCCGCCACCACGCGGACGACGCTGATCACAGGCGCTGCTTCAAGCGCGAGATCAGCTCGAGCGCTTCGAGCCCAGTCATGCGATCGATGTCGAGCTCGCGCAACGTGTCGCACACGTCCTTTTCTGCACTCTTTTCGGCCGGCCGCGGCGCGAACAGGTTCAGCTGATCGCGCTTTTCGGCTTTGTCACCGTGCACCAACGGAGCACTGCGCTCACTCTCGAGACGGTTGAGCAGCGCACGCGCGCGTGCCAACACCGATTCTGGAAGGCCTGCGAGCTTTGCCACCGCGACCCCATAGCTGCGGCTGGCGGCTCCGCGCGTCACGCGATGCAAAAACACCACGTCACCCTCGTGCTCACGCGCGCTCACGCTGTAGTTCTCGGCGTGACGGCTAGCGTCAGCGAAGGCAGTGAGCTCGTGATAATGCGTCGCGAATAGCGCGCGGCAGCAGACCGCCTGATCCAAGTACTCGGCCACCGCCCAAGCGATGCTGAGCCCATCGAACGTGCTGGTACCGCGCCCGATCTCATCCAGGATCACGAGCGAGCGACGCGTGGCACTGCGCAAGATTTCGGCGGTCTCGCGCATCTCCACCATGAAAGTGCTCTCGCCGCGCGACAAATTGTCGCTTGCCCCGACGCGCGACAACACGCGATCGACCGTGCCGATCCGCGCCGATCGCGCGGGCACGTAGCTGCCCATTTGTGCGAGCAGCGTGATCAACGCCACTTGGCGCAGAAACGTGCTCTTGCCGGCCATGTTCGGGCCTGTCAACAGCCACAAATGTGTGCCGGAGACCGAAAGATCCACGTCGTTCGGCACGAAGCGACCCGCCGCCGCGGAACGCTCGACGACCGGATGCCGCGCATCGCGCAAAACCAATACGTCGGAATCGTCCACGCTGGGCCGTGTGTAATCGTGACGGTGAGCTACCTCGGCGAGGCCCTGCGCGACATCCCAACGAGCGATGCGCGCGGCGAGGGACCGAATGCGTTCGCCTTGCGCTCCTGCCAACTCGATCAACGACTTCAAGAGCGCGAGCTCGCGTTCGCGGTGGCGCTCCTCGGCATGCAAGATGCGATCGGCGAGCTCATCGAGCTCCGGAGTTGTGTAGCGCTCACCCGTCGCAACCGTCTGCTTGCGGCGGTAGCTCTCCGGTACCTTGCTGGCTTGGCCGCGACTGACCTCGATGTACCAGCCGAAGACACGCGTGTAGCGAATCTTCAACGTGGCAATCTGTGTTTCCTGCTTGAGGCGAGCCTCCAGCGCGACCATGCGCTCGGCGCCAGAACGCCGTAGCTCATCGAGCTCGTCGAGCTCCGCGTCGTAGCCGGGCTTGAAAATCTCGCCTTCTTTGGCTTGCACCGGCGGTCGCTCCACCAATGCCTTGGCCAAGGCGTCAGCCACGTCGCTGACGAGATCGGGCGACTCCGAAAGACCAAGGGTTGCGCGCGACTCGGCGTCATCCAACGTTTCGAGTAGTGCAACTGCGCGCGCCGCGGCCTCCAAACCGTCGCGGAGCGCGCCTAGATCGCGCGGGGTGGCCTGCTGCAGGCTCGCGCGCATCGAAGCGCGTTCTAAATCTCCAACTTGCGACAGAATCGCGGCGAGCTCGGCGCGCAGCCCCGAGTGCAGCACGAACAGCTCGACTTGATCGAGCCGACGCCGAATGCGCTCCACGTCGAGCAATGGCGCGAGCAACCGCCGCCGCAACAAGCGCGCACCGGGCGGCGTGCGGGTTGCGTCGATGGCCGCCAGCAACGTCGCGTCTTTACCCGCCGCAGATACAACGAGCTCGAGATGCGCCTGCGCGGTTGCATCGATCAGCATGCTATCCGCGGTGTCCCAGCGCGCGACGCGTTCGACCGGAAGCTCTAGCCCGGGATTGCATGCCCGTGCAAAGCGCAACGCGAGCGCCACGGCGCGACTCGCCAATACCCCCGCGCGCCGAGCTTCCTCCAGCAGCGGGCCAAGGACCGTTTCGGCTTCGCCGTCGGCGAGCGGCGCTTCCTCACGGTGGGGAGATCGCACGGCCACCGACAACGCGCGGCGCGCCGCCGCACGCTCAGTTTCGTCGAAAGAAGCATCGAACCCAAGCAAGAGCTCGCGAGGAGCCGAGCGCGACAGCGCGGCTAGCAGTGCCCCCAAGTCGCCGAGCTCGGTCGCGCTGAGCTCACCCGTCGACAGGTCGAACAGAGCCAGTCCGCAGCCGCGCCCGGCGCGCCCCAACTCGACGGCAGCGAGGAAGTTGTTGGTGCTCGCCTGCAGGTGATCCGCGTCCGTGAGCAAGCCAGGCGTAACGACGCGCACGACCTCGCGCGGCACGATGCCCTTCACTTTCGAGGGGTCGGCCATCTGCTCACAGATCGCCACCTTTTGACCGAGCTCGAGCAAGCGCGCGATGTAGCCGTGCGCCGCGTGATGCGGCACCCCGCACATGGGGATTTCGTCCGGCTTGTTGCGATTGCGGCTAGTCAGCGTGAGATCGAGCAAACGCGCGGCGAGCACGGCGTCGTCGCCGAACATTTCGTAGAAGTCGCCCAGCCGAAAGAAAACGATCGCGTCCGGGTGCGCGCGCTTTGCAGCCGCGTGCTGCTGCATCACCGGCGTAGCGCGCGCGCTCATCGCTTCGAACCCTCAGTTTAGTGGCGGAGATAGCGGTGCCAAGCGATCCAAGCTCAGGAGAACCACACCGAGCGACGACCCATCCACTACGGTAAGCCAGTTCATCTCGGGCAAGCCAAACAAGGCGTTCGGAGAAACCTGCGGGCTGAGCGTCGAGAAGTCGAGGCGCATGGCCGAGAAACCACCAACGGTTTGCCAGGCGAAGCCCATGTCTCGCACGCTCGGTCTTGCGCCGCGATAAACTGCGAAGCGCGCCGTCGGGGAGCTGTACACGCAAGCTTCGGCGGAGTCGCCAGCACGAACGCCGAGGTTCGGGTCGGCGATGCCGCACAGATCAACATTGGGTTTGCAGGCGCGCGCGTCACCGGTGTTCGACATGACGCAGGTCTCGAACACGCGCGACTCGAAGTAACGCCTGCGCGGGTTATCGTCGAATGCGCAGTCGACCTGGCGTACGGATTCGTCCCAAACTCCGCGCACCTTGTGACGTAGCCCGCTGCTGGTGCCGCGCAGAACCCACTGCTGTGACGCGCGAATTACGTACGCCGCCCCAGATGGGAAACAGCACGTGGCCATGCGCGCAAGCTCGGCTTTGGCTGCCTCATCAGCGTCGGCCGGGGTGTTCGCATTGGGATCTGGGCGGGGCTCGAGTTCGAGCCACTGGTGGTAGGCATCGACGATGCGAAAGTCGCGGCTCCTGCTCAGTTCCTTGTTGGGCAACTTCGGATCGTAGTCTCCGAACGTTCTAATGCAGGCGTCGCGACCGCAGGAGGCGTCAGCGCCTTTCCAGTAGGCGTCGCTGGCTACCGGGAATTGCCCCATCAGCGTGATGTAATCGGAGTGCGCTGCCGCAAAACTCTGCTGCGCGTCCTCATCGGTGATGCCAAAGCGGTCGTGAGCCACTTCCCGCATCAACTCTTCGTCGTGCACGCCGCGATCACAGAACGCGATGCTGGGATCGTTCAAGGTGAGCGAGCCCTCTTTGAACGGCTGATTCGGTGCGTTCACGCGCACGAAGCCGGCAGGCAAAATCTCAGTGAGTGGCCCTTCGTAAGTGAGCGACAACGTATCTGTTGGAGCGTAGGCGCGAGGCTCGTTGAACGGTAACACCAGCGAGTGACGCTCGGCCGTGGCGGGAGCGATGTCCAACTGATTGACCAATTGAGTGCCGTACGCCGCCGTTCCCACATACACCTGCGCGGCGCCTCGGTTTTCCGTATTCGCACCCGCGGACGCTGGCAGCAACGTAAAGTCGACCCCCAACAGTTTGGGCTTTTCCTCGTTGGTGAGCTGCTGCGCGCTATCCGGCACCCTCAGCTGCGGGAACGCGCGCAAGGACGGCGCATGAATCCCGCGTGTAGGATCAGTAAGCCCGAGCGCGGCGGCCCGTGCGCGGTGCGGCTGAACCATGCGGCAGCTCACTTCTCCGGTGACAGTGCGAAAACCGTTTGCGTCGAGGAAGAGCCCACCTTCGGTACTGAGCGGTGGGTCAGCCTTGCAGCCACGGAAGTCTTCCTGAGAAGGATCGGTATTGGTCGAGACCGGTCGACGGCAGGGCGCGTCGTAGTCCTCGACGTCGATGATCGCAACCTGACCATTCGTCAGCAGCGCCGTCGCAAACACGCCGCGGAGCTCCACTGCGCGCGCCCCGCTCGAATACTCACTCGCCGAACGATACTCCGTACCAATCCCAGTGTTCCCGGGCGTCGGATCGCAGGCCAACCCCTCCACGACATTACCGGTGGCTGGATCGATCACTGGGCGATCTCGCTCGATGAAGCTGATATCGCGCGCCGGCGATTGGAACTTGATGCGATCGGCCGTTTCACTGGGTAGAAGCGGCGTGCCGGGTCGCACGATCGGGGTGCGATCCGTGGAACCAGGGCTCACGTCGAAAGCCATGATGCTCGCTGGCGAATCGTATTGATCGATCGCGTAGACGAACTGACGACCGGTCGGCGTGAGTGGACTCACCGCGATGCGCGAGGTGGTTACCGGGAGATCTGGCCGCTCCAGCGAACGCGTCAACAGTGGCTCCTTCTCGAGGGGCGCACACGGATTCGCGAAGTCGACCACGTGAATCACTGGCGCGTTGCTGTCAGCCACGTAGAGCGTGTTCTCGTGCAGCGCGAAGCCGGCGGGCCGCGCGTCGGGAGGGGTAGCGGAAGGCGGCGGCGGGACCGGCGGCGTCCAGCCCGTCAAGTCCTCTGGCAGCACCTGCGCAGGCGGCATCCCGGGCAAATCCACCTTGAGCGGGACCTCTGCTTCGATGCGACACGCCGAAAAGTCACCCGGCGCACCCTGCGCGAACCACTCCGCGTCAATCACCGCGAGTGAGGCACGGACGGAGCCGTCGGGAAGTAGGTGCGGCTCCGGCAACGAGACGACGATTTTGCGCCGCCCCTTGGGCCCGCCTTCGTTCGCCAGGTTCGCATAGCAATCCTGTTGTGCGCTGCTGTCGCGCCCGGTTGGGCTCCCGTCGCACAACGTGTCGCTCTCCGGCGCCACTACTACTGCGATGCTGCCCGGAGCCACGGGCAGCGAGCACGCGGGCCACAGCGTTAGATCGCGATCCGTCCCGCTCAGCGTGGCGTTCGGATTTGTACTCGGCGCGCCGATGCACTGCGTTGGCAAACCGTACAGACCCGGCTTGCCCGCCTCCGCCACACCGACGATGCTGAGCGCTCCACCCGGCGTGCTCACGATGCGACCCGGCAAAGCACCCACGTGCAGAAAGCCGTAGCCCGGCACGCTGGGATCGACGTCCACGATGCCTTCGCCCGAGCGAATCGAAGCCGGACTGGTGGGCACGTTGATCACGGCGACTTCACCGGTCGCAACCTGCGTTACCAGCGCGTAGAGATCCACTTCACCGCGCGAAATCGAGGCGGGATTGCAGTCGACGAGCGGACGCCCCTGCCCCTGCGGATCGCGGCAAACGTAGGTTATGTCACCGCTGGCCTGAAGAGGATGCAACCGAACCGTGACCGTCTGCCGCGAACAGCTGCTCGAAAGTGCCAGCAACACGGCGAGCGCGCCGCTCGCACTCAGAAAGCCACGAGCCATACGAAAAGACTTGGAGCGCATGTTCACTTCGAAGCTCTCGGCGGAGTCGGCTTGCCAATGATTGCCAGCGTCGTGCCGTACGTCTTGGGGAAGCGCCGGTTCAAACTCACGACGCTGATGAATGAGTCCGTGAAATGACCGACGAACAGCCAGCCGCGCTTCTCGTCGACCGCAAGTGCGTGAGGCCCTCGGCCAGTGCTGATTTCGGCGTCGAGCCGGCGGCGATCGGGGTCGTACACGAAAATGCGGCGCGAGTCGAAGCACACCACAAACACGCGGCGCTCCAGGATGCTGGCGCCCGAGTCGTCGACACCGACCACCACGTTGCCCACCACGACGCGCGAAGGTCCGAGCGTGAGCGGTAAGCTGTCGTAGAAGTTCGGCGCCTCGGTGTTTTCCAGCGCATTGCGAGCGGGCGCAGTGCGACCCAATAACAAGGTGGCCGGAGAGCGATTGGCGACGAACACATCGAGCGGCGTCGTCGAGGCGTTCAAGAGGCAATCCAGCGAGGCATCGCCGTTCGCCGAGCACGCCTGCTCCGCGCGGCGCCGCGCAGAAGAATCGATGGCGATACCGCGCGAATCCGAGCCGACCGAATTGACGTTGATGGTGGAAACGCCGGTGCGCGCCGCGTATGGCCGCACCACCGGATCGCCAGCGCCTGGCGAACGGTTGCTGTCGTCGTAGTAGCGCAGCAGGTCGATCTCAGGCGCGTTGCGGAACGTGACCAAGAACCCTGGCGGATAGTAGTCGCCGCGCACGGCCACGTACCCCGGCGTGGGCAGCGCCGCGATCCCTACTGGGCGCGCGGGGAGACCGGTCACGGCAAACTCGAGCGCCGGCCCGACTTGCGGATCCCAGTTGTTCACGAACAGCGACACCGTGCCGCTGGTTTGGTTCGTGACCATCAGGGCCTCACCACCCGGGCTCGCAGCAACGGCAAACGGCTCGGATGCCATCCGGAGATCACGCGTATTTTCCTCGGGATGGTTTCCCGCGCGGTGCAAATCGTCGCAGCTTCCCCCATTCAACTGGCCGCACTCGAGCCGACCATCGACGCTCACGTCGGCCCAGTGCAGGGTTGCGTCGCCGCGCACAGGAATGAACGCGCGCCCGCTGATGGGTCGCCCCGAAGCGTCCTCCGCGGGAAGCGCCGCGGGCCGCTCTCGAAAAACTACGTCGGTGGCGAACGCACCGATTTGCACTTCACTGAGGAGCAGAGAGGTCGCTGTTTCCGGGGGGTGGGATGGGTCGACGTGCGCGCACGCGCCCGGGCTCAACAACTGTTCGGTGAGCCGCCGCGGCGCGAGCAAGCCACACAAGCTCTGCCCGTCGCTTCGATTCGGGTCGCTTTTGCTGGGATCGACGCACAGCCCGCTCTCGTGGCAGATGGTTCGGGCGGAGCAGTAAGCGTTGTGAGAGTCCTCGTCGCAGCGCGTCGCAGCGGCTTGGCAGTCAGAATCGCTCGCGCATGGTGCGCCAACGAACGGAGCGAGCTGGGTCACGTCGAGCACATTGAGGGTGCCCGCGTTGTATTGAAGGTCGAAGTCGCTGTTCGCGACGACCAAGTGCCGCGCATCGTTGACCAGCGCGAGCCCAACCGGAAAGTAGATGCGATCTTCGGGGGGTGAGACGCCGTCTCCCGCCGAATAGCAACCCAGAGTGGGCAATGCAGCCGCAACGAGCAGCCGAGAAAAGGAGAAAATTTGGCTCAGCGAATGGACGGGCCGTCGCACGGCGCGCAGCCTATATCACCGCGCGCGAATGTCGACCCCCGCCGGCGACGCCAGCTCAGCCCAGATCCAGAATAATCACGCCGCGCTCACCCTCTTGCTCGCGCTCGTCCGAACGCGGCTTGGGAGCAGGCTGATAAACATCGACCGGCAGCTCGAGCCGCGGGCGATCGTACTCTTGACGACGGCTCTCCTCTTCCTCCCGACGGCGAATCTGGTCGATGATGAACGGAGGAAGCATGGTTAGCCTCGCCTTTCCGACGGACCTCTTGGGCAGGCCATTGGATCTAGGGGTAATTTAGCGACGCATGCACGCGGGTCAAGGTCAACATCTAGGTCTTCGATGTGAGCGCTTCCGCGGGCCACGTTCCTTTATACGGATCGAATCCGCAGCAAGTTAGGATGGCTCGCATCGAGACTCTGTCGCAATTTTTTCGGGGGTCGGCACTGACCCCACATCGGGCGCGAGCCGGAGCCTCATGTACGCTGTCGCTCCGAACGTCGGGCCGCTTTCGACGCCCGGTCGCAGCGTTTTTGGCGCTAACGCTCTTCCTCTTCCAGCTTCTTGTTGATCGAACAGCGCGCGCTGCCGCCTTCGATATGAACGATACGAGCTGGGAGGGCACGAGTGAGTTTCTCGCTCTCGCACGCGAGCGACTCGGCGTTTCGCGCGTCCGCATCGTAAAAAAACTCGATTACGGTGCGTTGCGAGCTGCCGACGGCGTCTTGATTTTGCATCCCGAAGTCGAGCTCGACTTCCGCGAGGTGAGCGCGTTCCTGGCAGCTGGCGGGCGACTCGCGGTGCTCGACGATTTTGGCAGTGCTGACCGATTTCTCGCGCATTATCACGTCTTCCGAGTGCAAGCGCCGCTCCGGCCGGCGGCGTCGCTGCGTGACAATCCCGGGCTCGCATTTGCAATTCCAGCTGTTCAGGCCGTGGCCGGACAAGAGCAGAACCTGCATCCGATCGTGGCGAACGTGGAGCGGATCGTCACGAACCATCCGAGCGCGCTCACGAATCCGAACCTAACGCCGATCCTCACGATTCCAGCGCTCGGCGAGCCCGATGCAACGCTCGCTGTAACGGGAGTAATCGCCGGCCGCGGGCGCCTCTTTGCCATGGCGGATGCGTCGGTGCTCGTGAACCTGATGCTTCGGTACCCTGGTAATCGTGCTCTGGCGCAAGGCCTGGTCGACTATCTGGTGGAGGACGACAGTTGGGGAGCCCGCGGCGGTACGCTCTATTTGCTGTCGAACCGGCTCGATCAGAGTGGCCACTTCGGGCGCTCCGACAGCTTGCGTGGTCAGCTCTCGCAAGCTGCGAGCAGCGCGACCGACGCGCTCAACGCAGTGCACCAAGAAGGCCTGCCGCCGCTCGCAGCGCTCGCACTCGCAGCAATCGTGGCTATCGCGGCGTTGTGCTGGTCCGGGGTGCACGCGTTACGTCGCTATCGACCGAGCCAGCCACGCCATTCCGTTTCGACTCCCCTGCTCGCCCAGGGAGGGATCCCGGGTCGCGCGGCAGTGTTAGCCGCGAGTTCGACGGATCGCGCACTCGTCATCGTGGAGCTCGACGCGCTCCTACGTGAAGAGCTGGCGTTGCGCGCCGGCTTACCGCTCGGTGCTTCTCCCGACGATGCGCTGCAAACGCTGGAGCGAGCCGGCCTGGGCGCCGCGCGCATTCGGCAAGCGCGCTCCCTATTGGCACTGGCACGCCGTGCCCGCGAGGCCATCGTACGCGGCCGGCCGAGCAGAATCAGCGTCGGCCAAGCGGCCGCTCACGAGCGCCGGCTGCAGGAGCTGCTCGCAGCGCTCGACTCGGACGCTGACGAGGGAATTCTGGGGATTTCGGCAGTCGGAAGGTAGTACGAGGAAAGTCCGTTCATGGTGGCGCTCGAAGTCAACGAGATACAGGCGGCGCGCGATCGGCTGGGTGCCGTGCGAGCCGAGGTGGGCCGCGTTTACATCGGTGACACACGTCCCGTGGACACGATGTTGATCGCGCTGCTGGCGCGGGGGCATGTGCTGCTCGAAGGCGTGCCGGGCATTGCCAAGACGACGCTGGTCAAAGCGTTCGCCGTCGCGCTCGGTTGTTCCGTGCGCCGCATTCAGTTCACGCCCGATTTGCTGCCGGCCGACATCACCGGCACCTACGTGCTGAACCCGAAGGACGGCAGCTTCGCGTTGCGACCGGGTCCCATCTTCGCAAACGTGCTGCTCGCCGACGAGATCAACCGCGCACCCGCCAAGACACAGTCGGCGTTGCTCGAAGCGATGCAAGAGCATCAAGCCACCATCGAAGGCGATCGCTTCGCGCTACCGGATCCGTTTTTCGTGCTCGCCACCCAAAATCCAGTCGATCTGGAGGGAACGTATCCGTTGCCCGAAGCGCAGATCGATCGCTTCTTGGTTCGCGTGCAGATGGATTACCCGAGCCAGCGGGACGAAGTCGCGATGCTGCGAGCCCACGGCGTTGTCGCGCCCGAAGCTCAAGCCGTGCTGGCGCCGGGCGAAGTTCTTTCGTTGCAGTCGGTCGCGGCGCGCGTGCACGTCGAGGAAGACTTGCTCGAGTACGCAGTGCAACTGGCTCGCTACACGCGCGAAAGCTCTCACGTCGCGCTCGGTGCGTCACCACGTGCATCGCTGAGTTTGTTGCGCGCCGCCAAGGCGCAAGCGCTGCTCGAGGGCCGCGCCTACGCCACGCCGGATGACATTCGAGCGGTGGCGACGGCAGTACTCGCACACCGCTTGGTCGTGGTGCCGGAGCTCGAAGCCGATCCGCGCGCGCGAACCCGACTCGTAGAGGAAGGGCTCACGCGCGTGAGCTACCGGCGAGCGGCGCGCTGAGCCAGAAGCTCACGCGGCGTCGAGCAGTGGGCGCGACGCGCGGCGATACGCACCGGGCGAAGCGCCCAACGCGCGCTTGAACGCTTTGCTGAAGGCGGCTTCTGATTCGTAACCGACGGCCTCGGCGATCTGAGCGATGCTGGATTGGCCTTCGCGCAGCAAGGCGGCCGCCTTCTGCATGCGCCAGCGCGTCACGTAGTGAAGCGGCGGCTCTCCAACCATGCGAGTAAAGCGCGCTGCAAAGGCAGAGCGTGACATGGCCACTCGCTGCGCCAGCTCCTGCACGGTCCAATCGCGCTCGGGATTTTGGTGAACGAGCGCCAACGCACCACCAACCTGCGGATCGCCGAGCGCCGCCAGCCAACCCGTGCCATCACGACCCAACGTCGCCAAGTGACCGCGCACGATTTGAATGAAAATGACGTCCGCCAGACGGCTGACCACGGTTTGCGCGCCAGGACGATCGCTGCGACTCTCGCAGGAGAGAATGGCCAAAGTTGGCTCCAGCCATTCCACCGAGCGAGCGAGCTCACCGCGGAGCAAGATGACGCGCGGGAGCACCGATAACAGGGGGTTGCCGCGCCAATCCTCGAACTCGATGCGGCCGCTCCAAAACGTGGCGCGTGCGCCGTCCGCGCCGATCGAGATGACGCCCTTCTCCTTGCGCTCGGCGATGAGCTCCGAGAGGGGTCGCCGCGGGCTGCTCTCAGAGTCGAACAGCACGTGACTGTCGCCGTGCGGCAATGCCACGAGATCACCGCGCCGCAGTTCAACGGCCTCGGAGCCTTCGCAGCGGAGCCAAAGCCGACCTTCGAGGACTATGTGAAATCGCGCAGCGTCAGCCGCTGGGAGCTCGATGCCCCAGGGCGATGCCGCTTCGATGCGACCCGAACATGCGCCGCGGGCGCGCACAGTCTGCAGAACGTCAGTCAAGACATCCATGCGCGCGGGGGTACGAAAGCGCCCCGCTTCCGGTTTCGAACTGTGCGATTTTGACTAAAAATCGGCCGCCCGGCCATTGCGTTTGGCCTTGAGACTGCGCCCGGTTTCAGCCTCGCTCAATTTCCAAAGACAGACGGCGCGTCGGTTTCCATCCGAGTTCTCTGGTGATGGACGAGTTGTCGATCAGGCGATCGAACTCGGCGATCGGCTTTCGCAACGGGCTGTTGGGATAGCGATCAGCGATCCACTCGCTCAACGAGTAGCCCCGCAGCTCCATGGTCTCCGCGGGAAAGTATTGATGGTAGCCGGGCAAACGCTTCTCGAGCACGTCGGCCACGAGCTCACCGGCATCCTCCATGTAGAGGTGCGCAGTGCACTCGACGAAGTCGACGTTGCGTAGCGGGATGCGCCCCGACGTCATGCGTTGGTGCAACCAATCGGTAACCAACATCGGGAAACGAATGGCCGTGGCGCTGAGCTTCGCGTCCGCCGCGGTGAACAGACGCAGCATGCGCTCGGCGAACTCTTTGCTCTGGGCGTAGGTGTTGAGGCCAGGGTTCGGCGGCAACTCCGAGTCGAGCGGCAGGTACGGCATGTCGTAAGGCGGGCCGCTGTTCGTGCGATCGCGCCGCATGGTGACCTGCACCGAGCTCGCAAACACCAGCAGCTTGATGCCGAGATCCACCGTGGAATGAAACACGTTGCTGTTCATCGCCGTGTTCTCGCTGAGCAGCCGCTGCGGCGAGAGCCCAACGAACGCATTCGGGTGGTTGCCGAGGTGCACCACGGCGTCGGCACCTTCACAGACGCGGTATACGAACATTTCGTCACGCAAATCGCCGAGCTCGATGCGCGTGGGAAAATCCGGCACGAAGCGTTGATCGGTAGCGCGCACGTTGAAACCGCGACCGAGCAATGCACGACATACCGCGCTGCCGAGCTTACCCGTAGCTCCGGTAACCAAAACAGTAGACGGCTGGCTCATGTGACTCGCTCGAAGAGTTGCGCTCGACTGCAGCGACTACGCTCGCAGCGCGCGCCGTTTACCACGACGCGCTCGATAGTCCATACGGCACGGGGCGCAGTTCGCCCACACAGCTCAAGCACTCGCCGAGTTTCGGAAACGAGAACGCCTGCCCCGCTGTGAAAAACAAGGTGCCCGGCAGGTGTTCGTAGCCAGAGTTGAGCGGAAATGCCCAGTCTGCGCGAAAAACCGTACGATCGAAGTTCGGCAACAAAAAGCGAATGCCGATCCCCGCCGAGTGCTTCACCGCAAGCGAGTCGAAGCGTGAGGTGGTGCCACCCGCGTCGTAGAACGCCGCAAGCCCACACTGAAACGACAGAATCTCGATGCCGCGGCTGCGAAACTCGAGATTCATCACGGCCAGATTGCCGCCGCGCTGCGAGCCGAGCACTTCGGTGTCGGCGGAGACGTAACCGCGCAGGCGGCCATCCCCACCCAAGAATGAACGGTGGCGTAGGTAGTTCTGGTAACGATTTTCGAACACCGTGTCTAAGTGCAGACGCCCGAGCGCAAAGCGCGGACTTGCTACGCGCAGTGCAAAAGCCAGCATGGCCTGGTGCTTGCCGTCATTGGCGTATTCGGTGGCTGACGTCGCCACGGCGCGGACTACGCCGTTCGAGATTGGCTGCGTATAGCTGAGACCCGCAAATAGCCCGGCGATGTCGCGTGTGGATCCGAAGTTGCGCCCGGCTGCATACGCCTTGACCAACACGTGGGGTCCGAGGCGCACCTCCTCCTGCAATCCGAGCGCTTCGACCTCCACGGTTTTCAAGAAGTCGTTGTCGTAGCGAGACAGCTGCACGAAGGGTGCAAAGCGCGTATCACTGAGCGGGATCTCGCGGCGCTCGAAATCGGCGCGATAGTTGGGGTCGAACGAATCGGGCAGGAGTGAGCGGTAGGCTCGTCGATCGGCCTCCGCTCCGAAGGTCAAATCGAGCTTGTGTCGCAAGCCGAACGACCGCGTCACTTGAGCGACTTCGTAATAGGACTCGCGGCGATAAGGCAGCAGCGCTGAGTAGCTGAACCCGTATGGAACTTGCGTCGCTACCGGATACGGCTTCTCCGGGACGACATCGACTACGCGCCGGATCTCGTCCTCCCAAGCCAGTGAAACGCCGTAAGACCAGCGCTGCGCTTCGGAATACTTGGGTAGGCCATACGAGAACGTGCCGAAGGACCCTTCGGCGGCGCCGGTTGCGCGATTGACGTTCACCCCACCCGAGATCTGTCCGCGCAAGCGTGTACCAAACATACGGCCGTGCGCGAGCGCGCCGCCGACGGCGTAGGTGGTGCGAAACAACTCGAATGTGCCGCCCGCGAGCAGGTGAGTTCCGAGAAAGTTCCGCTCGCTGGGGTTCAGGTAGAGGTAGGTGAGCCCCTCGGTGCCCGCCTTGGCGTTCCAATTCAGACGCAGGCTCCAGATGTCCCGCGCGATGAGCAGCAGGCGCACGCGGTTCGGCTCCGGATCTTTGATGGCGACCAACACGACCAACGAGAGCTGAGGCAAGAGCCGCAGGTTTCGGACGCTCTCGTCGGCCGCGCGACGCCGAAATGCCTCGCCGGGACGCAGCAAGAGCTCACGCCGGATCACGCGTTCGCGGCTCGTCACGTGGAACACGTTGAAGAAGTCGGGAATTGGGTCGTACTCGTCGAACACGTCGAGCGTGACGATGTCGACGCCGCTGATGAGCTTGCCCTCCGGTTCTTCGTCGATCTCGAGCTGCCGCCGTTCGAGCTCCGCGCGCAGCACGCGCTTTTCGTATTCGCCGTACTGTGACGAGGCCCCTGCCGGCGCGGCTTTGGGTTCGGTCGCGTGCGCTGGCAAAGAAATGAGCCAACCCGCGAGCAAGACGCGCCCCAAAACACGACCTAGTCGCAAGCGCTGGTGTTTCAGTGTGCCCGATAGGCTACTCTCCGCCGGGAGTGCAGGTCCACCCTACTCAGTCGGCTGTTCACCTTTCGATCGCGGGGAGCCTCACCTGCGCATTGGGGGTCGCACTCGGTAGTGGACCCGTGGTCGCGTGGGGCGGCGCCCTGCTCGTGGGCCTGGCCATCGCGCGCGCCGTGACAGAAGTGAGCGTGTCGCGCATCCGTTCGGCCGGTTTCGAAATGCTGTGGCGTGATGCAACGCGTGTTCGTCGTTTGGGGCGAGGCGAAGCGCTCAGCATTGAAGCCGAGCTACGTAATCGTGACGCGCGCGCGGCGCGTTTTGCGATGCTGCGCGGCGTGGCATCGCCAGAACTCGGCGTGCGCGTCGACCCAGTGGAAGGCGAAGTGCCCGGCGGAGGGCGCCTGCGCGTGAAGGTAGAAATCGTGGCGCGCCGGGTTGGTTATCACGCCGTTCATGGGCTTTCGCTCGAGCTGCGAGCCGGTCCAGGGCTGTTCGAAATCCCCCTTACCTTTGCCAATCCGTTCGGCATCGAGGTGCTGCCACGCGCGTATACACGCCTGCTGCGATCGGCGCGGGGCGGCCGCAGCTTACGCGCCGCTGAACAGACGCGGGCCAAGCGCCGAGCCGGCGAGAGCTTGGAGCTTCGAGAGCTGCGCCAACACATGCCGGGCGATCCGTTTCGGCGCATCGCTTGGAAAGCGTCAGCGCGCCGTGGCCAGCTCCTGGTTCGAGAGCACGAGCGCGAAGAGCACGAAATCGTCTTCTTGCTGGTAGACGCTTCGGTCGAGCTCGGCGGCGGGCGCATGGGCGAAGCGGCTCTCGATCGCAGCTTGGATGAAGCGGCATCGGTAGCGATGCGACATCTCACGCGGGGCGATCGCGTCGGGCTCGGCATCTTTGGTTCGCGGGTGCTCGCTTGGTTGGCTCCGGGGCGTGGCCCTAGCCACGGGCTGACGTTGCTCGAAGCCTTGGCCCACGCTGCAAGCCCGGTGCACAGTGATCGCAGCGCGCTCGATGAGGCCGAGGTTGCGCTGCGAGTGTTGGAGCATATGCGTCCACTCGATCCCGAAGTGGTGGGCAACGTCGGCCCTTACGAAGTCGATCGCATAGCGCGCCGAGCCGATCAGCTGCGACCCCGCGCTCCGTTTCCCAACGCAGCCGTGTCTGCAACCTCTTCGCGCGAACTGGCGTTGCGCTCGTACTTGGCTGCGTTCGGCATTGGTTCTCCGTTGCGCCCCGGACCGGAGCGCGCCGAAACTGATGAGCTGATTGGCCAAGCACTGTCTCGGCTGCGCAGCGAGCGCCCTCAGCCGTCGCTAGTTTACTTGTGGTCACCGGCGCCTGAGCCGGGCACACGCCAACGCTTGGTGGAGCTCGCCGCGAGGCGACGCAGCCGGCACTCCACCTTGATCTGGGCAGCGGTGCCAACGCACGCAGGCATCGAGCTGAGCAACGACGCCGCAGGAGCGGGGCCGCGCGTGTTGCTGCGTCGCGCGCGCCTGAGTGCACAACAAGGCGAGCGCGCTTTGCGACGGCTCGGCATCCACGTGGAACGCCTTTCTGCCGAGAACGAACCCAACGACGCGCGTTGACGTCAGCGCTTGTCGCGCGCGGAGCTGTCGAGCACCTCGAAGCGTCGATCCAGCACGGACTGACCATCGAGCGCAACGCGAATGCGCCACGGGCCCGGTGGATCGTTGCGACGCAGAGCCAGCTTGGCTTCGGCGCTACGCTCTCCCGAAGGAATGCGCGACTCGCCGAGTTCGGCGGCAAACAATTGGCCACCGTCGCTGGCGCGCACGTTGGACGGACGCTCGAGCTCCCAGCTCAACTTGCGTTCACGCGACAACGGCGCTCGAAACGTGACGCGCAGGGCAAGCTCGCGTGGCTCGATGTCGATCGGGATCTGCGAGCGATCCTGAATGTCACCGCCGAACGGCACGCCAAACTCGACGCGCTCGACGTCTGCGTTCTTCGCTTCGTTTCGACAGGCGAGCAGCAGCGTCGCACAGAGCGCCAGCGCAATCCGACTCATGGCTTGCTCTCCAACAGCGCAGCCATGCGTGCGAACTCAGCGACGGAGAGCGTCTCGCCGCGGCGGTCGAGATCGATGCCAGCCTGAGCAGCGAACGCACTCAAGCTTGCAGCGTCGATCGCCGGCAGCGACGCCCAAGCGTTGCGAAGCTTCTTGCGACGCTGACCGAACGCGGCATGCACTAGCGCGCGAAATGCTTCCGTCTCCGCCACTCGCTCGCGGCGCGGATGCAAGACCACCACCGCCGAATCAACGCCGGGCTGCGGATAAAACGCGCCGCGGCGAACCACGAAAGCGCGCTCCACTTCGAACGCCGCTTGTGTGAACACGGTGAGCGCGCCGTAGTCCTCGCTTGCGGGCGCCGCGGCGAGCCGAGTCGCCACTTCCAGCTGCACTAGGAAAACGGCGCGATCCAAGACGTGCGCGGAATGCACCGCAAGCTCGATGAGCGGACCCGTGATTTGGTACGGCAAGTTACCACACAGCGAGTGCGGCTTCGGTTTGTCCGCAAAGAGCTCCGCCAACACCAGCTGCTTTGCGTCGGCTTCCAACAACCTGAGGCGCCCGGCTTCCACCTCGTCCGCAAACTCGCTCGCCAGCGCCGGTACCAAGTCACGATCGCGCTCCACCGCGATCACGTGCGCCGCGCGCCCCAACAGATGCCGAGTGAGCGCGCCAAGACCCGCGCCCAGCTCGATGACAGTCGCACCGGGCGGTGCCGAAAGCTCCGCGATTTTCTGGCAAAGCCCGGCGTCTGCCAGAAAATTCTGGCCGAAATGACGCTTCGCCGTGAGCCCCAGCGCGAGCAGCTGCGCTTTGGGGCTCGGCGATTCGCGCACCGGCTTCGCCGTCAATGCGGGTGAGCGCCGCTGGCCTCGCCAGCGTTTTCGGCGCTGCCCGCAGCCTCGTCAGCGATCTCTGCGTAGCTTTCGTGCTGAGCGAACATCAGCTCGCTCATGGTGCGAACGCGCGGCGGCGGCGGATCGCCGTAGAGGTCGAGCTGAGTCGCAGCCCACAGCTGACGCGACACGAGCTCCCCGTATTCGGGGCTGTTCATGTCGCCGCTGAAGCGCTCGAGCGCCTCGTCGACCTCTTTCAGCTCCTTGCGCACCAGCACCGGATCGATGTCGGCCTTACGTGCGAAGCGATCCGTCAAGATCACCGCGCGATCGTCGGCTACCTCGAAGAAGCCGGCACCCACCGCCACGGCTGTTTTCTCGCTGCTGCCTTTGACGGACAGCGTCACGATGCCGGTCGTCAGCGCCGCCAGCATGGCTTGGTGCCCCGCGAGCACGCCGAATTCACCGTCCACACTGGGCGCGGTGAGCTCGCTCACTTGCTCACTGAGCTTGACGCCATCCGGCGTGACGATTTCGAGGGAGATGGTGTCGGCCATTTAAATCACGCCGCTTGCTTGAGCTTCTGCGCCTTGGCCTTGGCCTCTTCGATGTTGCCCACCATGTAGAAGGCTTGCTCCGGGAGATCGTCGAGCGCGCCCGACAGAATCTCGCGGAAGCCTTCGATGGTCTCCTTGAGCGGCACGTATTTGCCCGGCACGCCGGTGAACTGCGCGGCCACGAAGAACGGCTGCGACAGGAAGCGCTGGATCTTGCGAGCGCGCGCCACGATCAAGCGATCGTCTTCGCTGAGCTCGTCCATACCGAGGATGGCGATGATGTCTTGCAGATCCTTGTACTTCTGCAGCGTCTGCTGCACGCGGCGCGCGACACCGTAGTGCTCGTCGCCGACGATCTGCGGGCTCAACATGGTGCTGGTCGAGTCCAGTGGATCCACTGCCGGGTAGATGCCGAGCTCCGAGATCGCACGCGAGAGCACCGTCGTTGCGTCCAAGTGCGCGAAGGTCGTCGCGGGCGCGGGATCGGTCAAGTCGTCTGCGGGCACGTAGATCGCCTGCACGCTGGTGATGCTGCCCTTGCGCGTGGAGGTGATGCGCTCCTGGAGCGCGCCCATCTCGTTGGCCAACGTCGGCTGGTAACCCACGGCGCTCGGCATACGACCGAGGAGAGCCGACACCTCGCTACCGGCCTGCGTGAAGCGGAAGATGTTGTCCACGAAGAGCAGCACGTCCTGGCCTTCTTCGTCGCGGAAGTACTCGGCGCAGGTCAGCGCGCTCAGCGCGACGCGCGCGCGGGCTCCCGGCGGCTCGTTCATCTGACCGTAGATGAGTGCGGTCTTCGAGAGCACGCTGGCACCGGTTTCGAGCTTCGACTCACCCATTTCCAGGTAGAGGTCGTTGCCTTCGCGGGTGCGCTCGCCGACGCCGGCGAAGCAGCTCACACCACCGTGCGCCTTCGCGACGTTGTTGATGAGCTCCATGATGAGCACGGTCTTGCCCACGCCCGCGCCACCGAAGAGCCCGATTTTGCCACCCTTGCGGTACGGAGCGAGCAGGTCCACCACCTTGATGCCGGTCTCGAAGATCTCGACCTTGGTGCTCTGATCGACGAAGGCCGGCGCGGGACGGTGAATCGGCATGCGGCGCTTGGCCTCGACCGGGCCGCGCTCGTCCACCGGGGTTCCCACCACATTGAGGATGCGACCCAGTGTCTCCAAGCCGACCGGCATCTGAATCGGAGCGCCGAGATCGGTCACCTCGGCACCACGCACGAGACCGTCCGTCGAATCCATCGCGATGGCGCGAACAACCGCCTCACCAAGGTGCTGAGCCACTTCCAGCACCAGATTGTCCTTGCGGTTGTCGATGGCAGGGTTGGTAACGGTGAGGGCGTTGAGAATCTTGGGAAGCTTTCCGGGCGGAAATTCCACGTCAACCACCGGTCCGATGACCTGAGTGATCTTGCCCTTGGTGCCGTTCGTGCTCATCTGGGTGCTTCCTCGTTGAAAACAGCGGCCTAAAGCCCGCCGCGCGTGTACCACGAGAGCTTTCGCCTGCCAACGCCATTACGGCAATCTCCAGCCCGTTCTGGTGTGGCTGGACGGCATCGAACCTGCGGGAGCCACCGAGGGCTCTCGATGAGGGGACCTTCAGCGCCCCCGCCAGCGTCGCCTCAGCGCACCCGCGGCAAACAAGACGCCCAGCGGTCCGAAGCTGGCGTAGCGAGGGTGCTGCGTCAGCACACTCGCGTAGACGTAGTTCGGAATGTTGCCGCTGTATGGCGTTGCAAACACGACGTCGTCGCTCAGGGCCGTGCGCTGTATGACCGTCGTCGCGCGCGTGATCACGGCGCCATCATCGATCAGGCGTGCAATCGACGGCACCGTGTGCACCAAGTCCGTTTGCGATGTCGTGCCCTCGAGTACGAACGCCTTCGAATCGTGACTGGTGACAGCAGCCTGCACGGCGGCGGGATAACCAGAATTGCGGAGCAAGCTCGACTCGAGATCGCCCAGGGTCAGAGCCTTGAACGGTGCGGACGGGCCAATGGCCTGCGGCGCAGCGAGGAACAAGGTGAACGCGACCGTTTCCGCCGCGCCGATGCGCGCGAAGCCGAGCGACAGCTTCCGGTGATCGCCGGCGAGCGTGTAGTGAATGCCGATGCTGGTTGGGCCGCCGGTGACCGCGCTGTCGCTGCGCCGGATCGCGATGAAGTAGTTGCCGTCGCCCACGTAGGCGGTAAGCGTCTGCACATCGGCTTGAGTGAGCGCAAAGCCGTTTTCGCTGAGCCAAGTATTGATGGCCTCAGCGCTGTCCCCCGTGAGCGATACCGCTTCAACCGGGCCAATCGTGACCGGTGGATTCGTCGTGACACCGCGATTGGAGCCACCCCTAGTGTCGTCGCCAGCCTTTGAAGCGGCCCCGCAACCACAGCCGGGTGCATCGCTGCCGGAACTCTCCGTGTTAATGCGCGGAACGGTGAGAGTATCGAGCGAAGCGAGCTCCGTTGCGGAGACTGGCTGCGCATCGATGGTGGGTTCACTCGGAACCGGAATCAGCAAGCCATAGTCGGCCGTCGTGCTCGGTACGCCTACCTGCGCAACCACATCGGTCGTGCCATTGGCGCGCCTCGACATGATGATGCGCTGCGCGTCCATCACCACGCCGCTGCTGCTCGCGACGCCACCCCCACCACAGGCCCACGCGGGCTCCGAAATCGCCGCGACACCCACAAAAACCAAACCCGAGCCAATCAAAAGCTTCATTGTCTCACCTGCCCCGAAAGAAAGAACCAAGCTCGATTAGCGTACACCCAGCGTGGGATTCGAGCCACTTCGCAGGCAGTCTCTAAGCTGCCGCGACGGCAGAACGCGAATCCATGACCCTGCCTGGAATCGCGAGGTCCTCAAGCGGCCGCGCGGGCGACGTGCACTCGGAGCAGGCTGTCCTCCGCTGGCACACCAAGCCGCAGCGGAAACCCGTAGTGGCCAGTTCCGCGATGGACGTACAAGCGACTCGCGCCCGCGGCCCACAAACCATGATCTGGCGCCTTCACGAAGACGCGCATCATGGTCCACGGCAAACCGAGGCTCACCAGACCAACCTGGCCGCCGTGCGTGTGCCCCGACAACACCAGATCTGCATCCCCGGCGGGCAGATGCTTGAAAGCGCCGGGGTCGTGGAGCAGCGCGAGCCGCACGCAGCCCGGTTCACGCGGGAACGCTGCGCACACGCGGGCCAAGTGCTCCTTGCGACCGCGGAACACGAAATCGAAGCCGACGATCTGCACGCGGCCGGCCTCGGTCTCAACGAAGGCTTGCTCATCGATGAGCAGCGTCGCGCCGATACTCGCGAAGGCTTTGCGCACGATGTTCGGTGCTTCGTGATCGTGGTTGCCAAAGCAACCGAAGACGCGCCCCGGTAGCGCCTTCAACGGTGCCAGCGCCTCTGCAAGCAAGGCTGGGTTCGATTGCGACTCCATGGTCAGGTAGTCGCCGGTGAGCAGCACGAGATCTGGATTGCGCTCCACGGCTCGCTCGCAAATCTGCCGCAAGCGTGCCACCGACATGAACGGCCCCAAATGCGGATCGGTGATTTGCACGATGCGAAGCGGCCGCGCGACACGCAGCTCACTCGACTTGTGCCGCCGCGACCCGGCGCCAACGTCGCCGTCCGCCACCACGATGTCGAATTCCTCCGAGCGAGTGAGCAAGGATTGGGCAACGCCGATCATTGCCAGCGCGTACGGCACGAACACCCACGGCAGCTCGATCGAGAAGGCGTGCAGCAGCGCCCACGGCCAGGCGAGCAAAGTACCCGCCGAAAAGAATGAGGCGGGAATGCTGACGAGCACGCGGTACCACAGCGGACGCAAGCGTGGCTTCACCAACGCGACGGACTGCACGTGTACGGCGGCGTGCAGATAAATGGCAAGCGGAGCCAGAGCGCCGAAGCGACCGAACAGCGCGACGGCGATCAGCGAATGCAGGCCCAGAGTGATGCCGCGATACACCAGGTACGGCACGGAGCGCAGGCGCGCACACGCAACCACCACGAGCCAGCCAGCGATCGAGGCCAGGGCAAACCAACTCATCGTCCCGCAAGCCTAAGACCAAAAGCCGAGAACGCTATGGGGCTGGTTCAACGTCGCGCGAACAAATCGAGTTGCTCGGGCTGACCAGGCCGCTTGAACGTGCCCTGGCGCGATTCGGGAAACTTTTGGTAGCCGAGGCGCCGTAAAGTGGCCTGGAACATCGCATCGATGGACGCGGCGTATTCGCCCTTCGCGTGCATCCGTTCGTGAAACCGCGGCTCGTTGAGCTTGCCCTCACGCATTTCACGAATCCGTGCGAGCACCTTTTCGGCGCGCTCCGGAAAAGCCTCGCGGAGGCGCGTTTCGAATACCTCTGCCACGCTTCCCGGCAGACGCACCGGTGTATAAATCGCTGAACGGGCGCCCGCTTCGTGTGCTGCTTCGAGAATGGCTATCACGTCGCTATCAGCGAGACCGGGTACGAGCGGCGCAATGTGAAGGAGAACCGGTAGACCGGCGGCGGTGAGGCGCCGAATGGTTTCCACGCGCCGACGCGGCGCAGGCGCGTACGGCTCGATGGCACGAGCCACCGCGGCGTTCCAAAAGGTGACCGAAACGGAGACGCCAACCGACGCGACTTCGTGTAGGCGCGCCAGCACCTCGATGTCCCGCTCGATCAGCGCGCTCTTGGTGATGATGTGAACCGGGTTGCGGTACTCGACGCACACCTCTAAGCAGCTGCGCGTGAGCTCGAGCTCCGCTTCGAGCGGTTGATAACAATCGGTGATGCCGCTCATCACGAGCAAGTCACCTTGCCAGCTCGGCTTTTCGAAGCGCGCGCGCAGAAGCTCGGCGGCACGTGGTTTCGCGACGAGCTTGCGCTCGAAATCCGTCCCGCTGCCGAAGCCCAAGTACTCGTGGGAGGGCCGCGCGTAACAGTAAGCGCAGCCATGCGCACATCCGCGGTAGGGGTTCAGGCTGTAACGAAAAGCAACGTCCGGACTGTCGTTGCTGGTGATGATGCTCTGCGTGTCGTCCTCATAAACGGTGAGACCAACACGCGGCGCCTCCCCCAAATCGTACTCGCGATTGGCAGATTCCCAGCGGTTTCGCGGATTTGACTGCGACAGCGGACGCAGCATGCAAAGAGATTGTATACTGAACATAAGTCCAGTTCAAGCGACCACTGACTCCTCCAGCTCGGCGATCACTCAAAAACGCTCGGCTGCCGAGCGTGCCGAACGCCCGACGTCTTTACCAAACACATGACCAGCGCCGCGCATGGATTTGGGGTATGCGTGGGCTGTGATCGGGCAAGACACGCTCGACAGAATTCGGCGCGAGACCGATCTCGTTGCGCTCATTGGCGAGTCACTGAAGCTCGTCAAGCGCGGACGAAGCTTCGTCGGGCTCTGCCCTTTTCACAAGGAGAAGTCGCCCAGCTTTCACGTGAACCCGGAGCGCGGTTTCTATCACTGCTTCGGTTGTCATGCTTCGGGCGACGCCCTCAAGTTCGTGCAGGAGAGCGAAGGGCTCGAGTTTTTGGATGCGGTGCGCCGGCTCGCCGAGCGCGCTGGCATCGAAGTCGACTTTCGAGTCAGCGAAGGTGAGCGTCAGCAACAACTCGAAGCGCGCCGCCGTGCCGATGAGCATTACGAGGTGAGCGCGATCGCAGCGTCGTGGTTCGAACGCATGTTGCGCGAACATCCCCTGGCGGCATACGCACAAGCGGAACTCGAACGGCGTGGACTGGTTCCGAGCGCACCGACGGATTCCATCGCGGACACGTTGCAGGCGTTCCGCGTCGGTTATGCACCGTTTGGTTGGGAAGGTTTGGCTCAGCACCTGCGTGACCAGCGCGCCAGCCTGAGCGCCGCCGAGCGGGTTGGGTTGGTCGCGCCGCGTAAGACTGGCGGCGGCTTTTACGACCGTTTTCGGCACCGTTTGATGTTCGCGGTGGTCGATGTTCAAGGGCGCGTGATCGCGTTCAGCGGTCGCGCGCTTTCGGAGCCGCCTGCTGCCGAGCTCACGCCGCTCGGCTTGTCCCCCTCGCCTGCCAACGCCGACAAGCCGGCGAAGTATTACAACTCGCCCGAGTCGCCCATCTACAAGAAGCGCGAAGCGTTGTTCGGTTTGTATCAGGCTCGCAGCGCGATCCGCACGGCCGACAATTGCGTGCTCGTCGAAGGCAACTTCGACGTGGTGAGCCTACACGCACGCGGAGTGAAGAACGTGGTGGCGCCACTCGGCACGGCGTTCACGGTAGAGCAAGCACAGCAGCTGCGTCGCTTCTGTCCGAACCTCACGCTGTTGTTCGACGGCGACGAGGCTGGCAAGCGTGCGGTGCGAGCTGCGCGCGACGTCTGCCAAAAGCTCGAGCTCACGGCGAAGGTAGCGACCTTGCCGGACGGCATCGATCCCGATGAGCTCAGTCGCAAGGAAGGGCGCGCTGGGGTCGAGCGTGTGCTCTCCGTGTCGCGCGGCATGCTGCAGTACCTGGTCGACTGCTTGCTCGACGAGTCTTTCAGCGCTGAAGATGCACAAGCCAAGGGCGCTCTCGTGCAGCGCGTGAGAGAGCTCTTGGACAGCGAGAAAGATCCAGCTGCGCGGGCAATCGAAGAGGATCGCGCGCTGCGGCTGCTCGCGGAGCGCTTCAACATGACCGATGCGCGCACGTTGCAGGCACTCAGTGCACGCGTGAAAGCGCCGCCTCAACCGCGAAAGGCCGAAGGACCGGCCGCACCTGCTGTTGCGGCTCCAGTGCGAGCCCGATCGCCCATGCGGAGTCAGCAGGTCGAGCTCGAGATTTTGGGCGCATTACTCGACTTTCCAGAACTGTTTACGAGCACCGACGCCATCGAAGCTGCAGAGCTTCTCGAAGGCGACAGCGCATTGGCGCTTGCTGCGATGCGTCAGAGCTTTGAGCACGACGGCCTCAGGAACCCGGAAGTAGTGCTTGCTAAGCTGGCGCCCTCGATCCATCCATTCGCCCTCGCACGTCTTTCAGCCCCTCAACACCTGAAGGCCGAAGACGCGCAGGCAGTGCTTTCAGGGAACGTGAGGCAGTTGAAGGCGTTGGTGCTGAAACGCGACAAGAAGACGGCCGTCGAAGAGCTGGAACGCGCTCGTCGCACGGGCGACTTCGATCAACAGCTCGAAGTCCTCAAGCAGCGCTTCGACAAAGAGCGGCGACACAGGGTCGTGGCACCGGAGTAACGAGGTCAAGGTGGGATCCAAGAAACCTGAACGTTTGGCAAAGAAGCCCGCGGCGGTCGCTCCGAAGAAGGCCGCGTCGCCTGAAAAGCCGAAGCCGAAAGCTGCAGCGCAGGCCAAGGGTAGCAAAGGGTCTGCCCCGCCATCGAGCGCACCGCAGAGCTCCGAGCGCGATGACGACTTCGACGACGATGACGCGCCGTCGAGCCCCACCGCCGCCAATGGCAAGCCCAACGGCAAAACCAAAGAGCAGCTGATCAGTCTCGGCAAGAGCAAAGGCTTCCTCACTTACGACGACGTGCACGAAGCGTTGCCGGGTGAAGAAGTCGGCCCTGACCAGATGGATGATGTGCTGTCGGCTCTCGACGACGAAGAGATCGAAGTCGTCGACGACGCGAGCAACATCAAGATCGCGCCGCACCGCGTTTCGGACGAGGACGGGGCGCCCAGCAAGGCGCAGGCAAAAACTGAAGACGATAGCGCTGCGGAAGGCAGCGGACCGGCTTCGGGCACGCCCGGTCGCGCCAACGACGACGAGTACTACAAGAGCAACGACCCCGTGCGCATGTACCTGCGCAAGATGGGCAGCGTCGCTCTGCTCACGCGCGAGGGTGAAGTCGAGATCGCCAAGCGCATCGAAGAGGGCGAGAACGAGGTCCTCACCGCGATCTTGTCGAGCCCGATCGCGGTGCGCGAAATCATCGATATTGGTGAGCGCCTGCGCAATCACAAGATTCGCGTGAAGGACATCGTGCGCGACGCCGAGGACGAAGAGCACGAGTTCGACGAAGAGGAGGCGGACCGCCGCATCATCCGTCTCATCGATCGCGTGCGCCGCCTCGACAAGAAGAACGCGGAGCTCTTGGAGGAGCGCAAGACCGCAGTCGACGCGCGCAAGAAGCTCATCGACAAGGAGCTCTCCGACAACAAGAAGGAGCTCATCAAGACGCTGCAGGAGATGCGCCTCAACAAGAAGACGATCGACAAGATCGTGGCCAAGTTGAAGGCGATGATCGAGCGCGTCTACCGCGCGCAGGGCAAAGTCATCGAGCTCGAGAAGATCACTGGCGCGAGCAAGGCCGAGCTCAAGAAAATGCTGCGCGACGCCAAGGACGACCCGGCGCTCGAGGACGAGCTCGCCCGCAAGTTGGGCGTCGACCGCGGCGATCTCGACGTGATGGACGAGGCGCTGAAGAGCGCCAGCAAGGGCGTGAAGAAGGTCGAGGAAGAGCTACGCCTCGACGCGACCGACCTCTTGAAGACGTATCAGGCGATTCGTGCCGGCGAGCGCAAGGCCGAGAAGGCCAAAGCAGAGCTCGTGGAAGCCAACCTGCGTTTGGTCGTCTCGATCGCCAAGAAGTACACGAACCGCGGGCTTCAGTTCCTGGACTTGATTCAGGAGGGCAACATCGGCCTCATGAAAGCCGTCGACAAGTTCGAGTACAAGCGCGGCTACAAGTTCAGCACCTACGCAACCTGGTGGATTCGTCAGGCCATCACGCGCGCCATCGCCGATCAGGCTCGCACCATCCGTATTCCGGTGCACATGATCGAGACGATCAACAAGCTGATTCGCACCTCGCGTTACCTCGTCCAAGAGTACGGGCGCGAGCCGACTCCCGAAGAGATCGCGGAGAAGATGGAGCTGCCGCTCGACAAGGTGCGCAAGGTCCTGAAGATCGCGAAAGAGCCGATCAGCCTCGAGACTCCGATCGGTGAAGAAGAGGACAGCCATCTCGGCGACTTCATCGAAGACAAGAGCGTCATCAGCCCCGCCGACGCGGTGATCAACATGAACTTGAGCGAGCAGACGCGCCGCGTGCTGAAGACGCTCACTCCGCGCGAAGAGAAGGTTCTGCGCATGCGCTTCGGCATCGGCGAGAAGAGCGACCACACCCTCGAAGAAGTCGGACAAGATTTCGAGGTGACGCGCGAACGCATTCGCCAAATCGAAGCCAAGGCGCTCCGCAAGCTGCGCCACCCGAGCCGCTCGAAGCAGCTGAAGAGCTTCATCGAGAGCTGAGGCGCAACGGAGCGCGCTCCGTTTTCACCAAGGCGCTGAATCCGAGCGCGACTTCGTAGCAGGAGTCGCGCTCAGTTCATTTCAGGGCGCACACATCCTACTCGAGCACTATTGCGCAAAAGCTCGTGGAGCGCGTCGGCTGATTCGATAACTGCTTATTGATGTCTAGCGGTTCCGGCCGGCCGGCAGAGTACCTGCGTCTTGACTCGATGGGACCTGGGATGCGACTAGTACGCGTTACCAAACAGGGGATTTCCCACAACCATCTGGTGCTTAGACCGGGAGTCGATCCGATGCACATTTTTCGCACGGGCTCGAAGCTAGTTTCGCACGCTGCGCTGTTGAGTACGGCGCTGCTTGCGATGGCCTGCGGTGGAGTTACCGCATTCCAAGGACAGCAAGCCATCAGCGTCGTTGGCACGCCGCCGGCGCCACCGCCTCCACCTCCACCGCCGCCGAAGAAAGAGGAACCGCCGCCTCCACCTGCCCGCGTGGTTTTGAAGGACAACAAGATCGAGATCGGCGAGAAGATCCAATTCGAGCTCAACAAGTCCGTCATCTTGCCGCAGTCGTTCGGGTTGATGGACGAGATCGCCGACACCATCAAGAAGAACCCGCAAGTGAAGAAGCTCTCGATTGAGGGCCACGCGAGTTCTGAAGGCGACGCGAAGAAGAATCTGAAGCTCTCCGACGATCGCGCCAAGAGCGTGATGAAGTACCTCGTCGACAAAGGCGTCGAAGCTTCACGCCTCACGGCGAAGGGATTCGGTAGCACCAAGCCCATCGCGGACAACGCGACCGAAGACGGCCGTGAGAAGAATCGCCGCGTCGAGTTCGTGGTGACCGAGCAGGATGTGACGCAGAAGAAGGTCGAGATCGATCACACCGGCAAGGAAAAGGTCCTCGAAGAAAAGCAGGTCGTCGAGAAGAAGGAGACGCCGGAAGAGCCTAAAGCGGCGGATCCGAAGGCTGGCGGCTTGAAACCCGGCGCGAAGGCGGCAACGCCCGCAACGCCCGCGACTCCCGGCGCCGCTCCAGCGACGCCCGCTACACCCGCCGCTCCCGCTGGCAGCAAGCTGCCGACGTTGAAGCCGAAGAAGCCCGCGGAGACCAAGTGAGGACTGGCCGAGCTGAATAGGAACGGAGATGACCATGACGAAGCGATTTTCTGTCCTTGCACTCGTGGCCCTCGCTGCGGGTTGTTCATTCGCTGCTCGCTCGCCCGACATGTATCGGGATGACACGCAGGCCCTGCTCGCAACCAAAAACGCGCAGGTGAAGAGCTGCTACGACGAGGCCTTGAAGACCAACAAGGAGCTTCAGGGCAAGGTCACGGTGAAGCTCATGGTGGAGCACGAGACGGGCAAGCTCACCAACGTCGCAGCCGATCCGGCTGGGACGACTGCGCCCGAGCAGCTCACCAAGTGCGTGGTCGATTCGTTGCAAGGGCTGGTGCTGACGCCGCCCGACCAGCGCGATGGCGACGCAACGTTCGTCTACGACTTCACGGTGGGTGCGCCCGACGCGCCGGCGCCCGCCCCCGCTGGCTGATCGTAACGCGAGCTCGAAGGCGAGCCGACGGCGACTCCAAGCGCCGTCGGCTCGTTTCGTTTTGTACAACCGGCGCGCGCCGTTGCCGAGTGCAGCGTTGATGATGCGCCGCTGATCAGCGCACGCCGAGCTGCTCGAGCGCGGCTCGGGCTTCCGCACGATACGGCGAGTCGACGGGGCCAAGGCGCAAGAACTCCTGCCAGTGGCTGACAGCTTCTTGCTTTGGGCCAATGGCGCGCGCGAGCAGCAGGTGCGCTTCCCACGGCAGCCAGCGTTCGCCGCGCGGAGATTTTTCGTGAAGCTCGAGTGCCTTGCTGAGCTCCGTACGCGCCAGATCGTTCATGCGATTGGCGGCGAGCAACTTGCCGTAACGGAAGCGCCAGGTGGAGTTGTCGGGCTGTGCTGCGACGGCGAGCTTCCACTCCGAGAGCGCCTGCGCCTCACGTCCGAGATCGAAGTATGCGTCGGCGAGCGCGGCGTGAATCTCGTGGCGGGTGGGGCGCAACTCGAGCGCGCGCGTGAGATCTTGCAGGGCGTCTCTCACGACCCCGGTTTGCTGCCGCAGCACACCGCGCTGCCAGTACGCATCGGCCATACCTTGATCGAGCGAGATGGCGTGGTCGAGCGCGCGTGTCGCCTTGGGAAGATTACCGCTCTCGCGCGCCGCCCAACCTACGTAGAGGTGATATTCGGCGCGGTGGGGATCGAGCTCCACAGCGCGCTCGAACAGGCGCAGTGCATCCGCCAGGCGTGAACCTTCGGAGAACAGCGCGCGCCCCAAGCAATAGTGAGTCTCTGCCGAGGTGGGTCGCGAGCTCAGCACCTTGCGCAGAAGCTCCTCACCTTCTTTAGAGCGACCTGCCGTCGCGTAACCACAACCCACGCGCAACATCAGGTCGACGTCGGTCGGCGCTTTGGCGAGTGCCCCTTCGTACGCGCGCAACGCCTCCTCGGCGCGGCCGGTGGCTTCGAACAGCAAGCCGCGTTCGAGTGCGAGGCCCGGATAGTCCGGGTCGGCCGCCGCGACCTCCTCGAATGCTTTCAACGCCTGATCGTGCTTGCCATCGCGACGGTAGGCGACGCCGAGCCGGAAACGCGCGCCGAGATCTTGGGGATCGAGCTCGATAGCCTTTTTCAGATCGGTGATTGCATCCGCGAAACGACCCTGAGAAATCGCCACGTCGCCGAGCGCCCGGTGAATCGCCGCCGAGGGGGGCAGCTTCTCACGCGCCTGAGCCAGCGTTTTCTGCGCTGCCTCGGCGCGGCCAGTCTGATTTTGCAGAACGGCGAGTGCGATGTAGGTGTCGACCAGCATCGGATCTGCCGGCGTCTTGGCAATACCCGTGGCGTACACCTTCTCCGCTTCGTTGCGATCACCCACGGCTTCGAGCGAGCGGCCATACCAAAAGATGACGCGCAGCGAGTTCGGGTGTGATTCGCGCAGCTTCTTCAAAAGGGCGTGTGCTTCTTCGATGCGCTCCAGCAACAGCTTGCTCTTCGCGACGCCCACCTTGGCGAGCAAGTCTTCCGCATCCGCTTGCGCGCCCGCTTCGAAGCGCGCTTGCGCCTCCGAGTAGCGCCCGGCGCGAAACAGTGCTTCGCCCACCCCAACCAACGCGCGCGCCGCCTTGGGATTGATTTTCAGCGCTTCGGTGTAGGCCGCTTCGGCCTTGGAGATGCGCGACCGCCCGAGATGAATGTCGCCGAGCAACGTGCTCGCCTGCACGCGCTCTTCGGCGCTTGCGCGCGCGGGCTCACGCGTCACCTGCTCGAGCAGAGCCATCGCGTCGGCTTCGCGGTTCGCGGCCGCAGCGATGTCGGCGAGCAGGATCTTTGCGCCCACGTGCGCCGGGTTCTGCGCCAGCGCGGCTTTGGCGGCGGCTTCGGCCCCCGGTTTGTCGCCAGCCGCAAGGCGCGCCCTAGCCAGGCCGAAGCGCGAACGAGCCGTGGGCTCGAGCTTCTCGAGGTTTTGCCAGATCGCCAGTGCGGCGGCGTCGCGAGCACGCAGCTCGACCTCACCGCTCAAGAACTGTGCGTCCACGTTGCTCCCGGCGCGCGAGAGCAAGTTGCGGGCGCGCGGCAGCTCACCTTCGGTCGCCGCCCTGCCCGCTCGAGCCAAATCCAGATAGCTGATGCTTTCCTGACCCTCGAATTCGTCGAGCACAACCTTAGCGCGAGCGTGCAGCTCGGGATCAGCGCCGAAGCGGAGCTCCCGCTGAGCTGCAAAGTACGCTGCGAGCGTGCGCAACCCTCGAGCGCGCGGCGAATTGGCTCGCGCCTCTTCGATTTCCGCGGCAGCAGCGGCGGCGTCACTGGCCGTGTCGGCCGCCATGCGAGCGCGAACTTTCTTCGCCGTGGACTGCACTTGGTCTTCGTATTGGCCGGCGCGTACTTGATCGAGAATGAAATAAGCGCCGAAGGGACCCACATTGGGATTGAGCGCCAGCGCAGCTCCGCCCAGCACGAACAATCCGAGCACTGCGATCGAACGCCAGCTGCGTTTCCGCGCAGGCGCGACGGTGCTGGCAGCACCCGGGCGGCGCGATACCGGCAGACTCGTGCGAGCTACCGGAGCAGCGCTGACTGCCGGCGCTGCCACCGGAGCGTTCGGCTCCTGCGGCACATCGCCGAACTCCATGTCCTGATCACTGGACATCGGCGCGCGATACGCAGCGGCGGGCGCTGCCTCGAGCCCCACTTCGTCCTCGGTGTCACCGCCCAAGTTCACTTCGCCGTACGCGGTGCCCCCGCCTGCCTGCCGAATCACGGGAGAGCTGGGCGTGGCCACCGGAGCTCCACCCAAAGCCGGCGGAGGTCCCGACGAGATGCGCGGAGCAGGTGCCGCGCGCGGCATGGAACCGGGCGGCAGCAGGTCGGCCTCACCAAACGGATCGGCTTCCAGCGAATCGTCCGGACGCGAAGGCATCGCTGCACGCGGAGCGCTCGGAGTGCGCGCCGATGCGGGCCCGAGCGCATCGAGATCCAGCTCGCCAAATGAACGTCGTGGCGACGGTTGCGCCGGTACATCGAGCTCGAGTGGTGGAAGGCTAATCGGCGCGGCAGGCTTGCTGCTCGGCGAGCTCGGAACTGCAGGTAAGCCGATCCCCGGTGGTGACGAGCTCACACTGGGCAGACCGGCTCGGCTGAGGCTCGGCAGATCGCCACCGAGCGAAGGCAAGTTGTTGGCTGGGCTCGGCAGATCCAGGTCGTGCTGAAGACTCGGTAAATCGAACTCCGGCGCGCTGGCGCGAGCGGCTGGAGCGATCGCCGGTTTGGACAGCTCGGGGAGATCCAACGAAGCGCGGCCGGTGTGCGCCTCTGGCAAGTCGAGCTCGATTTCGCCGAACGAGCGGCTGCGCGCGCGAGCCGGCAAATCGTGGCCAAGGGGAGCCGGAGCTGCGGGCGGTCGCGAAGCCGACACCGAAGGCAAGTCGAGCTCGTCAGTGAACGACCCGCGCCCCTTCCCAACACCCTTCGAGATCTCGGGAAGGTCTGCAGCTGCCAACGGTGCCGCCGGCTTGTTCGCTGCCGGCTTGGCTTGCGGAGCAAACGGTGCAGGCGGAGTACCGGGACGCAGCGGGGGACGTGCTGGCGCTGGAGCGGGAAGATCGGCGAGGTCAGCCTTCGGCTTGGGCGCGGCAGCCTTGTTCACTGCCGCGGGCAGATCCTGCGGCTCGCTACTGAAGTCGTCGATCTCGAAGGGGGGCTCCGATTCGATTTTCGGCGGGGCGGGCGGTGCGGGAGCCTTTGCACGCACGGGCGCAGGGGGTGGCGCCTTTTTCGCTACCGGACTCGGCAAATCAGCCGCGCCTTTTGCTATCGGCGCGGGAAGATCGGCATCGCTCTGCGACGGCGACTTCGCACGCGGCGGTGGTGGCGGAGCCGGACGGGCCGCGGGCGCTGCAGGTGCAACACCCAACATCGTGGCTTTCAGCGGTGACGGGGCCTTCGGTTCTGGCGGCGGAACGACGGAGTCGCTCGTCACGCCGAGGACAGCGCCGAGCACGGCCGTCGGCGCCGCTTGCGTTGGGCTACCCGGCGCATCGACTTTGAACGAGCTGCCGCACTTCGGGCAGCGCATCTTCAATCCGCTGGGCGGTATGCGGCGCTCGTCGACCTGATAGGGCGCCTTGCACCCGGGGCACTCGACCTTGAACATCTGCCCGTCTTTTCAACCTTTAGCAGGAGAGCACGGGGGTTGTCTCAGTTTCTTCGGTTTCGCCTGCCCTCCTCGCAACGGCCGCCAGCCGTGGCGCGACAGTTGCCGGACACCGTCGAGTGGGATAGTGGCTTGCCCGAAGCTTCCCTTTTTGGCGGGTGGCCGGACTGACACCGAGAAAAAAATGCAACGAACCACGGCCATCGCGGTCGGACTTCTTTTCGTGTTGGGGATCGCGCTCGTAATTGTGATGGGCCGCCGCTCACCACACGCACCGACCACCACCCACCTCGCCACGCCATCGGCAAGCGCGATCGCATCTGCAATGCCGAGTGCTTCCGCGAGTGCGGCGCCGCCAGCCGCCGCGTCCAACGACGGCGTGGAGCTCGACGAGATCGGTCAGACGGAGGCTTTCGACACCCTACCCGACGGCCGGAAGGTGCCCGAGCTCCCAACGAATGCGCCGAAGGAAGTCAGCTTCGGTGTTGTTCAAGTAACTTATCAAGGCGCGCAATCGGCACCCAAAGATGCGCGCAGCAAAGCGGACGCGAAGTCGCGCGCGATGACGCTCGCCGCAGAAGCCAAGCAAGACTTCGCCGCCGCTGTGAGCAAGGGCGATCGCGGTTCCACGTCTGACGCTGGGCGCGTGCCGCGCGACGTGCTCGAGCCGGTAGTGGAGTATCTGCTTTTTACTCTGCAGAAGGGCGACGTGTATCCCGAACCCATCGACACGCCGCGTGGATATTGGATCATCCGGCGCAATCGCTGAGTCCGGTATTGGACGATCACGCGTAACCGCGGGCCGGCGAAGTCCGCACGCCGGACCTGCGCGGATCGAACACATTTCATGCGTAAAGCCGCCCACGCGCACGCGGAAAGACTGAGCGAACTCATCGAAGAGCAGTTCGCGAGAAGTCGGGGCTAGGCACCCGCGAATACGTCTTCTAGATTCGGGCGGAGTTTCCCTGGGATGTCCAGCACTTCGACCCAAGCGCCGCCTCGCTCTTCGGCTCCGCCTGACGAACGAGCGCTGATCTCGAGCATCGAACGTCTGCGTGCCGAACACGACGCGGGCGACAACGCGGCGTTGCAAGCGCTGCTCTTGCACGAGATTGGCGTGCTCGAAGAGCGCTTCGGCGACGAAGCGGCGGCTGCTCGCGATTATCTCGCTGCCGTAAACGGCGATCCTGATTTTCGCGAACCGCTCGAGCGGCTCGTTGCGATCATCGAACGGCGCCAATCGTACAAAAATCTTGGCCGCGTTTTGGAGCGCTTGGTGCGGGTGGCCGACACCGCGGAAGAACGCGCGCGCTCTCTCGTGGATCAAGCGGCGTTCCTCGCCGATCAGCAATCGGAGCTCGACGCCGCGCGCGCTGCGCTGCTCGACGCCGCTGAGCAAACGCCGGACGACGCTTCGATTTGGCTCGCGCTCGAGCTCATAGCAACGCGTGTTGGCGACGGCGAGCTCTTGCAGCGAGCGTTATCATCGCGCGCCGCGCTCACCCAAAACTCGACGTTGCGCGCCCTGCTCCTCATCGATCTGGCCGAGCAGCGCGCGCAACAGGGCGAGCTCGACGGCGCTTTCGAAGCACTGGAGCGCGCCGTGGCCCAGGGCGGCGAGGCCACGTATCTCGCGCTGCTCGCGCAGGAGCGCCTCGCCCGCGAAAACGGCTTGCAAGAGGCGGAGGCACGCGCGCTCGAAACCCAAGGCGAGCTCATGCTGCGTGCCATCGCGGAGCCCTCGGCCGGAGATGGCTACGGCATTCCACAATTCCGCCGCGTGCCAGCGCAGGTTGCGGAGGTTTGGTTGCGTGCGGCGCTATTGCACCGCACGCGCGGCGATGCGGAGCGCTCGGCTTCTCTACTCGATCGGGCGCTGGCTGAAGCGCCCAACGAGCCATTGCTGTTGCACGCGCGCCTCGAACTCGCCGATGCGGTGGCCGACACGAGCACGGCTGCGCGGCTCGCGGAAGCAGAGCTCGCGCTCGGCGTCGACGGCGAAGCGGGTGCGTGCTTGTGGCTGCGGCTAGCGGACGCGGCGATGCGCGACGGCGAGACGGACAAGGCCGTCAACGCAGTCGAAAAGGCGCTCGGCTTGGCTCCCGCATCGGTGGTAGCCCGCGCTCTCGACCTCGGTTTGAGGGCTCGCGGTGAAGCATCGAGCTACGCCAGCGCGCTCGAATCGCTCGGGGAGCAGTTCGAACAGGATGCGGCCAAGGCCAATTCGTATCTGGACGCTGCCTACGTGTGGGCACAGCAAGCAAACGATGTCTCCGGAGCCAAGGCTGCCCTGAGTCAGGCCGCGCTCTACGGCGCATCGCCCCTGGTTGTGGCGCGAGTCGCCCGCATGCTTGCGGCGGTGTTGGGTGAGGCGACTTGGTACGAAGACTCCACGCGACGATTGCTCGCCCAGGGCGCCAGTGAAGGCGAGCTCGTGGACTTGTGGCTCGAGCTGTCGCGTACCCGTGCGCTACGCGGAGACGGCAACGCAGCATACTCGGCGTTTGCCTCAATCGCGAGCAGTCCCGGCGGCGCTTGGCTCGGCAACGCGCTCGCCGCCTACGTCGGGCCTTGGTTGATGCTGCCCGACGTCAACGAGAGCGCAGCCGCGTTGCCCTCTGCTGCAGCGTTGAAAGCGCTGTCGGAGCTCGAAGCCGAGCCGAGCCAGGCGAGAGCTTTGCGCACTTTGGTCGCGCTGCGTGCTCTGTTGCGCGGCGATCTCGACATGGCACAGGAGGAGCTGGCTGCGCTGCACGAAGACTCGCCGGACGACCTGGTGGTCATGTCCGCATTGAGCCTGCTGCTCGTCGAGCGAGGGGACGTGGCCAAGGCGCGCGACGTTCTGGAGCGTTCAGCCAGCGAGGCGAACGAAGCCGAGCTGGGCGCCGCGCTGTCCATCGCTGCGGGCATGGCGAGCTGGCAGCTCGACGAGCGTCCCCGCGCCGTAGAAGCGTTTCAACGTGCCGCCGAGCAGCAGCCCGATGCGGGCATCAACGTGCTCGGTTGGGCACTGCGGGCAGCCGATCCGAACGATCCCAGCGCGCGTGCACGAGCGCTCGACGCCCTGGCAGAAAGCGATCCGGCGCTGGCACAACTCGAGCGCTTCACGCTGGAGCTCGGCCGCAAGGGTGCGAGCGACGCAGCCTGGCAAGCGTTGAGCTCACTCGGAAGCTCTAACCGCGACATCACACACGCTGGTGAGCTCGCGCAAGCGTTATGGGGCGTCGGTGACGGCGCCGATCTCACACGCCGCGAGGCTTTGAAAGCCTTGAGCAGTTGGAGCCCTGCAACGGCGCGCCTGGCTCACGCGGTCTTACACCAGATGGAGCTCGCCGGGACCGCGGCAGGCTCGTCACCCGACGCGTTCGTTGCCATGGAGAGCGCCCGCACCTGGGCAGGTAGCGATACGTCGCCGGTTCCGGCGCTCGAATGGCTATCCTTTGCGCTCGCCACCAACGATCGCGAAGAGGAGGTCTCCTCGCGCAATGCACTCGCGGCACGACTGAGTGAACCCGCCTCGCACACGCTGGCCGCCAGCGCCGCGCTGGTGGCGGAGCTCAGCGGTAACAGCACACACAAACTACTCGACGGCGAGCACCCGGCGATCAAGCTCGCAAACCTCGAGGTGGCGGCACCAGGGCGTGATCCCGGCTTGCGCTCTCGCGCGCTTCTCGGAGCACTGCCTTCGCTCGGCGAGGAATGTTCACCGATGGCCACGGCGATGGCCGGCTTCAACCAACTGGCAGCCGGCGACATCGAAGGCGCGACGCAGTCGTTTCGCACCGTGATTGAAGCGTTCCCCGACGAGGTAATTGGTTGGGAGGGGTTGCGTGGTGCGGCACTCGCGAGCGGCGATCGCGCAACCTTGGCGGAAGCCAGCGCCGCTCTGGGCGACGCTGTTTCCGATGACGTGGTCGGCGCGCGGCTGTGGGAGGAGGCCGCCACCATTTTGCTCGACGAGCTCGAAGACACTCAGCGTGGTGAGTACGCGCTGAGCCGCGCGACGGAGCGCGACATCGAGCTATTCAGCGCTTTCGATCGACTATTTCGCATGGTGCGGGCTCGCAAAGACGGTCCGCGCTTGCTGGAGCTCATCGAGCGCCGCCTGACCGTCGCGATCGAGCCAGCGGAGGTGATCCGTTTGCACTGGGAGCGCGCGCGTGTCCTGCGCGAAGCAGGCGATCGCGAGCGTGCGCTAGCCGAGCTCGAACGGGTGCGCGAGCTCGAGCCGGATCACGTCGGCGCTCTGGCGCTGACCGGTGAGATTTGCATCACCATGCAGCGCTTCGAAGAAGCCGCGGAGAACCTGTCGCGGCTCGCGGAGCATCCCGAAGCTCCTCAGCAGCAGCGCTTGATGAGCGGCGTGGCTGCAGTGGATTTGTACGAAGGGCGCCTCAAGAACTTGCCGCGCGCCCTGGAGGTGTTGAGCGCGCTCTATCGCGCTGGGCTCAGTACGTTGCCGGTGCGCGAACGACTCGCGCGCACGGCGGCGCGCGCCGAAGCGTGGGAGCAAGCTACCGAGGTGCTCGAGCAGCTGATGAACGAGCGCGAAACCTCGGCCGGTCGCATCGAAGCGGCACGCCTCGCGATGGCGATTTATCGTGACGAGCTACGCATGCCCGAAGCGGCCGAAGCAGCGGCCAGCCGCCTACTGGAGGAAGCGCCCGACGACGGCGAAGCGCTCGATTTGGTGCTGACCTCCGTATTCTCGGAATCGCTCACGCGAAACCTATTGGTACGCGGCCTGGAAGCGCTGACACAAAAGTTGGAGCGCGATCCGCTGAATCGCGAGCGCGTCGATCGGCTGGCACGCATCGCGGGAGAGCTCGGGCGGCTTCCGTTGCGTCAGGCAGCGCTCGGTGCGTTGGTTGCACTCGGCGGTGAAGCTCGCGCCATCGACGCGGAGCTTTCCCGATTGGACGAGCGCGTCGCGCGTCAACCGCGCATCGCGATTGATGGCGCCGCCTTTGCTACCGTGGCGGATCCGGGCGACCGCGGCCCAATCGGAGAGATGATCTCGGCTTTGGCCAGCACCATCGCGGAGACGCTCGGCCCCAACCTGACCACGTTCAACGTCGGCAAACGCGAGCGCGTCGATCCGCGCGCCGGCCTCGCCGTGCGCAACGAAATCGCCGCTTGGGCGGGGGCGTTTGGGATCGGAGAGTTCGAGCTGTACATCGGCGGCAATGATGCCGAAGGCGTGTGTGGCATCCCGACCGAAACGCCGGCGGTGGTGATCGGCCGTGATGTCACCGCGCCGCTGCGACCTTTCCATCGCCAAGCCGTAGCTCGCGAGCTACTCGCGTTGCGCCGCGGGACGAGCGTGATTCTGCATCGCGAGCCGGACGAGATTCATGCTCTGGTCGTGGCCGCCTGCCGCATTGCGGAGGTCGAAGTGCCCTCACCTCCGTTCGCGTTACTCGGCGAGTTTCAGCGGCTACTCGGTAAGATGCCTCGGCGCGTGCGCAACAAGGTGCTGCCCGATCTGGCGCGAGCGGTCGCCAGCTCGTCGCAGCAACCCGCGGAGTGGTACCGCGCAGCGCGCTCCACTTTGGATCGCATCGCAACTGTTGCGGCAGGCGACGTCTCTTGGGTCCTGACCGCGAATGCGCGACAGCGCGGGCACATCGAAAGCTCCATGGAGGGGCAGGCTCGAGCCAAACGCCTGCTGTCGTTCGTGCTCTCCCCAGCCTACCTGGAGCTGCGCGAGAAGTTGGGGATGGGTGTGCGATGAACGAGCCGCGCGATCCGAAGAACAAAGTGAGCGACAGCGACGCGCCGCCGCGAACTAGCGCCGAGATCGAAGCCGACGCGCTACTCGACTCGCTGCTGGGCGACCCGTTTCCAGAGCCATCCAATCGACCACCGGTGCCGACTAAGAAACCACCGATGCCGGATCTGGGGCACGACGACGTGACCGTCATCGGCCGCGGCCTCGGCGAACTCTTGGCACAGAGCTTCTCGGATTCGGGCCCGCCTCCCGCGGCGGGTTCGCCGTCGGACGCACCGGTCACCTCGGCACCAACGGCGCCACCGCAAGCGCCGCCCAAACCGTCGCCGCTGCCTCGGCTCTCGCCGCCGCCCAAGCCATTCCCGCCGCGTCCCGGAGCGCCACCACGTCCGGCGAGCCCAGCGATTCCGGCGCAGCCGCCGCGGCCGCGCTCCAACACCGATCCACGTTTGCTGCCGCGCACACAGTCGCCCGAGACACCCGTCGTGCCGCCGCCATCATCGTCCGCGACGCCGCTCAGCATCCCGGAGTTTCCGCCGTTCGAAGAAGATGAAGAGACGCGCGTCCTCAAGCTGCCGCAAGAGCTGGTGGACCCAGGGCAACCCTCGGCTCGCCCTGGCAGCGAGAACCAGACCATTCGCGCACCGGAGCTCTCCGAGCTCCGCGCAGAAGCCAGCGCGAGTGTTCAACCCGGTGATGCGCGGAGTACGGCCGTGGCCGAGGGGCGCGTCCCGCTCGCACCGCGCGTGCCGAGCATCGCGGCGCCGTTCGAGCGAGCCAAGCCGAGCGATCGCCCGAGCCTGCGTTACGAGTCGCAACCCGCGCGCGCGCCGATTCGATCGCAGATGCCAACGCTCGATCGCATTGGGCCTTCGAGCGTACCTCCGCCTGCTCTCTCGCAAGACGGTGGGACCATCGATCCCATCGCGCGCGAAGCTTGGATTGCGCGCGCCGAGTGGCTCGAGACCGAAGCACACTCGCTGACGGATGCGCAAGCCAAGGCGCGCGCCCTGCTCGTAGCGAGTGAGCTTTGGGCGCTCGTGGGCGACATCGGGCGGGCGCGTGAAGTCGCCACTGAGGCCTCGGCGATTGCTCGCAACATGAGCATGGTGAGCCGCCAGTTGCGTTGGCTCGCTGCCCTCGAGAGCGATTGGAAATCGGTAGCGTCCTTGCTGGAACTCGAAGCGCGCGGAGCGGCGACCCCCGACGCTCGTGTGCACGCTGCTTATCTGTGCGCCGAGGTGAACCGGCTCGAGCTCGACGACCGCGACGCCGCCAAAAAGAAATTCGATTTGTGTGTGCGCGCCCAGGCCGACGACGTGCGCGCCCACGTGCAACGTCTTGCCGAGCAGCTCGGGACCAGCGCTGGTCCTGCCAAGTTGCGCCTGCCTGAGCTGCCGGAGCTCGCAGAGCTTACCCGCATCACTGAGGAGCTCGGTCGCCTGCGCGTACCCGGTCCATCGTCACCGGCGCCCATCGCCGCCTTCGAGGAAGCACGACGCGCGCTGGCGCAAGGTGACCGCGGGCAAGCCGCAAACGCTCTCGGCAAGCTCGCTGAAGTAGAAGGCCTTGGCCGCGCTGCCAGCTGGTTGTCCGCCGCACTGCTGGCGCACGAACCGGAACGGCGCGAAGGCGCGATTCGCATTCTCGAAGAGCTCCTGCGCGACAACGCTGACGAGAGCGCGCGGCGCGCATTGGCGGCCCGTGCACTCGAAGCCAATAACCCGAGTGGCATCCAGCGCGCCCTCGACGGCAGCGCGGCGTTCAGCGCCGCCGATCGCTTGGCGCTGGCCGCGCTCGGCGGCAGCGAGAGCGACGATACGCAGCGCTTGCTCGACGAACTCACGCAGACTCCAGGTCGCGCCGCATTGGCAGCTGGCGCCGTGCTTTCGGGGCGAATCGGGCGCGATCGCGATCCAGCCGTCAGTTCGACCGCAGCGCGTGCAATGCTCGCGTTGGGTCGACGCATGGCGCGTCCGCCTGCAGAGCGGGACAAAGCGCTGAGCTGGCTCAGCCCAGCCATCGAAGCCTTCCGCAGTGAGCATCCGGATCATCCGTTGACGCGGGCGCTCGGGCTCGAGCTCTCCGTAGCGCGACGTGAGCTCTTGGACGTGGCAAGCAAGCTGCTCGAGTGGCCGCGCAGCGGGCAGGATGCAGACTCTACGCGCGACAATGAGCTCGCCAGCGCCCTCGCTTATGAGCTCGCCTCCGAGCCCAAGCTGGCGCAGCAAGCCTACGAGCGTGCCTTGCTCTCGGCGCCCACGTCGGAGTTTGCCACGCGCGCACTGATGAATTTGGATGGTGAGTCCGCAGCCGAGCTGATGGAACGGCTCGCCGAAGCCGGCAGCGCGGGAACCCCCGTCGCACTCCATTTCGTGGAAGCCGCGCTGCGCCGAAGCGCAGACTTCTCGCAGGCTGAAGCGCTGCTCGACAAAGCGACGCAAGCCGATCCGAAGCTCGGCGTCGTCTTCGCGATCGCCGCGAACCTGGCTCAGCAGCGCGGCGAAAACGAGCGCTGGCTCACGTGGCTGCGCGCCAAACGCGACGCCCATCAGGATTCGCTGGAGCTCGCGGTCGACGCGCTACGCGAAGTGCTGGTCCTGCCGGAAGCCAACGCCGAAGCGCGCAGCGCGCTCCTCGAGCAAGCGTTAGCGGCGCGTTCGAACGACGCTACGCTGTACGACTTCTATGAGCGCTCGGGTGAAGCCGAGGCCAGCGCACGCGCCGCCTACCGCGAAGCCGCCGGAGCGCGCGCGAGCGGCGCTGCCAAGACGCGTTGGCTGTTGGAAGCCGCAGCCGAACAAGAGCGCGACGAGAATCGCAACGAAGCCGCCGCGCTGGCTTGGCGCGCGCTCGAAGCTAGCTCGAGCCCGCTTGCGCGCGCCTTCTTCGACCGCCTGGCGCCAGGCACGTCGGACTCCACCCGCCTGACCGAAGAGCTGATTTCACGCGCCAAGGAGACCGAGGACGCCGCGCTGCAGCGCGAGCTGTACGACAGGCTCTACGAGCTCGATCGCGCTCGCGGCGTGGGCTCTCCGGCGCTGGTTTGGCAGAGCGCCATTCTGGAGCGTTCGCCACACTATCTGCCTGCGCTGCGCCGGCTGGAAGTGGCCTACCTCGGCGCGGACCGGCGCGACGATCTGGAGGGCGTCGAAGCCGCATTCGCGAACGCGTTGAGTGGCAGCGACGTGATTCCGCCCGCCCGCCTGGCAGCGCGACTGCGGCTCGCCGCCGGCAGTTGGGGTTCGGTGCGTGCGATGGCAGAGGTCGCGCTGCGTAGCGATCCCAATTGCTTGTGGGCGCTGCGAGTCTTGTCGGCGCAAGCACGCGCGGCTGACCAGCCCGACGTGCTCTTCGAGGTCGAGCGCAAGCTGAGCCAACTGAGTTCGCGCGCCGTGGACAAGGCCACCTTGGCGTTGCGCAGCTCGGAGTCGGCGGCTCGATTGAGGCGCTGGGACGATGCGCAGGCACTGCTGGAGGTCGCGCTCGAACAAGTGCCAGAGCACCTGGTCGCACTCACCACCTTGGCCGAAGTGCTGGAGGCGCGTGAAGACTACGCCGGCGCTGCGCGAGCGCTCGAAGCCGTGGCAGAAGCTAGCCGCGTCGACGCCCACCGCGTGAACGCGCTGTATCAAGCCGCGCTGCTGTGGCTCGATCGCGCGCTGAACCCAGAGCAAGGCCGGCTCGCTCTGGAGCAAGCCGTGCTCATCGATTTGGGCCACGAAGAGGCGGTGTCGCGCCTGCAATCGCTGTACGTGGCGCGCGGCGATCGCCAGAAGCTCGCCGATCTGTTGGCGCGTCGTTTGGAACGTACCACTGATCCCGAAGAGCGCATCGCCATCGAGGTCACCCGCGGTCGCGCGCTCGCTGAGGTGGGTGAGCCCGCAGCGGCGCGAGCAGCGCTCTCAGCGGCGCTGGACGCAAACCCGGACCACGTGGAAGCGCTAGAGGCTTTCACCGAGATCTGCCTCACCGAAGGTGATTGGCTCGGGGCCGAGCAGGCGTTGATTCGCTTGGCGCGACACGCAGCCGATCCCGCACGACAGGCGCAAATTTACCGGCGTCTGGGGGAGCTTTACGACACCAGTATTCCGAATCCGGAACGGGCGGAGCTCGCGTATCAAGAAGTGCTGAAGCGTGAGCCCGACGACGACGCCAGCGTGGACCGCTTGGTTCTCGTGTACGGGCGCATGGGCGCGAAGGAGCGCGCTGCGCAAGTGCAGACGGAGCTGCTCGAGCGCTCCAAGACACCCGAGCAGCGACGCGATCGCACGCTGCGCCTAGCAAGCGTGCTGGAGCAGGTGGTAGGCGACACCAAGCGCGCGGAAGGTGTGCTCGAAAAAGCTCGCAAGGAGTGGCCTTACGACGCGCTGCTCTTGCGCGGCTTGGTGGAGCTCCACTTTCGCAACGGTGAAGCGCGCGCCGGTCAAATGTTGCTCGACCGCGCCGCCGCCGATGCGCGCCGCGCGTTGGCAACGGGGCGCTTCGAGCCGGCATTGTTCGATGTGCTCGCGAGCGTCGCCGACTTGCGCGGCAACTCCGATGCAGCAGCTGTAGCGCACGCCACCTTGGCCGCGCTTTCCGGTGAGGAGCTTGCGGTGCGCGGCGCCGGACCCGCGGCGGGCGATGCAGCACTCGACGAGCTGCTCGCGCCGGACTTGATGGCACCAGCGTTGCGTGCGCTCTTGAGGCGCAGCGGCGATATGCTCGATACGGCATTTCCTATCGACATGCGTGCGCTGCGCGCCACTCCCCTGCCCCCAGCTTCCGCCGGTTACCTTTCGCACGTGCAAGACGTCGCGCGAGCGTTCGGCTTCCCTAGCGTGCACGTTTTGTCGTCCCCGACGCTGGGCGCAACGTGCATTCCGGGCAGCAGCTCGCCGGCCGTGCTCGTTTTCGGCCAGGCGTTGCTCGAAAGCTCGGACGACGCCGCGCGCTATTGCCTGCTGATTCGCGCGCTCAAGGTGCTGCAAGCGCGCGGCAGCGCGGTGGCGCGGACCGCGCCGATCGATCTCTGGCCCATGATGGCCGCGCTGCTCTCACTGCTCGCGCCGAGCTTCACGCCTCAAGCGGTCGACGCGCGCAAGTTCGCGGACTGCAAAGCGCGCATTTCTGCCGCAATGCCGGCGGAGCTCGACAACGAGCTGCCCAGCTTGGCGCTCGAAGCAACCACCGTCATTGGCAACCGTGGCAGCCAGCTGGCGACCGCGATTTACCAATGGGGCAACCGCACTTCGCTGTTGGCAGTCGGCGACACGATGGCAACCCTGCGCGCCATCTCAGCGGCGAGTGGGCACCCAGCTCCCGCAAGCGGACCCGAGCGCATCAAATGGATCGTGCGCAACGCGGAGGCGCGCGACGTCGCCATCTTCGGTGTGAGCGAAGTGCACGCTGAAGCGCGCCGACGCCTCGGGCTGCGCGGCTAGCGCTCCGTCTCCAGGGAGTAATCGCTTGGGGTCACTCGGCCGAGCGTAGCTCGAGCTCGAAGTGCTGCGGCGGCAACTTGTCGGCCGCCGTGGCGCGCGCGGAAGCCAGTGCCTGCAAGCGCGTGGGCGGTACGTGGCACTTGGTCTCGAGTGCGTCGGCGAGGCTCGCGGCGCGGGCACTGCGCACCGCCCAAGCACCCGAATACTTTGCCGCCAGCGCTGGGTCGGGTTCGGCGCCGCCATCGAGCGCGTGGATCCACAACGCGCGAGAGCCGGCTGCCTTCGCGATGTCGCACAGGATCTGCTTGCCGCCCGCGCCCACCTCCAGCTTCTTCGGCGCAAGTACCACGGCATCCGCCAGCGATACGGTGACAACGCCGTTTTTCACGCTGACGTCGGCGAGGTTCTTCTTGATGAACTTATCCAACTTGCCTGCTAGCTCCGAGCGCGTGCCTTCCAGCTGGGAGGCTGCGCTGGCGCTACCGCTTTCGCGCTTTTGGCGTTCGGCCTCGAGCTCGTCCCGGCGAGCGGCGGCCTTCTGCAGTTCGCTCTTGGTGTCCGCCAAAGAGCGCTCCAACGTGCGCGTCTGGTCGACGGCGCGTTGATGCTCCGCTGCGAGCGTGTCGTGAGCACGGAATAAAGGCAGGTAGTAAGCCCCGAGAAACGTGAGGCCGGTCACGACGATCAAACCGACGAAGACCCGGCCCCAGGGCATGCCGCCCGAGCGGCGGCCCGCGAAGGCCTGCAAATCCGGATCATCCTCCCAGGGGTTACGAGCCATGCCCTTCAGGTAGCCGTCGAAGCGAAGGCTTTGCAAGTGTGTCGACCACAAGTCGCGCATCGTCCGGCCGAATTAATCCCACAACGAACGAAGATTGTATTATAGGTAAACACCCAATCACGCCGCGTGCTCGGCGGCCGATTCACTGCTAACTAGGGTGCTCATGGCGGCTCATCAGGCAGCATTCGAACAGGGCGATTCTGAGCTTTGGTACGTCGCAACGGGCCCGGGCGAAACCAAGCTGCTCACGCTCGAGCAACTCGACGATCTCTTTCGCCTCGAGATCATCGATGCCGATACGCGGCTCTGGCAGCCGGGTATGCGCGAGTGGCTGCCGCTTTCAGTCGTTGCTGGTCTCGACGAGCCCTCGAAGCCCGTGGCGCCGCCCCCTCCTTCGGCGCGTGTGCCGCGTGCGCCTTCGCCGCCAACGCGTTCAGGACCACCGCCTGCGCCCGTGCGCGCAGCTCCAGCGCCCGTTCGCCCGTTGCCTGCACCCGCGCCTGCACCGCGTCCTGCGCCTCTTCCCGCACCCATTTCGATGAACTCGCTGCCACCGGGGCGTCCGGTGCCGGTTTCGGTGACCGCAAGCACTTGGCCCGCAGCATCTCCTGTGAGCGCTGCGCCCGCGCGCAATCCATTCGCTCCGCCGGAGAGCTTGCGACCAATCACGTTTTCGCAACCTCCACGCGTCCAGCCAAGTGGCTCGGGCGGCTTCGGTCGCTTCGTGCTCATGCTCGCGGTGTTGAGCGGCGTCGGCGTCACGCTGTACCGCAACGACATGCTGCGCCGAGCAGCGGTCGCCGCGGGCCAAGAGAAAACCTACCTGAAGCTCGAAGCTGCTCTCGGCGGGCCTGGTTTCGGAACGCCGCGCGCCGTTGCCGCGCTGCTCACGCCATCGAGCAGCGTCGCCGCGGCGACACTGCCGAGCTCTACCTATTCATCGCGCTCCAGCCTTCCGAGCACGCAGACCTCCCCGAGCACTTCGACGGCTGCCACGACCGAAGCAAAGAGCGCCTCGTCCACCACCACTGCCCAGCCCGCGTCGCGTGAAACCGGCTCGGCTACGCGTGAAGCCAGCGCGCCTTCGCGCGAAAGCGGCTCGACGACGCGTGAAGCCAGCTCGGCGCCACGCGAAAACTCACTCGCTGCGAGCATGGCCGCCAGCATTGGTGGCAGCAAAGCCAAGTCCGCGCCATCCCCCGCGCCCGCGCCGCGCCAGTCCGCTCCCAGCCGTGGCAAGTCCAACGCTGACGACTCCTCGAAGGGCTTGGGCTTCAAAGGCGGCAACAGCACATACGACCCGCTGAACGGCAAGTTGTGACGCATGGCGCGAGCTCAGCGTGCGCTCTTCGCGGCCGCTGTGCTCGCACTGCTCGCCAGCACTAGCCCAAGCTTCGCGCAGACTGCTCAGCCCAACGACGCCGCACGTTGGGCAAGGCTCGCAGCGCAGAGCTATTTGGAGCGCGCCCAGCGCGCGGTTGCACGCGGCGATACGTTGGCAGCGATCAGCGCGTTTACCGACGCGCTGCGCGTCGATCCGACGTTGGGGCGCGCCTACTTCGAACTCGCCGAGCTGCGCCGATTGCTCGGTGACGTAGGCGAAGCGGAACGGCTCCTGAGTCGTGCAACAGCCCTGCCCGACGTGCGGGCCGAAGCGCTCACCTTGCGCGCTCGGCTCTATCGCCTGCAACGGCGCGACGATCTCGCGTTGGCTGATCTGGAGAGCGCCGCCGAGACGGAGCCGACGGCGCAGCGCCTGCGCGGTCTCGCCGACTTCTACGTGGAGCGCCGTGCTTGGGTGGCCGCGCTCAGCGTGTGGCGACGCATCGCCGCACATCCCGAGCTTTCGCCCAGCGAAACTGATCGCACGCTAGTGCGCGAAACGGTGAGCGCGCTCGCTATCCTCGCTGCAGAAGCCGACGCCGTGCAGCACGCCATGGGCGAGCACAATCGCGTGCGCCGCACGCTGCAGCGCTACGCGCGGCCGGCTCAGAGCGCTCGGCGCTCACGTTAATCAGCGCTCGGCGTCGGCTGCGCGCGCCACGTCATTGCCGGTGCGCGGCGCGAAAGTCGGTGCTCGGAAGCTTGCGCCTTGATCGTCAGACACGAGCAGGGCGTAGCTTTGTGAACTCTTTTGAGCCGCTCCGTACAGGAACAGGCGCGAACCGAATGCAACCAGCCGCGTCGGCACGCCCACGTCGGCGCGCACAGTACCTGGCTCGGAAGCGTCGAACGCAACGCTCGGCGGCGTCCAACTACCACCGTCGTCACGAGTCGATACGACGCGCACGATGCCACGCGTCTCCACTGCGAGCACCGTCGCACCCGCCACACGCGCCACGTCGAAGCTTTCGCTGGTGAGCGGGGAGAACGGCGCCACCGCCGGCAACGGCAACGGGACGCAGGTGCGTCCCATGCGGCACAACATCAGCGTCGCTGCGCGGCTCCCGTCCGAGCGTGCAGCAACGACCAGCGCGTCTTCGTCGCAGGCCACCGCAAACAAGTGATGCTCACCGCGCACGGCAGCTTGCGGCTCGGACGTGCGCTCATCCACAAACGCGCTCACGAGCAGCGAGCCATCCGGATCGGATGAAAGCGCGAAGCCCTTGCTCACATCTTTGCCCACGCAGCGTCCCGAGCGCTCATCGGCGCCCGGCGCGCCGCGCGTCGCTCGAAAGCTCAGCCCCCCGTCGCTGCTCACGTAACTGGTCTGCCCGGCGTTGTTGCCCAGCGAAACCCAAAGGCTATCGCCGCTGCGCCACGTATTTTTCGGAAGCCCGCGCGGCGCAGGCAAACCTCTCCCAACTCCAGCGCCCGGAGGCGGCACCGGGTGCACCGCTTCGCGCGCACCGAGCGACGGCCGCACCAACTTTGCGGGATTGCCACGCACGAACGGCCACGCCGCGCGAGCTCGCTCAATCAGCAGGTTGCCGTCGACGCGCAACGCTGCGAGGGTCGTGCGCGCAGAGCCGGTCGGATCCAGCCCGTACTCGACGAAGCTCTGCGCTTTCGCGGCGTGAGCTCGCTCCACTTCCGGACTCTTGCTGACCTCGCCCGCCGTGCGTGCACAACGCGCAAACGGCGCTTCCTCCGGCGCCGCGCTCACCAACCGGCGACGTACCAGGCGCCGAAATGCCTCGGCGTCGTCGCGAATCGTCTCGGGCCCGGTCGGGCCAACCATACATAGCGAGTAATCCGCGAGCGAACTGCCCAGTGCATGGATTTGCCAAGCGGCACGCGCACGCGGAACTACCCACGCAGAGACTGCACCAACTAGCCCTAACAACGCCACGTGCCGCAACCGGAACGGCAATGGCCATTCCGGTTGGGACGGGGGCGGCGGCTGAGTTTGCGAGCGCTGTCGCGGCGCGACAGATGTGCTCGTAGGCCGAGGACGGCGAGCCTGAAGCGCGCTGAGAGCAGATTTTGGCGGCACGCTGCCACGCTATTCCTAGCGGGCAGCTGCGGCCAAATCCTCTACAGCATTCCGCCCGGTCCGCCGCGCTGCTGCTCGTCGGCGCGCAAACGCTTGCGGCGACGGCGCGCAGCCTCGCTCATCTTCTTACGGCGCTTCACCGACGGCTTCATGTAGTGACGGCGGCGCTTGAGCTCACGCAGGATGCCTTCGGCAGCCATGCGGCGCTTGAGATGCTTGATGGCTCGCTCGATGCCCTTGTCTCCGACTTGGACTTCGAGGGGCCTGCACGTAACGGCTTCGCTAGGATTCGGCAAGGGAGCCAGCGTTTGTCATGAATCCGCTTGCAACGCAAGCCGACATGCACGCTACCCGTCGTTTCAGCCGGAGACGGCCCACCGACCGGCCCCGGTGCGTGTTTGCAGGCGCGCCCCAGCGCGCGGACTCTGATAAGCGAGGCCTCATCTTCCCTCCTCTCCTTCTCGAGCTGGCACTCGGCGCGGAGCCTTCGCCGACCACGCACCCCGCAGCTGCCGAGCCGCCGGCGACCGCGACACCAGCGCCCTCCGATGAGCCGCCCGCCACCGCGACCCCAGCGCTCGCCGAAAAGTCGCCGCGAACCGTGACGCCAGCGCCCCCCGACGAGTCGCGGCGTACCGTGGAGCTTTGGGTTCCCTTTGCTCACACGAGCGCGTTGTTCGTCGGCATGCGCGCCACCGAAGCCTATCTGTGGCCAAACCCGTTCGCCGACACGCGCCCGCGTGTTTGGTTTCGCCACTATGGCGAAGCGTTCTCCAAGCCTCCGATCTTCGATGCAAGCGAGCGCGCCTTCGAATGGGATCACGATCACTGGACCATCAACGTGATCGGTCACGGCCTGCTCGGTTCAGAGCTCTACTACCGGCCGCGTCGTTGCGGAGCGTCGCCGCTCGGCGCACTCGCGTTTGCGATGGGCGCCAGCGTAGCCTGGGAGTACGCTTTCGAAGCCAATGGTGTGCGTCCCTCCGTTGTCGATCTCATCTACACGCCGCTCTCCGGGCTCGTGCTCGGCGAAGGCCGTTACCTCGGTTGGAGCCTGGCGCGCGACATTTCGAATCCCACCTGGCGCGGTGTCTTTCAGGTGCTCTTCGATCCGTTCGGTGAGATTGAGCGCGCGCTTGGCGCCGTGTGTTGACGGAGCGCGCGCGTGACCGCAGAAGAAGTCATCCGGGCGCTCGAGCTTCAGGCGCACCCAGAAGGCGGCCACTACGCCGAGGTATTTCGCTCGGATTTGCGAGTGAACAGCGACGCGCACCCTGGGACCCGCTGTGCCTCGACGGCCATCTACTTCCTGCTGAAAACCGGCGATTTTTCGGCGCTCCATCGCGTGCGCTCCGACGAAGCGTGGCATCACTACGCAGGCGATCCGTTGGAGCTCACATTGATTGACGGCGATCACGCCGATCGCTTGCGGCTCGGCAAAGAGCTCACTCACGGAGAACGCCCGTTCGCGATGGTGCGCCGTGGAGTGTGGCAAGCAGCGCAACCGCTCGCGGGTCCTCACGGCTACAGCTTGTGTGGTTGCACGGTGGCGCCCGGTTTCGAATTCGAAGACTTTGCATTGCCGAGCCGGGCGGCGCTGCTGGCGGAGCTGCCACAACATCGCGAGCTCGTCATTGCCCTCACGCGCGGTTGAACCATGCAACCAGCAGATTTCGCACACGCCATCGAACTCAGTTTGCCGGATTGGACTCGCGAGCTCTTGGCGGCACAGCCTTCGTTCTCCGCAACCATCGAAGAGCGCATGCGTCTCACTTTGTGCGCCGCGCGCGAGAACTTCGAACGTGATACCGGCGGCCCGTTTGCCGCCGCAGTATTCGAGGAACAAAGCGGCCGCCTCGTATCACTCGGCGTGAACCGCGTCGTGCCGATGTCGTGCTCCTCCGCTCACGCCGAAGTGATGGCGCTATCACTCGCCCAACGACGCCTCGGCACTTTCGATCTCGGCGCCCGCGGCCTGCCCGCGCACCAACTCGTGGTCAACTGGCGCCCCTGCGCAATGTGCTTCGGCGCCATCCCCTGGTCCGGCGTACGCTCCCTCGTCATTGCGGGCGGCGGCCCAGCCATCGAAGAGCTCACCGGCTTCGACGAAGGCCCGATTCATCCCGACTGGGCGCGCGAACTCCAGCTCCGCGGCATCCAAGTCACCGAAGGAGTGCTAGAGAGCGAGGCTTGGAACCTATTCCAAGACTTCGCCAAGAGCGGTCGCCTCGTTTACAACGCCCGCCAGGGCTGAACCCAAAGAAGTAACGCGCGACGCGCCGAACTCGAACATCCACGCGCGCCAGGGCTGAACCCGAAAGAATCGAAATGGACGCTCGCCTCAAACCCACCCGCGTCAAAGCGCCGCACGGCGCGACCAACCTGGAAATCACCTGGGGTGACGGCCACCGTTCGATTTTCCCGCACGAAATCCTGCGCGGCTACTGCCCCTGCGCGAGCTGCCAAGGCCACTCCGGCAGCATCAAGTTCCAAAGCGGGTGCAACCTCGAGCTGCGTGATCTCGAGCAAGTTGGAAACTACGCGCTCTCGTTTCGCTGGGGCGACGGGCACGATGCCGGCATCTACACCTTTCGTTACCTTCGCTCCCTCGGCGATCTGCTCGACGCGCAAGGCGCCGAAGCCGTAAAGGCCATGGGCGAATTGCCGCGCGTGTGAGCGTGCCTCAGCGCATCGCGATCGTCACCACTTCCTACCCTGCTTACGCCGGCGACGCTGCTGGCCACTTCGTTGCCTCGGAAGCCGAACACCTCGCGCGCGCTGGCCACTCCGTAATCGTCTTCGCCGCGGGAGCACACGCCGCGAGCGCCGGCAACCCGCGCGTGATTTGGCTCGCTGACGGCGGTGCTGCTGGTTTTCCTGGGCTCAAGGCGCGGTTACGGGCACTGCCGTTGCGCTGGCACGGCTTAGCTATGTGGCTACTCCGCGCGCGCCAGGCGCTGCGCACCCAAGGTCCCTTCGATCGCATCGTAGTGCACTGGCTGATCCCGAGCGCGCTGCCCCTCCTGCTCGGCCTCGACACCGGCGCCGCGCACATCGAAGTCGTCGTGCACGGCTCCGACGCGCGCGCACTCGCTGAATTCCCCACGTCGCTCACCCGCCCACTCCTCGCGCGCCTACTCCGTCGCAATCTGCGCTTCCGTTGCGTGTCCCATCAACTCGCCGATCTACTCCGCAACATGGCCGGCACCACCCTCGACGGCCGCATCCACGTCGAACCCGCCGCCATCGACCTACGCAAAGCACCCACGCGAGCCGAAGCACGCCGAAAACTCGCCATCGATCACGCCACCCACCTCCTCGTCATCGTCGCACGCCTCGTCCCCGAAAAGCGCGTCCACGAAGCACTTGCCGCCGCGCACCTGCTCACCAAAGCCCAAGTCGTCGTGGTAGGCGACGGCCCCCTGCGTGCCGAACTCACCCACGCGTTCCCCACGGCACGCTTCCCTGGTCAGCTCCCACGCGAACAAACCCTCACTTGGATCGCCGCCGCCGACGTCCTCCTCTCCGCCTCCCGCCACGAAGGTGCACCCACGGTCGTGCGCGAAGCACGCGCCCTCGGCGTCCCTGTCGTCGCTTGTGCCAGCGGCGATTTGCGGCGCTGGTCCCAGTCCGATCCCGGCCTCTTCGTCATCGACTAGCCCGGTTTTCCGACCACACTGCACAGAGCCCGCCATCGGAGCTGAGAAACACACCGTCCTGCCGCCCTTCAATCGGCTCCGGTGAAACTTCCACCCGCTCCTCGCGCGTCTTGTGATGAGCAGCCACTCCCACCTGGGCGGGGCTACCGAACGCAATGTCGCCCATCTCCATGATCGTCTTCCTGCTCGTTCTCAGTGGCGTTCTGTATCTGGTCAATCGGCGTGCGCTGCGTTGGCTGCGCGAGAGCTACACGTTCTCGCCCCGCACCATGCGCGCGCTCGCCGCCGTGTTGTACGCCGCGCTGCTCACTATCCTGCTCGGGCGCGTGCTCGGTCATATCTTCCCCGAGCTGCCGCTCGCTCCCGCCCTCGCCGTTGCGTTCAGCGTGGAGATCGCGGCGCTCGTCAGCGTCATCCTCCTACTTCCGTTCGACTTGGCGCTCTGGCTCTACCGCGTCGCCCCGCGCGTACATGCTCGCGTTTTCCGAACCACACCGCCACCAAACGTTGCCGCCACTTCCATCGACGTCCCGCTAGCTCCCGCGCAACTCGCAGCGCCTCCGACTCGAGCGGACGTCGCCGAAGCGCCCCTGCTCCCGCGGCGCTCGCTCATCGTGCAGGCCACCGTTGGCTCTGCCTTCCTGATCGGCGGATCGAGCTCTCTCTACGGTAGCCTCTCGGGTCGCCACGACTACCAGATCGAAGATGCACCAGTACGCCTACCAGGACTTCCCCGCGCGCTCGATGGCTTCACCATCGTGCAACTCTCCGATATCCACGTCGGCCAATTCGTAGGCTCGGCGGAGCTGGCCGCTGCAGAAGATCTCGTGCGCCAAGCGCGCGCCGATCTCATCGTGCTAACTGGCGATCTCATCGACCACGACCCTCGCTACGCCGAGACTCTGGGCCAATTCACTCGGCGTTTGCTTCCGCTCGCGCGAGAAGGCGTCGTCGCCATCTCTGGCAACCACGATTTCTACGCCGGCATCGATCCCGTCGTGTCCGCGCTGCGCCGCGCCGGGGCCGACGTCTTGCGCAACCGCGGACGCATCATCGGTGACGCACGAACTGGCTTCGCGCTAATTGGCGTCGATGACGTATGGGCTCGCCGCATGGGTGGCGGCCCTGATCTCGAAGCTGCGGTGCGCTCACTCTCAGCATCTTCTGGTTCCAGCACCGCAGCACACGACCTGCCCCGCGTGCTGCTCTGCCACAACCCATCCTTTTTCGAAGAAGCCGCGGGCAAGGTGGGCTTGCAGCTCTCCGGCCACACACATGGCGGACAGTTCAACTTACTCGTGCGCCCCGCTGATTGGGTCCTCAAGAATGGATGGGTCGCAGGGCATTACCAGCACCGCGGCTCGCGCCTCTACGTCAACCGCGGCTTCGGCACCGCCGGACCACCCGCGCGCGTCGGTGCGCCCCCGGAAATCACGCGCATCGTGCTGACCGCGTGAGTCACCCTGCGCGTTAGTGCGCGCCGCCGAAAGTCACGCCTTGCGTGCTGACCGCGTGAGTCCCTTCGGGCAAGCCGTGGAAACCCACGGGGCTGTGGATTCATCGCATTCGAACCATGACGTCGGTCAGCGGATGTGCGGCGCGATATCGCTTCAGGTCACGTAACGATCCTTCAGCCCTTCCAGCCCGCCAGATTCGTAGCGCTCACGCCACTTGACCCCTGCTTTCTGCTGATCCCAAAGCGCTCGCAAGTTCGGCGAAGTTCTTGCTGCCCTCCACAAAGGCAGCAATGAATGAACCATTGCGTCCCGCGGTCGAGCGAAGCGGAGCGCGGCGGTGTTAGGCGATGTCGCCGCGGATGCGTGGGAGGAGTTCGGCGAAGTTGCAGGGCTTGGTGCGCAAATCTAGTTGCGGTACCAAGATTTTTTCGAGTGCGAGGCGCACGGCGCGTGTGGAGCCGGGAAGTAGGAAGACGAGCGCGCGGCCGCAAAGGGCGGCTTCGGCGCGCGATTGTATGGTGGAGGCGCCGATTTCTTGGTAGCTCAGCATGCGAAAGAGTTCGCCGAAACCAGGGATGTTTTTGGTGATGAGGGGTTGAATAGCCTCGGGGGTGACGTCGCGTGCAGTGATGCCGGTGCCGCCGCTGACGACGATGGCGTCGGCGCGCGGGATGCGTTCGGCGGTGGCGGCACGGATTTGTTCGATTTCGTCGCGTACGATGGTCGGACCTTCTACGCGGTGTCCAGCTTGCGCGAGGGTGTCCGCGATGAGGCGGCCGCTAGTATCGTTGTCGGCGGTGCGTGTGTCGCTGACGGTAATCACGCAAATTGACAAGCCGTCCATGGTGAGAGCCTATATAACCCGTGCGATGGTCGAAAGCTCGCGGCCGCTGCTCTGGCGGAGCACTTGGTGTGCCCTGGTTGGTGGCGGAGCGCTGTTGGGTGTAGCGGCGTGCGCACAAAGCGCCGCGCCGCGCCCCGATCGCGCGGTTCCGGTAGCGTCGGTGGCGGCGCCGGTTGCGCGCGCGGCGGCGCCGAGCTCGGTTTCGTCGAGGGCAACGGTCCTTCCCCAGAATTTGGCGGCGTCGCGTCCGCAAAACGCGGCGATGGCGAGTGGAGTGTCGTTGGTGCCGCCGGCACCAGCGTTTCGAGGCGGTCCACACGCGGTGGAGAGTGAGCACGGGTTGGTGGTCGCGGTCGAGGCGAACGCCGCGCAGGTTGGCGCGAATGTGCTCACGCAAGGGGGCAACGCGGTGGACGCGGCGGTGGCGACAGTGTTCGCGTTGTGCGTAACGCATTCGAGCGCGGCGAGTTTGGGCGGCGGTGGATTTGCGTTGGTGCGCGCGCGCGGGCGCGCGACGGCGGCTTTCGATTTTCGTGAGACGGCGCCGAGCGGGCTCGATCGTCGTGAGTTCGATCAGATGCAGGCTGGTGGGGGGCGTGGCAAAGCGTCGGTGGGCGTGCCAGGAGTGGTGGCTGGGCTGACGACGTTGGCAGCTCGCTTCGGGACACTTCCGCTCGCGGAGTTGGTGGCGCCGGCCATCGAGCTCGCCGAAAAGGGATTTGCTCTGGGGCGCTGGGAAGCGGAGTTGTTTCGCATGAGCGCTCGGCGTTTGCGCGAGGACGCCGCGTTGGAGCGAGTGTTTTTTCGGCAAGGGAGCGCACCGACGCAAGGTAGTCGCGTGGTTCAACGCGATTTGGCGTGGTCGTTGCGGCAGATCGCTGCGAGCGGCGCCGACGGGTTCTATCGCGGCGAGTTGGCTGTTCGTTTGACGCGCGCGTTAGCCCCACGTGGACCGTCGCTGGATGATTTGACGGGCTATCGTTGTCTGGAGCGGCCACCGCTCTCGATTTCGTATCGGGGTTATATGCTGGAAACGATGCCGCCGCCGTCGGCAGGTGGCGTGGCGCTGGTTGGAACGTTGTTGATGTTGTCGCGTTCGAACGAGGCCGCGGGCTCGGTGGGAAGTGTTCACTACCTTCTCGAAGCTCAACGCCGGGCGCAGGCGGAGCGCCGATTCGGCGTGGTCGATCCGGACACGCTGGAAGCCGGTGAGCTGGCGCGCCGGCGCGAGCGCTGGCTCACGCCCGAGTACTGGTTTCGCGTGCCGATTGGAGAGGCCGCAACGCCATCGTTGGCGCTGCGCAGCGCGCCGGGTGAAGTGGAGCGCGAAGCCGAGCACACGACTCACGTGTCAGTAGTCGATCGCGACGGTATGGTGGTCAGCCTCACCACGACGTTGTCGGCGTCGTTCGGTGCGAAGATCGTTGCGGCCGGCACTGGCATCGTGCTCAACAATGCGGTGGCCTCGTTTTCGTCCAGCGGCGACAATCAACCGCGGCCCGGCGTGCGCACGACGAGTTCAATGGCGCCGTCTTTGCTGCTGACCAATGATGAAGTGGCCGCAGTTTTGGGTACGCCCGGCGGCGACACGATTCCGAGCACGTTGGCTCAAATTGTTGCTCACCTGGTAGACGAGCGAATGTCTTTAGAGGCGGCGATCGAAGCGCCTCGCTGGCACCAGGCGTTCTTGCCCGACGAAGCGCGGTACGAACCAGCACTGGCGTCCGCAAGCTGGCTGGCGGAGCTTCGTGCACGAGGTCACCGACTACGCAGCGCGCGACGTCGCTTCGGCGATGCCAACTGCATCGTGCTCGACGGCGCTAGGGCCTTTGGTTACGCGGATTCGCGCGAACCCGGCGTGGCCATCTCAGGAAGCGGACGATGAGAGATGTTGGGGCCGGAAGCGCCGACACAAGCTTGCAGTTGGACGCGAACGCAGGAGATCGCGGCGCCACGAGCGAGCGGCGAGTTGTAGACGCGCGGCGCCGGCGGCGGCACTACCAATTGCGCTCCGGAATCGGGAGCCTCCTCGGAAGGCGCTTGGGACGCCATCGGAGGAATCGAGGCCTCCGGCGCGAATGACAAGGTCGCGTCGGGACCAATCGAGATGTGCGGCGCCGGCAAGGAGCTGCGTGCGGCCAAAGCCTCCGCTGCCGCTGCAGCAGCCGCTGCGATTTCCGGCGGAACGGCGAGCTGCGTCGGAGCCAACGAGGCGGCGAGTTGCGCGGCCGCCGGCGCGACCGACGGTGCTACGGGCGCTGCCGATGGGACGGCGGCGGGCACAACCGATGCGACCGGAGCCGCTGCAGCGGGAGCAACCGACGCCGCGGGAGAAATCGAGGCCACGGGAGTCGGGGAAAGCGCTGCCGGCGGCAGAGCCGATGCCACCGGAGCCATCGACGCCACTGGAGCAACCGACGTCGCCGGAGCCGGAGGGACCGATGCCACCGGAGCCGGAGCAACCGATGCCACCGGAGCCGGAGCAACCGACGTCACCGGAGCCGGAGCAGCCGACGTCACAGGGGTTGGAGCCACCGAAGCAACGGTGGGTGGAGCCACCGAAGCAACGGTGGGTGGAGCGACCGAGGGCGCGGGCGCTTCTTGGATCAAGATCGGCGCTGCAGGGCGCGGCAGCGCGTCATGCATCGATTCGGGCAACGTGAGTTGCGGGCGCTCCGAAACGAGCGCGAGCGGCCGCGGCATTGCGGACGGCGCGGGCTCGGCGCCACGCGAAGGCGACGCGGGGCGCTGGGAGTTCTTGCCGAAGTGCGCTGCGAGCACGACCGAAACCGATGTGGGTCGCACTGAAACCAGATCCGCATCGGGCAGCAGCGACTCGGGCAGCAACGACTTCGCTTCTTCCACGGTCACTTCTGGCATCGACATGCGCGGAGCTACCGACTCGGACGCAGGATGAACCGAGCTGATGGGCTCCCTGGAGTGTACCGGCTCGAGCGCTGGGTGTAGCGAGCTCGCGTGAGCGGGAGCGCGCGCCGAGGTTGGCGCTGGATGCAACGAAGTCGCGCGCGGTGCGACGTGTGAGCGAGAAGAAGCCGGGTGCGGCGCACTCGAAAGCACCGGCGGAACCGACAGCGGCGCGGTCGAGAGCGGCGCCATCGAGAGCGGCGCGTCGTGATCCGCGGAGTCGTACTCCGAGACAGGCTTGGGAGTGGCACTGCTCGCCGGCGCAGCAGGCGCGGGCGCTGCTTCTTTGGCAAGCGCGGGTGTGGGGGTCGTGCGCGATCGCGCCACGGCCATGCTTTCGAAGCGACCCTTTTTGCGGCGCCGCTCGAGGAACGCAAGCTTTTGCCAGAGCCGATAAGCGACCGGCAACACAACTGCCCACAACGCGAGCACCATTACAGGCGCCAGAATCAACGTTTCTACGCCGGCGTCGGGAGCGCGCGACGCGCTGTAAAGCGCAATGGAGAGCGTACCACCAACCAGCACGCCGATTCCGGCGCGCAAGCCACCGCTGAGCTCCGCCGATTTCTTGAAGCGCACGAATTCGCGCGCACACACGCTGCACCATTCGTCGGCGCCAACTTGATGTGATGGGCACACGTGGCCGCCGCATGCGGCGCACACGTTGCCGAAGCTCGGCTTGGCACACACGGAGCACGGAAAGTGCGACGGCACCTCGTGCAGCGGGCGCCCTACGCTCTTCGCTGGCTTCTGTGAAGGACTGAGCGAGGCGCGCGCACGCAGGGATGAGACGTCGCGCTTCGGCAGCATCGCGTCCAGTTCGGGTTCGCCATGGGAACGGGCGCGACTGCGATCGCGCAGCGCAGTCAGGTCGCTCCACATGGCGGAGAGCTGCACGTCCGAAACTTCGAGGTAGTTGGCAGCTTCACTAGCAGCCGCGAGCTCGATGGCTTGCTGCTCATCGGGCAGCGCCAGCACGTAGGCGAGCAAATCTGCCAGGCGCAGGGTCTGCACCATGGCGGACACAACGGTGTCCTGCATCGCGCGCGCGGGAGCATGATGCCAAGCGATGACGCGCGGCACAGGCTCAGGAATGTTCCACGCCGTCAGCACGTGCGCGCCGAGCACTGCGTGATCGAAACCGAACACCTTGCGCTCGGCCAAATGGATCTGGTCCGGTGCGTGACCGAACTCGTTCAAGAGCTCCGCGTAGCGTTCGCGCTCCGCGTCGAGCAACATCAGCTTGCCGATGTCGTGCAAGAAGCCGCACGTAAACAGCTCGTCGTGCGGCAGGCCTTGATGCACTGCCAAGTAGCGACACAACGAGCCCACCACGGCTGCGTGCTCGAGGAGCTCGATGCCATGCTCGTTGTTACCGTCGAACAAATCGAGAATCGCGGCGGTGGTCGCCACTTGATTGAGGCGACGTGTACCCACCAGAACTGCAGCGTGCCGAACTGACGTGACACGCACTTTGAGGCCATAGCCGGCCGAGTTGACGAGCCGAAGGAGACGCGCCGAGAGCGCCGGGTCGCTCTCGAGCACGTTCACTACCTGCTCGATTCTCGTGCTCGGGTTGCGGGTAAGCTCGTCCAGACGCCGCGCAGCCACCGGGAACGGCTTCGCACCTACGATTCGCGCGCCAACGGCGGCGAGGCTCGCAGCAGCTCGACTCTCGGCTTCGGCGTCGTCGTGGTCGCCGAACCAAAGCTCTTCGTCGAGCGCGAACGTCTGACTCTTAGCGGGACTACCCACGGTCGTGGCCTCTCTCGCCGATCATTCCGCGGCGGCGGGGGCTTTCTGAGCCTCGGCTTCGGGCTCACGAATGAAGAGCTCGCGCGTGGTAAAGCGCGATCCTTCGAGAATCACCTGAGCACCACGACGAGTCGCCGCGTTGACGATGATCGGAGCCAGCAGATTGACGGTAGCCGGCTGACCCTGCGGCGCACACAGCACCACCATCAGCGCCACCTCTTCCGGCGTACCGCCGAGCTCAGCGCTGGCAATCGCCTGCTCGATGTCGACGTCGGGGTATTTCGCGCCAAAGGCGTGTGCAGAAACTACCGGCAAAGCCAGCGCCGGTGACGTGGCGGACTGCAGCCATGCCAAGAAACCCGTCGAGTTGTGCGGCACCATCACGAACTCGCGCTCGTGCGGAAAGCCAATCACACCCTGAGGGAATTGAAGGACTTGATCTTCTTCGACTTCTAGAACGCCGAAGCGTTGGCTCGTGATGTTCATGAGGTTTTTCCCGGACCTTTCGCCTCGCTCGCGCGAGGATGTTGAGTGAGACGCCGGCAATGCAGAAGCTGTGCCATGCCGGTTGATTCGACTCGCGAAGAGACACACGGGCGCCGCTTTCGCTGAACGGTCGCGCCGCCACAGGCTTGAACGCGTCCGGAGGCGCTCATCGCTTGCGCCTCACGACCGAACCTTCGATGCGCGCACGAATCAGGTGCACTGCTTCGGAGTGGAGCTGACACACACGCGACTCCGTCACCCCCAAAACTTCGCCGATTTCGCGCAAGCTGCACTCCTCTTGGTAGTGCAGGCTGAGTACCAGACGCAGCCGCTCGGGAAGCTCTTCAATCGCAGCGACGACCGTGTTTTGGAGTTCGACGCGCACAGTGGCCGCCTCCGGAGAAGGGTCGAGCGTGGGCGGCTCGGCAATCGATCCGAGCTCCAGTCGAGCGAAGCCCGCTTCGGAGATTTCTCCGAGTAGGTCTTGGTACGCACTCAGCGACAAGCCGAGCTCGGCGGCGACCTCTTCCTCACTCGGCATGCGACCGAGCTTCTGGGTGAGCTCAGAAGCCGCCGTGGTGATGCGTCGCGAGGCGCCACGCAGCTTGCGCGACAGCGGGTCGAGTGCGCGCAAGTAGTCGAGAATCGCGCCACGCACGCGATACGACGCGTACGCCTCGAAATGCTCGTCCTGCATGCCTTCGCTGCGCCGTTGCAGCGCTTCGGCCATGCCCACCCAGCCCGCCGACAAGATGTCGTCGAACGTGATGCTCGAGGGCAGCGTGCGAATGGTTCGCATCGCGATGCGGCGCACGAGCGGCATGTAGCGCTCGTACAGCTGCCGATCCTGCGCGCGATCACGAACCATGCGAGTAGCGGGCGTTCCAGACACCGAGACGGGCTCCACGGGGTTCAAACGTCCGAGGGAAAGAGCGCGGACAGCACGGCGTCGCGAGAGGCATCGCTGATGTCTTCCGGAACGCGCGGTCCATTGCAGAGATAAGCAAGCGGAAGCCGCCGCGTCAGAGCAGCGTGCAACGATCCGCCGATTTGTTGGGTCTCATCGAGCTTGGTCACGATGACGTGAGTCAATGCGGGATCGGCATAACCTTCGACCACGCGCTCGGCGTCGTTGGCTCGTAGCCAGGCGGGAACCACCAGAGCGACGTTCACGCGCACCTGCGAGATGCCTCGTAGCGAGTCAGCCAAGACGGAGCCCACACTGTGCGCGGAGCGACCGGCGGTATCGACCAACACGATATCGGCTCGCATATCGCGGAGCGCGCGACGGAAGCCCGCGGCTTCGTGCACGAGGTGCAGCGGAATTCCCATCAGCGACGCGTATCGCTGCCATTGTTCGGCGGCGCCAACACGAAACGAATCGAGGCTCACCACCGCAACGCTGCGACCGAGATCGAGCCGCGCGCGCGCTGCGAGTTTCGCGAGCGTCGTAGTCTTGCCGACGCCGGTGGGGCCCACACACGCTAGGATCATCGGGCCTTCGCTGTTCATGAGATCCTCTGCTACCTCGAGGCGCTCACGTACGCGCTCGACGAGCCACTTTTGCAGCGCCTCACGGCCCTTCTTGGCAGGGCGGGCAGCGCCGTTCGCGAACTCGCGAGCGAGCGCGCCTTCGATGCCACGCGCATGCAACATGGCCAGTGCACGCTCACGCGGCGGCAGATTGGCGTTCAGCTCCTCCACCATCGCTCGTAGGTTCGAGAGTTCGCGCTCCATGTCGGGGTGCGCGCCGCCGAGCAGTTGAAACGATTGCGAGCGGTTGCTCGCCTTCTGCGTTGCGTTGGGCGGGCGGTTCGCGTTGCTGCGCTGCCCGGCCTTGGCAGCGAAGGGCCAGTCGATGCCTGCGGGCGCAGCCGCAGTGACCTCGACGTATGAGCGCTCGAGTCCGCCGGCCTGCCCATTGGTGACCTGGCGAGTGGTCTCGATCAGCGCATTAGGGCCCAAGGTCTGCTTGACCTGGCCGAGCGCTTCCCTGAGATCCGCTCCTCGAAACGACTGATACTGCACGTTATACCTCCACTACCTTTGCGAGTGAAAACCTGGGACTCATGCCGCGGCCTTGCCGAAGCCGATCGTCTCGAAAGGACGAATCGTGGCGTCGGGCTCGAGTTCGCGGAAACTCAAGACAGCGAGTTCGGGACAGCGACGCTCTGCGAAAGCGCGCAAATATCTGCGGACATCCGGGCTCGTGATCACGCACGGTGAGCGGCCCGCTTGCATCATACGCTTCACGGCGGCTTCGAGAGAGAGGCCCAGCCGCTGCGCCAGCTCCGGATCCAGTGCGCCGCCGGTGCCCGCCGCGATGTCGCGCAACGAGCGGCGGAACATCTCTTCCACCGGCGCGTCGAGCACGAGCGCCGAGAGCGTTCCGTCGTGGCCGACGAAGGCGTTGGTAATTTGACGGGACAAGCGTTGGCGAATCATCTCCGTGAGCTGCTCGCTGTCGCGTGTGGAAGGAGCAAGCTCCATCAGCCCTTCCAGAATCGAGCGTAGATCTCGAATCGAGACGCTTTCTTTGAGCAGGTTCCTGAACACGCGCAGCACTTCACCGAGGGAGAGCAAATTCGGGACCAGGTCCTCGACCAACTTCGGCGTGGTGCGACCGAACACTTCGAACAGATGCGAGAGCTCGGCGCGACCCAAGATGTTGTGCGCGTTGGTGCGAACCATCTCGGAAAGGTGTGTGGCGATCACCGTAGTGTGATCGACCACGGTGTAGCCGAGCGCTTCGGCGTACTCGCGGTCTCGCGCTGGAATCCAGCGGGCGGGCGTGCCGAACGCCGGATCTTTCGTGGCCTCGCCGTCGATGGGCGGGGCCGAAGCGCTCGGATCCATCGCCAACAAGCGACCGGCGCGCGTCCCGCCCCTCGCGACCTCGGTGCCCAGCAGCATGAAGCGATAAGCGCCCGGAGCGAGCTGCAAGTTGTCGCGAATGTGTACGGGCGGAATTACGACACCCATATCCAGCGCCATCTGCTTGCGCAGCGCCGAAATACGGTCGACCAAGTTGCCGCCCATTTGCGGATCCACCGCGTGCACGAGCTCGTAACCAACCTCCAGCGCGAGAATGTCGAGCGGCAAGGCTGCGTCGATGTCCTCGGCAGAACCAGGCTTCACCGCCGGCTTGTCGCTCGGCAGCTCATCCGCCGGCAGGCTCTCGTCCTTCGGCTTCTGCCGCGAGAGCCACGCCAGCCCGCCACCCAGCGCCAGGAACGGCAACATCGGCATGCCGGGTAGCAGCGCAAACAGCGTCAACACGCCGGCGGTAGCGGCGACAGCGCGACGACTGCTAAACAGCTGCACCCGCAACGCGCGACCGAGCTGCTCGCCGGTGGCCGTGCGCGTCACGACGATACCCGCCGCGGTCGAAATCAGAAGTGCGGGCACCTGCGACACCAGCGCATCACCCACCGACAAGATCGAGAACGTCTCGGCGGCGTTCGCGAGCGTCATCCCGTTGGCGAGGCCGATCAACAAACCGCCGATCAAATTGATGGCGGTAATCAGCAGTCCGGCGATGGCATCGCCCTTCACGAACTTGCTCGAACCGTCCATCGCGCCGAAAAAGTCGGCTTCTCGCTCCAGCGCACGCCGTCGCTCACGCGCGACATCCGCGCTGATCACGCCGGCGTTCAAATCCTGGTCGATCGCCATCTGCTTGCCGGGCATGCCGTCCAAAGCGAAGCGCGCACCGACTTCTGCGACGCGCCCGGCGCCCTTCGTGATCACCACGAAGTTGATCACCACCAGGATCAAGAACACCACCAAACCGACGACCACGTTGCCGCCGACTACGATGCGTCCAAACGCCTCCACCACCTGACCTGCAGCACCATGCCCCTCATGACCCTTCAACAGAATCATGCGGGTGGTGGCCACGTTCAAACTCAAGCGCAACAGCGTCGCGACCAGAATCACCGACGGGAACGAGCTGAACTCCAGCGCGCTCTCCATGAACAAGCCGATCAAAAACACGCCAATCGACGCCGCCAAACTGATGGCGAGCAGCATGTCGATGAGGAAGCCCGGCAAAGGCAACACCATCATCAACACGATGCCGATCAACGCGAGCGGTACCGCGAGATCTGTCGCTAGCGTCGCTTTTTCAGTGGCTTTCCCAGCCGGGGTCACGCCGCCCGGGATTGCTAGAAATATGCCATCAGGTGTTCAGCACTTCCCCGTCAATCCAGCAGCAAAAACCCAGCCGCCGCCTCCAGGCGTCAGCACGCTGTCACCGCCTGGCGTCAAACCCAGCGACTCCACTTCGAGTCGCTCACTCAACCACTCCGCGGCGCCCTTCCCCACTCCTCTTACCTCAACCCATGCCGGTCCTACCCTCAGCCGACACACGCTTCACCAGGCTGTACCCCATGTTCGCCCTCTGCGCGCCTTCGATTCCCAACAAGCTATCTTCGAACACCACACACCGCTCCGGCGCGACCCCCATCCGCTCCGCGGCAAGCAAAAACATGTCCGGCGCGGGCTTGCCGTGAGCTACGTCCTCCGCCGTCACGATCGTGTGAAACGCATCCAAAATCCCCAAATTCATCAGCGTCGTCTCTACCGTTCGACGATCACCCCCTGACGCCACCGCCAACGGATAACGCCCCCACAACTCTCGAACCAACGTCACTACCTCCACGATTGGCCCCACCGACGGCAACAACTCCGCATAAATCTCCCGCTGTAAACGCGCCACTGCCATCACATCCAAACGCGACTCGAACTGCTGATTCAACTCGTGAACCGTCACTTCCAGCGTCTTCCCCGCCCGCGACACGAACAAATCCCACTCGAACTCGAACGGCGCCTCATGATTCGAAAGCGCCCTCCGCCACGCCTCGAAATGCAATGGCATCGAGTCCGCCAACGTCCCATCACAATCGAAAATGTACGCGTCGTAATCACGCGTTAAAGCCTCGTACGTATGCGGAACCGGATCTCGTGAAGCCATCGAAGTCGCCAACCCCTAGCACGCCACCCCAGCGCACGCCGACGCTTCAATCCCTCACTGGAACGCACTGCGCTCAGACGGCGCCGTGTAAGAGCCAGGGCTCGACGGAGCGCGCGGCGCTCAGACGGCGCCGTGTAAGGGCCGGGGCTCGACCGAGCGCGCGGCGCTCAGACGGCCGCCGTGTAAGGGCCGGGGCTCGACGGAGTGCGCGGCGCTCAGACGGCGCCGTGTAAGGGCCGGGGCTCGACGGAGCGCGCGGCGCTCAGACGGCCGCCGTGTAAGGGCCGGGGCTCGACGGAGCGCGCGGCGCTCAGACGGCGCCGGCTAGGGCATGAGCTCAATGGAGCGCGCGGCGCTCAGACGGCGCCGTGTAAGGGCCGGGGCTCGACCGAGCGCGCGGCGCTCAGACGGCGCGGCGAGGCGCTTCATGGCAGGAGATGAATTGATGAAGGCGCCATCCTGTCGATAGGAGCCACGTCCTAGGTTCCGCTACCGGACGCTCGTCGGCCGCCAGGCGTTTTACGACCATCGATACACGCTCTGATTGTGATTCACAGGGGGCCTCACCTCCCAGCTCGAAGAAACCTCGAAAGTATGGTGCCGACGAGCGCAGATCCAAGATCGGACGATCGCCCAACGAGCTCGGCCCATGCTTTTTGAAATTGGCCAGCACGTACACCAACGCACGCCGCACGGATCGCGAAGTTTCCAATGCCCGACCATGCCAGCGATCGTCGATTAGCTTTCCGCGCCGCCCGAGCACTCGGTTCACCGCCCGCGCAATTCGCACACAGAGCGCGCGCATCCCACTGAGCAATGCATCCCGATCTTCGGCTTCGATCAGCAGGTGCACATGGTTGCTCTGCACACTGAACTCGCAGATACGAAAGTGTTCACCACGAGCCCGATTGGTCCGAGAAATCGCCCCGCGCACGACTTCGAACACCACCTGTTTGCGCAACGAGTTCACCCGCGCACGCAAAGTCACATGCAGCGGATGCTCCGCCTGGTGCTCCGGGCGAGCCACGTGAGGAACATTTCGCCTGCCTTCGCGAAGCGGCCGACCTGCTCCCTGCCGAGCGCCTCCACGACGACCTTTCGCCTCGAACCATTGTCGATAACACCCCATGGCGATCTCCAATGAACGTGAGCCATATATAACACAACCCAACAAAACAACAATCACAAACATCATATTTTAATGCGAGGACTAACAGCTCTCAACAACACTCGGGATCAGGCGTGTGGGTGGCGACGAGTGTTGGACCAATTGATTGACTGTTGCCGAATGATTTCAGGGTCTGCGCGACTTTGACTGGGCGCAGGTCCCGGAGAGAACCGGAGTGCCCGGAGCAGCTTTGATTTAGGCTGAGTTTCCGGAAGTAGCCGGAGTGCTCTGATCAGGTTTTGATTCAGGCTGAGTGCCGGGAAAGAACCGGTGTGTCCGGAGCTGAGTGCCGGGGAAAGAACCGAAGTGCCCGATGCAGCTTTGATTCAGGCTGAGTTCTCGGAAAGAACCGGAGGGCTCGGTGCAGCTTTGATTTAGGCTGAGTTCTCGGAAAGAACCGGAGGGCCCGGTGCAGTTTTTGATTTAGGCTGAGTTCCGGGCAAGAACCGGAGTGCCCGGAGCTGAGTGCCGGAAAAGAACCGGAGTGCCCTGAGTTCCCGGAGAGAACCGGAGTGCCCGGAGCAGTTTTGATTCCAGCTGAGTTTCCCGGAGAGAACCGGAGTGCCCGGAGCAGCTTTGATTTAGGCTGAGTTCCCGGACAGAATCGGAGTGCCCGGAGCAGCTTTGATTTAGGCTGAGTGCCGGGCAAGAACCGGAGTGCCCGGAGCAGCTTTGATTCAGGCTGAGTTCCGGGAAAGAACCGGAGTGCCCGGAGCTGAGTGCCGGCGAAGGAGTGCCGGAGCCGTTTGAATTCGGCTGATTTCGGAGATGGGGGTGCGGGCGGCTGGTTATGCTCGGAGGCCGCGTTTTCGGGTGCGATAGACGAAGGCGAGGACTTCGGCGACGGCGACGAAGAGGTCCATGGGGATGACTTTGCCGACTTTGACTTTGGCGGCGAGGGCGCGCGCGAGGGGTTTGTTTTCGACGATGGGGACGTCGTAGTCGCGGGCGAGTTCTTTGATGTGTTGGGCGACTTCGTCGAAGCCTTTGGCGGTGACGACGGGAGCACCTTCGGCAGGGCGGTAGCGGAGGGCGATGGCGATGTGGGTGGGGTTGGTGATGATGACGGTGGCTTCTTTGACGCCTTTTCGGATGCCGCGGCGGAGGAGTTCACGAGCGCGCGCGCGCTGACGAGCTTTGACCTGAGGGCTGCCCTCTTGGTTTTTCATCTCGTCTTTGACTTCTTGGAGGCTCATTTTGATGGAGTTTTCGTGGCGGAACCACGAGTTGACGTAGTCGACTCCAGCGAGGACGGCGAGGGCCAAGGTGGACCACATGCCGAGTCGCATGATGACTTCGCTGACTTCTTTGGCACCGGCGGCAACGGGCGTGCGCGAGAGGCGGGCGAGTGCGCTGAAGTCGCCTTTGATGATTGAGTAGGTGACGAAGGCGACGACTGCCACGCGAAGTAACGAGATCGCGATGTTGGCGAACGCCGCTTTCGGCGAGAACATCTGGCCGAATTTGGAGATGGGGTCGAGGCGTTCGAATTTAGGCGCGGCTAGGTCGAGGTTGGGTTGGAAGCCGGCTTCGGCGAGGCCAGCGACGGTGCCGCCGATGGCTGCCGCAACAGCGATGGGAAGGGTGGCAGCAACGAGGACTGCTAGGAGTTCGTGCGCGATGAATTCGAATCCAGCGCCTTTGAAGGCGAGGCCTTCGGAGAAGCAGCGGCGGCAGAAGTTGCTGAGCATGCCCCAGAAGGTCGGTCCCATGGCAGAGATGACCAAGAGGATGGCGAGAGTAGCGGCTACTGCACCGGTGTCGCGTGCCCTTGGGAACTGGCCTTCTTCGCGCGCTTTGCGCCGCCGTTCTGGGGTCGCGTCTTCTGTTTTGTCCGAATCGGACTCACTCACGGCAGGGCTCCGGGCTCAGGGCTGAGAGCGCGCTGCGAGGTTCGGCGGTCGAGCGAATTTGCGCGGGGTTGTGGGAACGCCGAGGCGCTCATTGGCGCATTCCTATCGCTTCGCCAAGTAGGGTTTCGATGCGGCTTTGGATCTGAGACATGTCCGCAGCGATTTCTTGAGCGAGGTCGGGGAGTGCGAGGACGAGGACGAGGGCGCCGACGCCGAGTGTGACAGCGAAGCCAATGGAGAAGACCTGCATGGTAGGCGCTGCGCGGGAGATGAATGCGAGCGCGACTTGAGCCATGAGGAGCACGGCGAGGATCGGCATGGATAGGCGCACGCCGGTCGAGAAGACGTGGCCACCGAGGGCGAGGAAGGTTTCTCCGTAACTCGCGAGGTTGACGACGGATCCAGGAGGGATGCCGCGAAAGCTTTCGACCACGGCTCCGATGAGCGTTCGATGTAAACCGATGGCTATTGCGACGATTAGGGCGAGGTTGCGCAGTAAGCCGGCGAGGACGTTGTGGGAGCCGTGTGCTTGGGGATCGAAGACTTGGGCGATGCCGAGGCCCATTGCCATGCCGATTTGTTCGGAGGCGATTTCGACCGCTGCAACGGTGAGCCGGGCCATCATGCCCATGGCCGCACCGAGGAGGAATTCGCTGCCAACCGCTGTAGCGATGTAAAACGCGGAGCTGCTGACTTCGGGTGCAAGCGCACCCTGACCATGCACGGCCAAAGCAAGAAACACCACCAGCGCGGCTTTGACTCGCGCTGGAGCCGCCGACCAGGCGAGCGGGGCAGTGATGACGATACCTGCGATGCGCACCAGCTCCAGCGAAAAAGCTCCCGCTTCGGCGCGAATGATGGCATCGAAGTCGTAGGGAATCACCGCGTCACGTTGGCGATGCTCGCGATGGTGCGTCCCGTGTAGTCGACGAGCTGTTGCATCGACCAGGAGCCGAGTACGACGAAGGTGGCGCCGACAGCCAACAGCTTCACGACGAAGCTGATACTGGCTTCGTTGACTTGGGTAGCCGCTTGCAGGACACCCACGATCAAACCCACGATGAGCGCTATCATCAACGCGGGGCCCGCCACCATGCAGACCATGATGATGGCGTTCTTGAACAACTCGACTGCGCCATCAATGGTCATGTGTAGCTCTTGAGAATTGAACCGGCGACGAGATTCCAGCCGTCGACCAGCACGAAAAGCAGGAGTTTCACAGGCAGCGCGATGGTTGTCGGCGGGACCATCATCATGCCCATGCTCATGAGGAGCGACGCCACTGCGAGATCCACCACCAGGAACGGCAACAGAATGATTACGCCCATGTGGAAGGCGGTGGTGAGCTCCGAAACGACGAAGGCGGGCATCGCGAGTCGCATCGGGACATCATCGGGAGTCTGCGGCAGCGCGGTGTCGGTGGCGTCGTAGAAGAGCTTGAGATCAGCTTCGCGCGTTTGACGCAGCATGAAGCGCTTGACCGGCAGCGAACCTTGTTCGAGCGCCTGAAAGTCGTTGAGCTGACCGGCAACGTAGGGGTCGATGGCGACGCGCTTCACCTCATCAGCGACAGGCGCCATGGTGAACGCGGTGAGGAACAGCGAGAGCCCGATGATCACCTGGCTCGGCGGGCTCTGCATGGAGCCGATGCCCTGCCGCACGAACGAAAGCACCACCACAGTGCGCACGAAGGACGTGCACGCCAGCAGGATCGCCGGCAACAACGCCAGCAGGGTGAGCGTAAGTAGAATCTTGAGCGACGGCGCTAAACTGCCCTGCTCTAGAATCTGCCCGCCCGTTGCGAGCGCACTCGTGGAAATCGGATTCATGCGCGTTTCTGCAGACGCAAAACCAAACCTTTGGCCTGCCCTTCCACATCGACCATGCTGGCGGGCGCCTCAGCCGGAAGTGCCACACGCGGCGAACGAGTGACGACGTCTTGCATCGACTCGGCGATGGCCACAGCGGCGTCGGTGCTCGCTGGTGTCGCCGCAGGTTTCTGGGGCTGACCCAGCGCTCCGAGCAACGCATCGCGGAAACGACGCGGCTCGATGCGCGCGGGCTTGCTCTCGACTGGCGCCACTACGACGGGCTTCTGTTGCGGCACGCTGGCAAAGGGAGACGGCTCCTCGAACGGTTCGGTTGCGGCGCCGTCGCCTTCGAGTTCGCCATCCAGCCATGCCAAGCGGCTCACTTCGGAGTCGGTAACGCCGAGAAGTACCTTGCGACCGCCGACATTCACGACGACGACCTGAGCTTTATTGCCGACGCGCGCGGTGCTCACGATCTCGAGGTCCGAACGAGTGGCGCGAGCCACCGTTTGCTGACGGCGGCGCTTCAACAGGGCCCACACGGCGAGCCCTGCCACCAGACCGCCCATCAACGCGATGCGCAGTGGGCTGGTGGTGGGAGCGGATGCGACCGGCTTCTTGCTCGCCTGCTGACGCAGGTAGCCGCGCGAAGACGAGCTCGCGGGCGCGGGAGCAGGCTGAGCAGCGACGGGCGCCGAAACAGCCGGCGGCGGGGCAACCGGAGCCGCTGCGGGCTCGACGGGAGGAGGCGGAGGATCGCGGAACGGCTGCGCCTGAACGGAACCCGCCAACAAGGCGCTGCTCAAGATGGTGGCGCCGAGCGCCACGTGAAAGGCCTGACGCTTGAGTGTCATGCCTTCGACGCTCCGTTCTCGTCGCCGACTAGAACCTCGATGAGACGAATTCCGTAGCGCTCTCCGAGCACGACCGCTTCGCCGCGCGCGACCAGGCGGTTGTTGACGTAGACGTCGAGTGGCTCGCCGTTGGCCTTGTCGAGCTCGAGCACCGAGCCGGGCCCCAGCTTCAGAATTTCCCCGATTTTGACGTGTTTTCGGCCAAGCTCGATGGTGAGCTCGACCGGCACGTCCATCACGAACGAGAGCGAGTCGGCGCCACGCAAGGGCGCGAAGGAGGCAGGATCCAGAGAGTGCGCAGAGATGGGAGACTCACGCTTCGGCGGCCGCGAGCCTTTGTCTCCGCTGTTCGGGTCGGTCATGCCCGAACGCAATTCAATCTTCGTGCCGAGCCTTGATTTGAATTGCTAGCTGCCCACGTGAAATCACGGGGGAACCGCTGAACTTGGGGATGCCGGCGACACGCACCACCACCGGATCGTCGACCGCGCTCGACAGCCGCAGCACTTGTCCCACCTGCAACGTCAACAGACGACGTAGGCCGAGCTGTACGCGCCCGAGCTCCGCGACTGCTTCCACCGAAACTTCGTGTAGCGCTTCGGCGAAACGTGGATCGCCCGCTGACGGATCGTCCGGCTCTTGTTCTTTGATGGCGGCTTCGAGCGCCTCAGCGCCCATAGCCAACGAAATCTTCGCGCTCTGCGACAGGCCGTCGAAGGCGCAATCCACGCCGAGGCCATCGCTGATGTTCAAGTCGCGCTCGTCGCCTGCGGCGATGCTGCGCGCTGAGGTCACGCGCAACGAAACGCCTACCTCTTCGCGTACGGCCCGCACGAAATCGTCGGCGAGCTGCTTCACGACGCGAGAAACCAGGGCGGATTGCGCAACGGACAGGGCGTTGCCGAGTCCTGCGGTGGAAGCTCCGGCGCCACCGAGCACACCCTCCAACGTCACCGCAACTGCGTCGGTATTGAAGAACAGACTGGCACGCGCTGGGCCGCCCGCTTCTTCGAGCAACACCTCGTACACAGGGCTATCGACCTGGCGTGCGTCGGGACTCACGTCCACGAACACCACCGCCGATGGCAACAGCCGGGCTCGGCGCTTGACCAGGAACGGCAGGCTGCGTCGCGCTGCTCGCGCGAAGTTCGCCGCGACTCGCGTCATTGCCTGCATGGCGCCGCGCAGTCGTCGTTCGCGCCCCGTCAAATCGAGGCGCTTGAAATTGCGAGGCGCTTCCACGGGTGCTTCGGGGATGACCTCTCGCGCAGTGCTGCTTCGGCCCACGCTGGGGCATCCTTCCTATTGAACGACGAAGTCGGTGATCAGCACGCGGCGGGCGTGCGCTTTTCCGACTGCGCCGATAACTTCGTTTTGAATCTCTTTGCGAACCGCGTCGAACGATTTGGGGTCCGACAGCCGATCGAACTCCTGAGCGCGCAGATACGAAATCGTGGCTTCGCGCGCGAACGGGATGAAGCGCTTGAACTCCTCCGACTTTTCGCCTTTCGGAAGCTCGACCGCTAGCTGCACCTTGATGTGACGCAGGCTACCGTCCTGAGCGCGAATATCGGAGATGACGGGGGCGAGCTCCGCGATTTCGCCGAGCACGGCCGCACGCTTCTTCTTGGGCGCCTCTTCCTCTTCCTCTTCGGCCTCTTCGTGCTTCTTCTCTTCCGCCTCGGCATGCGCTTCTGCGGCTTCCTCGTGCTCGCTTTCGGCGGCATGAGCTTTCTCTGGTTGTCCCTTGGCGAGGAGTCGTGGGGCAAACACGGCCCCGGCCGCTCCGGCACTCAAAACGAGTACCAGAGCGACCAGGATCCCGACCATACGGCCTTTGCCTTTTTTCTCCACCCTGGAACCTTCGACCGCAGCCTCTTCCATGGCACGCCTGTCGTAAACCTTATGGGCGGGGCGCCGTGAGTCTCATCAACGTTTGATGTTGATGAGCTCTTGGAGCATTTCGTCCGCGGTGGTGATGGTCTTGGAGTTCGCCGAGAAGGAGCGCTGGTGCTGAATCAGCCCAACGAACTCCTCCGCGAGATCGACGTTCGAGCCTTCGAGAGCGCCCGAGGACACCGCCGCACGACCGCCGCTGGAAGCGGTGCCGAGCGCCGCCGTACCGCTGTCGCGCGTCTCGATCCACAGGTTTTGACCTGCGCGACCGAGGCCGTCGTTCGAACGGAACTTGGCGATGGCGAGCTGAGAAATCGCGAGCTTCTGGCCGTTGGTGTACAGGCCCATCACGACGCCCTGGCCGTCGACGCTGATGCCCGAGAAGTCACCAGAGGTGTAGCCGTCTTGGCTCTGGCTCGAGACCGCCGAAGGCGACGCAAACTGAGTCGCGCCATCGAGGCCCGTGCCGCCGCTCGCGATCGGCGTACCGAAGTTGAGCGTAATCGGCTGAGAAGCCGTGGCACCGCCGCCCCACGTCGCAGTGATCGGGGTGGTGGTGGTCACGCTGTCGAGCGCGCCGTTCGTCGTGAACGCCAGCGTGCCGGTGCCAATCTCCGCGAAGCCGGTGCCCGGAGGATTGAGCTCGGTCGCGTCGACCATCGCATGGTAGTCCCACGTGTTGTCGGCGGTCTTGTTGAAGTACACGTCCACGTCGTGAGCGTTGCCGAGCGAGTCGTAAACGGTGATTGACGTGGAGAAGTTCGAGGTTTGCGCCGGTTGCGTCGCGTCCCAGGTGGGGACCGTCGCCGTCGCGTCGAGGTTCGCGGTGATGGTCAACGCGGTGGTCGCGCGTGCCGGCAGCGAGCTCGTGGGAGCCTTGACCGAAGACGGAGCGGCTTGGAAGGTGCCGTCACCGTTCGATGCATAGCCCTGCACTTGCAGGCCCTGGGTGTTGGTGAGGAAGCCGTCCTTGTCGAGGACGAACTGGCCGGCGCGGGTGTAGAAGTTGCCGTTGATGCCGTCGACCGCACCCTTGACGACGAAGAAACCATCGCCGTTGAGGGCCAAGTCGGTGGACACGCCGGTGTTGGACAGCGTGCCTTGCGTGAACATCTGTTGCACTTCACCAACGCGCACGCCTGAGCCCGGGAGGGCCGAGGAAGTGCCTGCGAGGATGGAGTGACCGAGGACGTCTTCGAACACGGCGCGTTGGCTCTTGAAACCGACCGTGTTCACGTTGGCGATATTGTCACCGACTACGCCGAGGGCTTCACCCTCTGCGCGTAGGCCGGAAACGCCTGAGTACATTGCTCTGAGAACCATGGAGATCCTCCCGATAGGGGCTGCTTTGTTACGGTTACTTGGTGTTGGGTGGAGTATTGACCTTGAGTAGGTCAGCTACCGGCACGCTCACCCCGGTATCGAGGTTGAGCACCGGATAACCTTTGTCGAAGGAGACGGACTGGATGGTGCCCGTAGTCTCCTGGGAAACGCTCACCGGAGCGCCTGAGTCGCTCTTGGCTTGAACGGTGATTTGGTACGTGCCCGCCGGCTGCACGATGCCCGTGTCGCTGCGGCCATCCCACGTGATCTTGCTGATACCGGCGTCGCGCGCACCGAGATCGATGGTGCGCACCGTGTTGCCGGATTGATCTCTGATGATGATCGAAGTCGAAGACGACTTGCCATCCAACGAGAAGGCTACGGGAACACCCGAGCCCGAACCATCGGAGGTAACCAGCGAGCCGCGCACGGTAGCTTGCTTGCCGACCATGGCGACGATCTGCGAGTTTTGCAGACCCTGGCTTTGCGCCGAGAGCATGTCGAGGCGAGAGTTGATGCCCATCGTCTGCTCGAGTGACGAGAACTGGGCGAGCTGCGCAACGAAGGCCGAGTCGTCTTGCGGCTTCAGCGGGTCCTGGTGTCGAAGCTGAGCAACCAGGAGCTTCAAGAAAGCGTCCTTGCCGAGCGCCCTGTCACCACCGAGTGCACTGGTGAGCCCCGTGGCCGCCGAGGCCGAATTACTTGAGTTGACGGGATCCACCATGTTCCTAACCGATGACGTTGAGCTTGCGAGAACCGCGCCGAGGAACTTTTTCGTCCTCCGTTGCGGCTTGGCGTTGACTCGCGAACATGCGAGTTCGGCCAACGGAAACAGCAGGAGCAAGAACGGTGCCGACCTCGCTCTGTCGAACGAATTGAACGGATTGCACAGTCAGGCCACTGCCTTGGAGTTGGCGCGCGAGCGCGTCGCGCTCCGGCAGCATGCGTTCAACGGTCGATGTGTCGGCCACGCCGATCACCACACGCACGCCGCCTTCGCTGCGATCCAAAATCAGGGAAACTTTGCCTAAATCGCGCGTTTCCACGCTGAGCACGACGCGCTGATTGGCGTCGGCTTCACCGCTTCCGTCGCCAGCAACTACGTTGCTCGGCGCCACATCCACTGCGGCTTGCTGCGTCAGAGGCCCGTCACCAGCGCGCCAACCACTCGGCGTATCGCTGCCGATCGGCAACACGGGCCTTTGTGCGATGACGTGCGGAGCCAGCGCCTGCGCAAAGCGCTCTGCGAGCTCTTGCGTGTCGCGCTCTTCGATTTCGCGAGCGCGCTCCAACAACGGATCCCTGCGATTTCCAATGCCTTGCGACGACTCGCTCATGGCTCCTCGCGACGCTTGTCGGAGGCGCTGCGCAACGCGGCGAGCTCATCCGACAGGCGCTGTTCACTGCGTTCTGCGCGCACCTTTTCCTCTGCCTCCACACGCTGCGCCAAGAGTTCGATCTTCTTCAGCTCGTTCTTGGCCTTGAGTAGCTGGCCCTGAGCCTCGGCGACGGCGCGGCGAGCCCGCAGCACTTCACGTTCCGCCAGCTCGCGGCGACGGCCACATGTCACCAACCAGTCGTTCTCCTGGTTCAAAACCTTGACGTCGAACGCCTGAGAGATGGCGGTCAGGCGGCGGTCCTCGGCGCGAGCGTATTGCTCCACCTCGAGCGACAGCGTCTTTTGTGCGCGATCCTCGGACGCGCGCTGTTCTGCGAGGCGAATCAGGCGTTGCTCGACTTCGTGCTCGCGCAGCTCGATCAGCTTTTTCAGGCGTTTCTTACGCTGCGACATGCATCACCCGCAGCCGATGCGCGCGACACGCGACGGCTAGCGTTTGGGGGCCAACGTCGCGAGCTTCAAGAGACGTGCCTGAGTCTCTTCCAAGCTCATGCGCTCATTCGTGCGTTGCTTCAGGAACTGCTCTATCGCAGGGTTGGCTACACACGCGGCATCCACACGCGGATCGCTTCCCGATACGTAAGCTCCGACCTGGATCAGATCCAGCGCTTCGCGATAGGCAGCCATCAAATCACGTACGCTGCCGCCCGCGCGCTGAATGGCTTCTGGAGCAATCGCTGGAGCGAGACGCGAGATGCTTTGCAGCACGTCGATCGCAGGGAAATGGTTCTTCTCCGCCAGTGAGCGCGACAGCACGATGTGCCCGTCGAGGATGCTGCGCACCGAATCGGCGATCGGATCGCTGAGATCGTCGCCTTCGACCAGCACCGTATAAAGCGCAGTGATCACGCCAGCACCGGCGCCGGTGCCAGCTCGCTCGAGCAGACGTGGCAGCGCCGCGAACACACTCGGCGGGTAGCCCTTGGTAGCTGGCGGTTCACCCGCGGCGAGCGCCGCTTCGCGCAGCGCCATCGCGTAACGCGTGACGGAGTCCATGACCAAGAGCACGCTCTTGCCCTGCGCTCGGAAGTACTCGGCGATGGCCGTCGCCGACTCGGCGCCTCGCGCACGCACCAGCGGCGGCTGATCGCTGGTCGCCGTCACGATCACCGATTTGGCCAAACCTTCGGGACCTAGCGAATCGCGCACGAAATCGTTGAGCTCGCGACCACGCTCGCCGACCAGCCCAACCACGTTCACTTCCGCCTGCGACGAGCGGCAGATCATGCCGAGCAGTGTGCTCTTGCCGACGCCCGCGCCGGCGAAGATGCCCATGCGCTGACCAACGCCGAGCGGCAGTAGCCCATCGACAGCGCGCACTCCGGTGCGAAACGGGTGATCGATCGGGCGCCGCGCAAACGCCGGTGGCGGCGCTGCGTTCACCGGCTGCATGCGATCAGACACGATGCGAGGTCCGCCATCCAGCGGATTCCCAAAGGGATCTACCACGCGTCCCAGCAGCGCGGAGGAGACGGCTACCGCCCCTCCCCGATTCGTCTGCACCACGCGCATGCCTGGCCGCACGCCGGAGAGCGAGCCGAGCGGAGTCGTGAGCAAACGCCCACTCTTGAAACCAACGACTTCCACCTCCAGCGAGGTGCCGAACGCGTCGTTCAGCGCCAGAGTATCGCCGACAGCCGCGCGCAGCCCCCCGATTTCGACGATCAGCCCAACCACATCGAGCACCACACCCTCTGGACAGTGCACAGGAGCGGTGCGGCAACGTTCGATTAGGCGGTCGAGCATGAATTATCGGCTTTGCGGATCGGGTTTGAGCGCCAAAAGCAGCGTTTCGAGGCGCGATTCGATTGATTCGTCGACTTGGCCCATCTCGGTTTCGATCAAGCAGCCGTAGGGTTCGAGCGCGGCGTCGAAGCGCACTTCGGTGCGTGCGCCGCTTGCCGACAGATCGTTCTCGATGCGTTCACGCATGCTCTCGAAGCCGGCGCCGAGCCGAATTTGCACGCGATCGTGCTGGCCCAGCGCCGCGATGCCTTCGCGCACCAAACCGCGCACCACGCTGGGATCGAGGCTGAGCTCGCGCCCGATCACACGCCGAGCGATCAGCGCCGCGAGCTCCGCGAGTTGCCCGGCCGTTTCGGCAAACACACGCTCGCGTTCGCTAGCCAGATCGACGACCGCGCGCTCAAAGGCATGGACCAAAGCGGGGTCCACGATGGGCACTTGCACCGGCTCGGCCATAGCCACGAACGGCTGTTGCGCGGCGTTCGGCGCGCTGGGTGCAGGGCGCTCCGATAAGCGTGGCTGGATCGGCTCAGGAATCAAGCTGGCGCGCATACGCGGAGCGATCTCGTGGTCGAGCTCCTGGCGCACGGCGTCGACGAACTCGCTGGGCAGGCGCGGCGGGCGCAGCGAGGATTCACCGCGGCGCGGCGAGTCGCTCGATCGGTTCGGTACCCACGACGGGACTTTGCGCTTGCCGGCGCTGACGTCGGCGAAGCGTGCGACCTGCGCGCCGTGAGGGTAGGAAGGATCAAACCATCGCATTGTCGTTCTCGAGCGAGATGGTTCCCTCGGCGTCGAGACGCAGCGCGACTTCTACGATCTCGCGCTGAGCGGCCTCGACCTCCGCCAGACGGACGCCGCCGACCGACTCCATGTCCTCGCGGATGCGTTCGGCGGCGCGCTTGGACATGCTGCTGAATACGTGGCTCTTCAAGCTGTCTGATGCCGTCTTCAGTGCGACAGTGAGCTTTTCGACTGGCACCGCCTCGAGCAGCGAGCGCAGCGCACGCGCGTCGAGCGCTCCCAGATCCTCGAAGGTGTACATGGCGCGACGAATCTCGACCGCGAGTTCGGAGTTGCCCTCTTCCAAGGTGCCGAGCAACGCCTCGCCGACTTGGCGGTCCATCCGCCGGACCAACGCTGCGGAGCGGGCCACACCGTCGACGGCGCGCACCGCCTCGGGATTGCTGTTGGGGAGCTCGGCGCTGATAGCCTGCGCCACCTCTTCCAGGAGGGCGCCGGGGATCTCGCGCATGTTGCCGAGGCGCTCCAGTACCGCCGGGCGCATCCCGACTGGCAGCTGCTCCAGCACGCGCGCGGCGCGCTCATTGTCGAGCTGCGAGACAACGGCTGCGATGAGCTGCGGATGCTCGTGCTCCAACACCGACGCAAGCGCGGACGGGTCGGCGTTCGCCAAGCGCTCCATGGGGCCTTCCACACCTTCGAGGAAGATCTCCTGAGCAACCTGCTCGCCGAGCGCGCGGCCTGCGAGGCGACGTAGGTAAGGCACGCCACCACCAGGTACGGCGACCGCCTCTTGCGAGCGCTGAATGAACTCGTGGTAGACGCCTTCGAGCGCAGTGGTGGGCACCGCGCGCAACCCTGCGGCAGCTTCACGCAAACGCTTGACCTCGTCGGCATCGAGCTCAGCCAAGATCGGGGTGGCTGCCGCCTCGTCCATCGACAGCAACATGAGCACGGCTTTCTGCGGTCCCGAAAGGTCCATCGTCGTCACGGGCTCCGAGTCATGCGAGCGGCGTGCCGTCGTTCGACGAGCAACGTCGCGTGACAGCGGTTCGCGTTACGACGCCGCCGCGGCGGTCGAAGCAGAGCCGAGCCACTGCCGCAGCACCACGGCCGCGGTGGCGGGGTCTTTAGACGCAAGTTCGAGTGCGTGTGCGCGAACCTCTTCGAAGCTCGGTAGATCTGCTGCGGGGAGCGCGCCGGCGGTCGCCGCACCATTGAGCTCTGCGTTCGCCGCGCCTGCTCCGAGCACGCCAGCGTTCGCCGCTTTGAGTTCGAGGGCTGCTTTGGCCGCCTCTTGTTTCGCCGAGCGGCGCCAAACCAGCACGACCGTTGCGATGCCGAGCAGCGCTGCAACACCCACGGCAACCGGCCAATACGTCCTGGTCGCGGCCAGCCAGCGCGGCTCGACCACGGGCGCCGGCTCCTCGATGCGAGAAAACTGGGCGGCTTGTACGAGAACCGCGTCGCCGCGCTCCGCGTTGAACCCAACCGCGCGTTTCACCACTTCTTCGAGCGACTTCACTTCCTCGGCACTGCGCGGAACGAACACGCTCTTCTGACCACGTTGTTCCCAGCGACCGTTCAGCAGCACCGCGACGCTCAGGCGATGTAATTCGCCGGGCGGAGTGAGAGTTTTCTGTGTAACGCGCTCGACCTCCCAGTTCCGCGTGTGGCTGCGGCGCGTGGTGCCGCCACCGGTTGCGGGAGTCGGGTTCGCGGCCTTACCTTCTTCGGCGTCAGGCAAGTTGGTGCGCGCACCCGGCACGCCGGCGACTCCAGCTTCCTGCGCACCGGTGAGTTCTTCCGTCTGGTTCTCGCTGCGCAGCGCCGTCTTGCTCGGCTCGTACAGTTCTTCGTTCTTCTCGCGCGTCGAGGTGTTCAAGCTCACGTTCACGCGCACATCGGCATTGCCGGGACCCACCACGCGCTCGAGCTGCGCTTGCACTTGGCTCTCGTACTGAGACGCCACCAGGCGCGATTGCTCGCCTTGAAGATCCGTCAGCTCTGCGGCGCCCTGAGCGTCAGAAACCGGACGGTGCAAAGTCACGCCCTCGGTGCTCACCACCGACACGCGGTCCTTCGACAAACCGGGGACAGCCGTCGCAACCAAGTGCACGACCGCTGCGACCTCGCGGCGACCGAATCCAGCCGAATTTCCCAAGCGAACGACGACCGATGCGGCCGCGGCTTCGGAACGCGCGGCAAACAAGCGGCGCTCGGGCAACACTAGATGCACGCGTGCGGCTTTCACGCCGTCAATCGACATCACGCTGCGCGCGAGCTCTCCTTCGAGTGCGCGGCGTAGATTCACCTGCTGCTCGAATTCGGTAGCACCGATGCGCGCTTGATCGAAAATCTCGAAACCAACGCGACCACCACGCGGCAAACCGCCGGCAGCAAGCTCGAGCCGCAGACCGGCGACGCGCTCTTCCGGCACCATGATGGCCGTTCCGTTATTTTCGAGCTGAAATGGCACCTGCTGTGTCTTCAACTTCTCGACGATGGCAGCGGCGTCTTCGGTAGCGAGCTCCGTGTACAGGTACGCATAACGCTCCCGGTTCCCGACAAACCCAACCGCCAAGACCGCAACCAAACTCGCCAGCGACAACGTGACCAGCGCAAGGCGCTTGGGAGTCGACAGCTTGGCCCAGAAGGCGGCGACTTGTTGAAACAGGGTTCGAAAACGGTCCGGCATCGAGGAATCGCACTCAGGCTAGTGCGAGAGCCGTGCCAGCGATCTGGCGGCATTTACGCCAGCTTCGTGCGCGAAGCTGCGTGCTCGCATTCGACGAGTGCCGACGTGCGCCATGCCGGCGCGGAGCGGTGCCTTACGCGACGCGGGCGTGCGGTGGGTAGTCTCCCCTGCCGCGCGCAGCGCGCCGTCGACGTAAGCCTCGTGCAGCGCGGGCGCGCGAGCACGGCTTTGGGGAGACCGCGCGGCGCAGGCCCAGCCAAGCCGCGCGAGTCAGCGCCGAAAACCGCCGCACAACGCGGGGGCAACAAGATCCTGTTCAACGACTCGAGCAAGAGCGAAGCCGCGAGCAAAAGTAAGTTTTGGGGATGGGGCCCCAAAACCGGGGTTCCCCCCGAATTCACTTCGGTGGGGCGGGAGCTGCGCTCCCGACAAAACCAGGGATTTAGATCTCGCCGCGAAGCGGCGAGACTAAATCTGCATTCTCCAGATTTCGTAGAAGGCGTCGATTACGCGGTTTCGGACGTTGCCGAGGACGCGCAGCTCGATATCGGCCTTGCTGAGCGAAATCATGGTGCCGTGGATGTCGTCGCGCTGGCCAGCAGCGAAGGCTTCGCCGGCTTCTTGCGCTTGGTTGATTTGCTGGTTGGCGGAGGTCGCCAGGTTTTTGACGAGCGCTTCGAAGGCAGCGGCGCCGGCTTGATCGGGAACGGTGGTTTCGCGAACTTCGCTGGGCTGAAACCGCACGTGCGGCGCCAGCATCGGAAGAACGGGACCGTCGATCGCCATGGCTCAGCTCCTCGGGGCTCTCACTTGCCCAAATCGATGGCGCTGCGAGCCATAGATTTGACGGTTTCGATCGAAGTGACGCCGGCTTCGTAGGCGCGTGAGGCGGTGATCATGTTGACCATTTCCTCGACGGCGTTGACGTTCGGGTACTCGACGTAGCCAGCGGCGTTGGCGTCTGGATGGCCGGGCTCGTAGACCATCATGCCCGGGCGTTGGTCTTCGACCACTTGGCGGACGTGGACGAGAGAAGCACCGCCGTTCGGCGAGATGACGCCGCCATCGAGCGGGAGAGCTTCGAAAACGGGGTCGAGGCGCTTGTAGGCGCCGCCGGCTTCCGTGCGGGTCGTGCGCGCGTTGGCGAGATTCGACGCGACGGTGTTCATGCGCGTGCGCTCCGCCGCAAGGCCGGAAGCGGAGATTTCTAGTGCCGAAAATACGCCGAGCATTGTTTTAAACCTCGATTAACCCTTGGCATCGCTTGCCGCGAATTGGAGCTGGCGGAGCTCGGCCGTAACGATGGCCGAGACCGTGTCGTATCGGAGTTGGTTGGCCGCGACCTTGGCCGCTTCACGATCCAGCGAAACGTAGTTTCCGTCGTTGCCAACGCCGGCGGAGATATCTTCGAAGATTCGCCCGTGAAGAACGCCGCCCGCAGCTTGTCCGCCCGGCAAATGGCCTGGAGCGGTCTTCGCCATGGCCACGCCGAGCGCCGCGTTGAAGGTGCCGCCGGCTTCATCGACCCGCGCGAGGTCGGAGGGCTTGTAGCCGGGGGTGTCGACGTGCGCGACGTTGCTGGCCAACACCGAATGGCGCTCGAGGTGGTAGTCGAGCGACGAGTGCAGGGGGACCAGGGCGCTGAAGATGTCTGCGGCCATTCGGCACTTTCCCTGAGCACGGCCCGTGCCAAACAGCCGGCGAGTTTTTTCTTCTCAAGGTCTCCCGCCAGGAACCGTTCAAGGTACGTACAGACCCGGGTGGGTCAGTTCTGCCTCACGCAATGCCGTCAGGGCCCTGGCGAACACAAATTGAGCCAAATTTCCCTGTAAGTTGCGAAGCGTCGCGCCAAACCGCCATGGGTCATCCGGCACCCGTTAGGTCAAAGCGTCGACAGCGGGGAGCGCCGCGTTTCTGGCACTGATTCCGCTGGATCCGCCAACAAATCGACGCGGGGAGAGCCAGCGCCACGACGTTGGCTCAGGGCTTGCTCAAGGGAGCGCCCGAAGGCGAACAGCGATGAGCACCCCCCTCTCCCCTGCAGACACTGAAACCGATTCCACTTCTGGAGAAGCCATCTCCGGAATGCACACTGTTTACGATCTCGACAAGCCCGCGGACGTCGATTCACCGACCAGCGACGATGGCTCGGACGACGAGCTCGCGGTCGAAGACGAGGTGGTGGCCGCAGCGCCCGCTCCGCAGCCGACCGAGTCGAGGTTCGCCAGCCTCCCGCCGCGCGCGCGGATGGCCGAGTCCAGCTTGCCGAAGAGCATGCACGGCGTGGTCGGCATGTCCGAAACGTTGGTGGACGTTTATCGCATCGTAGACCGCGTGGCGGATACCACCTGCACGATTCTGATCACGGGCGAGAGCGGCACTGGTAAGGAGATTGTCGCGCGCGCCGTGCACCGAGTCAGCCCGCGCGGTGAGGCGCCCTTCGTCGCAGTGAACTGTGGTGCGATTCCGGAAGCGTTGCTCGAAAGTGAGCTCTTCGGTCATGCGCGCGGCGCCTTCACCGGTGCGCATCAAGCCAAGCCGGGCCGCATCGCGATGGCCCAGGGTGGCACGCTGTTCCTCGATGAAATCGGCGAGATGCCGCTCGCCTTGCAAGTAAAGCTGCTGCGCATTCTGCAGTCGCGCGAGTACTCACCCGTCGGCGACAACCGCGTGCTCAAAGCCGACGTTCGCATCGTCGCCGCCACGAACATCAATCTCGAAAGTGCCGTGCAGGCGGGCACGTTCCGTGAGGATCTCTACTACCGCTTGAACGTGATTCACGTGCACGTGCCGGCGCTGCGTGAGCGCCCGGACGACATCCCGCTTTTGTTCCACCATTTCCTCGCGCGCGCCAAGGAGAAGCTCGGCCGCCCGCAGATCATGGGTGTGTCGCGCACGGCAGCGCAGCTCCTCGCCGAGTATCACTGGCCGGGCAACGTACGTGAGCTCGAGAACACCATCGAGCGCGCCGTGTTGCTCTGCTCCGGCAACTGCATCGAGCCGCGTGATTTGCCGCAGCGAGTGCTCGGCCTGGGCGCGGAGAAGCGGATCGCTGCGCGTTTGCCCGACAGTGGCATCGACTTGCGCAACGCGGTCGAAGCGTTCGAGAACCAACTCATTCGCCAAGCGCTCGAGCGCACGCAGTGGAACAAGAAGCAAGCAGCAGGTTTGCTCGGCTTGAACCGCACGACGCTCGTAGAGATGCTCAAGCGCAAGCGCATCACGCGTGCTGCTTAGTTCGCGCGCTATGTAGCTCGTTCGTTGGTTTAAAATTCGCGGTCGCCTTCTAGCCGCCAAGATTCGCCCTGTTTTTTGGGTTGCCCGCCGCACACGGCGCGACACACCTCAAACGACGACGAGGCGACGCTTGGCGGCTTTCGCGTTTGTAGCGCAGCACCGCTCGTGCGGATCTGGCGCGCGACTTGCTCTAGCCGCCCTCGCATTGATTCTTCGTCGGCTGGCTCCTCTCGTTCCGCTATCGGTTGCGGTCTGGCTACTGCCTACATCTGCGCATGCAGAGGGCTGGATGTTGGACGGCGTCGCTGGCGTGGGTAGCGGCCTCGAAGGTGGCGTGCCGGGATCCGCCGACATCGCCTGGCGGCGCGCACGCACGCGTGTGATTGCCGGTTTCGACATGCGCTCGGAGGAAGCCGAGAAAGACGCTTTCGGACTGCGCGCCTTCGCCGAAATCGAACGACGCGGCGGAGTCGGCGCCGAGTTGCGTTACGCGCGTTGGCTTGGTCGCTGGCTGTCGGGCTACGTCTTCGCTACGGGTACGTTCGCGCCCGAAACGCTGGCTGGCGCTGGCTTCGGAGCAAGCTTGGTGATTCCTTTCGGCAAGCGCGCGGGCTTCGCCATCGAGCCGTCGTTCGCGGCGCTGCCGCTCGGAACTGACGTGCCCGACGACAGCGTCATCTTGTGGGCGTCGTTGTCGCTGAATCTCAAGGTAGGCCTATGAAGCGCACATGGCAGCTGCCATCGCTCAGCTTGGTGTTGCTACTGTCCGGCGTCGACGCGTGCCGCGGCGGTGCCCAATGTCTGCGCAACTCCGACTGCGCTACTAACGAACGCTGTGAGCTCGGCGCGTGCGTCATGGAATCGGCGCCAGAGAGTGGGGCTGGTGACGCGGGCGAAGGCCCGAATCCGAGCAGCGGTGGTCGCGGTGGCGGTGGCGGTAAACTCGGTGATGCTGGCGACGGCGGCGAGTTACCCATTCTCGGCGGAAAGAGCGCGAGCGGCGGCACTGCAGGGCGCGCGGGCAGCACCGGAAAAGGCGGCAACGCGGGCAGCGCCGGAAGAGGTGGAACCGCCGGCAGCGCTGGAAAAGGCGGCAACGCAGGAGCCGCGGGCAAAGGCGGAAGCGCCGCAACGGGCGGTCGCGCGAGCGGCGGCAGTGCCGGCACTGCGAGCGGCGGCGACGGCTGAGCGGCGAGCGGCGCTTGGCACTCGCGTTGCAGAGCTGTCTCGCCAAGCCCCATGTTTCGATCCCTACATATCGCCGCGACCGGGATGGCTGCTCAAGAGACGCAGCTCGAGAGTATCTCCAACAACATCTCGAACGGTAATACCGTTGGGTACAAGAAGCAGCGCATCGATTTTCAAGACCTGCTCTACCAAACGATTCGCGCGCCGGGAGCTCCCACCGGAACCACCACGACGTCACCGACGGGCTTGCAGCTCGGCACCGGCGTGCGCGTCGTAAGCACATCGCGCGTGTTCTCGCAGGGCACGGTGCTCACCACCAACAATCCGCTCGACGTCGCCATCGAAGGCAACGGTTTCTTCGTCGTGCAGCAGAACGACGGCAAGCCGGCGTACACGCGAGCAGGCGCGCTGCGCGCCGACGCGCAGGGCCGCATCGTAACGCCCGAAGGTCTGCCGCTGGATCCGCCGGTCACGATTCCGCAAGGCGCGACCAACATCTCGATCGCCGCGAACGGCAAAGTCACCGTGACGTTGCCGGGCGAAACGAATCCCGCGGATGTCGGCCAAATTCAAACCGCAAACTTCGTGAACCCGGCTGGCCTGCAATCGATTGGGCACAACTTGCTGGTCACCACGGCAGCGAGCGGCGACGCACAAATCGGCGAGCCTGGCAGCGACGGCCGCGGCGCCTTGCTGGCAGGTGCCATCGAGCAATCCAACGTCGATATCGTCGAAGAGATGGTCGGCATGATCAGCGCTCAGCGCGCCTACGAGATCAACTCGAAGGTGATCACCACCGCCGACGACATGCTGCGTGCCGCCACGCAAATGAGGTAATCACGCATGCGCCGCTTGCTGCATAGCGTGACTCTGGTGTTCGCCCTGTTCGGCGCCACCTCCGCCGCGAACGCCGAGCCGACCCGCACGTTGGAGAGCTCGCGTATTCGCCTGGGCGATCTGGTGTCGACTTCGGACGCCGAGCTCGCTGCGCTCGACTTGGGTCCCGCGCCGCCGCCCGGCAGCTCGCGGCTGCTTTCGCGCGAAGACGTCGTGCGGGAGCTGCGCACGCAGGGTCTCGAGCAACGCAAGCTGAGTTTCCCCGCCGTGCTGCGCGTCGTCAGCGCATCGCGCCGCTACAGCCCGAGCGAAGTCAGCGCCCTGGTGCTTCCCGAAGTCACCGCCGCACTGCCGCCGGGTGTGGATCTCAAAGAGATCAAGGCGCCGCGCGGCATCGTAACGGCGCCGCGAGTGCGCGTCGCGCCAATCAAGCTGCCCAAGCTGCCGCGCCGAGCGGGCAGCGTGGACGTGACCGTGGTCGCCAACCTGGTGCAAGACGAAGAGATTGTGTCGCGCCTCGCGCTGAGCCTCACGCTGAACGTCAGCGAGCAGGCCGCGCGACCGTTGGTAGACAAGGGCACACGCGTCGAGCTCGTGATCCTGAGCGGCTCCGCACGCATCAGCGCCAGCGCCGTCGCGCTCGAGCCGGTGGACATCGGCGAAGTCGCTTCGTTCAAGGTCAGCACGACGCAGCGTGTGCTGCGCGCTCGCCTCGAGAGCCGCACGCACGCTCAGGTGGTGTCGCCATGAACGGCGCTCGCCCCTTGTTCGGTTTGGCTCTGATGGCGACTTTGCTCGGCGCCTGCGGCCCAGCGCACATCGCCCCCTTTACGCCGCGCGAACGCAAATTCGAAGCCGGTGAGTACGCCGCCAACAAGAAAGAGGCGCGGCCGATGACCGGCTCGATCTACAGCGAAGCGCAGCCGGGTTACCTGGAAGACACCCGCGCCCTCCGCGTGGGCGACATCGTCTTGATTCGCATCAACGAGCACGCCGACGCGCAAGGCAACGCCAGCACGGATCTCAAGAAAGAGACCAATCGCGAGGCAGGCATCGACAACTTCATGGGCTTGGTCCCCGCGATTCAGAAGGCGTACCCCAACATCGATCCGACCAAGCTGTTGGCCATGGCCTCCAGCTCGAACTTCAACGGGGAAGGCACCACGCAGCGCGCCGGTAGCCTGCGCGGGCTGATTGGCGTGCACGTGAAGCAAGAGCTGCCAAACGGCGATCTCTACGTCGAAGGTACCAAGGTGGTCATGATCAATCACGAGGAGTACCACCTCTACATCTCGGGCGTGCTGCGCACCTCGGACATCGCGCCGGACAACTCCGTGGATTCGGCTCTGATTGCCGATGCGCGCGTGGAATTCACCGGTCGCGGCGACATCGACGACCAGGTGAACCGCGGCTGGCTCACCAAAGCTCTCGATTTCATCAACCCCTTCTGATTTTCCACTCGATGCGCTCTCGTCCCTCCCCTTCACTCGGTTTCACGCGCTGGCTCGCGGCGCTCGCGGTGCTCGCTTGCATCGCGTTCGCGCCATCGGCCCGCGCGGATCGACTGCGCGATCTGTGCGACGTGGTGGGAGCTCGCGACAACCAGCTGCTCGGCTACGGTGTCGTAACGGGTCTGAACGGTACGGGCGACGACCTGACCGCGCCGTTTGCGATGCAGTCGTTGCGCGCGCTGCTGCGGCGCTTGGGCGTGCAGGTCGACTCCGGGCAGATGCGCCTGAAGAACATCGCGGCTGTGGTGGTCACCGCCACGATCCCGCCGTTTTCGCGCAACGGTTCGCGGCTCGACATCACCATCTCGTCGATTGGCAACGCCAAGTCTTTGCGCGGCGGCGTACTGGTACAGACTCCGCTGCACGGCGCTGATCGCAAAACCTACGCCGTCGCCCAAGGTCCCATCACCATTGGTGGCTTCTCTGCCAGCGCCGGAGGTAGCTCCGTGCAAGACGGCGTCACCACCACCGGTCGCATCGCGAACGGGGCCCTCGTCGAGCGCGAAATTCCGACGCGCTTTTCGAACGGCGGCAAGCTGATTCTGGCCTTGAAAGCGCCTGATTTCTCTACGGCTCAACGCGTGGTGACGGCGCTCGAGAAGGACTTCGGCAAGGGCAGCGCACGCGCCCTCGACGGCGGCTCGATCGAGGTCAGCGCGCCCAAAGACTTGGCGGACAAGCCCGTCGAACTCGTGGCCCGCATCTCCGATATCGAGGTCGACCCCGGCACCGCAGCGCGCGTCGTGATCAACGAACGCACCGGTACTGTGGTTGCTGGCGGCGACGTGCGTCTTTCACCCGTTGCCATCGCACAGGGCGGCATCACCATCTCCGTGCAAGCCACGCACGCAGTGAGCCAGCCCGGCGCGTTCGGCAGAGGTGACACGCGCGAAGTGACGAACACACAAGTTGCTGCCGACGAGCCCAAGCCGGCTCCGGCGCTCACTTACTTAGGTGGTGCGACCACGCTTGCCGATGTCGCACACGCTCTTTCAACTTTCGGTGTTTCACCACGCGAGCTCTCCAGCATCTTGCAAGCTTTGAAGACTGCTGGCGCGCTTCGTGCAGAGATTATCGTGCAATGAATCCGCTTAACGCAGTCACCCCGCACGCAGCGAGCGAAGCAAAAGCTAGCTCGGATGCCAACGCGACTGCGAGCGCGCCGGACAAGCAGGCTGTCCTGAAAGCGGCGCGCGAGTTCGAAGCCATTTTCTTACGTACGCTTTTGTCTCCCCTGGAGAAGACAACCCAGGTGGGCAAGAGCGGCAGCTTGTCCGCAGGCCAATCCGCATTCGGCTCGATGGTGGTGGGGGCTATGGCCGACACCCTATCCAACGTAGGCGGAATTGGCCTGGCTGACGTTATCGCGCGCGCTCTCAACGGATCGCATGGAAGCGACCAAAAGCGATGAGCAGCTCAGAGAGAGAAGATTTTCTCAAGGACCGCTCGGGTCAACCGTTCACCCGGGTGAGATCCTCTAGGCCGGGCTCGCAGCCGGCCAACGCTTGGAGACGCCTATGAAAGGAATCACCGGTAACCCAGCGCTCGACGCATACCACCGCATGGCCATCAGCCCTGTTGGTGCAGCGCGTCCAGTCGACCGCCCAGAGGCCGTGTCCTCGGGTACCGCTAGCCCCGCCGCCGAGGTCAGCATCTCGGCACGTGCCCGCGACCTCGCCAGTGAATCGACGAAGATCGATACCGCCAAGGTCGAAGGCCTGAAGCAGCAGATCGCCGAAGGCAAGTACAGAGCCGACTCCCACGCCATCGCGCAAAGGATGATCGAGCAACTCGGATAACCGCATGAAAGGAGCTCCTCGATATTCCGGTCGAGGGTTGAGCCGTGACTAGTTATGCCACCCAGAGCGACGAATTCGACGCTCTCTTGAACGACTTCGAAGCACTCCAAGCCCGCGAGACGGCTGTCTTGCGTGCCATGAAAAGCTCCGAGATCGATGGCATTACGCTCGAGAAGGAGCAGCTCACGGAACGCTTGCGGGATCTGGGAACTCGCGTGCGCCCAGCCGCGCACCATCGCGCTCGCTTGCAGCGTTTGCGTGAACGTGCGGTGTTGAATCAGCTGCTGTTGATTCACGCGCGCGACGCGGTTCGCACCATTTTATCTCAGGTGAGCGGCACGCCATTCGATGGCTTGCCGAACGCACGCAAACCGATCGGCGCTGAAGGCCTGAGGCTCAATGTGAGGGTCTGATGGCAAGCTCGCTTTCACAACTGCTCTACACGGCGCGCGACGGTCTCACCGCGCAGTCGTACGGGCTCGGTGTGACGGGCCAGAACATCTCCAACGTCAACACTCCCGGCTACGTGCGCCGAGAAGCGTTGTTGGAGACGCGCGCGCTGGGTGAAACCGGCAGTGTGGACGCCGCGGGCATTCGCCGTGTCACCGACGTATTCCTCGAACGGCGCCAATACGAAACCACCGGGCTCTCCTCGGCGGCTTCCGAGCACGATCGCAACCTCGCCAATGTCGAGGCGCTGTTCAACGATCAGTCCGGCACCGGGCTGGGCTCGTCGCTCGACCAGGTGTTCAAGTCGTTCTCGGCGCTTGCGACGAACCCCTCCGATCCGACCACGCGCGAAGCCGTGCTCGACGCAGCGGAAGACTTTGCGAAGCGCGTCAACGAGACCGCGGACGCAATTGCGCAAGCTCAACAAGGGCTGTTTCAAGCCGCGCAAACCACGGTCCAAGAAATCAACGAAAAAGCTCAGGCGATTGCCAAGCTCAACGAGCAGATCGCCAGCGCCGAAGCTCAAGGGCAGAGCGCCGCGGATCTTCGCGACAAGCGCAATCAGCTTCTAATGAGCCTGTCCAGCATGGTGGACGTGCGCACCGTCACGTCGGGCGACTCGCTGGTGGTGCAGGTCTCCGGGGCCACGCTGGTGGACGGCGCGCTCGCGCGCAGCCTGAGCGTTGGGCTCGATGCTAGCGGCGCGCTGCAGATCAATTCGGTCAGTAGCAGCGGTAACCAGGCGCAAGACGTAACCAATTTCTTGACCGGTGGCTCGCTCGCCGGCATTCGCGAGGCGCGCGACGTCGACATGGCTGCCATCGCCAAGCAACTGGATCAGTTCGCTTTCGACGTGGGCAGCGCGATCAACACGCAGCATGCGGCGGGCTTCGGGCTCGACGGTGTCAGTGGCCGCAGCTTGTTCGACCTCGGCGGCGGAGTGAGCGGCGCAGCTCGGGCTATCAGCCTGAGCGCGGATGTGGCCGGCAATCCGAGCGCCATCGCGGCTTCGGGTTCCGCCAGCACGGTGCCCGGCGGTTCCGACAACGCAACCAAGCTCTCCGCATTGAGTCGCCTCCCCATCGCCTCCGGTGGCACGCGCACGGCCAGCGACGCCTACGGCGACGTCGTGGGTGACATCGCCTCACGCCGCTCGGCCTCGAAGCAGATGGTCGAAGCGCGTGAAGCGATCAGCGCGCAGGTCGACGCGATGCACGAATCGATGAGCGGCGTGTCTCTCGACGAAGAGTTCGTGAACTTGACCAAGTTCCAACGCGCGTACCAAGCATCAGCGCGCCTTCTCACCACCGCGGATCAGTTGTTGCAAGAGCTGATTCAGCGCATCTAGCGCGTGAAGACGAGGATCTGATGCGAGTCACCGACGGCATGCGCTATCAAAATGTGCGCGCGAATCTCTCGCGACTGCAGGCGCAGAATGCCCAAGCGCAACAGCAAGCGGCGAGTGGGCTGCGCCTCGAGCGCCCGTCGGACGATCCTGTTGCCGCCGCTGAGCTCGCCCGCCTGCGTGCATCCCTGAGCAGCGCGTCCACTCATCGCGAATCGATCCAACGTGCACAAGGCGACGCCGAGCTCGCCGAATCGACGTTGGCGCAGGTGAACGAGCTGATGGCCGACGCCAAGGAAGCGGCCATGCAAGGCGCCAACGACTCCCTCAGCGCTACCGATCGGGCCAACCTCGCCATCGAGGTGCGCAACATCCGCACGGAGCTTTTGAAGCTCGCCAACACACGCGGCAACAAAGGCTACTTGTTCTCGGGCAGCAAGACCGATACGGCTGCCTTCGACTCGAACGGCGCATTCAACGGCGACGACACCGACCAGGTGATCGACGCTGGCGGCAGCTCGCCGTTGTCGGTCAGTGCGAGCGGCGCGCAGGCGTTCACCGCGGCCGGCGGGCGCAACGTGTTTGCGGATCTGGAATCACTCGCGCAGTCGCTCGAAAGCGACAACCGCTCAGCGGTCGCAGCTTCCCTCGACTTGATCGATGCCGGAGCTTCCCAGGTCACCAAAGAGCGCGCGCGCATTGGTCTAGTCGTCTCCAAGCTACAAGCCAGCGATGGCGTGCTCGAACAGCTCGGCGTGGATCTCAGCCGACAACAATCGGAAGTTGGCGCCGTCGACCCGTTCGAGGCGTTCTCCAAAGTAACGACCCTCGCTCAGTCGCTGCAACAAGCCGTTCAAGTTTCGCGTCAGGTCCTCGACCTGGGCGACTTGTGGAACCGCTGAGCGCAGAGCGTAAATCTTCGCCAAGTCATCGATTCACTCGATTGGAGCGGGAGCTGCGCTCCCGACATACCAAGGGCTAGTGCTCTCACCGCGAAGCGGTGCCTGGCGAAGCCAGGGCCCCAGAAGGATTGTTACTTCTGGGGCAGAGCACTAGCGCACGCTGACTGGCACGCGCAATGCACCAGCGGTCGGCGCAATGCTGATTATTGCCCGCCGCAAAGGCCAACGCGTCAATATCGGTCCAGACGTCCAAATCGTCGTCACCGAAGTGACGCGAGGATCCGTCAAGCTTGGCATCGTCGCGCCGGCTCGCACCGCGATTTTACGCGGAGAGCTGCACGACGCCGTCGAGTCCGCCAACCGCGAGGCGGCCAAGACCGTCTCCGATCCCACGGAGCTCGCGCTGCCGTTGCCCGCCGGTGTGGGTCCCTGGGGCAAGGCTCCATGAGCGAAGCGTCGGCTCGTCAACTCGATGGCGGTCCTGCGCGTCAAAGCGAAGACACGGAGATCGCGTCGGGTACCTTTCCGGCGCCGTCTGTCCTCGCTGAGAGCTTCCTGGAGGAGAACCTGCGCCACCTAGCGCTGCCCGCGCTGACTCTGGAGGCAGTGCGCGCCGCCACCGGCACAGGGAACCTGACCGGGCTCGACCTCGGCGTGCCGGTGCTGTCGCGCGCCGGTGCGCTGCTCGGACAAACGCCGAGCGACGAAGAGCTGCAGCACGCCGCCAGCCACGAACAAACCTTGATCGTGGTGTTCGGCCTGGGCCTCGGCGAGACAGCGCGTGCGCTGCGCTCACTCACGAATGAACCCATCATCGTGTTCGAGCCCGATCCAGCGATTTTGCGGCGAGTGCTCGAGCTCGGGCCCACGGATCTCTCGGACTTCAACATCGTTTGTACCACGCATGACCTCACACAAATCTGGCCCTCCCTCTTCGGTGCCCGGCGCTCGGCGCTCGTGCTCAACACCCCCGGCTACGCCGATGCATTTCCCGACGCGGCAGCCGATCTTCGCACGGAGGTGGCCGAGCTGGTTCAGCGCTGCCGGGTCAACCACGAGACACACCGATTGCGTGCACGCGACTGGGTCGCGGACGTGCTCGCGAATGTCGAGCTACTCGGCGAACACCCCGGGTTTTTGGCACTCACTGGGAAGTACCGCGGTGTGCCGGCGTTTGTCGTCGGTGCGGGCCCGTCGCTCGGCAAGAACGGACGCCACCTGCTACAGGCCCAGAAGAAGGGGATCGTCTTTGCCCTCAACTCCAGCGCACGCGCCCTAGATCGGCTCGGCGTCGAACCGCAGGTGGTCGCCTGCATGGAGTCGATCGACGTCTCACATCTGCTCAAAGAAGTGAGCTATCTCGATCGCGCGATTCGAGCCTTTTCGTTATCGGCGCACCCGAACACGCTGCGCACCGGCAAGGGCCCGCTGCTCGCGGTGTGGGAAGGCATTTCGCAGCTTTCGCTGCCGCTGTTTCAGTTGACCGGCCACACTGGGCTGGCCGTGAACGGCAGCGTCTCGACGCTGATGTTCGCTCTGGCTCAGCGCCTCGGCTGCTCGCCAATCGTTTTCGTTGGCCAAGATCTGGCCTACACCGACGGGCGCGCCTACGCACCCGGAACGCCCTACGAGAACTCGCGTGTTGCGCGCAACAGCGACGGCCGCAGCATCGACATGCAGTGGTGCGACACGCTGCGAGCAACACATCGTCTCGAGGGCAAGAGTATGCACGAGCGCGAACCGCTCAACGAAACCGTCGCTTGGGGCGGCCAGGGGCACGTGCTGTCGAGCGTTGGTTTTTCAGCCGTGCGCGGCTGGTTGGAAAGCGCCGCGGTGGTGCTGAGTCGCGAAGCGCCCGAGACGCGCCTGGTGAATGCCACCGAAGGCGGCTCGCGTATCGCTGGTTTCGAGGAGATCCGCCTCGAGGATTTGCTGGCTGACTTGCCGGAGCGGAACATCAGCGCCGAGAGCATCGTCGCTGCCGCGCACGCTGAAAGCGCACCACTCACACGCCGACAAATCGCGGATTGGGCCGAAGCGCAAGCCGAGCTAGCGGCCAAGGCGCGCCACTCCGCGCGGCGTATTCGTCGCCTGGCAGATGCTTCCTTGAGCGCTGCGCGACGCGGCGACGCCAGCGTTTCGGCGCGGCTCCAGCGGCTCGATGCCGCCGAGCTCGAGCTGCGAAAACGAGTCGCCGATGCACCGCTGCTCGACGCCTGGTCTTGGGCCGATGTGGATCGCCTGATGGAGACCCAGGCCGAGCACAGCAGCGACTCTCATGAATCTGCCTACGCCGCTCTGGCGTTCGAAGCGCGCTTCGGATCGCAAATCGACGCGTGCGCGCGAAAGCTGGAACAGGAACTAAGAAATCTCAGCAAACGGCTGCGACACGAGTGAGCCGAGACACCACGAAGGAAAGCCATGATTAGCGTTCAAACCAACGTATCGTCCCTAGAAACCCAAAAGGCGCTGAATAAGACCCAGAGCAAGCTGGGCCAAAACTTCACGCGCCTCTCGAGCGGTTTCCGCATCAACACGGCAGCGGATGACGCCGCCGGTCTCGCCATCAGCGAGAACATGAAGATGCAGATTCGTTCGTACACTGTCGCCGAGCGCAACAGCAACGACGCGCTCTCCATGACGCAGACGGCGGAGAGCATGCTGGGCGAGATGTCTGACATTCTCGGACGTATGCGCGAGCTCGCCATGCAGGGCGCCAACGGCAGCATGACGGACACCGACCGCAGCTACCTCGACACCGAGTTCTCGGCCCTGAAGCTCGAGATTCAGCGCATGCAGCAGTCGTCGAAGTTCAACGGCAAGCAGCTGCTGTCTTCGACCGCGAGCTCGATCACGTTCCAGATCGGCCTGAACAACACCGCTTCCGATCAGATCACGCTGACCTTCGGCGGTCTCGCGCTCACTAACCTGCTCGACACCACCAACAACTTGGCGGGATCTACGGCCGGCAACTCGCTCGCGGCGCTCGGCCGCATCGACGCGGCGCTGACCACGGTTTCGACCAACCGCGCCAAATACGGCGCCACCATGAACCGCTTGGAAGTTGCGGTGTCTTCGATTCAGACCATGCGCCTCAATCTGGCCTCGGCGAACTCGCGTATTCGCGACGTGGACGTGGCCGAGGAAACAGCCGCGCTGAGCCGCAATCAGATTTTGTCGCAAGCGGGTGTGTCGGTGTTGGCTCAAGCCAATCAGCTGCCACAGCTCGCACTCAGCCTGTTGAAGTAAGCCTTAGGCCTTCATGGCGCCGCCACGTGCCCCTCATCCCACCTCGCCGCAGGTCGCGCGGCGAGCGAGGACCGCGCGTGGCGGCCTTCGTTTTGTTCTCAAGCCTCGGGCAGAGACTCCGTTCCGGAAGACACGAAGGGCAATGACGCCCGGTCTCGGCGCAAGCCGAGTCACTCTCCAGGAAGGAGTCTCCCATGGCACTCAATATCAATACGAACGTTGCATCTCTAAGCGCTCAAAAGAACCTCTCGGCCAGCCAATCGTCTCTTGCTGGCAGCTTCCAGAAATTGTCGAGCGGCTTGCGCGTCAACAGCGCGGCCGACGACGCGGCAGGTCTCGCGGTCAGCGAGAGCATGAAGTCGCAGATTCGCTCCTACACCGTGGCCCAACGCAATGCCGCCGACGGCATCTCGATGGCGCAGACGGCGGAAGGTGCGCTCGGCCAGGTCCACGACGTCCTCGGACGCATGCGCGAGCTGGCAATGCAGGCTTCCAACGGCAGCCTCGGTACCACGGACCGCGGCTACCTCGACACGGAGTTCGCGTCGCTGAAGTCGGAAATCGGCCGTATTCAGGACTCGGCCAAGTTCAACGGCACCAAGTTGGTGAACGCCACCGGAGCCTCCATCACCTTCCAGGTGGGTCTCAACAACACCGGTTCCGACCAAATCGCAGTTACCTTCGGCGGCGTTACTGTGCTGTCCGCGGGTGTTGCGGTGGGCACGGTCACGAACGCGCTCAACGCGCTCGGCGCCATCGACACGGCGATCCAGAACGTGTCCAACTCGCGCGCCAAGTTCGGTACCGCGATGAACCGCCTGAACTACGCTACGTCCAGCATCCAGACCATGAGCGTCAACATCGCAGCCGCGAACTCGCGCATCGTCGACGTGGATGTTGCCAACGAGACGTCCGCGATGTCGCGCAACCAGGTGCTGTCGCAAGCTGGCGTGTCAGTGCTCGCACAGGCCAACCAGCTGCCGCAGCTGGCCCTCAGCCTCTTGAGGTAAACGCCGTATTGAAAGTTTGGGACGGCTCACGCGCCGTCAGCCACTCAGTGCAAACGGCTGGCGGCGCGTGGGCCACGCAGGTGCCCAACGAGCTTCGCATTACCTTCCGCTCTTGGCAGCAAGAGCAACGGAGAGCTGAGCAATGACAGGAACAATCTCGTTCGGCGGCGTCGGGTCCGGCATGGACACCGAAGGCATCGTGAGCGGCTTGATTCAAGCCGAAAGCGGTACGCTGAACGCGCTGAAGGCGCGCGTCACCGACACCGACGCGGCCGTCTCCACGCTCTCCAACATCAGCTCCCTACTCTCCACGTTCCGCAGCGCGGTGAACGCACTCTCCGACGCGCGCAACGTGGGCAGCTACACGGCCACGTCTTCCAGCTCGGCGGTGGCCGCCAGCGCTAACGGCGCGGCACTGCCCGGTGCGTACAGCCTCGAAGTCTTGGCGCTCGCCAAAGAGCAGCGCAGCTACTCGCAGACCTTCAGCGCGGCCGACCAGGCTCTCGGCCAAAGCGGCACACTCACCTTGCAGGTGGGCAGCGGCACGGCGGTGAACGTCGATATCACGGCCAGCGACACGCTGAACGACATCGTCACCAAAATCAACGGCAAGGGCGGTCGCTTTTCCGCCTCGGTATTCAACGACGGCACCAACTACCGCTTGCAGCTGCGCGGCCTCGACACCGGCGCAGCCAACGCAATCACCATCAGCGGCCTCGATCTCGGCATGAACGCTGACGGGAACAAGGTTCAAGCCGCGCAAGACTCCAAGGTAAAAATCGACGGATTTACCGTGACTCGCTCCACCAACCAGGTGGTGGGCGCGATTCAAGGCGTCACGCTCGCTCTCACGCAGGAAACCACCAGCCCAGTTCAGCTGCGCATCGACTCCGACAGCTCCGCGCTGCAAACCAAGATTCAGTCGGTGGTGAGCTCGTACAACGCCGTCATCAGCAAGATTCAGCAGACCGCCGGCTACGGCACCACCGCTGGCAACAGCAAGGTGCTACGCGGTGACTCCACCCTGCGCTCCATCGCGCAACAAATGTCGTCGACGGTGCTGAAGCAGGTCACCACGGGCGGTACGTTTCAAAACCTGAAAGACATCGGCATCAGCCTCGGCCGTGACGGTACGCTGAGCCTCGATTCGACCAAACTGAGCCAAGCCATCGCGCGGGATTCCTCCAGCGTGAGCAACGTGCTGGCCGGGCCGACCGGCTCCGACGGCGTGATGGATCTCATGACCAAGCTCGCCGACAACATCACCGCGTCGGACAAGGGCATCCTGGGCCTGCGCTCGGATGGCCTATCCAAGCTCTCGAAGCAGCTGAATACACGCGCCGCCGCGGAACAAGATCGCCTGAACAAGGAAGCCGAGCGACTGCGCAAGCAGTTCACGGCCATGGACACCACCGTCGCCGGTAACCAGGCCCAGCTGAGCTACCTGCAAAACCTCTACGTTACGAAGTAATCAACCGTAAGGAACCTAGGACCGGACTCCCATGTTCGAGACAGCCGCCGCCCGCTACACTCAAATCCGAAACACCACCGCGTCCCCCGGCGAGGTGCTGTTGGCGCTGTACGAGGGTCTGTTCCGTTTCTTGAACGGCGCTCGTGCTTGCATCGAACGCAAGAATCTCGTCCCGGCGCGCGAGCAGCTGTCGAAAGCGTACGCTATCGTTTCCGAGCTCTATATCGCGCTCGACTACAACGCCGCACCTGAGCTCTGTGCCCAACTCGAAGGCGTGTACGGCTTCGCGATGGACCGCTTGATGCATGCGTCTCGCAAGTGTGAGATCGGTCTCATCGACGAGGTCATTCGCGTGCTGACGCCGCTGCGCGAAGCCTGGCAAGTCGCGGTGCCACAGGCACAGCGCGAGCAAGCGGCGGCGGCCAAACGGTAGTCATGTCGGAGAGCGTCCCCGAAACGAAGCAGCCCTCCCGCGCGCTCGCTCCGCGCTACGCCCCCGCTCCGCAAAAGGGCGCGTTTCAGGCCCATTTTGCCGACGGCATCACGCTCGAGCTCCAGCCAGGACGCGTGCGTTTGTACCCAGGGCTGCGCGGTCAGGCGCCGTCGATGGCGGCGTTTTACGACGCGTTCGCGGACTACGTGCGCATTGGCCGAGTGCTGGACGCAGGCTCCGGCGCTGGTGTGGGCAGCGCACGCTTGACGCAACGCGGTCTGCGAGTGCTCGCAGTCGACGAAGATTTGACGGCCGTAGAGTTTGCCCGCCGACACGCACCAGACGCGGAGCACCTGCATCGCTCCCTGGCAGCGCTCGATCTGACATCCACCGTCGATGGTGCAATCGTCGCCGACGTGCTCGCCCTGTGTGAGGATCCGGAAGCAGCGTTGGTTGGCGTAAACCGCGCGCTGCGTTTGGGTTCACCGCTGCTCGTGGCCGAATCCGCCGCGCACGTTTCTCAGCGCCTCAGCGTGCCGCAGCGACGCGGCTTCTCGGTTCCACGTTTGCGCTCTCTGTTGGTGCGCACGGGTTTCGAAGTCGAGGCCGTGATCGCCGATCGCGTGCCCTTTGTCGCGTTGCTGGCGCGCGCTGCGTTCCCCAGCGTGCGCGATGCTTTCGCGAATGCTTATGCTGCAGCCGCTTCGGGAGACATCGACCAGGCGCTGCTTCGCCTGCACCCGGCGCGTGGAACCGGGCGCTTCCGCGTCGAAGCTGAAATCTTGCTGGCCGAAGCCGAACTCTTGCTGGCGCGCGGAGACGGTGACCAAGCAGCGCAGGCGTTCTTCCGCGCTCGCGAGCTCGACAGCAGCGATGCTCGGCCCTTGGTTGGGCTGGGCCGAATCGCTCTGGCGAGCGGCACCTATTCAGATGCTCTCGAGCTCGCGCTCGACGCACTGCGCTTGGACCCAGCCGAAACGGCAGCGTACGTCCTAGTGGCCCTTGCCAGTGGTGCACTCGGGCACGCGGACTCTTTCTCCGCTTGGCGCGCGGCCGCGCGACTCGCCCCGGATGATTCGTTCGTGGTGGGCGAGCTCACGCGCGCGGCGCTGGCATGCGGAAATCATCCCGTAGCGTTGGCTGGCCTGGAGCAGCTCGAGCGGTACGGCGTAGCGCTGGAGGCTGCGCATCACGTAACCCGTGCCTGGCTGTTGCTCGCGTTAGGTCGGCGCGGCGAGGCGAGCGTCGAGGCGCGCATTGCACGGGCCAAAGAGGCCACGCATCCCGAGCTCGGTGAGCTCGAGCGCGCGTTGTCGGACCGCTGAAGCGCTCCAGCCAGCGCGCGGAACCTCATGCGGCAGCGCGCGCAAGCTGCACGGCAGCGCGCGCAAGCCACGCGGCGGCGGGCTGAAGTCGCGCGCTGGCGTGACTACTTCAGCGCGCCCAGCGTTTGTTCACAAGCCGCGCGCAGTTTCGGCCAGGTGGCACGCAGGTCTTTGGCCGCAAAGTTCGTGTAGGCAGCAGACTCGTCGCCGCTCAGCGAGTCGCAGAACTCCGGGTTTGGCTCGGCGCCTCTCCCCGCAGTCATCTCGATGCGATCTGCGAGGCGGATCAGAGCTACGGGCAAGCCGATTTCGGCACCCGCCGCGAAGGCGCGCCCCGGCTGATGGTGCCAGGCCACGACGCGAGCGACGTCGCTTGGAAACTGCCAGGCCTTGAGCACGTGCGCCCCCAGCGTTGCGTGGTCGAAACCCGTGAGCGCACGCTCGCTCAAATGAATGCGATCGGGCACTTCCAGCAGCTTGGGATCAAGCAGATCGTAGCGCGGCGTGCCAGCTTGCATCATGAGCAGCTTGCCGACGTCGTGCATCAAGCCAGCGAGAAATACGTGTTCAGCGCCATCGCGACACCATTCGATGGCGAGGACGCGCGCCATACTGGCAACGCGCGCACAGTGATCGCGCACACGCGAGCCCAAGCCGTCCACGTCCGAGAACATGCCGAACACGGCAATACCCGAGATGATGTCGGAGACGTTCTTGTTGCCGAGCCGCATGATGGCGTCAGACACGCTCACGCACTCGCGCTTCGGCGCGTAAAGTGCAGAGTTTGCCACGCGAAGCAGGCGTGCGCAGAGGGCGGGATCTTGCTCGAGCAGCGCGACGACCTTGGAGCGCGGTTCGTCGACGTTGCGAAGCAGCGTCAATGCACGCGCCAGCACGACCGGGAACGGCTTCAACCCCGTGGACGTAGCCAGCGCGGCAGCGAGCGAACGCGATGCTTCGAGTTCACCGTGGCCGGGATCTTCGTCGCCGAACCACAGCTCCTCGATCACGGATTCAGCCAGTCGTGCGGCTCCCGCGCTCATGACTCAGCTCCCTGTTTCAGCCAGAGTTTCCGGCGCAGCCAGGCTGGCCTCGACGATCTCGCAGATGCCATGCCACGCCAGAATGTGCAACTCCTGAACACGCGCGGTTGCCGTCGACGGCGCCTTGAACACGACATCCGCCGCCTTGGCAATCGGGCCGCCGTTGCGTCCGACGAAAGCCAACGTGCGAGCGCCTTTCTCGCGAGCAGCCTCGAGGGCGCGCACGACGTTCGCTGAGCGACCGCTCGTGCTGATGCCCACCAGCAAGTCGTTTGGACGCGCCAGCGCGCGAACTTGGCGCGCGAACACGTCGCGGAAGTCCCAATCGTTGCCGACCGCCGTCAAAATCGAGGTATCCGTCGTGAGTGCAATCGCTGGGAAGGCGTCGCGCTCGATGGCAAATCGACCGACCAGCTCTGCGGCGACGTGCTGAGCGTCCGCAGCGCTCCCGCCATTGCCGCAGAACATCACCTTGCCGCCGCCGCGCAAGCAGTCGCTGATCAGCGTGGCCACCTGAGCCAAGCCGGGTAGCGACTCTTCGAGTAACTTCTGGTGCGCCGCGATGCTGTCTTCGACGATGCGGCGCAGGTGCCGCTCGAAGCCCGCTTGCGCACGGCCAGTCTCGCGAGCAGCCAACAGAATCTCCACGACCTCGGCAACGGCGCCCGCGCCGCCGCGTGCGGTGAGCACCCGGCTCGCCTTGGCGCGAGCCTTGGGCGAAGCGTCTGCCGGAGCAAACGACAAACCCACGCTCGCAAAGGCCAGGGCGTCGCGATCGGCGTCGCCCACGAAGCAAATCCGCTGCGGCGCGACTGCCAAACGATCGCACACCTGAATCAAGCCAACCCGCTTGTCCTTGGCGCCAGCCACCACGCAGTCGACGCCAATGCGCGCCGCGATGGTGTCCACCATCGGGGAGCTTTCGCCAGTGACGAGCGCAATGCGGAGGCCCGCGCGGCGTGCAGCAGCAATCGCGTCGAGATCGCGAAACGTGATGCCCTTGGTTTCTGCGCCGTGCACAGCCAACGTCACGGAGCCATCGGTAATGACTCCGTCCACATCCAAGGCCAATACTTCGATTTCGCTCACCAACACGTGCGACCTCCGTCCACGACCAGGCTCGCGCCGGTCATGTACGACGAGGCATCCGAGCACAAGAATACGAGCGCTGCGCGATACTCGTCGGGACGCGCCATGCGCCCGAGTGGAATCAACGCGGTGAGTCGCTCCACGAAGTCGTCTGGTTGACCCGCGTACACGCCGCCGGGTACGAGCGCGTTCACGCGCACACCCTGCTCCGCGAAGTAGGTCGCCAGGTACTTGCTGAGCATCACCAATCCTCCTTTGACGGCCGAATAGGTGATGGGCTTAACCGGCTGCTCATCCGCGGCGAGGCCTGGTTTCCGGTAGATGCGCTGGTCTGGAGCAATCACACCGAGGTCTGACGCGATGTTCACAATCACACCCCGCCGTTGTCGGGCAAGGTGTGTTCCGAAGACCTGACTCATCAAGAACGCACCGGTGAGGCCCACGGCGATGTCCTGATTCCAGGTATCGAGCGAAAAGTTTTCGAGGCGTGAAGCAGCGAGCCCGCCGGCTTCCACCTTCGGATTGCGAGCGGCGTTGTTGATGAGTCCGTCGACGCGCCCGAACTTCTCGAGCACGCTAGCGAGCGCGCGCTGGCACGAATCCTTGCTGGTGACGTCGAGCGCCAGCGAAAACACCGGACGACCAACGCGACGAGTCACGTCCGCGGCGCGCTCGGCTGCAGCATCTTCTCGCACATCGGCGAGTACCGCCACGCCGCCCGCTTCAGCGATGGCTTGCGCGTGTTCGCCACCCAATAAGCCTGCGCCTCCCGTGATGACGAAGACGCGCCCGTCGAGTGCAAACGCGCTCGCTAGCGAGCCGCTCACGCCGGATGCCGTGGACACGTCGCCTCCTCCTCGCTGGGTCGTTCTCCACGCTCCCAAGCGGCTACTGCGGCCTCCAATGCCGGGATTTGATCTGGGTAGTCGAGCTCGTGAATCTTACCTTCGACGACGAACGGCAACACGACGCGGCCCACCATGGAGTCGAGCTCCAGCAAGGTGCGCGGCCGCACGATATCGACGTAGCCGTTTTGCCAGTACGCGGCCGGCAACTTCTGCCGTGGCATCGAGTGCGCCTCCGGAAACTCCGGCAGCTCGACCAGCGGCTTCAAGTACGAGTTCTCGATGCGCCACATCTTGTAGGGGGTTTGCTCCGCCAGCCCCACCGAGCGTAACGAATCAGCTTCGGGATGTTTCAACATCAGAGCGATGGCGCGCTCGATCAACGCAAGGTCACGCACGGGACCGGTGGGACGCAGGTGCACGATCAGGTCCGGCATATAGTTTTCGTCTTCCGACAGCCACTCGATGGCGTGTCGAAACACCTCGAAATCCGTAGCGGAGTCGGTCGCGAACTCGGGCGGACGCATGAAGGGTACCTCAGCGCCGTAGGCCTGAGCCACGTCGGCGATCTCGAGATCGTCCGTCGACACGATGGTGCGGGTGATGGCCGAGCAAGCGCGAGCGTGAGCGATCGAATAGGCCAGCAGCGGCTTGCCAGCCACCTGCAGCAAATTCTTGCGCGGCACCGATTTCGATCCTCCGCGCGCTGGGATCAAGGCCAAAACCTCCGGTCTCATGTTGCTGTTTCCTCCTGAAATTCCACGGCTCGTCCGCTGCGCTGCGATTCGAGCAACCCGAGCGCCAGCTTCAAACTGCGGGCGCCTTCGCGCACACTCACGTCGGGTTGCTTGCCTTCCCGCACACACTCGAAAAAGTATCCGAGCTCCTCCACGAACGCCTGATTGCGCGGGTAGCTCGCGTAGTCCTCTTGCTCGACCAGCGCGCCGCTCGCGTCCCAGCGACGGAAGGCGCGGTCACTCAAGCTCCACTCGAGGCGCCCGGCTTCGCCAATCACGACGCAGCGGCGCGCTGTCGGGCGTTGAAAGAAGTCCTGATGCAGCTCCGCGATCACGCGACCGTGCTGCGCTCCCTCGAATTCGATGAGCCCGCTCGTCAGGTCATCAACATCGACTTCGAGGTTCGAGACCTTGCCGCCCATGGCAAAAGCACGCCGAGGCGATCCGAACAACGCAATCAAGTAATCGAGTTCGTGAATTTGCGACAGCGTGACCCCACCGCCGAGATCGCGTCGCGAGGCATACATACGGCGGTAGTCCTCGTATGGGTGAAAGTTCGGCAGATATTCGCCCACTTCGGCGCGCACCGACAGCACGCGTCCGACTGCGCTCTCTGCCAGGCAACGCGCCAACTTTCGAAAACCTGGGTGGCGCCGCAATTGGTAAGCCACGAACCCGATCCGGCGCTTGCGCTCCAAAACGCTCGCAAGCTCCTCGACGCCCTCGAGCGAGTGCGACACCGGCTTTTCGATGAAGACGTGAGCCGAAGCTTCCGCCGCACGGCGCGCTACGTCGACGTGCAAGCTCGACGGATTCGTGACGAACACGACGTCCGGCTTGCGCGCGAGCGCAGCGTCGAGATCGGCGTAGACCCCCAGCTGATAACGCGACTCGAGCTCGGCGTCGGCCACCACGCTCAATTGATCATCCAAAACCTGGCGCTCGCGGCGCACGCGATAGGCGTCCACTGCCACTCGCTCGCCGAACAGCGCACGCAGGTTGCGCAGATGGCGCTGACCGATTCCGCCCAGGCCGACGAACAACGCGCGCTGGATCGGCGCAGTCGCTGGGCCTTGCGCGGTCACGCCGCGGCCTCTTCTGCCGCGCTGATTTGGCGCCGCACGTAGGCGAGCGCCGCGCGCGCCGCAGCTTCGGGATCTTCGTCGAAGAAGTGCTGCAGCAAGAAATCGCCGCCGAAGCCACCGCGCTTCAGCGTGCGGAAAAAACCGGGGAAGTTGGTGTCGCCTCGCCCGATCGGCACGCTCACGCCGTGCGTGCGCCGATCCTTGATGTGAACCGCGTGCAGCTTCGGGAGCAGCGGTTCCACGTCGACGGCCACGTCGAAGCCCTGCGCGCTCGAGTTACCGACGTCGTAATAAGCCTTCACCATCGGATGCCCGACGCGCGCGATGAGCTCCGCGTATTCGTGCCCGGGGATTTCCATTTCGAGCCCGAGGACGACGCGGTGCATTTCGGCAACGGGCGCAAGCGACTGCAGGCACTCGACCATCTCGCTCTTCAGCGCTTCAGTTGGAAGGGCTGAGGTTTCGAGCAACGGCAACAAGATGCGCTCTGCGCCGATCTCGGCCGCCTGAGCGATGAGTTCACGCAGAACACTTCGACTGCGCTCGACGCTTTCACGAGTCTCGCCGACGAGCCGCTCGATCATGAAGTAGTCGCCGCATACCGAGCGCACTGCAACGCCACTCGAGCGTGCTGCGCGCTTGATCTCCTGGCGACCCGCCTGGCTGCGAATCGGATTCTCGTCGGCGTGATCGGCCTCGAAGATCCACTCGATGGCGTCGAAACCGATGCGCGCCGCCAACGAGAATTCGCGCTGCCAGCTGTGGCGCGGAAACGCCTGCAGCTTACCGGCCGGGCGCGGCGAGAGCCGGCCCTGCATGACTCCGATGCGATGCTTCACGGCCGTTTCCTCCCGGCACGTCAGCCGACGCGCCGCAGCTTCTTCATGATGGGAACCTCGTCGGCGGTAACCTTCTTCACGCCGTCGCCGAGGCTCTCTTCGATGACGCGGATGTCACGCACGAGCTTCATCAAGCCTTGTGGCTCCACGCTGGCGGCCTGATCGCTGCCCCACATGGCGCGATCGAGTGTGATGTGGCGCTCGATCATGCAGGCGCCGAGCGCCACGGCTGCGAAGCTCGAGGCCAAGCCGACTTCGTGGCCCGAATAACCCACCGGCACGCCGAAGCGCTCACGCAAAACCGGAATCATCTTCAGATTGAGATCGGCAATCTTGGCCGGATAGGCGCTGGTCGTGTGAAGCAGAATCAGGTTCTCCGTGCCTAGCACCGACACCGCGTGGTCGACCTGGCTCATGCTGCTCATCCCGGTCGAGACAATCAGCGGGCGCCCCGTCTTGCGGTGATGCTTGAGCAGGTTGTCATCCGTGAGCGACGCCGAAGCAATCTTGTATGCTGGCGGCGCGAACTGCTCAATGAAGTCGACGGACGCTTCATCCCAGCACGACGCAAACCAAGCGATGTTCTTCTCTGCGCAGTAGCGATCGATGGTGCGATATTGGTCGAGCCCGAACTCGAGGCCGCGCTTGAGATCGCCATTGGTCGGGCCAAACGGGTTTTCACGCGGCCGACTGAGCTCGTCGGCGCTATACACTACGTCGACAGTGCGCTTCTGGAACTTGACGGCATTTGCGCCGGCGATGGCAGAAACGTCGATCAGCCGCTTGGCAATTCCGAGATCGCCATTGTGGTTGATGCCGATTTCTCCGACGATGTAGCAAGGAGCACCATCACCAACGAGCGAATTACCAATTTTGACCTGCGGCATTAATCAGACTCCATCCTTGGGGTTTACGCGCCAAGCGCGGTAGCAAAGCTTCAGGGCTTGTCGGCGACGACCAACAGCATCCATTCCTGTGAGAAACGCACGAATTTGAATCTCTTGAAGGGGCTCGGCAGCAAAGTCGCGGCGTCCGCCAGGGGCCGCAGATATGGCCGCTCCCACAAAAACGGCAGCTGGCGAAAGCGGACGGCACTGCGCACTTGGAATCCGTGGCTGAGCAGGCACTCCTTCAAGCCAGTCAGCGTGAACGGCCGCACGTGAGTCCAGTCATCATAGAAGTGGCGGAATTGGCTATTCCAATCCGGCACCATCGAGATCATGCGACCACCGGATACCAGCACGCGTTTGCATTCGTTCAGCACTGAGCTGATGTCGTGCACATGCTCGAAAACGGACTTGTTGAAGATGACGTCGAAGCTCGCGTCCGCGACTGGCAGGCGCTGCTTCTCGTAGTCCACCTCGAACACGGGCTCCGGAAAGCGCGGGCGACTCGGGCGCGAACGATCGGCGCCCGTCGCGCGAAAACCGAGCCGCGCAAAACCGTGCAAAAACTCGCCGCGGCCGCTGCCCAAATCGAGTAGGCGTCCACCGGCGAAACCGCGCAAGTATTGCTCGGTCAAGTAGCGCGTCAGAAGGCCGGGATACTCGGTGTACGGCCTGGCAGACTCCGAGTAGCGGACGTCGAGATAGTTCTCTTCGGCGCTCACCTTGGCGTTCATCCGCGCTCCTCTTCCGGTCGCGTCGAGAAGGCGATACGCAATGCAGCGCGGCTGATTTCGTCGGCCAATGCCATGCCGTCGACGATCGCCGGCAGCGCTGAGCTGTACTCCCTCGCGTCGTCGGCTCGCGCCACGGCAAACGTTTGCGGCGCCGCTTCGAGGCGCGGCGGAGCAGGTGAAGCTCCAGCGGGCAGCTCGATGCCGGAAAGAGCCACCACCGAACGAGTGTATGCGCCGACTTCACCAGTGAAGTAGCCGCGCTGCTTCAGTCCGCGTACGAACGCCGCTGGGTCGCCTTGACGTGCGGCTTCCGCCGCCTCCGGAAAGCGCTTGGTGAGCAGGCGCACGTAGTCGGTCGCGCCTTCTTCAGCGGTTTGATACGCGCGAAAGCGATCGGTGATCGTGATTTCGTTCGCGCCGTATCCTTCGCGCGTGCGCTGCGCGACGCTCAGGCCGCTCGGACCCGTGCCCTTGATGCCGCCGAAGTTGTAGTTGAACATCGAGGCGCCACGCCCGGTTTCGTGCGCCCATTGCGCGGTCAGCACCCGAACCGTGCGCTCGCTCGGAACCTCGCCCGTGACAGCCTGCCAAGCGCTGCGCAGCGCATCGCTGGCCTGCCCGGCGTCGAGCCGGGTGCGCACTGGACTCACGAGGGTCCCTGCCTGACCACGCTCCACGCCTCCCAGCGCGCGCGCGAACGCCGCTTTGCTCTCGTTCGATGCGCCGCTCGACTCGGTCGAGCTGGTCAGCTCGGGTCGAGTCAGAGAAACTGTGTTCGTGATGGCGGCAGCCACGCCACCAGAAACGGCAAGAAGCGGGCCAGTGGCCCACTTCCCTTCACGCGCCGGTCTCGGACTTCAACACCGTCAGGTCCTCGAGCAGCGTCAATAGCTCGGATTCCAATCCCTTATTACCGATCAACGTCAGCGCATGATCGATGGAATTGATCTCGAGCTTGGAGCGATCTCCTGCGAGCACCACACAGCGCGCCGCGAGCACCGGGATCGACGCAACCAGCTTACCGATGTTCGCGTAGGGATCGTTCAACGCCGTCAGCAGATCCTGAATCTTGCCGAGATCCTTCAGATGTTCCGGGCGCACGCGGCAGTCGTTGCGACTGGGACGTAGGGGGCCGCCGGGGTTGAGACTGCGCATCGCTGTACTTCAGTTTGCGAGATTGAGGCCAGCGATCAAGCGCTCGCCGTGCTTTCGAAAGCGTGGCTCGACACTAGCCAGCGTCAACCAGCTGACGAGCAGCCGTCAAGCGCTCCGCGCTCATGGTTGTTGAAAAGACACTCAGGTCGCGCCGCGCTGACTGCACCCAGTCGGTACATGTGAGGGATGTCACGACAGCGCTCGCGTGGGATGGACGCTTCGGTGCTGCCCGACGCAGCGGAGAGGCTTTGCTCTCGCGAGAATGATGGTCGACACGACTCCAATGCATGTTGGCGCGGGCCTTGCTCATGCGTGAGGCGAAATGAGCACCGGAATCTGGTCTGCAGCGTCGGGCGCCGTGGCGCAATCAGCGTCCTTGGATACGGCCGCAAACAACGTTGCGAATGCGTCGACGCCCGGATTCAGAGCAGAAACGGCGATCTTCCGACAAACCTTGGTCGACGCGATTAGCCAAAACACGAGTACTCGCTCACAACGCTTCGCAGTCACACGCACCACGAGCCCTGATATGCGTCAGGGTCAAATCCTCCACACCGGGCGCGACCTCGACGTTGCCATCACCGAAGAACGCGGTTTCTTCGCGGTCGCCACACCCAACGGAGAACGCTTCACTCGCGCAGGCAGCTTTCGTGTGAGTGTCGACGGCACATTGGTTACTGCGGACGGACATACCGTACTCGGCCCGAGTCGCCGTCCAGTGCAGGTCTCTCCCACCGCGACATCGCTGCAAGTCGGACCCGACGGTGCCATCAGCGCAGCCGGGGAGCCCACCGGCGCCACGGTCGGCGTGTTCACGTTCGGGAACTTGAATGCGCTCGAGAAGGAAGGGGAAATTCTCTTCCGACCTCGCCCAGAAGCAGGGCCGCCCCGAATTCATGATGGAAAGCTGGAGTCACGCGCGCTCGAGCAGTCGAACGCGAATGCGGTCTCATCTATGACGACTCTAGTTAATGCCTCGCGACAATTCGAAATGGTCGCAAAGGTGATCGAGGCTTTCAGTCAAATCGAACGGCGTGCAGCAACAGACATCATGAAGCGCTGAAAGCGCTAGAGAGCCGCAGGCGAGGCAAACAGGCACGTTTGAGGCACACACCCGCACTGACGCGATTCGGCGGTGCCGGTTCGCGCTTATGTCTCACGGCGGTGAAGCCGCTTGTGAAGACGGATAGCGCACGCCCCGACGGCGTCAAGGCGATTGGGGCTGCACATCCCTCTCGAACGAGCTAAACCTTGGCTTGGCCCCCGCGAGAAAACGGGTTCCAAGTCGAAACACGAGAGTTCGTCTTGACGACCCACATCAAGGTATGAGACAGGGGCCCGAGCACACTAATGGCGCACGGTCGCGATTTACGACGTGCCATCGATCGCCTCGTCGCTGATTTGACCCGCATCGCCGAAAGGGCGATTGCGATCGAGATCGAGCGAGCGATTGCGCTGGCAATTGATCCCATCGAACGGAACCAAAAGAGTTCCGCCAAGGCTCGCCGCGAGCAGGCCAAGGCCGAGGCGCAGGCAGCGCGTGAGCAGCGCGCGGCCGAGCGTCAGGCGCGCCGCGAAGCGGAGCGAGCCGAAAAAGAGGCCGAGCGCCAAGAGCGCGAGGCCGAGCGCTTGAAGCGCAAGGAAGCGCGGGAAGCGCTGAAACAAGAGCTCAAGGCTGCGCGCGATTTGGCGCGCCAGGCGCGTTCGGCAGAAAAAGCCAAGGCTCGCCAAGAAAGCCAGGAAGCGCGCGAGGCTCGTCACAAAGCGCTCACCGAGAAGAAGCCCGAGCCGCCGCCCGTGATGGTGATGAAGCGCTCGCGCGACGGTCAGGTCACGATGCTGCAACCGCGCCCCGTCGAACAACAGACGGAGACGGCGCCCGCGGCGGCTGCGACCCCCAACGCGTAATCGAGCCAGAACGCCCCGTTCGAGCGTTCACAGTATGGAAGTGCAGCACCTTTACGAAGCGAGCTGCAAAAAAAACAATGCCCCCTCCTTTCGGAAGGGGCATTTCTACATACCCGAGGGATGATTCGGACGGAGCAAGCCAGAGCGGTGGTTCACCCGCTTTGGCGACGCTGGAAAGCTGGCGTATCCCAGTCGGTGTCGACGCTCGACGGAAACGTGATGCGTTCGCGCACCGGCAAGGACATCTGAGGATCGCGGGAGCTCTGGGCCACCAGGGTTTGCGGCTGCGGCAGCGAGCGGCGCGTGGCCAAAGCTGGCATCGGTTCCCGAAGCTCCGGCCGCATCGTGGAACGCGGGGCCGGTTGCTCACGGACGACGGACGCCGTGGGCCGCCGCATCTCGCGGGCGGTCTCGAGGGGCAGCTCGCCATGGAGCTGATTGAAGCCAGTCGCAATGACCGTAACCTTCAGGGCGTCGGCCATCGACTCGTCCACACTGGCACCGAAGATCACATTGGCATCTTCGTGCGCCTGCTCCTGAACGAGCGACGCGGCTTCCTGAATTTCCTTCATCTTCATGTCGGGACCGCCCACCACGTTGATGAGCACGCCCGTAGCACCCTCGACGGAAATATCGTCGAGCAACGGAGAGTGAATCGCCTGCTCCGCCGCCAAGCGGGCGCGACCTTCACCCTTAGCGCAGCCGGTGCCCATGAGGGCGCGACCCATGCCATTCATGACGGTGCGCACGTCGGCGAAGTCGACGTTGATGATGCCGTTCAAGGTGATGAGATCGCTGATGCCCTTCACGGCTTGAAACAGAACTTCGTCAGCCTTGCGGAAAGCTTCAACGAAGGTGAGATCGTCGTCCGCGAGAGCCATCAGCTTCTCGTTCGGAATCGTGATCAACGTGTCGACGTGCTCGGTCAGCGACTGTAGGCCGGCCTCTGCGCGGCGCATGCGCTGCTTGCCTTCGAAGGCAAACGGCTTCGTGACGACGCCGACCGTGAGCGCTCCGGCTTCGCGAGCCAGCTGAGCAATCACCGGAGCCGCGCCAGTGCCGGTACCGCCACCCATGCCGGCGGTGACGAACACCATGTCCGCGCCCTGCACGATATCCTTGAGACGATTCACGTCCTCGAGCGCTGCTTTGCGACCCTTGTCCGGATCGGCGCCAGCACCGAGACCGCGCGTCACGCTCGAACCAATCGCGATCTTTTCGACCGCCGCGTTCGAGCCGAGCGCCTGTGCGTCAGTGTTCACCGTGATGAACTCGACGCCCTCCAGGCCGAAATGGATCATGGTGTTGATGGCGTTGCCACCCGAGCCGCCGACACCGATGACCTTGATGCGAGCCTCGTAGACGCGAGACTCCTCCGCGAATTCGATTGAGAAACCCATGTGGTTGTCCTCCCGGTTCGGCTTACGCCGAAGCCACCCGCGCGCCCTCGAGGTTGCCTCTCCTCTTTGGTGGGTGCGCAGCAGCGGCCCGGATTGCTTTCTGCTCTGTGAATGCCCTGGGGTACGTTGTTTAAGCTAAGCGTCGAAGTTGGTGGCGAGCGTTAGAACGCTGCGCGCAACCAACTCCAAAATCCGTGTTTCTGTACGGGCGAGGGCTCGATCTCCTCGCTCAAGCGGGCGACGTCGCTCTTCGCCTCGCTGCGCAGCGACGCATCCATCAGCTGCTGTGCGCCGTACCGCACCAGGCCGACGCCGGTCGCGTATTGCGGACCTTGCACCAACTGCACGATGCCCTTCACGCCAACCGGAAAGCCGAGCCGCACTGGCATACCAAGGATTTCCTCGGCGCATTCGACCATGCCTTCCATCAGCGCCGCGCCACCCGCCAGCACGCAACCGGAGCTCACCTGTTCGAGCAAGCCGGTCTCCTCGATGCGTCGACGCGCCTCCGCAAAAATCTCTTCCACACGCGGCTCGATGATGTCGCTGAGCAGGCGACGCGCGACGCGGCGCGGAGCGTGTCCACCGACGCCCGGTACCTCGATCTCTTCGTCATCGGAGATCATGCGGCCCAGCGCGCAGCCGCAGTTGCGCTTGAGGCGCTCGGCTTCAGCCATGGGAGTGCGCAGACCAGCCGCCACATCGCTCGTGATGTTGTTGCCGCCCGCCGGGATCACACTGGTGTGCGCGATGCCGCCGTCCGCGTAGAGCAGCAGATCCGTGGTGCCACCGCCGATGTCGATCACCGCGACGCCAATTTCTTTTTCGTCTTCGCTGAGCACCGCGTCGGCGCTGGCCAGCGGCTCGAGGACGACGTCGGCCACGCTGAGCCCGCAGCGCTCCACACAGCGCACCACGTTCTGCACGCAGGAGGTCGCCGCCGTGACCAAGTTGACACGCGCTTGCAAACGCACGCCGCTCATGCCGATCGGATCGCGGATGCCGTCTTGGTTATCGACGACGTACTCGCGCGGCAGCGCGTGGAGAATCATGCGGTCGGCGTCGACTGGGATCGCCCGCGCGCCTTCGAGCACGCGGTCCAAGTCGGCCCGTGTCACCTCACGGCCCGCGATGGCACACACGCCGTCGGAGGCGTGAGCCCGAATGTGGCTGCCGGCGACCCCAGCGAACACCGTCTTGATCTCGACGCCCGCCATGGTCTGAGCGGCGTCGATGGCTTCGCGGATCGAGCGCACCGTCCACTCGATGTTGCTGACAACCCCCTTGCGCAGCCCGCGGCAGGGGACGTTGCCTACGCCCAAGATGGTGATGCCGTCCGCGTCGACCTCGCCGACCACCGCAGAAACTTTGGTGGTCCCGATGTCGAGCCCGACGACGATCTCGCTTCCTGATTGGGGGGTTCTCATGTGCACGTGGGTCCGAGGGCGCCAAAAGCCTCGGAAATGCCGCTGGAGGCTCGCCGGACGCTGCCATGTCCGTTTACGGCTGGCCAAGTTTTGGCCGCTTCGAATTCGAAGATGTTCGCGCTCACCGCATCCTCACGACCACCCGCTCGGGGTGGGCTTGGTTGTCGGCGAACACGACACCGGGAACGCGCCCGCTTTGCCGCATTTCCTGCACGACGCGCTCGGCCATGAGCAGGCGCTGACGCGTCCCTTTCGTGACCAGCGAGAGCACGATGCCCTCCTTGCCCACGGTCAGGTTGATTTGCCCTGCCTCCCCAACGTGGACCTCTTGCGCAGCGTGCACACGGCTCATGCCGAGGCGGCCGTACTGGCGCAAAACCTCGAGCGCGATCCCCAACCGTTCGAGCTCGCGGCTGCGGTCGCGCTGCAGGTTCTCGGCGCGCAGGCCCGTCACGATGGGCAGGTCGTAGGGATCGCCGGATTCGACCTGTTTGAACGGCTCGCCCTCCTTGCTGACCAGATATAGCCGCTCGCCGATTGCGGCGATCGCCGTGGCGTCACGCTGCTTGAGCTGAACCTCCAGCGTGGAAGGCAGCTTGCGGTTGACGGACGCCTGCGAAATCCAAGGATTTTGGAGGAGCCGCGCCTCGACCAGCTTGGGATCGAGCGCGAAGATGTTGCTCCCCGGTCCAATCCCGGCAAGCTCGCGCACTTCCCCTTCGCGAAAGCGCGTCGAGCCGCTGACCACCAGGTTTTTCACCGAAAAACGCGGCGACGTCAGCGCGTAGCGATGCGCGCTGGCCGCAACCAACAGCGAAGTGCCGACCACCGCGCCGATGCCGAGCGCCACGCGCACACCGAGCCAGAGCCGACCGCCGAAGCTGGTCGGCGCTTTGAGGGCAACCGGACCGGGCACCGGGCTCTCGCTGGCCGCATACGCCTCTTCCGGCGCGCTGACGCTGTGGCCATGAGCACGTTGGGCGGCGACCCTCATGCCCCCTGCCCTTCACTCTGCACCCGTGCGCTGATTTTCGAGGCTACGGTCGGCAGAATCCGATTGATGTCGCCAGCGCCGAGCGCAATCACGACGTCGCCGGGCCGCGCGACCTGCGCGAGCTCATCCGCGAGAGCGTTTTTGTCGGCGACGTAGCGAACCGCGTGGTGGCCGTGCTGCGCGATGCCTGCGGCTAGGCTCTCGCTGCTAACTCCGGGGATCGGCGCTTCACCGGCTGCGTAGATGTCGGTGAGAAACAGCACGTCGGCTTGGTTGAAGGCGCGCGTGAAGTCGTCGAACAGGTGCGCCGTGCGCGTGTAGCGGTGGGGCTGAAAGGCGACGATGATGCGTTGAGTGTAGGCGTTGCGAGCGGCACTCAAGGTTGCCTCGACCTCGGCCGGATGGTGCCCGTAGTCATCCACCAAAGTGACGCCCTCGGCCTCCGCCACGATGGAGAAACGGCGTGCCACACCGTGGAACGTCGCCAGCGCCTCTTTGGCGACATCCAGCGGCACCTCCAGCTCGTCGGCGACCGCGATCGCGGCGAGCGTGTTGAGCACGTTGTGTTGACCGGGCATGCGGACCGTAAACTCACCCAGCGCTTCTCCGCGCCGAAAGGCAAGAAAGCTGGTGGTCAGGCCGCGAAAGCGAATGCCTCGCGCCGAGTATGTCGCCTGCGGCGAAAGCCCGTACGTCACGTGGCGGCGCCCAATGCGAGGCAAAATGTCCTGCACATGGGGGTGATCGAGGCACAACACGGATAGACCGTAAAACGGCGTGCGCTCGACATACGAGATGAACGCGGCTTTCAGCGCGTCGTGAGTTTTGTAGAAATCGAGGTGCTCAGGATCGATGTTGGTGACCACGGCGATCGTCGGCTGCAGGCGCAGAAACGACCCATCGCTCTCGTCCGCTTCGGCCACCAGGAGATCTCCGGCGCCGAGGCGGGCGTTGCTACCGAGCGCCGCCATACGGCCACCCACCACCACGGTTGGATCGAGCCCGGCCGCTCGCAACACGGTGGCAACCAGCGAAGTCGTCGTGGTTTTGCCGTGTGAGCCAGCGATGCCGATGCCGTATTTCACGCGCATGAGCTCCGCGAGCATTTCCGCGCGCGGAATCACGGGAATGCCGAGCTCCTTGGCGCGCCGAACCTCTGGATTGGTCGGATCGATGGCGCTCGAGTACACGACCACGTCCGTCGATTGCACGTTCTCGGCGCGATGACCGATGTCGATGCGCACGCCGAGCCGCTCGAGCCGGCGCGTGTTTTCACCGGCACGCACGTCCGAACCGGAGACTTCGAACTCCAAGGTGCGCAGAATTTCGGCCAGGCCGCTCATGCCGATGCCGCCCACGCCGATGAAGTGCACGTGCCTCACGCGACCGCGAAACATCAGGCCACCTCCGAAAGCGCGAGCGGTGCCGCTGGCGCGGACGGCGCAGAGGACGACTTGGCCGAGCTCGGAGCGACGTCGGCAAGCCCGGCCAGGGCCAGCAAGTCGCGCGCGATAACCTGCGCCGCTTCGGGCCGGCCGAGCGCGCGGGCGCGGCGGCCCATTTCGAGCAAGCGCGAAGGCTCGCTCAACAACACACGAAGCTCTTGCTCCAGGCGTTCGGGCGTCGCTTCGGCCGCGAGCACGGTGCGCGCTGCGCCCCGCTGCTCAATCGACAGTGCGTTGAAGCGCTGATGATCCCCGGCGAAAGGATACGGCACCAACAAGCTCGGCCGACCCACAGCGCAGACTTCGCTGACGGCGCTGGCGCCGGCACGACCAATCACTAAGTCCGCGGCACCGAGGGCCTGGTTCACATCTTGAATGAAGGGGATCACTTGTGCGCGTTCCTGCATGCCAAGCTCGGCGTAGAGCGCTTGCGTCTCTCCCAAGTGCGCCGGCCCGCATTGATGCACGACCTGCAGCGGCACACCGAGGCGCGCCAGGGCTCGCGGCACGGCTTGATTCAAAGTCTTTGCGCCTTGGCTCCCCCCCAAAACCAAAATGCGCGGCACACCACTGTTCGACTGCGGTTCACGCGGCACGAAACCGGCGCGCAACGGCACACCTGTATCGAGCACGCGGCCATCGCGGAAAAAGCGCCGTGCCTCAGGAAAACCGACGTAGGCGCGATCGACCAGCGGCGCCACCCAGCGGTTGGCAAGCCCAATGTCGGCGTTCGGCTCGACCAGCGCGAGTGGGATGCGCGCAGCAAAAGCCGCCAGCGCAATGGGACCGGCGGCATAACCGCCAATCGAAAGCACGGCGCTGGGAGCGATGCGGCCAAGCAGTGCACGCCCGGCAAACAGCGCGCGCCCTGCACTGAAGACACCGCGCGCAGCGCCGCCAACCCCATCGCCGCGGATCGGATGCGCGGGCAACGTCTCGAGCTCGTAGCCCCGAGCCGGCACCAGTTCGCGCTCGAGGCCACGTTCGCTGCCGACGAACACGATGCGCACCGACGGCGCCAGGGCACGCAGAGCGTCCGCCACGGCGAGCAGCGGGAAGACGTGACCGCCTGTGCCACCGCCAGCGAGAACCAAAGCAGCTGCGCTCATGCGACAACCTTCTCGGCGCCACGCCGCGTGCGACCAGGTGGCTCCGGCGCAAATCCGGCTTCGCTCACCAACAGCGCACTCGCCTCCGCCTGAAGCTTGGAGTCGCGTGGGCGCGCCACACGCACGTTGCCCGAGGTTCCTGCGCTGCGCGAAACGCTGAGCAAGATGCCCATCGAGGCAGCACATACCAGAAGCGACGAGCCACCGTAACTGACGAATGGCAGCGTGAGGCCTTTGGTCGGCAGCATCGACATGGCGACCGCCATGTTCACCAGCGCCTGCACACCGAAGAGCACCGAGATGCCAAATGCGATGTAAGCGCCGTACTGATCTTCGGCGTTCAACGCGGCCTTCACGCCGCGCACCACTACCACCAAATACGCACCGCACAGCGCCAAAATTCCGAGAAAGCCGAGCTCTTCCCCCACAATCGCGGAGATGAAGTCGGTGTGTGCTTCCGGCAAGTACAGAACCTGCAACCCGCGCCCGAGCCCCATGCCCGTAGTCTGACCCGAACCAAAGCTCATCACCGACTGGAATGGCTGATACGCCAAATCCTGACGGTGATCGGCCATGTTGAACCAGGCCAACATGCGCTCCCAGCGATAGGGAGTGAAGCGCACTGCCCACGCCGCGAACAGCGCTCCGAGAATCGCGGCGCCGAGCAGGTAGCCGAGGCGCGCGCCCGCCACGAACAACAACGTGAACGTGAGCAGCAGCAGCACGGTCGCGCCACCGAAGTCCGGCTGCTTCAAACAGAGCAGCATCAAGAAGCCGGCCATCAAAAAATGCGGCAACATGCCGATCGAGAAGCTCTTCACCTGCTCGCGCTTCTTCTCTAGCGAATACGCGAGCCACAACACCAACGCGAGCTTGGCCGCTTCGGAAGGCTGAATGTGAATTGGTCCGACGGCGAGCCAGCGCGCGGCGCCGCCACCCGAGTGCCCGAAGCCGATCACGCTCAGAATCATCATGAACGTGACCCCAGCCAGCATCGGATAGGTGAACTTGCGCAAACGGTGGTAGTCGAAGCGCGACACACCCAACATCACGCAAAGTCCGCCGATGGCGTACAGCACCTGGCGCTTCAAGAAGTGTTGTGGGTCGCGGAACACCACCGTCGCTTCGATAACGCTCGCGCTGTAGACCATCACGACCCCAAAGCCGAGCAGAGCGATGACGATTGCAGCGAGTACGACGTCGACGGACCCGCGTCGTGAGGTCACTTCGGGCGCCCCTGACAGCCAGCTCATGACTTCACCTCACCCTGTGCGGCGCGCAGGCGCGCCACGGCTTCCACGAACTTATCGCCGCGATCGGCGTAGCTCTTGAACATGTCGAAGCTCGAGCACGCAGGGCTCAGCAACACGGCGTCGCCCGGCTGCGCCAGGCGATAGGCGCGCCCCACGGCGTCATCCATGCTGACCGCACGCTCGACGGGGACACGCCCATCAATGGCTGCAGCAATGCGATCGGCGGCTTCACCGATCAACACGGCGGCTCGCCCGCGCTCGATCAAGGCGTCGACCAACGGCCCGTAGGAGCCGTGTTTGTCGCGTCCGCCGGCGATCAACACGCCACGCTGCTCACTCAAGCCGCGCAGTGCCGTAACGGCTGCGCCCACGTTCGTGCCTTTGGAATCGTCGTAAAAGCGAATGCCGCCGACGCTGCCCGCCAGCGCCATGCGATGCGGAAGCGGCGTGAACTCGATCAAAGCGCGGCGAGTGGCTTCCACGCCGACGCCCAACGCACGCGCCGCCGCGATCGCTGCCGCGGCGTTTTCGCGGTTGTGACGACCGAAGAGCTTGCTGCCTTCCAAGTCGAAGCGCTCGCCGCTCGCCAGCTCGAATACGCCGCGCGCCTCGACCACATAGTCGCCCTGCGCGCCGAAGTGCACCACCCGCCCGAAACCACGCCGCGCCTGGCGCTCGCACTCCTCGTCGTCACTCGGCACCACGGCCACGTCGCCGCGTGTCTGATTGACGAACGCGTTGCCCTTGGCTTCAGCGTACGCGAGAAAGCTCGGGTAACGATCGAGGTGATCTTCGGTGATGTTGAGCAGCACGCTCACTTGTGGCCGAAACGATGGCGCGCGCTCGAGCTGAAAACTGGAGACTTCCAGCACCACCGCGTCGTAGTTGCCCGAAACGGCTTCGCTAGCAGGCGTGCCCAAGTTGCCTCCGGCGAACACGCGCTTGCCGTCCGCTTGCAGCAGCTTCGCGAGCAACGTCGTGGTGGTGCTCTTGCCGTTCGTCCCGCCCACCGCGAGGATCGGCGCGGTGATCGAACGGCTGGCGAGCTCGAGCTCACCGATGACTTCCACACCGCGCGCCTCGGCATCGGTCAATTCGGGCAGCGCCGGCACGCCAGGCGACACCACGATCAAGTCGCTGTCGGCAAAGCGCACGCCAGCGTGCCCACCCGCCACGATGTCGATCCCGAGCGCTTTCGCGTCTGGGCTCACCTTGTCGAGCGGTGCGCTATCAGTGCCTACCACCTGCGCGCCGCGCGCCAGACACAGCTTCGCCGCGCTGATTCCGCTTTTACCGAGCCCGACTACGATGACGCGCGCGCCTTGCATATCCACTTACCGAAGCTTGAGCGAAGACAGGGCCACCAACGCGAGCAAGACGGAGATGATCCAAAAGCGCACGATGATGCGCGGCTCGGGCCAGCCCTTCTTCTCGAAATGATGATGAATCGGGGCCATCAAGAAGACGCGCTTCTTGAACAGCCGGAATGACGTCACCTGCACGATGACGCTGACGGCTTCCACCAGGAACACGCCGCCCAGAATCACGCTGAGCAGCTCGGTTTTGGTTAGCACCGCGAGCATGCCGAGCCCGCCGCCGAGTGACAGCGAACCCACGTCTCCCATGAAAACTTGGGCTGGGTACGTGTTGTACCAAAGGAAGCCTATGCCCGCGCCGATCACCGCCGCCGCGTACACGCTGAGCTCGGCCATCTCCGGAATGCCAGCGACGTCGAGATAGTTCGCCAGAGGCCTTCCGAACAGCACCGACCCCGCCACGTATGCCCAAACCAAATACGTGCCCGCGTTGATCATCACCGGACCAATCGCGAGCCCGTCGAGGCCATCGGTGAGGTTCACGGCGTTGCTCATGAACACCACCACGAACACGGCAAACACCGCGTACAGAATCACAGGCAGCTCGATCGGGTGCTTGTCGAACGCCAAAAACGGAATCGCAAGCCGCGTGCGAATATCCAGCCACGCTTTGGGTAGACCCGGCTCGTTCAGAAACAGGTAGGCCATGGCGAAGCCGCCCACCGTGAATTGCCCGAGCAATTTGTAACGGCCCGGCAAGCCGCGTGTATTGCTGCCTTCGATCTTCAAGCGATCGTCGATGAAGCCGACGAGGCCGTAACCTGCGGTCACACCTGCCGTGGCGACCACGAACACGTTCGTCACGTCCGCCCACAGCACCGTGGGCACCAGCAGCGAAACCAAGATCAGCGCGCCACCCATGGTTGGCGTACCGCGCTTGGAGAAGTGCGACGCTGGCCCTTCTTCGCGGATGATCTGGCTAATCTGCTTACCGCGCAGCTTCTTGATGAACCACGGTGCCACCAAGAAGCTCATCAGCATGGCCGTGATGGTCGCCATGATCGCGCGAAACGGCGTGTAGCGCAGCACGTTGAAGGCGCGCGCCCACTCGTAGTGTTGGCTGAGCGGGTACAGCCACTCGTAAATCACGTGCTCCTCCCAGCAGCCAAAGTCAGGCTCTCCACGATGCGTTCGGCGCGAATTCCGCGCGAAGCTTTGACCAATACGACATCCGCAGCTTCGACGCGCGCGCTGAGCACTCGCTCGGCGCCGGCCACGTCTTCGACGAACTCACCCGGCACGCCACGGCTGAGCAACGGCTCGATCAGCCAGCGTGCATCGCCAGCCACGCCCACCACGAAACCTGCGCCGAGAGCATCGCGCAGCTGTTCGCCCGCCTCACGATGCAAACGCGGTGAGTCTTCGCCCAGCTCACGCATCTCACCCAGCACCAGGACCAAGCGCCGTCCGGTCGCGCGCGCCAACTCCGCGGCCGTTGCTACCGAGCTCGACAGGCTCGCCGGGTTGGCGTTGTAGGTGTCGTCGAGCACGATCGTTCCATTCGGCAAGCTGATCGGAGTGAGACGCCCGGGTTCACCTGCTCCCAGCGACGCCGACGCGCGCGTCACTTCGCTCGCCTCCAAGCTGCGTCCGGTGCACGTCTCTGCGACCGCCAGCGCCGCGGCCAGCGCGTAGGCTCCAGCGCGTCCCAGTAAGCTCACGTCCACCTCGAGCTCCGCCGCGCGCGGCCGGCGAACGCGTAGCCGCGCTGCACCGAGCCCGCTCACGCTGCGCTCGACCACGCGATACGTGGCGCCTTCTTCGAAACCGAAACCAATCCGGCGCGCACACGGCGCTTGCTCCAAGTTGCGTCGCACACGCTCGTCGTCGTGGTTGCCGATCGCCGTGGCAGTGCTCGCCAGACCGCGGAAAATCTGGCTTTCTTCGAGCTCGATCGCGTCGATGCCGCCGAGCCCCTCGGTGTGCTCCAGCCCGATCAACGTCAGCACGCCGACGTCCGGGTTCGCCAGCGCCGTCAGCTCCGCGACTTCACCAGGCGCGTTGGTGCCAATCTCTATCACCGCCAAGCGATGGCGCTCGCTCAGCCCAAGCAACACGAACGGCACGCCCACGCGATTGTTCAAGTTGCCGGCCACTTGATGCACTCCGCCGGGCAGAATCGCTTCGAGCAACGCACCGATGCAGGCGCGCGTCGTCGTCTTGCCCGCCGAACCAGCGACCGCTACGAGCTGGCCCTGCCAACGGCGTCGATGCGCCTGCGCCAACTGCCCCAGCGCGCGGTACGTCGACGCCACGCGAATCACCGGCGCCTTCACGTCACCAACGTCGCGCTCGACCAACAGCGCACGCGCGCCACCACGCAACGCCGCGGATACGAAGGTATGACCGTCGAAGCGTTCACCTGGCAACGCCACGAACAGCTTGCCGTCGAGGCGCCCGCGTGTATCGCTGACCACGCCATCGACCACGGCGTCCACCGGCCCCATCAGCTCACCGCCAGTCGCCGCTACGACTTCCGCGAGCGTGAAGCGCGCCTGGTTCTCCGGAATGGTGCTGGCCATCAGGCGTTCCCCTTGCCGCGTCGCAGCGCGAGAGCACGCCGTGCTTCGTCGCGATCGTCGAAGGGCCGCTTTTCGCTGCCGAAGATTTGATAATCCTCGTGGCCCTTGCCGGCGATCAGCACACAATCGCCGTTGGTCGCGCCGTCGATGGCGCGCCGAATCGCAAGCCGCCTATCCAGCACCACCTCGTGCGCGGTAGCGTGTGCTCGCAGCGGCGGCACGATGGCTTCGGCGATTCGATCTGGAATCTCAGTGCGCGGATTGTCGTTGGTGACAATCACGAAATCGGCGCCGCGCGCTGCCACCTCGCCCATCAATGGACGTTTGCCCGGATCGCGATCGCCACCGCAGCCGAACACACAAATCAGCTTGCCCTGAGTGAGCGGTCGCAGCGCCACCAAGGCCCGTTCCAGAGCGTCGGGAGTGTGCGCGTAGTCGACCACGACCAACAGCTCGTCTTCGGGCTGATCGCAGCGTTCGAGTCGCCCCGGCACTCCGGTCGATTGCGACAACGCCGCCGCGGCGCGCTCGGGATCTTCACCGAGAGCGCTCAGAATTCCCAACGCGAGTAATAGGTTGTCTAGGTTGTGGGCCCCCACCAGGGAGCTCTGCAGCACATACCGGGACCCCGCGAGCGACCCTTCGGCGCGGATGCCGCTCACGCCCAAGTCAGCACGCTGCACATTCAGATCGGCTGGCCCGCGCTGCGACACGCGGATCACGCGCCCTTTTGCCGTAGCAGCGAGTTCGCGCCCGAAAGCGTCGTCACAGTTGATCACCGACGCGCGTGGCGAAAGCTCTCGGAACAAGCGCGCCTTCGCGTTTGCGTAGGCTTCCATCGAGCCGTGAAAATCCAGATGGTCCTGTGTGAGATTGCTGAACGCAGCCACCTCGAACGACAGCGCCGCCACGCGTGCCAATTCGAGTGCAACGCTCGAAACTTCCATCACACAGTGCGTGCCGCCCCGCGCCACCACCTTGGCCAGTCGCCGCGAGATCGCATCCGCTTCGGGCGTGGTGAGCGCGCTGTCTTCGAGTTCGCCTGCAAACGAAAACCCGAGCGTGCCGAGGCGCGCCGGTTTACGCCCGAGTCGCGTCAACGCCTGCTCGACCAAGAACGCAGTCGTCGTTTTACCGTTCGTGCCGGTGATCCCAACCAAGCCCAACTGGCGGCTGGGCGCGCCGTAGACGTGTTCGGCAGCGAAAGCCAGCGCACGCGGAAGTTCGTCGACGTACAGGCTCGGCAAGCTCACTCGGGCGTTGCCCCGCGCGAGCAACACGGCGCTCGCGCCACGTCGCGCCGCGTCGTCGATGAAGCGCGCACCGTCGGCGCGTTGCCCGCTGCGCGCCACGAACAGATCCCCCGGTTCCACCAAACGCGAGTCCTGCTGCACACCGCGCACGCGCACCGCTGCATCACCGACCAGCTGCGGCGCAAAGGCAGACAGCGCGCGCGACAGCTCCAGCAACGTACTGCCAGTTGCCGCGCTCGGCGCTGCGTCGGAAGGCGTCGGAACCATCATCAAGAGGCTGGCTCGAAAACGAAGGTGACGTTGGCGCCGCGCTCCATCACGGATCCGGGCGGCGGCGTCTGGCTCACCAGCAAGCCGCTGCCTTCGAGCTTCGGCACCATGCCCAGCTCGAACGCCTTCTTGATTGCTTCGCGCGCAGGCCAACCGGTCATGTCCGGCATGCGCAACTTGCCTGCCGGCACCGGTCCGGACCCTACAGTTTCCTGCACGGGCGGCTTCTTACCGGCCGCGGCACGCAACGCCGCGTACGCAATGTGAGCCGGATCCGGGCTCTTCGAGAGCTCCGCCAAATCGGCGCGCGCGTTGCTCTTCGGAATCAAGCCGCGCGCCTCGAGCGCCATCTGCGCGACGCGCCGAAAGATCGGCGCTGCCACCGCACCACCCGCGTGCTCCACCATCGGCTCGTCCAACGTCACCGCCACGGCGATCATCGGCTTGTCCGCTGGCACGAAGCCGACGAACGACGCGATGTACCGGTCGAGCGAATAACGCCCCGTAGCCGGATCGGTTTTCTGCGCAGTCGCAGTCTTGCCAGCCACCTTGTAACCGTTGATCGCGGCTTCCACGCCGGTGCCTTCCCCTTCGGTGACCGCCACCAAGAGCTCCGCCATCGTGCGCGCAACTTGCACCGGCACCACACGGCGGCGCACGCGCGGCACGGCTTCGCGCAGCACCTCACCGGTCGCTGTCGTCACCTTCTTCACCAGCAGCGGCTCCATCAGCTCACCGCCGTTTGCGATCGACGCTGTTGCCATCGCAAGCTGCAGGTTCGTCACGCTGACGCCCTGACCGAACGACGCTGCCGCAGTTTCGACTTGCACCCAGGGTCGCCCGCGCGGCCGCAACGTACCGGATGCTTCGCCCGGAAACGGCAACCCCGTGGGCTCTCCGAACCCGAAACGACGCAGCGACTCGTATAGGCGATCGCCACCGAGCGAGAGCCCGATTTTGGCGGCGCAAATGTTGGACGAGAACGCGAGCACTTGAGCGACGGTCAACCACTCTGAGGGGTGAGTGTCGCGAATTACCACGTTGTCGACCGGCATCGCGCCCTTCTCGCAATAGAGCTTGTCGGTCGGCTTGACGACGCCCGCGGCAAGGCCCGCAGAGAGCGTGAAAATCTTGGTGGTCGAGCCCGGCTCGAAGGCTTCGGTCAGCGCTCGATCGCGACGCGCTTCGGGCTCACTCTCCTGATAGTCGTTGGGGTTGAACAGCGGCCAGCTCGCCATCGCAAGCAGCTCGCCCGTGGAGGGATCCACGACAACCACCGAGCCGCCGCGTGCTTCGAAAGTGCGCGCCGCCGCGGCCAGCTCACGCTCCGCCACGAACTGAATGCCCTGATCGATCGTCAGGTACAGGTTGTGACCGGCCAGCGCTTGCTCGTCTTCGATGCCATCCGCGAACACCAAACGCCCGGAGCGATCACGCAAGCCGCGCAATTGTTCACTCTGCCCGCGCAGCTCACCGTTCAGCGCGTGCTCGAGGCCATCTTTGCCTTCACCGTCCGGCGCTACGAAGCCCAGCAACGGCCCCGCGAGCTCGCGGCGCGGGTAGTAGCGGCGCCCCTCGCCCTCGACGTTCAAGCCGCGCACGCGCTCCGAATCGGGTCCGGTCGCGCCCAGGGCACGAATTTTTTCGGCTTCGTCCGCGCTGATTTGGCGCTTGAGCCACGCGAAGCGCCGCTTGCCCAAAATCTTCTTTTCAACGCTGGCTGGATCGATGCCAAGTACCGCCGCAATGCGATTCGACGCGTCGCGCGCGACCAAAGGCACACGCTGCGGAGGCACTCCGCGCAACAGCTCAACGGCGTCGAGGCTCACGCTGGGAACCTCCACGCTCACTGCCAGCGCACCGCCCGAACGATCGTAAATGGTGCCGCGCTTGGGCGCCACGTGCAGGCGACGTTGGCGTTGTGACTCGGCGAGCTCGCGCCAACCCGCGCCGTCATCGATCATGATGGTGAAGCCCGCAGAAACCACTAGCCCGAGACCGGTGGCGAGCAACCCGCACAGCATACCCATGCGGACACGAATCCAGCGCGCGCGCTTTTCGTGATCCACCACTGGCGGCGAAGCAACCTTCTTCGGCGCGATGGGCTTGTTCTTGATCATTCAGCCCCCTCGTCGCTCACGACGGCGTCGCTCAGATTCGGGAAGCTCACGTTGGCCGTCTCTGGCGAGTTCTCTTTGGCGTCGTCGACGCGCGGGCGTGTGCCGGCGCTGCGCACGCGGTCGGCGCTGGGCTCACTCATCCCGAGCAAGGTGCGCGCCACGAAGTCGACGCGCTCGGGCGTCTTCTGACTGCCGAGCTCGACCTCCAGCACGTGACGCACTTCCCGCAAGCGCTGCACGCGCGCGTGAGCGCGGCCGAGCTCATAGCCGAGCTCCACGGAGCGCACACGCAATCCGAGGTGCAGCACGAACGCCGCCGTTGCCGCCGCGACCGCCAGCGTCCACAGAATCAGGAAGGCGCGCTCGTCCTTCATTCCTCCTCGCCGTCGACGTCGAAGTTGAGCGCCGTGTAACGCCGGCCGACACGAAGCTTGGCGCTGCGTGAGCGCGGATTTTCTGCCTGCTCAGTGTCGCTCGCCACCAGCGGCTTGGGGGTGAGGCGCTGCCAGAAGTCACGCTTCATGAACTCGCGCTTCACGCGGCGATCTTCCAGCGAGTGGAAGCTGATGAACGCCGCGATACCTCCGTCCACGATGCGCTTGCGCGCGAGCTCGAGCAATGAGCTGAGCTCGTCAATCTCCGAGTTCACTGCCATGCGCAACGCTTGAAAGGTGCGCGTGGCCGGATCCACTCCACCAATTCGGCGCGGGCCAATCGCCTTCACCACGGCGCGCCGCAAATCGAGCGTGGTCACCATCTCACCGCGGGCGAGTGCTTGCTTGATGCAGCGTGCAATGCGACGTGAACCGCGCTCCTCGCCGAGATCGTAAATCAAGTCGGCGAGCTCTTCTTGCGACAGGCGCTCGATCAGCTCCTGCGCTGTCTCGCCGCTCGACGTATCCATGCGCATGTCGAGCGGGCCCTCGAGACGAAAGCTCATGCCGCGATCGGCCAGCGCGAGCTGCTGAGAGCTCACACCCAGATCTGCGATCACGCCCGCAACCTCGGTAATGCCAAGCTCGTCCAGGCGCTCACCAATGCGCGAGAACGGCAGGTGCTCGACGCGCGCCCGCAAACCGAACTCGGCGAGCCGCTGCGACGCCGCACGCACCGCCGCCTCGTCGCGGTCGAACGCGAGCAAACGCAGCTCCGGATAGCGCGAAAGCAAGGCGTGTGAGTGCCCGCCGCCGCCGGCGGTCGCATCGATCACGAGACCACTCGTGCCCGCAAACGACCGGACGACTTCTTCCGGCATCACAGTGACGTGACTGAAGGTCGGCTCTTCGAGAATCGTGGCAGGCATGGTCATAGTTTGAGTTGCTCCATCGCGGCGCGAAACTGAGCGGCTTCATCCGCAGTCATGGTGAGCGCGCGGTCGAAGTCGGGCTTGGACCACAGTTCCAAGGTGCGGCCCATGCCAGCCCAGATCACGTCGCGTTCGAGATGTGCGCGTTCTCGCAAGGCCGGCGGCACTAGCACGCGCCCCGCCTTGTCGAGCTCACATTCCACCGCAGCCGACACGTAGAGGCGTCGAAAGCGCACCGCGTTGGGATCCATGCTCGGCAGCTCCGACACCTTCTGCTCGAACTCCTCCCACGCGCGCATCGGGTAGAGGTGCAGGCAGCTGTCGAAGGGCGCGGGCGTCAGCACGAACCGCGCGTCTCCCCCAGCCGTCAGAACTTCGCGAAATCGCGAAGGCAGACTGACGCGACCTTTCGCGTCGACGGTGTGGAGGAATTGGCCGCGGAACATGGTCTTCCACCGAATGGGTTACCGCGACACTTCTTCCCACGGTTTCCCACTTGGTTGGCCCAACCTACGGGCCAGCAGGCCGTCATGTCAACAATGCGGATCGCCGAATACTTGAGAATCCGCTTGAAGTTTCGTATTAGCGCGCGCCGTTTACTGATCTGGTGTTCAGCGTGGGACAAAGTGGGGCGCGGTTTCGCTGCGCGCCGGGACGTACACGCAGCGTTGCAAACAGCAGCCACAGCGAGACGAAGCCGGAGAGCAGCGCGAAAGCGATCATGCGCGTTTGCAATTGCAACCCGCGCGCGCAGCCGAGCCCGCGCGAAAAGGCCAGCAAAGTCGCGGCGTCGTATCAAGCGCGCGTTTGCACGCGTGGTTCTCTATCCACGCGAGCGTGGGAGCGCAGCCTCAAACTCGTGGGCGCACATTCGCCTGCACCCACTCCACGATCGTGGTGAGCGGAGTGCCTGGCCCGAATACGGCTTTGACACCCTTGGCCTGCAACGTCGCCACATCCGCTTCCGGAATGATGCCTCCGCCGAACACAATCACGTCGTCGAGGCCGCGTTGCGCCAGCGCTTCGATCACTGCCGGGAACAAGGTGTTGTGCGCACCGCTCATGATCGACATCCCAACCGCATCGACGTGCTCCTGCAGCGCGGCCGCGGCGATCATTTCCGGCGTTTGATGCAGCCCCGTGTAGACCACTTCGCAGCCGGCATCGCGCAGCGCTCGCGCGATGATTTTCGCTCCGCGGTCGTGGCCGTCCAGGCCCGGCTTGGCGACTAGGATGCGAAGCTTGGGCGCAGCAGCTGAAGAAGCGAGCACTTGGTTATTGTACACGTGAGCGCGCCCTGAATCACTCTTGGCTCGGCAGCTTGCCCACGAAGCAAGCCAGCGCCGCGGTGGCGGCGAGTTCGGTACGCAGGATGAACGGACCGAGCGCGGCATCGAGAAAGCCCGCCCGCTCCGCCAGTGACAGCTCGTTGTCGCTGAAGCCACCTTCAGGGCCCACCAGCAAGTGAGCTGGCGCGCCCGGCAGCCAACCGCGGATGCGTTCCGCGAGCGGCGTGCGAGAACGCGGCGACAGGCAAAGCTTCAACTCGTTGACTTCGCTGCCCGCTGTGATGGCGTCCGCAAACGCGATTGGGCCCACCAGCTCGGGCAGATCACCGCGCTCACACTGGCGTGCAGCCTCGATGGCGATGGCGCGCAAGCGCTCGCGTCGCAGCTCGCTCGGTGGAGCCACGCTGCGTTCGCACATCACCACCACGATGCGTTCGGCGCCGAGCGCCGTGCCCGCGCGCACCACCTGTTCGAGGCGATCGCCTTTGGAGGCTGCCTGCAACAAGCTGACACCGAGCGAGCGGCGCTCTGCGGGTTTCGGCTGCGCGAGCTCACACTCCACGCGCGTGCGCTCACTGCGCGTGACCGTGCCCTCGGCTTCCAAACCGAGCTCTGGATCGAAAGCGACGAAGCTTGCGCCGCGCTCCAACCGGTGCACCACGGTCAGGTAATGCGCCTGTTCGCGCGGCAGCTCACGCGGCCCTGCCGAAAGCGTCGGAACGAACACGCGCACGCGACGAGACACTCAGCCTCCCGGCAACTCGCGACCGTAGTCGGAATATGCAGCACGAGCCGGCACCGAAACCAGCGCATCACGCCGAACGTCAGCGCTCGGAACCATCGCACCTCCGGGCAACACGAGCGCCGTGAGCTCACCGCCGTAGACGCAAGCCGTGTCGATCCCGGTTGCGTGTGCATGAATCTGCGGCACGCGCTGCGCGTTGTGACCGAACACGATGTGCGGCGGTCCGCGGTACACGGCGCCCCACGGCGGCCCCCAACGATTGCTGGGAGTGCCATCTTCGAGCAACGAGCGCATGTGCGTCACCTGCCAAGGATCCTGCTGCTCCCAAGGCTTCGCCGGATCGACGCCCGCGTGCACCACTCGCAGCGCGTGCGCATCGAGATCGAGATGCAGAGGCAACGCTTCGAGCTGCTGCCACTCCTCCTCGTCGAACTCCTTCGCAAGCGCCGCGTGCGCCTTACCGATCTTGGGCCACGGCTCGTTGCGCTTGGTGGCGGTGCGCGCTGCCAGCAGCCGCTCTTCATGGTTGCCGCGCACAGCCTTCGCACCCAGCTCGCGAACTAAGCGCAACACGCCGCGCGAATCCGGCCCGCGGGCCACCAGATCACCGACGAACACCACCTGGTCCCCAGACGCGACGCCAACTTTGGAGAGCAACTCGTTGAGCTCCACCACACAGCCGTGGACGTCGCCGATGACGATGGTTCGAGACACGGGGCCACAAGCTAGCCACTCCATGCGGCCCGTCAAATTGCGACCAGAGCGCGATTTTTCGCCTGAGCTCGCCGAAGCCGGCGCCGCGAGCTATCCAGAACGACGTCAGAGCAGGCGAAACTCGCGCGCTTGATGCACTGAAAGCGAAATCCCGTTGAAGTGAGGAAAGAACGCAGATTACTGTGCCCCCTGTTTCCGAGGAGGCCTCAAGCTATGTCTCTCAATTTTCGCCGGTCGATTCCTCTCTCCGTTCTGGCCGCCTGCACGTCGCTGGCTGGGTGTGGTGGAGAAGAGGTGAAATACGAGCCGCGGCCGGCTTACACCGGGCAGAAGGCGAGCTTGCCGCCGGTACCAAACGTTCCGAAGAAGCCGATCAAAAATGGTGACGCTTACACGATCTGGGGCGCGAGCTACTCGCTGCGCAGCCGCGTGCACCGCAAGGAAGTCGCCGGCAAGAAGCTGACGCTGACGGGCTACATCACGAAGACGAACCTCGGCGACGCACCCGCTTGCGCCGTGCACAAGGCCGGCAAAGCCGACCCTGAGAACTGCAAGGCGCCGATCCCGGCGTTTTGGATCGCCGATTCGAAGGACGCACCCCTCAGCGAAAGCATCAAGGTGATGGGCTTCGCTTCGAACTTCGCGCAGGTCTGGGAAGCCATCAACGAGTTCGACAAAGGCAAAGACGACGCCGAGTACAACGACACCTTCTGGGGCGTGAAAGTGCCGAACCCGCTGCCTGCAGTCGGCGCCAAGGTCAACGTCACCGGCACCTACGGCACGACGTTCTCTCAGTCGTCGACCGGTGCCGAGGCGGATCCAGTCATGGGTCTCATGTCCATGCAGGAGTTGAAGGAGCTCGAGCCAGCGCCCGAGCTTGCGACCCTGCCCGGCGTCAAACGCAAGGAAAAGAAGAAGAAGTGAGGCGCGCGCCCGCCTCGCGCGGGACGTAGTACCTGGCGTGAGGCCATGGCTTCGCGCTCGACTTCGAAAACGCCGAGCTCTCTCGTTAGGGCTCGGCGTTTTGCGTCCATGGCGTGCGCGGGAGCGCTGTTTGCGTGTCGCCCGTTGCCGCCGGAACCGCTAGTCGATTCGGTGCGCATCGGGGGCACGCGCTCCGTGGATGCCGACAAGCTGCGGGCTGGGCTCTCCACTACGGACACGCCGCTCCTGTTCGGTATTTTTCCGCGCGTGCTCGAGTACGCGACCTTCGATGCCAATGTGCTCGCGCGCGATCTCGAGCGCATCGAGCGCTATCTACGAGCGCGCGGCTACTACGAAGGCAAAGTGATCGCGGCGCGAGTGCTGCGAACCGGCGCACATTCAGTGCGCGTCGAGATCGAGGTGCACGAAGGTCAGCCAGTGCGCGTGGCGCGCATCGATCCTGGCCTCTCCAGTTTGCCCTCAGACGTGATGTTCGAGGCGAACCGCGCGCGTCGCATGGCCGACGGCGACGTGTTCGACGAAGCGCGTTTCGAAGACGATCGCCAGCGCATCGAACGCGTGCTGCTCGACGCCGGCTACGCCTTCGCAAAGGTCGAAGTACAAGCCGTCGTCGACATCGCCGCACACGCCGCACATCTCGTCTACCACATCGAGGCAGGTCAAAAGGCGCGATACGGGCGCATCAGTATCGCCGGCCTCGACGAAATCCCCGAAAAGCCAGTACGCGAGAACCTCAATCTACGGGAGGGCGATACCTACAACGAATCGGAGCTCGAGGACGCGGAGCGCGCGCTGGTGAATCTGGGTGTGTTTGCGAGCGTCGAAGTGCGAGCCGATCGCTCCCACCCCGAAAATCCGGAAGTTCCGATTGTGGTGCGGATCCGTGAAAGCGCGCTGCGCTCGCTGCGGCTCGGCGGAGGTGCGCGCTTCGACGTGTTGCGGCTCTCCGCAAGCCTGCTGGCAAGTTGGGAGCACCGCAACTTCTTGGGCGGCATGCGCCGCTTCAACATCACCATGCGTCCGGGCATTACGTTCTTCCCGACGCGCATCGGACGCATCGAGCCGTGGACCAGCTATTTGCCAGAGTCCTACGTCACCACCGAGCTGCGGCAGCCATCGTTCATCGAGGGCCGCACCACCGGCAAGTTGAAGCTGCAGTTCAGCGCATATCCGCTGCTGTATCCGTTCGAAGGAGCCAAGCCCGAAGCCGAACCCATCATCGGCTACTTGGAAGTGAAATCCTCAGCAGGTGTGGAGCGCGCGTTTTTCGATCATCACCTGCAAATCGCGCCGTCCTACAACTGGCAGGCGAACTTCCCATTCTATTACCAGAACGCGCAGCCCACGAAGCCGGACTCTGTACGTGTTTCATTCCCTGAGCTCGTCACCACACTCTCGTTCGTGGACGATCCCGTGGATACACACTCCGGCTTCACCTTGTCGAATTCGCTTCAAGTGGCCGGCCACATATTTGGCGGCAACGTTTCGGACGTACGTGTGGCGCCGGAGATCAAAGGCTACTTGCCGGTGAAGAAAGCCGTGCTCGCCGCGCGCTTGGGATTTGGTTTCCTATTTCCGACCGACTACGGCCGCGTCGCGTTTCGCGGTGGCCGCGACTACGACGCGCGTGATCCAGGCGTCATCGCCGACCAACAGAAGCTGCTGTTCCGCGCGTTTTATTCGGGTGGGCCCAATTCGAATCGCGGCTACTCGTACCGCGGCGTTGGTCCACAGGGTCCAATCGGCTTCTTGTTACCCACCGGGTTGAACTGCAACGCCAATGAGGCCGAACCGCTTCCCGCCGGCTGCATTTTGCCGATCGGTGGTCTCACATTGTGGGAAGCCTCGATCGAGGCGCGCATCCCCTTCCCCATCAGCGTCCCGCTCTCGGGTGTCATCTTCGTCGATGCAAGTGATCTCACCAGCCACATCGGCGTGATTCGAACCGATGCGCCTCATTTGTCGCCGGGCGTGGGGCTGCGCTACATGACACCAGTCGGCCCAATTCGTCTCGACGTAGGCTATCGCGTTCCGGGCGCGCAGCAGCCCACCTCGAGCGACACGTCTTCCAACTACGCCGCACCGCCCAAAGAGCTATTCGGCTTCTTTCCCGGCGCAGTCCACCTCGCCATCGGTCAAGCTTACTAGACTGCGATCTCGGAGAAACGCTCCCCGCTCGACTCGCCGAGCAAAGCCATTACGCTAGATTCGGGAATGCGAGGCAAGGCCCTGATTCAGAAGCTGGTTGCCGCGTTCGGCCTCGCGTGCCTGTTCGTAGTCGCGAGCGTCTTCGCATTCGGCGTGCACCTGGATTTGCCGCGTGGGAGGCGCTTGGTCTCGAGCGTCGTCGGCAAGCTTCTGGCGGGCGAGTTGCGCGGCGGTTTCTCGCTCGCTGGTGTGGAGCGACTGCGGCCCGGAGGCGCCGTGGTGCGCGACTTCGAGGTGCGTGACGAGCGAGGGCGCCCTGTGTTGCGGGTTTCGCGCGTGACCCTGCGAGCTCCGCTCGTGCTCATGCTACGCGACTTGTTGACCGCGCCGGAGCGCGCACAACTCGTGTTCGACGCCGTCGAGCTGGAGCACGCCGAGGCCTATCTGTTCGACGATGATCGCTCGGGCGTGCCTTCGTTGGCGCGTGCGTTCATGCCACGGCCGCGCCCTCCTTCCCGCACGCCGTCGCCGCCGAGCACTCTAAAGGTGTCGCTGCGCTCGCTGAGCTTGTCGCACGGCTACGTGCGCGGTCGCGTCGGCGGCATTCCAACGCTCGAGCTCGAGGTGAACCAGCTGCGGGGCTCGAGCACCATCACCGAACAAACCGTCGAGCTCGAGCTCGGTCGCTTCGGCGTGGTTGCACGCGGCATTGGCGGTGCCGATGCACGCGGCGTCGGCGCGTTGCGTTTGCACGAACCGGGCTGGGTGTGGACTTCGTTCGACGGCTACTTCGGCGACGTTCAGGTCGGCAGTGTTCTGCGCGTCGACGGGGACACACTCTCCGCCAGCGTCTCGCTGCCGCGCGCGTCGCCGGCGGCCATGCGTGGCTTGCTTCCCGCGTACCCGCTGCAAAAAGATGCCGTGCTGCACGTCGAGGCCAACGGGAAGTTGTCCGAGCTCGCCGTGCAGGCGCGCCTGGAAGTCGAAGACGCACGCTTCGCCGGCAGCGGCCCGCTGCGACTGAGCGGCGATCCCAGTTTGGCTTTGGACGTCACCGCAACTCGACTCGACGCGGCAGCATTGGTCGCCGGTCTGCCGCCGACGCGACTCGATGCCAACGCACACGTCCAAATCGACAGCGCTCCCAACAAGCCCAGCGTGAGCGTACGCGCCGTGTCGTTGCCGGGCGAGGTGGATCGTTTGGTCGTGCCCGCTGCGGAGGTGGAAGCCACGCTGCAGGGCAGCACGTTGACTGGCAATGCGCTGCTGCACGAGCCAGGTCTGCCGGTGCGCGCCACATTTCAGCTGCGTCCAGGGGGCATCTTCGATCTGCACGCGGAAAGCAACTCCGTGGATCTCGCGCGCGCCCCACGACTCAAAGGGCTGCCAGGGCAAGGGATCGCCGGGCTTCGTTTCGACGCGCATGTGGAAGGCGGCAAGCTGCGCCTCACCGCAAACGGCGATGTGCGCGACTATCGGCGTGATAACCTGACCTTCGGTCGTGCTGTCTTCGAAGCGCGCGCAAACGGGCCGCTCAGCGATTGGCGAGCGCTCGCCGTGGACGCCAGGGTCAAAGGCGATGACTTGGTCGTGGGCGGCTTAGCGTTCGTGAAGGTCGACGCTCGCGCAACCGGAGCCTTAGGCAATCCACGCGTCGAGTTCGCGCTCGATGACCCCCGCGGAGGCAAGCTCGCACTGGCCGCCAACCTGGGCGTCGCGGACGGCACGACGCGCGTGCAGAAGCTCTCGTTGGGATACCGACGCGAGCAGGCCGAGCTGAGCGGCAGCCTCGGTAGCCTGAACGCTAGCGAAGAAGAAATCGAGCTGCGCGATCTCGAGCTGCGCGGCCTCGGCGGAGAGCTGAAGGGTTCACTCACTTGGAAGCGCAATCTGATCAGCGTCGATGCGAGCGGCAAGCACCTCCGTCTCGGTGATCTGGCGCGCTTGCTAGGGTTGCCATCGCACTACGCGTCGGGGACGCTCGATTTCGACACGGAGATCTTGCTCGCCCGTGATATCGAGCGCGGTAAAATCAACCTGACATTGACGGACGGCTCGGTCGGACCATTGCCAGACGTGACGTCCAGCTTGAACGCCGTGCTCGAAGACGGGCGTTTGCAAGGTGATCTCACGACGTCGGTGCGCAACGTCGCGGACAGCAGCGCGCGCTTCGACGTTCACATTCCGGGCAGCGTGCGCAATGCGGCCGCACTACGCGATACGATCGGCGAAGCCAACCTGGAGATCACGCGCATCAACTTGGGGCTGTTGAGCCAAGTGCTGGCGCCTGGAAAAACCCCGCCAATCCAAGGCAGCTTGGCGCTCGCTCTGAAGGCTACACGGCGAGTCCCCTACGCCCTTCCCAGCCTCGAGCTCGGCGGCATCACCAACGGCCTTGCGATCGAGCCGGCGCTGCTCGGAACGCGCTTGCCGCCGCTACGAGGCGTCGACGCGCAATTCGGTATCAACCTGAGCGGTGAGTCGGGCGCCGCCGACGCCTCTCTAAAACTGCTCGACAACCGCGGAGCGCTCGCTAGTGCCAGCCTGTCCACCACCATCGATCTGGTGCAGCTGCTGAAGGATCCGTATGCGCTCGTGAGATCGCTGCCCGACGCGCCACTCGTAGGCAAGCTTCTGATCGACGAGCGACAGCTCTCCGAATTTCCCAAGGACCTAGTGCCGCTGATCGGTGAAGGTCGGGTTCGCGTCGAGGCCACCCTCACCGGTACCGCCAACAAGCCAGTCCTTGCCGGTCGCTTGCGACTCGCTGGGTTCGAATTGGCCAAGCCCGCCGGCACACGACCACTCGATATTTGCGCAGGGCTGGCGTGGGATCACGCGACGCAGCGACTCGGCTCCAACGGCGAAATCTTCCTGAGCAGCGCAAAACACGCAACCTGCCAAGGGCCGCGCGTTGCGCTCTATACGGTGCTCGGCGCGCTCACCCCCCAAACCCCAGGAGCTCCCCGCCTCGAAGGCAGCGCGGTCCTTTCGCTCGAGCGTCTACCGATTGATGCAATTCCCGGCTTCGGCGAGACGGGCATCACCGGTAGATTGAGTGGCAAGGCTTCGTTCACCCAGAACGGCCCAATTCCAGCTTTCTCAGCGAACCTCACGTTGCGCGACGCTCAGGTGCGCGACGTCGCGGTCGGCGACGGGAAGCTCGAGGTGCGCAGCAACGAGCAAGCGCTGGGCCTCACTCTCGAGCTCAAGAAGGGCACTGGCACGGTGCAAGCCACGGCGCTCGCGGCGCTGGATTACTCCGGCTTGTTCCCTGCGCTGCGCGGCGGCGAACCAATCGGTCTGCGCGTCACGGCGCAGCAGGCCGACGCCGTCATTCTCTCGCCGTTCGTCAAAGACGTACTCATCGATTTGACGGGCACATTGAACGCCGACGTGACTGCACGCATCGGTGGCACGAGTCCTAACGCGGCGGACACCAGCAAGATTCAGGGCACTCTCAGCTTGCATCGTGGATCCTTCGAGGTATCCGGTCTCGGACTCAAGCTGCAGGACGTCGACTTCGCCGCGCAAGCCGAAGCCGAAGGCGCACAGACGCGCATCAGCGTGCCGCTCCTGATCGGTCACTCCACCAAGGGACAACGCGCAGTCGCAGTGCGCGGCGCGAAGGTTTGGCTGGCTGGGCTCGAGCTCGCGCGCGCGGAGGGCACCGTCGACGCCAGCGAGCTCCCGCTCACACTGCCGGGTATTCCACAAGCAACGGCCACCACGCGCCAGAGTATCGCCTTCAACGTGCGCCGCACCGCGCAAGAGATGCAGGCGAACATCAGCGTACCGTACCTTGTCGTGGCGCTACCCCAAGCCGCAGCGCGCGACCTGATTTCGCTGGATGAAAACCGGTCTATCGAGATCATTCAGCCCATTACGCAGCCGGGCCAAGGCAGCGGAGACGGCTTGCCTTGGCGCTTCGGCTTCGATCTGGGTCAAAACGTCAAGTTGACACGCCCGGATCTCGACTTGCCACTCAGCGGCCATGCCGAAGTACTCTTGGCTCGCAAAGTCGAAGTGACTGGCGACATCGAGCTCAGCCCAGGTGGCCGCATCGACGTTTCCGGCAAAACCTTCGTGGTCGAAACGGGTGAAGTGCATTTCGACACCGGCGACGCTTCCAATCCGCGCATTCGTGTGACCGCGATTTTTCGCCCACCCGATGGCAGCGTGATCACCGCCGAAGTCAGCGGCACGCTCAAACAAGCAACGCTATCGCTCTCGAGCCCAACAAAAGACCTGCAGCAAATCTACGCGGTGCTCCTCGGCGGAAGTGGAGGCACCGGCGGCGGTGACGCGAGAGCCGCGGGCGCAGGAGTCGGAGCCGATCAGCTGCTCGGGCCACTGCTCGCCAACACGCCACTACGCAAAGTGGAGCTGCGCACCGGCAGCGAGCTCAGCGCCGATCGCCGCAGCTACTCGACTTACAGCGCGGCCGTACCACTCAGCGAACAAGTTTGGTTCGAAGGCAGCTACAAGACACTCAATTCTCAGGATTCACGCGTGCAGGGCAGCGCCGTGAGCGGAACCATCGACTTTCGCTTTCGTCGCAACTGGTCGCTCCGCACAGAAGTCGGCACCATCGGCACCGGCGTCGACCTATTGTGGAACTACCGCTATTGATCGCTAAGGGCCCGCGCGCGACACACCACGCGCGCGACGCCGCATCACCATCACGAACCCGCCAGCACTCACCAACACCAGCAAGGCGAACGGAAGCGATGCCTGCGTGCCCGGGCGCGCCACGGAACATCCCCCACAATCCCCTGCCGCAAACGTGAACCGCAACTCACCCGCTTGGTTCCCCGCCGTGCAATCGTAAAGCGCGGCGTCCCCAGCTTTCGCAGGAAACGGCAACGACAGCTCCCCGATCGAGCCCGGAGTAATCGTCAGCGAGGCGGTGCCAGTCTGCGCCTGATCGCGCTTGGCGACATGCAGCGGCTCGCTGCAGGCGTTCTTCACCTTGTACGTATAATCACCAGCTCGTGTCAGCGACACACAACTGACCGCATTGCCCGATAACTGCCAAGCCGCGTCACAAGCCTGCGCATCGCGCGCCGCGCTCACTGAGAACGCCACGATCGCGGCGGCAACACACCCAGGCAGCTCGAGTCGTCGCATACCCAAAGTATCGCACTCGCTGCTTCCGTCGCGCGTGACGAATCTGCCCCACTCACCCCCCGAAGTGACTCGACTTTCTAGCCAGATTGCGACTCTGCAGGCGCACGCAAAGCGCACTCCGCGTGAAAGGTGCGCGGCGAGCGCCGCTAAGGACAGCGCGCGCTGGCGCAGCCGACAGATACGGTGAGCTCGAGTTTGCCTTCCGACCAGTATTTGTCGATTGCGTCGCGCACGTAAGACAGCGGTCGCTCCAAGTTCTCTGCGTCGAGCCAGCTGCGGAGCTCCGGCAAGATGAGTAGGCGACTCACGGGGTCTTCGATGAAGGAGCGGCCGCTGTCGAACGAGAGGCTGAAGTTTCGCACTTCGACGTCGACATCGTCGAAACCGGCAGCCTCGAATTCGTCCGAAAGGGTTTCGAGGGAGAGGCAATGGCCGACGTGGTCTTCGAGGTTGCGTGCAAACTCGGCTTCGTCGTACTTCAGGGCGTACTCGCGCAACAGATCGATGATCTCTTGAAACGAGCCGCGCAGTGGCAACGCTACTAGCGCTTGGCCGCCGGCGCACAGTAGCCAGCGTAAGGCGCTCCAGAGCTCCGGGCGCTCGCTGCTGGGCAAGAGTGGGTGCAGGCACAAGGCGTGTGTGAACATGCCCGGCTCGAGATCACCCGGCAGTGAGTCGGCATAGCGATACTCGATGTTGGTGTCGCCGGCGGTAGCAGCTTTTTCGCGAGCGCGTTCGAGCGCTGCCGGAGACGAATCGATCCCGAGGATCTCCACGTTCTCGATGCGCTCGTAGATCTCGAGATCTGGAAAGCCCGTGCGGCAACCGACGTGCAAGACGCGCGCGGCGGGACCGGAGACGAGCATGTCGAGCGCCAAATCGCCAAATCGCGACAGGTATTTCGGCAGCACGAAACTCTCGAGGATTGCCGAGTCGGCGGCGGTGAGCTTCTCGGTTACAGCCACGCGACCTTGGGGCTATCAATTCGCGGCGATTGGATCAATCCTGGAATCGGTCTTTTGGACGAGGCGTTGACGTCCCGTGCGGCCGTTAGTTCAATTAGCTTTCGCTGCGCTCGCGGCGCTCGGTGTTTCGCGCTGGGCGGAGCGCGGTGTGCCCGTGGCAACTCCTGCCAGTTCGCTCCCTACGGCGCCCACCGAAGCCTGGCGCGCGCCCTGTCCTGCGGAAACCCTGCCCGATCACGGCGCATGCATTCCGGTCGACCTGGCACTGGACGAAGACGGCGACGCTCCTGAAATTGCCCAAAACGCGCATCACGACCGACAAGGGCGGCTGGTTCGCTACGAGCACATCCCGCGCCGGCCCGAGCGTGCTGCCGACTATCGCCGCTACGCGCTGCCGATAGCAATTCCGCGGCAACAGGCCTTCTTAGGGAGCGGCTACGACTTGGACTTGCCGGACGCTGCTCAGCGCCGCGGGTCGCGCATGAAGGCTGTCGGACATGGAGGGCTTGATCTAGCGGCGCCGCGCGGTGCGCCCGTGCACGGCGTACGTTTGGAGCATCAGCGCGGTGACGCAGAGGTCTTGTACGTTGGCGAGCTGTTCGGCACCAGCGTCGTCACTTTGCACTCGGTGGCGGAAGCGGGCACGCTGCGCGACTACCTGATCGTGCACGGCCATTTGGAGCGAGCCAATGCCAGCTTGCGCAAAGGCGATTCGGTGACGCCACAAACGACGCTTGGCTTCGTGGGGGACACCGGCAGTCCCGGCGTGGTGCACCTTCATTTCGAGGTGCGACGCGCGCGCGATGGCGTCGCCGTGCGAGAACTCGGTCCACGCGAGCTCGTTCACAACGCAAAGACGATAGCCTGCGATCCTCGCAACGTGCTCGAACCCGCTCCGTAGCGCTCGCTTACTCGACCAATTTGTAGCCGAAACCGTAGACGGTCAGGATGTGCTCGGGCCGATCGGGCTTGGCTTCGATCTTCTTGCGCAACTTAACGATGAAGTTATCGATGGTGCGGTTGCTTGGATTGGCCTCGATGCCCCAAATCTTGTTCAAGATTTCTTCGCGGCTCACAGGCTGACCAACACGCTCGTGCAACAAACGCAATAGTTCCACTTCGTAGAACGACAACGTTTCGGCCTGCCCTCCATCGCGCTGCAAGGTGTGGCTCGCGATGTTGATGCTGACGTTCCCGATGTGAAAGCTCGGCGCCTCGCTTGGCCGCTGCGTCCGACGAAATAGCGCGCGCAGGCGCGCCACCAGCTCCCCGACGCTGAAAGGCTTGGTCACGTAGTCGTCAGCGCCTGCATCGAGCCCGCGGATCTTGTCCGCTTCTTGGCTCTTGGCGGTCAACATCAAGATCGGCACGAAGGCATCGCTGCGCCTGATCTCCTCGCACACTTGGTAACCGTTGATGTCGGGCAGCATCAGATCGAGCAGGATTGCGTTGGGGCGTTCGCGGTGCGCGAGCTGTGCGCCGTCGCGCCCGGATGCGGCGGTCAGCACACGAAAGCCCTCGAACTCGAGGGCGTCCTTCAAGCCCAAAACAATGTGCGGCTCATCGTCGATCACGAGGATGGTGCGCTTCGACTCCATCGGCTCGCCACCCTGGCGCGACGCCGCTCGTAACGCAAGGCCCACAAACGAAGTGACGCCGCCGCTCAACGAGGAGCGACGGCGTCATTCGGGCCCTTGATCTCGGGCTACGCGGTCACTGCATTTGCTGCGGGAACGCGGTCGCCCCCAAGCACGCGATCATCGCAATCGCGCCCTTGGCCGGCGTGTTGTCGCCGACGAAGCGCAACAGGCGCTTCTGCGTCGCCGGGCAGCTCGCCACGATGGCGTTCTGTGCTTCCTGGTCGGCGCCCATGGCAGTCGAGGGATCGACGTAGCAGTAGCCGGGCGTGATGCCGCCAGGAGGCGTCGGGGCAGTCTGGCAGGTGCGCAGGTTGTCTCCGGAGAACTGCTGGATTTCGCACAAGCAGAAGCTATCGCAGGGGATTTGACCTTCCTTGTTGCCGCAGTTGCCGTTGTCGCTGAGCTGCTTGTACACAGCCGGGCGAATCTCCGCGGAGGGCTCCGTGCGGCCCGCGTTCACGTCACACGAGCAGCCCCCATCGGGCGGCGGCATGCTCTCGATGACCGCGCACGGCACCTTGTTCTCGTTGTCGGGATCGGGCACCAACTGACGCGGCAGGCACTTGCCCTTGAGCGCTTCTTTCAAGCGCTCGATGATCGCGGACACGGCGGGGTTATAGCCGTAGCTGGGATCCGTCTTGCTGCCGCCCAGCGTCTTCGGACAAATCGAAGCGACGATCGAGTTCTGCGTGCCCTTGGCGCCGAAGTCCTTGAGAACCTGGAGCTCACGCACGCCCGGGTAAGCTTTCGCGTACACCTGCGTGCTGCCATCGCAAAGCGGTCGATTGTAGTCCTGGCCGTCAGCATCGCAGTCGCAACCGGCACCCGTGCAGTTCGGGCGCGACGACGGCAACTGGAAGATGCACGCGTACTGGAGGTCGTCGTTCTTCTTGATGTTCACCTCGTGACCGTTGATCGCGTTGGGACGACCCGTGGCTGTCGAGGGCGCTAGAGCGCCTGCCGCACCGATGACCGGGTGAGGAGCGTTCTGCCAAATCTGCGTACGATCCTGCACCGTTTCGAACATCAACTTGTCGCCAGGCGGTTGCGGCGGCGTGGTCGCGTCACCTGGCGTGCCCAGCAACATGTTCCAGTCGATGCCCTTGTAGGGCTTGTACTGCAGCGCGGCCGCGTTGGGATCCACAGCAATGTCTTGCCAGGGCACACCAACGATGCCGGCCAAGAACACTAGCGACTTATCGCGCGGCACCGAACCCGGACCTGCAACGAACAGCGGGTTTGCCACCTTCTGACGATCGCGGTTTTCGATCTCGGATTCGTACAGGCCGTCGACGTAGCGGCTCAGCGGATACAGCAGGTCGAAGCCGAAACGTTGCTTCTGCTTGTAGCAGCGCAGATTCAGAGCATCTTCCGGAGCCGGGTAGAAAGTGCCTGCCTTGCAGCTCGGGTCATCGGCGATGTTGCCGCAACCGGACGCGGACGAAGTCGCCAAGCACGATGCGCAACACTTGTCGTTCGGGTTCGTGGCGCACACCTGCGTCGAACGCGGCATGCGGAAGGATTGGCCGTTCAGCGTCTGTTGCCCAACGAGCCAGCCCTGACCCTCGTCCACAATCGAGCAGTCGTTCTCGTCGGAGAGCATGATGATCGCGACGAGTGAGTCCGGCCGCAGGAACTTGGCGCGCTGCTGCAGCACCGGGTTCGTGTTCACGTCATTGTTGTAGTTCGGCTTGGTAACCTGGCTCGCGTCCGTGACCGCCGGCGTATTGAGGATGGGCTGCGGATCGATCAGGAAACGGTACCAGCCTTCGAGCGTCGACTCGAAACCACAACCGGTCTGCCCCACGGCAAGCACCATGTTGCGGAAGTCCTGCTGAAGCTGCATGACGTTGCCCTGACCGGGCGGCGTCGCACGGCCACGCGGATCCCAATAAAGGAACCCGCTCATGTTGTTGTTCCAGGTGGTGAACGGGTACATCGCGTCCTGACGTACCAGCGGCACCAATTGACCCTTGTCGTCGCCCGCTGCGTCAGCGCAGGTCTGACCGCCGTGTGCGCCGAGGCTGGAGCTCACCACGCCGATGTGAATGTCCTTGATGGGCGTGAATTCCGGGCTGCCGTTTTGGCAGTTGCCGTTGGCGTCGGTGCTGCCACCAGTCGGTTGGCCTTGAGCGTTCACGCAGATCGGCGTCACGAGGCGGTTCGCCAACGAACCCACGGCGTCGCCGAGAATGGCCTGCTTATCGGCCATCGAGATCGAGTTATCGATCATGAACAGGAGGTCGATCTTGTCGACCGCGGTCTGCCGAATCTCGGCAACGTAAACGTTGCTCGTCTTCGGGTCTTGCTTGACCACGGGCCGATCGAGACAGCCCGCAACAAGCGTGACGGCGCTCGCGGCGGCGACGAGCAGCGCCCCAGCCGAGCGGAGCCAGCCTGAGCGCGGCTTCCCTGTGATTGCTTTACGGTTCAGCATCATTGAAAGGACTCCTGATGTGGCCGATTCCTCAACCGAGTTGCGGGAGGCAACTCATCCTGATGGCGGACTCGCGAGGGATCCAGGCACGGATCCCGGCCACGGCGTCGCAAGGGTAGGTGTTCCGTCGGCGATCTGTCAATGAGCTCCGGCTCGGCCGAACGACAAAAAACGCGGACGGATCCATGGTTACGCACGTGCGGAGCAACCCCCGTGCCGCGTACAAGTCACCGTAAGCCGGATGCCGCCCGACAACCGGATTGGCGCTGAGACCATGCAACGCCAACTCAGTTGACGTCGCCGCTCGGCTCCTCGGTGGGCTCGTCGAGCGCCGCAGTCGCTGGATCACCTACGACGGGATGCGCCGCGCGCAGCGCCGCAATCTGCGCACGCGACGCAACCTCCCGCAGCTCGTCGTCTGACGCTGAAAAAATCGCCTCTAGCGAGCCGAAGCGGCGCAACAACGCGGCGCGCGTCTTCGGTCCGACTCCGGGCAGCTTCTCCAGCTCCGAAGAGAACGCGCGGCGCTTGCCCGCCTTCTTGCGCCCGCGATTCGAGAACCTGTGCGCTTCGTCGCGAGCGCGCGCGAGCAGAAATAACTCCGGGCTGTTGGGACGCAGAGGAATCGGATTCTTCTGTCCGGGCAGGTACACACGATCGACCAGCTTGTCGCCCACCACACTCTCACGCTCCTTGGCGAGACCGACGATGGGAAGCTCGTGCAAGCCGAGGTCGTGCGCTGCGGCCAACGCAACGGCGAGCTGACCGCGACCGCCATCGACCACGAATAGATCCGGTAGGTCCCAGAGCGCGGCGTCCTGCGTCGGATCGCTCGGCGGCGCTTCGTTTTGGCCCGGCAACGGCTCGGGCGCGTCTTCCGGCGGCGCGCCTTCGAACTCCGCAGAGACTTCATCGAGACGCTCTTCGACGACGACCTCGCGCCCTTCGTTTCCTGCGCGCGCGGCTTCGAGTGCACGTTGACCACGTCGAAAGCGCCGCGAGAGCACCTGGTAGATCGCGCCGTAGTCGTCCCCTTCGGGCACACCCTTCACATGATACGTACGGTAGCGCTTCTTGTCGGGCGCACCGTTCTCGAGTGCGACCACCGCGCCCACCGTATCGGTACCAGCCAGGTGTGAGATATCGACGCACTCGATACGGCGAGGCAACGTCGGCAAGCGCAAGCGTGCTTGCACTCGCAGCAAGCGTTCGTCGATGTCGTCGTGTGAGCGACGTTTCTCTTTGAACGAGTGCTCGGCATTTTGGCGCGCAAGATCGAGCAGGCCGCGACGTGGACCGCGCACGGGCGAAAGAATCTCGACGCGCCGCGGCGGGCGATTTCCGGCCGCGACAGCGCGCATAGAACGCTGTTCGCTGAGCCACTCCATCACGCCTTCGACGCCTTCTGGCAAGACCGGCACCAGAATCTCGTCAGGTACCAAAGCTTCGCCTCCCCCACCCTCGCCGTAGTGCTCGCGCAAGAACGCGGCCACGAGCTCATCGTCGGGCACTTCCACGCGCCGGTTCGAGTAGCTGCCGACGTCGATGACACGCCCGCCGCGCACCACCATCAACGACAACTCGACCAGATCACCTTCACGGTAGATGCCGAGCACGTCTTGGTCCTGATCGGAGACCTGCGCAACGCGCTGCGCCTGGCGCACGCTTTCTACCGCGGTGATCTGATCGCGATACGTCGCGGCCAGCTCGAACTCGAGACGTTCACTGGCCTCAGCCATGCGCGTCTTCAACTCGCGCGTGAGCTCATCGTGCCGCCCCGCCAAAAACAACCCTACGGCGTGCACCTGCGCCGCGTACGCGTCGCGATCCACCTCCAATACACACGGCCCTGGGCAGCGCTTGATCTGATATTCGAGGCACGGTCGTTTGCGACTCGCGAGCTCGCGATCACTGCACGTGCGCAGCTTGAAATGCTTCTCGACGACGCTCAGCGTGCGCCGCGCCGCGGTGGCCGAATGATACGGACCGAAGTAGCGCGCACCGTCCGGCTTCGGGCGACGCACCAACTCGAGCCGCGGCCATTCGTGCTCCGACGACAATCGCAGGTTCAGGTACTCCTTGTCGTCGCGGAGCTTGACGTTGTAGCGAGGCTGTCGCTCCTTGATCAGATGGTTCTCGAGGATCGTCGCTTCCTTCTCGCTACCGGTGACGATCGTCTCGAAGTCGCTCACCTGCCTGCGCAAGAAGGGCAAGAACGCACGCGTGTCGCTGTTCGAATCTTGGAAATAACTGCGGACGCGCGATCGCAGGCTCTTGGCCTTGCCGACATAGAGAACGTCCCCCTTCGAGTCGCGGAAGATGTAGCAACCCGGAGCGGCTGGTAAGAGCCCCAGCTTGTCCTCGAGGGGATCGGTCGGCGGCGTGGGTTCCATCGAGCGCCCACTCTGACTACCTCGCAGCGGCGAGTCTGCCCAGTCGGGCGCAAACCCCGGCCGACTTGACGCGGGTCACGTCTGGAAAATACAAGAGGCGATGCCGTTGCGCCCCCGTGCCCTACTGAACCGCACTGGCGCCGCCTTGGGCGTGGCGGTCACGGCCGGCCTGGCGATCGGGCTATTGTTGGTTCCGCGCGGCCCTGGTCCCGGTGACGACAGCGAGCCCCTGCCCGAGACGCGTTTACTCGGCAAGGCGCTGCCGAAGGACGAGCAGGCTTCGAAAGTGGCGCTGAGCCGGGCGCGCGCCTTCCTCGCCGGGCGCTTTCAGCTCACGCTGCCGGACGGTGCGCAACGCGAGATCTATCTGGGTCAGCTCGGCGCCGAGCTCGACAAGGTTTATCTCGCCAACCTGGTTCGCGACGCGCGCGATCGCACCAGTTCACTCCTGCGGGTGTATCGCGCAGCCGACACCAAAGCTCCGCTCGAGTTGCCGCTGCCGATTACACTCGATCCAACGTTGGCGGTCGCAACGTTGCTCGCCCAGAAAGACGAACTCGATCGTGTGCCAGTCGACGCGCGGCTCGATCTCGAGAAGCGTGAGCTGGTGAAGGAGACGTGGGGACGTCTGCTCGACGTCGACGCGAGCCTCGCGAAAATTCAGGCGGCGCTGCGCTCCGGCAAGTCCAAGGCGGAGCTCGTCTTTCACGAGCAGCGACCACGACGCATCGCGAAAGAACTGGGCAATGTGGAGTTTGGTCAGGTGCTCGGCTTCTTCGAGACACGCTACGACCGCTCACAGCGCCAGGAAGCGCGCACCTACAACCTGCGGCTGGCGGCGTCGCGGCTCGACGGTTACGTGCTTTTGCCCGGAGAAGTCTTTGATTTCAATGCCGTAGTGGGTCCGCGTGACGAAGCGAACGGCTACAAAGTTGCGCCCGTCATTGCCGAGGGTGAGTTGGTCGACGGCATCGGCGGCGGCACTTGTCAGATCTCTGGAACGCTGCACGGCGCCGCCTTCTTCGCTGGGCTCGGCATCGTCGAGCGTTACCCCCACACGCGGCCGAGCTCGTATATCAAAATGGGACTCGATGCGACCGTCGTGTATCCCACGATCAACTTCCGCGTGAAAAATCCGTTCGACTTCCCGATCGTATTTCACGAGACGGTAAAGAACGGTGTCGTGCGCGCGGAAGTGCTCGGCCCCAAGCGAGCGCTCACGGTGACGTTCATACGACGCGTACTGGATGCAATTCCGTACGAAGAAGTCGAACGGCCTGACAAAGATCTACCCCACGGTTTACGCGTGCTTGGACAACGCGGCGTGCCCGGCTTCAAGCTGCGGCGCTATCGCATCGTGCGTGATGGTGATCACGCAGTGCGCGATCGTTGGGACGACGTATATCCACCAACGACTCAAATCGTGCGCGTGGGGACAGGCGACTCGGGTGAGAGGCCCCTAAAGGCAACCGACGATCCGCACCCCGAATATCTCGCTGACGAGCTGCTCGTAATGACCCAGGGGGTGGATGCAGACGAAGACGGGGGCTCAAATGTCTCGGAAAATCGCGAACCTGGAAGATTTGGGGAAAACGGGTGGACCGAAGCGGCCGGAATGCCCTACTTTCGGGCCCAACATGGAGATCGGGCGGCCGAGCGGCCTGAACGGGACTCGAAAGCAAAGCGGAAATCCCGTAAAAACGGGCGTTCTGACAAGCAGACTTGACTCGTCGGTCGACCTGCGCGAAGAACGCCGCCCCGGGAGAGGGCGGTTGCCCGACCCGGAAGGTCTCTCCGAACCGCATCGGCTGGCCGGACATCAATAAGCCATGATGAACACAGAAACTGTCGCTACCGCTCGTAAACCCACTGAAGAAAACGGCTCGGCGCGCAGCGCTGACTGGGACAACCCGCGCGTTGCCTCGATCCTGTCGGCCGCAGCCAAGTGCTTCGCTCGCAAGGGCTTCACCGCCACCACCCTCGCCGAAATCGGCAAGGAGCTGGGGCTTCGCAAGAGCATCGTCCATTACTACTTCGCGAGTAAGGCGGCGCTCATCCACGAGGTTCAGAGCTTCACCTACCATCGCTACCTCGACCGCCTGAAGGAAGCGATTCGCAACGGTGACGGCTCGTCGCAGCAGGCAACAGACGCGCTGCGGGCCTTGTGGGACGCGATTCAAAACAACAAGACCGGCACCGGTCTCAACATCGAGGTGTGGAGCGCAGCACGTCGTGACGCCGAGTTGAAGCGCCGCGCCGCAGGGCTGCAACGGGACGCGCGTCAGGTCATCCGCGACGCGATCGCTCCGGTCACTCAGAAAGCCGGTCCAGCGCGCGCCGAGGCGCTCGCGACACTCGCTCTCGCTGTGCTCAACGGCCTCAGCGTGACCGAGTACCTCGAGGGCGAAGAGGCGAAGGTTCAGGAAGCCTACACAACCTTCCTCGAAATCCTGCGCGCTGGCTTCGACAGCTGAGACCGGCCGTTTGGCGTTCCGAATGGGACCTCGACGGAGGTCCCACTTGTTCGCTTGACGAACGCCAACCTCGCACCAGGACTTCTGACGCATCTTGTTTCGAAGATTTCTGGCGTTAATCACGGCTGCCAGCCTGTACCTCTCGGCTGGCGCGGCTGAAGCGGCGACGCGAGCTCACAAAGCGCGACTCGGCTTCGTGGGCTTGGCTCCGCTGTCCGAAACGAGCTGGCTCGTTGGCGGCTTGGAACGTGGACAGACTTTCGAGCTCGCCGGCGAGTCCGGTTTGCCCTTGCTCGAGCGTTATCTCGAGCCGTACCGCAACCACACTCCGGAGTGGCGCGCGTTTTTCCGCGGCGCCTACGGCCCTGTCCAGCACTCCTGGCTAGGGCAGCTCTGTTGGTCCGCGGATGATTGCGACGCTCCAGCGGGCTACGCGAGCTCGACGCCGCTGCGACTGTTCGAGCCGATAGAGCTTTCGTTCGATCTCGTCCCGGTCACTCCGGTGGACGGCGCGTGGTCGCTCAGCACGCACACCGGTCCCCAGCCGGAAGTTTTGAACGTACGTCGTCGACGCCCCTGTCCGCGTTGGAAGGCGCCGCCTCGAGTCACCGTTCTGCGCTACTCCGGCGAAGGCGAGCGCCTCGCGTTGACCGACTGCAGCGGCGCAATCGACTCCGAAGTGCTCGATCGGCTCAGCGTGCTGGCACGGCCTGCCGGCGCTTCGCGCCCGGAGCTCCCGCTCCCCATCGACCCTGAAGGCGAAGCCGGCGAATGGACGCAAGACGTAAAGCTCCTGCATCCTCGACTGGTGTGGGCGCTGTCGGAGTTCTCGCGCGCCTTCCCGGGTCACCCGATTGTGTTCATGAGCGGCTACCGTCGTGATGGTCACAGCGGCCTGCACGGCAAAGGCCGCGCGCTCGACCTGTACATCCGCGGCATATCGAACGAACAAGCCTTCGCGGTGTGCCGCTCGCTTCGCGACGTCGGCTGCGGTTTTTACCCGTACAACCAATTCCTTCACGTCGACGTGCGCCCCTACGGCACCGGTCACGTTGCTTGGGTCGACGCGAGCGGGCCCGGCGAACCATCGCGTTACGTCGACGGCTGGCCCGGCGTGCTGCGACCTGGCATTGGTTGGATGGGGCCGGGGCAGTAGGGCAAGCCCACGTTTTTGACTATTGTGAGCCCTCCATGGCCGGACGACATTCGTCGACGGCGTGGCTGATTCGATCGACGTCTCGGGACAGGCACAGCTCCTATTCGTGTCGCACTCGAGCGCCGACACGACTGAGGCGCGAGAGCTAGCCCATCGTCTGCGACAGCGCGGCGTGAACGTCTGGATCGATGTCGACGATCTGCGCCTGGGCGAGCCTTGGCAGACGCAGATTGAGGACGCACTCACGCGCTCCTCCGCGCTGCTGGTGTACGTCGGAAGTAGCGGAATCAAGAACTGGGTCCATATGGAGGTCCAGTGGGCGCTGCAGCGCGCCGTCAAAGAGCAGGGCTACCGATTCATTCCAGTCCTGTCACCGAGTGCGCGATCGTTCACCGCTCTGCCGCCCTTCGTACAACTGTATCAAGGAGTGCGCGTCGAAGCCGACTCGACGGAATGGCTCGAGAAGCTGACCGAGGCAGCTTGCGGCGCGGCTCCCAAGCAAAAGCCGGAGCCGATCGAAGAACCATTCGTTGGCCTGCGCGCCATCGACGAGTCGAGTTCGCACCTATTCTTCGGGCGCGAAGAGGAAACGCAAAAGCTCGTGCGAAAAGTCGCCGAGCAAACCTTCGTTCTTGTTGTGGGTGATAGCGCTTCAGGAAAGTCCTCACTCGTGCGAGCGGGATTGATACCGCAGTTCCGCGGCGGCGCGCTCGCAACGCTACGCGATGAGCGGCCCAATCAACGGAATTGGCACGTGATCGTCATGCGCCCTGGAGACAATCCATTGGCAGAGTTGGCAAACAGCGTCGACTCAGCGGCCCGGCCTCTTGGGCTCTCTTTCGAGGGCCGCCACGCGCTGCGAAACTGCGTGGTATCGGCAGTTTTGCTCCAGCTCGAGAACGCTCTGTTTTGTGATCTGGATCGCGAGCACACCGAAGTACTTCTGGTAGTCGATCAATTCGAAGAGCTGTGGACGCAGTGTTCCGAAGCCGACCGCAAAGTCTTCGTGTCCTTGCTGCTCTCGCTGTCCGGCGCGTACCGCACACGCGTGCGCGTCGTGGCGAGTATGCGCAGGGACTACGTCAACCTGTGCAGCGAGATCCATGAACTCCACCAGCGACTCGAAGCAAGCCAACGCATGGCCCGTTTCGAACTCGGAGCAATTCAGCGGGATGCGCTCGCACGCGTCGTAACCGGGCCGCTCGAATTAGCAGGGGAAACGTCGCAGACGGCGAACCGCCTTGCAGAGCTGGTTCAACGCGACGTCGGCGAACGCGCGGGAGAGCTCGCTCTCGTGCAAATGGCGCTCACTGAGGCATGGAAGGCGCGCAGAGACTACGGCGACTCACTACTCGATGCGTATGCGGGAGTGGGAAGGGTGGAGGGCGCGCTCGCCCGGGCGGCCGACAGCGTCTATGCGAAACGCGAAGCCGCCAGTCGCGTACAAATGGACGCGGTCTTCATTCGCTTGGTTCGGCTCGGCGACATCGCTGGAGCGACCCGGCGTCTCGCCGCGCGTAGCGAGTTCGATCCAGCGAGCTGGCGAGACGTGGAGTTCTTGGCCAGCGAAGAAGGCAAGCGCCTGGTGTTGCTCGGCGGAGACGATCGCGCGGTGAGCGTCGAAATTTCCCACGAAGCTCTGGTCACGACGTGGCCTCACTTACAGTCGTTGCTGCGCGAACAAGCGGCTCCCAAGCGCATTTTCGATCAACTGACCGACAAAGCTAGGTCGTGGAGCAACGCGGACGACAAGCTGAAGCCTGAGCTGCTCGCGGCAGGAGCTGAGCTCGCAAGCTACGAGCGTTTGCTGCGCGAGCGGAGCAACTGGCTTTCGCAAAGCGAGCGCGCGTTCGTCGAAAATAGCCGGCGGAACGCACGTGCTGCGGCACGGTTGAAACGCTCTTCGGTGGTGGCCATCTGCATCTTATCCATTGTTGCAGCGGGCTTTGGCGTGAAGGCTCGCTACGAGCAGGAAAGGGCCGAGCACGAGGCGGCGCACGCGCTCGCCGAACGAGGCCGACAGCTATGGGTCGAAGGTTACGCGAGCCGCGCGGCGGTGTACCTCGGCGAAGCGTATCGGCTGGATCCCGAGAACCTCTTGGCGCGATCACTGCTCCCCCGCACGCTCGAATCCGTCGAACGGCTCGAACTGACTCTGCATGGCAGTGTTGGGCCCTTGTTTGGCGGCTGGCTTAGCCCGGATAACCGACGCGCTGCGGGTTTCGGCGTGAATGGGGTTGAGATTTGGAACATTGAATCCGGCACACGTCTGACCCAGACAGGGTGCAACAATCGTTTGATGACAGCTGCCTTCAGCCCGGGCGGCGAGCACGCAGTTTTGGCGTGCTACGAAGAGCGGCCGCTTCTGCTGGAGACGGGCACGGGGCGAGTTATAGCCAAGCTCGCGGACGACGCTGGGCTTGCCAATCGATTCACTCCCGACGGGGCGCGCCTCATTACCGGGAGTGCGAACGGCAACGTGAAACTATGGGACGCCCGCAGCGGCGCTTTGCTTCGAAGCTTCACGGGCCATAAGAGTGCAATCTTGGCAGTGGCATGTAATGCGCCTTGTGATCGGCTCGTGACGGCTGACTCCCAGGGCACGGCTCGGGTCTGGGACCTCAACCGCGACGAGCAGCTCGTGATTCAAGCGCACGCCTCGGCAATTCGAAACGTCGGGTTCAGTCCTGATGGTCGCCAGTTCGTAACGGCTAGCGACGACGGAACAGCCAAGCTCTGGGACGCGCAAACAGGAGGGCCAGCACTGATATTGGCGGGGCACGCTGGCTGGCTACGCAGCGCGATGTTCAGCCCTGACGGCGCGAAAATCGTGACGGCAGCTCATGATCGTACGGTTCGAATTTGGAGCACGACGGACGCAGCCAAACCAACCGTGCTCAGTGGTCATCTCGATGATGTGAAAAACGCCACATTTAGTGGCGATGGGCAGCGCATCATCAGCGCCAGCGAAGACGGTACAGCGCGAGTTTGGGATGTTCTCACTGGCGTGAGTCTCATGACCTTGGATGCCCACGTGGGTGCGTTGTCATTCGCCTCGCTCAGTGCAGACGGCCAACGCGCACTCACCGCTGGGAGTGATGGCACACTTCGCCTGTGGCGAACCGCAGTCAGCCCAGCGCGCGCGTTGGAAACACCTGCGTCCTGGATCCACACTGCCATGTTCAGCTACGACGGTCGGCGCTTGCTCACCTCCGGGGATGTCGCGGAGCTGTGGGACGTCGAGCTCGGCAAGCTCGTACGGCGCTTCGGCGAAGCCGGCTCTGCCGGTCTCGGCTACCTCGATCCGACCGGAACCCGGATCCTTACGACCGACCATGGAAGTGAAGCAACGCTGTGGGACGCCGACAACGCGCAACGGGTCGCGTCACTCCGCGGACACACCGAGCGAGTGCTGAGTGCATCTTTCAGTCGAGATGGTAAGAAGCTAGTCACTGTCGGTGAGGACCGACGCGCGTACCTCTGGGACGGCCGAAGCGGGGCGCCATTGGCCAAGCTGGAAGGTCACACGGATACCGTGATGCACGCAGCTCTGAACGAAACCGGCACGCGAGCTGCGACGGCCTCGGAGGATAAGACCGCCAAGGTGTGGGACACGCGCAGCGGCCAGTTGCTGGCAACCCTAGCCGGCCACTCGGGAGGGATCGTGGACGTGGCCTTCAGTCCTGACGGAGATCGCGTGCTCACGGCAGGCCGCGACAAGACTGCCAGGCTGTGGGAGCAAACTGGGCGCGCGCTGGCCACGCTGGCCGGGCATCTGGATCAGCTCACTTCGGCATCCTTTAGTGCCGATGGCTCGCGCATCGTCACCACGAGTCGCGACAAAACCGCGCGCCTCTGGGATGCGCGCACAGGCACGCTCGTCGCAGTACTTGAGGGTCACTTCGAAATGGTAGGCGGAGCACAGTTCAGCGGGGACGGTTCACGCGTCGTCACGGCCGCCTATAGCGTTGGCACCCGCGACAGAACGGCGACCATTTGGGATGCGCGCACAGGCAGACCCATCCTCACCATTGCTTCGGGGCTCGGCGGCATTCGCGAGGCGCACCTCGATTACGACGGCTCGCACCTGGTCCTCACTTCCCAATGGTCCAAACGCGCCGAGGTCTGGGATGTTCACCTCGAGCAACGTCCTCCTGCGCAGATCGCAGCGTTGCTTGCAGAGCGAGACGCTTGGAGATTGGAAGCCGGTGCGCTGGTCCCGGATCCATCGAAGCTTGCGCAACGCACCCGCACTAAGGCTCGACGCGCAGCTTCAACAGCGCGTGCTCCGCGGCTTCCTGAGTGATGAGGCCGCGGGCGGAGATGACTTCGGCGACGCGCTCGACTTCTTCACCGACGGCGCCGGCGGCGAGCGCAACCGAACGCGCGTGGAGCGCCATGTGGCCGCGCTGGATGCCTTCCGTTGCGAGCGCGCGCAGTGCAGCAAGGTTCGAAGCGAGACCGACGGATGCGGCGATGTAGCTGAGCTCGAGCGCGCTGGTGACGCCGAGCACGGAAAGCGCGAGCTGCGCTGCCGGATGTACACGCAGCGTGCCGCCCACGATGCCGAGCGCGAGCGGCATTTCGAGCTCGCCGACGAGATCTTCGCCGTCGCGCCGCCAGACGGCGAGCGGGACATAGCGGCCGCTGCGCGCTGCGTAGGCGTGAGCGCCAGCCTCGACAGCGCGGAAGTCGTTGCCCGTGGCGATCACGACGGCGTCGACGCCGTTCATGATGCCTTTGTTGTGGGTGGCCGCGCGGTAGGGATCGAGTTCGGCGAAGCGCGACGCGGCGACGATGGCATCGACGATCTCATGCGCGTTCAGGCCCTCCGCGGGCGTGCCGTCGACGTTGGGGTTGGGCTCGGTCGCGCGCTTGGAGGCGAGCTCGGCGGCGTGGACGCGACAGCGCGCGCGCACACGACGCCGATCGCAGAGATTCGAGAGGATGCGTAGTCCGAGCTCGGCTTCGGCGATTTGCGCGGCGCGCGGACCAATGGCTTCGGCGATGCTGTTGACCAGATTGGCGCCCATTGCATCGAGGCAGTCGACCAGCACGTGCAGCACGATCATGCCCTGGCCCAGATCGCGAATTTCAATTTTGCGCGGGCCGCCACCGCGTGTGAGCAGGCCGGGCACGGCGCGTGCGCCGATTTCGAGGAGCTCCGGCGTGTGCAGCTCGAGCGCTCGCACCGCGCGCGGCCCGGGCGCGTTGCGCAGTTCGACTTGCCCAATCATCAGGGATTCGACGCTTTCGGCGGTGAATCCTCCACTGGCGCGTGCCATGCGAGCGGCGTTGGAGGCCGCCGCCACGACGCTGGGCTCCTCCACCACCATCGGGACCAGTCGGTCGCGGCCGTTCACGCGGACGTTGAGCGCGATGCCGAACGGCATGGCGTAGGTACCGAGCACGTTCTCGACGAGCTTCTCGGCCACAGCGACGTCGAGCCCGCCGCCTTCGACCGCGCGTGCCAGCGTCGTCAGCTCCACGCCGGCGCGCTCTGCCACCAGCGCGCGGCGCTCTTGCAACGACAGCCGATAGAATCCGGGAATTCTCGAACCTTCACGCGACATGACAGGCCTTCTTACGGGTTCGCAGGGCAGGCGCACAAGCCCTTCGCGCGGAAACCCAGAGCGAGCGGCTCCAAGCCTGGCTGCGTTGGGGGCGGCGCGTCGCGGCTCACCCACCACGAAACATCGCCGCCACCGGCTCCCGCCGGCAACACAGCGGCTCCCGCTCGCTGAGCGATGTGCTGCAAGCCCAAGAGTTCCGGCGTAACGATCGGCACTCCAGCGGCGGCACCGAGCGCCGCCAACGCCGCACCCTGCTCTGCCAGCGCGTCCAGGAGCGTCCTCGCGTCGCGATTCGCCAGCGCATCCGCTGCTCGCTCGGAAGCCAGTGCCTGCGCTTGCATCAGTGTTTCGTACTGGCCAGGGTTCGCGGCGCGGAGCGCGTGCACGTGACGGATTAGCTCCGGTGTCGATGCGGGCACACCCGATGCAAGAGCCCAAAACTTCAGATCGCTCGGCAGCTCGACGGGAGTGAGCTCGAGCGTTTCGCCCACTGGCTTCACGACGAGTGTGCCACCGTACGTGCTCGATGCGACGTCCACCCCACTCCCGCCGCGTTGTGCGCGCCGATGCGCCGCAAGCGCGCGAGGAAAGACGCGAGCTCGGAGTTCGCTCTCTTCGAGCTTTGGCTGCGCGGCAAGCTCGAGTGCGCCGAGACTCGCCACCAGGATGGCGGCACTGGAGCCGAGACCTAGCTTGCGCCCATCGACGCGCAGACCTGACGCGTCGAACCAGGGTGCATCGCCCGACGGCAGAGCTTCGCGCACTTCCGGCGTGACGAACTCGGCGCTGCGCTCGGAATCGGCCACCACGTAGCGGTCTACAGCCACTACGATGGCACGCGTGCCTTCCAGCACGGCGTAGGCCCCGGATAGTACGAGTTTGCCAGGTGCTTGCGCGCGCATGTCAGGCGCCTTCGAGGTATGCAGCCGGTCCGGGTGCACTTTCGATCACGCGCGTGACACCCGGCACTGCGGCGAGCTGGGCGGTGACGTGCGCCGCCGAGCTCCGCTCCACCAAAACTTTCACGTGCGGGCCCGCGTCCATCGTGAAAAAAGCGAGGTAGCCTTGTGCGCGCAGCGCACGCACGCACTCGATCACCGAAATGGTCGCCGCTCGCAAGTAGATGAGGCTCGGCTGCGCTGCCATCATGCTGGCGTGCATCAGCAGCGTGCTGTGCTCCATCGCGCTGCCCAGCGCTTCGAGGTCGCGCGCTAACAGAGCTTGCTTGGCGCGCTCGAAGATGGCCGGCGCGCTGCTCACCCAAGCTGGATAATACGGGCTCGTCGCTTGCGTGTGCAGCATGCCGTCCGTCGAGAGCGTGCTCTTCGGTCCGAGCGTCGTGACCGCCACCAACATGCGTACGTCGAGCCAATCCGGTGGTGCCACGGCTTCGGCCGACTCCGCTTCGGCCAAGAGCTCGGCGTACCCGGCGAACAGCGAGCGCGCTGCCGAAGCGGACGCGCGCCGAGCCAACCGGCTCACCTCGGCGCTCGTGAGTGTGAGCCCTGCTGCGGCTTGCGCTGCCAGCGCGAGCGCCGCAAAACCGGATGCACTGGACGCGAGACCCGACGCGGTCGGAAAATCGTTGTTCGAGATGACCTCGGCCCGTTCGCGAAGCGAGGCCAGCGCCCGCACTTCGTCGAGTAAGCGCACGGCGCGCTCGAGGGGGCGCCCTGACACCCAGCTGTCGCCGATTTGAACACGGTCTTCCGACAAGGTGGCGTCGAAACGCACGTGCGTCGTGGTGCGCAGCGCGTCGAGCGTGAGCGACAGGCTGGGCACGGCGGTCAGGTTCTGCCCACGCGGGGACTTTCCCCAATACTTGACGAGCGCGATATTCGAGCACGCAACCGCAACGCTGGTTCGGCTCATGCGCGCTCTCCTTGCCGACTCGGTTGCACGCTGGTGGCAAAGCAACTGATGCCTTCGTCGCGGAACGCCTTGAGCAAGACTTCGGGATCGGAGCTGGGCAGCGCGATGATCGCTCCCCCACCCCCCGAACCGGTCAGCTTCGCGCCGAGCGCGCCGGCGCTGCGTGCAATCGCGCAAGCGCGCTCGATGCCTTCGGTGGACACGAACAAGCCCGACAACAACATCTGATTCAAATCCATCAAACGCCCGAGCCCGCGCAAGTCACCCGCTCCCAGGCAGCCCTTGGCGGCGTTCACCAAAGCCAGGATCCCCGCCATAGCCTTGTCCACCAACTCGGGTTTGCGCTGGCGCAGCTCGGCCACGCTTTCCACCATCACGCGCGTGCTCGCCGAAGGCCCAGCGATGGCAACTACCAGCGGCACTTCGCACGCAACCGGCAGCGGCTTTGCACCATCCGCGCGCGAGTAAATGATGCACGCCTCGCACGCTGCGGCCTCAGCGTCGATGCCGGAAGGATTGCCGTGAAAGACGCGCTCCCAACACGCCGCGGCCTCCAGCACGCGCTTTGGTTCTGGCGCAACCCCGCTCGCCTCGAAGAGCGCACGTGCCACGGCGACAGCGATGGAAGCCGACGCGCCCAAGCCCGCTCCCGGCGGCAACTCGAGCTCGACTTCGACGTGATGCGGTCCTGCACCAGTGGAAGCGAGCAATGCTGCGAAGGCGCGCCCGAGCTCATCCGTGTCGCTCGCCGTCACGAGGCGGTCGCCGAGCTGGAGCGACGCCGTTTCAGCCGCTGCGGCGCGCGCCGTTGCTCCCTGGCGAATGCCAGCCGCAATTGCGGGGACGCCGTAGACCACGGCGTGCTCCCCCAACAAGATCACCTTTCCATTGGCGCGCGCCACCGAATCACGCCCTTCGCTCGGTGAGCGCGGCGATTGCGCCTTCCAGCAACGCGTTGCCCTCTGGCGTGATGCCGGCGCCCAGCTCCGCGCGCGCTTCCTTGGCGAGCTCGGCCACGCGCGCCTCGACCCAAGCCCGCGCACCGCAGGTATCCATCACCTGGAGCGCGCTTTTCACGTCGCGCTCTTTGGCGCGAGCATTGCCCACCACCGACGCGAGCACGCCGCGATCCTTTCCGCGCGCACGCCGGAGTGCCTCCGCCAGCAGCAACGTGCGTTTGCCAGCTTTCAAGTCGTTGCCCAGCGGCTTACCGGTCTGCACCGGATCGCCGAACGCGCTCAACAAGTCGTCGCGCAGTTGAAAGCCGACCCCCAGCGGCCGCGCGAGCCGCTCGAGTTTGTTCAGCAGCCGTGGCGAACCTCCGGCCAGAATTGCCCCGAGTCGCAGCGGACCATATACGGTGTAGCTGCCCGTCTTGAGCACGTAGGCTGCTTCGATGTCTTGCGCCTTGCCGACGAGATCGATCTGCTGCCCCGCCACGGCCGAGAGCTGCATTTCGGCGAACGCAGCGAGCACCGCAGCCGACTTCGCGCTGGGCACGCGTAAACGCGCAAGCACTTCCAACGCCAACGCTGCGGCGTAGTCCCCAGCAAGGATGGCGCTGGCCGCGCCCTTATGTTCGTCTTTCAAGCTCCGCGACAAGAGCGCGTGCACGCTAGGGCCGCCACGGCGCACCAGATCGCCGTCCATCCAGTCGTCATGGATCAGGAAGTACGATTGCAAAAGCTCTAGCGCGACCCCGGCGTCCAACGCGACGGCAGCGCTGCGGTGCGACGCAGCGCGGAAGCCAGCCATCAGCAAAGCCGGCCGCAGCCGCTTGCCCCCACGGCGCGACAAGTCGTTCAACGCAGCCACCATCTCGCGCACCTCGGGACCGTGCATGGCAGCTTGCGCGACGCGCGCTTCCAGGAACTCGGCAAGCCGTGCATCGACCTGCTTCTGAACCGAGGCGAGCAACCCCAAAAAGACGTTCGACGCGGGCGCCTCGGGAGGTAACGTGGGAACCAACGAAGTCCGCTTGCCACCGGGCCTATTCATGCGCGGCGGAGCCTAGCCTGGATCGATTCCAACCGCAGCCATGGGCCGTAGGCGCAAATCCTGCGCAAAAACCGCGGCTATTTTCGCTGCTGTCGGCCAGCACCGTGAGTGAGGGGGGTTGTCACCCTGGCCGGCCAGGGCCCATGCTTCGAGTAGTAACCAATCTCTGCGCCCAGGCCCAAACATGAGCGACATCGCGAAGCGCAAAGCCGACCACCTCGACCTCGCCGCGAGTGGCGACGTCGGCTTCCACGACACGACCACGTTGTTTGAATGCGTCCGGCTGGTTCACGACGCCTTGCCCGAGCTTTCGTTCGACGAGGTCGATCTCGGGAGCGAGGTGCTCGGCAAACGCTTGCGCGCGCCACTTCTGATCGCAGCGATGACGGGTGGGCACCCGCGCGCCGAACGCATCAATCGCGAGCTAGCTAGCCTGGCGGAAGAGCGTGGCGTCGCTTTCGGCCTGGGCAGTCAACGCGCCATGCTGAAGAACCCGGCCTCGCTCGCCAGTTATCGTGTACGCGACGTCGCGCCCAGCGCGCTCATACTCGGAAATCTGGGTGTGGTGCAGGCGAGCAGCATGTCGACCCAGGAGGTGCAAGACCTGGTTGGTTCGGTCGGTGCCGACGCTCTGTGCGTTCACCTGAACCCAGCGATGGAGGTGGTGCAACCCGAAGGCGACCGCGACTTTCGCAATGGCATCGCCACGCTGGCGCGGCTCGCGCACGAACTCAACGTGCCGGTAGTCGCGAAAGAAACCGGCTGCGGCCTCTCGACGCAAGTCGGACGGCGTTTACAAGCGGCGGGCATTCGCCACGTCGACGTCTCGGGCGCTGGCGGCACTTCGTGGGTCGCGGTCGAAACCCAGCGCGCGAGCGAAGATCAGAAGGCGCTCGGTCAGGCGTTTTGGGATTGGGGAATTCCCACGGCGGCAAGCGTCGCGTTCGTGGCGCGCGTCGGCTTCGAGACGGTGTTTGCTACGGGCGGAGTGCGCAACGGGCTCGACGTGGTGAAAGCGCTCGTGCTCGGGGCCAGCGCCGGCGGCATCGCGCGCCCGGTGCTGCAAGCACTCGAGCAAGGTGGCGTGGATGGGGCACGTAGTTTCCTGGTTAGAACCGAGAGCGAAATTCGCACGGCCATGCTGCTCACCGGTTCGCGCACGACGGCCGCGCTGGCGCGTGCACCGCGCGTGATACTCGGTGAGCTCACGCAGTGGCTAGAGCAAGAGGCGCTCGCGCGCTGACCTCACGCGCCTGAGCCGGATAGCGCTTGGGCGGCGATTAGTTCACGAATCGCGGCGCCGCGCGGGAGGCGGCGGATGCGAGTGAGCTACGTTCGATTGACGCGCTTGCCAGGCGACGCTCGAAGCTTCTTGATAGAGCGCTTTGGCGCCGGGGAAGTTTTCGTCGCGACGCATCAGCTGAATTAGCTGCTGCATGGCCGCGCCAGGAGCAAGAGTACCGTCGTAAAGACCAAGCTTGATCTTCACGACGATGAACCGTTCGTCCCCGTCGGGAACCGACGCGAGCGCGGCGCGTGCGCTCACCAGATCGCCGGCGTCGAGGAGCGCATCAATGCGCGTTGGATCGGCGTTGTTCGGCTCGACCATCACGGCCAATCATAACAGATAACCTGCCACCCACGGCGCCGGCATCATCCCGAGAAAACCAGCGCCGAGGCAGAGTGCGAGTTTCACTCTCTGCGCGCGCCAATCTCGCTTGCTGTATCCGACATTGGCCCACCCACGGCTGCCACAACTCGCAAATCACGCGGAAAAACGCCGCCTTCCCCGGCCGGCTCGCCGAATCGAGCAACCAGCACAACACATGGTGCGCTCCAGGTTTTCACGGGGAACTGGCCCACGCACGAGAGAGAGGTGATAGTCTGACGAAGGTCGCTTCACCGCGAACTGGGGCGAAGCGGGCGGCAACGAGCAGTATGACCGACGAGAACCGCAAGCGTTCGGAAGGGAGCGATACTCCACGGGCCGACCTGCGCACGGAACGTGATCAGTTCCTAGCCAAGTTCACGCGCGGCGCGCGCATTACCGAGGAGTTCTTGAAGGAATACGAGAACCTCGCGCGCAGGGCGCAGGCGCTCGAAACCGAAAACGCAATTTTGCGCGCGCAGGTCGAAGCCGACGAAGCGATGCGTGAGTTAGTACGCAAGATTGAACAGCTCGAGCAGGAGAAGGCCGACTTGCTCTCGCGCTTCCGTCGCGTCGAGCAGCAGAGCACCAGCGTCTCCGCTCGCGTCGAAGAGGTCGAGCTCGAGTTCGCGAACCTGGCGAACCTCTTCGTGGCCAGCAATCAGATCCATTCGAGTCTGTCACCGCGTGGCGTTACCCGCCGGATCAAGGAAGTGCTCGCGCAGTTCGTGGGCGCCGAGCGCTACGCGATGTACCTCGTGAACCCGAGCGGCAGCGAGCTCGTGCCGATTGCCTCCGAGGGTGTGCCAGGGAACAAGCTACTACCCGTGCGGGTAGCAGGCACACCCATCGGCGAAGTGTTCCAGGGCGGCAACGTGGTGGTGAACGAAGACATCGATCCCAGCCAAGGCTCGCTCGAACAACCCGCCGCGGTGATTCCCCTTTCCATCGACGAACGCGTGGTGGGCGCGGTCGCGATTTTTTCTACTCTTTCTCAAAAAACGCGATTTGACACGGTAGACTTCGAGCTGTTCAAACTTCTCGGCCAACACGCGGCGGCGGCACTGGTGAGCGCGAGCTTGTTCGTCCAGGCTGATCGTAAGCTGCCCGGGTTGGAGGCGTTTTTGGATTTGAGCGTGTAGCACCATGGCCGATTACTCATGCTTGATCGTTGAAGACTCGCCGATGATGCGCCAGCTTCTGGTGTTCGCGCTGGCGCGCGTGAAGAACCTGCGCGTTACCGAAGCGGACGATGGCGTCGACGGGCTGCGCAAGCTTGCGTCGGCGCGCTACGACATCATCGTGACCGACATCAATATGCCCATTATGGATGGGCTCAAGTTGGTGAAGCGAGTGCGCAGCGATCCGGTTCACAAGGACACGCCGATCGTCATCATCACCACCGAGGGCTCGCAGGAAGATCGTCAGCGCGCCCTGCAGCTCGGCGCCAACGCTTACATCACGAAGCCGATTCAGGCTCCGCAGGTGATTGCGACGGTGAAAGAGCTGCTGCGCATCGAATGAGCGCCACGGCCGCGCTGTGGGTGAAGGTTTGCGGCATCACCCGGGAGGAAGATGCACGCACGGCAGTGAGCGCGGGCGCTAGCGCGTTGGGGTTGAACTTCGTGCCGCGCTCGAAACGGCGCATTGGTGTCGAAACGGCGCGACGCATCGCCGACGCCGTGCGAGGTGAAGTCGAGCTGGTCGGCGTCGTCGCCGACGAGAGCCTCGAGCGCATTCGGGAGTTGGTGGAGCAGGTCGGGCTGGATTGGGTGCAGCTGCACGGGGAGGAGCCCGCGGCGTTCTCGAGCAGCATCACACGCGCGTTCAAAGCGCTCGGCATCGCGGGCGCGGCGGACGTAGAGCGGGCCCGCAGCTTCCCTGGGGAGCGTTTGCTGCTCGATACGAAGAGCGGCGGCGTAACTGGCGGCACCGGGCTGGTCTTCGATTGGAGCCTGGTGCGCGAGCTGGCCAGCGAGCGGCAAATCATCCTCGCCGGCGGGCTCACTGCCGACAATGTCGCGAGCGCAGTCACACAGGTGTCACCGTGGGGCGTCGACGTGGCGGGTGGTGTCGAGGTCGAAGGTGATGCCCGGCGTAAGGATTCTCTGAAGGTCGCGGCGTTCATCACGAATGCACGACGCGCCCACGGCGATCTGCGATGAAACCGCTCGCAGTGTTGGCGGCGCTGCTTCCGGCCTGCGTCGGCGCCGGTCTGCGCGGAGCCAGCGCTGTGGATCCCGAAAAAGAGCCGAACAGTCGCGCAACCGCCGTGCTGCACAGTCGTGACTGCCGCGACGAGCGCGGCGGCATGGTGGCGAACGTGACGTACGAGTACGTTTATATCGAGCGCTCGAGCGGGCCGCGCTTGCTGCTCGAGCGCCGCGCCGGGCACGATAGTGTGCTCGTGGAAAACTCCTACGCGGACGGCTCCGAGCTCGTATTTGCGTACGTGTCCGGCGATGCAAAGCAACCCGACGTGCTCCACGAGGTGCGGCTGTCTCGCGATGCACGAAACGGCGAGCTCAGGCTTTCGCGCGCGTTCGAAACGCACGACACCAATCAAGGCTTCCGCGCCAAAGCGCGCCGCGTGGTGCTGCGCTGCGCGCTGGCCTCGTCAGAGGTTCACGCTGATGCTGCGCACACCGATGCCGGTAGCTGACGTGGTGATCAAGGCCGCGTGCGCGTGCCCACCGCCCGGCGCCTCGCCCACCGAACCCACGTTCACGATGTGAACGTCCGCGACCCGGCGCTCGAACGGCACGTGGCTGCCGCCGCACACGATCACGTCGCCCGGTTCGTCACCAAGCAAGGCGATCAACTCATCGTCGCTCATGTCTTCGCTGAAGGGTTCGGTCGGATCGAGAGGAGAGCCGTGCACGATCAGCATGGTGTGCCCGGATTCGATTGGCAGGCGTGCGAGCGGCGGCAATTTGCCGAGCCGCGTAATGATGAGCTCACCGAGCTCCGTCTGCACCTGACGGAAGCGCTCGATGCGCTCACGCTCCTGACCGCTCGTAGCAGACAGCTTCTCCGGATCGATCTGGGCCAGCGCGCGATCGCTCACCCCCTGCACGCACAGCGCGCGGTGCTTCACGAGCAGCTTCCACACCGCGAGCGGCTCCGGCCCCGGAAACACGAGATCACCACAAGCGACCAGCTGATCCCAACCATGGACGCCGGCCTCTTCGAGCACAGCTTCCAGCGCTCGCGCGTGCCCGTGAATGTCGGAGACGCAGAGAAAACGCATACCAGAGCTCGATGTAGGACGACCCCTGCTCGGTAACAAGGCCCGTTTCTCCGGCCGTCGGGCTCATGGGGCTGGGCCCTGGAAAAGCGAGCGCGTTCAAGCGGCACATCCAGTCGTTGTGATGGCGGGCGGAGGCCAGCGAGGGCAGCATGAGAGCGTGAAGGGAGCGTCTCGCATGCTCGAGCTCGCACACGCGATCGACCCGCAGCGGGCGCGTGATCTGCAGGCTGAGCTGGGAGACAGCGCTTCGCGCGCGCCGCTAATCCTGCTCGCGGCCGCCTTTCCGCCGTTCACGCCCGGGACCGCGCAGCTGCCGATGCTCGAAAGGGTGATTCGCGAGGGTTTGCAGGCGCCGCGCCGACGACTGGAGCTCTTGGCCGACGCACAAACCGCTACCGAGCGCGTTCCGCGTGGGGACGCCTTCGCTCGGGAGCTGCGCCGCTTCGTGTGGGTAGAGCGCGCTCGCATCGCGCTGCGCGAGCTGTTGCCACCCGAGCTCGGCGGAGCGCCCATTGCCGTCACCGCCTACGAGCTCAGCTTGCTCGCGGAGGTCGCGCTCGAGCTCGCGCTGACCGAAGCTGTGCGCCAGACCAGCGCACAATACGGAACGCCGCTGAAAAGCGACGGTAACCTCGCCGCCATCACCGCCTTCGGCATGGGCAAGCTGGGCGGCCAAGAGCTGAACGCTGGCTCCGACGTGGATCTGGTGTTCGTCTACGATACGGACGATGGCTCCGCTGGCGACTTGAGCTTGCACGAGTACTGGTCGCGCGTCGTGCGGCGCGCCGTCGCGCTACTCGACACGCCCAGCGAAGACGGGTTGATCTGGCGCGTCGACTTGAGGCTGAGACCCGAAGGGAGCGGCGGACCCGTCGCCAATTCCGTGGCCGCGACCGAGCGCTACTACGAAACCTGGGGACGCCAATGGGAACGCGCTGCGCTGTTGCGCTCGCGCGCCGTGGCTGGAAGCTTCGAGCTCGGCGCGGTCATCAGTCGCGAAATCTTCGCGCCGTTCGTGTACCGACGCGAAGTCGATCCCAGCATCGCAGCGACGCTGCTCGATATGGTCGAACGCGCTCGCATCGAGCTCAGCAAGAGTCCCGAACGCGATTTGAAGCTATGCCGCGGCGGGATCCGCGAAGCGGAGTTCTTCGTCCAGGCGCTGCAGCTAGTGTGGGGTGGCCGCGAAACCAGCTTGCAAGTGCCGGGAACTTTGCGTGCGCTGTCACGTCTCGAGGGTCGTGGCCTGGTCACGGCGCGCGAAGCGCGCAAACTCGCGGAAGGCTATGCCTTTTTGCGCCGGCTGGAGCACCGCGTGCAATGGTCTACCGGCGTGCAAACGCATCTGTTGCCCGCCGACACCTCCGAGCTGATGAAGCTCGGCCGGAGCTTGGGTCACGCCGACGAGCGCGCATTGCTCGCCGAGCTCGCCGTGATTCGTGAACGCATTCAAGAGCTGTTCGATTCCGTGGTGCCAGGCCGCGCGCACCACGCAGCGCCGTCGCCATTTCGAGCGCTGCTCGCTCAGCTCGGCGACCGCGAACGCACACGCGCTGAAGCCGAGCGCCTCTTCGGCCACGCAGAGTTCGGCGACCACCTGCTCGCATTGGCACGCCGCCCCGACGACATCCTCGGAGAGCTCACACGCGAACGTTATCCCAAGCTCGGAGACCAACTGCTCCATGCGCTCAGCGCCTCTTCGGATCCCGAGCAGGCGCTGCGCTACTTACGCGCCTTCTTCGGCCGGTTTCTGACGCCATCCGCCTATGTGCAGGCTCTCGCCGAGGACGACCGCGCGCTCTTCCGCGTCGTCAGCGTGCTCGGCGCAAGCCGTATGGTAGGCGACACCCTGGTGGCGCGCCCCGAACTCGCGGACGCCGTCGTCTTCGGCGACGCTCAGGTCAGCGATCCCATCGCAGCCATCGAGGTCGAGCTGCTCGCCGAAGAACGTGCGCGCAACGCCAGCGCCCGCGCCGAAGAGCGTGAAGAAAACTTCGTCGCTGCGCTGCGCATCGCCAAACGCCGCGTCATGCTCGAGGTCGCCGTCGCCGATCTCGCCGGCGCGTTGAACACCCGCGAAGCGACGGGCCTCCTCGCCGAGCTTGCCGACGAAATCGTGCGCCGCACTGCCGCGTTCATCCTCGGTGATCAAGCCCGCGGCCTCTGCCTGATCGCGCTAGGAAAATTCGGGGGCTGCGAACTCGGCTACGGCTCTGACCTCGATGTCATCTTCGTGTTCGATCCTCTCTACGCTCCCTCGCGCGACGAAGCGCTCAGCTATTACGCGGCGCGCGCCCAACGCATCCTTCGCCTGCTCACCGAGCCCAACGCAGCGGGTCCGGGTTACGCGCTCGATACGCGTTTACGCCCCTCAGGCGCACAAGGGCTGCTCGTCACTTCAATCGGCGCCTTCGCCCGCTATCATGGCGTCGATGCACCCGAGGCGCGTGCCAATGGCTCTCAAGCCAGCATGCAAGCGACTTCCTCCGGCGCTGCCTGGGAACGCCAAGCGTTGCTGCGCGCCCGAGCCTGCGCGGGCGATCGTCGCCTCGGCGATCGCGTCATCGAACTCGCTCGCATCGCTGCCTACGAACGTGGCGCCCCGCCCGTCGACGAGCTGATGCGCCTGCGCCAACGCATGGAAGTCGAACTCGCCCGCGAACGCCAAGGCCGTTTCGACCTCAAAACGGGCCGCGGCGGCCTGCTCGATGTCGAATTCTGCGTCCAATACCTGCAGATGCGCCACGGCACCGATCCACGCGTGCGTACCACCGATACCGCCGCCGCGCTGAGCGCCCTGCACGAACACGGCTACCTCGAGCGCTCACTGTTCCTCACCCTGCGCGAAGGCTACCGCTTCCTTCGCCGCCTCGAGCAACGCCTCCACGTGATCACCGGCGCCAGCGCGTCCCTCATCGACGCCAACAGCCCTACCCTCAACGAACTGGGACGCAGCATGGGCTTCTCCGACGAACCGGGCCGTAACGCCGGCGCTCAACTCACCTCTCGCTACGAGGCCGTCACGAACAGCATCCGCGAAGCCTATTTGGCTGCGCTCGGCCGCGTCGAAGCGTCGCCCGAAAGCCGACGGCAATAGCGCACGACTCGCCGCGAGGTTTGAACACATGGAGCGCGAACGCCCCGGAAGATTCCGAGGCGTTCTGCACACCGGCAATGCCGGTTCTTTCACTTCGACTTAGCTGACCATCACATCGGCTTGAGGCGCATGATGTACGTGTCCGCGAGGCTCTGGCCGCCCCAGTCGCTGCCGAACACGATTTCGAGCGTGCCGTCCGGCAGAACGTGGGACACGGGATGCGGCTCGGCTGCGTAACCGTATCCGCCGTTGCCTGCGCGGCTGCGATGTCGACCGGCGCGGCAGACTGCCTTGGTGTCGACGTTTGCCAGCAAGATCTCCCCGGCTAGCTTCTCGGTGGTGGTTGAGCCGACGATCGAAGCAACGGACCAGCCAGCCGCGCGCGCATCCGCAATGATCGAGGTGATGTGGATGCCGCTGCCGGGATAACCCCAGCCGCCGCTCTCGGAGATGAGCGGAACGGTTTGGCCGGAGCTCATGTCGTGAGCAATCATGACACCCGGATCCGAGCCGTCGAAGTCGACCGCGTAGTAGAAGTCGTTGCCCAACTTCGAGCGACCGACATTGGCGTGCTCGTAGATGCTAGCGAGGTTCAGCGAGCGGATCGGGTTGAGGTCGTTGTCGTACACGGCCCCGCCGAAGTACACGCGGTTTCCGCTGGGCGCGGCGATCGGCGCTTCTGCCCCGGTGAAGCTGCCTCCGGAGCGCGGCGTAAACACCTTGCCAGTGTTCACGTCGTAGACGAACTTCTTGCCACGCCACGCGCTGTCGCTGGCGTTGTTGCCGCATTGCAAGCCAACCAGACCGCCTGGGAACCACTGTGGGTCAGCACCCATCGTCAGCTCCTCGCTACCCGGCGTACAAGACGTCGGGGCGGTCGAGAAGTCATGGTCCACAGAGGCTTGGTGCGTGCGCACGTTGCACTTGTAGAGGATCGGCATCGAGCCACGTGAATCCGGCGCATAACGCGACGGGTAACGCAGGATGTCGGGGTTCGTCGGATCCCACATCACGTGTTCGACGTCGCTCGGACCCGGACGAGCGCCGGTGCTGGTTTGGCAGTCGAGCGAGCCGATCTTGGCGAAGGTACGACCGTCGTAGAGCACGTGCCCAGCGCCCCATTGGTACAGCATGAGCAAGGATCCATCCGAGTTCCACGCAGGGATCGTGGAGTACATCGGCGTGGTCGCTTGGTTGGTGCCGGAGTTCGTGATGCGCATGATCTGCGCGCCCGGAAAATCCGGATCGCTGACCCAGGTGCCTACCGCGGGCTTCGCTAGCGTCGTGGTTGGGTGGCTGTTCTTGTCGGTGACACGACCGCGGCAGAAGTCGATCACATCCGCGCTGGCGCTGGGAGCGCCGCCGCTGCCGTTCACTGCGCCACCGGCCGCATTGATCGCACCGCCGTTTGCATTCGGTGCACCGGCAACGTTGGTCGCGCCGCCGGTCGCACTCGGTGCGCCGGCAACATTCGCCGCGCCGCCGTTCGCATTCGGTGCGCCGGCAACGTTGGTCGCGCCACCGGTCGCACTCGGTGCGCCGGCAACGTTGGTCGCGCCGCCGTTCGCATTCGGTGCGCCGGCAACGTTGGTCGCGCCGCCGTTCGCATTCGGTGCGCCGGCAGTCGTGTTTGCCGAGCCACCGAAGGAACGCCATTTGCGCCAGCGCAACTCTTCGGAAGACGTCGAATCGGAAGACGTCGAATCACTCCCATCATTCGAACCGCAGGCGACACCCAAAACACACACGGCCGCCATGAACACCCTTCTCATCTAGACCTCTTTGGTTTGCTGGTTTCAGTTACCGGCCCACCAGGAAGATGCACCGGCTAGATAAGCACTTTTCAGGTTTTTATGGCGAGTAGGGATGCGGCGGCGCACGGCAATTCGCCGTGAAATCCTCCGCTCTACTCACAAGCTCCGCCGCTAACTCGGCAACGTCAGCGGGGCTGCAAGCTGTAGCGCATCATTCTCAGATGCCAACCCTCTTTTCGTAAGAACGACGCGAGGGTCGTGCAAGATGTCTATTCTGTCGCTAAGTGTCACGCGCCGCAGCTCGCTGTGTACGCAGGGAAGCGATGACTGCAAACCGCGTCGTTTCCGCAGTTCTCTTAGGTTGCGCTGTCGTGCACGCCGCGCCACGCGGGCCGCACACAAGCACAAACGGAGGTTCGCGGCAGAACTTCAGAGGGCGCGAGTGCCAATTTACTCTCGAGAGATATTCAGCGCTCACACCATGTAATCAGGCGTACCGTCGCGTGCGGGCACATCACTCCGGAGTGGCGAAGTTCGCTGTCACAGCGTGTCGAAAGAGCGCACCTGATCGCGCATTTGGGCAAAAAACCCCGAGATTTCTGCGTGCTCGAAGGTCCGCTGCACTCTCACTGCGAGCCTGCAACTACGCTGTGTTTTCATCTCACACGCTGCGTTTAGCGTCTCCACGGGTGCCGCACCGCGCGACGATTCGCTTGCACGCGCAAGCCGCAAGCAACACGCACGACGGCGCGATCAACGCGCGATGAACACGACGTCAATCCGGCGAGCCCGCACGCGACTCAGGCTTGAGTCAGCGCGCGCGCGGCATCGATCGCGGCGTAGGTGAAGATGATGTCAGCACCGGCGCGACGAAACGCGATCAACGATTCGAGCAGGCAGCGGTCGTAGTCGAGGTAACCACGTTCCGCAGCCAGCTTGAGCATCGTGTATTCGCCGCTCACGTGATAGACGGCAATTGGAAGCGCTGAGTTTTCGCGGACGAAGCGCACGACGTCGAGATAGGGCAAGCCGGGCTTGACCATGAGCCAGTCGGCGCCTTCGGCTTCGTCGAGGGCGATTTCGCGCAGGCATTCGCGCAGGTTCGCCGGGTCCATTTGATAGGTTTTCTTGTCGCCTGAGCGCGGCGCAGAGTCGAGCGCGTCGCGAAAGGGGCCGTAAAACCCGGATGCGTATTTGACGCAGTAGCTACAAATCGCAACGTTGGTGTGGCCAGCCTCATCGAGCGCGGCGCGAATCGCGGCGACCCGCCCATCCATCATGTCGGAGGGAGCAACGACGTCTGCGCCAGCTCGAGCTTGAACGACGGCCATCTTGGCGAGGATCGGGAGCGTGACGTCGTTGTCGATGTGGCCGTCGATGAGGACGCCATCGTGCCCATCAGACGAGTAGGGATCGAGGGCAACGTCGGTGATGACACAGAGTTCGGGGAGTGCACTCTTCAGTGCCCGAACGGCGCGCGGCAGGAGGCCGGCGGCGTTTTCGCTTTCGCTGCCGCGCGGATCCTTGAGTGCGTCGGGGATGACCGGGAAGAGCGCAACAGCGCGGACGCCCAGCGTGAAGGCTTCGCGCGCGGTGGCGACCAGGCGGTCGATGGATAGCCGCGCTTGACCGGGCATGGCAGCGATGGGCGTCGCGAGATCGGTGCCTTCTTGCACGAATAGGGGCAGGACGAGATGGCCAGGACTGAGCGACGTTTCGCGCACGAGCGCGCGCATCGCGGCGGTTCGTCGATTTCTACGCGGGCGCTTGGCGAGCTGCATCGTACGAACTAGGCTATGGCCTCCGCGAGGCAAAATGTCGAGTGAGAAAGGCTACTTGGTCGTTACCGCCGTCGGGCCCGATCGCGCCGGCATCGTGAGTGATCTTTCCAGCTTGATTCACGCTGCAGCTGCGAATTTGGAAGATAGCCGCATGGCGATTCTGGGCGGCGAGTTTGCGCTGCTTCTGTTGGTATCGGGCGCCAAAGCCCAGCTGGAACGCTTGCAAGCGCAACTGAAAGAGCAGGAGTCGGCGCTCGGCCTCAATATTTACTGCAAGCCGACGAGCGGCGCGCGCGCACGCTCGAATGTGCTGCCCTATTCGATTCGCGTTTCTGGCTTCGACCGACCCGGCATCGTGCAGAGCGTCACGACGCTGTTGGCTCGCCGCGGCGTGAACGTGAGCGCGCTGGAGTCGCGCGTGACGAATGCGCCCGAAAGCGGCACCCCGCTGTTCGTCTTGGAAGCGAAGCTCGAGGTTCCGTCCGAAGTGGCGCTGTCGGAGCTTCGGCGCGAGCTATCACGCAAGTGTGACGAAGAGAATTTGGACGTCGTGCTGGAAGCGCGCGGCTAGCACCGAAGCGCTCGAGAGCGGGCTCAGCTGGGCGGAAACCCGAGAAACTCGAGGAATTCGCGCGAGGTCTGAGCGGCGCGCCCGGCGCGTTTGCGTGCCTGTTGCACGCGATTCCACTCCGCAACTTTGGCTTGATACGCAGTATTCTGCGCTTCGTAGCGGCGGTGCAGCTTCTGCACGGCGTCGGGATCGTTCTCGCCGTCCATCTCGTAGAGGCAGTCAGTGGCTTGAATCAGCTTGAGGCGCCGGAGCCCGCCCTGCTTGTCGTACAGCGGATCGAAAGGAAAGATGCGGCAGCCGAGTGGACGGGCACCGTAGATGGTGCAGCGGTTGTCGTCACCCAGATAGCGGCAGCCGCCGCTTTGATGGCGCAAGATCATGACACGCTTACCCTGGCGCAACGTCAGGAACGATTCGGGTTCATCGTCCATATCGATGGCGTTGCGATCGATGAAGCGCACGATGTCGGCGGGTGCGTCGCCAGTCCGCTCGCTGATGCGTCGCAGATCGGCGTCGGTCATCGGCAACAGCGGCTCCTTGCAACAGTTGCCGCAACCGGTGCAGCGGAACTTGAAGTACTTGTGAGCTTGGGCCACGGGCGGATGTTCTCGGGCTTCGCGCCGGGGAGCAAGCACGGCGGGACCCGGGCCACTCGGCCGAGCACGACTCGGCACAAAAGCCGGCCTAGAGCGCGATTTCGATGCGCCACGCGAACCCAAACCACGAAGCAAAGGCGCGCTTCATCCTACCTTGGCGCCAGGGAAGCCGTCCGAGCGCACTTTTTGCCGAAGAGAAATGTGCGACACTCGGGGTTCGATGTCCCTGAAGATTGACCAGGATCATTCGCGCTTCCGCAACATCGTTCGCGGCAAGATCCGACAGAACCTGCGTCGCTACATTTCGCAAGGCGAGATGCTGGGGCGCAAAGGCAAAGACCTCGTCAGCATTCCCATTCCGCACATCGACATTCCGCGCTTCGTGTTCGGCGACAAGCAGAACGGCGGCGTCGGGCAAGGCGACGGTGACGTTGGTGATCCGGTCGGCGGCCAAGAGCAGGATGGGCAAGACGGCTCCGGAAAAGCTGGCAAGGATGCCGGCGATCACGTGCTCGAAGTGGACATCACGCTCGATGAGCTCGCCGATATCTTGGGGGAGGAGCTGGAGCTGCCCGACATCGAGAACAAGGGCAAGAGCCGCATCATCGCCGCCAAAGATCGCTACACCGGCATTCGGCGCGTCGGCCCCGAATCGCTGCGCCACTTCAAGCGCACCTATCGCGAAGCGCTGAAGCGCGCCATCGCGAGCGGCGTCTACAACCCTGCCGTTCCGATTGTCGTGCCGCAGCACGAAGACAAGCGCTTCCGTTCGTGGAAAGAAGATCTCGAACCGGTCGCCAACGCCGTCATCATCTACATGATGGACGTGTCGGGCTCGATGGGCGACGAGCAGAAGGAGATCGTGCGCATCGAGAGCTTCTGGATCGATGCCTGGTTGCGCCGGCAGTATCAGGGCCTGGAAAGCCGCTACATCATTCACGACGCCGTGGCGCGCGAAGTGGATCGCGACACCTTCTTCCGCACACGCGAATCCGGCGGCACCATGATTTCGAGCGCCTACCGGCTTGCTGCGCAGCTCGTGGACCAGCACTACCCGAGCGAGGAGTGGAACATTTATCCGTTCCATTTCTCGGACGGCGACAACTGGTCGATGGAAGACACACTCGCCTGCGTCGAGCTCCTGAAGAAAGACATGCTGCCGCGCGTGAACATGTTCGCCTACGGCCAAGTCGAAAGCCCGTACGGCTCCGGGCAGTTCATCAAAGATTTGCGCGAGCACTTCGCCAGCGACGAGCGCGTGGTCACCAGTGAGATCCGCGATCGAGACGCGATCGTCGGCAGCATTAAGGACTTCTTGGGTAAGGGAAAATGATGGAGCTCGGCTCCGACTCCGCTACGAGCCGCGCTGCGGGCACGCGTCCCGAGCGCGACCACACGAGGAAAAAGACGGGATGACTCAATTCGCCACCCACACGTCCCTGCCGCGCTACCTGCGAGTAGAGCACGAGCGCATCGAGAAAATTGCGAGGAACGTGGGCCTGGACTTCTTTCCGGTCGTATTCGAGATGCTGAGTTACGACCAAATGAATGAAATCGCCGCGTACGGTGGCTTTCCGAATCGCTACCCGCACTGGCGCTTCGGCATGGAGTACGAGCGGCTCAGCAAGAGCTACGAATATGGCCTCTCGAAAATTTACGAGATGGTCATCAACAACAACCCTTCGTACGCCTACTTGCTCGAAGGCAACAGCCTCACCGATCAAAAGCTCGTGATGTGCCACGTGTTCGGGCACGTCGACTTCTTCAAGAACAACTTTACGTTCCGCTCCACCGATCTCGATGTCAGCGATACCGTCACGGATCCGCTGGCGCGCAGCGGTCGAGAGTACGATCCCAACCGCAAGTGGATCGACAAGATGGCGAACCACGGCGCGGCGGTGCGGCGCGTCGTCGATCGCCACGGCATCCAGCGTGCCGAAGAGTTCATCGATGTGTGTCTCTCACTCGAGAACCTGATCGATCCCTGGTCGCGCTTCGTCGTGCGTCGCCGCGAAGAGAGCAGCGACGAGGAGCCGGGCGAAATCGAAGTGCCGCGTTTGCGTTCGAAAGATTACATGGAGGACTTCATCAACCCCTCCGAGTACATCGAGCGCGAACGCCAGCGCCTCACCGAGGAGCGCGAGAAGGGCAAAGGCAAGCATCCGGCGCAACCGGAGCAAGACGTGCTCTTGTTCCTGATGGACAATGCGCCGCTCGAGCGCTGGGAGCGCGCCATCTTGGGCATCGTGCGCGAAGAGGCTTACTACTTCGTGCCGCAGATGCAGACCAAGATCATGAACGAGGGCTGGGCCTCGTATTGGCACTCGCGTTTGATGACCGAAGAGGTCTGCGATTGGAGCGAAATCGTCGATTACGCCGACAACAACGCTGGCGTGATGGCAACCTCCGGCGGCCGCTTGAATCCATACAAGCTCGGCGTCGAGCTGTTCCGCAGCATCGAGGAGCGCTGGAACAAAGGTCAGTTCGGTCGCGAATGGGAAGAGTGCGACGATCTCGACGTGAAGAAAAATTGGGACCTGCGCCTCGGCCTCGGCCGCCAAAAAATCTTCGAGGTGCGCTCGCTCTACACCGACGTCACCTTCATCGACGAGTTCCTCACCGAGGAATTCGCGATCGAGCACAAGCTCTACACCTTCAACTATTCGAACCGGAACGAGCGCTACGAGATCGAGTCGCGCGAATTCCGCGCCGTGAAGGAAAAGCTTCTCGCGCAGCTCACCAACTTCGGCAACCCGGTCATTTCCGTGGAAGACGCCAACTTCGAAAACCGCGGCGAGCTCCTTTTGCGCCACGACCACCGCGGAGTCGACCTGCGCGCCGACTACGCGCGCGAAACGCTCCAAGCCCTCGTGCGTGTCTGGCGGCGCCCGGTGTGCCTCGCCACCATGCTCGACGGCAAACGTGCCCTCCTGCGTTACGACGGCAAGGAACACACTTCCCGCCAAGACGCGCCCTAACGTCAGAGGTCCATCATGAGGGGTCTCCGCTCGCTTCCGCTCGTGCTCGTCCTCGTGCTCGCCTGCGGCGGCGAACGCGCCCAAACCCCAGCGCGCAGCGCCAATGCCACCACCACGTTGCCGCCCCCAACCGCTGCAACACCAGCGCCGGCCCCTGCGCACCAACCTACGCCCACACCTGCCTCGCCCGCAGCTGCGCCAGCATCACCAGCGACCTCCCCGGCAAGCGCAGGCAATCCGACGCAAGCCCCCCTTTCCCAGGCTCCCGCACGCGCCGCTGCCGGCACTCAAGCGCCGCCGCCCGATGCAACCAAACCCAAGCCCAGCGACAAACCCGGGCCTCCCAAACCAGAAGCCGCACCCACACTCCCCGGCGGCCTCGCACGCGGTACCAACGACCCCGCCGATCGCGCTCTCTACGCCGCTGACCAGGCCTACTCCGACGATCAACTGCCGCGCGCCAAAACCGAATACCAAAAAGCCGCTCGCCTCGCGCCGCAAGATCCAGCGCCGCGCCTCGGCCTACTGCGCGTCGAGCTCGCCGAAACCAACATTCCCACCGACTTCGCCGCCGCGCCCAAAAACCCGCGCGTCCTCAGCCTCCTGAAGCGCCTGGAAGAACTCCACGCGCGCCACCCCGACTACGGCCCAATCGAACTCGAACGCGGCCGCGTGCTCCTAATCCTCGGCGAAGCGGGCCAAGCGCTCGCGGCTCTCGCCCGCGGCGCCGAACTCGCACCGCGTGATCCAGAAGCTGAGTCGGCACTCGGGGTTGCGCTCATCGCCACCGGCAAACCCGTCGAAGCCATCCCCCACCTCTTCCGCGCCTCCGAACTCGACCCCGACAACGCCGATCGCAAACGTAACCTCGGCACCGCCTGCCTCCTCGTCGGCCAAGTGCGCGAAGCCATCGTCGCGTATCAACGCGCCGTCGTCCTCGCTCCCAGCGATCCTCGCGCTCACAGCGATCTCGGCGCCGCTTACCTCGCGCAAAACGCCGTCGAAAAAGCCCTGCCCGAACTCACCCGCGCCGTCGAACTCGACCCCGCGCGCGCCACTTTCCGCGCCAACCTCGCCTACGCCGCGTTCCTCAGCGGCGACTACGCGCGCGCGGTCGACCAAGCCAAACAAGCCGTCAAACTCGACCCCAAACTCGTCACCGGCTGGATCAGCCTGGGCACCGCCGAAGCCCGCCGCGGCCGCTACGCCGAAGCCGAACAAGCCCTAAAAAAGGCGCTCGCGCTCGATCCGAGCGACCCTCGCGCCAAACAGAACCTCGAAGAGCTGGCGGAGCTCCGGAAAAAAACGGGAAAATAAGCGGCCGGGCGCTAGAGTTTTGTTCCGGGCAAACGGGCGGAGGGATCCATGCGAAATGATGACAAACTATCGAGCTCAGAGTCACTCGTTCACGGCTGGCGCAAGCCAGCTCGCTCGCTGGCACTCTCGTCCGTCATCGTTGTCGTAGGGCACACGCTGCTCGGGTGCAGCTCATCGGACCACCTATGCACCCTCGAGCTGCGCAGCGCCGTAACCGTTTCGATTTCGTCTCCCAATGGGCTGCCAGTCAGCCCTGTTACCGTCACGAACGAGACTGAAGCCGAGTGTCAGCTAACTCAAGGTGCCGGCTCGAACGCTTTGACGTACTCGTGTTACGAGCAAGGTGGTGGGCTCTACACCGTGCGCGTCACGAGCGGCAGCACGACGTGGACGAAGAGTGTTTCCGTCGCAGCGGACGAGTGTCACGTTACCGAGCAGAAAACCGTATCCTTCGTATTGGATCCGGCGCTCGCCGATTGAAAGAAGCAACTAAACCCCACCCATCGAGGTCACGTATTGCTCGATGGTGGAGTGGCTTTCTGGAGGGACTTGCGTGAATTCGAAGCCAACGGCTTCGGTGCCGCGAGTGTTGCGCACCCATTTGGTGAGGGCAGCGAGCTCGACGATGCGGCCGCTGCCGGGGAGAGCAAAGCGAACTTTGACGACTTCGTTGGCTTCACACGGGGCGGAGATGACGACGAGCAAGCCGCCGACGGAGATGTCTTCGCTGCGGCCTTCGACGACTTTGCCGTTCGGGCGGAGGACGCGTACGGGGGTGACGTAGGGGGCGCGACCGAAGCGACGGCGCTGGTCGACGGCAGGGAGCGGCGGCGGCTGGGCTTGGGATTTGACGAGCGCGGGAGCCGGGCGCGCAACGGGCCGCGGCGGACGCAAGCCGAGGAGTGAAGCACCGGTGTCGGGCACCTGCACGCTGGCAAGGGCGTCGAGGAACGCTGTCATGGATTGGTAGCGATCGTTGGCGTCGCGCGCGAGGCACTTTTCGACGATGGCTACGAGTTCTGCGGGTACCGTGGGATTTTTGGCGCGAATCGGCGCGATGGGTTGAGTCGCAGATTTGAGCAGGACCTCGGCGTAATTGCCTTCGAAGGGCACGACGCCGCTCAGGCACTCGTACAGGGTGGCTCCCACGGCATAGATGTCGACGCGACCGTCGATCTCCGACTGGCCGAGCATTTGTTCGGGCGCCATGTATTCGGGGGTGCCGAGCACAGCGCCGTGCATGGTGAGCTTGCGTTGGTCTTTGTCGTCGCGCGCGATGCCAAAGTCGATGATTTTGCAAACCTCGCGGCCCGTGTCGTCGCGTGCCACGAAGAGGTTGCTGGGCTTGATATCGCGATGGATCACGCCGTGCTGGTGCGCGGCGGCGAGTGTCTCGGCGATTTGCCGCCCCATTTGGACGGTTTCGTGTACGCCGATGCGCTGGCGCACAGCGAGGATGCCTTGCAGCGTGCGGCCCTCGAGGAGCTCCATCACGAGGTAGGGTCCGAGCGTGTCGAGCTCGCCCGCATCGAGCACCTGCGCAACGCCAGGGTGACGCACGGTCGCCATGGCGGCGGCTTCACGCAAGAGGCGCAGGCGCGTCTCTTGAACGTTGATGTGTGCAACGTTGAGGAGCTTCACCGCGACGGAGCGCCGGGTGTAGAGGTGCTCGGCTTCGTACACCGCACCCGCAGCGCCACGCGCGATTTCGCGCTTCAAGCGGTAGCGGCGGTCGACGATGGTGCCGACGCTGTGCGGCTCGTTTGCCATGCGCGCGCCGACTAGCCCCGCGAGGCCCTCCTCCACGAAGCGATCCGTCGGTTGACGCAGACGCGCATGGTAGAAGAAGGCTATCAGGTATTCGGGCGCTAGGGAGTACCGACGCGCACGCGCTCGGGCGCGCGTTGGGCAGGCAGATCGCCCCAGCCGCGGCGCACCCGAATCGCCACGGGCTCACGGCTTGCCACACGCCCGGTGAACGTGCGCGGACCTTGTGGGTCGGAGTTTCGGAGCCCGTCGTAGCGGCCATGCACGAGATAAAGGCCTGGCCGCCGCATCGCACCTTGGGGACACAGTTCGATCAGGCGACTTACGGCGCTCAGCCGCCCGTTCGGCTTCAAGTTGACGAAGGACGACCGATCAGGTGCGCGGTTGTCGGGACCCGGCTCACACGCAACGAGCCCGTCGGGCCCCGAGACCTCGAACGAAATCGATTCGCGCCGAAAGAAGACGCGCTCCGCCTTTTTGCTGTGGTTCACCAGGGACACAGCGATGGTCGCGTCGCGTTCGGTGCCTGCGTCAGAACCACGCGTGAGCACGAGCTCGAGCCCCTCCGGTGCCGGCGGCTTCTCGCGCGTGTAGGCAGAGCCGAGCGTGAGCGGCGCGGCTGGGAGTTGTTTGATCGCCTGTGCGTCGCTCAGGGGCTCGAGACGATCTTCATCTTTCTCGCGGGGCTTCGGTTCGCTCGCTTCGGGCAAGCTGCCAGCGACGGTCACGCGGCGCGCGAGGAACGGCGCCGTTTGTTCCACGACGCGCGTGGTTTTTTTACCCTTCTTCCAAACGGTTTTGGTCTTCTCAGGCCAGCCCAGGCGCACAACCACGTTCGCGCCGGCGACGAGCGGCGATTTGCCGCCGACAGGGAGGCAGTACAAACGCGGATCGAAGCTGTCCACGATGCCTTCACCGGGTTCGAGCTGAAGTTCCAACGATGCGTCCGGCTCGGAAGGAACGACGCCTCGCGGGAGCGTGCAGGTGACCGGCTTGGGAGCGCGGGGCTTGATCTTCTTTTTTGGATCGGGCTCGACCGGCGGCGGCGTGACCTCCAACGAAAGCGTGCGCAGATCGGGGACGATACGCACCGCTTCGGTGCCGCGATTCACGACGGCAAGTAGCCACGGTGCATCGGGGCCCTGATCGACGATGGCGAGGCGCAAACCGAGACGCGTGCGCTCGTCGGGCGCGGAAGCAGTAGCGTCAACGGCGGCGCGCACCAAGGTGGGATCATAGGTCGGAGTTGCGGGAGGCGGCGGCTCAGCGGGCGCGTCCGTATCGGCTCCGGCTTCGGCTGCAGTAGCGGCGTCGGTTGCTTGTGCGGCCTTGGCAGAGCGCTCGGCGTCGGCGCGGGCGCGAGGCGGCGGGGCCTTGCTGCTGACCGGATCTTCCCCGGGCTTGGTTTGGCGTGCAGCGCCGCCGCATGCCACGGCAAAAGCGAGCACGACCGAAAGCGACCCTGGGCGGAAGCGGAGCATGGCCTCCTTTTACTGCCGGCCAAGCCTCAGAACAAACGCTTCCAGCCCGAAGTGCGGCAAAAACGCTCAACGCGCCGCCTGCCTGGCGCTCGGTCGGGCTAGGCTCCGCGCGTGAGTGAGCTTTACCCCATCGTTGACCTCGACGCGCTCGCCCGGCGCGGGATCGATCCCATCGCGTTTTCGGAGCGCGTCCTTGCGGCTCGCCCGCCACGCCTGCAATTGCGCGCGAAGCACGCCTCGGCCCGGACTACGTTGGAGTTGCTGAGAGCGCTCGTGCCGCTGTGCGCGCAGGCTGGCACGCAGCTCTTCGCCAATGACCGGCCGGACTTGGCGGTGTTGGCTGGGAGCGCAGGCGTGCATGTTGGCCAGCACGATCTCGACGTCGCGAGTGTGCGTCGCTTCGCGCCGAATTTGTTGGTGGGGGTTTCTACGCATGACTTCGTGCAGCTCGAGGCGGCTCTCCAGGATCGCCCTGCGTACGTCGCTTTTGGGCCGGTGTTTCAAACCGAGTCGAAGCTGAATCCAGATCCCGTGGTTGGCCTCGATGGGCTGCGTCGCGCGCGCGCCATGGCCGGCGCCGCTGGCGTGCCACTGGTTGCCATCGGCGGCATCGACGCAGCGCGCGCCCGCGAACTCGCGGAGCTCGACATCTCCGTCGCGGTGATTTCGGCGCTGCTCGCACCGTCGCTCGACGAAGTGGAGCAGTGCACGCGCGCGCTGATGCAAACGCTGGCGAAAAGCTAAGACGCCCTACGTAACGTGTGAATCATCGTCTCGAGAACTAGCGCTGGTTGCACGTTTTTCTCGATGTCGCTCATGGCTTCGAGCACGGCAGCGTGGCGACGGGCTTGTTTTTCGGCGGCGGCCGTGTCGCTCCGGACGGCGTTGCGCGCGTTCGTAGCCAGCGTTTGTGCGAAGAATGCGAGCATCGCCTTCAACGCATCGCGGTCGCCTTTTTGGCTTTCGGCAAACTTGATGGCAACAGAGAGATCCTTCGCGTCAAGCGCCGTTTGCACGCCGGACACGAAGGCCTCGCGCTCCGCCAACGCTTCTGGATCCGCGAGTTCGAGCGCCAGCTCGGCGCTGCCCTGCGCGTAGGCAGCGAGCTCCGGCTTGCGACCGCGAGCTTCCAAAATCCGGGCGATGACCACCTCCGGCAAGGGGCTGAAGCGCAGCGGCTGCGCCCGCGAACGAATCGTGTCCAGCAAACGATTCGGGCGGCTGGTGAGCAACACGAAATGTGTACGCGGCGGCGGCTCTTCCAAAGTCTTCAACAGAGAGTTCGCGGCTTGCGGCGTGAGCTCGTCGGCGTCGCGCACGATGAACACCAGCGCGCGCCCTTCGTGCGGTGAAAACCCGATGCGCTCCAGAACCACACGCCGCACTTGCTCGACACCCAACCCCGTCGCTTCGGCTTGACCCGTTACGCTGCGATACAGCCCGCGGGCGACCAAGACGACGTCGGGGTGCAGCGGCACGTAGGGCTCCACGTCCGACAGCGTCATAGCGCGGCGGCACGCCGAACATTCGCCGCAACCGAGGCCCCCGCGCTCGCACACCAGCGCCCGGGCGAAGCGCATCGCGACCATCTCCTTGCCGACACCCGCTGGCCCTTCGAAACGATAAGCATGGTGAATTCGCCCGCTTTCGAGCGCCCGAGTCAGGGTTTGAATCGCGGGCTCCTGGCCCCAGACATCCTCGAAACTCATGCTCCGTTGGCCTTTCCGGTTCGGTGAGGCGTGATACTACTCCGGCCGCCGCATGCCGCACCCGGTCGCTGATTTGCTGCGCCCCGAGCTCGCCGAGCTCAGCGCCTACGTCCCCCACCCTGGAAACTACGCGATCCGTCTGGACGCAAACGAGGCGCCCGCCCTGCTCTCGGCGCCCGCCCGCGCTCGCTTCGCCGAAGTCGCCGCCCAGCTGAGCTACGAGCGCTACCCGGACGCAACCGTGGAGAAGCTGCGGCACGCGCTGGCGGCGTACAGCGGAGTCACGCCACAAGAGTTGTTGGTGGGGGTCGGCAGCGATGAGCTCATCGCTCTTTTGCTCAGCGCGTTATCGAGGCCGCGAACCGGCAGCGATGCACCTGTCGTGCTCACCACCACGCCGAGCTTCGTGATGTACGCGATGAGCGCACGCCTGCGCGGACAACGCGTGCTCGAAGTGCCGCTCGACGCAAACTGGGACCTTTCGAGCGGCGGCGTGCTGGCCGCGGCGCGCGTCGCCGAACCCAGCGTGGCCTTCATCGCGAGCCCCAACAACCCCACCGGCAACAAGATGTCGTTGGAACGCTTGGCGGCGCTGATCGAGGCGCTGCCGCGCACCTTGGTTGTCGTCGACGAGGCTTATGTCGACTATTCGGATTTCAATCAGCTCGAGCTCTATCGGCGCTACCCGAACGTGGCCATGCTGCGCACGCTCTCCAAGGTCGGCTTTGCCGCGCTGCGTGTCGGCTGGCTGATCGCGGCTCCTGAGCTAATTCAGGAGCTCGACAAATTTCGGCCCCCATACAACATGTGCAGCCTGTCGCAGGAGCTCGCGACGCTGGCCGTGAGCGAAATGGCGCCGGAAATCCGCCAAATCGTGGAGAGCGTGGTCGCCGAACGCACGCGCGTCAGTGAGGCATTGAGCGCTCTGCCCGGCCTTGCCGTCACGCCCAGCCAGGCCAACTTCCTGTGGGTGCGCAGCGAAAAGCCCGCCAATCAGCTGTTCGAGAACCTGAAGAGTCGCGGTATCCTCGTGCGGAGCTTCCACGCGCGCGGCGGCCGTCTGGCAAATCAGCTGCGCGTAACCATCGGCTCTCCGCGCGAGAACGATGCCCTGCTGGAGGCGCTGAAAGACCTGGTTTAACGCCTCATGCTCGGAAGATTCGGCAACGTCGCGCTGCTCGTCGCTCTCGGGTCTTCCACTGGCTGCGCTTTCGCGAGCGGGTCGGTCACGCGCATAGCCGACGGTGTCGAGCGTGAGGGGCGCGCCGTATCGGCCGAGGCTTACGCTTACTACGCACGCGGAGTCGTGCTCGAAGGGCGCGGCGATGCGCGGGCGGCGCTGGCTGCATACCGAGCGGCGTTGAAAGAGGATCCTGACTCCGCCGAGCTTCACGCGCGCGCTGGCAGTGCCGAGTGCAGCCAGTCTCAATCCTCGGGCGACGAACATGCGCGCGCCGCCGAAGAAAGCTTCGCGCGCGCGCGCGAGCTCGATGCCTATTCGAGCAATGCCTGGGCTCTCGCCGCGCGCTGCGCTGCACACCGCGCTCGCCCGCACGAAGCGCTCGACGCCGCACGCAAGGCCGCTTCGTTCGACGCCGACTCCGTCTACTTCTCGCTGCTCGTCGTCGAGTACGCCGAAGCACTCGGCGATCTCGCGACGGCGCGCGCCTGGCTCGATGGGCTTCTGGTTCGCTCCCCCGAGTCGCGCGAGGCGCTGAACGCCGCGGTCGCATTCGCCAAGCGTCACGACGACGCGGCGCGCCGGCTGCGTGCAGAGCAAAAGCTCGCAGAGCTCGGCGCTCCCCCGGACACGAACGCCGAGCTGCGTGCCGCTTTGGCTCGCGGCGATCTCCCCGCGGCGCGCAAAGCTGCGTTGGCTCTGCGCGTGCCCCCAGCGGAGCTCGCCTTGCGTGCGGTGCGCCTGAGCACCGCCAGTGTGGCCAGCGAACAAGCAGCGCTTGCGTTGGGAGCCGATCCAAACGACGCCGACGCCTGGGTGGCAGCGCTGGTGGCCGCCGATCTCGCGCGCGATCGCGCAGCTCTAGCTCGGCTGCTGCACGAAGATCCCGTCGCGCCGAGTCCGCCGAGTTCACTGGCACTGGAGCTTCTGGGAGAGCTCTTGGCGCGCCTCGCCGGCGACGACGCGCGCGCCGCATGGGGCGCTCCCAGCGCCGCGACGACGCAGAACTCTGCGCAAAGCGCTACGCTGCACGTTTCAGAGAAAGATCATTGATCTAACTGAGCTGCGCCTCGATTTGCGGCGCGCTTCGCGATTGGCGCATTCCCGAGCACGTGACTATGCTCCCGCGCTCCACGCCCACATCGATCGGACGTGAGATCCCAACTAGAGGAGCAGAGCATGTCGGAACCTCGCGCAGATATCGCGCTCATCGGCCTGGCCGTGATGGGCCAGAACCTCGTCATGAACATGAACGACCACGGCTTCACGGTGTCGGTCTACAACCGCACCGCGAGCGTCACGGAGGAGTTTCTGTCCACGACGGCGCGCGGCTCGCAGGTGATCGGCCACACCGAGTTGCCCGCGCTGGTCGCGTCGCTCAAGAAGCCGCGGCGTGTCTTCATCCTGGTCAAAGCCGGCTCTGCCGTAGACGCCGTCATCGATCAACTCGTGCCTTTGCTCGAGCCGGGCGACATCGTGATCGACGGCGGCAATTCGCACTTCACCGACAGCCAGCGCCGCTTCGACACGCTCGCCAAGAAGGGCCTGCGGTTCATCGGCACCGGTGTCTCCGGCGGCGAAGAAGGTGCGCGCCGCGGCCCCTCGATCATGCCCGGCGGCGATCCCGAAGCGTGGCCACACGTGAAGCAAATCTTGCAGAGCGTGTCCGCCAAGGTCGACGACGCCCCCTGTTGTGATTGGGTCGGCAAAGGCGGCGCCGGCCATTACGTCAAAATGGTTCACAACGGCATCGAATACGGCGACATGCAGCTCATCGCCGAGGCGTACCAGTTGCTCCACGAAGGACTGGGACTCAGCGCCGACGAACTCAAGGCCGTCTTCGATCAATGGAACCGCGGCGTACTCGACAGCTACTTGATCGAAATCACGCGCGACGTGTTCGGCGTGCGCGACGACGACGGCAGCCCGCTCGTCGACAAAATTCTCGACGCTGCCGGCCAAAAAGGCACTGGCAAGTGGACCAGCAACTCTGCGCTCGATCTCGGCATGCCCGTCACCTTGATTGGCGAAGCCGTCTTCGCGCGCGCCCTCTCGTCCCTCAAAGACGAACGCACCCGCGCCTCCAGCAAACTCGCCGGCCCCACCGAGAAATTCAGCGGGGACAAACGCGCCTTCGTTGCCGACGTAGAACGCGCCCTCTACGCCTCCAAAATCGTCAGCTACGCGCAGGGCTACATGCTCCTTCGCGAAGCCAGCAAAGAGTACAAGTGGGATCTCAACTTCGGCTCCATCGCCCTCATGTGGCGCGGTGGCTGCATCATCCGCAGCCGCTTCCTCGGTGACATCAAGAAGGCCTTCGACAAGAACCCCGAACTCGAAAACCTCCTGCTCGACGAGTTCTTCCAAAACGCCATGAAAGAATCCCAAGCCGGCTGGCGCCGCACTCTCGGCCAAGCCATCGCGCTCGGCATTCCCACCCCGGCGATGAGCTCCGCGCTCGCCTTCTACGATGGCTACCGTCGCGAACGCCTCCCCGCCAACCTCATCCAAGCCCAACGCGACTACTTCGGCGCTCACACTTACGAGCGCACCGACAAGCCGCGCGGCGAATACTTCCACACCAACTGGACAGGCCGTGGCGGGCACGTCAGCTCGCGTTCGTACAACGCCTGATCCAACAGTGAACGCACACCAGTGAGGCGTCTGATTTTTTGGGGGCGCCTCACTGAAAAGTGCGCGTAGGCTGTCGTCGCCGCTCATTAGCGCAGACTCCGGACGACAGCGTGCGTCACTCCCACCGCGCACGCGCCCCACTGAATTGGCGCGCCCATCGGCACCGCGCTAGGCCGACTTCACACTCGTCGACACTGCAAGCTTGCCGGCGCTCGCCGGCGCTTTGCACTGTGTTTACCCCCGTGGGTCAATCGCTAGTCGCTGTGTGCCTTGCGTTTGCACCGCGCGGTTTACCCCCCGTGGGTCACTTGGCCGTCGCCCACGCGTTTGAACCGCGCGTTCACCACCGTGGGTCACTCGCGGTCACCCACGCGTTTGCACCTTGCGGTTTACCCCTGTGGGCTGAGGATTCATCACATCTCGTGGAGGCTGGGCGCTCCTGTCGCTCGAATGGACGAAGGCCGGTGCTAGGCCGTGAGCACCCGGAGCGCCACGCGCAACATTTCCTCCCGAGTCGCGCTGGG
>JBMOMJ010000048.1:0-27506 GCA_049324695.1 Myxococcota bacterium
GTCCTCCGCCCCGCCCGGCGAAGCCGGCTCGGGGCCCCACCTCCTGCCTTCGGGGCCCCAACCCCGAAGGGGTTTCACCTTGCAGCGGGCTTACCGTAGCGCTGCGGCGATGTCGCGCTCTAACGACGCGCCGGACTCCGTTGTGTAGCCTTCTTTTTGGAGGAGGATGTTGCCTTGTTTGCCGATGAGGACGCTGAAGGGTGCGCTGGTCTTCGGGTTGTAGAGGGCAACGACGCGCGTATCTTGATCGAGCAGAATTGGGAAGGTTACGCGCAGGCGTTGTGCATCGGCGCGTACCTGAGAAAGCGAATCCGGGCCGTCGATGGCGACACCCAGCACCACGAAGCCCTGTGATTTGTATTTCGAATAGAGCGAATCGAGCGTGGGCATTGCGCGCAAACAGGGCTCACAGTAGGTCGCCCAGAAGTCGATCAACACGACTTGCTTGCCGAGATAGTCCGAGAGGCGAACGTTGCCGCCATCGAGCGTGCTGAGCTCGAAATCTGGCGGGTGGTTGCTGCTTTGAGCCGATTGAGATGGCGCAGCGGCCTGACCCGAGGCACACGCCGGCAATGCGCCGGCCATTGCCATCAGCCAGTGACGCCGACTCAGCGCGATAGCCACTTGTCGATGGCTCCCCAATACTCACCAGGGTTCGAGACGTCGTAACCCATGGTGATCTTCAAGATGCGCATGTCGCTCGTGTCGATCAAAAGATTGAGCGGCGTGGCGTCGGACGCGAAGAACTGCCCTGTCTTGAAGCCCGGATCGAGCACGAGCGGGAACTTCACTTCGAAGCCTTGCCCCCAGCGCGTCAAGTCAGCCGGCTTGGCAGGCTTGGAGTTCGCGTCTTGAAAAAGGACGCCGATAATCTCCACGCCTTTGGGCTGGTATGTCGCGTAAGTGTTCGACGTCTGCAGCTGGCGGTACTCGGCCTTGCACACGGTGCACCACACCGCGGACGCGTTGAGCGCGATGATGCGCGGTCGATCCGCCGTGCCGTTCGGATTGTAGAAATCCGATAGGCTGATGACCTGGAATTGCGCGGCGTCGTAGTTGGAGTCGGCTGGGTGGCGCCAACCCAAGAAGCTTAGGTTCGGAACGACGGCACCAACGCCGCGGCCGTACGGCCCGCTCGGATACGCAGGACGAGACAACGTGGGTAACCCGGATGTCTGCCCGCCCGCACCGCCAACGCCAGAGCCGCCCGAACCACCACCCCCCAGACCCGCGCCGTCTCCGCCCGCGCCGTCGGCGTTCAACGCTTCACTCGAGCAAGCGAGCCCGAGCCACGAACCAACGAGCAGAATCGAAATCCGGCGAAGCATGGCGCGGGAAGTAGTATGCCTCAATAACCCCTCGCGGGGGAGGCACATGCGACATCCGTTGAATATCGCGTCTTTGCTTGCTCGCGCGGCGCTCGTCACAAGTTCGGTGTTTCTGGTCGTCGCCGGTTGCTCGAGTGGCACCAAGGCTCCTTGCGACGAGGCGCATTGCCCAATGGGTGAACGCTGCGTTCAAGACGACTGCCGTCCCACCTGCACCACCCAGGATGACTGCCCAGTTGGACAAAATTGCGCAGGCTACCGCTTCGGCGACGGGCAGGAGGGGCTCTACTGCGTCGTGCTCGACTACGCGCGCAACGGGCGCACGGGTCAGCGCGAAGCCTGCCAGAGCGAGGCCGAGTGTGACAGCTTGCGCGGCTTCAAGTGCATCGACTCGAAATGCCAGAAGCGCACCGGGCAATTCGAAGCCTGTGAGGGCGACCAGCAGTGCGACAGCGCAAACGGCTTTCAATGTGTCGGAGGCGAATGCCGAGTCGGCTGTAGCTCACACTTCGATTGCGCGCCGGTCGGCACTTGCGAAAGTCTCTCCGAAGGCAACTTCTGCAAGGTCACGATGCCGGCCAAGGCAGGCCAGTATTACCAGCGCTGCCCATTCGGCGAAACCGACTGCGACACCGCCAACGGCTTCACCTGCGTCGGCACTGGCACCGCAGATCTCGAAGCGTACTGCACGGCGGAGTGCAAAACCGAAGAGGATTGCCCCGCCGGTTACCGCTGCGGAACCATTGGTGCCACGCCGTGCGTGACTCAATGCGGGCTCACCGGGCAGCAAGTGCCCGATTGCGTGCGCGCTGCGGACATTGGGCCCGGCAAGCGCTTCGAATGCACTGAACCGTTTGGCCTTGTGCGGCACGTGTGCGTTCGCAACACCTTTTGCGCCGCGTGTGAAAGCGACGAGGACTGCTTCGGCATCGCCGGGCAGATCTGCGCCAAAGACAAAGGCGGGCAGAAGAGTTGCACGTTTGCGTGTGATCCCGGCGTGCTCTCCTGCCCCTGGGGAGATGCTACCGAGTGCGGTGTTTGGGACAAGGAGCGCGGCATCGCGACGTGCGCGCATCGCTTTGGCGCCTGCCGCGGCACTGGCAAGGGTTGCGAGCCGTGCGTCGACAGCGCCGACTGCGCGCCCACGGGTTACTGCACCCGCTCCGGATTTACCGGCGAACGTTTCTGCGTCGACCTGTCGGTATCGTGCAACTGCGCCGACGACGCGGACGCCAATGGGCAATGTGAAGGCCATGGCTGCCCGCTGTCGCCCGGCGGCTTGCCCATGATTTGCGCCGACTCGGATCTGGGCAAACACTGCTTCGGAGCCAACAGCTCTGAAAGCGCCGCCGATTCACTGCAAACCGGTTGCTGGTCGTCACGCTGAGCGACACACAAAAAGCGACCGGCACCGTCCCGCGAAGGAGGCGCCGGTCGAATCGCAACGATGCGCGGAGCTGATCAGCTGCCGGTGCCAGCGCTGGTGCTGACGCTGGCGCTCGCCATGACCGAGACGTTGACCGAGACAGCTGCACTGGCGGCCGCCTGGACCTTCGCCGTGAGGTTCGCCGCGTGCGAAGCGGCGCACTTCAAGTCAGAGCCGACGCCCGCGATCAACGCGGACGAAGCGCTCGCGAACTCACCCGCGCCAGCGAACACCACCTTGGCCTTGCCCAACACCTTGAGGACGACAGGCAGGTTCTTGCTGAGCGTGGCGGAGAACGTCGCGTCAGCGAGGCCGACGACGACGACGGTGGGCGGCGTGCACTCGGCGCGCACCTTGGCTTCGCTCTTGCAGCTTGCCTGGCAGCTGGCGTCGCCCATGCACATCGGCGGTTTGAGCTCGCCCTCGCACTTGGGCGCCGTGCCCATCACGCTGCACATACCCTTGCAACGCGCGGTGGCATCACACTTGACCATTGCGTCCGCCTCGTACGTGCAGCTGCCTTTGCAGGTGCCCGTGCAAGTTGCTGAGCACGAGCCGCTGCAGGTGCCGGTACAGGTGCCGCTGCACTTGCCCGCACACGCCGCCGAGGAAGCCGTGCCGTCACAGGTGCCCATGCACGTGCCGTCGCAGGAGCCTTCACAGGAGCCTTCGCAAGTGCCCGTGCAGCTGCCGTTGCACGCGCCTTCACACTTCACGGCTGCGCTCGCGCTGCCCTCGCAGCTCAGCGTGCCGGTGCATTCACCGGAGCACTCAACCGAGAGCTGACCCGGCATGCAGCGCACGTCGATGCCCGGCTCCGTGCACGAGACGTCCGCCTTGCAGCTGCCTTCGCAAGAGACCTGCGCGCTGGCATCGAGTTCACATCGGCCAGGCACGACGGTAATGCTGACGCTCGCCGTGACTGCGCCTTTGATCTTCAGCGAGGCGGCGTCGCAAGCGGCCATCACCTTTTCGTCGGTGGCGTCCGCCGCGTTGACGGCGGGCATGCCAGCGATCGCAGCGCAAGCGACATAGAGCTCGCCGCGCATTTCTGTCGAGGCAGACACGATTGCATCGGCTGCCGAAGTTACCCTGTCGATGCGCGCCTTCAGCGAGCAGCTATCAGCGTCACTAGTGCTGCTGCAGCCAGCGGGCAGACACAGCGCCAAGGCCAGCATGCTGGCCGGCAGAGCTTTCACAGCCCAATTAGTTTTCATCAAGCTCTCCTTTATTTCGTTTCCCAAAGCCCACGAGCGTGCGCGCCCGCAGCGCGGTTTGACGGAACGCACCGTCGGACGACGCAAATTATCTCAGCACCGATCAAACACCAAGGTATTTGCCCACTTGGCTGAGCGCCCGGCCGATCACCAACTGTGGCAATTGCGAATCTCGTGCATGACCGCCGCACTCATCCCACTACTGCGTCGCTTGTCGCACCTCGTGTTTCGCTACTTCATTTCGTATTTCGTTTCGCACTCATCAACTTCTCCACGAAGCGAGATCGCGGCGCGCACCTTTGCGCACTCTAACGTCTACGCGACGAGCGCCGTTCGAAAAGACGGGAGATGTCCGCCCCGTTTTCACGTTCAGAACCCGAGATTCTCGCCGACAAATATGCGCTTCTGCGCAAAATCGGTGAGGGCCACGCCGGTGTCGTCCATGAGGCCGAGCACTTGGTGGTCGGCAAACGTGTGGCGGTTAAGTTGTTTCGCTCACGCGCTTTCGAAGACACCGCGGCGCGCATGCGCTTCGCGGCGGAGACACGCGCTGCCGCTCGCATTGCACACCCGAACGCGATCGATATTCATGATCTCGGTGTAACACCCGACGGCACTCCCTACCTCGTCATGGAACTGCTCGAGGGGGAAACGCTGGCAGAGCTGCTCCGGCGCAAGCGTTCCCTGCCAGCATCGCAGGCTTGCGAGCTTGCCCTACAAATTCTGGCAGCGCTGGCCGCGGCCCACCGCAAGGGCATCATCCACGGAGATCTGCGGCCGGCAAACGTGATGGTGATGCAGCCGCGCAGCGATCAGTGGCTGGTGAAGGTGTTGGATTTCGGTGTTTCGCGCGCGTTGCCAGATAGCGCACGACCACCAGCTGGTCCGCCCAACGCGCGACCGTATCTCGCACCCGAACAACTTTCACTCGATCCAGTCGACGAGCGCAGCGACGTTTACGCTTGCGCCGCGATCCTGTTCGAGCTCTTGACCGGCGTCGCGCCGAATGGGCCGGCACCACTCGACACGAAGCTCGTGCGCGAAGACCAAACGTTGCCGAAAGGTCTAGCGGAGGTGGTCGAACGCGGACTCATGCCGAAACGCTCGGAGCGCATCAGCAGCGCCGAGGAGTTCGCCGAGCAGCTGCGCTCTTTCCTTGCCAGCGCGCCCGCCAGCATTCCGCGCAACGCGGCACACACGCAGGTCCCCGTAGTGGCGCGGCGTGCGCCTGGCGTCGACGCTTCGCGACCACCGGAGTCGGCCGTGATGCGCGTGAACCTCGCGCCGCCTTTGGTCACGGACTCTTTGTTGATGTCGCCGCGCCTGCCACGTGCACCAGCGCCACCGAAACTGGAAGCAGGCAAAGACTTCTTGCCGATGCTCGACGACCCCGAGCGTGACGCCGATAGCGATGCATCCAGATCGGCGGAGACTCGAACACCCGATTCCCGGAAGCGGCCAGATCCGCGCCCAGCCCTGCTCGCGATGGCAGTCGGCTTCGGCATTGGCATCGTGATCGCATGGTTGGCAGGGCTGATTTGACAGGCGGTCGGGCTGGGCTTACGCCCCCGCCATGACCGAGCGAGAAGTTCCTGCCCGTCCCGTCGCCGCCGACGACCCCGTACCCGAAGTCAAAAACGTCATTCTCGTGATGAGCGGCAAGGGCGGCGTTGGCAAGAGCACGGTCGCAACCAACTTGGCATTGTCGCTGAGCCGCATGGGGCTGCGCGTTGGCTTGCTCGACGCGGACATCTACGGCCCGAGCATCCCAACCATGCTCGGCGTGAATGGTCGGCCGAGCAGCGATGGCCAGCGTATCGAACCGCTCGAGCGCTTCGGGGTGAAGTTGATGAGCATCGGCTTCCTACTGGAAGACGAGAAATCGGCGGTGGTGTGGCGCGGACCGATGCTGCACGGAGCGCTGCTGCAATTCCTCAAGGACGTCGCCTGGGGCGCGCTCGATTTCCTCTTGCTCGATCTTCCGCCCGGAACGGGTGATGTCGCGTTAACGCTCTCTCAAAAGGTGCGCGCGAGCGGCGCCGTGATCGTAACGACGCCGCAAGAGGTCGCGCTGCAGGACGTCTATAAGTCCGTATCGATGTGCCAAAAGGTCGGGATTCCGATCTTGGGCGTCGTCGAAAACGAGAGCTACTTCGTGTGCGACGGCTGTGAAAAGCGTCATGAGCTGTTCGGCTCGGGCGGCGGACAGAAGATCGCAGATTTCTCGCAGGCGCCGTTGCTCGGTCAGATTCCGTTGAATCCGAGCGTGCGCAAGTGGGGTGACGCAGGGACGCCGGTCGTGCAGGCGGCTCCGGGCTCACCGGCGGCGACCGCCTTCGTCGAGGTCGCGGAGCGCCTACTGCAGACGATGGCCGCGCGCGAGACGGAAAGCGTGCTCGATATCGATCGCAGCGGCGGACAAAATCGTCATCTTCCTGTTGCGCGTTGAGCATTTCGCCGAGGTTGCCGAGGTCAGAAACGGAAGCTCCCTTGCCCGTTACTACCGCCCGATTACCGCCCGCGCTGTACAGACGCGCACTACGCGCCCACCACTCCGATTTTCGTGCTAGGGGGAGTGCGCCGAGCGTCGGTGGTGCGGGTTCCCTTTCCTCCCCAGGCGCGTTATAGGCAGACGGTTCGCCATGAGCTCCGAACAAGCTGAAAAGCCCGAAATCGCGAACGGCGGTGAAGCGCCGGTCTCAACCGAGGCCGACGCGCCAGCGGCCGCGTCAGACGACGCCCACGCGTCAGACGACGCCCACGCGTCAGAGGGCGATCCCGACGACGGCGGGGACGCGCCCGACGACGGCGAAGTAGCCGCAACCGATGCCGCCAAGGGCCCTGCCGACGCGCAAGCGAAGAAGAAGCGTCGCCGCAAGAAGCGCAAGAAGAAGCCGGAGGGCGCGGCCGCAGAAACCGAAGCGCGTGAGGCGCCACGTCCGCATCGCGCTAGCGAGCGAGCTCCGTTTCACGTCGGCGAAGAAGTCTTCGGCAAGGTCACGGCGGTGCTCGACACGGCGATCATGGTCGACCTCTCCGGCAAAGCGCTGGCGATCTTCGATCGCGGCGAGATGGAGCAGGATGACCTGATTCCCGCCGTCGGCGATCGCTTGGTAGCGCGCGTCCACAACGACGGCGCGCGCGGCGGTCTGGTGGTGCTCACGCGCAAACCGCTGCGTGAGGAAGAAACCAAGCAGAAGCTCGAGGTCGCTTTCAAAAACGGCGAGCTCGTTTCTGGCCTGATCACCGGCGCCATCAAGGGCGGCGTCGAAGTAGACATTGGCGGTGTGCGCGCGTTCGCTCCGGCTTCCGGCATGGACCTGCATCCGGCCCAGGCGAACTTCGCGGCCCTCGTGGGGCAGCGGCTCGAGTTCAAGCTGGTGAGCGTCGACAAGGCGGGGCGCGAAGTCGTCGTGACGCGCCGTCCGATGCTCGAGGCCGAGGCACACGAGCGCCGCAAACGGGCGCTCGGCTTACTCACTGAAGGCCAAGTGCTGCAAGGCGTCGTGCGCACGGTGGTCGAGTGGGGTGCGTTCGTCGCCTTGCCCGAAGCGGAAAACCTGGAAGGGCTCGTCCACGTTTCGGAGGCCAGCCATGATCCGCGCACTCCGCTAGCGGAGTTGATGCGGCCGGGCGATCGCTTCGACGTCAAGATCATCAAGATTGACGAGAAGGGGAAGATTTGGCTGAGCCGTAAGGCGCTGATCGAAGACCCCTGGGCGGAAGCCAAGCAGAAGTACGAGGTTCGCTCGCGTCACACCGGCAAGGTCACCCGGATCGAGAAGTTCGGTGTGTTCGTCGAGCTCGAGCCGGGCGTGGAAGGTTTGCTCCACGCGGCGGATCTTTCCTTCGAGCGCGTCGAGCACCCGGAGCAGCTCCTGAGCGTCGGTCAAAGCATCGACGTGCTCGTGCATCACTTCGACGCGCGTTCGAAGAAGGTGACGCTGCACCCCGCGCCTCCCGCCGATCGCGGCGAGGAAGCCGCTCAGAAGGTGATCAAGAGCGGTCTGGTGAAGGCGGAGGTCATCAAAGGGGAGAGCGCCGGCGTCATCGTCCGCGTTTTGGGTGTTACGGGGCGAGCGGCCCGAGGCTTCATCCCCGCCGGCCAAACCGGCACCGCGCGCGGAACTGATCTGCGTAAGGCGTTCAAGCCCGGTAGCGTCATCGACGTCAAAGTGATCGACGTCGATCCACGCTCCGGTGAGCCAAAACTCAGCATCCGCGGCTTCAAAGAGGACGAAGAGCGGCGCGCTCACAAAGAGTACCGCCAAAAACTCAAAGAAGAGGGCGGTTTCGGCACCTTGGGCGACCTCTTGCGCGACAAGCTGCGCGCGTCTCAAGAGCGCGAAATCTAACGCGCCCCGCCGCTTCGCTCCCACGGGTGAGCAGAAAAGACCATTTCGCTTCGAAGGATGGCGAGCTCGGTAAGGGTTCTTGCTGTCCGTGCTTAGCTGCGCTCGAAGCCAGCCGAACGGCCGGCGCCCCAAGGCTAACCGCGGTCAATTGTCCAACCAAGCGGTGTTGAACTATCGTGCGCCCACTAGACCCCTGATTTCGCGGGCCTTGGCCCCTGCGCGTCAATGTCGGAACGGACAGATCGCGAACTCGTCGAGGCAGCACAAAAGGGCGACATCGAAGCGTTCGGCGTGGTGGTGCGTCGCCACCAGAAACGAGTCTATCGATTGGCGCTGCACCTTTTGCGGAGCGCCGCGGAAGCTGAGGACGTGACCCAAGACACGTTCGTGAGAGCCTACGGCGCCCTCGACCGTTTCGACGGGCGCAGCGAGCCGTTCACGTGGATCTACCGCATCGCCGTGAACCTGTCGCTCAACGCGATACGTGCGCGCAAGCACAGCGAGCGATCGAGCACACCGGATGATCCACGCGTGGAGCCGCAGCTCGTCGAACAGCGCGCCAAGCTTTCGAGCCCGGAAGCCGCCAACGAAGATCGAGAGCTCGCGATTGTATTGGACGCGGGGATCGATTCGCTGAGCGAAGTGTTGCGCACTACTTTGCTGCTCGTCGTTGTCGACGGGCTTCCTCATGCCGACGCCGGCAAGATTCTCGGTTGCAGCGAAGGCACGGTCGCGTGGCGCATTCACGAGGCCCGGCGCAAGCTGCGCGAATACTTGGCGGCGCGCGGTTACGGAGACGACCATGTCTGACGAACCGGTGCGACTACCCGCCCGCTTCGAAGCGCTACTCCAGGCGGCACCGTTGCCAGAGCGCGACGATTGGGACGCGCTCGCTACCCAAACCGATCAGCGCGTGCGCGAGACCGAGGCCAAAAGCACCGCGCCGCTCTGGTTGATGGCGCCGCTACCCGACGAGCCGCACGAGCCGGGAGGACAGGCACGGGTCGCCGAGAGCCAATCCAGCTCGGACGCCGTAGCGAGCCAAAGCGCGAGTTCGGCGCCGCTTTCATCGCGGCCAACTGCCTCGAGCGCAACGCCGAGCCCGCCGAGTTCCACGAGCCTCGCCGATTTGGCGCGCGCCGTAGCGCAGAAGGGAACGCGCCCGGAGTCGACGCGCATCGCCAAGGAGAGCCTGTCGGTCGTGGCAGCGGCGCGCGCGCAAAACGATGCCCTCGCGGAGCGCGTGCGCAGTGCTCGGCCCACTCCCCCGCCGCGTCGCGGAGAGCCGCGCGCGTCTGCGTCCGTACCTCCGCCTGCTCCGTCCACCGTGCAGGCGCGTGCAGCGCAATCTTCGCCGCCTTCGCGCCGTTCGGACCTCGGTCCTTGGATTGCGATCGGAGGGCTTGGCTTCGCTCTCGCAGCCGCACTGCTCGTGATCGCGCGTGGTCGCGAGCCAGCGCAGATCGTGGTCGCTTCGCCACAAGCACCAACGCCCGCAGCGTTGGCCGCGCCGAGCCCGAAACCAGAGTCCCCCGCTATCGTGCAAGCCCCACCACCAACCGAGCCAACGGAGCCGGCGGTCGCTGCTGTGCCCGCATCGGCGCTGCCCATCTCGCCCAAGGCGGTTGCATCGGCTTCACCGCGAGCCAGTGCGGAGCAACTCGCGTTGGCCCCGCGCGCGGCGTCTGGTGCGGGCGAAGCAGCGGCGGCGCGTCCGGCGCCCGAAGCGATTCAGTTGGAAGAGACTCCATCGAAATCCAAGCCGCTGGAAGCTACCGCCGCAGCGCCCACTCCGAGCGGAATGCGCCCAGCGGCTGGCAGCACCTCGGGTGGTCTCCCCAGTCGTCCATCCACGGGAGCGGTGCAGGCCGCCGTGGGAAGTGTCATGGGTGCCGCGCGCGCGTGCGTCGCCGGCGGCGTGGCAAGTCCGGCTCAGATTACGTTCGGCTCGGACGGAACGGTCTCGTCGGTCAGCGTGAGCGGTCCGGCCGCGGGAACACCGGCGGCAAGCTGCATCGAGGCCGCGTTGAAGCGCGCTCGGGTCGCGCCTTTCACGAATCCGACGTTCAGCCTCGGCGTCTGGGTAAGGCCGTAGAACGCCATAAAAAAGCCGCTAGATTGCGCGATCTTCGGCCTGCGTTGACAAGCGCGTGCCATTCGCTCATATTCCCCGCCCTTCCAGGCCCGGGTGCTGGGCCGATTCCTCTTACGAGGGCATTTCGAATGGTTTCGTCGACCCGTCAGACCGAGCGTCGTCGCGCGATTAACAAGAGCCGCGCCGGGCGCAGCAACAAGAAGGCGCGTGTTCGCGCCGGCACCCCTGCCTTCCCGGTTCATCCGGCAGGCTATTCAACGAGCGCTCCCGACGCCAAAAAGGCGAAAGAATAAGGCCAACCGATGGCAAATCACGCGTCCGCCGACAAGCGTAACCGTCAACGTATCGTTCGCACTGCGCGCAACCGCGCCCTCACGAGCTCTGTTCGCACCGCGGTCAAGCGCGCTCGCACGGCGCTCGCCTCGGGCGATGCGAAGGTCGCCGCCGAGACCGTCAAGGCTGCCAGCCAAGCGCTGGCCCGCGCCGCCAGCAAAGGCGTGGTTCATAGCCGAGCGGCCTCGCGCGTCACTTCGCGCATCCAGTCCGCGCTCGCAAAGCTCGGCCGCTGAGCGCATTTTCGCTAGCACGCGCGCGGGTTTCCGAAGCGCGTGCTAGCTTATTTGGCCGTGACTGACGAGGCCGCGGCGACGCCGGAGAAAGAGGACAGCCTCATCGGCAGCGTCGTCGCGGGAAAGTACCGAATCGATCGCCTGATTGGGCGCGGCGGCATGGGCGCCGTGTTTCAGGCGACGCACCTCGCCATCGGCAAACGCGTTGCCCTCAAGTTCCTGAACCGCGACGCGGCGCGTGATGCGGGTGCAGCGGAACGATTTCAGCGCGAGGCGCTGGCCGCGAGCGTAGTCGAGAGCTCGCACATCGTTCAGATCTTCGATTCCGGCACGAGCGAAGACGGTTCGCCCTTCCTCGTGATGGAGCTGCTGGCTGGGGAGGACTTGCGCGCCCGCTTGCGGCGTGAAGGCAAGCTCGAGCCGGAAATTGCAACCAGCATCGCGGCCCAGGTGTTGCGTGCTTTGGTGCGCGCCCACGCCGGCGGGATCGTCCATCGCGATCTCAAGCCGGACAATGTGTTTCTCTGCCAGCGCGACGACGGCACGTTGTTCGTAAAAATCGTCGACTTCGGTGTCTCGAAGCTCGCGCGTGGTTCGACGCTCGACACGTTGACCCAGCGCGGCACCGTGCTCGGCACGGTTTACTACATGTCGCCGGAGCAGGCGCAGGCGTTCCCCGACGTGGACGGCCGCACGGATCTGTTCAGCCTAGGAGCGATTCTTTACGAGTGCCTCACCGGGCGGCCGCCGCATCAAGCACCAACTTACGAATCGGTGTTGGTCGCCATCTGCACGAAGGATCCCGAAGACGTGCGCAGCTTGGTTCCCGAGTGCTCGCGCGGCTTGGCCAACGTGATCAAACGCGCCTTGGCGCGCGATCGCGCACAACGGTTCGCGAGCGCGCAGGAAATGTTGGACGCGCTCAGCAGCGCGTGCCCCGACGTGCTCACGCCGCGCACGGATTCGACGCGAGCGGCAGCTGGCCCAGTGTTGGTCTCCGCCGGTGTCGAGATCGTGGAGCCCTTCGCAAGCACTTCGCGCGCAGAAAGCGGTGTGCGCGGGCATCGCGCGCGGACCATTGCGGTCGCAGTCGTCGCGCTATTGTCCGGCTTCGCTTTGACTGCGCTGTGGGTCGGCCAGCGACGCAGCGCAAGCCATCTGGCGGAAGAGCTGCCGTCCTCGCGCCGAAGCTTGGCTGCAATCACACCGAGCCCGGTGCTAGCAGCGCCGAGCGCGAACGAGACCTCGGAACAGCCCGCGCCCGTGCCGAGCGCAGAGCCCGCTGACAAGGCCCTACCTCAACGCAACGCCCCCCCCGCAGGCGCGCCGCGCCGCACGCAACCACGGCCTTCTACCGAGCGCAGCACGCCGCCAAAGCGCGGGGTGGCCGGAGATCTGGAGCTCAGTAACCGCGAGCCGTAACGCTCGCGTCAATTCGCAGTGCTAGCGGTTCCCTCGCGGGGTCCGACTTGGTAGATGAGTGGGGAGGATGGTGGAAGGTGTCCGCATCGTGGTGTTCGGCCTGTTGCTCGGGCTGTTCGTCCACACGCGCGCCAGCGCACAGGAGGCCGCGGAGCCCGGCGCCGCCGCTTCCGCCAATGACGCCGCAACGCTCAACGCGCGTCGCCACTTCCGCGTCGGAGTGAAGCTTTATCGCGACAACAACTATCCCGGCGCGCTGGCTGAGTTCGAAGCGGCATACCGTGACAAGCCCGGACCGGGGTCGTTGCAAAACGTCGCGTTGTGCTTGAAGGCGCTGTTTCGTTACGCCGAAGCCGCCGCCACATTGCGACTCTTGCTGGAGCGTCACGGAAGCGAGCTGTCCGAGGCGGAACGCGCTGCCATGCAAAACGCCGTGGCAGAGCTCGAGAGCCTGGTGGGCACGTTGCGCCTCGATGTGCGCCCGCAGGAAGCCAGCGTCAGCATCGATGGCCGCGTGTTGCCTCACGAGGAGGTGGCGCGCGGAGTGTCGCTCAACGTCGGTGAGCACACGTTGGTCGCCGAAGCGCGCGGCTACGAACGCCGCGCTCAAATCGTGCGCATCGCGAGCTTGCAGCACGTGGAGCTGCGAATCGATTTGAAACCCACGGCAGGCTTCGTCCGCATCGTTGCGAGCGATCCCAAGGCAGCGATCGCCATCGACGACGAACCGCTCGCCTATCACACGTATCGCGGCCCGCTCAGCCCGGACGTGGAGCACGTCGTGCAGGTGTATCGCGACGGCTTCGAACCGTTCGAGAAAGTGGTGCGGGTCGAGCTGGGCAAGACCATCGAAATCAAAGCGGAGCTCGGTGCGCCTACGGGCGTCGTCGACGAGCGCGCCGAGTTGCCGAAGACCCCTGCCGCTCCTCCGCCAGCGCGCAAGCCCGTAGGTTACTACGCGCTCGCCACAGTCGCTGCTGTCGGCCTGAACGACACACCACTCAATCTTCGAGTCGAGGGAGCGAGCGGCATCACCCTGCCCTCCTTCGGCCTACGCGGCGGCTACCGACTCTCCGAGCCCGTAGCCGTGGAGCTCGCCTTCGATCTTGGAAGGCTACAAGCCGATAACGCGTGCGAGCTCGATACCAACTCCGACATGTGCGTGGCGTATCGCGACTATTCGCTGCGTTCGTTGCGCTTTGGACCCAATCTTCGACTGATGACGCACGGCGAAGTCGTGCGTTTCGCAACTTCCGTCGGCGCGGGCATTGCGAGTCACAAGCTCACGCTCTCGGCGGACGCCGGCACTGCGCGGGCTGGCGGCTCGGCGAGCAGCCTCGATCCCTACTTTTGCCTCGAGCTCGGGGCTGCCTTCAACTACAAACACTTGTTGGCCGAGCTCGGCGTCATCGCTTTCATCGAAGGAGCAACTGGTTTGCACGGTGCTTTCGACGAGCGAACGGAGCAAGCCGTATTTTCGAGTGGTACGCTGCCGATGCTGGGGTTCGTGCTGAAGCTGGGCTACAGCGCCTGGGCTCCACGCAACTGAGCCGACTTGCCGCGTTCGCGGCATTATATCCTCGCAGCAGGGCGCAGCCGGAAGTAGGCTACGCGCTCGCGGTTTTCCCAAGGGGCGAGTTCGTCAACCAACCAATTCCAGGGCAGCCATGAGTCACGATACGACGGCAATCGAGAGTCATTCGAGTGAAACGCGGACCTTCGATCCGAGTCCAGAGTTCAGCCAGGCAGCGCGCATTCGTTCGAACGAGGAGTACCTGAAGCTCTACCGCGAGAGCCTCGAGTCCCCTGAGACCTTCTGGAAGCGCGAAACCTCGGAGCTCGTGTTTCGCACGCCGTGGAACAAACTGCTCGATTGGAAGCTGCCACACGCGCAGTGGTTCTTGGGCGCGACTCTGAACATTACCGAGAGCTGCCTCGACAAGCATCTGAACACCGCGCGCCACGACAAAACCGCCATCCTCTGGGAGAGTGAGCCGGGCGAATCGAAAAAGCTCAGCTACGCGGAGCTGCATCGCGCAGTCGTCGAGCTCAGCGCGGCGCTGCGTGGTCTCGGCATCAAGAAGGGTGATCGTGTCGCCATCTACATGGGCATGGTGCCCGAGGTGGTGGTCGCGATGTTGGCCTGCGCTCGCATCGGCGCGCCGCACACCGTCGTGTTCGGCGGCTTCGCTGCGGAGTCGCTGCGTGATCGCATCAATGACTCCGGTGCCAAGCTCGTACTCACGCAAGATGGAGCGCTGCGCCGCGGCAACGTCGTGGAGCTCAAGGCCACCGTCGACAAAGCCGTAACGGACGCGCCGAGCGTCGAGAAGGTGGTCGTGTATCGCCGCCTTGGGCAAGCCAAGCTGCCCATCGAGATGAAGGAGGGCCGCGATATCGAGTGGGATCAGCTCGTGGCTTCGGCGCGGGCGAACGCCGAACAGAACGGCGGACCCGAAATCGTGGAAGCCGAGCATCCGCTGTTCATCCTGTACACCTCCGGCTCGACCGGAAAGCCCAAGGGAGTGCTGCACACGACCGCTGGTTACCTGACGGGCGCGCATCTGACGTCGAAGTACGTGTTCGATCTGCGCGACGACGATATCTACTTCTGCACTGCCGACGTCGGTTGGGTCACCGGGCACAGCTACATCGTTTACGGGCCGCTCTCGAACGGAGCCACCTGCGTGCTGTACGAAGGTGCGCCAAACTTCCCCAATTGGGGTCGGTTTTGGCAAATCATCGAGAAGCACAAGGTCACGATTCTGTACACCGCGCCCACCGCAATTCGCGCGTTCATCCGTCAGGGCACGGAGTGGCCCAACAAGAGCGATCTCTCTAGTTTGCGCCTGCTCGGCAGCGTGGGCGAACCCATCAATCCGGAAGCTTGGGTCTGGTACTACGAGAACATCGGCAAGAAGCGTTGCCCGGTGGTCGATACGTGGTGGCAAACCGAAACCGGCGCGATCATGTTGACCACACTGCCAGGCGCCCATCGCATGAAGCCTGGCGCTACGGGCTTGCCCTTCTTCGGTGTGAAGCCCGAAGTCGTGACCAAAGAGGGTCAGCGCGTGCCCCAAGGCAGCGGCGGCTTCTTGGTTCTGAAGCAAGCCTGGCCCAGCATGCTGCGCACGGTGTGGGGCGACGACGAGCGCTTCCGCCGGCAGTACTACGGCGAAATCGAAGGTGTGTACTTCACCGGCGATGGCGCACGCGAGGATGCAGACGGCTACTTCCACGTAGTGGGTCGCATCGACGACGTCTTGAACGTTGCGGGGCACCGCATCGGCACCGCCGAGATTGAGAGCGCGCTGGTTTCACACCCGGCCGTCGCCGAAGCCGCCGCGGTGGGTCGTCCCGACGAGCTCAAGGGCCAAGCGCTGGTCGTGTTCGTCACCTTGAAACCGCCTCACACCGCTTCCGACGAGATGAAGCAGAAGCTCGGTGAGCACGTCGCTCAAGAAATCGGCAAATTCGCCCGCCCGGACAGCATTCGTTTTGCGGATAGCCTGCCCAAGACACGCAGCGGCAAGATCATGCGGCGCTTGCTGAAAGACGTGGCTGCAGGCCGTCAAGCACAGGGCGACGTCTCCACGCTCGAAGATTTGAACGTGCTCGCGAAGCTCGCGGGTGACGAGTAACGCTGCATGAAGGCAATCGTCATCGGCGCAGGGCGCGGCAGCCGGCTTGGCGGGCGCACCGACCTAGTCCCGAAAACCCTGGTGGAAGTGGTCGGCAAGCCCATGCTCGACCACATCCTCGACGCGCTGCACGGCGCAGGTTTTCGGGACGCAGATATCGTGTTCGTGTGCGGCTACAAGGAGGAGGTGGTGCGCGAGCGCTATCCGAACCTGACCTTCGTGCGCAACGCGGAGTGGGAGCACAACAACATTTTGGCTTCGTTGTTGTGCGCACGCGAGCACATGCGCGACGGCTTCATCTCGACATATGCTGACATCGTGTACGAACCCGGCATCGTGGCGCGCCTCAAGAGCGCGCCCGAAGACATCGTGCTCGGTGTGGATACGGCCTGGCGCCGGCGCTACATGGGTCGCACCCTGCATCCCGAAAGCGACGCCGAAAAGGTGCGCCTCGACGGTCGCCGGATCAGCGCGATCTCGCGCCATGTCGAGAGCGATGTGGCAGACGGCGAGTTCATCGGCGTGATGAAGCTCAGCGCTCAGGGCGCAGCCGAGTTCACGCGAGCGTACGACCGGGCGCACGCGACTTACGCCGGCAAACCGTTTCGCGAAGGGCGCAGCTTCGAGCGCGCTTACCTCATCGACTTATTGGCAGAAATGTCCGAAGCCGGCGTACCGTTGTTTCGAGAGATCACGCCCGGCGGCTACATGGAAATCGATACCCAGCAAGATCTCGAGTACTCCGAACGGTGGTGGCGCACGTGGACCAACGGGAACGCGAGCCACTAGTCGTCACGAGCGACGAGCTCGTCGAGCGCCTGCGTGAAATCGCAGCGACGCACCCGGCTGCGTTGTTAGCCTTCGACGGCGACGGGACGTTGTGGTCGGGCGATGTGGGCGAGGACGTGTTTCATCAAGCCCTGAAGCATGGCCTGCTGCGTGATGCAGCTCTCCCGGCGCTGCAGCGCGAGGCGAACAAATTCGGTGTACCCTCGGATGGGAACGCCAACGACGTCGCCGCGCGGCTGTTCACCGCCTACCTCGAGCAGCGCTATCCGGAGCGTGATGTCTGCGCGATGATGACGTGGTGCTACGCTGGCATGCGGCGTGAGGAGCTGATCGACATCGCACGCACCGCATTCGCGGAGCGCCATTTGGCCGAGCGCCTTCACGAAGAGCTCGCAGCAGTCTTCGCCTACGCGCGCGGTGTCGGCATTCGCACGATCGTGGTGTCGGCGTCACCACAACCCATCGTGGAGACAGCGGCCGCTCACTGGCGAATCGAGCCGAGCGACATCGCAGCCAGCCGTGCTCGCGAACACGACGGGCTCATTCTGGATGAGCTGGCCGCACCGGTTCCCTACGCTGATGGAAAACCGATTGCCTTGCGCGAGCTCGTTCCCAACGCCGAGCTCGTGGCAGCCTTTGGCGACAACGCCTTCGACGTCGAGCTATTTCAAGCGGCTCATATCGGCGTGGCCGTGCGGCCCAAGCCAGCGCTGCGACGTCGCTTCGCAGAGGTCAAGTCGTTGTGCATATTGGCTGAGCCAGTGAGCGCGCGCTAAGCAGAGCGGCATGCTGACCACCTTGAGCCGCGCCGAGCTGCTCACCAGAATCACCGCTGACCCGCTGCTATCGCGCGTCTTCGAGCACGTGCGGAGTCTCTCGAGCAATGACGCTGCGCACGACGTCGAGCACCTCTTGCGCGTAGCGCGCAGCACCGTCGCGTTGCACGAGGAGCCGGCGGCATTTCGTGAATGCGTTTGTGCCGCGCTCTTGCACGATGTGGTGAACCTTCCCAAAAATCATCCGGAGCGTGCGCGGGCGAGCGTGATGTCAGCCAGCGTAGCGCGCGAACTCCTGAGCAGCGCGCTCGACAGCGCCAGCTGCGAACGCGTCGCTCACGCCATCGAAGACCACAGCTACAGCGGCGGGCGGCGTCCACGCTCGGCTTTGGGTGAAGCGCTCCAAGACGCCGATCGACTCGAGGCCCTCGGCGCGCTGGGCATTGCGCGCACCTTTTCTACCGGTGTGCGCCTCGAGGCGGCGTACTTCGACGCCCAGGACCCCTGGGGCGAACACCGCGAGCTCAACGACCTGCGCTTTTCGGTCGATCACTTCTTCACGAAGCTCTTGAAACTGCCGAGCACCTTCTGCACCGAACGCGGCCGCGCCGAAGCACGAGAACGAGCACGCATTCTGCGAAGCTTCTTGCTCGCACTAGCGGACGAAATTGGCGTGCCCGTCCCCGCCATGCGGGAAGGCGAGCTGCGCGGCGCTTCGCTCTGAGCAGCCCGAGGCTCGAAAATTTCGGGTTTGGCTGCGCTCTGTGCCCTTTACCACTTGTCGGTTGAGCGGCCGCGCTTGCCATACTAAAGAGCGAATGCTCAGCGCACTTTGCGCACCGCTACTACGAATCAAGATCATGCCCGCACGTCTCTGCGCTTCGATTGGCTCTCCTCGCCTAGTTTCACTCGCGCTCCTCGTGTTCGGCGCAGTCTGCGTCAGCGCCTGCGGTGGCGACGAAAAACCGCCCCCCAAGACCCAGGTCGAAGCCGGCGCCCCCAAGACCGAGGGCAACGGGCTGCGTGGCATCCGCACCTCGAGTGAGATCGGCGGCATGAATGAGGAGCAGGTCGATGCCACCTTCAAGAGCGCGCTCGCTTCCCTCGAGCGCTGCCTGAATCGCGGCACCGAACGCATCGAGTTTCTGGGCGGCTCCGTGAGCTTCTTCATCAAGGTAAACTCCGACGGCAAAGTCAGCGAATCGTACTTGGAGAAGTCGACGCTCGGCGATCGTGAAACTGAAAAGTGCATGCTCTCCACGCTACGCAATCGCAGCTGGCCAAAGCCGGTCGGTGGCATGCATGGCTTGGCGCGCAAGTCCTTCGACTTCGACCCGCCCAACGACGTGCGCCCGCCCCTCGAGTGGGATAGCGAGCACATCAAGAGCGCCCTCAAGAAGCTGAGCGACAAGCTCGATGAATGCCGCGACGGCAATGCGGGCACTTTCGAGGCGACCGCTTACGTTTCGACCGAAGGCAGTGTGCTCGCCGCGGGCGTCACGCCACCCAACCAGGCTGGGGAATCGGCCGTGGATTGCATGGTGGAAGCCATTCGCGGCGCGTCGTTTCCTTCGCCTGGTAGTTGGCCCGCGAAAGTCAGCTTCTCGCTGTAAGAGGATGTCAACATGCACCGCGAAGAGCGAACGTTCGAGATCGTGCTCAACGTCGTCGCCGAGTTCGACGACGACTACGACGGCGATGAAGACGGTTTCGCGTGGTTCGAAGCCTTCGAGCGCTCATTGAAGCCGCGGCTCGCGGCAGCAGTGTTCGACGTGCTACGCAGCGAGCCGCGTTTTCGCGCCGTGGCGGCGCCTCGAGGGCGCGATCCGGAGCGCGCTCTCGAGATCGACTTGATACGTCGCTGAGCGCGAAGCTAGCGAGCGGCCGCGAAGGCGAGCACCAGATCGTAGCTCGCCGGGGCAGAACTCGTGTTCGGCGCTTCGAAACTGAAGCGACCGGCCAACTTCGGATGCGCCAGCAACGCGCGCAAGCTCTCGCGGCGCTGTCGCCCGATCGACTCCGGAAGGGCCGGATCGGCGGCGCCTTCACGCAGCGTGATGCTCAACTCCGGATGCGCTTCGGCGAAGCGAGCCAGCGCGTTGGACAGTGTGCCCAAGCTCGGCGCCAACTCAGCGTCGCCGCGCTTCCAGATCACGTCGGCGGGTACGTTGAGCGTGACGCCTTGCGCGGTCTCGGTGAGGCGCACACTTTGCTCTAGATGAGCCGAGCTCAGAATGCCTCGAATCTCCTGCGAGATCGGTGAGCGCGCCGGCACTTCGCGCGAGACGCTCAGCTCGTGCTCGAGGCGTGCATTTTTCTTCGCGTACGATTCGAGGTGTTCGTTGGCGCGCGCCAACTCACCCCGCAGCTGCGCCACGAGCGACACCGTCTCGTCTCGTTCCTTACTGGCAACGTTGCGCTCGTACTTCTCCTCGGCAAGCTTCTGATCGCGCGCCTCCAACCCAGCGCTGCGCGACTTGAGCTCTGCCTCCAGGTCCTGAATGCGTGCCTTGGCGGCGGCCAGCTCGACCTCCGCGCGGCGGTGCCCTTCTCGTTCGACCTCGGCCGCGGAAGCTGCCTCCTCGTAGGTCAACCGCGAAACGCACGCGTTCAGGCAGGCGATCGCGCCAGTCAGCGCACCGAGCGAAACCAGCACGCGCGGCGCCGCCAGAAGCACGTTGCGCCAGTGGGAAATGGATGGGTGACGAAGCGAAATATGCTTGGGTTTCATAGCGATACTTACTTGGGTGCAAAGCCGCGCAAGCGTTGCAGATCGAGGTGCTCGGCGAGCGACAGGCGATCCGCATCGGATGCGCCTACGAATTTGAGGGCCTGGTACTCTCCGCGCGCCCAGATTGGCCGCGCCCAGGCGATGAGCGGCCGCAACCGCTCCGGCAAGCGCATCTCGATGCGCATCACGAGCGGCATCGGTCGACGTTCGATTTCGAAGCCGCGATCCAACACGATGCCGCTGGGGCTCAGCTCGATGGCGCGGCACTCGCTCCGGTTTCGACCCGTTCCCGCGACGACCGGAAAATTCGTCGGGGCTCTCAGTCCTGCGCGAAGTTGCATGGGGCGCTCCTTGCACGAAATCGTAAGATGCCCGTGATCTGCGGGGCCAAGTTTGTCCATGTCGCGGCGCTGCTTATGCAAGCGCTTCACGAAGCTGCGCGAAATTTTGTCGACTGGACGGTGCGGCGTATGAAAAGCGAGTGACGCGAGGACGCTCTCTGAAGGGTCTCTCGGGCGCGCTTGCGCTCGGCGTCGCCATCGCCAAAGTCTCGTTCGCTCACGGCGAAACGCGCGCTGACGACGTGCGCCTGGAGATTTCGCGCATTCGCCTGGAAGAGAACCGAGCCTTCGCCGAGACGCGCCAGGGCGCACGCCCGGAGCTCACACTCGATCCGGCGCTGACTCGCGCCGCGCTGCGCTTGCTCGAACAGGCGCACCCGCTGGAGGGAGCTGCTGTCGTGATCGACCTCAAGACGAGCAGCGTGCGAGTGTTTGCGGAGGTGCAGCGCGGCGTGGCGCGCAAGTCCGTAATTACCGAGGCGCGCATGCCGGCCGCCAGCGTCTTCAAGCTCGTTACCACCGCGGCCCTGTTCGAGAGCGGCGGCGTGCGTCCCAATGACAAGATCTGCATCGCCGGGGGTATTCGCAGCGTGGAGCGCCGTCACTTGGACGCGCCGCACGGCGGCGAGGGGGTGAGCTGCGCGCCTTTTTCGCAAGCGCTCGGCTTCAGTCGCAACGCGGTGTACGCGCAGCTCGCGACGCGTCGACTGGCGCGCCAGGATCTGATCGATGTGGCAGAGCGGCTCGGCTTCAACTCGAACGTGCCCTTCGACTTCCCGGTGCCACTCGGAAGCCTCCAGGTGCCGTACAACGATCTCGAATTCGCGCGCACTGCGACCGGTTTCCAAGGCAGCACGCTGTCTCCGCTCGGCGCTGCGTATCTCGCCAGCATCATCGCGCAAGGTGGAGTGGCGCAACGACTGCACCTGCTCGCCGGAACTAGCGATTCGAGCGGTGACGACGGCACGCCGACCCGCGTTTTGAAACGCGCGACTGCCCGCCGCATCACGAAGATGATGGAGGTTACGGTGCGCAGCGGTACGAGCCGGCAGGTGTTCAACGATGAGTCTGGCCACAGCCTGCTCCCGGGCGTCCGCGTGGCCGGCAAAACCGGAACCCTACGGCCGGGTAGCCGCAGCGAAACTACCAGCTGGTTCGTCGGCTTCGCCCCCGCCGACAAGCCAGAAATCGCCGTCAGCGTGATGCTCGAGAACGGTAGCGTCTGGAGACAACGCGCAGCCGAAGTCGCACGCGACCTCTTGCGCGTCTACTTCCACCGAAAAGGCCTGCCCAAAATCATCGACCCGCTCGCCCCGCCCGAACCCGCTAGCGAGTAAGAGCGTCCCTGCCAGAGCCGCCAGTTAGCGCTAAGGTTTCCCCATGCGACGATTGGCCTTCGGGCTCGCAGTGTGGCTTTTGGGGTGTGCCCACGAGCCGCGTGCGCGCAACATCACTGGTCCCGACGGCTCGCCCATGGTGCACGTCTCGTGCGGCTCCGATCAGAGTGCTTGTTTCGAGCTTGCCGGACGCAGCTGTCCCACTGGCTACAACCTATTTCCGATCTTCGATGCACACGACAACAACTACCTCGTGCGCTGTCAGGCGAGCACCGGAGCACGCTCCAGCGAAATGTTGAGCGCTCCGCTCGTTGCAAACACCAGTGCGCCACCACCTGCGCCTGCGGCACCGATTCAGCCCGTCGCGCCCGCATGGACGGCGCCGCGCGATCCAGCTAGCCCGGCGCTCACGCGAGCAACGAACCCCGAAGCAGCAACCGATTGGGGTTACTGACGTTTACGGCGCCGCGCACCCCACGCTAGGGTCGCGATCAAACCGCCGAACAAGCCCGCTGCGCTCGCGGGTGCACCCGGCACGCTGCAGCCACACTTGCCACCGCCCGACTTGGACGGATCCACGCCTGCGTCGGCACCAGCGTCAGCGGCTTCCTTCTTCGCCTGCCCGCTCAAACCAAGCTCGGGGATGGGCGTGATCACAGTCTTGGCAGGTTTGATCTGGGTGCGGTTTTTGCGTGAAAGATCTTCCGCGATCCAGGTTTTGCGCAAGCCGCGGTAGTCCGGCGGGCTCTTGCCCCACTTACCGCGCTCCGGGTGCTCGCACTTAATCACCGGAACCCAAGGGTGATAGTTGTTGTAGCGAACCTGCAAGCGGCTTGCTGGCGTCGACTTCACCTGCGTGTCGATCTCCATCTTCGGACCAGTCGGTAGCGCGACGCCACCGCTGGCACCACTCGACGCCGGACCAATCTTGGGATCTTCCGGCAGCGATGGCGCGTCGTAGCGGTAGTGCAAACGCGACAGCACATACTTGTGGCGCTCGACCAGCACCTTGCGTAGTGCGACGGTCTTGCGCTCTTCGTCCATTTGCTTTTCGCGCTCGCGCCGCTCCTTCGGTTTCAGGTCCTTTAGGTCGTTCTTACGAGCTTCTTTCTCTTCCTTGGTCAGCTCCGGCGGCTTCGGATTGCGCTCCGCTTCTGGCACCGAGCGCTCGAACACATCTGCACCGAGGCTCAAGAGCTCGTGAATCATCAGCGGCTCCGTGGGACACGGTTGACCACAGCTGTCCGCGGGCCAGGCATATTCGGCCAAGAAAGTCTTTGGCGACTTCTCCAAAATGATGTCGTGGAGCCCAGCGTAAAACTCGCCCATGCGCTCCTTGACTTCGAACTCCACCGCGATGTTCGTTGGCGGAAACATCGTCTTGTAGTTCTTGGTTTCGTAGCGCTGCTCGGGATCCAGCACGTAAATGAAGAGCTCTTGCTTGCCGGGCGAATTGAGCACGCCCGGCTTCGCCACGATCGTCTCGAACGGCTGCTCGGTGTAATAGCGAATCGGCGAAAGCTGCGCGCGTTCGGCGCCAACCAACTCGATGCGCTTGGGATCCACCTCGGCAACCAGCACCTTCATGCCGCCGTCGGTGTACGGCTTGAGCGCCGCCTCAGCGCCATTTGGAGGCTTGTAGCCCTTCGAGCTCAGCCACCCGACGACGTTCTGGTTCGAGTCGAGAACGCTAAACTTGTACTCACCTTCCTTCTGCTTCGCCTGGACGTCGAGGAACAGCTCTTTGGCGACCTTCTTGCCGCCACTGATGCTACCGCCGCCGAGGAAGCCGCCGCCTTCGACCTTCATGTTGCGCTCCCACTCTTGCTGCGCGGGTGACGTGTCGCACGGATCCTGCTCCCAAAACTCGTGGAAGCGCGGCGCGCTCAGTTGGTCGACGCGATCGATGAACTCGCGCTTCAACGTGGAGACGTGATCCACAGCGACGTCCCCCGGCACGAGCAAAACCAAGGCGAAGCCGCGCTCGAGCGGACCTTCGTAGTCCGGCATGAGGCTCACCGCGGTGGTGTTGCCCTTCTTCATCACCACCACCTGGGTGGTGTAGCTCTTCACCGGGCCTTCTTGTTTGCTGGCAAAAAAACCATTCAAGGCGTGCGCGGGTTCGGCGCACAGCGCGGCCGCCAGCGCGAGCCAGGGGGCAATTCGGAGGGAACGCATCGTGGGGCGTGAACCTAAACGTTGTCGGCGCCATTGAACAGCCCCCGAGAGTGGTTGGGGGCGAATCCCGCCTGGAAAAATCCGCTAGACTTCCTACACTTCCGCCCCAAGGTAAACGGCGCGCCCTCGCCCGCACCGAGAAGATTTCGCCCACCGCACGTCGGCTTGGCATGCTTGCTGGGAAAGGCATTTCGAGGCTCGAATGACAGACACCACGGTGCTGAGCGCCCCATCGGTACCTCGCTGCCGCGCCTGTGATGCCGCGTTGCCGCCTGGATCGAGCACCTGCGAAAACTGCGGAGCCGTGTTCGGCGAGGCGAACCGCTGCCCGCACTGTCGCGCGATTGCCGGGACCGACATGCGCGCCGGTGTAGCGCGCTGTCGAGTCTGCGGCGGGCCACGCATTGCGCTCGAAGATCCCACGTTGGTTCGCAGCGGCCGCGAAAACGCATTGCTGCAGCAAGCGCAGCGTGCGTCGTTGGGCATCGTCGCCTGCCGTTTCGGCGCTTACGCAGCGTTCGGTGCGGCGGGGCTCACAATGCTGTTCGCCGCGCTCATGGGGCTCGTGATCCAGGGCCTACCCGCACCCTTGATTGTGACCTTGTTCGCGGGACTTCTCGCCGGCCTCGGCGTGTTCCTCAACCGGCGCTCGACCCGAGCCAAGAAGGAGCAACAGCTCGCCATCGACCAAGCACGTCAACTGGTTCTGGCCGACGTCCTGAAGCAGCGCCCCGGGATCGAGACAACGGAGCTTGCGCGGCTCTTCGGCGTGCCTATCGAGCAAGCCGAGCTCCTGCTGGCCGAGCTCAACGTCAGTGACCTTTTGAATGCGAACATGACCGATGCCAGTCGCGAGCGCCTCGCGGTGGAAATGCCTTATCCGGAGGCTGACCTTTCGGAAACCGGGTCGGTTCCGCCAACGCAGGAAGCGCCACGCCTCGACGTGACAGAGATGGCGCCTCCGCTTGCCCGCCTCGACCGACGAAGCTAGAAGCCAGCCGCTCGTTTTCCATGTCGGTGACTCCCGCTGCAGCCCAGTCCCCCGAAGGGCAGTCAGTCGCGGCCCCTGCGGCCCTGCGTAGCGAGCTCGCGATCCACGACTGGTTGGTGATTGGGTACGTCATCGTACTGAATGTCGCGGTGATCCGTGGTGAGGGCGGCGGCAATTTGGGGCGGCAATTGGCTCAGGTCTTGGGGCTCCTGGCGTGCGCGTTCGTCGGGATCGCCGTCGGGCGCAGCAACCTGTTCCGGGACAGTTGGCTCAAAGCGGGGATCTACCGCGTGGCCATCTACGGCCCGGTGCAGCTCAGCTACTTCTTCTTTCGCGAGCTCTTGCCGCACATCAACCCGCGCTCGTTAGATCTCGAGCTGCGCGAGCTCGACATCCAGCTTTTCGGAGTCGAGCCGGCGCTCGTCCTCGAGCAGGTGCTCACGCCGTTTACTACCGAGTGGTTCTCGTTTTTCTACTTCGGGTACTTCTTCGTGCTGGCCGTGCACGTTGTACCCATTCTGTTCGTCGTGAAGAACCAGAGGATTCTCGGGGAATTCGCGCTCGGCATGCTGATGCTGTTTTGCATCGGGCACACCGTTTACATGCTGGTGCCAGGCTTCGGACCATACAAAGCGATGGCCACGGAGTTCACGAAGCCGTTCCCGCATGGCCTCTGGCTGGACATGGTAATGGATGCGGTGCGCTCCGGGGGCGCGCAGAAAGACATCTTCCCCTCGCTCCACACTGCGGCGCCGGCCTTCATCACGCTGTTCTCGTATCGCTTCCGGCACTTGCCGCCGTACCGCTACACCTGGCCGATCGTGGCGTTCTTCTCGCTCAACATCATGATCGCGACGCTGTTTCTGCGTTGGCACTACCTCATCGACGTGGTTGCAGGGCTGTTGCTCGCGACGGTCACCGCCGGCAGCGTGCCTTTCCTGGTCGATTGGGAGCTTCGACGTCGCCGCGCCAAGGGCCTCACGTTGCTCTGGCCGCAGTTCGGCTCGCGCGACACGCGCTAAAAACGGCGGCGCCCTGAATGAAGCGACGCGCGCTGAAACGGCGACGCGCGGAATGAAGTCGGCGAACGGAGCGAAGCCACGGCTCCGCTCCACTCCGCCTGCCTTGCCTCTTACTTCTCGAAGACCTGCGCGGCAGCAATGCCCGAGCCGGCGCTCACTCGCACGACCACCTTCATTGGGCCGCCCACCGGCAACGCCCATTTGAAGCAGTTTGGTGCAGCACCGACCACGGCCGTCGATCCCTGGGTCTGATCGGCTGCCATCACTGGCGATGCCAAGCCGGGTACCGGCATCAATGGGACCAACTCGATATCGAGGTTCGTCACGGTTGGGAGCGCGGCGCCCACGACGGTGTAGCACTTGCCCGGATTCATCTGCACTTGGGTCTCGAGCACCTGGCCTTGCTGGAAGTTGCCGGCAACGGCAGTGCCCATCGCCTTCGCGCCCGGAGCACTCTGCTGAGCGAGCGGAGTGAGGAGCGCGGTGGCGGCGGCAGCGGCGCTCGGATCGAGTGGCTGAGCGGGAGTGCCTGGCGCGGAAGTGGCAACGGGCGCGGCGGGTGTCGCTCCGGGGGTCGCACCTGGAGTGGTGGCGCCCGGGGTTGCGCCCGGAGTGGTGGCGGCAGGAGTGGTCGGCGCCGGCTGAGGCTGACCCACGGCCGCACCGGGGGTCTGGCACATCTGGCCGTCGAAGTACTGCCCTGGCGGACACTGGGTGGCACCCGCTTGCGGGTTGTTGGCAGGCTTGTCACTTCCGCCGCAGGCAGCGAGCCCGAACGCGGTGCAAGCCGCGACCACGTGACGGGCAAGTCGAGTCTGAGCCATTCGTTCTTTACTCCCTTTTGACGACCAGGAACCGGTCGCGCGAAGGGAGTCTACTCAGACTCGATTCGGAAAGGAAATCGGGCTCCTTGGGGCTCGCGTTCGTGGGGGGAGCGCCGAAAAGGGCGCGCAACTAAGGCCCTATTTCACGTGAGCGCAGTCGCCGTCGCCCAGTGCGCACACTCCCACCGCGCCCGCCCCACCCTGTTTCGGGACCACAAAGCGGACACGCCGCCTCACGCTTTACCGGGCACGCCGCCTCACGCTTCACTTGGACACGCCGCCTCACGCCGGCCGCTCCATTACGTTCGGCTCCGGTGAGCCCATCCAGCCTCCGCCGGGGCCCTTCCCGCGGCTGCCTCGTTGCGAATGCCACCTGCTAGATGCGTTGGCGCTAAACCCGCTGGCGCTGATTCGGGTGCGGGTCCCTTCCCGTCGTCGGCCGCACGGGCTCCCCCTCGCCTCGG